>JAXMKV010000059.1:0-13277 GCA_034371155.1 Gallionella sp. | reverse complement strand
GCGGCCATTGGATTGCAGAGTGCCGAGAATCTGGCTGGGGTTGTTGCCGACAACGCGGTTAAGGACGGCGGAGCTGGCGCTTTGTTGGATGAAGCGGGTGACTTCGTTGGCTCCAATCGAAAAGCCTTGCCAGTTGATGATGGTGCCGGGGGTGTTGGTGACGGTGAGAACGTTGCCGCTCGCGGCAATGCTGGCTTGTCCGCTGACTACGCTGCCTCCCATGGGGTTGGCCAACGCATCCTGAACACCGAAGGCCAGCAAAAGCGCGACACAGATAGGCCTGAGCTTACCCCCTCCGTATTTAAAAGCTTCTTCGCGTAGCATGGCAACCCCCTTAATAAATCCAAATAATCCATCGGAACACCCCTTGTGGGGAGCTTCATTGCGCAATTACTGCGGTACTTGTGCGCCCCCTTTAGGTCGCCCCCCATGTGGGAGCGCGGTTCATCCGCGCGATGGTTTTCTACAGTGCTGCTATCGCTCGGTGAAACCGAGCTCCCACAAAACAGCACTCTACCTCATCCTGCATCGTTCATTAAAACCGCATCCCCTGTGGGAGCGCGGTTCATCCGCGCGATGGGTTTCTACAGTGCTGCTATCGCTCGGCAAAGCCAAGCTCCCACAAAACAGCACTCTGCCTCATCCTGCATCGTTCATTAAAACCGCATCCCCTGTGGGAGCGCGGTTTATCCGCGCGATGAGTTTCTGTGAAGTGCTATCGCGCGATGGATTTTCGGATCGCTATCGCTCGGCAGCCTTACATAGCCACTCCACATAACCCATCAACAAAACGATGGGTAAGTGGCCGCTTAAGCAAGCTCCTACAGACCCCACCTCACTATGTTCCACTTGCCCAACTCAACACCAGGACACTATAACCGCCCACCTATGCAACCGTAAAGTAAGCATATTATTTGCATATCGGCAGTGTTTGTCCCCCGGAAGGATTTTCGCCCGTTCCCTGCGCTGCGCTCACTTCGCCCGCAACGGCTTGTGCCTTCTCTTCCTCTTCATCACCCACACTCGCCACCGTGAGGGGATCCTGCTGCTGCGGTGGATTGTTTGTCGGAGGCGGTGGTACGACCACGACATTGAGCGTATCGATTACCGTCTGTGTGACAGGGGGCGGCGGCGCAACAAGTGCAGGCGGCGGCAAGATGCTGAACACACCCGGTACAAAGCTCATGTTGTAATTATTCGACGCGATCAAGCTACCCTGATTGATTGGATAGGCACCCACCACCTCACCCGGAGCACGAGCCAGCACACCGCTCAACGTGGCGGATGCCGTATCCGCTCCCTTCAGTCCATTCACGATGTAGCTCAGGAAAGGGTCTGGTGCAGCTTCGGTCTTGCTCACCGGATTGGCCGTAATTGTCAAAATTGCGGCAGTGACGCTGTAATTGGCCGCTGGCGTAATCCATCCGGCAAAGCTGTAATTGCCCGCATCTGTGCCAGTCAACGTTGCCGAGGCCGCCTGATTGTAGCTACCCGCGTTCAGATTGCCACCAGCACTGTAGGTGGGATTAACAATGGCGGCCGATGCGCTCACAACATCATTGGCAAGCACATTAGTAAAGCTCACTGTGCCTGCTGCTGCCGGTGTGCCGTAGGTGGTGGTCACGCCCGCAATCGATGCGCCAGTCAGCACCCGTTGGCTGACAGTGTAGTTCGCGCTGGCACCCGCGAAGCTGTAGTTGCCTGCATCCGTGCCGCTCAAGGTAGTGCCAACACTCTGAATGCCAGTATGGGTGCCGGCTCTGAGATTGCCGCTGCTGCTCAACAAGCCGGTGGTGTTGATGGTCACCGTGCCCGCATTGACCAGATCACCGCTAATGGCATTATTGAAGCCCAATGTGCCCGCTGTCAGTGTCCCGCCGTAAACGTTGCCGCCGCCGGTGATGCTGCCGCTCAGCGCCAGTTGGCTGACAACGTAATCACCCAGAACATTCGCAAACGTGTAGTTCCCCGCGTCCGCACCGTCCAGCGCACTCACCGATTCAATCCCCGTGTAGCTGCCCGCATTCAGGTTGCCGCTCGTGCTGGTGTTTCCGGCGGTGTTCACCGCGACGGTGGCTGTGCCCAGCACATCGTTGGTGATCGCATTGCTGAAGCTGGCCGTACCTGCCGCCAACGCCGAGCCATAGACCGAGCTTCCTGACGTGATCGAACCCGTCAGCGCCAGTTGACTGACCACATAGTTTGGCGACGAACTAAATCCGGCAAAGCTGTAGTTGGCGACATCCGCGCCGTCGATCGGATTGACACTCTGGCTATAGCTACCCGCCTTGAGGTTGCCGCTGCTGCTCAAGTTTGTCGTCGGATTGAAGTCGATCACGGCAATCGCCGTGACGACATCCGCTCCAACCACATTGCCAAAGCTAACTGCGCCGGCATTCACTGCGGTGCCATAGGTGGTGTTGACGGCGGCGATGTTGGTGCCGATCAGCGCCAGCTGGCTGACGGTGTAGTCCGCGCTGGCCCCTGCAAAGCTGTAGTTGGCCGAGTCCGTTCCGTCCAGGGCCGCACCGACACTCTGAATGCCCGCATGGGTACCGGCCCTGAGATTGCCGCTGCTGCTCAACAAACCGGTGGTATTGATGGTCACCGCGCCCGCAGTGATCAGATCACCGCTGATGGCGTTGCTGAATCCCAACGACCCCGCCGTTAGCGTCCCGCCGTAAACGTTGCCGCCGCCGGTTATGCTGCCCGTCAGCGCGAGCGAATCAATCGTATAGTTCGCACCCGAAGTAAATCCTGTGAAGGTGTAGTTTCCGGAATCCGCACCAGTCAGTGTCGATGATGCAGTTTGTGTGTAGCTGCCCGCCACAAAATTGCCGCTGGTACTAGTCGCACCGGTGTTCACCGTGACGCTGCTGGTGACGACATCTCCCGACATCAGATTGCCAAAACTTACCGCGCCTGCGTTCAACACATCGCCATAGGTCGAGCTGCTCGCCCCGATTGATGCGCCGGTGAGTGCCAGCTTATCTATCGTCAACGTGCCATCCACATAGGTCAGATCGTATTGGGCAGAAACAATTCCGGTCGCGGCAATCGTGTAATCGCCGGCATTCACCGCCCCCTGTGAAGTCCCGCTATAGCCCGAACCAAAAATCAGGCTAGTGGCGATAGGGGTTGAATAGGTCACGCCAACGCCGCCGCTGTAGGCAACCTTGTCGTAGGTCTTGGTATCACTGCTTGCCGTAACCGTAACCGACTTCACCAACGCTCGCAGGGCGGGCAAGGTTTGTCCGTCGATGATGCGCCAAGTGTTGGTGAAATCAAAGCCGGTAAAGCTGGCTTGGAGACGCATATCTGCGGTGCTAAGGCCGCTGACTCCCGTTTGCGGAGTTCCCGCAACACCAAGCACCCCAGTGTCCATACCAATTCCCAGTCCATCTGCCAAAGCTGATGTGGAAATATCCCAGAAATTATTGGAAAGAGTGCTTGAGTTGCTCCAACCGAGCAGCCCCCCCACCGTATCCAAGGCACTCCCTGAAACAACGCCGGTGCTATAGGTGTTGGAAACAGTGCCGCTGTTCCAGCCGACCAAGCCGCCCACCCGGTTGCCGTTGGTCGTGCTGGTACTGGTCACCGCACCTGTGCTGTAACTGTTGGTGATGGTTGCCGAGGAAGCACCCAGGTTACCACCCACCAAGCCCCCTGCTGAGCCGTAGTTTCCTGTCAGCACCACCGCACCTGTACTGAAGGAAGTGCTGATGGCACCATCGCTTTCCCCAACCAGGCCACCGACTATTGCGTGATCTCCGACTCCAGTGACAGCGCCCGTACTGTACGAACGACTGATCGAACCGCCAAAGTTACTCCCCGCCAGGCCACCAACCAATGCTTCAATACCTGTGCCCGTCACCGTGGCCGAGCTGGAAGCATTCGACAAACTGCCTCCATTGTTCCCAACCAATCCGCCGGAATTACCGCCGTTGCCGAACACACTACTCACGCCCACCACCAAACCGCTGCTTGAGACATTGTCCAGCGTGCCGTTGGCGGTTCCCACCAAGGCACCGACGGACCCCGCGCCCGTGACATTCACGTCAACCAAATGCAGGTTACGAACTGCGCCTTGGGGATTAAAGCCGCCCAAATAGCCAATCAGACCGACATCACCTTCCAAAGGCCGGTTGATGAACAAATTGCTGATTGTGAAATTCGCCCCATCCAGGGTGCCGGTAAAGCCCCCAACAAAAGTATCCGGGTTCTCGCCCACTGGCACAAAACCTTTGCTGCCCCACATACCCGAAGGTTGAGTAACACCGTTGGTTCCGCTCATGTCAATGTCGTTCGCCAAGGTGTAACTGGCAGTCAAATCCAACGCCATCAACTGCAACTGGTGCGCATTAGTGAGGGTGGCAGACCATTCCGAAGCCAGCATCGGACGAGTGGAACTCGCCGTAGCCTGCCCATTGGTTGCCAAGGTACCGTTGGCATTCACCATCACCCAGTTGTTGCCAGCGGCACTCGGTGTCGAGGTGAAATTAAAACCGGTAAAACTGGCGGGGGTAAAATTAACACCAACCCCCAGAGAGGCTGTGCCTGTGGTGATTCCCGTTCCCACCGCATTCGCTTGAGCCGTCAGATTGAAAACATCGGTGTAGGGGGTGGTGCCGTTTCTGCGCCCGATAAATCCGCCGGTAGTTGATGCCACGATTCCCGTCACCTGCCCTGTGGCATAAGCGCGACTGACTATCGCGTTTGTGGCAAGCCCGATAAAGCCGCCCACATTGCCGTTACCACTAACGGCTCCTGTGGCATAGGCATCACTGACCGTGCCGTTTTCGTCTCCAATCAAACCGCCAACACTGTTGTTACCATCAACGGCCCCTGTGGCATAGCTATTACTAACAGCTCCTGAGTTGATTCCCACCAATCCGCCAACTCGGTTTCCACTTGCCATCACGCCGATATTGCCACTGGCGTAACTGCGACTGATTGCTCCATAATTGCTGCCAACCAATCCTCCCGTGTCATACATTCCCTCTGCATGCCCGGTTGCATAGCTTGTATCTACCGTACCTGTGACTGAGTTGTAGCCAACCAGACCGCCGGTATTACCGCTGTATCCCGCATTGAGCACCGCCCCACCTGCCGAACTGGCTGTGATGCTTCCGCTATTGGAGCCGACCAATCCGCCCACGCTACTGCCATTAACGCTATTGATGGCCAGTGTTGCATGTGCGTTTTGGATCGTACCGAAGTTGTTACCGACCAAACTTCCCACATTCGCCCCGCCAGTTACGTTTCCACCTGTCAAGGTAATATTCTGAATAACTGCCGTACCCCCAGCATTACCAAACAACCCCACATTGGAGCTAGTTGGCAAATTAATGGTGAGGTTGCTGATGATGTGATTTTGCCCATCGAATGTGCCCGTAAATGCGGGGGCATAGGGCGAAACTAAGGGATCCGTTCCGAGCGGCACAAAACCCGCACTGCCCCACATGCCCGATGGATTAGTCGTCCCGTTTGCCTCTGTAAGATCGACGTTGTTAGCCAGCATGTAACTCGCCGCCAGGTTCATCCCCATCAACTGCAATTGATGTGAGTTGGTAATCGTGGTGCTGTATTCCATCTGAAGGAATGGACGGGTATTGCCTTCGAGCATGAACCAACTACCCGAGACATTGGTAAAGTCGAAGCCGACGTAATTCGCCGAATTCATCAACTCTGCTGTAGTCAAACCGGCGACATTGTTTAACGTGCCGAAGTCCTCGCCCACCGCCACAGGCACACCCGAGGTGGAGGTATCCCAATAACTGTTGCTGATTGTTCCTGTTGCGCCATTTGATCCCGCTATTCCGCCGGGCAGAGTGCCCATCAGGCTGCCGTTGCTGGCGTAACTGTTGCTGATGTCGCCCCAGTTACCCCCGACTAATCCGCCTATCCCACCAGAAGAACTGCTTGCGCTGCTGCTCACGCTCCCGCCGCTGACATAGCTGTTGCTGATGCCGCCCAAAGACTGGTTATAACCCACCAATCCCCCGATGGACCATGCCGAAACACCGCTGCCGCTCACGTGTGAACCGCTAACATAGCTGCGGGTAATGTCGGCATTGTTGGAGCCCACCAATCCGCCGATGGCGGATACGCCAAAACCGCCGTCAGTGCCCCGCACATCCGTGTGGCTAACATAACTGTCGCTGATTGTATTGCCGCTCTGATTGGCACCCACCAGTCCGCCGATGTCAAACTGCCCGGCAACCGAGCTGTTGATCACATGGCTTTGATGGATGCTCCCGCCCGTGCTCCAGCCCACCAAACCGCCAACTTCGGCCTCACCACTTACGGAACCCGCGCTGACATAACTATTGGCAATGCTGCCGCTGTTGTTGCCCGCCAGACCACCAACCGAAAGCCCGCCGGTCACGGTTACGTTTTCTGCGTGGCTGTCAGACAATATGCCCTGATTCATACCCACCAAGGCACCCACGTAGGCATCACCGCTCACTTGGCTTTTCAGCAGTCTGACATGAGTTAGCACGCCGGAAGTACCAACCCTGCCAAATAGGCCAACATAGTCGGAGGTCGCGCGGTCAATGGTCAGCCCGGCAACGGTATACCCCTGCCCATCGAACGTGCCGGTGAAACGAGAGGCATCAGTGTTGGAGGCGTTATCTCCTAGCGGCACAAAACCCGCGCTGCCCCACATACCGGATGGATTTATCGCACCGTTGGTGGCACTCGCATCAATGTTGTTGACCAGCGTGTAATGTGCGGTCAAATCCTTCGCCATCATCTGCAACTGGTGCACGCTGGTGATGGTGGTGCTGTATTCGCTTTGCAGGAAAGGACGAGTAGCGCCGTCTATCATCCACCAAGTATTGGTGAAATCGAAACCTGCAGCGGACAAGGCGGCCTCATCCATGCGGAAAACCGCCATATCGGTCGCACCGGCATTACTGCCACCTTCCCAGTAAAAGTCGTAACCAATAGCATTTTGCACATCAGCGCCCACCGTGCCTGAATCCCAAAAGCTATTGCCAACAAGACCACTCCAACTGGTGTCGTTATATCCAACCAGCCCGCCAACATTCGATGAACCAGATACTTGGCCGGTGGCGTAGCTGTTGCTGACGATCCCGCCGTAGTTGTAGCCGACCAGTCCGCCAACATACGATGAACCAGACACCTGACCAGTGGCGTAGCTGTCAACAACATGGGCATAATCGTTGTAGCCGACCAGCCCGCCAACATACGACGAACCGACCACGCTGCCGCCACTCACATAGCTGTTGCTGATGATGCGGCCAACACCATTCCCCCCGCCAGTGGTGGAGCTGCCAGCTAGGTATCCAACCAGCCCACCAACACTCGATATACCAACCACGCTGCTGCCGCTCACATAACTATCGACAATATTGCCGTCGCTCCAACCTACCAGTCCGCCGATGCGTTCTGACCCCGCCACACTGCCGCCGCTGACATAGCTGTTGCTGATAGCACCTATGTTGTCCCCGACCAGCCCGCCAATCTCGCGAGCCGAAGAACCACTGGCGATCACACTCCCCCCGCTGACGAAGCTATTGCTGATGGTGCCGCTGTTGCTGCCCGCCAAACCGCCTGCCCATGCACTGCTTGAAGTTGTCGCCACCACAAAACTATTCGAAACATAGCTGCCAACAACTTCACCGCCATTGCTCCCGGTCAATCCACCGACACCCGAGTCAGCCGTGACTTTTCCACCTGTCACATAGCTGGCGCTGATGCTCCCTGCAACAGCGGGGGCACTGGTCTCCGACCAGAGCGCATTCGAACCAACCAGACCTCCAACATTGCTACGGCCGCTCACTTCGGAGCGTTCGGCATAACTATTGTGGATATGGCCCAAATTGTTTCCCACCAGTCCGCCGACATCTCCCGATCCGATCACCCGCGCTTCGACCAGCCCTACATTCAGGATGCTGGAACCCGCGCCGGTCGCCCCGAACAGACCGACCTGATTGGTAAATTGGCGATCAATTGTCAGTCCGCGAATCACGCGACCAGAACCATCGAAGGTGCCGGTAAAGGGACTGCCGCCGTAAGCGCCGTAGCTGCCACTGCCAACAGGAACAAATCCCTCGGCACCCCACATGCCGGACGGATTGATCGTGCCATTGGTCATGGCCGCATCGATATCCGCGCCCAGCGTGTAATTCGCGTTCAGGTCGAGCGCCATCAACTGCAACTGATGGGCGTTGCTGATGGTGGTGACATGCTCCATTTGCAGGAACGGACGGGTGTTGCCTTCGCTCATCCACCAAGTGGTAGCGAAATCCCAAGCCGGAGCAACATTGCCATTTGGTGCTGTCGCACTAACAAAATTGGCATTTGTAAAAAAGTCTACCGTGGCCATTCCTACGCCACCCGAAGACGTTGCTTGGCCGGATGTGGTGACATCCCAGAAGCTATTCGTGACCGAGCCCCAGTTTATTCCGACCAACCCGCCAGCCAAACTCGCCGCTGTCACACTGCCCGTCGAATAACTGTTGTCGACCGTGCCACCGTTCCACCCCACCAAGCCACCCGCCTGACTATTGCTTGCGGTTGCATTACCCAAAGCGTAACTGTTGCTGAGGGTGGAGCCCGTGTTGTTCCAACCCACCAAGCCACCAACGCTGTCATAGCCTCTTACATTGCCAGTGGCATAGCTGTTGTTAATGTTGCCGGCTGCGTCATTCCCCCCCACCAGCCCGCCGACATTTCCCGTCGCCGCCCCGCCATTACTGCTCACATTGCCCGTGGCGTAACTGGCAGTCACGGCGCCGCCGTAGTTAAGTCCGACCAGCCCGCCAACATAGCTTTGTCCGACTATCTTGCCGCCGATCATACCGACATTTTTTACCGTAGCACCGTTACCAGCGACGCCAAACAGGCCAACATAATCAGTGGTTGGCCGATTAATAGTTAGGTTGTTGACCGCATGACTCAATCCATCAAATTTGCCAGTGAAAGGGGTCGTCGCATTACCAATCGGCACAAAGCCTGCCCCGGCGTTCCAAGTACTGGTTGCACTCGCATCAATGTTTCTTCCCAGCGCATAATTGCCAGCCAAATTGGTATTGATCGCTTGTAAACCGGTGGCCGCCCCGGTTTCTGCGCCCAGATCGTTCACCAGCATCCAGGCGGTGTTGGTACCTGTGCCCAGCAATTTCGCACTGAAATTAGTCGGTGCTACGTAGCTGGTGGGGTTGTAATAAAGATCAATGGATTTGCCCGTCGCAGAGGTGATCGAGCCAGTCCCAGAGAAAGCGATAGTGCCGCTACTGGTTGCATTCTTGTCTGCACGCACGACAAAGTTGCCCGTGGGAACAAGGGCTTTTTGAATCAAAATATTTCCGTTAGATTCAATGGTGGCTGTGCCGCCAGCGTCAACAAAGTCCCAGAGGTTTACCCCGTAGCTCGTGCTCCCCGCTGCCGCACTCCCCACCATGAGGATGTTGCCGCCTGTCTTGATACCCGTGTTGTCGGTATCAGAGACATAGATGCCGTGGTTGCTCGAGCTTGCCACAGCGGTACTGGTGCCGGTCAGCGAAATGTTTCCAGTGGTGCTAAGTATGTGCGCGGCAGTGCCATTGATCATGATGCCACGTTCTGAGCTTGGTCCTGCACCGCCAGTGCCCGTCAGATTGATGGTGCCAGATACAGACTCAATGGTGCTACTGAGGAATATGCCATCACCATCCGGGCCCCCCGTTCCCGTCAAGCGTATGCTTCCGGTACCCGTGGTTACGATCTGCGCGCTGGAATCGATTGACAATCCGCGATTACTCAATCCATCCGCCACACCACTTGTGCCTGAAACACTGATGTTGCCATTAGCACTGCTGATTTTGGTGTTGGTTCCAGAAATCCATGCACCATAAATTGACCCGCCTGGACCGGTGCCAGTATTGGCGGTGATGTTGATCGCACCATCAGTCGATTGGATGACCGAGCCACTCAACAGGTGAAAACCATCGCTATGTTCGCCACCAACGCCAGTAATGTTGATGTTTCCAGAGGTGCTAGTGATTGAGGATGCGGTATAGATGCTCACGCCACGATTGGTGGCACTGCCCAGCCCCCCCCCGCCGATGCCATTGATGGAGATCGTGGCCATGCCGTCGGTCAATAGCGTAGCGCCGCTCAAGTGCACACCCATATTGGTCCCACCCACGGCATCACCCGTGCCGTGCAAGACAATGTTGCCCCCGCCCAAAAGCGCGCTCCCTGCATCGAGTATCGCGCCAGTCAACGTAATGCCGTTGGCGTAAGTCGCATTGCCCGCCGCAAAACCTGAGCCATCTCCCGCCGTGCCACCGCCCAAATGGATGCTGCCACCGTTGCTGATGATCGACGCGCCCGCGTTCATGACAATGGCACCGCCATCGATGCCATCACTATCCGCATTGAGAATCACCATGCCGTTAGTCGCAATGCTGCCCCCCGCAAGTACGATATTGCCCGCCGATTGCAGGGTGAAACTACCCGCACTGACAAGCGACGCTCCGTCCTGGTAGTAATCCTGCACGGTCAGCGTGTCGGGTAACACTACCGCAGCAGCCGTGCTAGGCAGATACAAGCTGGTGCTGGCCGAAGGCGCGAGATCCGTGCTCCAGTTCGCGTCATCCAACCAGTTGAGCGTACCCGCCCCACCATCCCAATAGGTATAGCCCGCCGCCTTGTTGGCCGTAACGGCTAGCGTTAAGTTGCTCGTGTTGTTGGTCTGGGTTAAGGTGAACAACCCACCCACGCTGGGGAAAGTGCCTGTTACGGAAGTTGCGGTAAGCACAGGATAGCTGCCCACTCCTCCCGTGCCGCCCAGCAAGAGCTGGCCGTTGGTAATATCCGCAGTACCCGAAACCGCCAGCACATCATATTGCCCGGCAGTGGTGCCATTGATCTCCATCTGCACCTTGCCGGTTGGGCTATTCAGCAGATTACCGGTGATGGACAGCGTACCCGTACCATTGACACCGGCGGGATTGATGAAACCGTCGTTGGTCAGGGTGTTGGCGGCACCCAGATTCAATGTACCCGCACCAGTGATGGTGCCGCTATTGGTGAGCGAAGTATTGCTGGTCGAAACACTCGTACCGACATCAAGTTTGCCAGCCAGCGTGGTGACACCGGACAGCACCAAGTTGCCTGTCGAACTACGCAAAATGCCGTTGTTGGTCAACGTGCCAGTGCCGGACACCGCGACCGTGAGGTTTTGTCCACTGATACTGGCATCAAGAGTGCCGTAATTGAAAATGCTGGCATTGGCATCGCCATTCACCGTGCCGCGGCCTGTGATCGTAATGCCGTCGCCTATGGTCAATACCGAACCGGCCAGATTGCTGTTCAGCGTGCCGCCGGCGATGTTGATCGTGGCTGTACCCGGGGTGACAATCTCGGAGTTGCCGTTCATATTCCAGCCACTGCTGCCGAAATTCAGCGCGAAGCCATCGGCCAGGGTGATGCCATTGTCGATTGCCACACTCAAGCCGGTTGTTAGCGTCAACGCGTTATGCGTCGCATCGCCCAGCGTCACACCATCCAGTGCGGACCATGAGGTGAACATCGTCAAGGGTGTGGCATCACCGGAAACCACCGTGCCGCTCAGGATCGTGCCCCTGAATGTATTGATACCCAGCGAAGTCAGTCCACCTGCACCAAAAATGCCGGCGCTGCCAATATCCAGCGTGCTGCCGGCATTATTCAGGGTACCGATGACATTGACACTCCCGCCCGTACGATTGAATGTCCCCAGATTAGCGGCGGAGAAGGTACCGCCCAAATTGAGAGTGCCACCGGAAAGGCTGATCGTATTGGCATTATTCCAGCTTGGGGCACGCAGACTAAAGATGCCGGCGGTAACATCAATCACACCGGTACTGGCCGCATTGGTAAAGGTGGGCACGCCATTACCGACACTGACCGTCCCGCCGGAAGCGCGCAGCGTGCCAGCATTGCTAAAGCTGACTGGCGAGTTGATGGTTAACGTGCCCGCGCTCGCTTCCATCGTGCCGTTATTTACAAAAACGTCTGGCGAGATCGTCAGCGTCTGTCCTGACGTATTGGCATTCAATATCCCGTTATTTGTGAAGGTGTCATTTGCATCAGCCCCTGTCGAGCCATAGCCCTGATAGGTAATACCCGCACCAATGCTAAATTGTTGCGCACTTAAAAATCCCGCATTCAGACTTCCGCCCGTACTGTTGATGATGGCATTCCCAGTACCACCTTGCATACCAAGGGACTGCGCGCCTGCCGTACCGAAATACCAGCCGAGACTACCCTTGTTGACGGTGATACCGTTGGCGAGTAGCAGGTCGTTATAGATGTACAAGTTACCGCTGGTCGTCAGATCGCTACCCAAGATCACGCCAGTCAAATTGCTGGCATTCCCAGTCAGGATGCCAGCCTTGAGCGTCAGGTTGGTCAATGCTGAATTAGCGCCTGCCAAGGTCAATGATCCGGAACTGGTCACGCCGGCACTTTGCACGTCCAGTACGCCACCGGCCAGACTAACCCCCACACCCGTAGCCACTGTGGCACTCCCCGCCGCGCCATGATTCAACACGAGGTTGAGCGCCGTCGGCGTGACATTGGTGGAACTGATGTTGGCGTTGATGGCGATATTATTTTCAGCTTGCAGAGTGAGGGTGGCGGAGTTGGCACCCGTCATGGTGATCGGTGCGGACACGGTGATGTCGCCCGCCTCGGCAAACCCACCATTAACCGTCGTGACGGTGACGTTGGAGCCGCCATTCAATGCCGCAACAATGGTGCTGGCGGTGATAAAGGAGCCGGAGGCAGTGGGTGTCCAAGCATTGCTGACGAAAGTGCCACCAGCGTCGGTTCCGGTTCCGATAGTGACATTGATCGGGTCAATCAGCCAGGTGCCAGCCAAGCCGTTCGACGCGGCAGTGGTGATTTGGGCGCTATCCGCCACCTGCACCTGCGCGGCGCTGGTGTCGATGAAGCCGCCATTGCCTTTTTGCGGTGCGGAGGCGTCCAGACTGCCACTAACTTGCACCGTGCCTTGCTGCATATCGGAGAGGATGTTTATCTCACCGCCGCCCACGCCCTTGGCACTGATCTGGCCACCGGCTTCTGTGCGATTGCTGGACTTGAGCACGATCTTGCCGCCCTGCATCACAGCACTGTCGGCACTGACGCTGCCGGTGTTTTTGACCACCGCGCCGAACAAACCGAGATTGCCCGCTTCCGCAACGAGTTGGCCGATGTTGGTGGCATCACCCGCCGGTGCGGTGATGTTGACCCGCAGGTTGGGATCCAGGCTGTTG
>JAXMKV010000058.1:0-11301 GCA_034371155.1 Gallionella sp. | reverse complement strand
CGCCAGGATCGCCACGCTCTCGCTCGGATCACCGGCGACGACGACCCCCTTCAATTGAATATTGCCGGCGATGGAGAAGGATGCCTGCCCGCCCAGCAATCCCGCGGCGCTTCCCAGTTCGGGAAGCCGCAAGTCAGAGAGCGGCGGCGCGGCGGTCATGCGCTGTGGCGCTTCTATCAGTCGCAGCGTCCAATAGGTCGCGGATATGCACAGAGCGATGAACAAGACGAAAGCGGTGATGGGGGGTGCGAGTTTCATGGCATTCCTTGGGTAGTGTTTTAGTGCCGGAAAATAGCGGCGGCCTAGCGCACCAGCTGGTTGATCTCGATGATAGGCATCAGCACCGCCAGCACGATCAGGAGCACGACGACGCCCATGGCCAGGATCAGTGCCGGTTCGAGCAGGCCGGCTATCGTCATCGTGCGTCGTTCCAGGTCCTGCTCCTGAGCGTTGGCGGCACGTTCCAGCATCGCCGGCAATTCCCCGGTGATCTCGCCGGCACGGATCATGTGGATCAGCATCGCGGGGAAATAGGGGTGTACCGAAAGCGCGCGCGCCAGACTCACACCCTCGCGCACACTGGCCGTCGCTGCTTCCACTTGGGAACGCATGGCGACATTGGTCAGCGTGTCGCGGCTGGTTTGCAGCGCGCGCAGGATGGGCACGCCGGAGCCGGTCGTGATCGCCAGTGTGCTGGCGAAGCGCGCGGTGTTGAGGCTGCGTTCGAAACGGCCATACAGCGGGGCGGTCAATAGCCAGGTGTGCCAGCGCATGCGGATGGCGGCATCTTGCAGTGCGCGCCGCCACGCTAAAGCCAGCGCGATGGCGGCGAGCAAAACGATCCAGCCGTACAGCCGCACGAAATCCGAAACGCCCAGCATCACCACGGTGAGGAACGGCAGGCGTTGTTTGGTATCGGCGAACACCGATACGATCTGTGGCACCACGTAGGTCAGCAAAAAGATCACGATCAGGAACGCGACCACGGTAACGATGGCCGGATAGGTGAACGCGAGCTTGACCTTCTGCACCAGCGCATTGCGCCGCTCGATATAGTCGGCCAGCCTCGACAGCACGCGCTCCAACTGGCCGATCTGTTCGCCGGATGCGACCAGCGCGCGATAGATGTCGGCAAAGTCACGCGGATGCCGCGACAGCGCATCCGACAGCGAGGCTCCGCCGGTTACCCCGGCGCGTATCGAGGCGATCAGGTCGCGCACATAGATGCGCTCGGCCTGTTCCTGCAATGCCGAGAAGCATTGTTCCAGCGGAAGACCGGCTTCCAGCAGGCTGGACAGTTGGCGGGTGAACAGGGCCAGCTCCACGGTGGACAGGCTATCGCCGAAGGCGCGGCGCTTGCTGTGGCCCGCTTCGTCGAGCTGGGCGGTGATCGCTTCGAGTTTGAGCGGCAATAAGCCTTGCGCGCGCAACTCGGCACGCGCGGCGCGCGCGCTGTCGGCGTTGACGATGCCGCTGCGGGCGGCACCTGCAACATCGACCGATTCATGGCGAAAGGCGGACACGGCCTAGTCTCGGGTGACGCGCAGCAACTCCGCGCGTGTCGTGGTGCCGTCGGCCAGCCAGCGTTCGCCGTCTTCGCGCATCGTGCACATACCGTCGTGCTGCGCGGTGGCGCGGATGTCGGCTTCCGAGGCGAGTTCATGGATCTGTGCGCGGATGTGCTCGGTGGTCTGCAATAACTCGTAGATGCCGACACGCCCCTGATAGCCGCTGTGGCCGCACTTCTCGCAACCAACCTCGACCCAGTATTGCCCTTCCTGCCGTTTGCAGTGCGGGCACAGTTTGCGCACCAGTCGCTGCGCGACGATGCCGAGCAGCGAGGAAGACAGCAGGAAGGGTTCAATGCCCATGTCGAGCAAGCGCGTGACCGCCGCCGCCGAGTCGTTGGTGTGCAGCGTCGCCAGCACCAGATGGCCGGTCAGCGAGGCCTGCACCGCGATCTGCGCGGTCTCCAGGTCGCGTATCTCGCCGATCATGATGATGTCCGGGTCCTGGCGCAGGATCGCGCGTAGCGCTTTGGCGAATGTCATGTCGATGCGCGGGTTGACCTGGGTCTGGCCGATACCGTCGAGTTCGTATTCGATCGGGTCTTCGACGGTCAGGATATTGGTGTTGGTGTTGTTCAGCCGCGACAGCGAGGCATACAGCGTGGTGGTCTTGCCCGATCCGGTCGGCCCGGTGACCAGCACGATACCGTGCGGCTGGGCGATCAGTCTGTCGAATTGCACCTGGGTGTCGGGGCTCATGCCCAGATGGTGCAAATCGAGCTTGCCGGATTCCTTGTCGAGCAGACGCAGCACAGCGCGTTCGCCGTGGCCGGTGGGCAGCGTGGAGACGCGCACATCGACGGCTTTGCCGCCGACGCGCAGCGTGATGCGTCCGTCCTGTGGCAGGCGTTTCTCGGCGATGTCGAGCTGCGCCATGATCTTGATGCGCGAGATCAGCGAGGCGTGAAGCGCTTTCTTTGGCCGCACCACATCGCGCAGACTGCCGTCGATGCGGAAGCGCACCACCGACACCTGCTCGAACGGTTCGATGTGGATGTCGGACGCGCCTTCGCGCAAGGCCTGCGTCAGCAGTGCGTTGATCATGCGTATCACCGGCGCGTCGTCGGCGGATTCGAGCAGGTCCTCGATTCCCGGCATATCCTGCATCAGCGAGTTCAGGTCGAGATCGGATTCGTATTCGTCGATCACCTGCGCCGCATCGCCGCCGGAATCCGCATAGGCTTTGGCGATGGCCGCTTCGAGTTCGGCTCGCGGCATCATCGTCAGTTTGAGCACACCGAAATGACGGCCGACTTCAGCCAGAACTGCGGGCTGCGTGGTGTCCGACAGCCAGACTTCGGTCACGTTGCCGTTACGCTGAGCCAGCACGCCGAAGTCGCGCGCGAATGCGTAGGGGAGCAGGCGCGTCCCCGTCACCGCCTCGTTCATGGTTGCAGCGGCACTTCAGTGACGGAGGCGGGCGCTGCCGTTGCGGGCAAAGCGGGCGCTGCCGGCGATTCAGGCGGCACGTCTGCGGGCACCGCACCTTGCTGGCCAAACGGCGCTCCGCCAAGCGGAAGCCCGTTTTGCAGCGGCGGCAACTGCGGCGCGCCCAAATCGGGCAGCAGCAGCGAACGCCCTGGGTGTGCGGCTATCTCCGCGTTGCGGATGAACTCATAGCGATCCCCGGACAGGCTCACGCTTTGCTCGCTGTTGCGTATCACGGTAGGACGCAAAAACACCATCAGGTTGGTTTTGACGCGGGAGCGCTTCTGGTATTTGAACAGGTTGCCGACGACCGGGATGTCGCCCAGACCGGGTACTTTGACTACCCCGTCGCGCAGGCTGTCGTCGATCAAACCGCCCAGCACGATGATCTGTCCGTCATCCACCAGCACATTGGTGTCGATGGAGCGCTTGTTGGTGATGATGCCGGCCGCGCCGCTCGCATCCTGAACGCTGGAAGTTTCCTGATAGATCGCCAACCTGACGGTGCCGCCTTCGGAAATCTGCGGGCGCACGCGCAGCGACAGGCCGATATCCTTGCGCTCTATGGTCTGGAAAGGATTCACTCCCGCGCCGCCGCCCGATGCCGTGGTGGTGTATTGGCCGGTGATGAAGGGCACGTTCTGGCCGACGATGATCTTGGCTTCCTCGTTGTCGAGCGTGATCAGATTCGGCATAGACAGAATGTTGGCATCATCGTCGCTCGCGAGTGCGTGCGCCAAGGCCGCCAAACCGATCTTGCCCGCCACCTGACGGAACAGGCCGAGCGACAGGCCGTTGCCCGGCGGCAGTGCTCCGCCGTTGGCGGAAGCGGCGGCCTGGTTGATCAGGTTGTCACCCCCCGTGCCAAATCCGGTCACGCCGCCGAGCCGGTATTTGCTCGCAGCGCTGCCCGACAGGGCTCCCCATTGCACGCCGAATTCGGCAGCCCGCGTCGCGCTCACTTCGACGATGAGCGACTCGATATAGACTTGGGCGCGGCGCGCATCGAGCTGGTCGATGACACCGCGCAGATTATGGTAGACCGCTTCGCTGGCCGTGATGATCAGCGTGTTGGTGGCCGGGTCGGCCTGAATGGAACCGTTCGAAGTGGACTGCTGCACGGCTTCCGGCGAGGCCGGAGAAGAGGCGGCGGCGGGGGTTGCTGAAGCGGTATTCGCCGATAGCACGGTGCGCAATATCTGCGCGAGCTTGGTCGCTTCGGCATTTTTCAGATAGACGACATGCACATTGCCGGGCATCAGCGTCGGCTGATCCAGTTTTTCGATCAGTGCTCTGGCCAGATTGGCGCGTTCTTCCGAGGGCGCGCGCAGGATGACGCTGTTGCTGCGCGCATCGGCCAGCAGGCTGACGTTCACGCTCTCGCTGCCCGTCACGGGGGGGCCGCTATCCATCAGGCGGTTGACCATGGCCGCGATGTCGCCGGCAATGGCGTGACGGATGGGAATCACATCCAGTTCGTTGCCGCTCGGGGCATCGAGCGCCGCGATGATCCTCTTCAGGCGCAGCAGGTTATCGGTGTAATCGGTGATGACCAGCGTGTTGTTGCCGGGATTGGCATTGATCGTGTTGTTGGGTGAGACCAGCGGGCGCAATACCGCCACCAGATTTGTGGCGGATTCGTAGTTCAGACGGAAGACCTGTGTCGCGATCTGGTCGCCGCGTATCGCACCGGCACGAATCGGGCCGGCCTGCGATTTGGCTTCCGCTTCCGGCACGACTTTGCTGTAGCCGTTGCTGTTCACCACCGTGTAGCCGTGCAGTCGCAAGACCGAGGTCAGCAGATGGAAGGCCTGCGCTTTGCTGACCGGCTTTTCGGAAACCAGATTGACCGTGCCTTTGACGCGCGGATCGATGATGAACGTGATGCCGGTGTAATCGCCGATTGCCGCGATCACCGATTCGATATCGGCGCCGACGAAATTAAGCGAGCCCTGGTCCGTTTTCGGCAGAGTGCTGTCGCCGCTGTTTTCCGTTACGGCTTGAGCCGGCGATACCAGCACCGTGGTGCATAACAGCATGATCGCCGCCACACTTTTCAGCGCGCAGAAGGGAAGGGTGGAGAACATTTCGTTTCGATTGATTTTCATTTGAATTCCAGCGCGATGATGTTCCGGTCGCCTTGATTGCGGCGTTGACCGATTAAATTAAGCAGGTTTGCCAGCCTGTCTTCTTGTCCCGTCGCGGCCTGTGCCGTGCCGGAAAACTGCCCATGCCCGTGGCGGATGACACCGGTACCTGCCAGCAACATCGGCCCTTCGAGTGATACCAGCGTGATCGCCGCCTCAGACGCGCGCCAAACCAGCGCAAGATCATAGGAACCCAGCGGATCGATGGGAGAGAGCCGAGAGGTGAGATCGGTGACGCTCAGATTCATTGTTCCGCTCATCTCGATCCGCCCGGCTATGCGGGTAAATTGCAGCGGCTGCCATGAAAGGCGCATCTGGCCGGCGGGTTGCAGAGTGTTGAGCGGTGCGCCGAGAGCGACCAGACGTTCCGCCGGCAGACTGAGGGCGGCGGGGCTCGCCTGCCACTGCTGCCAGTTTCCCGTCAGCTGGACCGGCTGTGAGAGTGCCGTGGTGTT
This sequence comes from Gallionella sp., assembly GCA_034371155.1. Taxonomy (GTDB): domain Bacteria; phylum Pseudomonadota; class Gammaproteobacteria; order Burkholderiales; family Gallionellaceae; genus Gallionella. Next base: position 5,703 of record JAXMKV010000058.1, on the reverse strand, counting down.
GTGCACGTCGAGATCGACTTGACCCAGCAAGATCATGGGCGACAAGCGCCAGGCGAAACGGCCGGGAAGCAGCGGGGCAAGCGGCTCGCCGCTGTGCGCCGCGCCGCCGATGAAAGCTTCGCCGCGCCACAGCGTGCCCCGCGCATCGCCCAGCATCAAACGCCCGTCTGTTTGTGTCGCCACCCACGCGGCCAGCCAGGTAGCCGGGAAGAAGGCCAGAACAGAAAGCGCGATGCTGACCGTTCCAGCCAACAACCAGATCCATGGCCTGCGCATCATTCTTGCCCTGCCTGATGCAACGTCAAGGTCACATCGGCCCTGCCGATCTGTGCCAGTGCGACGATGCCGGCATCGACCACATAAAAGCGCGAGGTCTTCTGCATCTCGTTCAGCCAGAACAGGGTGGCTGAAAAGGAAGCCGCATTCAGCTGCATCTTGAGGAGGTCACCGTTCAGTGTCACATTTTGCGCATGCAGGCCGTTGTGGGCGAGCCCGGCTTCGATCTCCATCACCGACAGCGGGGTGAAGGGGCGGGCAGGCTGAACTCCCAATGCGGCGGGCGGCAGCGCAGCCACCTCACGCGACCATGTCTGCATCTGTGCGGCCTGCTGGCGCAGTATCGGCAGATGCGTGTTCAGGCGTTCGCGGGCGGCCAAGGCCGGGGCGATCAGCATCAGATAGAACAATACGGAGGCCACGGCCAGCGACACGCCGAGCAGGGCCATGCGTTCGCCTGTTTCACGTGCCGACCAGAATTCTGTAGAGAATCGTTCGACCCGGCTCAGGGTGTCTGTCAGGTTGATTGGCAGGCTCATTGGGCGGCTCCGATCCGCCAGACGATGGCTCCGGATACTTCAGGCGCAAGATCGAGTGCCAGGCCGTATTTTTTCAGCGTGCTTTTCATCTGTTGGGTCATCTGTTCGCTAAGCTGCCGGGGAGGAGGGGTGCCAGCCTGGCTCGGGAAAGGCTGCAACTGTACGAACAGCTGGCGTTCGCGATAACTGAGCGAGGCGATGGAGCTCCCCTGCTTCGCGGGCTCACCGAGCGCATTCCAGGCTTCACCGAAGGCTGCCGAGAGCGGGATGAAGTCATCCGCTGCACCGGTGCCGGAAGTCTGCCTGGCAGCGGTGATCTTTTGCTGCATCTGTGCCAGCGGGTCGATGATCACGGATTCTTCCGGATACGCCTGTCGGTAACTTTGCATCATGGTCGCGCGCAGCGCGCGGCTTTCCCGGCTCAGTTGCCACCAGTCGACATTCAAGGCGACGGCATTGATCAGCAGCACACTCGCCGCCAGCGCCAGCGGCCAGCGCCACGCGTGCCAGTTCAGCGTGCCGATGTTTCCCCGACCCGATGCCGCCGCCAGATTCGGCATCACCTCCCGTGGCGGGACGATCCAGTGCGACCAGTCGTCGGCGGCGACACGGATGTATGGGCTGGGCACCGTCGATTCATCGAGTATTTTTCGGTAGTCGGACAGTGCGCTTTGCGCAACGTACAGTGTGATTCGTGCTTTCCCGGCGAGGGTACTCAATGCCGCTAACGCCGTGCGCGCAGCGGGGGTTCCCGGCTCATGTGCGAGCGTTAGGCCGATGCCGTCCTGCGCCGATCCGCCCAGCGTTATTTCGATACCGCCATCCTGCTCGTCAATGGCTGCTGTCACGCCATTCGCATGATCGGCGTGGTAAGCCAGGCACAGTTGCGCGGGCAAGGCCTCGATATGTTGCGCACCCAAAGCGGCCAGTGTGTCGAGCAATCGGTCAAGCCAGGCACGTTGCACGAGCGCAATGGTGCGCATCCCCCCGTTCGGTTTTCCGGCGGCGATCACGCAATCGGCAGGGTCGCCGATGATGCGGTCCTCGACCAGATTGGCCAGTGCGCTTTTTAGCTTGGCGGATGACAGCGGCGGCACCGCCAGACGCAGTACCGTCACATCGCTGGCGGCCAACAACAGCAGCACGCGCCGCGATCTTGCCAGCGTGCCCTTCAGCTCGGACAAAGGGCTAATGCCCTGATGAGTGAGGCGACCGTCAGGTGAAACCAGAGCGAACTTGCAGGACAGGGTAAGCCAGTCGGGCGATGATCCGGCAATCGCTTGCGACAACGGGCGAAGATAAAGCGCGCTCAAAGGATAGGACCCGTTTTACGCAGCGTCCGTGCGAAATACAAATGTGCTGCGTCGGTCATACCTGATAACCATGCCCTAGCATGTCCCGTTGGATGGATAAGTTTCAGGCGATTATAGGGAGTGGCGCACAACGGATATGTGCGTTTCCGCACATAGTCTACCGGCTACGGGATGTATACTGGCTCCCGTCTCCTCATGGAGCAACAGCGGGAAGTTGCCGTCAAGGCGATTGTGGCCAATTGACTATTGTGGCCAAATTATGGAGACGAGCGAATGGCAATACTCAAGACTGCGCCGCATACTCCCACCCAGAACTATCTACTTGCCGCGTTGCCCCACGACGTGTTCGACTCGCTTGCACCGCATCTTGAACTGATCGCATTGCCACTGGGCAATGTTCTCTACGAATCGGGCTGCCAATTACAGCATGTCTATTTTCCGACGACGGCCATCTTGTCGTTGCACTATGTCATGGAGAACGGTGCCACAGCGGAAATCGCCGGCGTGGGCAATGAAGGGGTGCTCGGCGTCTCGCTGTTGATGGGAGGCAATACCACGCCCAGCCGGGCCATCGTGCAAACGGGTGGGTGGGGTTACCGCATGCCGGCACGCTTGATGATGGATGAATTCAACCGCGCCGGCTCCGTAATGCGTCTATTGCTGCGCTACATTCAGGCGTTAATGACGCAGATATCCCAAACCGCCGTGTGTAACCGGCATCATTCGGTGGAGCAGCAACTGTGCCGCTGGTTGCTGCTGACGTTGGACCGCTTGCCGAGCCATGAGCTGACCATGACCCAGGAGCTGATCTCCACCATGCTGGGGGTGCGCCGCGAGGGCATCACCGAAGCGGCCGGCAAGCTGCAACGCGCCGGTGTAATCAGCTATCGCCGGGGGCATATCGCGGTGCTGGATCGGGCGGGGTTGGAACAGCGCACTTGCGAATGTTATGGCGTGGTCAAGACAGAAACTCTTCGTTTGCTGGGTGATGCGCGCAAGCTCAATATTTAATGTGGGCTTATGTGTGCCAGTACACGGAAACGCGAGGTGATTAGGGCAGACTATCGGCTGCCATGAATTAGAGGGAGCTCCGCTGACCGGGCTCTGTTGTGCTTTACGGGAGCAATAGGTCGGGGATGCCCCGGCATATGGCCTATACTACGAAGGGGTGATGCAGCCATTTTTGGCAAGGTCGTTCATGACGGCCAATCGATCAAACTTTACTATGCAAACCAGCGAGCCGACTCGACAGCAGATCATTGAATACCTCATGGCTCATAGCTATGGGGCGGATGCCGATGTCTCCATCCTGCTATGGGAACAGCTGTCGGCGCAAGTTATCGCTATCGTCGGTGTCGGGGGCTTCAACTCGCTGTATGCGCGCAGTCTGTGTTTGTCGCAGCCATCCTTTCCGTGGCTGGCGGGCTGCCCGCCAGTTCCACCCGGCGGGCAGGCTTTCTCCGGATTGAGGCTTTGTTTCGAACATCAATCTCCCGACCAGATCAGCGCGGCAAACACGCTGTTGTTGATCAGTTTCACCGATGTTTTGGCCTCCGTTATCGGCGACCAGCTTACCCGCAGGATTTTACATTCGGCTTGGAGCGATGTCGCTCCGGGCGGACAGGAAAAATAGCATGAGAAAAAATGTCAACATAAAGCGCCTGAAAACCGGTGTTCCCGGCCTGGACACCCTGCTTGGTGGCGGGCTGCCGGAATTCTCGTTCAACCTGATCGCCGGCACACCGGGCAGCGGCAAGACCACTCTCGCGCACCAGATCATGTTCTCGCTGGTCGAGCCGGACAAGCGTGCGTTGTTCTTTACCGTGCTCGGCGAACCGGCCTTGAAGATGCTGCGATATCAACAGCAATTCCCGTTTTTCGATGCCGCCAAGATCAACCAGTCGATACGTTATGTCAACCTCGCTGCCGATTTGCACGAAGGCGGATTCGACCGGGTATTGCAACGCATCGGCGAGGAAGTGAAAAGTTTTTCACCCAGCCTGGTGTTCGTCGATTCGTTCCGCTCCGTAGTGCAGTCGGTGGCAGAAAAGGATCAGGATGTTTTCGGTTTGCAGCATTTTGTCCAGCAGTTGGGCATGCAAATGACCAGCTGGCAGGCAACTACTTTTCTGATCGGCGAGTATCTGCAACCGGAAGAAGATTCCAGTCCTATCTTTACCGTGGCGGACGGCATTCTGTGGCTGTCGCAAAACCTGCACCGCAATTCGATGGTGCGCAAGATGCAGGCGGTAAAGATGCGCGGTCAGGCGCAGGCGCCGGGACTGCACACGTTCCGCATCACCGATGCGGGCATCGATATCTTTCCGCGCGCGACCGTCCAGTCGCCCAAGACAGGGCAAGCCGCTCCCGCCACGCGGCGCCTGTCGATGGGGAACCCATCGCTGGATGAGATGCTGGGCGGCGGCCTGCCCGCCGGTTACTCGCTGCTGGTGGTCGGGCCGTCCGGCTCGGGAAAAACCATTCTGGCGACCGAATTCCTGGCGGAAGGCGTGCGCAGGGGCGAAGCGGGCGTGATCGCTGCTTTTGAAAAAAGTCCGAACCAGCTGCTGAGCACCGAGTTGAGTGAGATGATCGTCAAGGGACAAGTTGGCGTCATCGATACCCATGCCTTGGATATGTCGATTGATGGGATATTGCACGATCTGATCGGGATGATCAGCCACATGAAGGCCAAGCGCGTGGTGATCGATTCTCTCTCCGGCTTCGAATTGGCGCTGGCTCCCGGCGGGAGCGAGGATTTTCGCGGGGCGCTGTATCGCATGGTGGCCGAGCTGACCGGCATGGGTGTCACCGTCGTGATGACTTCCGAGCTGGAAGACCGTTATACCGATTTGCGCTTCAGCCCCTTCGGCAGCGCCTTTTTGGCCGATGCCATCGTCATGCAGCGTTACATCGAAATCGAGGGCCAGTTCAAACGCGTATGTGCGGTCGTCAAAGTGCGCGGCAGCCAGCATAGCAAGGATATCCGGCTGTTTGACATTGGCGATAGCGGGATCGCTATCGGCGAGACTTTGTCCGGGTACGCCGGGATGCTCTCCGGTCAACCCACGGTTAGCAGCTGAAGCGAATCGCCCCAGCATGAAACAAGATAAACCACGCGATGTGTCGATTGGCGAGCCGGCAGAAGAGTCGGATGCTGTGCAGACCCGCGTTAGTCTGCTCACGGTGCGCGAGCAGACCGCTGACGTGCGCGAGCAGACCGCTGACGTGCGCGAGCAGACCGCTGACGTGCGCGAAAAGAACGCTGACGTGCGCGAAAAGAACGCTGACGTGCGCGAAAAGAACGCTGACGTGCGCGAAAAGAACGCTGACGTGCACGAATATGAAGTCAGGCTGGCAGAACAGACGCAGGTGGCATCCGATGCGCTCATCACTTTATTACAGCTGGCCAATGAACATCTGGTGGTGAGCTCGATCGAGTCGCAAAGGCTGACAGATCAGCAGCAAAAGACCCAGGAACGGCTGGAAGAAGCCAAGAATGCTGCTGAAAAAGCCAGCCTGACCAAATCTGACTTCCTCTCCGGTGTGAGCCATGAGTTGCGTTCCCCGCTCAA
>JAXMKV010000057.1:0-63914 GCA_034371155.1 Gallionella sp. | reverse complement strand
GCGGCCATTGGATTGCAGAGTGCCGAGAATCTGGCTGGGGTTGTTGCCGACAACGCGGTTAAGGACGGCGGAGCTGGCGCTTTGTTGGATGAAGCGGGTGACTTCGTTGGCTCCAATCGAAAAGCCTTGCCAGTTGATGATAGTGCCGGGTGTGTTGGTGACAGTGAGAACGTTGCCGCTCGCGGCAATGCTGGCTTGTCCGCTGACTACGCTGCCTCCCATGGGGTTGGCGTTGGCATCGATAGCGAAGCAAAAAGCTAGCGCGAGTAACAGGGGACGCGGGCGGAACTGCCAATTGCCACCGACGAGTCCGCCGGAGAAAAATGCGCCTATCGAGCGAACCCGCTCTGAGGCGGAACGTTTCCCGTGAGACTTGGTGAGTTCGGAAACGGCAATCCAAGTGCCCAGTGTTTCGGACCAGATTGTTCGGAAAATATGGTTTAGCGAAGATTTCATTCAAACGGCCCCGATTTAAACATGCCCGCGCCAATGACATCTCGATCCACCCCAGCCACCTTACCGCTAGGTAAGGTAACAGTATGGCTCAATGGCGAATTCGGCACGAATAGCTACAATTATTTGAGGGTCGAAATTTATCACCAAACCGGGTAAACGACCAATAAAAAAAGTATCTAGGCCTTCCCCTCCTAGGGTAGTGCGTCGCCGTTAAATAACCTCCGGCAAAAACAGATGCTGCTTCGACAGGCCTGACCTGAGCGCTCAGGTCAGGCTTATTAGGTGAGCCCCTCAAAGGGGCCAATAAAACCTTGAGCCGCCCCAGGCGGTTCTCACTACTTCCCCCTTTTTCAAAGGGGGGAACGTCCGCGACGCTCTCCATTCTGCATGATCGCCACCTGAAGGAGCTGGGCAGTTGTGGGGGCTAGGCTCTGCCGAGCGATTGCGGCGCTTACCGTTGGCATTACGTTCCAAACAAAATGGCGCACTACTCCAGCGGCCTATTTGTATTGCGGATAGTACATCTGGTAATACCAAGAGCACGCCCCCTGTATCTGGGCTTGAATGCGTGGCGGAATATCGTGTTTTTTGGGGGCGCTAATCTTGCTCGATTGCTTGTGGGGATATTTCATGCGGTAGTGGCTGTCACTTTCCTCTATCCCCTTGTCCAGCTTATTCGGATTGATTTCGAATGGGGCGAGCCCCAGCCAGGCGTACATATGAGACATACAAGACACAGGATTGGCCATCATGTCTTCGAAGCGCACGAAGTAAAGGCGCTCTTGCACATGCTTGGGCAGATCGGGTACGGCATGAAGCGATATCAGCGGCGCGCCGATGGCTTTGTCCTTGGCAAACAGGACATCGGCACGGCCAAAACGATCATAGTCGGCAAGATGATCAATAAAATCCACCAGTATGGTGCGTTGGTGCTGTGCTTCAATGGAGCCGTAGATTTGCCCCAATTCGCGCAAACAGACAATCAGCTTGGCATCCGGCTCTATGTGCAGCAGTAACTCGATGGCATGCAGCCATGCGCGATTTTTGTCGACCACGGCCTTTTGAGTGCAATCCTGATTCCATCCGCGCAAAAACCCCTGCATGGCGGAAGCCAGATGGGCATAACTGGCATCGAACGAGTTGTCGAGTTGCGACAAGAAAAACTGGTCGTCGCTGATCATGCGGCGTATGCCCAGCAGGGTATTGCACAGCGGCGAGCTATGCCCTTCACATTTTATTTCCGGATGCTGTGCCAGCAGCTGACAGAGTAAAGTCGAGCCGGCTCTTGGCAAACCTGTTACACCGATAAATTTTGGAGTCATCAATGCTTTCCCTTTTATAGCAGTCAGTTAATTTGGACGGCATGAACGCGTCATGTGCGGCTATCGCTCGGTGCACCCGCATGGGGCCGTGGCTGTAAGAGGCTGAAGCCCGGCAGTACAAGCTCAACCGAGCTCTCACGAAAACCAAACCCCACAAACTATTGCTAACGGATACCCCCAGTGGGAGCGCGGTTCACTGCGCGATTGCCCAACTCGGAGGAAACCCATCGCTCGATAAACCGATCTCCTACAAACCCACGGCTCTTTCGGTGGGAGCGCAGTTCACTGCGCGATTGCCCAACTCGAAGGAAACCCATCGCTCGGTAAACCGAGTTCCTACAAACCCACGGCTCTTTCGGTGGGAGCGCGGTTCACCGCGCGATTGCCCAACTCGAAGGAAACCCATCGCTCGGTAAACCGAGCTCCTACAAACCCACGGCTCTTTCGGTGGGAGCGCGGTTCACCGCACGATTGCACAACTCGGAGAAAACCCATCGCTCGGTAAACCGAGCTCCTACAAACCCACTGCTCTTTCGGTGGGAGCGCGGTTCACCGCGCGATTGCCCAACTCGGAGGAAACCCATCGCTCGGTAAACCGAGCTCCCACAACTTCGCGGCTCCTGCCATCGAGTTTGTGGGCTCGGTTGAGCTTGTGCTGCGGGGCTTCAGCCCCTCACCCCGCAGGGGCAAGAACTTCTTCGAGCCAGCAGGCTGCCGAAGTAGAACTCATCCGGCGTTTTGCCGTCAAGTGACCGCGAATGTAGTAACAGCCAATTTGGTGCAAGTCGCGACAACAACTTGACGCACGTACAATCATACGTATGATGGTGTGTATTCTATTTTGCGGGAGGCCATGTGCCATGCAAACTCATTACGACTCAACGGCCAAAAAAGGTCGCCTATCCTTGTCGATCAATCAGAACTTACTGGACCGTCTCGAACCCTACAAGCAACAGGTTAATTTCTCGGCACAAGCTGAGCAGTTGCTTGCTCGAATGCTGGAGGAACTTGAAAATCGCACTTGGGCAGAACGCAATGCTGAAGCGCTGACTGCGCATGGAAAGGATATCTCCGCGACAGGTTTGGCTGGCGCTGAGTTTGATCGGATATAAGCGGTGGCTCAATTTGACATCTATCCCAATCCGGGCTCAAAGAAAGTCGAGATACCTTATCTTGTCTGTGTGCAAAACGACCATATAACAAGCAAAACGGGCGCGACTGTCGTTATTCCGCTTCGAGCCAATGCTCAACCGGTAGACATCATGGCTCCGCTGATTGATGTCGCCGGAATAGGACAGTTTGTTCTGTCAACTGACGAAATTTTCGCAATCGATACCACCAGACTCAAAGATCCTTTGGCTAAGATGAGCGTAGCTGATCGCGCGAAGATAAAACCCGCAATAGATAAGGTAATCGGTGAATATTGATTGCACTATCGACGTGCGTCTGTAAGTCAATTTGTTAAAACGCATGACAAACAGCCCAATGGCGTGGCAGGATTCGCCGAAACGTCTTGTCTAGATATTCATGCACAACGCGCCCAACCCTTCCGCCAGCCCAAACCCTCTAACCATCCCGCAGGCAATGAATCTTGCTGCCCAATTGCAGGGAGCCGGGCGCCTGCAAGAGGCACACCATTTGTTGCGCCAGATATTACGGCAGCACCCCAACCATCCATTCGCACTGCACCTGCTCGGCGTGGTGGCTTTTCAATCAGGCCATTTGTTCGTGGCCGCCAACATGATACGTAAGGCGATTTCCCTGCAACAGAATGTGGCTTTATTTCATGCCAATCTGAGTGAGATCAGCCGTCAACTCAGGCAACTGGATGCTGCCATTGCGCACGGTGAACGCGCTGTTTCTCTTGAGCCACGGATGGCGATGGCGTACAGCAACCTCGGTATTGCCTACTATGACTGCAAAAATTATGATCAGGCAGAAGCTTGCCAACAACGCGCATTGGCTATCGAGCCAGATTTTGCACCGTCGCTGAATAACGTAGGAAGCATCTATCGCGAACGCGGCGACCATCGGATGGCGCTGGACTATTTCCGCAAAGCCGCAGCCGCCAATCCGAATTATCTGGAACCGCTGAACAACCTCGGGGCCTTGCTGCTGGAAGAGGATTGCATACCGGAAGCCATTGAAACACTGAAAAAAGCACTGCGCCTGCATCCCGACTACCCCGAGTCGATTTGCAATATGGGCGGCATCCACTTGGCACAGGATGAGCATGAGATCGCACTGGCGTACTTCAAACGCGCCTTGGCACTGCGCCCGGTCTATCTTGAAGCGCAGATGGGGCTTGCGAAAACATTGCAGGCGATGGAGTTGTTGCAGGATGCCGAAATGTCGGCACAACGTGCCTTGCAGATCGACAACAACAGTGCCAAGGCGCACGCCTTACTCGGCAGCATCTATGCGGAGACCGGACGTCCGATTCCCGCCGAAGCGGAATACGAACGCGCGCTGGCAGTCAACGCGGAAAGTAACGAGGCTCTGCTTGGGCTCGGCCATTTGTGCATGGAGAACGGCGAACTGGAACGAGCCAAGTCTTTGTTCCGGCGCTCCATGGAGCTGAAACCGGACAATGTCGCAGCGCGCATTCATCTCGCTCAGGCAAGCAAAGTAGCCCCGGATGACACACACTTCACCGCCCTGCTGGAAGATGAGAAAAATGCCGCACATCGCTCCGACAATCACAAGCTGTCTTTGCACTTCGCCTTGGGGAAATGTTACGACGATATCCAGGACTATGATCGGGCATTCGCACACTTTTTGGCTGGCTGTGAAATAAAGCGCAAGAAGCTGGATTACAACCCGGATGTGGCGGCCAGGCAGTTCACCGAACTGCAAGCCATCTTCAGCAGGGATTACATTGATCGTTTGCGCGGTGCGGGCAATCCTTCCGACCGGCCAATTTTCATACTTGGCATGCCGCGCTCCGGCACCACGCTCACCGAGCAGATCATCGCCAGCCACCCCGATGTGTACGGCGCGGGGGAACTGCCTGATCTGCTGCGCATCGCACACCGCAAAACCGCCCCGGCCGCAACAACATTCCCCGACAACTTGCGCCATCTCGATGCCACCACCCTCACCGTCTGGGGCAATGAATATATTGCCGCACTGCGATCACGCGATCCCGATGCAAAACGCATCACCGACAAAATGCCGGCCAATTTCTTTGCCGTTCCGCTTATTCACCTGATGCTGCCAAACGCAAAAATCATCCACGTCAACCGCGACCCGGTGGATACCTGTGTGTCCTGCTTCACGCGCCTGTTCAACCGCAAGCAGGAACACACTTATGACCTTGCCGAGTTGGGACGCTACTATGCCGATTACACTCGGATGATGGCGCACTGGCGCCGGGTGTTGCCCGCCGGCACGTTTATTGACATTCACTACGAGGACATTGTGGCTGATCAGGAGAAGCAGGCGCGTACCCTGCTCGAATATTGCGGACTCAAATGGGATGCCGCCTGCCTTGATTTCCACAAGACCAAACGCCAAATCCGCACGGCCAGCGTGACGCAGGTTCGCCAGCCGATCTACCGCACCTCGGTGCAACGCTGGCGCCAGTATGAGAAGTTCCTGAAACCGTTGCTCGACGAGCTGGGTGATCTGGTTTCCGACCGATGACCCCTTGTCCATCCAGCCAAATCCTGCTTGCCTGACAAGCAGGATGGAGCCGCACACCTAAGGAAACGCTGATTTATTCGGTTTCGTCGTTCCCGCGTAGGCGGGAACCCAGTTAAATAAAGGCACTGAATCCCCGCCTTCGCGGGGATGACGAATAAATCAGCGTCTCCCTGAGATAGCCGAGGCTAAGCTTTACCGCAGCGAAGCCGATAACTCATAGACACCCAAGTAATTTCTGGAGGTCGCCATGAAAGTCTCGGAATATGCCCTTGCGCTGCAAAGCGAGCACAGCCGTTCGGAATACCGCGAGGTGCGCGAATCACTGCGCATGTGGGTCGATCGCCCGGTTCCCGTCGAGCGCCCTTCCGTCAGAGTGGAGATATCCGTCGAAGCACAAAATCTGCAATCGGGCGAATCCAGCGCCATCGAAGAGGCCGCCAAGGAAGTTGAGAACAGCCCTGAGATGCTGTTGATCCGTTCGCTGGTCGAAATGCTGACCGGCAAGAAGATGCGTTTATTCGACGCCGGCCAACTCAAGACTCCCGATGCCGTCCAGGTTGCCGATCCGAACAGCGCCCGGATGCAGGCTCCATCCGCTCCCCGCGCAGGCTATGGCGTGGATTACCGCCGCGAGGAGCATTATCAGGAGACGGAGACCACCTCGATGCAGGCTCAGGGTGTCATCAAGACCAGCGACGGCAAGGAGATACAGTTCGACTTGAAGCTGCTGATGCAGCGCCAATACAGCGAGTCCAGCAGCACCCGCATCCTGATGGGCGATGCCCCGCGCAAGACCGACCCGCTGGTGATCAACTTCAACGGCACGGCGGCACAATTGAGCGAAAAGACCTTCGCCTTCGATTTGAACAGTGACGGTAACGCGCAGCAAATCAGCCAGCTACTTTCCGGTAGCGGCTATCTGGCGCTGGATCTGAACGGCAACGCCAAGATCGACAATGGCAAGGAGCTGTTCGGCCCTGCATCCGGCAACGGCTTCAGTGAACTGGCGCAATACGACAGTGATGCAAACGGCTGGATAGACGAGGCCGATCCGGTCTTCGACAAACTCAAGGTCTGGCTGAAAGATATCTCCGGCCAGGATACGCTGAAGAGCCTCGCCGAACTAGGTGTCGGCGCAATCTCACTACATGCCGTGGAGACCCCGTTCGATCTCAAGACCACGACCAACCGCTTGCTCGGCAGCGTGGTAGCCAGCAGTGTCTATCTGAACGAAAACGGCAGCGCGGGCAGCGTACAACAGGTTGATCTGGTGGCTTAAGTCAACATATCCTCGGCAACTGTTCGCCCGCCAGCCAGTCCACCACGCGACGACCTCCCAGTCTGGTGGTCATCTGAACGAAACCGTGTGCATCCTCCAACACCTCGCCGATGATGGCCGCGTCGCGCGCCAAAGGATGCGAGCGCATCACTTCCAACAAACGTTGCGCATCTTCCGGCGCACAGATGGCGATCAGCTTTCCCTCGTTCGCCACATACAACGGATCGAGACCGAGGAACTCGCACGCCGCTTCCACCGGTTGGTTCACCGCGATGGCCGACTCTTGCAGCATCATGCCCACACCGGATTGTTTGGCGATCTCGTTCAGCGTGGTCGCCAGCCCGCCGCGCGTCGGGTCGCGCAGCACACGCAGCGCGGCACCACTATCGAGCATAGCGGCGATGAGCCCGTGTAATGCTGCGGTGTCGGACACGATGGGTGCGGAAAAAGTCAGCCCTTCGCGTTGCGACAAAATAGCCATGCCGTGGTCGCCGATGGTGCCGGACAAAATTATCTTATCGCCCGGCGTAGCCTGATCACCGGAAAGATGCACGCCCTCGCGCACCACACCCACGCCGGTGGTGGTGATGAATACGCCATCGCCCTTGCCCTGCTCCACCACTTTGGTGTCGCCGGTGACCACAGGCACACCCGCTTCGCGCGCGGCCTGCGCCATCGACTCGACGATGCGCTTGAGATCGGCCAGCGGAAATCCTTCCTCAAGGATGAACGAAGCGGACAAATACAGCGGCTGCGCACCCATCACGGCCACGTCGTTGATGGTGCCATGCACAGACAAACAGCCGATGTCTCCGCCCGCGAAAAACAGCGGCAACACCACATGGCTGTCAGTCGCCATCACCAGCCGCCCGTTCGCGGCAGGCAGGATCGCACCGTCATTGCCCTGTGCCAGATATTCATTATCGAACGCCGCAGCGAACAGTTCGTTGATGAGCTGCGCCATCGCGCGCCCGCCGGAGCCGTGCGACATATCGACGCGACCGTTCTTGATGTCGAGCGGACGGGTATAGTTGGGTTTGATGGTACTCATAGCATTGATTTCCTGTAAATCTGCGTTAGTCGGTCGTATAACTTCCCCGTCTTGCGGAGAAAAAGTAATACACAGCAATCCGTAATTTGGGCGACATTACTTGGCGCGCCATTCTGTTTGGTACTTACTCCTAAGTCGGAAATTTGGGCGACACTTGGCGTTCTTCTCTTTCCGGTTGAGTGCCTGAGAGCGATGCACATCGCGGGATGTGGGAGGCCGCTTCAGCGGGCGATTGGTAACGGGGAGTATCCATCGCGCGGTAAACCGCGCTCCCACAAGGGAATGCGGTGTCTGGGTTTCCGCGACTAGGGAATGTCGCCCAAATTACTGACTGCTGTGTAATACCCACGGTAAGCGCCTCATTGGTAGGTCGGGTTTCCCCGCAGGGGTTCTCGTGCCCTTTGGGTGCAACCCGACATGTCAGGCTCAAGCCCGACCTAAGAGGGATTGAGCATAAACACCGTTAATTGCGGCGCACTTCACCCGCACGCCATCACCAGCGCATCCTCCCTGCCGCCGGCATTCTGGTAATAGGCACGGCGCAGGCCGATTTCGGCGAATCCCGCGCTGCGATACAGCGCGATGGCGGCCGTGTTGGATGAACGCACCTCCAGAAACACGCGCCTCATGTCCCGTTCACGCGCCAGCGCCAGCATCTCGCCCAACATGGCACGCCCCAATCCCTTGCGCTGCTGTGCGGGTGCCACTCCGATGGTAAGCAACTCCGCCTCGTCCACCAGCGGCATCAGGATCGCATAGCCGCGCAGCTCACCTTCCGCCTCATCCACCAGGCACAGATAACCGTTCGCCAGCGAATCGCTGAAATTGCCGCGTGTCCACGGGTAAGCCTGCACCGCCCGTTCGATGGCGAACACCGTATCGATATCCGTTTCGCACATGGCGCGCATCAGCGTGCCGCTTCCCGTTCGCTGGTCTTCAGCGCCACCTTGTCGCGCAGATACAGAGGCAAAGCCAGCGCCGCATCCACCCCCTCGCCACGGCCAAAACGCACCGCACCGAGTTCGGCGATGGCTGCCGCCTGCGGCACCGCCGCGCCATCCACGCCGAGCAACTGCCCGTCATAACGCGCTTGCAACACCCCGCCGTTCATCGCAAAGCCGCTGCCGATAGCGAACCAGTCATTGCCCGCCAGCGGCGGGGCCGCTTCCGGTTTGCACAAAGACGGCTCACTCACCGTCATCCAGTCATCGCCCTGCCGCCGGTAAGCCGCGTGATAAACCTCGCCCATACGCGCATCCAGCGCCGCGATAACATTATCCTGCCCCGCCGCCTGCGCCAGCGCCTCCAGCGTGCACACCCCGATCACCGGCAGACCCGCGCCCAGCGCCAGCCCCTGCGTCACGCCGCAGGCGATGCGCACGCCGGTGAACGATCCCGGCCCCTTGCCGAAAGCCAAGCCGTCCACCTGCGCAACCCTGATCCCCGCCTCCACGAGCAGCGCATCCAGCATACCCATCAACAATTCGGAATGCTTCTGCCCAACCCGTTCGCAGAGGCCGGTGACGATGCCGTCCTGCCACAAGGCGACCGAGCAATATTCCGTGGAAGTTTCCAGTGCAAGTATCTTCATAAAATCGTGCCGTTCATTGGTCGAAATGGCCGTGCATGCCGCCGCCGCCATTATTCAGGGCGTGAGTGTAAATCATCGCGCCGAAAACCTCCCTTGCGACTTGGGTGCGCCCGCCGCCACAGGTCGCCCCGAAAAAACAGAAAATGTATACTCGCCCGCCATGAGCCAATCCTACGCGTTTGAAATCGCTGTCGCTGCGGGAAACTTCCCCCGCCTGATTGATGCACTCGGCGAACATCCCGATGTGCTGTCCGTCTGTAACCGAGAGGAAACCGCCGTTTTCCTGCTTCCCGAGATCGTCTGGGCAGAAGTGGACATCAAACTGCCCGAGTCGCCGGAATGAGCAGCACGAACCCCGCCTACCTGCCCGAACTGCTCCGTCCATGGAAGCTGGCAACGCTCGCCCTCGGCATCGCCCTGCTGATTGTCGGCTCGTTCCATTACCAAGCGCCGGATTGGGATATCCCCATCAGCTTCATCATGGCCATCTTCGCCTACCTCACAGCCCCCTGGAGCCTGCGCATCCTGCTCGAATTACGCTGGAGACAGTGGCCCCTGATGCTGTTCTTCACCTGGTTCACGATAGACGGTTGTTACGCGATCTACTGGCACTTCAAAGACCCCGTCGCACTCGAACTCATGCGCGAAGCGAATTTCGCCGCATCGTTATCGCTCTATGGAATGTGCGGCATCGTATGGCTGTATCGCGGAACGCTCAGCCAGCTTTTTGCGGAAATTCGCCGGCACGTTTCATTTCCGCCGGCAGACAGGAAGTAAGGGGAAAGTACATTCTGCCAAGGACGGCAGCGGAAAGAGGGATAGCTACGGAAGCCGGCTATTCGGCCTATCCGGACGGTCGCGCCGACCTGCGTTCAATTGCCACTCGATGACCGCTTTACGGTAGGATATTCGCAAAGGTGACTGAGTGCAGCGTGCCAAGAGCGGTCATTTAGATGTTCTTCCCCGCCGGAAGCATTTTCTCCCCCAAAAAACAATTGAAGCTATGTGCGCTTGCACACGGAACAATTATTTATTTCAACGCAAAGTCACAACCTCCATAGGCAATGCCTATAAATTTGGCGACCTTACACGCTTCATTGGTAACTACCGCTATTGCCGACGGAACAGGGCTAAATTTAAATCAGCATGGCACCTTGACAGTATGACGCTCCCATAACTTGCAACAGCTTCAAAGCATCATCGGTAAATTTCCTAACTAGAGATAAGAGGCATGTTATGAACCACGAAGAAATACGCGCTATCGCCAAGTCAATGGGGATTGATCACATCAAACAATTCAAAACCGAGTTGATCAGGAACATCCAAAGCAAGGAGGGTAACTTCGATTGTTATGGATTAGCCGACGGCGGCGAATGCGATCAAGGTGGTTGCTGTTGGCGTGAGGATTGTTTTGATGAGGCACGCAAAGGAGAGTCAACATAGACTTGATCAACTGGGACTCCTTTGGGGAACTGGAGGATTTATCTGCCCGCTTGAGCCGTCAATCCCCTTCCGCAATCCTGACATGGTGATTGAGAAGAATGTCATAAGGATTTTTGTGCAAGCGGTCATTTGGCAAGCTTCCGCTTTGGGTCGATAGGGTGAGTTCGCCACCGTCCGCAATCGGGCAGCCCAGCTAGGAAAATTTTCGATGCTCTGAAGCTGACGTTCGCCAACCATCACAAACGACCCGTTTCCGTCAGCGGCGACCGACCGCTTTGTAGCTATCAATCTACGATGGTGAAATCCTGCATCGTGGTCATTGCAGCCGATCAAGATTTGAATATTGATAGAGCGTCTGTCTCTGACTAATCCTAAAGAGCGATTCCGGCTTTTAGAATCTATGTCCGTAAAACAGCACACCAGCGCTGATAGTGCTATGGGAAGAGGTTATTCAGTCACTACCTTATCGCGCCCTTCTTCCTTAGCGCGATAAAGGGCCGCATCAGCTCGCTTTAGCAGCGGCTCGTAGTCAGTTTCCTTCGCCGCGAGGATGGACGCACCGATGCTAACGTTGTAGTGAATCTGCTCGTTGCCGTAGTCGATAGACTGTTGGCGTACGGCCTCAAGGATGCGCAGTGCAACTTCAACGGCTCCTTCCAGTCCGGTATTTGGCAGCAGTACTGCAAATTCCTCGCCCCCGACTCGTGCGAACAAATCCATTGCACGCAGCGGTGTCAGGGCCACGCGGGCAAAATTGCGCAGCACTTCATCGCCAGCAGAATGCCCCCATGTATCGTTGATATGTTTAAAGTGATCCAAGTCGATCATCAGCAAAGATAAAGGGGTGTCGTCGCGTCGGGCGCGCTGAACTTCAATCTGTGCCTGTTCGACGAAATGGCGGCGATTGGCGGCACCGGTCAACTGATCGGTGCGTACCAACTGCTCTAATCGCTGGTTGGCCTGTTCAAGGGCACGAGTACGCTCGGCAACCTGTATTTCCAGGCCCTTATTCATTGCCTCCAGCGCCGAGTAATGGGCGACACGTTCATCTTCCAGCCTATTGAGCATGTGATTGAAGGCGCCTTCGAGCTTGGTCAGCTCATTTTCCTTCGCCTGCCTGAGATCGAGGCGATGCTTGCTCCCGAGGGAATCGAGATCAATAGCAGTGACCGCATCGGTGAGTTGTTGCAAAGGTATGCCGAGGCGACTGCGAAAGGCCAATAGGAAAAGCAGGGTCAGCGCAGTACTTTTGATCAAGGCACTAATCAGGATCATCTGGTAGCCAACGCGCAGGCGGTCGAAGATGACATCGCCCGCCGCTTCAAAGCTGACATCAGCCAGATGCACATGCTCGCCGGAGAATTCATAGGAGAGTTTAAAAGTGTGGGAGATTTGTCCGCTCAGGTCGCTGTGCGCGGTTTCTTTGATCAAATCACGTCCGCTAGCATCAATGACGCGCATGGTCGAGATAACAGGCAAGTCTAGGATACCCCGATGCAGTGCTTCCAGTTGTTTGGTATTGAGCTCCCATAGGGCGGCAGCGAGTGCGGGAGAGAAAGTGCGTTCGACACTCGCCAGTTCGCTCTGGATGGTGTTGCGCGTGTGCAGGTATTCGATGCCCATCTGCATCAACGTGACCAGCAGCGTGATCGCAAAATAAATGGACAACACCGACTTCAGCAGTTGCCAAGAAAGCGAGCGGGCGCTGATCTTCATTGCTTGACCGCGAAGTATTCGTCGATGTACTTGCGATAGATGGCTTCGTAGCGACCGTCGCGACGCATTGCGGCTAGTTCGCGGTTGAATTCGTCGCGAATTTTGGCGTCGATAAATGCCGTCTTGTACGGTGTCGGCGGAAATAACGAAAAGGCTTCGTATTCCGTTGCACGCGGTGCCTTGCCTTCCGCGATGAGCTTCTCGCGATAAAAGCGAAAGATGCTTTCATCCATGACCGCAACGTCGATGCGACCAAGCAGCAGCATGAGCGTTTGGGTTTCCTGATTGGCCATTTCCTTGTAGTTCGCATTGTCGGCGACGACACGACCGAAATCCTCTCCCAAGTATTTGCTGGCGTTCTGGAAGGCGACAACTGCCTTATCTTTGAGATCGGCCAACTTGCCGAGCTTGAGCTGGCGCGACTTCAGCGTGAAGGCGCGATTGTGGTACTGCATAAAATCATCAGAGTAGTTGGCCTTTAGTCCGGAGTTTTCGCGGATGATCGCCGTGCCATCGACGCGCTTTTCGGCAAACAACTCGAAGCCTCGCCCGATAGGGACATAAACCGGCGTCACCGTGTGCCCCTTAGCCTTTAGCGCTTCGCGCACAATATCGACCACGATGCCATTCCCGTCCTCAAACACATAAGGCGGCGTGTACTGAGAAAAGATGATTTTCAATTCGCGTGCCTGAGCTTGCCCCCATAACAGGGCGATGCAGAGCAGGAATAAAACACGCAGCCGTCGAATGTTCAAGCATTCCTCCTTAATTGATATAAATCAAGCCTGTAAATTTTACATTAAATTATCAGGCTTAAGAAACACTGACTGACAGAGGATGTCTTGATGAAGCTTCATGTCCGGCTACTCGCGAAAATCATAGTCGCGAGCTGAATTCTGTGGATTTGCGCTGACAACTTCACGTTCCAATGCTGACACTCGTCTGGCGCTGACCTTCCGGCAGATGAACGCCCACTCGCAGCAAGCGAGGCAGCCCCTTCTTTAGCAAGCCATCGTCAAGCGCCAGTGCGATTCAGGCGCGGGTCGAAAGCATCGCGCACGGCATCGGCAAACAGGTTGGCGGCCAGCACCAGTACCAGCATGAAGGCGAAGGCGGCGGCCAGCGCCCACCACACCATGGGCTCGCGCCCCATCTCCAGCCGCGCGCCGTTGATCATGGTGCCGAAGGAGATCATCGAGGGATCGACGCCCACGCCGACGTAGGACAGCACCGCTTCGGCCAGCACCAGCGCGGAGAAATCCATCACCAGCGCGATGAGGATGATGTGCATCACGTTGGGCATGATGTGGCGCGTGAGGATGCGCATCGAGGATACGCCGAAGGATTGTGCCGCCTGGATGTATTCCATCTCGCGCAGTTTCAGCGTCTCGCCGCGCAGCAAGCGGCACAGGCCGGTCCAGCTGGTCATGCCAAGGATCAGGCAGAGGAACACCAGCCGCAGGTCGGCACGCGAGGCGGCGGTCTCGAACCAGTCCGGATGGGTGTCGATGGTCACCTGCATCATCAGCACCGCCGCCGCGATCAGCAGCACGCTGGGAATGGAGCTGAGCACGGTGTAGATGTACTGGATGACATCGTCCACCCAGCCGCGAAAATAGCCCGCCGCCACGCCGAGGAACAGCGCCAGCGGCAGCGTCACCAGCGTGGTCACGGTGCCGATGATGAGGCCGGTGCGAATACTTTTCAGCGACAGATACAGCACGTCCTGCCCCACTTTGTCGGTACCGAGCACGTGGTAGACGGTGGCGAGGTTGGCCACGGCACCGATCAATATCGCCATGACGATCAGCGTTGCCCGCACGGATCGCTGCGGCATCCGCCGCCTTAACAAAAACACCAGAACAGTTCCCGCCAACAGCCCGGCCAGCGCGCCAATCAAAGCGCGCCGCGTCACATCCGCGTCGCGTTGCGCCGCATCGGTGAGATGCGCGCCGCCGTACCGCAGCCTCGGGTAATCGCGCACGACATTACCCTGCGCATCGGTCGTGCTTTCTTTGGCGTACAGCGTGAGTGCCAGCGGGGCGGAATAGGTCTTTTCGGTATGCAGGCGCAGCGGCTCGACCAGCTTGTCGAACACGCTCAACACCTCGGGTGAATAGACGGTCTCGCCGTTGTTCTTTTCCGGCAGGGCCGCGCGATAGTGCAAGGTATCGAGCAAGCCGATGATGACGAACAGCGACAGCACCAGCAGCGAGGCCATCGCCATGCCGCTTTGCGCCACACGTTTCCAGGGCAGCAGCAGATGTTCGCGCGGGCGCACATACCAGGCTGTCGCAAAGCCCGCCGCCAGTAGCAGGAACACCAGCGCATCGCTCCACAGGATGACGGGCATGAAAGTCATACAGCCCCCCCCGTCATTCCCGCGCAGGCGGGAATCCAGTTAATAAGAACATTCTCGCAAAGCGAGGCAACGAGGTTGTTCGCTTCGCGAGCCGATTGTCTTGCTGGATTCCCGCCTGCGCTGGAATGACGGCCCCTTAGTGCTCCTCTCATTGCAGCCTCACCCTCGGATCGACCACCGTATAGGAGATGTCGGTCAATATCAGTCCCGCGATGTAGAGCACCGAGCCGAGGAACACCATGGCGCGCACCACGCTGAAGTCCTGCGCGTTGATGGCGTCGATGGTGTAGCTGCCGAGGCCGGGGATGCCGAAGAAGGATTCCGTGAGCAGGCTGCCCATGAACAGCAGCGGGATGACGACCACCACGCCGGTGAGAATGGGGATCATGGCGTTCTTCAGCACATGCGTGAACAGCACGCGCAGTTCGGACAAGCCCTTGGCACGCGCGGTGCGCACGTAGTCTTTGCCGATCTCTTCGAGGAAGATGGTGCGATACCAGCGACTGCTGGAACCGACCCCGCCGATCACGCCGATGATGATGGGCAGCGCGACGAAGCGGAGCGCGTCGGCACCGCCGTCGTAACCCGAGATGGGCACCAGATGCCAAAGCTTGCTCACCAGAAACTGCCCGCCGATGATGTAGAACAGGCCGGAGATGGACATCAGCACCACGCACAGCGCCACGCCCGCCATATCCAGCGCGGTGGCGCGGAACAGGGTCATCAGCAGGGCGAAACTGACATAGACCACCAGACCGACCAGAAAAGTGGGCAGCGCGATGGCGAGACTCGGGCCCATGCGCTCGGCGATCTCGCGCCCGATGCTGCGGCCGTCGTCTGAGTAGCCAAAGTCGAAGACGAACATGCTGGCGGATTTTTGCCAGAAGATGGTTTCGGTGAGTTTTTCCGCACCTGCTGCCGCGTGGTTGAACAGCATCGGCTTGTCGTAGCCGCGCTGCTCCTTCCACTTTTCTATGGCCTCGGGCGTGACGCGTTTGACGCCGAGTTGCATGCGCGCCATATCCTCCGGCGTGTTGACCACGAAGAACAGCGCGAAGGTGAGCAGGTTCACCCCGATCAGGATCGGGATGGCATACAGGATGCGGCGGATGAGATAGTTAAGCACGGTTCCCGGCGGTCAGCCGACCGTCCCGCTCACAACCCGCCGCATCCCGCACGATCTCGCCCTCCGCCTAGCGGATCACCTCTTTGAGTTGATCCAGGATGGCCGGATTCTCCAGAGTGGAGACATCCTGCGTGATTTCCTCGCCTTTGGCGATGGCGCGCAGCAGGCGGCGCATGATCTTGCCGGAACGGGTCTTGGGCAGGTTCTCGCCGAAACGGATCTCGTCCGGTTTGGCGATGGGGCCGATCTCGTGTCCGACCCAGTTGCGCAATTCTTCGGCCAGTTTTTTCGCCGCAGCAGCATCCGCCGGACGCGCGCCTTTCAACACCACGAAAGCGACGACCGCTTCGCCCTTGATCTCGTGCGGCTTGCCGACCACGGCAGCTTCCGCCACCAGCGGATTGGCGACCAGCGCGGATTCGATCTCCATGGTGCCGAGACGGTGACCGGAAACGTTCAGCACATCGTCGATGCGCCCCATGATCCAGAAATAGCCGTCCCCGTCGCGGTGGGCGGAATCTCCCGCCAGATAGGCACCGCGCATCTCGGCCGGGAAATAGCTCTTCTTGTAGCGCTCGGGGTCGCCCCAGATGGTGCGGATCTGCGAGGGGAAGGGACGTTTGATGACGAGGAAGCCGCCATGTTCGTCATGCACTTCGTCGCCCGCCTCGTTGACGATGGTCGCCTGTATACCGGGCAGCGGCAGCGTGCAGGTGCCGGGCTTGATCGGCATCGCGCCGGGCAGAGGCGCGATCATGTGCGAGCCGGTCTCGGTCTGCCACCAGGTGTCGACGATGGGGCAACGGGACTGGCCGACTTCGGTGTAGTACCACATCCACGCTTCCGGATTGATCGGTTCGCCGACGCTGCCGAGCAGGCGCAGGCTGGACAGGTCATATTGGCGGGGCAATTCGCCGCCGAGCTTGATGAGCGAACGGATCGCGGTCGGCGCGGTGTAGAAGGTGGTGACTTTGTGATCCTGGATCATCTTCCAGAAGCGTCCGGCATCGGGATAGGTCGGCACGCCTTCGAACACCACCTGGGTCGCGCCCATCGCCAGCGGGCCGTAGGTGACATAGCTGTGTCCGGTGATCCACCCCACATCGGCGGTACACCAGAACACATCGCCATCCTTGTAGTCGAACACCCACTGCATCGACAGCATGGCGCCGAGCAGATAGCCGCCGCTGGAGTGCTGCACGCCCTTGGGTTTGCCGGTGGAGCCGGAGGTGTAAAGGATGAACAGCGGATGCTCGGCGCTCACCCATTCCGGTTCGCAGACAGCGGAAGTTTGGCTGTTGAACAGGTCGTGCCACCAGATGTCGCGATCATCGTCCCACACCACATCAGCCCCGGTGCGGCGATAGACGATGACGGAGTGCACCGATTCGCAACCGCCCAGACTCAGCGCCTCGTCCACCGCCGGCTTGAGCGCCATCGCCTTGCCGCCACGGAATTGCCCGTCGGCGGCGATAACAGCACAGGCTTTTGCATCGGTGATGCGCTCATGCAGGCTCTTGGAAGAGAAACCGCCGAACACCACAGAATGAATGGCGCCGATACGGGCGCAGGCCTGCATCGCCACTATGGCCTCTACACTCATCGGCATATAGATGACCACGCGATCACCCTTTTTGATGCCGCGCGATTTCAGGCCGTTGGCGAATTGGCATACGCGTCCGTGCAACTCCCGGTAGCTTACCCGTGTGACCTGGCCGTCGTCGGCCTCGAAGATGATGGCGGTCTTTTCCGGCTGGGTGGCGAGATGTTTGTCCAGGCAGTTATAGGAGACATTCAGCTCGCCGTCTTCGAACCATTTGTAGAACGGCGCATTGCTTTCATCCAGCGTCTTGGTGAACGGCTTTTTCCATTGCAGTGTCTCGCGCGCCAGCTTCGCCCAATAACCCTCGTAATCTTTTTGCGAGGCATCCACCATGGCCTGATAAGCGGCCATGCCGGACACATTGGCCTGCTGCACGAACTCGTCGGAAGGATTGAAGACGCGGTTTTCATGCAGCATGGATTGGATGTTGGACATTCGGCTCTCCTGTGGATGGTGGGTTGTTATGACTCAACGAACGGGTTAGTGCAATCGGAAAATGTAATTTCTTTGCCGTGGACAGTCAATCGCTTGAAGCGAAAACCGGCTATTTCACCAGCGTCACCGGATGGTCGGAAAGGTGCAGCACCTTGTTGACGACCGAACCCAGCAACAGCTTTTGCAAACCGCCCTGCCCCTGGCGACCCATGATGATCTGGTCCGCCTGCTGCTCGGTGGCATATTGCACGATGGCCTCTGCGGGAGTGCCGACGCTGACGTGGTAGTGGTAAGGCAATCCGGCGGCATCCAGCCGCGCGCGCGCATTCTGCAAAGCAGCCATGCCCTGCTCGCGGTAATAGTCATCGATGGTTTGCGAGTCGATGAACAGTTTGACGTTGCCGGCGGCAACGTTCCACTGCACGTTCAACAACAGCAATTCGGGCTGCGCCTTCAGCTCGCCGACCCGCTTGATGACGTGATCGATCGCGCGATCCGCATTGGGCGAGCCATCGACCGGAATCAGTATTTTCATATTCATTTCCCCGCTATTTGTCCTGCGCCACGGCGGACACTTGCGCATCCACCAGATCGACCGCCTTGGCCGTCACCGCTCTGCGCGATGCCAGCCACATCCCCGCCACCAGCACCAGCAGCGCGCACGCGCCCGGTACCAGCCAGTGCAGATAATGCCGTGCCTCGACCATCTCCTTGAACAAGACCTCGCCCAGCAGCATCTCGCCCGCAACGTAGCCCAGCAGCGCGCCGCCCGCATAGATGATGAGCGGAAAACGGTCGATCAGTCTGAGCACCAGATGGCTGCTCCACGCGATCATCGGGATGCTGATGACCAAGCCGAACACCAGCAGCCAGACGTTGTCTTTGGCCACAGCCGCCACACCCAGCACATTATCCAAACTCATCACGAAGTCGGCCACGATGATGGTCTTCACCGCGCCCCACAGATTGCCCTCGGCTTTGATGCTGCCCTCGCCATGCTCCTCCTCCGGCAACAGCAGTTTGATGCCGATCCACAGCAGCAGTACCGCGCCGACCAGCTTGAGATAGGGCAAGGCCAGCAGACTGACCGCGAAGAAAGTCAGTACCACGCGCAGCCCGATGGCACCGCCCACGCCGTACATGATGCCCTTGCGGCGCTGCGCCTCGGGCAGGTTGCGGCAAGCCAGCGCGATCACCACCGCGTTGTCCCCGCTCAACAGCAGGTCGATGATGATGATCTTGAACACATCCACCCAGAATTGGGAGGTTTGCAGCATTTCCAGCATTTAAGAACCCTTTCGGAGAACGGGGAAGCGACCGCGCCTATGGCGCGCAAGGGGGAAAGGCGAGCCCTTTCCCTTTAACTCTTCCCGGATTCTCAGCCTTTAAGAATTTTTTGCATCACGCGCCCCATCTCCGCCGGGTTGCGCGTGATATGGATGCCGCACTCTTCCATCACTGCCAATTTTTCGTTGGCCCCGCCCTGGCCGCCGGAGATGATCGCGCCGGCGTGCCCCATGCGCTTGCCTTCCGGCGCGGTGACACCGGCGATGAAACCGACCACCGGCTTTTTCATATTGTCCCTGATCCAGCGCGCGCACTCCTCTTCGTCGCTGCCGCCGATCTCGCCCACCATGACTACCGCATCGGTGTCGGGATCGTCGTTGAACAGACGCATCACGTCGATATGCTTGAGGCCGTTGATCGGATCGCCGCCGATGCCGACACAGGACGACTGCCCCATGCCCAGCGCCGTCAATTGCCCGACCGCCTCATAAGTCAGCGTGCCGGAGCGCGACACCACACCGATGCGCCCCTTCTTGTGGATATGGCCGGGCATGATGCCGATCTTGATCTCGTCCGGGGTGATGAGGCCAGGACAGTTCGGCCCGATCAGCAGCGTCTTTTTGCCCTGCATCTTGTAGCGCGTGCGCAGCATGTCATGCACAGGAATACCCTCGGTGATGCAGATCACCAGATCGAGCTCGGCTTCCACTGCCTCGTCGATGGCCGCCGCCGCGCCGGACGGCGGCACGTAGATCACCGACACCGTCGCGCCGGTCGCGTTCTTCGCGTCCAGCACCGAGGCGTACACCGGAATATCCTCGAACACTTCGCCCGCTTTTTTCGGATTGACGCCCGCCACAAAACAATTCGCGCCGTTCGCGTAGGCCTTGCAGTTGACGGTGTGGAACTGGCCGACCTTGCCGGTCATGCCCTGCGTGATGACCTTGGTATCTTTGTTGATGAGGATGCTCATTTGCTTTCCTTCGCTGCGGCGACGACTTTCTCCGCCGCGTCTGCCATATCGTTGCCGGAGATGATGGGCAGGCCGGATTCGGCCAGTATCTTTTTCCCGAGCTCGACATTGGTGCCTTCCAGACGCACCACCAGCGGCACGGTCAGATGCACCTGGCGCGCCGCCGCGACCACGCCCTCGGCGATCACGTCGCACTTCATGATGCCGCCGAAGATGTTGACCAGAATGGCTTTGAGTTTGGGATTTTTGAGCATCAGCTTGAACGCCTCGGTAACCTTCTCCGTCGTCGCCCCGCCGCCCACATCGAGGAAGTTTGCCGGATTGCCGCCGTACAGCTTGATGATATCCATCGTCGCCATCGCCAGCCCCGCGCCGTTCACCAGACAACCGATATCGCCGTCGAGCGAGATATAGGACAGGTCGAATTTCGAGGCTTCGATCTCCGCTGCGTCTTCTTCGTCCAGGTCGCGCATGGCGACGATCTCGGGATGACGGTACAGCGCGTTGCTGTCGAAATTGAATTTGGCATCCAGTGCCAGCACGCGATCATCCGCCGTCAACACCAGCGGATTGATCTCCGCCAGCATCGCGTCCTTCTCCACGAAAGCGCGGTACAAACCTTGCAGCACCTTTACGGCACCGGCCACGGCAGCTTCCGGGATGCCGATACTGCGTGCTGCGTGCGCGGCCTCCGCCTCACCCAGTCCGGCGACGGGATCGATACGCAAGGTCTGGATCTTTTCCGGCGAATGTTTGGCGACCTCTTCGATCTCCATGCCACCTTCGCTGCTGGCCAGCAAAGCCACGCGCTGCGAAGCGCGATCCACCACCATGCCGACATAGAATTCCTTGGCGATCTGCGCGCCTTCCTCAATCAGCAAACGCCTGACCTTCTGCCCCTCGGGGCCGGTCTGATGCGTCACCAGTTGCATGCCGAGGATCTGGTTCGCATATTCGCGCACCTGCTCCGGCGACTTCGCCACTTTCACCCCGCCGCCCTTGCCCCGGCCTCCGGCGTGGATCTGCGCCTTCACCACCCAGACGTCGCCGCCCAGCGCTTGCGCCGCTGCCACCGCCTCTTCAACACTGAAGCAGGCCATGCCGCGCGGTGTCGGTACGCCGAACTCGCGCAGGATCTCTTTTCCCTGATATTCGTGAATTTTCATGTCGAACTTGCTCGCTTAAACAGAAAGCGCACCGGTTCCGGCGCGCGGGTGCAATCTTACCGAAATATCGGCTCGGTCGCGGCGATTTTGCGGGTAGCCGCCCGCGCGTTCAGCGCAATACCGCGCCGCCTTGCGCCGAATAGCCGAGCGAGCTCGCCACGCCCGCGCCGAAACGCTTGGCCAGACGCTCGCCGAAGCTCTCCTGCATGGTGAAGTCCACGATCTTCTCGGCCTTGACCACATCGCGCGCCACCGATTCGATGTTGCCGAAACCATCCGCCAGCCCCATTTCCACACCGCGCTGACCGTTCCACACCAGACCGCTGAAAGTGTCCGGTGTTTCCTTCAAACGCTTGCCGCGTCCCTGGCGCACCACATCGATGAATTGCTGGTGTATCTCGCCCAGCAATTGCTTGGCGAATTCCTGCTGCTCCGGGCTGGAAGGCGAGAAGGGATCGAGGAAACCCTTGTTGCTGCCGGCGGTGATCAAACGGCGCTCAACGCCGAGCTTCTCCATCGTTCCGGTGAATCCGAAACCGTCCATCAGCACACCGATGGAGCCGATCAGACTGGCTTTGTCGACGAATATCTTGTCGCCGGCAGCCGCCACATAGTAGCCGCCGGAAGCGCAGATATCCTCGACCACCACATACAGCGGGATCTGCGGATATTTCGCGCGCAGACGACGGATCTCGTCATTGATCTGCCCCGCCTGCACCGGGCTGCCGCCGGGACTGTTGATGCGCAGGATCACACCCTGCGTGCCCTTGTCCTCGAATGCATCCTGCAAAGCGGGGACGATGAAATCGGCGCTTGCCGCGCTGTCCGACGCGATCACGCCCTGCATATCGACCAGCGCGGTATGTTTGTCGCTGAGCACCGCTTCCTTGTTATCAAACCATCCCATGAACAGGAACAGCACCAAAAACAGGTAACCGAAAGTCAGCACCTTGAAAAAGATACCCCAGTGTCGCGCACGGCGTTGCTCCTGCAAGGCGGACATCGCCAGTTTTTCCAGTACGCCGCGTTCCCAGTTGTTTTGATCAGACATCACAATCCCTTCGATAAAATCATCATTAAGCGTTGGCCTTCAGCCAGTCACGCAATTGCGCGAAATCCTCCACCAGCGCCAATGGCGACAGCGCCAGCAGTTGTTCCGCTGGATGGGCACCGTGCCCCACCGCCAGCGCGTCCACTCCGGCATTCTGCGCCAACTGCACATCGTGCGTGGTATCGCCGATCATCAGCGTGCGCGCGGCATCGACCGCCAGCTCGTCCATCAGTTCGAGCAGCATGGCCGGATGCGGCTTGGAAAACGTCTGGTCAGCGGTGCGCGTGGCATGGAAATAGCCCCTCATGCCGCTGGAATCCAGCACGCGATCCAGTCCGGCGCGGCTCTTGCCGGTGGCCACGCCCAGCTGGTACCCGGCCCCGTGCAACTCCGCTATCGTCTCGCGCGCGCCCTCGAACAGCGGGATCGCCATGTCCTGCGCCAGAAAATGGTAGCGGTAACGGTCGGCCAGCGGCTCATACATCGACTCCGGCGCTTGCGGCACGGCATGGCGCAACGCCTGCACCAGCCCGAGACCGATCACATGACGCGCGTCCTCGTCGCTCGGGATCGGCAAATCCAAATCGCGGCAGGCCGCTTGGATCGAACCGGCGATCACCGCCGTCGAATCCATCACCGTACCGTCCCAGTCGAACACGATCAAATCGTAACGTTTTCCCATCGCCGCACCGCCAAAAAAGAGGCGCGGATATTACCACGCCGACCGCTTCCATCCGAATACCCCAGCCGGGCGGAATAGCACACGCGGAGAAACGCCCCGGCTCGTATAATGCGCCCCTCTGCCTCCCCGCCCGCGCCATGAACCTGATCTACCTCCTCGACCTGAGTGCCGTCGCCGTCTGCGCGATCACCGCCACGCTCGAAGCTCGCCGACGCGAGCTGGACCTGTTCGGCGTGGTCGTGATCGCGGTGATCTCCGGCATCGGCGGCGGCACGGTGCGAGACCTGCTGCTGGGACGCCTGCCGGTGTACTGGGTGCATGACCCAATCTACGTCGTGGTCGGCATGGTCGCGGGCACGCTCACCTTCTTTCTCATCCGCCGCCTGCGCCTGCCGAAGAACTTCTTTCTCGTGCCCGATGCAATCGGCCTGGCGCTGTTCACCGTGATCGGCACCAGCATCGCGCTGCAGCTCGATGTCCCCTGGCTGATCGCCGCGCTGATGGGTGTGATCACCGGCGTGTTCGGCGGCGTGATCCGCGACATCCTGTGCAACGAGGTTCCGCTGATCTTCCGCACCGACATCTACGCCACCGCCTCGCTGGCCGGCGCGCTGCTGCTGATCGCGCTCGACCGCGCAGGCCTGCCACACAGCCAGGCCATCCTGTTCGCGATGGTCTGCATCGTGGCGATACGCCTGGCCGCGATACGCTGGCACATCCACCTTCCGCGCCTGCGCTCGGACGCTTAACTTATACAGAGGCCCATATGCACAAACCCGAGACCACCCACTGGCTGCTCTACTGCCGCCCCGGCTTCGAACAGGACTGCGCGCAGGAAGCCCTGCGCCAGGCTCGATTGCAGAAGCCTGTGATCGCCGACCAGCCGCCTGTCGTCAACGACAGCGGCTATGTCGTCGTCGTACTCAACGAACATAAGCCAAACTACCGCGAACTGGTGTTCGCGCGCCAGCTGATCCGGCTGCAATACATCATCGAGGAACTCTCCGAGCGCGACCGTCTGACGCCGCTGGTCGAAGCCATCTGGGCACTGCCCGACACCTTCGGCACGCTGTGGCTGGAGACGCCGGACACCAACGACGGCAAGACGCTGTCCTCATTCACCCGCCGCTTCCAGCCGCTGCTGGAGGAACCGTTGCGCGCGCTGGGCAAGCTGCCGGCCGAAGGGCTGGAGGTAGACCGCAAGCTGCCGCGCCTGCATGTGTTCTTCCCCGACAAGTCCATCGCCCTGATCGGCACCAGCGAACCCTACAACAGCGCGCCTTGGCACATGGGCATATTGCGCCAGAGCATGCCGGCGGAAGCACCCAGCCGCTCGACGCTGAAACTGGCCGAGGCCATCGAGATGTTCATGGACAAGAGCGAACAGACGCGCTTGATGCGGCAAGGCATGACTGCCGTCGATCTGGGGGCAGCCCCCGGCGGCTGGACCTGGCAATTGGTCAAGCGCGGCATCCGCGTCACCGCAGTGGACAACGGCCCGATGAAGGGCGTGCTGGCCAAGCATCCGCTGGTCGAGCACCTGCGCGTGGACGGCTTCAAATACGCGCCGCGCAAGGCGGTGGACTGGCTGGTGTGCGACATGGTCGAGAAGCCCGCCAAGGTCGGCGCGCTGATCGGCAACTGGTTCGCCGCTGGCTATGCGAGGCACGCGATCTTCAACCTCAAACTCCCGATGAAGCAGCGCCTCGCCGCCGTGGACGGCGCGCTGAACGGCATCCGCACGCAACTGGACGGGGAAGGCATCAACTACCGCATGCAGGCCAAACAGCTCTACCACGACCGGGAAGAAATCACCGTGTTTCTGGTGCGCACCAAGGGCTAAGTGCTTTCCCGTTCTCGCTACAAAGCGACCCTCGGCGCAGCCATCGATCAAAAGGTCCCGAGGTAAAGAGACGCGCTAAACCCTTGCGTGATACTCGGTCACGCCTCTTCGTCGATATGATCGACGATGTCGCCCTCGCGCAGATT
This sequence comes from Gallionella sp., assembly GCA_034371155.1. Taxonomy (GTDB): domain Bacteria; phylum Pseudomonadota; class Gammaproteobacteria; order Burkholderiales; family Gallionellaceae; genus Gallionella. The sequence goes on along the minus strand of JAXMKV010000057.1, from coordinate 38,737 downwards.
ATGGTGGCGGCGGTCGATACCGGAACGCAGTTCGACCAGCACTGGTTGGTGGCTGACACGGCGGCAGGCTTTGCGCCGCTCTTCCATCACATAGCGGCGATCTTCGCGCTTGACCGGAGCCACATAAGCCTGATGGGGATGTTCGACGACGAGCGCACTCAGCTCGCCGCTCGCCACAGGCGTGACCGCACGAATGCGGCTGATCCGTTTCACCTCGCGACCTTCGATGAAACCGGCCACGGGCGGGATGCTGGAGACAAAACGCATGCTGCCCTCCTTTCTATCCTGCGACTTCCTTGCCTTGTATTATCGGCACACCGGCGAAAAGCTTTAGTCCAATCAGCGGGTTATTTATCCAGACCGGCATCCAGTCGCGTCACGAAAGACTGCAAATCGGCAGCCAGCGGCGCGGTGATCTGTAGCGGTTCGCCGCTCAGCGGATGGTTGAACGCAATGGAATGCGCATGCAGAAACATACGCTTTAGCCCTTGTTTCATCAGGACTTTATTGCGCGCAAAGTCGCCGTATTTGTCGTCTCCGGCGATGGGGAAGCCGAGGTGGGAGAGGTGTACGCGGATCTGATGGGTGCGCCCGGTCTTAAGCTCAGCCTCCAATAAAGAGAATCCTTCCCAACTTTTCTGCAAACTGAAGATGGTGTGCGCCTGCTGGCCGTCCTCGCGCACCATCACGCGCTTCTCGCCCTGAGGCGTGTCGAACTTGTACAGCGGCAACTTGACGTGCTGGCGCGCGTTGCGCCACTGCCCCAGCACCAGCGCGTAATAACGCTTGTCGCTGTTGCCCTCGCGCATGATCTCGTGCATCGCGGTCAGCGCGGAGCGTTTCTTCGCCACCAGCAGCACGCCGGAGGTCTCGCGGTCGAGCCGGTGCACCAGTTCGAGGAATTTGGCCTGCGGGCGCGCGCGGCGCAGTTGTTCGATGACGCCAAAGCTCACGCCGCTGCCGCCATGCACTGCCGTGCCGGCCGGTTTGTTCACCGCCAACAGCGCGTCGTCTTCATACAAAATAGGGAATTCCACCGCCGGAATGAAGCTGGTATCGGGCTTTTCGGCGACGCGGATCGGCGGGATGCGCAACAGGTCGCCCAGTTGCAAGCGGTAGGTCTGCGCCGCGCGTTTCTTGTTCACCCGCACTTCCCCCCCGCGCAGGATGCGGTAGATATGGCTCTTGGGCACGCCTTTCAGGTGTCGGAACAGGAAGTTGTCGATCCGCTGATCCGCGCCACTTTCGTCCACTTCCATAAAGGTCACGGATTCTTTGCGTAAATCATTCATTTTGAATATACTTCGCCGCTCGCGCGTTTTGGGATTTGGGTAAGTTCGGGATGTAGTTCCCGCGAAAAGCGACGGCGTAACACGCCGCCACCCCTAAGAAACCAGCCGCAGCCCGGTTAATATCGCTCACCGGAACCAGCAGCGATAGTAATTGATTTACGCGCTCAAAGCACCTGTGGATTTTCCGTGACGGGGCAGGAGTCGCAACACTTTGCTGGTCGAGTCGGACACTGTCCGGAGCCGCTGTTCAGCCGCTCCGCCCGTGTCCAGGTTTCTCCCCCATCGTGTCCGCGCCCACTGTTGCGTCACCCAAGACGATTTAAGACAAGCTACTGACTGAGAACCTAATTTTGACCAACCGTTTGCACAAATCAACACCGTTTGCACGATTGCTCACTGCCCGTTCATCTGGCACGCCTAACCGCGTGTAGCTTAGTCTCGCCCGTGTCTGAGCGCGGGAGACAATAAAAATGAAACGCATGTTATTTAATGCGACGCAGCCGGAAGAACTCCGCGTCGCCATTGTTGACGGTCAGAAACTCATCGACCTCGACATTGAAACCGCCGGTAAAGAGCAACGCAAGAGCAACATCTACAAGGCCGTCATCACCCGCATCGAGCCCAGCCTCGAAGCCTGTTTCGTCGAATATGGCGGCACCCGTCACGGCTTCCTGCCCTTCAAAGAAGTCTCCCCCCAGTATTACTCGCCCAATTGCGGCAGCCGCCCCAGCATCAAGGAAGCGTTGCGCGAAGGCCAGGAACTGCTGGTGCAGGTCGAGAAGGACGAACGTGGCAACAAGGGCGCGGCGCTGACCACCTATATCAGCCTGGCCGGCCGCTACATCGTGCTGATGCCGAACAACCCGAACGGCGGCGGCGTATCGCGCCGCATCGAGGGCGAAGAACGCAACGAGCTGCGCGAAGTGCTGTCGCATGTCGAAGTGCCGCAGGGCATGAGCATCATCGCCCGCACCGCCGGCATCGGCCGCAACGAGGAAGAGTTGCAGTGGGACTTGAACTACCTCAAGCAACTGTGGGATGCCATCGACGGTGCCGCACAAGCCGAAAAAGCCCCCTCCCTGATCTATCTGGAAAGCAGCCTGGTGGTGCGCGCCATCCGCGACTACTTCAACCCCGAGATCGGCGAGATCCTGATCGACACCGAAGACATCTACCAGCAGGCACTGGCGTTCATGAGCACGGTGATGCCGGACAACGTCAACCGCATCAAACGCTACATCGATGACGTGCCGCTGTTCTCGCGCTTCCAGATCGAACACCAGATCGAATCGGCGCACGCGCGCCAGGTGAACCTGCCTTCCGGCGGTGCCATCGTGATCGACCACACCGAAGCGCTCACCGCCATCGACATCAACTCGGCGCGCTCCACGCGCGGCGGCGACATCGAGACCACCGCGTTCAACACCAACCTCGAAGCGGCTGAAGAGATCGCCCGCCAGTTGCGCCTGCGCGACCTCGGCGGCCTGATTGTCATCGACTTCATCGACATGGAGAACAGCAAGAACCAGCGCGATGTGGAGAACCGTTTGCGCGATTCGCTGCGTTACGACCGCGCCCGCGTGCAGACCGCCAAGATCTCGCGCTTCGGCCTGCTCGAACTGTCGCGCCAGCGCCTGCAACCCAGCCTGGGCGAGAGTAACTACATCGCCTGCCCGCGTTGCAGCGGCATCGGCCATATTCGCGGCACCGAATCCTCCGCCCTGCACATCCTGCGCATCATCCAGGAAGAAGCGATGAAGGAAAGCAGCGTCGCCATCCACGTGCAGGTGCCGGTGGATGTCGCCACCTTCCTGCTCAACGAGAAGCGCGGCGACATCCACCGCATCGAGTCGCGCCTCAAGGTCAGCGTCACGCTGATCCCCAATCCGCACATGGAAACGCCCAACTACAGCATCAACCGCCTGCGTCATGAAGACATGACCGACGAAGTGCTGCAAGCCAGCTACAAACTGGTGGAAAAGCCGGCGGAAGAAAAACCGCTGACTGCATCGCAGGAACAGCAGAAAGCCACGCGCGCCACCGCCGTCGTGCAGGGCATCACCCCGGCACAACCGGCACCGATGAAAGCGGAAGAAGCCCAAGTCAAACAACCTTCCCTGCTCGGCAAAGTGTTCGGCTGGTTCAAATCGCTGGGTGCGGAAGAAGAGCAACCCCAGGCAAAACCCGCCGCAGGCAAATCGCGCCCGCGCCGCGAACGCGGTGAACGCAATGATCGTGGTGAGCGCAGCGAAGGCGGCAAGCGTCGCGAACGCGGCGAAGGCCGACGCGAGCGCGGCGAGAAACCCGCGCAGACCGAAGGCAAAGCGCAGGAGCCGCGCCAGCAGGCCGAACGCGAACCGCGTCAACCCAAGCAGCCGCGCCCGCCACGCGCACCGCAGGCACCGAGCACCGAAGCCAAACCGGTACTGGAAAGCCGCGTGGTCGCACCCGCCGAGCAAGGCGAAGAAGGTGCGGCCCGCGAAGGGGCACGCCGGCGCGGTCGCCGTGGCGGTCGCCGTGAACGCGAACGTCGCGAGACGACACCGAACGGCGAGGTCTCGGCAAACAACGTCGAGAACGGCACGGCACCACAGCCGAGCCAGGCGGCAACCTCCGCACCGTCCCGCGTCAAACCGAGCGAGTACGTCGCTTACCCGGCCGGCTATGTGGCACCGCTAAAACCGACCGAGTACATCGCCTACCCGACGGGTCATACGCCACCGGCCAAGCCGGCCACGCTCGTAGCGCAACCCGTCGCGGTCAGCGTCACGGTCGCCACGCCTGCCACAGCACCTTCCGGCGGCGACGGTCTGATCCAGATCGAGACCGCGCCGGACAAGGTCAGCGCCGCCATGGCTGCCGCGCCCGTCGCCAACACCGAACAGGGCAACCGCCGCCGCCAGCGCCAACGCGAGGTGTATGTAGAAAACGAACCGCTGGTACAGATCGAAACACAACATCCTCAGGGATAATTTCGGTCAGTGGATCAAACGATAGCTGCACGATGAAAGTCGTGCAGCTTTTTTCTGGCGCACCTTCCTGTGTATCAACCTTGTCGACAGGTGACTGAGATGAGCCTTCTGCTGGTATAGAATGCTGCCTGCCTTTCGCTGCCGCAAAATACCTCATCATGCACAATGCCTTGCCCCCCTCCGCCCCTGTTAGGGACAGCAAACACTCCCCACCCATACCGCAGGAACATCTTGAGTTGGGCCAGTTCATCCCGCACGTCTACCACTACCACATGCTGACGGATCAGGCACGCATGGATGCATTCCGGGAGGCCATCGCACTCGCCGTGCCGGCGGGATCGCGCGTACTGGAACTGGGCGGCGGCACCGCCGTGCTGTCTTTTTTTGCGGCACAGCACGCGGCAAAAGTGTGGTGCGTGGAAAAAAATCCCGAGCTAGTCAGGGAATCGCGCCGCATTCTGGCGCTGAACCCCGGCTGCGAACGGGTAGAGATCGTCGAGGCCGACGCTTTTGATTACCTGCCGCCCGAGCCGGTTGACGTGGTGATCTGCGAAATGCTGCACGTGGGGATGTTGCGCGAGAAACAGATTCCGATCATCGAATCGTTCAAGCGGCGCTATCTGGAAAAGTTTGGCGGAGCGTTGCCGCGCTTTGTGCCGGAAGCTTTCATTCAAGCTGTTCAGCCGGTACAACAATCATTCGATTTCGACGGCTATTACGCTCCCACCGCCTTCTTCCAGCCTCCCGCCGCCGAACAGCCGCGCAGCGTAGACCTCGCCACGCCGGCGGTCTATCAGATCGCCTGCTACGCCGAAGACCTGCCGGATGATTGTTCATGGCAGGGCGAGATCACCATCGAACGTGCCGGACAACTGAATGCGCTGCGCTTCATCACCAAGAACATCGTCGCCATCGACGGGGACGCGCAACGCACGGTCGACTGGTTCAGCCAATATCTAATCGTGCCGCTGGCCGCTCCGTTGGCGGTGGCGGTCGGCCAGCAAATCAGCGTACGCTTTGCCTATCAGCCGGGCGACCCGATCGCGGCGCTGCAACCCTGCGTGACCCTGGCCGACTGATGCTGCCGGTGCCGGGCGACAAAGGCGATCTGCGACACTAAATCTCGAAATGTTTTTGCCGGATGTGCAGCAACAATCCCTCTGCCGCATCCTCCACCATATCCAGCACACGCTCAAAGCCTTCATTGCCTCCATAGTAGGGATCGGGCACTTCGCGCTCGTGATGGTGTCGCGCATAGCCCAGAAACAAATGTGGCACGCTGCCCGCCTGGGGCATCAAACCTTGCAGGATAGCGAGATTGGCACGATCCATCGCCAACACATAATCGAATCGCCCAAAATCCTCCCGGCAGACCTGTCGCCCGCGCAACGCGCTCATGTCATAGCCACGCTGCTGTGCCGCGCTCCGTGTGCGGGCATCCGGCGGTTCACCGATGTGGTAATCGTGCGTACCAGCCGAATCGATCACAATTTGTCTCGACAGCCCCGCGTTTTCGACATAGTGGCGGAACACTGCCTCGGCAGTTGGGGAGCGACATATGTTGCCCATGCAAACGAAAAGAACCCCTGTTTTTGTATTCATTTTGTTCAGTCTTTCACAACTCGCTCACTCAAAAAGCTACTCTACAAATCGGATGATAACCGCAAGAGCAGCTCAAAGCAGGGCGAATAAATGCCGTCTTAGCGAAGCGCGCGCATTCCCTGTAAAATCGCGCCCTCACAATTTTTGCCCGGATCGTCCCACCATGCGCGTTTCACAATTTTTTATCTCCACCCTCAAGGAAGCCCCCTCCGAAGCCGAACTGCCCAGCCACAAGCTGATGATGCGCGCCGGTTACATCAAGAAACTGGCCAGCGGCTTGTACACCTGGATGCCAGTCGGCCTGCGCGTGCTGCGCAAGGTCGAGAACATCGTGCGCGAGGAGATGGATCGCAGCGGCGGAATCGAGTTGCTGATGCCCGCGGTGCAACCCGCCGAGCTATGGGAAGAGACAGGACGCTGGGCGGTTTTCGGCCCGCAGATGCTGAAGATCAAGGACAGGCACGACAACCAGTTCTGCTTCGGCCCGACCCACGAGGAAGTTATCACCGACATCGCGCGCCGCGAGATCCGCAGCTACCGCCAGTTGCCGGTAAACTTCTACCAGATCCAGACCAAGTTCCGCGACGAGGTGCGTCCGCGCTTCGGCGTGATGCGCGCACGCGAGTTCATGATGAAGGATGCCTATTCCTTCCACGCCGACTACGCCAGCCTGGAACAGACCTACCGCGTGATGTACGACACCTACAGCCGTATTTTTACCCGCCTCGGCTTGCAGTTCCGCGCGGTCGCGGCGGATACCGGCGCGATTGGCGGCTCCGGCTCGCACGAGTTCCATGTGCTGGCCGATGCCGGCGAGGACGCGCTGGCCTATTGCCCGGATTCGGACTACGCGGCCAATGTAGAGTTGGCGGAAGCGGTCTCGCCGGGCGCGCCCCGCCCGGCTGCGACAGAAACTCTGCGCGAGGTAGAAACCCCCAAGCAGACGACTTGCGAGGAGGTTGCGGCGCTGTTGTGCATTCCGTTGCAACGCACGGTAAAGTTGCTAGCATTGATTGCCTCGGACAAACTGCATATCGCACTGTTGCGCGGCGACCACAGCCTGAACGAGATCAAATTGAGCAAACTGCCGGGATTGGGCGAGTTTCGTTTTGCCAACGAGGATGAGATTCGCGCCTTCTTTAATTGCCCTCCCGGCTTCTTGGGCCCGGTCGGCATCGACCGCAGCCGGGTGCGCGTCATCGCCGACACCACCGTCGCAGCCATGAACGATTTCGTGGCCGGCAGCAACAAGCCGAAATTTCATACTGCCGGCATCAACTGGGGGCGCGATCTGCCCGAACCCGACGTGGTCGCGGATATCCGCAACGTCGTCGCAGGCGATGCCTCGCCGGACGGCAAGGGCACACTGGAAATCTGCCGTGGCATCGAAGTGGGTCACATCTTTCAGTTGCGCACCAAATATGCCGAGGCGCTGAACGCAACGTTCCTCGACGCGCAGGGCAAAACGCAGGTCATGGAGATGGGCTGCTACGGCATCGGCGTGTCACGCATCGTCGCTGCCGCCATCGAGCAGAATTTTGACGAGCGCGGCATCACGCTGCCGTCCGCGATGGCGCCGTTCCAGCTTGCCATCGTACCCATCGGCATGGGCAAGAGCGAAGCCGTGCGCGAGGCGGTGGAACATCTGTATGCAGGCTGTGTCTCAGCGGGTATCGAGGTGTTGCTGGACGACCGCGACGAGCGTCCCGGCGTGATGTTCGCCGACATGGAGCTGATCGGCATCCCGCACCGGATCGTCATTGGCGAGCGCGGATTGAAAGATGGCAACGCGGAATATCAGGGGCGCCGCGATGCGTCCGCGCAAACGATTCCCTTGCAAAGCGCGCTGGAGTTCGTAAAATCAAGGGTATGCAACTGACTAACCGTAAAATCTCGCAGTGTCTGACCATGCTTTCATGCGTGGCCGGTTTGCTGTCTGCCCATGGAGCTTCCGCCGGTGCGCAAAAGGAAGTGGATCTCTCCGCTAGCGTGCGCGCGGTGATGCACCGTAGCGTTTCCGACCAGGCTACGCCCAAGCTGATCTTCCCCAACGAAGCCGAGGGGAAAGCCTGGTTGAGCGAAATGTCACAGCGCCTGCAAAAACGCATGCCTGACGAGGCAAGCCGTCTCGACTTCCTGCGCACCGTTCATTACGAGGCGACCCGTGCCGGTCTCGACCCTCACTTGGTGCTGGGACTGATAGAAGTGGAGAGCGGCTTCAAAAAATACGCGGTTTCCAGCGTGGGTGCGCGAGGTTACATGCAGGTGATGCCATTCTGGGTAAAACACATCGGCGCATCGGATCAGAATTTGTTCCATCTGCGCACCAACCTGCGCTATGGATGCACCATTCTGCGTTACTACCTGAACATCGAAAAAGGCGACTTATTCCGCGCATTGGGACGTTACAACGGAAGCCTTGGTCGCCCGGAGTATCCCAATCTGGTTCGCGCAGCATGGCACAAGCACTGGGCACAGCCGCGTCATACTGCCAGCAATGACCGTCCGCCGTCTAGTTGAGCTTCTTGTTCCTGATGTAAGTCTCGACGCTCATGCGCGTCACCTCTCCAGCCTGATAACTGACCAACTCGCCATTCGGCGCGTACAGGTAGCTGGTCGGCAAACCTTCCACGCTACCGATTTGCGAGACCATCTTACGGTTTCCGATCACCAGCGGATAACTGATACCAAACTTGCTGGCCAATGCCGCCACAGAGGTGCGTGTCGAGTCAATCGCCACGCCGATGACTTCTAGATCTTTGTCTTTGTGTGCGTTGTGCAGTGAAACCAGCTCAGGTATCTCACTCAAACAGGGTGAACACCATGTCGCCCAGAAGTTGACCAGTAGCCATTTCCCGCGATAATCAGACAGCCGGTGGAGATTCCCTTGGGTATCAGTCAGTTCGAAATCCGCTGCAAATCCCGCTGATGGAACGATTAGCAATACCCACAACAGCCAACGGCACATGTCAGTGCCCGTGCTTGTCGTCAGTCTTTCCTGCCGCAGCTTCAGCATGACCGCCACCTTCGGAAGCATGGGTGAAATACAGTGCAATGGCAATCAACGCAATGGCAGCGCCGAAGTAAACCAGATCCAGCGGCGTACTCATCTGCATGCTCAACGACTCTTCGAACAGAGTGACTATCATGATCATCAGGATAACCTTGGCCAAACGCGACTTCAAATCGTCCAGATTGTTAACTACCAGGATCGCACTGGATGCCTTGCTGCCGTGCGCCTGGTCGATGTCACTGATGAACAACTCATACATGCCGAGAGAGAAGATCAGCATCACCGTTGCCAGCAGGTAACCGTCCACCACTTCGACGACATGCGATACCGTCGCATCGTGCAGCGCCTTGCGTGCCTCGGCAGTCAGACTGGAATCGGCGTAATGCATGGCGTGACTGAACAGGTTCAGGACATCTATGGTGGCCATGTAGAAGATCGCGATTCCGGCCAGCAAGCTCCCCACTACAGCTGTCAGCACGATAAAACGGCTATTCCACAATGTTCCTTCGAATAGTTTTTCCAGAAAACCCATATCAAACTCCCGGCGATTTAAAATTGTCGTGCATTAAAACTTAACGAACCCGGCAACGCAAGCGCGTTAGGCAGCGCGATGCGCAAAGAGTTCCTGCAAAGTCAGATCGGCATTCTGCTCGATGCGCGCGATGTAGCCATTCAGCCATCCGCGCAGCGGTTCATCGTCCCGGGTCGATGCCAGTTCGCTGCCGTCCAGCACAAACAGTCTCAGCACCTCGGCAACGCGAATGTGTGCCGCATCGCGCAGCAACAACCAGCAGCCTCCTTCTGCGCTGCGCACCATGTCCGCTTCCTCCAGTTTTTCAAGTATCCCTTCCAGCATGTCGTGCCCGAGATGCAGCGATCTGACCAGTCCGTCAAACGTGTTGGCCTTCCCTTGTTGCAACCCTTCGGAAAGGGCGCGCAAGACACGCAAGCCGTCCAGAAAGCGTACCGTAGTCGAGTGCTGCACTGCCGTTTGCATGCGCCAATAAGGCATAGCAGCGGTAATCACCGCGCCGAGCAGAATGGTCAACCATGACAGGTATATCCACATCAGAAAGATTGGCACGCTGGCAAATGCGCCGTACACAAGTTTGTAGGTAGGAAAATGGCTGATGTAGTAGCCGAAAAGACGGTTCATGCTCTCAAATAACAGGGCAGCAATCACCGCACCGATGAGAGCGTGTATGCGCCGCACATGGCGATTGGGCACCGAATGGAACAAAAAGAAAAATGCCAGCGTGGTCAAAAACAGGGGCAGCAACTTCAGTATCTCCACGCCAAAGACCGGCACATGCCGCGCATAGCCCATGGACAGCCCGACCAGCCAGGAAGTCAAGGCCAGGCTTGCACCGATCAGCAAGGGTGCAAGCGTGAGCAAGGCCCAGTAGATAACCAGCCGTTTCAGCAAAGGACGTGAACGCGTCACTTGCCAGATCGTGTTGAATGCCTTTTCTATCGTGAGCAATAACAGGATCGCGGTCACAACCAGCAAAGCGATGCCCAAGGCTCTCAGTTGCATGGCGCTGTCGGCGAACTGCACCATGTAGCCAGTGATCACTTTTCCAGCCATCTCGGGCATCAGATTGCTGAGCAAGAAACTCTTGATCTGCGCAGAGAACCCCTCGAACACCGGGAAAGCGGAGAACAGCGTCAATGCGATCGTGACCAGCGGCACCATGGATAACAGTGTGGTGAAGCTCAGACTGGCGGCGATCTGTGCACAGCGATCCTGACCGAAGCGCAGCGTGACGAGACGCACGAAAGCGACAAGGTCATCAAGGGTCTTTTGCATGTCCGGTTCTATTCCACGATAATGATGCCCATGATAACCGACAAAGAAATTCTGGTGCTCTACTACAGCCAGCACGGTGCGACACGCCAGATGGCGCAACTCGTCGCGCGTGGCGTAGAGCAAATGGGCGGCGTGCGCGCACGCTTGCGCACCGTACCCAAAGTTTCCACGATCTGCGAGGCGAGCGGGCCATCCGTACCCGATGAGGGTGCACCCTATGCCGTGCTGCAAGATCTGGAAGAATGCGTCGGTCTGGCGCTGGGCAGCCCGACCCGCTTCGGCAACATGGCTGCGGCAATGAAGTATTTTTGGGACGGCACGGGCAACCTGTGGATGAAGCATGCGCTGGTCGGCAAGCCTGCCGCGTTGTTCACTTCGAGCAGCTCGATGCACGGCGGGCAGGAGAGTACGCTGTTATCGATGATGCTGCCTCTGTTGCACCACGGCATGCTTATCGTGGGGCTACCCTATTCCGAACCCGAACTCGCCGCCACACAAAGCGGCGGCACACCGTACGGTGCCAGTCACGTCGCCGGCCTCACCAGCGACCGGTCTATCACCGAATCCGAGAAGCAACTGTGCATCGCTCTCGGGCGGCGTCTGGCGCAGACCGCATTGAAGCTTGCGCCATGACCGACACGCATCCTAGCCACGCGCAAGAAGCACGACAGTTGCTGCGCGCCCACCGTTATGGCGTGCTTTCCACTCTGTCAAAAAGGTTCGATGGGCACCCCTTCGGCTCCGTCGTTCCCTGCCTGACCGACCATGACGGCAGCCTGCTGATATTCATCTCCGCGCTGGCGGAGCACACCAAAAATATCCTGAACGACCCGCGCGCCAGCCTCATCACGCACGACCAGAACGACCCGCACATCCAAACCCAGGGGCGCCTGACCGTCGTTGGCACTGCCGCTCCCGTTGCCGAACGGGAACCTTGTGCCACCCGCTGGCTGCGTTATTTTCCGGAGACGGAACAACTCTTCGCGCTGGGCGATTTTTCCTTCTTTCGCATCACACCAAAGGCCGTGCGCCATGTCGCGGGTTTCGGCCAAGCACGCTGGATCATGAGTCATTTCACCTTGCCAACCTGTCCGCTGGTGTCGCAGGAAAACGATTTCCTATCCAAGGTAAACAGTTCGCACACTGACAAGCTGCACAGTTGCCTGAGCAAGGTCGGCACCTCCGCCGTACAAATTCACATGATTGGGGCGGATGGCGACGGCTTTGATGTCCGTGGCGACGATAGCGTGGTGCGATTTAATTTCTCCGCGCCGGTAAAAGATGCGGATCAGGCGTTGGCCGCATTGCTTGAGCTGGCAGACAGCAAAGTTTAGACTTTAATCAACCGTACGCCACCGAAATTAGCCCGCTCATCGAGCACTTGACACCATCTATCAGGTCATATTGGCAACCGATATATGCCCTTGGATTTTACCCACCATTTTTGATAAGGTGCGGTTGCACGGTTAATCGGGAGCCAAAAATGGATTACCTCAATGGACGGTTGTGTAACGAACGTGACGCGATGCTTCGCTTGAAACTGGAGACACAGAAGAAAAGATTGGCACCCGGCGAATACGTCCCGCTGATCGCGCTGGTCATGCTGCTGCTGAGTCTGCTGGTAAACGGGCTGTTGGGATGAGCGCAATCTTGCAAGGAACATTGAATTGAAAAGTGTATTTTTCCTGTCCGGCCTGTTGTGTCTGGCCCCCTTTCCGCTGATGGCGGCAGAGCAATTCTCCAGCGAATCGGATGCGCGGCAGCATTGTCCGGATGACACCGTCGTGTGGCTCAACCTGCGCAGCGGGTCGGTTCATATGAAGGGGCAGCGCTGGTATGGTCGCACCCATGTCGGAGCCTATGTTTGCCGCCGAGAACTTTCCGCACCCAAGAAAGAAGATGCGCCGGCGCAAGCATCCGCCCCGGTGCAAGCACCCGATGAGGAGGCACGATGGTACAAGGTGATGCAGGATGATGTGCGTACCGTCTACGCCGAGGCCTCTCCCTCGGAAAGGAACGGCAGCCGCGTGACGCTGCTGTCGATGATGGACCTCAAGGAGGCTGCCGTCCTCGGAGACGGTATCACCTACCGTTCATGGGAAACGCAGTACGAATTCGACTGCCAGAAAAAACTGTCGCGGATGGTCGCCGCCGCCATGTATTCCGGCAACATGGGCGAGGGCGATGCGGTCAGCAGCATCATCTATCAGGCACCGGAGTGGAAAGCCGTTCCGCCCGGCAGCAACGGCGAAACCATGTGGAAAGTTGCCTGCAGCAAGAAGAAGTAGGCAACCCCTCCCCGCGCAGGACTCAGCGCCGCCCGGCGCTCATAGCGATTTGCTGACTTTCATGATGCCCTGATCTTCCGTGCTTATCTTGCTGGAAAAACCGAGACGGCTCATCAGCTTGAGCATGTTGTGGTTGTTGCTTAACACCTCACCCTCGATCACCGACAATCCCTTTGAACGCGCCGCGTCCATCAGGCCGGTCATCAGTTTCTGCCCCAGGCCTTTGCCTTGGATATGGTCGGCGATGACCAGCGCAAACTCGCAGGTCTTGCCGTCCGGATTGATATTGAAGCGCGCCACGCCGAGCTCGGTTTCTTCGCCGTGATTCTGGGTCACTGCGATCAGTGCCATCTCGCGGCTGTAGTCGATCTGAGTAAATCGCACCAGCATGGTTTCGGTCAGCTGCTGCACGCTGTTCATGAAGCGAAAATACTTCGATTCCTCCGACAGCCCCTGCACGAAACGCTGCACCAGCTCGGCATCTTCCGGACGGATCGGACGGATGGTGATGTCGGTGCCGTCGGCCAACTGCCATTCGCTGACAAGGTGAGTCGGATAGGGATAGATCGCCATGTGTGCATAACGGTCGGCGCTCGGCTGGCGGTATTCCACTACCACGCGGGCATCGGCCGCAAGTGCGCCGTGTTCGTCCAAGATCAGCGGATTGATATCCATTTCCGTCAGCAAGGGCAGTTCGCAGGCCATCTCCGACACGCGCAACAGCACGTCTTCCAGTGCGGACATGTTGGCAGGCGGCATTTGTCGGAAGGCTCCCAGCATCTTGGCGATGCGGGTGTTGCTGATCAGGTCGTTGACCAAGAAGCCGTTGAGGGGCGGCAGGGCCACGGCGCGGTCGCTCATCACTTCGACCATGGTGCCGCCCGCGCCGAAAGTGATCACCGGCCCGAACACCGGATCGTTGGTCACGCCTATCATCAGTTCGCGCCCGTGTTTCTTGACGATCATCGGCTCGATGGAAACCCCGTCCATATGTGAGCCGGGGCGGTTGCGCGCGATGTTGTCAAAAATCTCCTGGTAAGCCGCTCTCACTTCGTGCGCGTTGGCTAGATTAAGCAGCACGCCGCCCGCATCACTCTTGTGCGAGATATCGTGAGAGTTGACCTTCATCGCGACGGGGAAGCCAAGTTGCTGGGCGATCAGCATAGCTTCGTTGGGTGAACGCGCGATGGTGGTTTTGGCCACCGGGATATGGAATGCGGACAGCAGCGCCTTCGACTCCATCTCGGTCAGCACCTTGCGGTGTTCCTGCATCGCGCCTTCGATGATCAGGCGCGCACTCTCCACGTCCGGCTGCAAATGGTGAGACAACGGCCCCGGCATCTGCATCAGCAATTGCTGGTTGCGGTAGTAATCGGACAGGTGGGAGAACACTTCTACCGCCGGTTCCGGCGTGCGGAAGTACGGCTTGTGCGCCTTGGCGAAAGCATTGCGCGCCTCGGCCACCTGCCCCTCGCCCATCCAGCAGGTCAGCATCGGTTTGCTGTGGGTGCCGGACAGCTCGATCAAGGCATTGGCCGCTTCCAGCGGCTTGGTCATCGCCTGCGGCGTGAGGATGGCCAGCACGCCGTCCACGTTATCGTCTTCGAGACAAGCTTTCACTGCATGGTGATAGCGGTCGGCCTGCGCGTCGCCGATGATGTCCACCGGGTTGCTGTGCGGCCAATTGGGTGGCAGGTACTGGTTCAGGTATTCGATAGTGCCTTCCGACAGGGTCGCCAGCGTCAGGCCCAGATCGGATGCACGGTCGGTCGCCATCACGCCGGGGCCGCCGCCGTTGGTGACGATGGCAAGGCGGTTGCCCACCGGACGGAAGCCACAGGACAACGCCTTGGCGGCGGTAAACAGATGTGTGATGGTCTGCACGCGCACCGCGCCGGTCCGTTTGACGGCGGCATCGAACACATCGTCCGCGCCGACCAGCGAAGCGGTATGCGACATCGCCGCTTTGGAGCCAGCGGCATGGCGACCGACCTTGACCAGAATGACCGGCTTGATACGCGCGGCGGCACGCATGGCACTGGTGAAACTGCGCGCGTTGCGGATGCCCTCAATGTACAGCAGGATGCTGTGGGTCTTGGGGTCTGAAACCAGATAGTCGAGGATCTCGCCGAAATCCACATCGGCGGACGAACCCATCGACACCACGCTGGAAAAACCCACATCGTTGTTCTGCGCCCAATCGAGGATCGCGGTACACAACGCGCCGGATTGTGAAACGAAGGCGATGTTGCCCGCATTCGCGCCGCCTTTGTTGAAGGTGGCGTTCAGGCCGAGCGAAGGACGCATGATGCCCAGACAGTTTGGCCCGATCAGGCGGATGCCGTAGCGGCGCGCGTTCTCCAGCAGCTTGCGCTCCAGCGCGGCACCTTCGGCACCGGCCTCGCCGAATCCGGCGGTGATGATGACGGCGGCCTTGACGCCGCGCTTGCCGCAACTCTCAATGATGTCCGGGACAGTTTGGGGCGGCGTGGCGATCACTACCAGTTCGACAGGCTCGTTGATGTCTTCGATGGAAGCGTAGGCCTTCTGCCCCTGCACCTCCGCATTCTTCGCATTGATGGGGTAAAGCGCGCCCTGAAAACCGCTTTCCAGCATATTCTTGAATACGATCTGTCCGACCGAGTCGACGCGGTCGCTGGCGCCGAACACGGCGACTGATTTTGGTGCAAAAAGAGGATTAAGGTAGTGCCTGCCCATGATTTTTTGTTCTGTGTGTGAATGATGCGAGATAATACCACCTATGCAAACCGCTTTTATTACACATCGACTCTGCCTCAAGCACGAAGTCGGCCCGTTACACCCGGAATCTCCGGCGCGTCTCCACGCCATCGAAGATCAGTTGATCGCCTCCGGCCTGATGGATTACCTGCAAAGCCATGAGGCACCGGAGGCGACACGCGGGCAATTGTTGCGCGTGCACGACGCGGACTATCTGGACAGCGTCGCGGCAGCCGCGCCGCAACAGGGCATGGTGTATCTCGACGGCGATACCACGATGAGCCCGCTCACTTATCCGGCGGCGTTGCGTGCGACGGGTGCTGCGGTGATGGCGGTTGATCTGGTGATGGCGGGCAAGGTGGAAAACGCCTTCTGCAACATCCGCCCGCCCGGCCACCATGCCGAACGCGGTCGCGCCATGGGCTTCTGCATCTTCAACAATGTCGCTGTTGCGGCGGCGCATGCGCTGGAGGCGCACGGCTTGGAACGCGTGGCGATCGCCGATTTCGACGTGCATCACGGCAACGGCACGGAGCAGATATTTCGTGACGACCCGCGCGTGATGCTGTGTTCCACTTTCCAGCATCCGTTCTATCCCCATTGCGGCGCGGACAGCGGCAACGAGCACATCATCAACGTGCCGCTTGCCGCCGGGGCGGGCAGCGAAGAATTCCGCACGGCGGTAACGCAGCACTGGCTGACCGCGCTGGAACGCTTCCAGCCACAGCTCCTGCTGATCTCGGCAGGGTTCGACGCACATCGTGACGACGATATGTCCATGCTGCGCTTGGGCGACGGCGACTACGTCTGGGTGACCGGCGAGCTCAAGAGCATAGCGGAGAGATTCGCGCAAAAACGCATCGTCTCGGTTCTCGAAGGCGGCTATGACCTGCCCTCGCTGGGGCGTTCCGCGACGGCACACATCAAGACCTTGAGCGGGCTGTGATGCGCCCGAATAATTCATTGGCCTGTGGACGCTTGATTTATCGGGCGATTCATCAATCGCTATCGCGCAATAAATTGCGCTCCCACAATAAACATTATTCCAATGCACCATCGGGGATGGAGCCATGAACGGGCTGTATCCGTGGCAAAACAACGAATGGGCGCGTTTGCAGGAGTTGCGCAAACGTCCACCGCACGGCCTGCTGTTCAAAGGCCCCGCCGGTATCGGCAAGTTCGATCTGGCGATGCGCTTCGCCACCAGCCTGCTGTGCGAACATCTCGCCGATTCCGGACTGGCCTGCGGAAACTGTCCTTCCTGCCACTGGTTCGAACAGGGATCACATCCCGATTTTCGACTGCTGCAACCGGATGCGCTCAACGCGGAGACCGAAGAAGGTGAATCCGGCAAGAAAGCCAGCAAACAGATATCCGTCGATCAAGTGCGCGGCCTGGGCGACTTCCTCGGCATGACCGCGCATCAGGGCGGCAGGCGCGTGGTGGTGATACACCCTGCCGAAGCGATGAACACCAATGCGGCGAATGCCCTGCTGAAAAGCCTGGAGGAACCACCGCAAGGTCTGCTTTTCATTCTGGTGTCGCACAAGCCGCAGCAATTGCTGCCGACCATACTGAGCCGTTGCCAGTCTTTTCCGTTGGCCGCACCGGACGCGCAGTCCGCCGCGAAATGGCTGGCGGCGCAAGGGGTGCAGAATGCCGCCGAAACGCTGGCCGCATCCGGCTTCGCCCCCTTGCCGGCGCTCAAACTGCTCGACCAGACCGGCAGCGATGAGCGCGGCAAACTACTGCGTGCCGTGCGCCAACCCGATACCCTCGACGTATTCGCGCTGGCCGAGGCGCTGCAAAAGACCGAGCAGGTGCTGGTGGTGCAGTGGTTACAGCAATGGTGTTACGACCTGGCCTCGATGAAGCTGGCGGGCACCTCGCGCTACCATCCCGCCGATGAAGCGGTCATCCGCAAGCTGGTCGCCTCCGTCGAGCCGCTTGCCCTCGCGCGCATGCAAAAACATCTGCAAACCGCGAAACGCGAGGCACAGCACACGCTCAACCCCAAGCTGTTCCTGGAATCGCTATTTTTCTCTTACCGCCAGCTGATGCTCGAATAACATGCCTTTCGTCGATTCGCACTGCCACATCAATTTCCCCGACCTGTCCGCCAACATCGGCGATGTGCTGGCGCGGATGCACGACAGCGACGTAGTCGCGGCCCTGTGCGTCGCGGTCAATCTGGCCGACTTCCCGCAGGTTCTGGCGCTCGCCGAGCAGCACCCGCACATCTATGCCTCGGTCGGTGTGCATCCCGATTACGAAGGGGTCGAAGAACCCGATGTGGCGCGTCTGGTCGATCTGGCGCGCCATGCCAAGGTCATTGCCATCGGCGAGACCGGGCTGGATTACTTCCGTCTCAAGGGCGATCTGGAATGGCAGCGCACGCGTTTTCGCACGCACATCCGCGCCGCAAGAGAAGCCGCAAAACCGCTCATCATCCACACCCGCGAGGCGGCGGCGGATACCCTGCGCATCATGGCGGAAGAGAACGCCGCCGCTGCGGGCGGCGTGATGCATTGCTTCACCGAGACATGGGAAGTCGCCGAGGCCGCGCTGGCGATGGGCTTTTATATCTCGTTCTCCGGCATCGTCACATTCAAGAATGCCAAACAGATCAAGGAAGTCGCGCAACGCACACCGCTGGATCGCATCCTGATCGAGACCGATTCCCCCTATCTGGCACCCGCGCCGCATCGCGGCAAGCTCAACCAGCCG
Organism: Gallionella sp.; assembly: GCA_034371155.1. Taxonomy (GTDB): domain Bacteria; phylum Pseudomonadota; class Gammaproteobacteria; order Burkholderiales; family Gallionellaceae; genus Gallionella. The sequence goes on along the minus strand of JAXMKV010000057.1, from coordinate 20,294 downwards.
GCTTATGTGAAACATGTCGCGGAGGAAATCGCCGCACTGCGCGGCCTGCAACTCGATGAGATCGGACGGCAGACCACGGCGAATTTCGCCCGCCTGTTCCGTACGGAAACAAATCTTTAAAAAATATTTTTGCGGAATTATTGACAGCGATTTGAATATCCCTATAATGCGCAACTCGTTTCGCGGGAGTAGCTCAGTTGGTAGAGCGATACCTTGCCAAGGTATAGGTCGAGAGTTCGAGCCTCTTCTCCCGCTCCAAATCTGAGGGAAAGCATTCAAGCTTTCCCTCAATCATTTCAGGCCAGTGTTTTCCGGCACGGCGCGATAGCAAAGCGGTTATGCCCCGGATTGCAAATCCGGTTAGCCCAGTTCGACTCTGGGTCGCGCCTCCAGAATTAAGTACGTGTCACAAGAGACGGCCCATCGTAATTTGTTTGCCATGGTGGTTTCTGTCTAAACCAAGTTAACCTTAACGCATAACTGATAACCAAATCCGCGAATCGACCGTATGGACTTGTTGTCGCATCCTGCTTGGGTGAGTTTTTTTCGCAATCGGGTGATTTGCACCACTAGACTGGATTTAGTGTTCTGATCCAAGCTCTTGCCTAGCACTTGGATAACCTCCCAATTTTCCAGCCGATGTTCTGGAGCATAGGCAAAGGCGGCCAACAACTTCACCTCATTCACTGATAAGGCGACTTCCCCATCGTCGCCTTGCAAACTCAATTTGCTCTTATTGAGTTTAAGCGTCGATGGAGGGTGGATCGAATGGCCCAACCGTCGTGCGAGCGCCATCACGGCAGCGCCGAGCTCATCGCTTGACACAGGTTTGGTGAGGTAGATATCTGCGCCGCTTTCGTAGCCTTCCATTTTCTCGGCAAGAGAGCCGCGCGCAGTCAGCATAATGATGCCAATACCGGGATTTATGCTACGCAAGCGTCTGGACAGGCTGATGCCGTCTTCGCCGGGCAGATTAAGATCGATGACCATCAGGTCAGCATGCATGTCCGTTAGATCGACCAATGCTTCCGCGCAATCACCCCCAACCACTTGATGTCCTTGTTCGCGCAACGCGTCGACCGTGAGTTCGCGCAGTGCATCGTGGTCTTCCACCACGATAATGTTCAGGCGGGTAGCCATAATGTAAAACTCGCTTGATTATTTTTGTTGGCATAGGTGAGGTCGCCATTCAACAACTTTGCCAGACTACGGGCAAGATAAAGCCCCAACCCGGAACCTGACTGCTTGTGGGCGCCGGCGCTGCGATAAAACTTTTCGAACACCCGCGTCGCATCCGGCAGGCCAGCACCCCCCGCCTCATTCACAACATTAATGGTTGCACCTGCCTGCGCGTCTCGCATTGCCGGGGCAACATGAATCTGAATAGGGGTTCCGGGCGCGGCGTATTTGCATGCATTGCTGATCAGGTTGGACAAAATAATGCTTACCAGTTGCAAATCGGTGGTGATGGACTGCATCTTATCGACATTGACGCTAATCCGCGTTGGCGCCTCGCTTCTTGCGCATAACTGGCGCAATAGGTCATCGACGTTGCAGGTTTGAATGCGCACAGTCAGCCGGTTCTGCTCTAGCTGATCTACCTGCTGACAACGATCGATGATCTTGCTCATATCACTCACAGCCCGTTCGACAAGGGGCTTGGCCTTGTTGTTGAAAGTTGCCGACCCCATGGCCATGCGTACCACGGCGAGCGGTGTTTTAATTTCATGCGTCAGCATCGCAACCAAGCTGCTTTGTTCCTCTTTCATCGCACGCTCAAGTTTAAGCTCCCGTCTGGACACCTCTAATGCGAGTTCAGCCAGCTGGCCATTCCGCTGGATCTTGCGTGCGCGCATATGCAGAATGGAAAACATCAGCAAGCCAGATATCAGCCCATGGGTGATCGCCGCATATAACCCCCAGCCGATAATTTCAGCCACGCCCAGCAGGGGCAGCATGGAAATCAGCAGAGACAAATTCTGCAGTCCGAAAATAATGCGTAGCGTGCGACGGCTAGGGACAGATTCTTTGCGCGTATTCCACGACAGAAAAATAAGCAGAATAGCCCACAGCAGAACCATGATGGCATTGATCTGCAAGGCCATGCGGGTGTATCCAGACAGCAGCCCGATCAGCAGGAACGGATAAGCCAGCATCAAGCCGACGAGCAAGTTCAACATATAACGCGGCGGTTCATACAGACGAAACAGCCGATAATGAAACACGATTCCCAAAAACACCGTAGAAATCACGCACAAACTGGTGATCAAATCAGTCGAGCCGAGTATCGAATCGGGTAAGAACGGTGCCAAATAACCCATCACCGCAAGATCAAACGCAATGTAGCTAATCTGGTAAATCACGAACCACACCGTCAATGACTCGCGGTTAACGCTGTAGTCGTGCAACACCCAGAGCAACATCCCTAGCATCACCGCAAGATAAAACACCTGAAACAGATGCAATCCCAAATCCTGGCGACTTGCCTCGCGCGGGGTGAGCGCCTCGACTTTAAGCAGCGAAGTGCTGGCTGTCTGCAGGCGCAGGTAATAGGTGCTTTGCGGGGCTTGCGGATGCACCACAAACCCTAGGGTCACGGCAACCCGTGTGCGCTCGCCAAAGGCATGGCGATCCCCCGTGACATCGGTGCGCCAGCCGTCCGGCGCAGTCGAATCCGCCTCATACAAGCGCACCTCGTCGAGTATGGACGGACGGATGCGCAACTCGACAGCCCCGCCATCAGAGGGGGCGCGGACGCGCAAACGTATCCAATGCACGGAATCGGTATAGCCCTCGGACAACATCTTGCCGCCGGGCTTGAAGTCAGCTTGAACCACCTCCTGAATCGAGAGCGTGCCGGTCGGATCAACCAGCACATCGCGTGCGACGATGAGGTCATCGCACCATGCAGCCGTGCCAAACAGCGAACCAGACAGGAAAATCAGGAAGAATCGAATGAATGGAAACATGGGCGGCATCGTAAGGCCAAGGCGAGACCAGGCGCAACCATAAACCCGAATTATTCATTAGAGCAAAACCAGTTCCTTCCCCTTGCAGAGGGGGAGAGCGTAGCGAGGGGGCTTTAGGATGGGGGTAGACTTCGTGAACTCCAGCATTTCTACCCCCTCCCTAGCCCTCCCCCTGCAAGGGGGAAGGGACATTGCACTTCCCCCTGTAATACTTCGAAATAAATCTATTTTCGAGTGTGGTTCAATCGCCCGCACCTGACCAGAACACTTGGAGCACTACATGAAACGCGCCTCACTCAACCACACCTACCGCCTTGTCTGGAGTAGCCTCACCAACACCTTTGTGGCGGTGGCAGAAAACACCAAAGCCAATGGCAAAAAAAGCCGCGCGGGTCGTTCGCTGACGGCGACAGTGAGTGCATTATTCATGACAGGCACGGTGCTGGCAGCCGATCTCCCGACGGGAGGACAAATCGTAGGCGGAGCTGGAACCATCAGCCAAAGCGCCAACGTGATGACCATCAACCAGACCACCGCAAAAATGGCGGCGGACTGGCAAAGCTTCAGCATCGGCGCGGGCAACACGGTAAATTTCGTGCAGCCCTCTGCCAGCAGCGTGGCGATGAACCGTGTGCTGGGGTCGGATGTGTCCGTGATTCAGGGCGCGTTGAATGCCAATGGTCAGGTGTTTTTGCTCAACCCCAACGGCGTGCTGTTCACGCCCACGGCCCAGGTGAATGTGGGCGGCATCGTCGCTTCCACGCTCAACATGACCACCGCCGACTTCATGGCGGGGAATTACCAGTTTGAAGGTGCCAGCAGCAACGCCATCATCAATCAAGGCAACATCATCGCCGCGAATGGCGGCACCATTGCGCTGATCGCCGCGAAAATCACCAACGACGGCAGCCTGACTGCAAATGTCGGCAACGTGTTACTCGGCGCGGGCAGCAAGGTCACGCTCGACTTGGGCGGGCCGGTCAAGATTCAAGTCGAGCAAGGCGCGATTGATGCGCTGATCGAACAAGGCGGCGCTATCAAAGCCGACGGCGGCTTGGTCTACCTCACCGCCAAATCAGCCAGCCTGCTGGCCACAACAGGCATCAACCACACCGGCATCACCGAAGCGCAGACCTTGGCGACCGGTGAAAGCGGTCAGATCTATCTGATGGGCGACATGCAGAACGGCCAAGTGAATGTGGGCGGCACGCTTGATGCCAGCGCCCCCAACGGCGGGGACGGCGGATTCATCGAAACCAGTGCCGCAAAAGTATCGTTTGCCGATGGGGTGGCTATTACCACCGCCGCCGCAAATGGCAAAACCGGACTATGGCTAATCGATCCGGTAGATTTCAAAGTGGCGGCCACGGGCGGCGACATCACCGGTAGCGCGCTCGGCACCTTGCTGGGTAGCAACAGCGTCACCATCCAAACGGTGACGGGCACTGATAGCGCGACCGAACAATTTGGCGCCAACGGCAGCAACGGCGACATTTTTGTGAATGATGCCGTAAGCTGGAGCGCGAACAACACCCTGACGCTGAACGCCTACCGCAACATCGCCATCAACCAAAGCATCACCGCCTCGGGCGCGACGGGCAAGCTGGTATTGCAGTACGGCCAAGGTGCTGCGGCACTCAATAACACCGCCACCTACACCATCAACGCCCCCATCAACTTGCAGGCTGGGCAAAACTTCAGCACCAAGCTCGGCAGCAATGGCACAGCGCTCGATTACACCGTGCTCACCAGCTTGGGCGCTGCCGGCAGCACCAGTGGCACCGACTTGCAGGGCATCAATGGCAACCTGACCGGTCGCTACGCGCTGGGCGCTGATATCGATGCCTCGGCCACTGCGGGCTGGAGTAGCGGCGCCGGTTTCAAACCGTTGGGCGATCACAACGCATTCTTCAATGGCGAGTTGCAGGGCCTGGGACATGTCATCAGCGACCTGACGATAATAGGCCCGCAACCGGGGAATGATTGGGTTGGGGGCATGTTTGGTTATATCGGAGGCTCCGGCCTTATCAACCAGCTGGTGCTCGACAATGTCAGCGTGTCTGGCTATCGCAACATCGGCGCCATCGCTGGAACCAACATAGGCACCATCAGTGCCAGCAGCGCCATAGGCTCCGTCACCGGCGCATCAGGTAATAGTGCCGGTGGCTTGGTGGGCTACAACGCGGGGGCCGGAATGCTCATCGGCAGTCGCTTCTCCGGCACGGTCACCGGCGTTGGCAACGCCTCGACAGGCGGCCTGGTGGGTGACAACACCGCTACGATCGAAAACAGCTATACCACGGCGACTGTCAGTAATGGCTGGAGCTGGGCCGGGGGATTGGTGGGCTACAACTACGGCACGATTAACCGCAGCTACAGCTCGAGCACGGTGAGCAGTGGAAGTACCTATGTCGGGGCCTTGGTCGGTGGCAATAACGCTTATGCCAACATCAACAACAGCTACTGGAATAGCGACCTTGCTGGCGCTCTGCCCGGTTGGAATTTCAATAACGGTGGCCTGAACATCGTCCAGGGCCTGACCACCGCCAACATGCGCAAGGCCGCAAGCTTCGTCGGCTTCAACTTCACCACCACGCCCGGCAGCAACGACTGGGTGATCGTCAACGGCGACGGCAGTTTGAACAGCGCTGGCACAGAGGGCGATGGCACGCGGCCGATGCTGGCCTCGGAATACCGCACGGTGATTAGCACCCCCGAGCAGTTGCAGTTGATGGCGCTGGACCGCGGCGCAAGCTACACACTGGCAGCCAACATTGATGTCACTGCCACCGGTAATAACAGCTCGGTATGGGGTAGTGCCGGCTTTGTGCCGGTTGGGAGCGCCGCCACAAAATTCTCGGGTGCTTTTGATGGACAGAACCACACCATTACCGCTCTTACGATCAATCGACCAACCACAGACTATGTCGGTCTATTCGGCGTCTCAGAAAGCGCCACCATCAACAATGTCGCGCTGACCAATGTTGCCATCACTGGTCAAGACTGGGTGGGGGCGCTGGTCGGACACGCCACCCTTGGGACAGCCAGCAATAACTCTGTGACCGGCCAAGTTACCGGACGAGATCAAGTTGGCGGGATGGTGGGCTATCTCAATACCATGTCGTTTAACAGCAACCACGCGAGCAGCACCGTGGCGGGCGCAAATACCATCGGCGGTCTAATCGGTTCAACCTATGGCGGTAGTAATGCCGCCAATAACTACGCAACTGGAAATGTCACGGCGACGGGTAGTTCTGTTGGCGGACTGATCGGTGAGAATGGCTATTCTGGTTTTGGCATTCACGATAGTTACGCCAACGGCAGTGTGAGTGGCTCAAGCGTGGTTGGCGGGTTGGTTGGGAAGAATCTAGGAACGATTGATAACAGCTATGCTACGGGCACTCTGAGCGGCAATTTCGAAGCCGGTGGATTGGTGGGACTCAACACTGGTACGGTGACTGGAAGCAATGCAGCTGTAGTCATCAACGGGTACGTTAATGCCGGCGGATTGGTGGGCGTCAATGATGGCACCATCAACACGAGCCATGCAACTGGCAACGTCAGCGGAAACGCATACATGGGCGGCTTGGTGGGTTCTAACAGCGGTACCGGCAGCATCAGCAGCAGTTATGCAGCAGGTAGCGTAACCGGTAACCACGACCTCGGCGGACTCGCGGGATCGAGTAGCGGGACGATCAGTAACAGTTACGCAACGGGGGCGATCAATTCGGCCCACCTAACAACTGCCAATGCAGGCGGTCTGGTGGGGTCCAACCAGGGATCAATTCAGAACACCTATTCCACCGGCAGCGTCACCGGTGTTGGCGCCAATGTAGGTGGTTTGATCGGCCAAAATAATGCTGGCACGATCACCAACAGTTTCTGGGATGCCATCACCAGCGGAAAAACTGCTGGCATAGGGGGGGGCAACCTCAGCAACGAGGTATTCGCCCTCGATGCCACCCGAAGCCCGTACAACCTCGGCGAGTATGTTGCTGGTAGACATACCTACGGCACATTCAATGGAATCGACACCTGGATCGGCTTCGATTTCGCCAACACGTGGTACATGGTGGATGGCTACACCCGGCCCTTCTTGCGCATGGAGCACAGCACCACCATCACCAACGCGCATCAACTTCAGTTGATGGCGATGAATCTGACGGCGAACTACACGCTGGCGGTCAACATCGATGCCACAGCGACAAATGGTACGAGTACCCCTTCCGGGATGTGGGGCAGCAAGGGCTTTGCGCCCATTGGCGATGACGCCAACCAGTTCACCGGTACTTTCGATGGTATGGGCCACACCATAAGCAACCTTACCATCACCCGCCCATCGAACGCTTACATCGGTCTGTTTGGATATGTGAACGCAGGATCTTCAATTCAGAACGTGGGACTTGTGAGCGGTAGCATAAGCGGATGGGGTTTGGTCGGTGCTCTCGTGGGGGCTAATGCGGGTACGGTCAGCAACAGTTACGCGACAAGCAATGTGATTGGCGGGGCGGGCTACAACGTCGGAGGTCTGGTGGGAGATAACATTGGCCTGGTCACCAACAGCTACGCCACGGGTACTGTGAGTGGGCTAACTGTAGTAGGTGGGCTGGTGGGGGCTAATGCGGGTACGGTCAGCAATAGCTATTCCACGGGCAGCGTAAACGGGAGTTCCTACATTGGTGGGCTGGTGGGAAACGGCGGCACGGTTAGCAATAGTTTTTGGGACACAACCACATCCGGACAGACAAGTTCTTCGGGCGGCACCGGCAAAACCACAGTTCAGATGCAGGACATCACAACTTTTGGCAGCAGCGGCGGCAACTGGGACATCCAGCAAGATAGCAACCTGACCAGCATGACCCCGCAACTGGTCTGGACTTATGACGGCGTGGGCGGCTATACGTCAACCTGGGTCATTGGCGCAAGCACCATAACCACCTTGAGCTACACGTTGGGCACGGTTGGAGTCGGCACGCCACTCATCTACAAGGGCAGCGATTACCTGCTCGGCGATTCCTGGACGTCGAGCAGCATTTTTGGCAACAGCTACAGTGGCCTGACGCTCGGCACTGACTACCGGTTTGAATACAACGGCAGCCCGGTGACCGGTTTTCGCAATGCCGGCACGTACAGCGACATCTCGGTGGCGTTCTTGAATGCCCACTTTGCCGTGGCTGGCACGGGCAACACCGCCGGCAGCTTCACCATTACGCCGAAGACGGTCAGCCTTTCGGCCAGCAAGACCTACAACGGCTCAACGGCACTGACGGGCAGCCAGGTTACGATAGATACCGGCATCACCGGCGAGTCGCTGACGTACAGCGGCGCCACCGCCAGTGACGCGAACGTCACCACAGCCAACAAGTACATCAGCACCATCACCCTGGCGAACGGCACGGGCGGTTTGGCGAGCAACTACCAGCTGCCGACACTGAACAATACCTATGCACCGCTGACCATTAGCCAGCGTCCAATCACGGTGACGGCTGATGCCAAGAGCAAGGTCTACGGCGATGCCGATCCGGCACTGACCTATGCGGTCACGACCGGCAACCTGGTCGGCAGCGACAGCCTGACGGGCGCACTCACCCGTGCCACCGGCGAGAACGTCGACACCTACACCATCGATGCCTCCGCCCTGAGCAACGGCAACTATCTGATCACCAAACAGAACGGCACGCTGACCATCAGCCAGCGTCCGATCACGGTGACGGCGGATGCCAAGAGCAAGGTCTATGGCGACCCTGATCCGACGCTGACCTATGCGATCACCACCGGCAGCCTGGTCGGCAGCGACAGCCTGACTGGCGCACTCACCCGTGCCGCAGGCGAAAACGTCAACAGCTACACCATCGACGCCACCGCCCTGACCAACGGCAATTACCTGATCACCAAACAAAACGGCACCCTGACCATCGACCAGCGTCCGATCACGGTGACGGCGGATGCCCAGAACAAAACCGTAGGTCAGACCGATCCGGTGCTGACTTGGCAACTCACCAACGGTAGCACTCTGCTGGGTAACGACTTGCTTGTAGGTAGCTTGGCTCGCGCAACCGGAGAGAACGCTGGAACCTACCCCATCGGACAAGGCACCTTGGCGAACGACAATTACCTTGTCAGCGTCATCGACGGCATACTAACCGTCACGCCGCCAGACAACCCGGCCGTCAACGTCGCCCAATCCGTGGCATTGATTCCGATCATCGCGCAACCATCCGCGACACCACCCCCTCAACAACAAACCACGAACACCGGCGGCATCACCTTTGTTGATGTTCCCGGCGAATCGGGGGGCAGCGCGGGGAGTACAGGCGGCAGCGAGAACAGTAGCGGCACTGGCGACTCAAGCGAAGGCAATCCGCCCAATGACAGTGCGGGACGCAACTCCGCCGGCTTCATGAAAATTTTCGTCGTAGCTGGCGGCATCAACAACGGTCGCCAGATCAGCAGTACCGGAAGCCAAAACGACAACGCCGCACAAAACAACGGTCGCAATAGCAACTGATGAACCACAGGAATGCTAACTCCATGAAGCTCAATCTTCTCTCACGCCTCACTCCGCTGGCCCTCAGCCTGGGACTTGCCATCCCCGCACCGTCGCAGGCGCAAACCGCCCCCGACGCCGGGCAGACCCTGCAACAGACGCTGCCGCCGACACTGCAAGCCCCGCGCCCCGCAGCCGGGGTTACGGTTCAGCCTCCGGCGGATGAAATCACCCTGCCCGGCGGTCAGCAGGTCACCATCAACAGCCTGCATTTGGGGGGCAACAGTGTATTTTCCGAGGCTACCTTGCTCGCCGTGCTCGGCGACGTGCTCGGCAGGCCTTACGACCTCGCCGGACTGCGCGGCCTCACTGCCAAGATCGGCGAGCACTACCGCAGCCACGGCTACCCATTCGCTCGCGCCTTCCTGCCCGCGCAAACGCTCACCGACGGCGTTCTGCACATTAACATCGTCGAAGGTCGCTTCGGCAAGGTCAGCGCCACCGGAGATGCCGACCTCGCGCCACGTGCTCAGCAATTTCTCGGTGGCTTGCCCTCCGGTGCGGTGATCGAATCCGCCCAATTGGAACGCGCCACTTTGATTCTCGACGACCAGCCCGGCATAAAGACTGCGCCGCTGATTCGTCCCGGCCAGGAAGTAGGCACGGGCGATTTGGTGGTAAATGTGTCGCGCGAGCCCATGGTCACCGGCGATGTGGGGCTGGACAATCACGGCAATCGCTACACCGGCGAACATCGCCTGCGCGCCAATGTGCAGTTTGACAGCCCCTTCACCCTGGGCGACCAGATTACCGTGAAGAGCTTGGCGTCGGAAGAAGGCATGTGGCTGGGCAACCTCGGCTACAGCTTGCCGTTGGGTGTCTCCGGCCTGCGTGGCAGCGTGGGCTATGCCCATACCTATTACCAGCTGGCCAAGGATTTTGCCAATCTGCAATCTCATGGCACGGCAAAAGTGACAAGCGCGGGCCTCTCTTACCCGCTGGTTCGTTCGCAAAAGGCCAACATCACGCTGGGTGCGTCTTGGCAGCACAAGAAGCTCAATGATCGACAAGATGCCGTCGGCACCAGCAACGATAAATCCAGCAACAGTCTGCCCATCAGCGTGCAGTTTGATCAGCGCGACACACTCGGTGGTGGCGGTATCAGCTACGGCACGCTGGCTTACACGCCAGGCCGGCTATCACTGGATGCGGCGCTCGAAGCAGCCGACCGCGCCAGCAACACTGACACACGCGGGCGTTTCGACAAGTGGAATCTCGATCTCGCGCGTATGCAGGCCACGCCGATGGCCAACCTGAGTCTATTTGGCCGTGCGTCGGCGCAATGGGCGGGCAAGAATCTGGATAGCTCGGAAAGTTTCAGTCTGGGCGGTGCCAGCGGTGTGCGCGCATATCCTAACGGTGAGGGCAATGGCGACGCCGGCTGGTTCATCCAGCTTGAGGCACGCTACCAGATGGGAGATTTCTCGCCGTATGTCTTTCACGACACCGGGAAGGTGAAGGTCAATGCCGATGCTGGCCGCATCACCCCAGCAGTAACAAACAACACGCGCAGCCTCGCAGGCTCGGGCCTGGGCCTGCGCTACAGCACCGGCCCGTGGAGCGCGGATGCCAGCCTGGCTTGGCGCACCCATGGCGGAAAACCACAATCGGATTCCGCAGACCGCAATCCGCATTTATGGGGCACGATGAGCTACCGCTTCTGAGCGGCACGGTAGATCCCGCCATTCCCTCGCAAAGGGCTAGTGCTGCAATCTTGACGGCACTTATGCGGAACCCCTTGTAAGGTCGGGCTTTAGCCCGACATGTCGGGTTACACCGGCAAGAAGTGGCCGTGGTTGCCTCGATGAGGTTCTTGCCCCCTGCGGGGGTAAGGTGCTGAAGCACCAACAACACACGCTCAAACCCGACCTTGCAGCGTTAGCCGATGGTATAAGTTCCACATAGCATGCAACACTGCACTGGCATCACTGGCACCCTTGTGCCGCTCCCATTACACAGCAGTCAGTAATTTTGGCGACATTCCCTAGTCGCGGAAACCCAGACACCGCATTCCCTTGTGGGGGCGCGGTTTACCGCGCGATGGATACTCACCGTTACCAATCGCCCGCTGAAGATGCCTCCCACATCCCGCGATGTGCATCGCTCTCAGGCACTCAACCGGAAAGAGAAGAACGCCAAGTGCCGCCCAAATTTCCGACTTATGAGTAATGTTGCACAGACTACTTATTTCGCCCCACCCTCCTCTGTAAACAGCTCCTCAGAGCCCCCGACAGGCCACATTAGATAAATTCATTATTGTTGAATGTTTTCTATAAAAGTAATACATTCTCACAATAAGAATCTTTTAAAGCGCGGAGACTGCATCCGCCGTCCGAAAAATAGGGAGCCTCATGATCGAACCCGCCGAACTGGGCAATTTCTTCACCATCTTCTTCACATCCGCGATGGTCATTATGTTGGGGGCGTTGTATGCACTGCTATTCGCCTTTTCGCGTCTCAAGGGCGATAAGCGCCTGATGCCCTTGGCCTATCTTTCCTATGCAGGGCTGCTCATCTCCACACTCTTTCTAGCTGATGCAGCCAATCTTCTGAAACATCCTTTTTGGACAGTCATCGTGGCATTCATGTTGGTGGGGTATCTGCTCGCACCTCATGCGATCTGGCATTTGTGCGTAGGCACACATGCCTCAGAGCGTGTTGAGGTGGAGCCGATGCCGATTAAAGATTTTTAACGTTGAGTAAGGGAGAAAACCATGGCGACAAGTCAGTGGTGGGCATCTGAATCATTCTGGCGCAAGACGGCCATCTGGGTCACCGGCGGCTCGTTCGTCGCGTTGATCTTATTGACGATGGACACGATTCCGCAAATATCTACGGGATCAAAACGGGTGCCGGCTTATTCCGTCATCAACCACCGCATCGAATACAAGTTCGACGAACAACGCCGCGTGCAGGTGCCGGTGATCGGGGTGAAAGAACCGCTGTTCGGCAAGGAACTGAACGAAGAAGAGGCCGAGGCGCTGGTCAAGCTGGGTAAGCTGACCACTCAATCCAAGAACTGCATGAACTGCCACACCCTGCTCGGCAACGGTGCCTACTACGCACCCGACCTGACCAAGGCCTGGCTGGACCAGTACTGGGGCACCAAGGAGATACGCGAGGAGCAGATGTTGGCGTTCATCAAGGATCCTTCCGACAAGCTGCACAACAGCATTGGTCGCCGCATGCCGAAACTGGATATCACCGATGAGGAAGCGCGCGGCGTGGTGGCCTTCCTGAAATGGATGTCCAGCATCGACACCAACGGTTTCCCCTATAACTTCAAACCTATCGAACAGGAGAATTGATCATGGCTACACTGGGAATATGTGACAGCGCCAACCTGAACGGTGGGCAGAAACTGGCGGTGAAATATTTCACCGTGGCGATTGTGTTGTTCGGCGCACAGATATTGTTCGGCCTGCTCTCCGGACTGCAATACCTGTACCCCGATTTCCTCTACGGTGTGCTCGATTTCAGCGTCAACCGCATGGTGCATATCAACGCGCTGGTGGTCTGGATGCTGTACGGCTTCCTCGGCTCGGTGTACTGGCTGCTGGAAGAGGAATCACAGCATGAGGTGGTCGGCCTCAAGCTGGGCAATGTCATCTTCTGGGTGCTGACTGCGGCTGTCACCGTGGTGGTGCTGGTCTATCTGTTCGTGCAGATCGGCCCGGGCAAGGAGTCCTCGCTCTGGCTGATCAACGAAGGGCGCGAATACATCGAGGCACCGCGCTGGGCCGACATCGGCATCGTGGTGAGTGTGCTGGTGGTGTTCTTCAATGTCGCCGCCACATTCTCCAAAGGTCGCTACACCGGTATCGCCGGAGTGTTGGTGCTGGATATGTTGGCGCTGTTCGGCATCTATCTGGCCGGCATGTTCTACACCACCAACATCTCCATCGATCAATACTGGTGGTGGTGGGTGATCCATCTGTGGGTGGAAGCGACTTGGGAAGTGATGGTCGCCTGCATCATGGCCTACGGTCTGATGAAGGTGCTGGGTGTGCGCCGCAAGATCGTCGAGACCTGGCTGTACATCGAAGTGGCGCTGATGTTCGGTTCCGGCATCCTCGGTCTGGGTCACCACTATTTCTGGATTGGCACGCCTGAATACTGGTTCAGCATCGGCGGCTTCTTCTCCGCGCTGGAACCGATCCCGCTGGTGGCAATGGTGGTGCATGCGGTGTTCGACGCGGGCGCACGCCATGCCAAGAACTCCAACCATCCGACCATGGCCTGGCTGATCGCGCACGCCTTCGGAAACTTTTTCGGCGCGGGCGTATGGGGCTTCATGCACACCCTGCCGCAGATCAACCTGTATACCCACGGAACACAATGGTCGGCTTCACACGGTCACCTCGCCTTCTTCGGTGCCTACGCCACCATCATCATCGCCATGTTCTATCTCGCGGTGCAGAAGTGGCGCGGCGACGTATGGATGTCGGGTGATCTGCCGGGCAACGGCTGGAAATGGAAGTGGTCGCTGGGCCTGCTCAACCTCGGCATGGTGGGCATGACCGTCGCCATGCTGATATCGGGTTACGTGCAGTCACAGATCGAACGCGCTATCGAAGGCTCCACCTGGATCGGCTACTTCGCCGCGCAGGCGCACCCGTGGTTCGTGCAGGGCATGTGGTGGCGCGAAGTATTCGGCGCGATGTTCACCGTCGGTTTCATCCTGCTGGTGTGGGATCTGCTAACCATCGGCAAGGGCGAGAAGCGCGCCATGCAGCCAGCAGTTTCGGATAATTGATTTAGCAAGAAAGTTGAGGCCCACTTGGAAGTTATTTCAGGTGGGCTTTTTTATGACATAAATAAACTATGCTGAAAGATTTTACCGCCGCTCCTCATCGCGTCATGTTTTTCGGTGGTGCATTGCAAGCCATCGCCGCCATGCTGTGGTGGACGTTGGAACTGGCGACGCGCTACGGCATCGTCGGCCAGCCACTCAGTTGGGCTTTCGCACCGAGTGCTGCGCACGTCTTTCTGATGAGTTACAGCTTGTTGCCGTTTTTTATGTTCGGATTTTTGATGACAACTTTTCCTCGCTGGATGGCAGGCAAAGAAATTCCACCCAAGCTTTATGTCACTGCATTCGGATTGATGTTCCTTGGTGCTGTGTTGTTCTATGTTGGCATGATCTTCAGTGCGGCGATCTCTGTTGTTGCAGTCGCATCTTCCCTGGCTGGATGGGCCGTCGCACTCTATGCCTTGGTGCGCGTATTGTTGGATACACGTCCCAGCGACAAGCGTCACCCCATCGTATTGACCATCGCGCTTGCGCTGGGATGGTGTGGTCTGGCAAGTTTTATGGGCTGGCTGCTCACCGATGAATATGCCTTCCTGAGCTACTCCATTCACAGCGGATTGTGGTTCTTCCTCTTGCCGCTTTTTGCCAGTGTCGCGCACCGCATGATTCCATTTTTCACCAGCAATGCCTTGTCACAACACGATGTGCCGCGTCCCTTCTGGCCGTGGTGGACGATGTTGGCGGGGAGCGTCGTGCATGGCGCGTTGTCATTTGCAGGAATGACGAATTGGTTATGGTTGTGCGATGCACCGATTGCGGCATCTGCGCTGTATCTGAGCTACTTATGGGGCTTCCGCCGTAGCCTAAGCAATCCGCTATTGGCGGTGCTGCATGTTGGTTTCGCGTGGATGGGCATCGCCATGCTACTTTTCACCGCGCAAAGTTTCGTCGACTTCATTAGTGAAATATCTATTTTGGCATTGGCTCCACTGCATGCGCTCACCATCGGCTGCTACGCCACCTTGATGATAGGGATGGGCACACGCGTCACACTCGGCCATTCTGGGCTAAAGTTCGAGATTGGCACTTCGCTCAAACTGATGTTCCTTGGCATTCAGTTAGTAACATTGATGCGAGTGATGCCGGATGTGGTGCCACTGCAAAATGGCTACGTCTGGTATGTCATTTCAGCGCTGGGTTGGTTGGCCTGCTTTTCACCGTGGGTATGGCGCTATCTACCTGCATTTTGGAGTCCCCGTGCTGACGGAAAGCCTGGTTAACAATCGCTGGTAAACACAGCGCCGTAGTATTGGTTGTGTTACCTCCCCATCTCAACTAAGATAGCAATCGATTACTTACTTGCGTAACTTTCAATGTTTCGGAAAAACATCAAATTTATAGCTATCGGGATCGGATTGTTTGCAATCTTTGCGTGGGTCGTGTTGACCCAAGGACCGCTTGCACCTGTAAAAGTCACCGTCGAAAAAATTTACATCGGCAATCTGAGCAATGAGGTGTTCGGCATCGGCACGGTGAAAGCTAGACACAGTTACAACCTGGCACCCACCATCACGAGTCGAGTCAAAAACGTGTTTTTTGATCAGGGGGACAAGGTTGTTGCGGGGCAAGTCTTGGCCGAAATGGACCCTGTCGATCTTGATGATAAATTGGCGGGTAGCCAGCGCGTGGTCGAGAAAACGGCGAGTGCAATCCAAGCGGTGCTTGCGCAAGAGAGTGAAGCGCAAAGTCGTCTAAAAACCAACACCGCCACTGCAACCCGTTATCAGGAATTGCGAAAAAGTGGCTTTGTCAGTCAAGAGATGTTCGATGCGAAGTTGCACGAAAAGAACGCTGCCGCTTCGGCGTTGGCTGCTGCTTCGGCGAATCTCGCTATCGCCCGCGATGAGCATGCAAGAGCACAGGCTGATGCGCGCGGCATCGGCAAGGCGCGTGCGCAGACGCGTTTGATCAGCCCTATCAATGGTGTCGTTGCAGTCAGGTTGGCGGAGCCGGGTAGCACGGTAATTGGCGGGCAGGTCGTTATTCAGGTGGTCGATCCGAATAGTCTGTGGGTGGAAACGCGCATCCCGCAACAACAAGCCGGATTGGTGCGTGTCGGCCAAGTGGCCGAGGTCGTGCTGCGATCACAGGCGCATACCCTGTTCGCAGGTAATGTGGTTCGTATCGACATGGTGAGCGATGCAGTGACTGAAGAACGCATCGTCAATGTGACACTTTTAAATGCAAATGCCAGTATTGGTGAATATGCGGAAGTTACGCTCAAGTTGCCCGACTTGAATGACGCGCACAGTATTCCTAGTGCTGCCGTCAAACGAGTGGATAAAGTGAGTGGCGTGTGGGTCTTGCAGAAGGGCGAGGTGGTTTTCAAGCCCGTCAAGATTGGTCTCTCTACGATGGATGGTCGGACTCAGATATTGGATGGACTGGAAGAGGGTGATGAGGTGATCGTGTATAGCCAACAAGCCATGCGCGAGGGTCTCAAAGTCAAAGCCGTATCAGCGCTGGTAAAAGGCTAAGTCGTGATCAACTTGGCGAGCCGCGACATCTTGCATGGTTGGGGGAAATTCGTATTCACCGGCATCGGTTTGGGTTTGCTGATCGGAGTGACGCTGACCATGGCGGGGGTGTATCGCGGCATGGTGGATGATGCGCGTGTGCTGATCGAGAACGCGGGGGCTGATCTGTGGGTGGTGCAGCAGGACACCTTGGGGCCGTATGCCGAACCCTCCAGCGTGCATGATGATGTGGCTAAAGATTTGTTGGGCATGCCGGGCATACGGGAAGCGGGCAATGTGACTTATCTGACCATGCAGATACGTCATAACAGCAAAGAGATACGCGTGATGGTGGTGGGGTTCGAAACGGGTAAGCCGGGTGAGCCAGCATATCTTGTAGCAGGTCGCCCGATCACCCGTTCGCACTATGAAGCGTTGGCTGACATCAAAACCGGACTTGTCGTGGGTGACACCGTCACTATTCGTCGTCACGAATATACCGTTGTAGGGTTGACGCGCCGCATGGTTTCCTCCGGTGGCGATCCGATGATCTTCATCCCACTGAAAGACGCACAGGAAGTGCAGTTCCTCAAAGATAACGATTCGCTTGTCAATGAACGTGCGCGTACCGCTGCGAACCCCGCCTTCAATCGTCCCGGTGTTCCGGGATTGCTGGAGGCGATACAAGCCAGCCAGACCGCCAGCCGCTTCGTGAATGCCGTGTTGGTGCGCACTGTGCAAGGAAGCGAAGAGGCTGTATCTGAACAGATCGTGCGCTGGAAACATCTGCAAGCCTATTCCAAGGATCAGATGGACGAGATATTAGTGGCGCGCTTGATCGCCACTTCATCCAAACAGATATTCATGTTCCTCGTTATCCTCGCCATCGTCAGCGCGGCCATCGTTGCCTTCATTATCTTCACGATGACCATGAACAAGGTGCGCGAGATCGCCGTACTCAAACTGATCGGAGCGACTAACAGCACCATCAGCGGCATGATTCTGCAGCAGGCTTTGGGGCTTGGCTTGATTGGTTTCTTGGTTGGCAAGTTGTCGGCGACATTTTGGGCGCCTTTGTTTCCCAAGTACGTACTGCTACTGTCGGGCGATGCCATCTTGGGTTTCTTTCTGGTGATGCTCATGTGTGCACTGGCCAGTGTCTTTGCGATTCGTGCCGCATTGCGCATCGACCCTGCAACGGCGATTGGGGGGTGAGATGAGCGAACCCGCCATCCATATCGAGAATTTGAAGAAGCGCTACGGCGAAGGTGATACCGCCGTGGATGCGCTCAAAGGTGTGGACATGACCATCTGGCCGGGTGAAGTGGTGGGGCTCGTTGGCCCCAGCGGCTCAGGCAAGAGCACCTTGCTCAAATGTTTGGGCGCCGTGATTGAACCTACCGCAGGACGCATGACGTTGGGCGGTCAAACAATCTTCGACGAGCAGTGGAAGATTGAAGACTTGCGTACCCTGCGCCGCGACCGCATCGGTTTCATCTTTCAAGCGCCCTACCTTATTCCATTCCTGGATGTGACCGACAATGTGGCTCTGCTACCAATGTTAGCGGGAGTCTCGAATACAGACTCCCGTATCCGCGCACAAGAATTGTTAGCGGCACTGGATGTCGGCCACCGTTCCAAGGCGGCGGTTTCTCAACTATCGGGCGGCGAGCAGCAACGCGTTTCCATCGCGCGGGCATTGGCGAATCATCCACCCGTCATCCTTGCCGATGAGCCGACAGCGCCGCTGGATAGTGAACGTGCGCTCAACGTGGTACGCATCCTGAATCAGATGGCAGAGCAGTATCAAACTGCCATCATCGTCGTTACCCATGACGAAAAGATCATCCCCACGTTCAAGCGCATCTATCACATTCGTGACGGGCGTACGTATGAAGAGGCTGGCGAAGGCAGGCATGTTTAACGGACTATTTGAAGGAAAGAAATCTTGAATCAGGAAATAGTAAAAAAACGCATGAGCTCAGAAGAGAGGCAAGGCGAGATCATTCGCGTGGCGGTAGAGTTGGCAGCCGACAAGGGGGTGGACAGTGTGACGACACAAGATATGGCCGAGGCCATGAATCTTACCCAAGGCGCGATCTTTCGGCACTTCGCGACCAAAGATGACATCTGGTTCGCTGTCATCGTATGGGTGCGCGAACGTCTGATGAAGGTTTTGGACAAGGCAGCAGCAGATGCCACTGATCCATTGAATGCAATCGAGCGCATGTTCTTCGCACACATTACTTTTATCAGCAAACATCCTGCCATTCCTCGATTGCTGTTCTCCGAGTTGTTGCATAAGAAGAACGGAAAGTTGCGTCAATTGATCGAAGGGATCATCTCTGGTTACGAGGCCAAGATCGCAGGGTTACTTGAAGCCGCCAAGGCGCAGTCCTTGGTGCCAAATGATTTGGATAGTCACAGTGCGGCAATTCTCTACATAGGCATGATTCAGGGCTTGGTCATGCAGTCATCCATATTTGGAGGAAAGCGCTCTCTTCAGCAACAAGCAGCAAAAACATTCCCGATCTTTTTATACGGCGTCAAAACCCGCAGTTGATTATTAATCCCCCACAAGGAGTCATTATGAAGAAGCAAACAATCCTAGCTTTAGCCCTCGCCACCTTTTGGCTGTCAGCCTTCCATGCGCAAGCCGCAGAACCCTTGGAGCTGCAAAAAGTGATGAAAGAACTTGGTAAAAATATGCAGGTCATCACAGATGGCATATCGCGTGAAGACTGGGCGTTGGTCGCCAAGACCGCGCCGCTGATCGCTGCTCATCCCCAGCCCCCGGTTTTTGAGAAGATTCGCATCATGAAATTCATGGGATCAGAGATGTCCAAGTTCAAGGCATTCGATGGCGAGACGCATGAGGCTGCTCGTATCCTTGAGCATGCGGCAAATGAAAAAGACGGACACAAAGTCATCGCTGCTTTCAAGCAGGTACAAACCACCTGCTTGAATTGTCATCAGACGTTCCGTGGCAAATTCGTGGAACATTTCTACGGAGCTACAAGCAAGTAAATCGGTTATTGGAGCAACGTCACGTAAGGAGGAAATTGTATGAATAATTGTAAATTGAGCTGGCTGTTGGTCGCTCTACTGTCAGTGATCGTTGCCGCGTTGGGATACAAATTCACAGTAGGTAATGTGCAGCCATCTGATGATGGGCGGCAGGCAGTCATGTTGAGTAAAGATGAACGCAATGCTTTGTTGCTGGAAATGCGCGTGTGGCTACAAAGCTCGCAAGGAATATTGGCGGCAGCTTCCATGAAAGACTTCGATGCGGTCATCAAGTCGGCCAAAGCATCGGGTATGGAAGCCGAGGCAGACACACCGGGTTCCTTGTTCAGAAAGATCCCGGTCCTTGGATTCAACCGGTGGATGCAACACACTAGAAACTGCGTAAGCAGAAGGAGTGTTGCAAATGAAACAGAGACCACGTATTTATTACACTGAGACCCAGAAAGCATTGATGTGGGAACGCTGGCAGAAAGGTGACTCTC
>JAXMKV010000056.1:0-280805 GCA_034371155.1 Gallionella sp. | reverse complement strand
GCCTTGCCCAGATCCTTGGATTTCAGTTAGGTCGTCGGGTAGAGCATTTCCTGCATGCCGGGGCCGCCCTTCGGTCCTTCGTAGCGGATCACGACCACTTCACCCGGCTTCACCTCGTCGCCGAGGATGCCGGTCACCGCGTCGTCCTGGCTTTCGTACACCCGGGCCGTACCCGAGAATTTCAGGATCGAGTCATCGACGCCGGCTGTCTTCACGATGCAGCCACGCTCGGCGATGTTGCCGTACAGCACCGCGAGGCCGCCGTCCTGGCTGAAGGCATGCGCCTTGTTGCGGATGACACCATTTTCGCGGTCGAGATCGAGCGTCGGATAGCGCCGGTCCTGCGAAAACGCGACCTGGGTCGGGATGCCGCCGGGTGCCGCGCGGTAGAAGGTGCGCACGGCTTCGTCTTCCGTGCGCACGATGTCGTACTTGTCGAGCGCCTCGCCCAGCGTCGCGCTATGCACCGTCGGCAGGTCGCGGTGGATCAGACCTGCGCGGTCCAGTTCGCCCAGGATGGCCATGATGCCGCCGGCGCGGTGCACGTCTTCCATATGCACGTCGGACTTGGCTGGCGCGACCTTGGACAGGCAGGGCACGCCGCGCGATATGCGGTCGATGTCGGCCATCGTGAAATCGACGCAGGCTTCGTGGGCGGCAGCCAGCAGGTGCAGCACAGTGTTGGTCGAACCGCCCATCGACACGTCGAGCGTCATCGCATTCTCGAACGCCTTGAAGCTGGCGATCGAGCGCGGCAGCACCGATTCGTCGTCGTTTTCGTAGTACCTGCGGCACAGCTCGACCGCCAGCTGGCCGGCGCGCAGGAACAACGCCTTGCGGTCGGCATGCGTGGCCAGCGTCGAGCCGTTGCCGGGCAGCGACAAGCCGAGCGCTTCGGTCAGGCAATTCATCGAATTGGCGGTGAACATGCCGGAACACGAGCCGCAGGTCGGACAGGCGCTGCGCTCGTAGGCGTCGGACTCTTCGTCGGAACAGTTGCTGTCGGCGCCCTTGACCATGGCATCGACCAGATCGACCGCGATGATCTTGTGGCCCCCCGGGCCGGGCAGCACCACCTTGCCCGCTTCCATCGGCCCGCCGGAAACGAACACGGTCGGTATGTTGAGGCGCAGGCTGGCCATCAGCATGCCCGGCGTGATCTTGTCGCAGTTCGAAATGCACACCAGCGCGTCGGCGCAGTGCGCGTTGACCATATATTCCACGCTATCGGCGATCAGATCCCGCGAAGGCAGCGAATACAGCATGCCGTCGTGGCCCATGGCGATGCCGTCGTCCACCGCAATGGTGTTGAACTCCTTGGCGATACCGCCCGCCTTCTCGATCTCGCGCGCCACCAGCTGCCCCATGTCCTTGAGGTGAACGTGGCCGGGCACGAACTGGGTGAAAGAATTGGCAATGGCGATGATGGGCTTGCCGAAATCACCGTCGGTCATGCCGGTGGCGCGCCACAGCGAGCGTGCGCCGGCCATGTTGCGGCCATGGGTGGAAGTGCGGGAACGATAAGCAGGCATGATGTCTCTCTAAAAAATTGCAGGGCATGTATAACGTATAATTGACCGCTCGATTCTAACCCAATACCCCATGCTCGTTCACCCGCAATTCGACCCTGTCGCCATCCAACTCGGCCCGCTCGGCATCCACTGGTACGGCCTGATGTATCTCGCCGGCTTTATCACTTTCCTGTGGCTGGGACGCAAACGCATCGCCACGCTGAAGGATGCGCGCATCGATGCCAAGCTGCTCGATGATCTGCTGTTTTGGGGCGTGCTCGGTGTGATACTCGGTGGACGGCTCGGTTATGTGTTGTTTTACAAAGCCGATTATTACGCCGCCCATCCGCTGGAGATATTCGCGATCTGGCAGGGCGGCATGTCGTTCCACGGCGGTTTCCTCGGCGTGCTGGCCGCAATGGCCTGGTTCGCGCGCAAACAGAATTTGCGCTGGCTGCAAATTACCGATTTCATCGCACCGCTGGTGCCGCCGGGACTCGCTTTCGGACGACTGGGCAACTTCATCAACGGTGAGTTGTGGGGACGCGCCTCCGATATGCCATGGGCAATGGTGTTCCCCCAGGTGGACGATCTGCCGCGCCACCCGTCGCAACTGTACGAATTCGCGCTGGAAGGTGTGCTGCTGTTCGCCCTGCTATGGCTGGTCGCACGCAAGCCGCGACCGCTCGGCATGGTATCCGGACTGTTCCTCATCGGCTATGGCAGCTTCCGCTTTCTGGCCGAATTCACCCGCGAACCGGACGATTTCCTCGGACTGCTGTCGCTGGGCATGAGCATGGGACAATGGCTCAGCCTGCCGATGGTGATCGCCGGTATCGCGCTGCTGCGTTACAGCAAACGGCACGCCGCTTGACACACAGCGGCCTCTCGCCCACCATTCCCGCCATCACGTTCCCGACACACCGACCTTGGACGACATCTCCCTAAGTACCCTGTTCCTCATTCTCATCGTGCTGTTATTTTGCAGCGCGTTCTTCTCCGGTTCGGAGACCAGCATGATGGCGATCAACCGCTATCGCCTGAACAGTTTGATCCGCAAAGGCAACCGCAGCGCCAAGCTGGTCAACCGGCTGCTCGGCCAGGTGGACAAACTGCTGGGCTCCATTCTGCTGGGCAACACGCTGGTCAACGTTGCCGCAGCGGCAATCGCCAACATCATCGTCCTGCGCATGTTCGGGCAAAGCGATCTGGCAATATTGCTGGGCACACTGGCGCTCACCTTCGTGATCGTGGTGTTCAGCGAGATCATGCCCAAGATCATCGCGGCCAGCCATCCCGAGCGCATCGCCATGCCCGCCAGCTACGTGCTCACCCCGCTGATCACCCTGTTCCATCCGGTGGTCACGGTGGCGACCTCGCTGGTAAAAGCGATGCTCTGGCTGCTGCGCATCAAGATAGAAACCGACCAGAGCAAACAGAAGATGTCACTGGAAGAGTTGCGCGGACTGGTGCTTGATGCCGAACACTTCCTGCCGCGCAAACACCAGAAGATGCTGCTCAACCTGGTCGACCTGGAGCGCATCACCGTCAACGACGTGATGATCCCGCGCAGCCAGATCGAGGCGCTCGACATCAATACCGATGAACACGAACTGCGCCAGCAGATCATCACCTGTCACCACACCCTGCTGCCGATCTATGCCGACACCCCCGGCAACATCATCGGCATCCTGCACCTCAAGCGCGTTCCCGCCCTGATGCAGGAAGGCATGCTGGACGTGGAACAGCTGCGCGCCAACCTCAACGAACCGTATTTCATTCCATCGGACACGCCGCTACTGAAACAGCTGCAACAGTTTCAGGAACGCCACGCGCGGCTGGGGCTGGTGGTTGACGAATACGGTGAATTGCTGGGGCTGGTGACGCTGGAAAACATACTTGAAGAGATCGTCGGCGAATTCACCACGCAATCGCCCGCGCAGACCGGCAAGTTCCTGCGCCAGGAAGACGGCAGCCTGCTGCTGGAAGGGAGTTGCAGCCTGCGCGACCTGAACCGAAAACTCGGACTGCATCTGCCGCTGGACACGGCCAAGACCCTGAACGGACTGATCCTCGACCACCTCGAGGACATTCCGGAAGCAGGCACCAGCCTGAAGATCGCCGACTACCCGATCGAGATCATC
This sequence comes from Gallionella sp., assembly GCA_034371155.1. Taxonomy (GTDB): domain Bacteria; phylum Pseudomonadota; class Gammaproteobacteria; order Burkholderiales; family Gallionellaceae; genus Gallionella. Next base: position 277,150 of record JAXMKV010000056.1, on the reverse strand, counting down.
CAGATGCAGGAACGCACCGTAAAGGTGGCGCGCATCTTCCCGAGAATTCCGCAGAAATCACACACGGAAGAGTGACCTCACGGGGTTTGATGGATTGTTTCCCGGTCAGCCCAAAAACAGCTTGTAGGCCGGGTTGTCGCTCTCGTCCCAGTAACGGTATCCCAGCATATCGAGGAAAGTCTTCAGTGCTTTCTTGTCATGGTGCGGTACCTGCATGCCGACCAGCACCCGCCCGTAGTCCGCACCGTGGTTGCGGTAGTGGAACAAGCTAATGTTCCAGTTGTGGCTCATGCTATTGAGGAACAGCATCAACGCGCCGGGGCGTTCCGGGAACTCAAAACGGAACAGGATCTCGTCCTTGGCTTCCGGCGCGCGACCGCCAACCAAATGGCGCAGATGTAACTTGGCCATCTCGTTGTCGCTCAAATCCAGCGTGGGCAATCCGCTGCTCCGCAATTTACCCACCAGCTCGGCAGTTTCCGAACCGTCGCGTACCTGGATACCGGCGAACACATGCGCCGCTTTCGGATCGGCATAGCGATAGTTGAATTCGGTGATATTGCGCTTGCCGAGCAGCGCGCAGAACTTGCGGAAGCTGCCGGGCGTCTCGGGTATGGTCACCGCAAGAATGGATTCGCGTTTCTCGCCGATCTCGGCGCGCTCGGCGACGAAACGCAAGCGGTCGAAATTCATATTCGCGCCGCAGGCGATGGCGACCAGCGTCTCCCCCTTGATATTTTCACGTGCGGCATACTGCTTGGCACCGGCGATGGCGAGCGCACCAGCCGGCTCAAGGATGGAACGGGTGTCTTCGAACACGTCTTTTAGCGCGGCACAGATTGCGTCGGTATCGACCAAAATAATTTCGTCCACCAGCTTGCGGCACAGGCGGAAAGTCTCCTGCCCGACCTGCTTGACCGCCACGCCGTCGGCAAACAGCCCGACATGATCCAGCGTGATGCGGCGCTTGGCCTTTAACGAGCGGCTCATGGCGTCGGAATCCACCGGCTGCACGCCGATAATCTTGATGTCGGGACGCAACTGCTTGACGTAGGCCGCCACGCCGGAGATCAGGCCACCGCCGCCGATGGCGCAGAAGATCGCATGTATCGGCTGGGTGCGCTGGCGCAATATTTCCATGCCGATGGTGCCTTGTCCGGCGATCACATCGGGATCGTCGTAGGGATGGACGAAAGTCATTCCTTCCTGCTGCTCCAGTTCCAGCGCGTACGCATAGGCATCGGAATAGGAATCGCCGTGCAGCACCACTTTGGCACCACGACCTTTCACCGCGTCGATCTTGATCTGCGGCGTGGTTGCCGGCATTACGATCACCGCCTTGCAACCGAGCTTTTGCGCGGACAACGCCACACCCTGCGCGTGATTGCCCGCCGAAGCCGCGATCACGCCGCGCTTGAGCTGCTCGGGCGTGAGCTGCGCCATCTTGTTGTAGGCACCGCGCAGCTTGAAGGAGAACACCGGCTGCATGTCCTCTCGCTTTAGCAAAACATTGTTGCCGATACGCGCCGACAGATTGGGAGCCGGCTCCAGCGGCGTCTCGACCGCCACGTCGTAAACGCGGGCGTTAAGGATGCGTTTCAAATAATCGTTCATGGCGTGTAACAGAAAGACAAGACGTGTAAATTCATCGCCGAAGATTAGCACACGGTGGATAAAACAGCTTCGTTTCTGCCGGGGAGCAACCCACTAGGCCTTTTGGTCTATACCAACTCCTCCCGATTCGGTGTATAAAACCCGCATGCAACTCCGTTATTCGACGATCCTGCCACATCTGATTCCCGCGCTCGCCGCCGTCGCGGCTGCCACAGTGGTTCTGCTCGGCCTGTTCGCCATCGAAGAGGCCGAGCGCGACAATATCCGGCAGGATCAGCGCTACCAAACCATGGACAGACTCGCCGCCCTGCGCGCAAAACTGGAGGCCTCCATCACCACCTCGGTCGCCGCCACCAATGCACTCGCCATGGTGTACTCCACCCGCCCCGACATGCAACTGGCCGAGTTCAACCAGCTGGCCGAACAAGCCCTCAGCACCAGCCCGAGCCTGGTGAATATCGTACTGGTGCGAGGCACGGTCATCGACTATACCTATCCGCTCGGGCGCAACGAAAAGGCCATCGGTCTCGATTACCGCAAACACCCAGAGCAATGGCCAGCCTACCGGCAGATGATGGATAGCGGCAAGAGCGTAATCGCCGGCCCGTTGAACCTGGTGCAGGGCGGTTACGCGGTCGTGGTGCGCATGCCGGTGTACGCCACCGACCCGGTGTCGCACGAGAAGCGCTTCATTGGCGCAATCAGCTCACCTATTTCTTTCGGCAACCTGTTGCGCGAAGCCGGGCTGCTCGATCTGGAGCACGACATGGATATCGCCATCCGGGGGCGTGACGGAACGGGAGAAAACGGCGAGCAATTCTACGGTTCACCGGCTCTGTTCAATCCACAGAGTATCCAGCAGCAGGTCTTTCTGCCCGGCGGCAGCTGGCTGATCGCGGCCGCGCCGCGCGGCGGCTGGCGCATCGACTCGCCCACTCTCGACTTGGTGCGCGCACTCGGCTGGATTCTGGCCGCGATGGCGGCGATCATCGTCTACACGCTCACCCGCCACTTGCGCCAAATGGACATGAACGAATCCTCGCTCAAAAAACGCAGTGAGGTGCTAAGCCACCAGAATGCCGTGCTCGACATGATCACCCATCAGGCCGATCTGCCTGTCATCATGGAGACGCTGGCGCAACTGGTCGAGCTGCACCATCCCGACCTGCTATGTTCCATCCTGTTGCTCGACACCGATGGAAAACATCTACGCCACGGCGCGGCTCCCAGCCTGCCCGATTTCTACAACCAGGCGATCAACGGCATGCCCATCGGGGAAGGTGCAGGCTCCTGCGGCACAGCAGCGTTCTGTGGCAGGCGGGTGATCGTGGAGGACATAGGCAGCCATCCGTTCTGGGAACAATACCGTGAACTGGCCCATCGCGCCGGGTTGCGCTCCTGCTGGTCACAGCCGATCAAGGATATCGAAGGGCGCGTGCTCGGCACCCTCTCCCTGTACCAGCACAAGGCGGGATTGCCCAGCCGCGACCAGCTTACCCTGATGGAAAACTATGCCGCTCTGACCGAGCTGGCGATCGAGCGCACCCGGACCAATGAAGACCTGCGCCTGCATGATGCCGCGCTCAACGTCGCCGACAACGCCATCATCATCACTGACCGCGACGCGCGCATCGTCTGGGCGAACAATGCTTTCACCAGACTGACCGGCTACAGTACCGGGGAAGCGCTCGGCCAGTGTTGCGGTACGCTGGTCAAATCCGGCGAACAAAGCCCGGCGTTCTATCAGGAAATGTGGCAGACCATACTCTCCGGCCGCGTCTGGCATGGCGAACTCACCAACCGGCGCAAGAACGGCACACTCTACCGCGACGAAACCACCATCACACCGGTGCGCAACCGCAGCGGCGAGATCACCCATTTCATCTCACTGAAACAAGACATCACCGAGCGCAAGCTGGCCGAGGCGCATCTGAAGAATCTGGCGTTCTATGACGCGCTGACCCAGTTACCCAACCGCCGGCTGCTGCTCGACCGCCTCGGTCAGGCGATGACGGCGGGAAAGCGCACCAACCGTTACGGCGCGCTGATGTTCCTCGATCTGGACAATTTCAAACCCCTGAACGACGGGCACGGGCACGATGTGGGCGACCTGCTGCTGATCGAAGCGGCGCGGCGCATCAGTGCCTGCGTGCGCGAGGAAGACACCGTCTCGCGCTTCGGCGGCGACGAATTCGTGGTGATGCTGAAAGACCTGGATACCGACCGCGAATCCTCCGCCACACAAGCGTTCGCAGTCGCGGAAAAGATCCGCGAAGCACTGCAACAACCGTACCGGCTTGAGTTGCTACAGGAAGAAGCGGGCAACAAGGTCATCGAACACATCTGCACCAGCAGCATCGGCATCGCGCTGTTCCTCGATCACGACGGCTCCAAAGAGGATATCCTGCGCTGGGCAGACGCGGCCATGTATCAGGCGAAGGCATCCGGGCGCAACACCATCTGCGTGTACCCCGTGAACAGTGCATGACCCCGCTTGCGGCGCACGGAAAAATAAGGTCAAATGCCGCGCATGAAAAACAATGATATGCACGGCATCATCATCCGCACACAGGTGAACTACCAGCCGGCCCAGTCCGATGAAGCGGGCGAACGTTTCGTGTTCTCCTACACCATCAATATCACCAACAGCGGCAAACAGAGCGTAAAACTGCTCAGCCGCCACTGGGTCATCACCGACGCCCACAACCAGGTACAAGAGGTGCGGGGCCAGGGCGTAGTGGGCGAACAGCCGCTGCTGCGCCCCGACGAAAGCTTTGAATACACCAGCGGCACGGCGCTCGCCACCCAGGTCGGCACCATGCGCGGCAGCTACCAGATGCAGGCCGAGGACGGCACACTGTTCGATGCCGAGATCCCCCAATTCATCCTGAGCGTTCCCCGTGTATTGCATTGATCCGCGCACGATGCGCAAAGCCGCACTCATACCGCTGCTACTGCTCTCCGCCTGTGCGGTACCGCCCCCCACGCCCCCCGTCATCGCCACTCCGCCGCTGTCCGTCACACTGCCTGCCGCGCCCTTCGCCGCCAGCAAATGGGAGATGCTGCCGGACTGGCAACGCTCCGATCTGCAACCCAGCTGGGCCGCCTTCCGGCAAAGTTGCCGGGCACTGAAGAACAAGCCGGACTGGGCGACGGTCTGTGCGGCATCCGAAGCGCTGTCACAACCCGATACCGACGCGCTGCGCGGCTTCTTCGAAACCTATTTCACCCCTTATCAGGTGCTGAATCAGGATGGCAGCACGCAAGGCTTGATCACCGGCTACTACGAGCCGCGCCTGTCCGGCAGCCGCAGCCGCACTTCGCGCTTCCGCTATCCCTTGTATGCTGTGCCGGACGACCTGCTGGTCATCGATCTGGGCGAGACCTACCCGCAACTGAAAGACATGCGTCTGCGCGGCCGCCTCCAGGGACGACGCATACTGCCCTATTTCAACCGCGCCGAGATCGATGCCGGCAAAGCCGCCGTGCAAGGCCGCGAGCTGTTTTGGGTGGACGACGAGATTGATCTGTTCTTTTTGCAGATACAGGGATCGGGGCGCATCGAGCTACCGGACGGCAGTCTGGTCAAAGTGGGCTATGCCGAGCAGAACGGGCATCCCTACGTTTCCATCGGTAAAAAGCTGGTGGAAATGGGCGAATTGAAACTGGAACAGGCCTCGATGCAGGGCATCAAGGAGTGGGCGGCAAACAATCCGCAGCGGCTCGGCGAACTGCTGGCACAGAACCCCAGCTATGTGTTCTTCCGCGAACTGCCCGGCGAATTGTCCGCGCCGCTCGGCGCGCTCGGCGTACCGCTGACCGAAGCGCACAGCATCGCGATTGACCCGCGCACCATACCGCTCGGTGCGCCGGTGTTCCTCGCCACCACTTACCCGAACACCAACCAACCGCTCAATCGCCTCATGCTGGCGCAGGACACCGGCGGTGCCATCAAGGGTGCGGTGCGTGCCGACTTCTTCTGGGGATATGGCGATCAGGCCGGCGCGCTGGCCGGACGCATGAAGCAAAGCGGGCAGCTATGGGTGCTGTTCCCCAAAGGGGCGGAACCGAAACTCTAGCGCAGTGCGCCATTCTGTTTGGAACTTCAACGGTAAGCGCTGCACGGTGGGTCGGGTTTGAGCGTGTGTTGCGGAGCTTTTTATCCTCACCCCCGCAGGGGCAAGAACCTCTTCGAGGCAACCACTGCCCTCTCCTTGCGGGTGCAACCCGACATGTCGGGCTAGCTTTGCATAGCCATTCGGCTAAGCTGGCACAAAACGCCAACTAAGCCGCTGGTTAAAGCCCGACCTACAAAGGTAATGAGCATAGACACCGTTACTCATAAGTCGGAAATTTGGGCGACACTTGGCGTTCTTCTCTTTCCGGTTGAGTGCCTGAGAGCGATGCACATCGCGGGATGTGGGAGGCCGCTTCAGCGGGCGATTGGTAACGGTGAGTATCCATCGCGCGGTAAACCGCGCTCCCACAAGGGAATGCGGTGTCTGGGTTTCCGCGACTAGGGAATGTCGCCCAAATTACTGACTGCTGTGTAATTACGGCGCACTACACCAGCCAGCCAACGGCACGCCTATTTGGCGCTCAGATGTTTTTCCAGGTCTTCTGCCGGCAAATAGCCGGGCACTTGAACGCCGTTGCCGAAGATCAGATTGGGCGTGCCGGTCACGCGCATCTTGCGCCCCAGCGCCATGATCTCATTCAGCGGCATCTTGCAACTCGCCTTGGCGGGCTTGACCCCGTTCAGCATCAGATCATCCCAAGCCTTGGACGGGTTCTTGGCGCAATACACGTTGCGCACGATCTCGTCCGACCCCTGAAAGATGGGGTACAGGAACACATAGAGCGTGACATCGCTGACCTTGCTCAATTCTTTTTCCAGACGCTTGCAATAGCCGCAGTTCGGATCGGTGAAATAGGCCAGCTTGCGCTTGCCGTTTCCCTTCACTTTTTTCATCGCCAGATTGAGCGGCAGCTTGTCGAAATCGACAGCGAACAGCACGCGGCTGCGCTCTTCGGTGAGATCGCGGCGGCTGGACACCTCAATCACACGGCCGTCGATCAGATACTGTCCCTGCGCATCGGTATACATCAGCCTGTCGTCGATGATGACCTCATACAGCCCGCTGTACGGCGTTTTGCTGACATGCTCCAGCGCGCCGATATCGGGGAACTTGCTTTGCAGCGACTGGCGTATCTCCTTCTCGGCGGCGTGGGAGGGAAATGCGACCAGCAGTAGCGAGAAGAGTGCGATGATTTTTTTCATGGTGATGGGCTCAGGGTCGGTAAAAAATAGAAATCAGTTAAGGGCATGCTGCATCAGCAGCTTTTTAACGGGGGTCAGGCTATTGGTCAGATCCAGCCCGAGATTGCGCAAACCGCGCAACACGGGATCATCATTGTTGAACAGATGCTTCAGACCGTAAGTCGTCGCCTGCATGGAGTAGATATCTTCCTTGCGTTTTCGTTCATAACGGCGCAGCAATTGAAGATCGCCGCAGTCCTGCTGTCCGCCGCGTTCGAGCAACACCTGCGCCAGATCGCGCGCATCGCGGAAGCCGGTGTTCACCCCCTGCCCTGCCAGCGGATGCATGTTGTGCGCGGCATCACCGATCAGCGCGATGCGCGGGGCGGCGATCTGCGGCAGCACCAGCAGACGCAGCGGGAAAGCGGCAGGCGGCGTGATGACCTCAAGCTCGCCCAGCGTATGCTTTGATGCCTCGGCCACACGGGCACAGAGCTCCTCGTGAGTGAGCGCCAACAGTTCCGCCGATCTCTCCGGGCTGACCGACCACACCATCGACACGCGCTTGCCCGGCAAAGGCAGCAGCGCAAGAATGCCGTCCGGCTGGAACCACTGGTGGGCGATGCCGCGATGCGCATGTTCCACGGTGAAATTCGCCACCACACCGTGCTGGCGGTAATCCACCGGTGTCGCGTTGCCAAGGCCGACCTGGTTGCGCACCCAGGAATCGCGCCCGTCCGCGCCGACCACCAGCTTCGCCGTGATGCTGCGGCCGTCTTGCAGCATGAGTTCGGCGGAATGCTCGCCGACGGCGAGCGAGGCGCAGCGCGCCGGATGCAGCAGGGTGAGATTGTCCTGTTGCTGCAACACCTGCCACAGAGCGTGTTGCAACGCGCGGCTCTCCAGAATACAGGCCAGCTCCGGCACCCCCATCTGGTAGGCACTGAATTCCAGCTTCGCGCCCGTATCACCGAACACCCGCATCATCTCCACCGGGGCGATACGGCCCGGCTCCATCAGCCCCCAGGCACCCGATTGTTCGAGAAAGCTGCGGCAACCCGGGCTAATGGCATATATCCGGCTGTCCCACTCGGGATAGAGCACCGGAGCGGGCTGGCTTTCCACCAGCGCCAGCGATAGCCCGCTGTGCCGCAGCGCGGCGGCCAGACTGGCACCCACCAAGCCGCCGCCGATGATGACGATGTCGTAATCCATGGGGCGGCATGATAACGAGATTTCACCATGCTGTCCGCTTGCTTTATAATCGCCGCCCCTTTCGAGAAACATCATGCGCATCGGCCCTTACCAACTCAGGAACAATCTCATCGTCGCCCCGATGGCCGGGGTGACCGATCGTCCTTTCCGCATGCTGTGCAAGCGCATGGGAGCGGGCATGGCCGTGAGCGAGATGGTGGCGTCGAATTCGCTGCTTTACGGTTCCGAGAAGACCAAGCGCCGCGCCAACCACGAGGGCGAGGTCGATCCGATCTCGGTGCAGATCGTCGGTGCCGACCCCAAGATGCTGGCGCAGGCCGCGCAATACAACGTGGACAACGGCGCGCAGATCATCGACATCAACATGGGCTGCCCGGCCAAGAAGATATGCAACGTGATGGCCGGTTCCGCGCTGATGCAGAACGAGAAGCTGGTCGCCGAGATACTGCAAGCCGTGGTCGGCGCAGTGGACGTGCCGGTGACACTGAAGATACGCACCGGCTGGGACAAGGCCAACCGCAACGCGATCAACATCGCACGCATCGCCGAAAACAGCGGCATCCAGGCGCTGGCGATCCATGGCCGCACCCGCGCCTGCGCCTACACCGGCGATGCCGAATACGACACCATCGCCGCCGTTAAAGCCGAAGTGAAGATTCCCATCATCGCCAACGGCGACATCACCACTCCCGAGAAAGCCAAATACGTTCTGGAACACACCGGTGCGGACGCGGTGATGATAGGCCGCGCGGCACAGGGCCGTCCCTGGCTGTTCCGCGAGATCGAATATTTCCTGAACACCGGCGCGCACATGCCGTCGCCCGAAGTCGGCGAGATACACCGTATCCTCGCCGATCACGTGCAGGAGCTTTACGACTTCTATGGCGAATTCACCGGCCTGCGCGTCGCGCGCAAGCACATCTCCTGGTACACCAAGGGACTGGTCGGCTCGGCGCACTTTCGCCATCAGATGAACCAGCTGGAGAGCGTCGAAGAACAGCGCGCGGCGGTGGATGTATTTTTCACAGAACAGGCACAGAGCGGATCGCGACTGTGCTACAGGGAGGCACTGGCAGCATGACTGATTGTGTGGTGAACGAGAACGACATGGCGCGCTATGTGCGCAAAGCCCTCAAGGAATACTTTCGCGACCTCGACGGCGAAGAGCCCAGTTGCAGCGTGTACGACATGGTGATCGATTGCGTGGAAAAACCGCTGATCGAAATGGTGCTGGAACACACCGCCGGAAACCAGTCGCGCGCGGCGGAAGTGCTGGGCATCAACCGCAACACCCTGCGCAAGAAGATGCAGCAACACAGTATCGCGTAAATCTGCTGCGCGACGCAGATAACTGCGTTGCGCGGTGTTGGCTGCGGCATCACGCGCTTTGCACATGAGCCTGCGCCGCCACCGCGTTGTGGAAAGCCTCACGAACTGATTTTATTTTTACTGGAGCCATCATGGCAGCGATCACTCAAGCACTCATCAGCGTCTCCGACAAATCCGGCGTCCTGGAATTCGCCAAAGGCCTGCACGCCCTCGGCGTGAAGATCCTCTCCACCGGCGGCACCGCCAAGCTGCTCGCCGACAACGGCGTGCCCTGCACCGAAGTCGCCGATTACACCGGTTTCCCCGAGATGCTGGACGGCCGCGTGAAGACGCTGCAACCCAAAGTGCATGCCGGCATCCTCGCGCGCCGCGACCTGCCCGAGCATGTCGCCACCTTGGCGAAGCACGGCATCCCGACCATAGACCTGGTGGTGGTGAATCTGTACCCGTTCGCGGCGACCGTCGCCAAACCCGGCTGCACGCTGGAAGACGCCATCGAGAACATCGACATCGGCGGCCCGACCATGGTGCGCGCCGCGGCGAAGAACCACGCGCACGTCGCCATCGTCACCGATCCCGCCGATTACTCGGACGTGCTGGCCGAGATGCAAACCAACGGCGGCGCGGTCAGCGATGCGAGCCGTTTCGATCTGATGAAGAAGGCCTTCTCGCACACCGCCGCCTACGACAGCATGATCAGCAACTACCTGACCGCCATCGACAACGACGGCAAGAAGAGCGAGTTTCCGGCGCAGATCAACTTCAACTTCGCCAAGGTGCAGGACATGCGCTACGGCGAGAACCCGCACCAGCATGCGGCGTTCTACCGCGATTTGAACCCGGTCGCCGGAGGCATCTCCGATTACACCCAGTTGCAGGGCAAGGAGTTGAGCTACAACAATATTGGCGACGCCGACGCGGCCTGGGAACTGGTGAAGACCTTCGACCAGCCCGCCTGCGTGATCGTCAAGCACGCCAACCCCTGCGGCGTGGCAATCGCCGACACCGCGCTGAACGCCTACAAACTGGCCTACGCCACCGACACCACCTCCGCGTTCGGCGGCATCATCGCCTTCAACCGCGAGCTGGACGAAGCCACCGCCGCGCAGATCACCGCCAACCAGTTCGTCGAAGTCATCATCGTGCCGAGCGCCACCGAAGCCGCGCTCAAAGTCACCGCCGCCAAGCAGAACGTACGCGTGCTGACCGTGCCGCTGTCCAACGCGCACAACCAATTCGACTTCAAGCGCGTCAGCGGCGGCCTGCTGGTGCAATCGCCGGATGCGCTGAATGTGCAACTGGCGCAACTCAAGGTTGTCAGCAAGGTGCAGCCGACCGCCGATCAACTGACCGACCTGCTGTTCGCTTGGCGCGTCGCGAAGTACGTCAAATCCAACGCCATCGTGTTCTGCAAGAGCGGCCAGACATTGGGCGTCGGCGCGGGCCAGATGAGCCGCGTGGACAGCACGCGCATCGCCAGCATCAAGGCACAGAACGCGGGCCTGAGTCTGGTTGATTCCGTGGTGTCCTCCGATGCCTTCTTCCCGTTCCGCGACGGCATCGACGTGCTGGCGCAAGCCGGTGCCAAGGCGGTCATCCAGCCGGGCGGATCGATGCGCGACGAGGAAGTCATCGCGGCGGCGGATGAGCATGGGCTGGCGATGGTGTTTACGGGTTTCCGTCATTTCCGCCATTAAACGCAAGTATCCCCTCCCCCTTGCAGGGGGCGGGCTAGGGAGGGGGTAGAAGTGGGGAGTTTTCAATATTTCCACCCCCATCCTAACCTTCCCCCTGCAAGGGGGAAGGGACTTGAGTTCCTCCCTATTACATTGAGGTAGAAATGAAGATATTAGTCATCGGTTCCGGCGGTCGCGAGCACGCGTTGGCATGGCGTCTGGCACAGGGCGCCAAGGTGCAGAAGGTCTACGTCGCGCCCGGCAATGCGGGAACGGCGCTGGAAGACGGCGTGGAGAACGTCGCGATCAGCGCCATCCCGGACCTCATCGAATTCGTGAAGCGCGAGAACATCGAACTCACCGTGGTCGGCCCGGAAGCGCCGCTCGCAGCGGGCGTGGTCGATTCCTTCCGCGCCGAGGGACTGAAGATATTCGGCCCGACCAAAGCGGCGGCTCAACTGGAATCTTCCAAGGATTTCGCCAAGCGCTTCATGACACGCCACAACATCCCCACCGCCTTCTTCGACACCTTCAGCGACATCGCAGCCGCCAAAGCCTACGTCGAGCAACACGGCGCGCCCATCGTCATCAAGGCCGACGGCCTCGCCGCAGGCAAGGGCGTGGTCGTCGCCATGAGCAAGCAGGAAGCGTTCGACGCCATCGACATGATGCTGTCCGATAACAAGCTGGGCGATGCCGGTGCGCGCGTGGTGGTGGAAGAATTCCTCGAAGGCGAAGAAGCCAGCTTCATCGTCATGGTGGACGGCAAGAACGTACTCGCGATGGCGACCAGCCAGGACCACAAGCGCCTACTGGACGGCGACCAGGGCCCCAACACCGGCGGCATGGGCGCGTATTCCCCCGCGCCCGTGGTCACGCCGACCCTCCACGCAAAAGTGCTGCGCGAAGTCATCCAGCCCGTGGTGCGCGGCATGGAGAGCGAAGGCATCACCTACACCGGCTTCCTGTACGCCGGCCTGATGATCTCGCCGGACGGCGGCCTCAAGGTGCTGGAATTCAACTGCCGCTTCGGCGATCCCGAAACCCAACCCATCATGCTGCGCCTGAAGAGCGACTTCGCCGCGCTGATCGAGCACGGTATCAACGGCACGCTGGACCAAGTCGAGGCCGAATGGGACAAGCGCACCGCACTCGGCGTCGTCATGGCCGCCGCCAACTACCCCGACACCCCGCGCAAAGGCGACGAGATCACCGGCCTGCCCAAAAATCTGGAAGACGCCCACGTCTTCCACGCTGGCACCACCATGCAAGACGGCAAAGTCGTCACCAGCGGTGGCCGCGTGCTCTGCGTCGTCGCCCTCGGCGATATGGTCAAACACGCGCAAAACCGCGCCTACGAGATCGCCGACACCATCAAGTTCGACGGCTGCCAGATGCGACGGGATATCGGCTATCGGGCGATAGGGCGGAAGTGATAAAACCGTCCGTCCTGAGCTTGTTGAAGGATGAATAAAAAGGAAACGGGGGAGCGGCAGCGCTTCCCCGTTTTGTTTTACATGAGCTTGACTGATGTCTTGACTCATACTTGACTAGTTAATGGCGAGCAACCCTCGACTGAGAGCGCCATCCTAAATTAACGCGTTGCGCTAATTTAGATTTTCAGTAAAATCTAAAACAGTGCATGACGCTATTTTAATTTCTGGGTGCGCAAATGAAGAATTTTCAAGCCGGTCTTTATATTCAGCAGGTTCGCTACAAAAGTTTCCAGCCGAATCCCATAAATCGCGCATGGGTGATTGATGACATGGAGTTGCTCAAACTACTCGGCCAAGCGGATCGGGAATTGGGCAGGCTGGATATGTACTCCGAATACATTCCCAACATTGACCTCTTTATAGGTATGCACGTGCTGAAGGAGGCAACCCAGTCGAGCAAAATCGAAGGCACGCAAACCAACATGGAAGAAGCGTTGCTGGAAAAAGAAGATGTGGCGATAGAGCGGCGCGATGACTGGGATGAGGTGCACAACTATGTCGCGGCGATGAACCAGGCTGTCGATAGGCTGCAGGCACTTCCCTTTTCAGCGCGACTGATACGCGAAACCCACAAGACGCTGATGCAAGGCGTGCGCGGTAAGCATAAGGAGCCGGGCGAGTTCCGGCACAGCCAGAACTGGATCGGCGGAGCTAGTATCAACGATGCCGTCTTTATTCCGCCGATACATGAGACGGTTGGCGAATTGATATCCGACATCGAAAAATTCGTGCACAACGAACACGAGTATTTCCCGGAGTTGCTGAAAGCGGCGTTGGTACATTATCAATTCGAAACCATACACCCTTTCCTCGACGGCAATGGCCGTGTGGGGCGGCTGCTAATCACCTTGTATTTAGTAAGTCGGGGGATACTGAAACAGCCTGTGCTCTATCTATCAGATTTCTTCGAGCGCAACCGCCAACTCTATTACGACAACCTGATGCGGGTGCGGGAAAAGAACGACCTGCAACAATGGTTCAAATTCTTTCTGGTGGGCGTGATCGAGACAGCCAAGAGTAGCACCGCCACGTTTGACAACATCCTCAAGCTGCAAAAGCAGGTAGAAATGCAGTTGCAAACACTGGGCAGCCGCGCGGCCAATGCGCAAAAGGTCATGTATCACCTGTATCAGCACCCGATGGTCGATGCGGCCAAGGTGGGTGCGGTAGCAGAAGTTTCACCCGCCTCGGCATACAAACTGATTGCCAATCTGGAACACTTTGGCATATTGAAAGAAATCACCGGGGCAAAGCGTGGCAAGATGTACGCATTCGATGCCTACCTCAAATTGTTCAATTGACGGGTGTGATGCATGGCGACGAGCAATCCATCATCTAAGTAGCAGGCCTCACAGACCCAAGGGTGAAATGCTGGCGCGGAGCGCAAACTGCCGCACATCACAAACACATACAGGAGCGCCACATGTCCAAGAAAAAGTTCCACTGCCAAGCAGTCACCCATGCAGGCATCAAAAGCATCAGTATCACCGATGATGCGCATCACTTCTGCCTTACTCTGGATGATGCTAACACCAGATTGAACACCCTGAAAGAAGCCATCGCCACCGGCAAATATCCCATCGCCATGGAACTGGTGAACTCCTGCGCCAAGTTGATGACCGGCCCAACGGTGAAGTATTACGTCACCCAGCACGACGCCGAGAAGTTCATGCATTCACTGGATAAGGCGTTGCATCATTAAGCAGTAGCGCTTTCACGCTTCACTTTCAGCGGCCTATATATTCTGAGCTATTGGCGATGCCGGGTATGGTCGGTACTATTCGGCACGGGCATGGAAAGAGTCATAAGGCATCCGCCTGAAAAATAGAAAACAACTGCAAGGCCGAAGCGCCTCAGGGAAACGATAACAACACATGAATCAGCAAGCACTTTCTTCTTTCATCTGGTCGGTTGCCGACCTTCTGCGTGGTGACTACAAGCAATCCGAATACGGCAAGGTGATCCTGCCGTTCACCGTGCTGCGCCGTCTCGACTGTGTGCTTGAGGCGAGCAAGACCGCCGCGCTGGCCGAGTTCGAAAAACAAAAAAATGCCGGGCTGAACCCGGAGCCCTTCCTGTTGAAGAAGACCAAAGTGGGTTTCTACAACACCTCGCCGCTGGACATGAAAAAGCTCATGGGTGACCAGGACCACATCCGCGAAAACCTCTACAGCTATATCGGCGAGTTTGCCCCGGCCGTGCGCGACATCTTCGAGCGCTTTGAATTTCACATCCAGATCGACCGCCTCGCGCGGGCCGGGCTGCTGTATCAGGTCACCGAAAAATTCACCCAGATCGACCTGCACCCCGAAGCCGTCAGCAATGGACAGATGGGACTGGTGTTCGAAGAGTTGATCCGCAAGTTCGCCGAAATTTCCAACGAGACCGCCGGAGAACACTTCACCCCGCGCGAAGTCATCCGTCTGATGGTCAACCTGCTGTTCATCGAAGACGACGAGATTCTTTCGAAGCAGCATGTCGTGCGCACCATTTACGATCCAACGGCGGGCACGGGCGGCATGCTCTCCATTGCGGGCGAATACCTCGAAGAACACAACCCGCAAGCGCGCCTCACCATGCACGGGCAGGAACTCAACGACGAGTCCTACGCCATCTGCAAAGCCGACATGCTCATCAAGGGGCAGGATGTCGCCAACATCATTCCCGGCAACACCCTTTCCGAAGACGGCCACCCGCACACCAAGTTCGATTACATGCTCTCCAACCCGCCGTTCGGCGTGGAATGGAAAAAGGTCGAAAAGGAAATCCGCAAAGAACACGAAACCCAAGGCTTCAACGGTCGCTTTGGCCCCGGCCTGCCGCGCGTTTCCGATGGTTCGTTGCTGTTCCTGCTACACCTCATCAGCAAGATGCGCCCCGCCAAAGACGGCGGCAGCCGCTTCGGCATCGTACTCAACGGCTCGCCGCTCTTCACCGGCGGCGCAGGCAGCGGCGAAAGCGAAATCCGCCGCTACGTGCTGGAAAACGACCTGGTCGAAGCCATCATCGGCCTGCCCACCGACATGTTCTACAACACCGGCATCAGCACCTACGTCTGGATACTCTCCAACCGCAAACCGGAACATCGCAAAGGCAAAGTGCAACTCATTGACGCCTCCGGCTTCTGGCAAAAGATGCGCAAGAGCCTGGGCAGCAAGCGCAAGGAACTCTCGGACGAACACATCGCCGAAATCACCCGCCTGTTCGGCGACTGCCAAGAAGCCAGCGTAGGTCGGGCTTCAGCCCGACAAAACGACAGTCGGGTTGAAACCCGACCTACAACCGAGGTTCCCATCAGCCGCATCTTCAACAACGCAGACTTCGGCTACCGCACCATCACCGTCGAGCGCCCGTTACGCGATGCGGCAGGCAAAGTCGTACTGCACGAAAAAGGCAAACACAAAGGCAAGCCGCAAACCGATGCCAGCCTGCGCGACACCGAAAACGTCCCGCTCAGCGAAGACGTGGAAAGCTACTTCAAGCGCGAAGTGCTGCCGCATGCGCCCGATGCGTGGATAGACCACGACAAAACCAAAGTGGGTTACGAAATCCCGTTCAACCGCCACTTCTACGTGTTCGAGCCGCCGCGCGCGCTGGCGGAGATCGATGCCGAATTAAAGCAATGTACGGATCGGATATTGAGCATGATCGCAGGGCTGAGCGCATGAGTTTGCCGCGTTATCCCAAATACAAAGACAGCGGCGTGGAGTGGCTGGGCGAGGTGCCGTGGCATTGGCATCTTGATCGTCTAAAACGTTCGATAGTAAGTTGTAAAAATGGCATCTGGGGTGATGAGGCGCAAGAGGATGAGAACGACATGCCTTGCGTGCGCGTAGCTGACTTCAATCGTCAGCGACTTACGGTTGTGTTGAATGAGCCAACCATTCGGAATGTGACAAAAAAAGAGCGAGTGGGGCGTGTTCTCAGCAAGGGCGATTTGCTGTTGGAAAAGTCTGGTGGCGGTGAAAACCAGCCTGTGGGCTGCGTGGTTCTTTACGATGATGCACGGCCCGCCGTTTGTTCTAACTTTGTCGCCAGAATGCAAATTGCTGCAGGCATGGATTCGTCGTACTGGCGCTATGTTCATGCTGCGGCTTATGCGATAAGACTCACCACCGGCTCGATCAATCAAACATCCGGGATACAAAACCTCGACCAAGACCGTTACTTCAACGAGCGTGTGGCATTCCCTTCGCTTGAAGAGCAACAAACCATCGCCGCCTTCCTCGACCGCGAGACGGGGAAGATCGATGCGTTGATTGCCGAGCAGCTGCGGCTGGTGGAACTGCTGGCGGAAAAGCGGCAGGCGGTGATTTCGCACGCCGTCACCAAGGGGCTGAACCCCAACGTCAGGATGAAAGATTCCGGCATCGAATGGCTGGGCGAAGTGCCTGAGCATTGGGAGGTGAAGCGGCTACGTTTCGTTGCTGAGCTAAATCCATCCAAGTCCGAGGTCACCAAGTTGGACAAAGAAACGCTGGTTTCCTTTCTGCCGATGGATGCAATTGGTGATGACGGGACGCTCAATCTCGAACGGGAAAAGCCGATTGCTGAAGTTGAAACTGGTTACACATATTTTCGTGACGGTGATGTCACCATCGCAAAAATCACACCATGTTTTGAAAACGGCAAAGGCGCAGTAATGAGTGGGCTCACTCAAGGAATTGGCTTTGGCACAACTGAACTGATTGTTGCACGCCCCATAGCTACTCAGACCATCAGCAGCTATCTTCATAGCCTGTTTACATCAGTTGTATTCCGTAAAAATGGCGAAGGTCACATGTATGGTGCAGGCGGACAAAAACGTGTTCCGGATGACTTTGTGCGCAATTTTGAAATTGCATTTCCGCCTATTGAAGAACAACAAACAATCGCCGCCTTCCTCGACACCGAAACCGCCAAATTCGACACCCTCACCGCCGAAGCCAACCGCGCCATCGCCTTGCTGCAAGAGCGCCGCAGCGCGCTGATCTCCGCCGCCGTCACCGGCAAGATTGATGTGCGCGCCCTTTCCCCCAGCCCCTCTCCCATGCTGGGCGAGGGGAGTATTCAGGAGGCATGATGACCACACCGCTTCTCCCCCAGGACGACTTCGCCGAGATCACGCAACTGATCGCTGCCGCCAAGCAGCGGGCGGTACAGGCGGTGAATACGGCGTTGATCGAGCTTTACTGGCAGGTGGGGCAGACCATCAGCCGCAAGATTGCGCAGGCGGAATGGGGCGACGGCGTGGTGGCGCAACTGGCCGAGCATCTGGCGCGCACCCAGCCGGGCTTGCGCGGATTTACCAGCCGCAATTTGTTTCGGATGCGGCAGTTTTACGAGGCGTATCAAGGGGATGAAAAAGTCTCACCGCTGGTGAGACAATTGCCGTGGACGCATAACCTCATCATCCTCAACCAGAGCAAACGCCCGGAAGAGCGCGAGTTTTACCTGCGCCTCGCCATTCGCGAGCAGTGGAGCAGTCGGGAGCTGGAGCGCCAGTTCAAGGCTGCGTTGTTTGAGCGCACGGTGCTCAGTCCGGCAAAAGTGTCAGCAGTGCTGTCACAAATTCACCCCGATGCAATGGGCGTGTTCAAAGACAGCTATCTGGTCGAATTCCTAGACTTGCCGCCCGGCCATGCCGAGGCCGACCTGCATCAGGGTTTGTTGCAGCGGCTCAGGGATTTTTTGATCGAGCTGGGGCGGGATTTCTGTTTCGTGCGCAGCGAGTTTCCCTTGCAGGTGGGCGGGCGCGACTTTGCGCTGGATTTGCTGTTTTTCCATCGCGGGCTGAATTGTCTGGTGGCCATCGAGTTGAAGGTGGGGCGCTTCGAGCCGGAGTATCTGGGCAAGCTGGGCTTTTATCTGGAGGCGCTAGACCGCGATGTGAAAAAGCCGCACGAGCAGCCCGCCATTGGCGTGTTGCTGTGTGCCAGCAAGGATGACGAGGTGGTGGAATACGCCTTGAGCCGCAGCCTTTCTCCCGCGCTGATCGCCGAATACCAGACGCAGTTGCCGGACAAGGCTTTGTTGCAAGCCAAGCTGCATGAGTTCTATCTGCAAAACGCGCCGGACGAAAACTCGGGGGATGACGCATGAGCCTGCACAAGGAAATCGAATTCGAGAACGACATCTGCGCGCACTTGGCCAAGCACGACTGGCTGTATGCCGAAGGTGATCACACCGGCTACGACCGCGACCGCGCCTTGTTCCCCGCCGATGTGCTGGCCTGGGTGCAGGCCACGCAACCGCAGGCATGGGAGACGTTGACCAAGAACAACGGCGCAGCGGCGGAAGCGGTGTTGCTCGACCGCATCCGCAAGCAACTGGACGACCGTGGCACACTGGATGTGTTGCGTCACGGCGTGGAGTTGTTGGGATTGCGCCAGCCGTTGTCTCTGGCGCAGTTCAAGCCCGCGTTGGCGATGAATCCCGAGTTGCAAGCGCGGTATGCCGCCAACCGCCTGCGCGTGGTGCGGCAGGTGCGCTATTCGCTGCATAACGAAAACGCCATCGACCTGGTGCTGTTCCTGAACGGTATTCCGGTGGCGACGGTGGAACTGAAGAGCAATTTCACACAGAGCGTGGAAGACGCGGTGGATCAATACCGCTTCGACCGCCACCCGCGACCGAAAGGCCAGCCCGCCGCCGAGCCGCTGCTGGATTTTCCGCGCGGGGCGCTGGTGCATTTTGCGGTGAGCAATAGTGCGGCGATGATGACCACACGCCTGCTCGGTGCGGCGACCACCTTCCTGCCGTTCAACAAGGGCGACGACGGCGGCGCGGGTAACCCGGTCAATCCGAACGGCCACCGCACCGCTTACTTGTGGGAAGAGGTGTGGGCGCGCGATAGCTGGCTGGAGATCATCGGCCGCTACATCGTGACCAAGCGCGACAGCAAGAAGCAGGTTGTTTCGAGCATCTTTCCGCGTTATCACCAGCTGGATGCGACGCGCAAACTGCTGGCGACTGTGCTGGCCGAGCACCCGCAAGGGGTAGGCCGTGGTTGTAAAGACGCTGAAGCGTCAACAACCACGCACGGCGCGGGGCAGAAGTATCTGATTCAACACTCAGCCGGTTCCGGCAAGACCAATTCCATCGCGTGGTCGGCGCACTTCCTTGCCGATCTGCACGATGCGCAGCACAAGAAGCTGTTCGATTCGGTGCTGGTGGTGAGCGACCGCAATGTGCTGGATGCGCAGTTGCAGGAAGCGATTTTCGATTTCGAGCGCACTTCGGGCGTGGTGGCGACGATCAAGGGCGAGAGCGCCAGCAAGAGCAAGGAACTGGCCGAGGCGCTTTCCGGCGGCAAGAAGATTGTGGTGTGCACGATCCAGACTTTCCCGTTTGCGCTGAAGGCGGTGCAGGAACTGGCGGCGACGCAGGGCAAGCGCTTCGCGGTGATAGCGGACGAGGCGCACAGTTCGCAGACCGGCTCGGCAGCAGCCAACCTGAAAGCTGTGTTGTCGGTCGAAGAGTTGCAGGAACTGGCCGACGGCGGCGAAGTGAGCACGGAAGATATTCTGGCCGCGCAGATGGCGGCGCGCGCCAACGATGCGGGCATCACCTATGTGGCGTTCACGGCCACGCCGAAATCCAAAACATTGGAGTTGTTTGGTCGCCGCCCGAATCCGGCGTTGCCTGCCGGGCCGGACAATCTGCCTGCGGCGTTCCATGTGTATTCCATGCGGCAGGCTATCGAGGAAGGTTTCATTCTCGATGTGCTGAAGAATTACACGCCGTACAACCTGGCTTTCAAGCTCGCCAGCGAGGGGCGCGAGTGGGACGAGACCGAGGTGGAACGCAGCGCGGCGATGAAGGGCATCATGCGCTGGGTGCGGCTGCATCCGTACAACATCAGCCAGAAGGTGCAGGTGGTGGTGGAACACTTCCGCGAGAATGTTTCGCCGCTGCTGGAAGGTCGCGCCAAAGCGATGGTGGTGGTGGGCAGCCGTCTGGAAGCAGTACGCTGGCAACTGGCCATCGAGCAGTACATCAAATCGCAGAACTACAAGATCGGCACGCTGGTGGCGTTCTCGGGCGAGGTGAACGACAAGGAATCCGGCCCCGATCCCTTCACCGAAAACAGCAAGACGTTGAACTCAAACCTGCGCGGGCGCGACATGCGCGAGGCGTTCAACACCGACGAATATCAAATCCTGCTGGTGGCGAACAAATTCCAGACGGGTTTCGATCAGCCGCTGCTGTGCGGCATGTATGTGGATAAACGGCTGGCGGGTATTCAGGCGGTGCAGACCTTGTCGCGCCTTAACCGCGCGTATCCCGGCAAGGATACGACCTATGTGCTCGACTTCGTGAATGCCGCCGAGGAAGTGTTGGAAGCGTTCAAGACCTATTACGCCACGGCCACACTGGCGGGCGTGACCGATCCGAATCTGGTGTACGACCTGCGCGCCAAGCTGGATGCGGCGGGCTATTACGATGACAACGAAGTGGAACGCGTGGTGGCGGTTGAGATGAAAGAAAACGCCGCGCAATACGAATTGAATGCGGCGCTGGAGCCGGTGGCGGATCGTTTGCTCAAGCGTTATGCCGTTGCGCGCAAGGCCTGGCAGGATGCGCAGGACTTAAAGGATGCGAAGTCTGCACAAGATGCGCAGGACGAAATGAATGCGCTGCAATTGTTCAAACGCGACCTCGGCACCTTCATGCGCGTGTATGCATTCCTGTCGCAGATTTTCGATTACGGCAATACGGCCATCGAGAAACGCGCGATCTTCTTCCGCCGCCTGCTACCGCTGCTGGAATTTGGACGCGAGCGCGAAGGCGTGGATTTATCCAAGGTGGTGCTGACCCATCACAAGCTAAAGAATCAGGGCAAGCGTGCTTTGCCGTTG
Source organism: Gallionella sp. (assembly GCA_034371155.1). Lineage (GTDB taxonomy): Bacteria > Pseudomonadota > Gammaproteobacteria > Burkholderiales > Gallionellaceae > Gallionella. Next base: position 255,720 of record JAXMKV010000056.1, on the reverse strand, counting down.
GGCGTGGGCGAACCACTGCCACCGCTGACTGATCCGGGCAGCGGCCAATTGCAGGAAAAGGAAAAAGCGCGCCTCGCGGAAATCATCGAGAAGGTGAACACGCTGTTCGATGGCGAGCTGAGCGACGAAGACAAGCTGGTGTATGTGAACCATGTGTTGAAAGGCAAGCTGCTGGAGTCGGAGATTTTGGTGCAGCAAGCCGGCAACAACACCAAGGAGCAGTTCGCCAATTCTCCCGACCTCGCTATGGAGATCATGAACGCGGTGATGGATGCGCTTTCGGCGCATACGACAATGAGCAAGCAGGCGCTGGATTCGGAGAAGGTGCGCAACGGATTGAAGGATGTGCTGCTAGGCCCAGCGAAGCTTTATGAATCGTTGCGTGAGCGGGGCGATTCAAGGCCAAATGTTTAAGGAGGCTTACGGGTACGCTGCCTTTAGGTGAGGCGGCGAGCATCTCGGCAGGCTTGTCACGCAGTTCCACTTCACGGTGATCAAGCTCGATGCCGCTGATGATGAGTGCACTGCGGGCGCGCATGGCATAAGGGCAGCGACGAAATGAGTAGAGGATAGGGCGTTGCATGCGGGGTATTTTAGCTTGATATGAATGCGTGCTATTTGAGTGACAGGTTATGATTCGCACCGATGGGACCTCAGGGTCCGATCCCCGATTTGTATTGCGAAAAGAATAAGGAAGCACATGAGCGTATCAATGTATTACAACCCCAAATGTAGCAAGTGCAGAGCGACCTTGGCCTTGCTGCAGGAAAAGGGAATCGAGCCGGAGCTGATCCACTATCTGGAAGCCGCGCCTACAGCTGTGATGCTGGCGGCGGTGCTGGTCAAGCTGGGCAAAGGGGCCAAGGATGTCATCCGCTTCAATGAGGATGACGCAAAGGCGCTCGGCATTTCCCCGGCAGATGATCGATCAGATGCTGAGTGGCTGAACATCATTTCAGCCAACCCGAAGCTGCTGGAACGTTCGATCGTGATCAATGGCGACAGGGCGGCAATTGGCAGACCGCCTGAGAATGTGCTCAAAATACTTTAGGTGACACTAGCGCTGCGCGCCATTGCTTCGAGTAAATTTGTTCCAAATAAATGCCTGGTCTTCTCGTACCCCAACAAGTCGAGCCGGTAAGATTCAGACGATCCATGAAGACCACACTAATCCAACTCCATGAAGATATCGCCGAGCGCGTACAAACCATCCGGGAGGATCACGCCGACTGGTTGTGCGGCAAGGGTTGCGATGGTTGTTGTCAGCAGCTTGCCGAGGTGCCGCAACTGACATCAGCAGAATGGAATTTACTGCGGGAGGGGCTGGGTGATCTGCCGCCGGAACACTTGCAGGCGATCCACGTCAAGATGACGGCCCTGAGCAACCAGCGGACACGCCCCCTCACTTGCCCGATGCTGGATCTTGTTGCCGGCACCTGTCCTGTCTATTCCCAGCGCCCGGTGGCGTGCCGCACCTACGGCTATTACGTGCAGCGCGATAAAGGTCTTTATTGTCGGGACATCGAGATCCGTGAGGCAGATGGCGCCCTGGCCGATGTGGTGTGGGGCAATCACGATGCCATCGATCAGAGCCTCGCCGGTCTCGGCGAGAGCCGCGCGTTGACCGACTGGTTCGCGCGCTGGTTGGTGGCCGGTCAGTAGTAGAGAAACTGCTTTCGCCTACAGGTGCAAAACCTTCGCTGGCGTTTCGACTGAAGCATCCAATCAACTCTGGCTACTTGCCAGTATCTTCCCCACCACAACCGGATCGTGTTCGGTGCGCAAGCTGCGGTGCAGGGTCTCTGCTTCCGGGTAGGCGGTGCGCATCATGCCCAGCCATTTCTTGAGCATGCCCGGCGCGTGCCTCGGGTCCATTCTGGCTACGAGCTGTTCGTAGTAATCGATCACCCAACCTTGCAGCGCCGTCCAGGGCATGGCTTCGTCGCCGGTTTTGATGCGGTGCATCAGGTCCGGGCGGATGATGGCGCCGCGCCCGATCATGACATCGGTGCAGCCGCTGACCAGGCGGATGTTTTGATAGTCCTGCGGTGTCCACACTTCGCCGTTGGCGACCACCGGCAATTTCACGGTCTCGCGGATCTGGGCGAGCCATTCCCAGCGCGCGGGGGGGCGGTAGCGGTCGGCACGTGTGCGGGCATGGACGATGAGCTCGTCGGCACCGCCCGCTTCGATGGCACGGGCGCAATCCAGCGTGAGCGAGGTGTCTTCCAAGCCGAGGCGCATTTTGGCGGTGACGGGGATGTGTGGTGGTACGGCTCGTCGGGTGGCGGCGACGATGGCGTGGATCTGCTCGGGGAACTGGAGCAGCACCGCGCCGCCGCCGTTCCGATTCACCAGCGGGGAGGGGCAGCCGAAGTTGAGGTCGATGCCCGGTGCGCCGAGTGAGGCGGCAAAGGCGGCATTCTCCGCGAGGCAGAGCGGATCGCTGCCCAGCAATTGCACGCGCACCGGGACGCCGGCACGTGTGCAGCCGCCGCGTTCCAGTTCCGGCACGGTGTTGAGAAAGGTTCTTCTGTTGAGCAGATGGTTCGTCACCCGTACGAATTCCGCCACGCACAGGTCGATGCCGCCGAGCCGCGTCAGGATGTCGCGCAGGCTGTGGTCGGCAAGGCCATCCATTGGGGCAAGAATCAGGCGCATGTTGTTCGGGGTGATGGCGGGGGGCGCATTCTAAAGGGAAGCTCTATAAATCCAAACTCCGTCGCAATGGCTAGATCGCAGCTTGTCTTGCAGGGAGCTTCGAATTCTTGAAACGCCCCAAAAGCAAACGCCGCATCTATGCGGCGTTATCTTTATGTCGGCATCATGGGTTGCCGAAGCGTTCAGCCGGTCTGGCTGATTGGTGTTGCGTCTAATTGTGATGAATCATCGCGGGGTCGATAGGCTGCTCCCTTCTTGGGGTTGGCATTCATGTTGTTGCGACTGCAATTATTTTATACACCCCTTGCTGGGCACATTCAATCGAGTATTTTTCTCATGTGTACAGTTCGGAGTCAGGGCGCTGATTCCACACAAGGAATTTCTGTGTTGCCGATGGAAGGAATCGGGCGATGTACATTGATCCCGCTAGTAAGGGGCTGTGTTTATTCCATGTTCGCCGGTTTCGCCCGCATCTTCGCCGCGATGTAGTCGCTCTGCGAGATGTGGAGCAGGTCGGTCATTCTGCGCATCAGGTGGTTCTCGTGGGCGCTGATGTGGCGGTCGGCGTAGGCGACTTGCCACATGTATTCGACGAGGCGGCCCTTTTCTTCGCGTGACAGTTCGCGGTTGAGCAGCGAGGTGAACTGGTAGAGGTCGGTGGTGTGCTGCGCGGTCTGTTGGCCCAGCGCGGAGAGTTGTTGCACTTCGCTGTCGCTGAGCTGGAATCGTTGCTTGAGGAGTCGCATGACGGTGGCGAGTTCTGTCTCGCTGCTTTCGGCGTCCGCGCGCATGACCTCGATCATCAGCACGGCGGTGGCGAGTTGCAGGGTGTGCTCGGGTTGCTGCGCGTCGTTGGCCGGGGTGATCAGGGTCGAGAAGAAGTCGTTCAGTTTGTTGAGCATGGTGTTGGTATCGGGGCATCCAGTCTGTCGCAGACGATGGATCCGCGAATCGGTCTCTTAGTAATGCGGCGGCCTTTCATTGGCTGTCTGGCCTGCATTGCCGGCTTCGGATAGCGCGCGTATCTGACCGGAAAGTTCCCGGCAGAATTCCTCAAGCCTCTCCAGTCTTTGTTGCTGCTGGTAGACCGTTTTGTTCAGTTCGTCGATCTGGTCTTCCTGGAAGGTAATCTTCGTTTCGATGTCGTTCAGGCGTTCGTCTGTCATGCGAGTGCTCGAAAAGTTTGGCGGTGAGCCGGGATACACATTGTAGCGCGGCACGGCTGTCTGCAATTTCGGTATGATTGCGCGCGTTATGCGGTTGCCTTTGTGAAAGGGTGACGGTGCAAATTCTCTAAACGATAAAACAATGTCATCAGCGCGGCACCTCTCCTCTCGTTCGCTCGCTGCCCACCTCAAGCGCGGCGGCGTGATCGCTTATCCCACCGAATCCTGCTACGGCCTTGGCTGCGATCCGCGCAATCGGCGGGCGGTGCGGCTCATCCTGGCATTAAAGCGGCGGCCACAGCGCAAGGGATTGATCCTGATCGCGTCCGATTATCATCAGGTCGTGCCGTATATTCAGCCGCTCACGCTGGCAGAACAGTTGCGCCTGCGGCAGGATGGCGCGCAGGCGGTGACATATCTGATGCCGGCGAAGTCTTCGTGTCCGCGCTGGTTGCGCGGCGAACATGACACGCTGGCGGTGCGGCTGACGGCGTATGCGTTCGCGCGGCAGCTTTGCCGCAGTGCGGGCAGCGCGCTGGTGTCGACCAGCGCGAACCGCAGCGGGATGCGGGCGGCGAAGACCTATGCGGAATGTCGGCGCTTGTTCGGACAAAAGGTATGGGTGTTGCCGGGACGTGTGGGTAAGCGCAAGAGCCCGTCGACCATCCGCTCTTGGGTGAGCGGCACGACCCTGCGCGCATAAGAAACTCACCACTTCCCCCTTTATCAAAGGGGGAGAGCTTGCGAGGGGGCCGAGGAGGATTTGAAAACTTGGCGTTACCCTTCCTTTCGCCAATCCCCCCTGGCCCCCCTTTTCAAAGTGGAGAACGTCCGCGACCCTCATCGTTCTGCAATACGTCAAACCTTGGTGAATCCCTCTGCATAGCCGGAGGTTTACCTCACTGAATTACGGCGTACCACACTAGGAGCGAAGCACTTTGCCCGGATTCATCAGCCCCTGCGGGTCGAGGGCCTGTTTGATGCCGCGCATCAGCTCCAGCTCCAGCGCGCTCTTGTAATGGGTGATCTCATCGCGTTTGAGCTGGCCCAGCCCGTGCTCGGCGCTGATGCTGCCGTTCAGTTCCGCCACAACCCGATACACGAGGCGATTCACCTCATGCTCGTGCCGCGCGATGAAGTCGTCGTTTTGGGCGGCATCGGGCAGGGAGGCGTTGTAGTGGATGTTGCCGTCGCCCATGTGGCCGAAGGCGACGATGCGTATTCCCGGGAAGGTCTCGCGCAAGGCGGCGCTAGCGGCGGCGATGAATTCCGCGACGCGGCTGACCGGCACGGAGATGTCGTGCTTGATGCTTATGCCCTCGATCTTCTGCGCGTCGCTGATGTTCTTGCGCAGCTTCCACCAGCGCTCCGCACGGGCTTGGTCGGCGGTGATCTCGAATTCGGTCACGCCGTCGCCGAACGATGACAGGGCCTCGCGCAGGGCGGCCTCCAGCGGGGACCGCAGCACGTCGGTCAATTGCGTGATGACGATCCACTCGTGTTGCGCGGCGAACGGTTCGTGGGTGTCGGCGATGTTTTTGAACACCAGATCGAGACAGGAGCGCGAGATGATCTCGAAACCGCTGATGCTGTCGCCGCAACAGGCGCGCAGGTGTGCCAGCAGGGCCACGGCGGCAGCGGGATCGCGCAGCGCGATGCAGGCGGTCGCGGTGGCCTGCGGACGCGGGAACAGTTTCAGCACGGCAGCGGTGATGATGCCGAGCGTGCCTTCGGCACCGATGAACAGATGCTTGAGGTCGTAGCCGGTGTTGTCTTTGCGAAGGCTGCGCAGGCCGTCCCAGATACGCCCGTCCGGCAACACGACCTCCAGACCCAGCACCAGGTCGCGCGCGTTACCGTAGCGCAGCACGCCGATGCCGCCCGCGTTGGTGGAGAGATTGCCGCCGATCTCGCAATGCGGCGCGATGGCGGTGAGACCGAGCGGGAACAACCTGTCGGCGTTTTCCGCCGCTTCGTAAAGCGAGGCCAGCTTGCAGCCCGCTTCGACCGTCATGGTGTAGTTGGTGGCATCCACGCTGCGGATGCGATCCATGCGCGACAGGTTGATGACGATCTGCGGCGTGCCGTCCGCCAGCGGCACCGAGGCGCCGCACAGGCTGGTGTTGCCGCCTTGCGGCACGATGGCGATGTCGTTTGCCGCGCACAATTTCACCACTTCGCTGACCTGCTGCGCGCTGGCAGGGAACACCACGGCCAGCGCCTCGCCCCGATAACGTCCGCGCCAGTCTTTGCAATAGGCCGCGCCCGCTTCACCCGTCAAAACGCGCTCGCCGCCAACGAGGGCGGCGAGCGCGTCGGGCAGACGGGAATCCGTCGACACGGTCAGGCGGCGGGCGGCGGGCCGGATTTAACCGTGCGCAGCGGCAATATCCACATCTGGTACAGCGACGTGAAGATCATGATCGTGGCTGCGGCACTGTAGCCAAAACCGCCGATGATCACCAGCCAGGCGAAGTTGGGATCGAGCTTGGTCAGCCACCAGGCGACAATGTCGATAATAAGGAAGGCGAAGGGCGTAAAGATCAGGATAGCCTTGATCTTCGGCGAGAGTCCGCTCGCGTAGGTGAATATCCAGCCCACGAAGAAGAAGATGAAAGAGATGCCGAACAGGTGGATGTGCGACACGCGCGTCAACGTGGAGGCGGATGCACCGGTGTCGTGTTGGGTCAATTCGTCCATCACTGTCTTGTCGGCCAGGTTGGATAATCCCGGGATGTTGCCGTGGCAGGGCATGCAATACTGCTCGATCTGCGGCTTGACCGCGTCATCCCATTCGCTTTCCGGCGCGCCGCTCTCTGCCCACTTGATCAGCGCCATTCTCACTTCCGGCGGGGCGTTGTCTTTCATCGAACCGTTAAGTTTGGAGACCAGCTTGGAACCCTCGCGCTTGCCGTAATAGCTGTACACAATGTCATCCACCGACAGCCCGACTTTGCCGTCCGCCATGCCGTGGGTCATCATGATCTGCACGCCCGCCATGATCAGCCCCAGACCGATCGCCAGCATATAGCCGGTGAACAATGTCTTGATCGGCAAAGCCAGATCGGACAGAGTGAAACGCTGTATTTCCTTCATTGCTATCTCCGTGCTTGAATTGAACCGGCGCATTATACGCCGCCCGGTTACCGAGCCTACACTGCTCTAAAGGGTTATTCAGAAGTCCAGCGGATCGACATCCAGCGACCAGCGCAGCTTGTGCGCGGGCAAGGCATCCAGCGCCGGCTGCCAGGCGCGCAGGAATTGTTGCAGCGCCTTGCGGGTATTCGCCTGCACCAGCAACTGCGCGCGGATATGGTTGGCACGGCGCGGCAGGGCGGCGGGCACCGCGCCGAATATTTCCACCTCGTGCCCCAGCGCCAGCGCCGCCGCGCGCGCCTGATCGAGGAAGGCGAACACCGCGTTCTCCTGCCGGTCTTCGGCGCGCAGCAGCGCCTGATAGACGAAGGGCGGGAAATCCGCCATCTGCCGCTCGGCGAGTTGCGAAGCAGCCCATCCGTCGAAATCGTGCGCCTGCAACGCGCGGTACAGCGGATGGTCGGGAAAGGCGGTCTGGATCAGCACCTCGCCCGGTTTGTCGGCGCGACCGGCACGGCCCGCCACCTGCACCAGTTGCGCGAAGAGTTTTTCCGCCGCGCGAAAGTCGCTGCTGTACAGGGCGCTGTCTGGATTGAGCGCGCCGACCAGCGTCAGCGCCGGGAAGTCGTGCCCTTTGGCCAGCATCTGCGTGCCGACCAAGATGTCCACCTCATTGGCATGTATCTGTTCGCGCATGTTCTGCCAGGCGCGCTTGTTGCGCGTGCTGTCGCGGTCCACACGCAGGATGCGCGCTTCGGGGAAGCGTTCCTGCAATAGTTCTTCCACGCGCTGCGTGCCGCTGCCGACCGGATGCAGGTCGGTATCGCCGCAACCGGGGCAGGCCTGCGGCACGCGGATCTGGTAACCGCAATGGTGACAGCGCAGCCGCCGGTCTTTGAGATGCAGCACCATTTTGCCCGCGCAATGTTTGCAACCGGATAGCCAGCCGCAACTGGTGCACATCAGCACCGGCGCATAGCCGCGACGGTTGATGAACACCAGACTCTGTTCCTTGCGTGCGATGCGCTGCCCGATCTCGCGCAGCAGGTTCTCGCTGATGCCGTGGTGCATCACCGTGTGGTTGACGTTGACGCAGCGCACCGCCGGCAGACGCGCTTCGGCCTGCGCACGCCCCGACAACTTGAGCAGCCGGTAACGCCCGCTCTGTGCGTTGTGATAACTCTCCAGCGAGGGCGTGGCGGAACCCAGCACGATGGGGATCTTCTTCTGGTTTGCGCGGAAGATCGCCACGTCGCGCGCCGAGTAGCGCAGCCCGTCCTGCTGTTTGAACGAAGCGTCATGCTCCTCGTCGATGATGATCAGCGCCAATCGGGGCAGCTCGGCGAATACGGAGAGGCGCGTGCCGAGCACGATCTGCGCATTGCCGGACTGCGCCTGTTGCCAGTTGTGCAGGCGCTCGCTTTCGCCCAATCCGCTGTGCAGGCTGGCGAACGAGGTGTCGGGAAAACGGCTGCGGAAATACTGTTCGAGCTGCGGCGTGAGGTTGATCTCCGGCACCAGCAGCAGCACCTGCCCTCCGCGTTGCAGCACGTGGTGCATCAGATGCACATACACCTCGGTCTTGCCGCTGCCGGTGATGCCGTGCAACAGTGAACAGGCAAAACCTGCGATTTGCGTGACTGCGTCCACCGCCTGTTGCTGCTCGGGGGTCAGGGTGTGCGCGTTGTCGAAAATATGCCCGGTGACATCCCCGTTTTCTCGCGCGGGGGAGGCCGCCGTAAGGACGGAGTCGCTGCAATCGACCCATCCCTCCGCGATCAACGCCTTGAGCTGCGCGCCCGCCGTGGCCGACAGGCTCTTGAGTTGCGCGAGGTTGCACGGCCCCTGTGCGAGCCTGGCGAGGATGCGCCGCTGCACCACTTTTCGCTTCGGAAACGATTCAAGATCGAGCGCCGCGCCGTTCGCGCTCAGGTGATAGCTCAGCAACGGCTTCGACACGACCGGCTTGTCGGCGCGCAGCCTCCCCGGTAGTGCCGACAGCACCGTCGGCCCGATGGGAGCGCGATAATAGTCGCTGCAAAAGCGCAGCAGATCGAGCAATTCCGCCGACAGGGGCGCGCTGTCGTGCAGCACCCGCGTCACCGGCTTGATACGCTCCGGTGCCATCTCCGACGCGGCGGCGGTCTCCATCACCACACCGACCATCTGTCTGCGCCCGAACGGCACGATCACGCGCTGGCCGACCGCGACCGCCTCTTCCACCGTGTAATCGAACAGGGTGGGCAGCGGGATATCCAACGCGACGCGGGCTATGGTCATGGGAGAATTGTCGCAGAAATGCAAAAGCCGCAGGGGATGCCTGCGGCTTTTGTTTGAACCGGGTGTTTAGTGATATTTCCTGCTCAGTTCATGCACCGCCGCGACCAGTGCTGCCGCATGCTCGGGATTGGTGTGCTGCGAGATGCCGTGGCCGAGGTTGAACACGTGGCCGCTGCCGTAACCGTAGCTGGCGAGGATACGCTCGACCTCGTTGCGGATCGCGTCCGGCGAGGCAAACAGGGCGATGGGGTCCATGTTGCCCTGCAACGCGACCTGATGACCGACCTTTTGGCGCGCGATGCCGATGTCCATGGTCCAGTCCAAGCCGACCGCGTCACAGCCGGTGTTGGCGATGCTCTCGATCCACAGACCGCCGCCTTTGGTGAACACGATGGACGGGATACGCACGCCGTCCTTTTCCTTGATCAGACCGTCGACGATGCGCTGGGTGTAGGCCAGCGAGAATTCGTGGAACGCCGCATGGGACAGCACGCCGCCCCAGGAGTCGAAGATCATCACGGCTTGCGCGCCCGCTTCGATCTGCGCGTTCAGGTAGGCGATCACGGCCTGCGTGGTCACTTCCAGAATGTGGTGCATCAGCTTGGGCTCGTTGTACATCAAGGTCTTGACCTTGGCGTAGTCGTCGCTGCCGCCGCCCTCGACCATGTAGCAGGACAGCGTGAATGGGCTGCCGGAGAAGCCGATCAGCGGGACGCGACCATCGAGCGCCTTGCGGATCTGGGTCACAGCGTCAGTCACGTAACGCAAGTCGGTACCGATGTCGGGCACGCGCAGCGCCATGATGTCGGCTTCCGTCTTCAGCGGACGCTCGAACTTCGGGCCTTCGCCTTCGGAAAAATACAGACCCAAGCCCATCGCATCCGGCACGGTGAGGATGTCGGAAAACAGGATGGCGGCATCCAGAGGAAAACGATCCAGCGGTTGCAACGTCACTTCGGTGGCGAAGTCCGGGTTCTTGCACAGGCCGAGGAAGCTGCCCGCCGTCTTGCGCGACTCGCGGTATTCCGGCAGGTAACGGCCAGCCTGGCGCATCATCCATAGCGGCGTGTATTCGGTCGGCTGGCGCAGCAGCGCGCGCAGGAAAGTGTCGTTCTTCAGCTTGAAATTCATTGCGTTTCCCTGAGTTATCTTGCTACGGATGGGGCACAACCTCATCCTGTGTTCAAGTCGTAGGTCGTGCTTCAGCCCGCCCTACGACCCAAGGTTGGTAATCAGCGCGGCAGCACCGACGAGCCCATCAGGAACTCGTCCACTGCGCGTGCGCACTGGCGGCCTTCGCGGATCGCCCACACCACCAGCGACTGGCCGCGGCGCATATCGCCGGCGGCGAACACCTTGTCCAGACTGGTGCGGTAGGTTTCCGTGTCGGCCTTGATGTTGCCGCGCGCATCCTTCTCCACGCCGAAGGCATCCAGCACTTTCTGCGCCGGACTGACGAAACCCATCGCCAGCAAGACCAGATCGGCTTTCAGTTCGAATTCGCTGCCCGCGATCTCGCTCATCTTGCCGTCCTTCCATTCGACACGCACGGCGCGCAACTTTTCCACCTTGCCGTTGCTGCCGGTGAATTCCTTGGTGGCGATGGCCCAGTCGCGCATGCAGCCTTCATCGTGCGAGCTGGAGGTGCGCAACTTGAGCGGCCAGTTCGGCCACACCAGCGATTTGTTCTCCTGCTCGGGCGGACGCGGCATCACTTCGATCTGCGTCACGGTCAGCGCGCCGTGGCGGTTGGAGGTGCCCACGCAATCGGAGCCGGTATCGCCGCCGCCGATCACCACCACGTGTTTTCCCGTGGCCATAATCTGGTCGGTCAGAATATCGCCGGCGTTGACCCGGTTCTGCTGCGGCAGGAACTGCATGGCATTGTAGATACCCTCCAGCTCGCGTCCCGGCACCGTCAGATCGCGCGGGGTCTCCGCCCCGCCCGCCAGGATCACGGCATCGAATTCGGCCAGCAGCTTTTTCGGCGCGATGGTCTCGGTGCTGAGGTTGTTCACTCCGGCGTCTTTGTCCTTGCCGATGAATACGCCGGTGCGTACCGTCACGCCCTCGGCCTGCATCTGCTCGACACGGCGGTCGATGTGCGACTTCTCGAACTTGAAGTCCGGGATACCATAGCGCAACAAGCCGCCGATGCGGTCGTTCTTCTCGAACAGGGTCACCTCATGTCCGACCCGCGCCAGTTGCTGTGCGGCGGCCATGCCGGCAGGGCCGGAGCCGACCACGGCGACTTTTTTGCCGGTCTTCCGCGCGGGCGGTTGTGGCACGACCCAGCCGTTTTCCCAGCCCTTGTCGATGATGAAATGCTCGATGGATTTGATACCCACCGCATCGTTGTTGATGTTCAGCGTGCAGGCCGCCTCGCACGGGGCGGGGCAAACTCGCCCGGTGAATTCGGGGAAGTTGTTGGTCGAATGCAGCACGTCCAGCGCCTCGCGCCAGTTGCCGCGATACACCAGATCGTTCCAGTCCGGAATGATGTTGTTGATCGGGCAGCCGCTGGTGCAGAACGGCACGCCGCAATCCATGCAGCGCGCGCCCTGCGTCTTGGCCTGCTCGTCGCCGAGATGCAGCACGAACTCGCTGTAATTCTTCAACCGTTCCGCGACCGGCAAGCTTTCCTCGCTCAGACGCTGAAACTCCATGAACCCGGTTGGCTTGCCCATTATGCGGCCTCCTTCTGTTGCGCTGCCATTTCTTGCAGGGCGCGACGGTACTCGGTCGGCATCACCTTGACGAACTTCGGCAGATAATTCTTCCAGTTATCGAGGATGTCGCGCGCCCGCGTACTGCCGGTATGTTTCCAGTGGTTTTGGATGAACTCGCGCAACACCTGTTCATCCGCCTTGTTCAGGTGGTTGAAATGCACGCGACCATGACTGTCCGGCGTGACCTCGCCCGGCTCCAGTGAAGCGACTTCTTCCGGCACCGGCTCCAGCGCCACCATCGAAAGATTGCAGCGTTTCTGGAAACCGCCGTCCTCGTCCAGCACGTAAGCCACACCGCCGGACATGCCCGCCGCGAAGTTGCGCCCGGTCTGCCCCAGCACGATGACCATGCCGCCGGTCATGTATTCGCAACCGTGGTCGCCCAGCCCCTCGACCACCGCGACCGCGCCTGAATTGCGCACCGCGAAACGCTCTCCCGCGACGCCGCTGAAATAGCATTCTCCGGAAGTCGCACCGTACAGCACTGTGTTGCCGACGATGATGTTCTCGTGCGCGACCAGCTTGCTGTCGCGCGGCGGCATGATGGCGATGCGTCCGCCGCACAGGCCTTTGCCCACATAGTCATTACCTTCACCGCGCAGCTCGAACGAGATGCCGTGCGCAAGGAAAGCACCGAAGCTCTGACCCGCCGTGCCGGTGAACTTCACCTGGATGGTGTCGTTCGGCAATCCGCCGAGCCCGTATCGCTTGGCGATCTCGTGCGACAGCATGGTACCGACGGTGCGGTTGACGTTGCCGACCCTGCTCTCGATGATGACCGCCTTGCGCTCATTGATCGCACCCTGCGCCTGCGTGATCAGGCTGTTGTCCAGTGCCTTGTCCAGCTCGTGATCCTGCTTCTCGGCATGGCGGCGCGCCACGCTGGCCGGCATGGCCGGTTGGTGGAACACTTTGGAGAAGTCCAGGCCCTGCGACTTCCAGTGCGCGATGCCTTGATTCATATCGAGCAGATCGCTGCGCCCGATCAGGTCGTCGAACTTGCGAATGCCCATCTGCGCCATCAGCTCGCGCACTTCTTCGGCGAGGAAGAAGAAATAATTGACCACATGCTCCGGCTGGCCGGTAAATTTCTTGCGCAGTTCGGGGTCTTGCGTGGCGACACCGACCGGGCAAGTGTTCAAATGGCACTTGCGCATCATGATGCAGCCCTCGACCACCAGCGGCGCGGTGGCGAAGCCGAATTCGTCCGCACCCAGCAGCGCGCCGATCAGCACGTCGCGACCAGTCTTCAACTGGCCATCCACCTGCAACGCGATGCGACCACGCAACTGGTTCAGCACCAGTGTCTGCTGCGCTTCGGCCAGGCCCAACTCCCACGGCGTGCCGGCATGCTTGATCGAGGACAGCGGCGATGCGCCGGTGCCTCCGTCGAAGCCGGATACCACGATGTGGTCGGCCTTGGCTTTGGACACGCCTGCGGCAACGGTGCCGACGCCCACTTCCGATACCAGCTTGACCGAGATCGAAGCGGACGGATTCGCATTCTTCAGGTCGTGGATCAGTTGCGCCAGATCCTCGATGGAGTAGATGTCGTGGTGCGGCGGCGGCGAGATCAGGCCGACGCCGGGCACCGAGAAGCGCAGCTTGGCGATGTACTCGGACACCTTGCCGCCGGGCAACTGGCCGCCTTCGCCGGGCTTCGCGCCCTGCGCCATCTTGATCTGTATCTGGTCGGCGTTGGCCAGGTATTCGGCGGTCACGCCGAAACGGCCGGAGGCGACCTGCTTGATCGCGGAGCGCAACGAGTCGCCCTCCTGCATCACGAAGTCACGCTCGATGCGTTTATGGCCGATGATGTCTGAGAGTTTTTCGCCCGCGCTCAGCGTGCGGAAACGCGTCGCATCCTCACCGCCCTCTCCTGTATTCGATTTGCCGCCGATGCGGTTCATCGCGATGGCCAGCGTGGTGTGCGCTTCCGTTGAAATGGAGCCCAGCGACATCGCGCCGGTGACGAAACGTTTGACGATGACCTTGGCCGGTTCGACTTCTTCCAGCGGCACCGCCGCACCGGCCGGCTTGATGTCGAACAAGCCGCGCAGCGTCTTCAGCTTGGTGCTTTGCTCGTTGATGAGCTTGGCGTATTCCTTGTAGGTCGCGGCATTGTTGGTGCGCGTGGCACTCTGCAATTTGGCGATGGAGTCCGGTGTCCACATGTGCTCTTCGCCGCGCACGCGGTAGGCGTATTCACCGCCCGCTTCCAGCGCGCCTGACAACACCGGATCGGTGCCGAAAGCATTGCGGTGCGTGCGCACGGTCTCTTCGGCGACTTCGCGCAGGCCGATACCTTCGATCTGCGTGGCCGTGCCGGTGAAATACTGTTCGACGAACGAGGCATTCAGACCGACCGCCTCGAATATCTGCGCACCGCAGTAGGACTGGTAGGTGGAGATACCCATCTTGGACATCACCTTCATCAGGCCTTTGTTGATCGCCTTGATGAAGCGTTTCTTGGCTTCCTTGACCTCCACGTTCGCGGGCAGCTTCATCGCCGCGATGCTCTGGTAGACCAGCCACGGACACACGGCTTCAGCACCGTAACCGGCGAGCAAGGCGAAGTGATGGACTTCGCGCGCCGAGCCGGTGTCGACCACCAGTCCCGCGCTGGTGCGCAGCCCCTTGCCGACCAGGTGGTGGTGCACTTTGGCGCAGGCGACCAGCGCCGGTATCGCCACACGCTGCGCCGACATCGCACGGTCGGACAGGATCAAAACGTTATAACCGTCCGCCACTGCCTTGTCGGCAGCGGTGCACAGCGCGTGGACGGCGGCCTCGCAACCTTCGGCGCCCTGTTCGGCGGCGTAGGTGATGTCCAGCACCAGAGAACGGTAACGCCCCCCGGTCAGCGTATCGATATGGTGCAATTTGGCGATGTCCTCGTTGGACAACACCGGTTGGTGAACCTCCAGACGCAGCGGCGGATCGATCTCTTCGATACCCAACAGATTTGGTCTGGGGCCGATAAACGAGGTCAGCGACATCACGATCTCTTCGCGGATCGGGTCGATCGGCGGATTGGTCACTTGCGCGAACAGTTGCTGGAAATAATCGTAAAAACTGCGGTTCTTGTTGGACAACACCGGCAGTGCGGCATCCGCGCCCATGGAGCCGGTCGGCTCCTCGCCCGCATTCACCATCGGCGTCAGGATGAACTTGATGTCCTCCTGTGAATAACCGAAGGCTTGCTGGGTATCCAGCAGCGACGCGTCGGTCTTGCTTTCGCTTTCAGCTTCGGGCAGATCGGCGAGGAAGTAGCGCGATTGTTCGATCCACTGGCGATAGGGCTTGGCCGATGCAAGCTGCGACTTCAACTCGACATCGTCGATGATGCGCCCGGCCTGCATGTCGATGAGGAACATCTTGCCCGGTTGCAAGCGCCATTTTTTGACGATCTTGCTTTGCGGGATAGGCAGCACGCCCATTTCGGAGGCCATCAGCACCACGTCGTCTTCGGTGATGAGGTAACGCGCCGGACGCAGACCGTTGCGGTCCAGCGTCGCACCTATCATGCGGCCGTCGGTGAACGCCACAGCGGCGGGGCCATCCCACGGCTCCATCAGCGCGGCGTGGTATTCGTAGAACGCGCGGCGCTCCTCGTCCATCAGCGGATTACCCGCCCAGGCTTCGGGGATCAGCAGCATCATCGCGTGGGGCAGCGAATATCCGCCGGCCACCAGCAACTCAAGCGCATTGTCGAAACAGGCCGAATCGGACTGCCCTTCGGTAATCAACGGCCAGAGTTTTTCCAGATCTTCGCCCAGCAGCTTGGACGACATCGCCGCATGGCGCGCAGCCATCCAGTTGACGTTGCCGCGCACGGTGTTGATCTCGCCGTTGTGCGCGATCATGCGGAACGGGTGCGCCAGATCCCAAGTCGGGAAGGTGTTGGTGGAGAAGCGTTGGTGCACCAGCGCCAAGGCGCTGACCACGCTGTCGTCCTGCAGGTCGAGGTAATATTTGCCGACCTGGTCGGCCAGTAGCATGCCTTTGTAGACAATGGTGCGCGCCGACATCGACGGCATGTAGAAACCTTTGCCTTGTTCGTTGCGCAGATTGCGCACCCCATGTTCCGCCGTCTTGCGGATAACGAATAGTTTGCGCTCGAAGGCGTCGGTATCGGCACAGTTCGCACCGCGCGCGATGAACACTTGGCGCACCACGGGCTCGACCTTTTTGACGCTCTCGCCCAGACCGGAGCTATCCACCGGCACATCGCGCCAACCGAGCAATTGCTGCCCTTCGGCGATGATCTTGTTGGCCACGATCTGCTCGCAGGCGGCACGGGCGGCGGCATCACGTGGCAGGAACAGCATGCCAACGCCATAGCTGCCGACTGCCGGCAGCACCACGCCCTGGGAGGCACACTGCGCACGCAGGAAAGCGTCGGGGATCTGCAACAGGATACCGGCACCGTCACCGGCCAGCGGATCGGCACCGACCGCGCCGCGATGGGTCAGATTCTCCAGAATCTGCAACCCTTGGCGCACCATGTCGTGGCTTTGCTTGCCTTTGATGTGGGCGACGAACCCGACCCCGCAGGCATCGCGCTCCTGGCGCGGATCGTACAAACCTTGTTGTTCGGGCAAACCTTGCTGCATCGTTAAAGAACCCTGCTGCATAAACAAATTACTCACGGCGTTCCTCGGTCAATTCATTAAAGCCAAAAAATGGCGACACACGTCGCCACGTCAAATACAAAAGCGAAAGGGCGGGAATCTTACCTTGTTCGGGGGCTGTGGGCAACCAAACCGAGCGCGAGCCGAGGGGACGGCTAGGACAGGGTCTCTTCTATCGCGAATATCCGCCGGTGCTCGCGTATGGCATACCGGTCGGTCATTCCGGCGATATAGTCGGCAACGGCCCGTGCGCGCTCGGCTTCACCCTGCCGCTGGAAAGGCGGCGGCAGGAGGCGGTTGTCCGCCATGAATACGCCGAACAGGTCGCTGATGATGCGTTGCGCTTTGGTGCTCATGCGCATCACACGGTAATGCCGGTAAAGATTGATGCGCAAAAAGCTCTTCAGCGCACGCTGCTGCTCGTTCAGTTCGGCACTGAAGGCGATCAGCGCCGGGGCGGCGCGCACCTCTTCCAGCGAAGACAGTTTTTGTGCGGCGATATTGCTTTCGCTTTGGCGGATCAGATCGGACACCAGCGTGTTGATCATGCGCCGTACGGTTTCATGCACCACCCGGCGTTCCGGCAACTCGGGATAGGCTGCCCATACCTCGCCCAGATGCCTGGACACCAAAGGCACCTCCATCAACTGATCCAGAGTGATCAGCCCAGAACGCAGGCCATCATCCACATCATGGTTGTTGTAGGCAATCTCATCGGCCAGATTGGCGATCTGAGCTTCCAGCGAGGGGCGGCGATCATGCAGAAAGCGCAGCCCCAGTTCGCCCAGTTGGGCGGCATTCTCTGCCGAACAATGCTTGAGGATGCCTTCGCGCGTTTCGAAAGTGAGATTCAGTCCGTCGAATGCGGCATAACGCTCTTCCAGCACATCCACCACGCGCAAGGATTGCAAGTTGTGTTCGAACCCGCCGTAGCCCTTCATGCAGGCATTCAGTGCGTCCTGCCCGGCATGCCCGAACGGCGTGTGCCCAAGATCGTGCGCCAGCGAAATCGCTTCGGCAAGGTCCTCGTTCAGACGCAAGCGCCTTGCGATGGAGCGCGCGATCTGCGCCACCTCGATGCTGTGGGTGAGCCGGGTACGGAACAGATCACCCTCGTGATTCACGAATACTTGCGTCTTGTATTCGAGGCGTCGGAAAGCGCCCGAGTGGATGATGCGATCTCGGTCGCGCTGGAATTCACTGCGCCCCGGCGGCGAGGCTTCGGTGATTCTGCGTCCGCGCGAGTTGCCTTCGCCGACGGCGTAGGGTGCCGAGTCAGCCACGGACACAGGCCTCCAGCGTCTGCTTCAACAACTCCGGCGGAGTTTCACCATGCACCACGGCACACCCGATCTGCTTCAGCAATACGAAACGCATCTTGCCGCCCTCGACTTTTTTATCCAGCCCCATGAATTCAAGATATTTTTCAACACCCAGATCGGGGGCGACCACCGGCAACCCGGCGCGCTCGAACAGCTTGCGGATACGCGCCACATCCTGATCGCTGATCCAGCCCAGCCGCTGCGACAAATCTGCCGCCATGATTGTGCCCGCTGCCACGCCTTCGCCATGCAGCCAGTTTCCGTAACCCATGCCGGACTCGATCGCGTGCCCAAAGGTATGTCCGAGATTCAGCAAAGCGCGCTCGCCGCTCTCGCGCTCGTCGGCGGCCACCACCTCGGCCTTGTTCTCACAGCTGCGCGTGATCGCATACTGCAGCGCATCTTTGTCGCGCGCCATGAGCTTGCCGATGTTCTGCTCCAGCCATTCAAGGAACGGCAGATCGCGGATCAGGCCGTATTTGATGACCTCGGCCATGCCTGCCGCAAGCTCCTTGTCCGGCAGGGTATCCAGCGTATCGGTGTCGGCCAGCACCAGTTGCGGCTGATAGAACGCTCCTATCATGTTCTTGCCGAGCGGGTGATTGATGCCGGTCTTTCCGCCTACGGAAGAATCGACTTGCGCAAGCAGCGTGGTGGGAATCTGGATAAATGGCACGCCGCGCAGATAGGTCGCTGCCGCATAGCCGGTCATGTCGCCGATCACACCGCCGCCCAGCGCGATCAGCGGCGTACTACGTTCGCAGCGGTTGCCCAGCAGAGCGTCATAGATCAGGTTGAGTGTTTCAAAGTTTTTGAATTTTTCACCATCCGGCAATACCACCGGCACGCTGCTGACACCAATGGCTTGCAGCGTCTGCTGCAAGCGTGCCAGATACAGCGGAGCAACCGTGGCATTGGTAATGATGGCGGCGCGTTTGCGCGGGACATGCGCCAGCAACAAAGCCGCCTGGTCGAGCAGCCCCCTGCCGACATGTATCGGATAGCTGCGCTCGCCCAGTCCTACTGTGAGTGTTTGCATATTCTTCTGCTCAACTTTCCTGGAAGGTCTTTTTGTACGCTTCGACTTCTTCTACCAAGTGCAGCATCAAGGCTTGCACGCTCTGTTTGCCGCTCAGCATGACGATATCAGCCGTTTCCTGATACAAGGGGTCGCGGTGCTGGAATAGCTCGGTCAGCTTGGCACGCGGATCGCCGGTTTGCAGCAACGGGCGGTTCCGGTCATGCCGGGTGCGCTGCCACAGATCATGGATGCTCGCTTTCAGATATACGACGATGCCGTTCTGTTTCAGCAGCTCCCGGTTCTGCATTGCCAGAATGGCACCGCCCCCGGTCGCCAACACCAGATTGTCGCGTTCCGCCAGATCCGCGATGGCGGCGGTTTCACGCTGACGAAAACCCGACTCGCCCTCGATATCAAAGATATGCGGAATGGTCACCCCCGTGCGTCGCTGGATTTCCTCGTCGCTGTCCACGAAGGTTTTGTCCAGATGTCTGGCCAGCGCCTTCCCCATGGTGGTTTTGCCCGACCCCATCATCCCTATCAGAATCAGGTTGCCGGATCGAATCTTGCGGTCATTTGCTCGGTCACTCTGCATGTCGTGCATTGTAAACGATAAAAGCAAAAGCCCGGCCGAAGCCGGGCTTTTGCTTTTCCGGACAACCGCGCTAGCGGAGAGTCAGAGTGTCTTTCATGATCTTCGGCGTGATGAAGACCAGCAGTTCGGTCTTGTCATCCTGCCGGCTGGTATTCCGGAACAAACCACCCAAAACCGGGATGTCGCCCAGCACCGGCACCTTGTTGGTGGTCAACGAATCGATCTGGGAATACACGCCCCCAACCACCACGGTTCCGCCGTTTTCCACCAGCACCTGTGTGGTCACTTTGTTGACGTCTTTGATCGGCACACCACCCAACGTTCTGGTGGAGAAAGAGTCCTTGGTGATATCCAGATCCATGATCACCTTGTCGTCCGGAGTGATCTGCGGGGTCACATTCAAACTCAATACCGCCTTTTTGAATGATGTTGATGTCGCGCCGCTGCTGGAAGCTTCCTGATAAGGTAACTCAGTACCCTGTTCGATAGTGGCTTTGACATTGTCCGCCGTCACCACACGGGGGCTGGAAATAATCTTGCCCTGACCGTCGGTTTCAAGCGCGGACAACTCCAAAGACAGCATTTTGGTCAGATTGCTGTTGAACAACATCAACGAGAACGTTCCGGCCGCGCCGCCAACAGGCAAGTTAACGTTGGGGGTATTTATATCCGGCACAAAACCCGCGGCGCCTAAAGGCGAACCCGCCGGAAGAACGTTGGCACCCGTTTGTCCGCGCAGATTACCATTCACCTTGAAGTCATTGGTGGCGTTGTAACCCATCCTGACCCCCAGCTGCCTGCCGAACTTGTCGCTAGCCTCGACGATGCGCGCTTCGATCATCACTTGGCGAACCGGCACATCGATCTGCTTGATCAACTTGCGCGCCTCCTCCAGGCGCGACGGCGTATCCTGCACGAACAGGGTATTGGTTCGCGCGTCGATTACCGCACTACCGCGTTTGGAAAGGATGCGCTGGTCTTTGTCTGCCAGCAATTTCTTGACCTCTGCCGCCTTCTGGTAGCTTAACTGAAAGCTTTCGGTGCGCAATTCTTCCAGATCGTTGATTTCCTGGCGAGCCGTCAGGTCAATCTTTTCTTTGGCAGCGATCTCGTCTCTCGGTGCCACCTGGATCACGTTGCCATTTTTGCGCATGTCCAGACCGCGGCTCTGCAGGATGATGTCCAGCGCCTGGTCCCACGGCACATCTTTCAGGCGCAGCGTAAGGTTGCCGCTCACTGTGTCGCTGATCACCATGTTCAGTTCGGTGAAGTCCGCGATCACGTTCAAAGCTTCGCGTACATCGATCTTCTGGAAATTCAAGGTCAGCTTCTCGCCCGCGTAGCCGGCTTGCGCGCCCTTCACCAATTTGTTCGGATCTTCGATCACCGGCTTCACTTCGACGATGAATTTATTGTCGGTCTGGTAAGCCGCATGCTCCCACTGCCCTTTGGGTTCGATCACCATGCGCACGTTGTCACCCTGCACAAAGGTATCGACAGCTTGTACTGGCGTGGCGAAATCAACCACGTCCAGCTTGCGCTGCAAATTGCGCGGCAGACTGGTTTTCAGGAAATCGATGATCAGCGTGGTGCCCTGCTGGCGTATATCTATCCCGGTGCTGGAATCGGACAGGTCAACCTGTATGCGTCCCTCGCCATTTTTGCCCCGGCGGAAATCAACATCGCGCAAACTGTGCTTCTGCGCGTCCTGTTTGGCCTCGGCAAACCGCGATGCACGTGCGGCAGCAGCGGAATCAGCGGTTTTACCCTGCAACGTGATTAGCACGCTGTTGCCGTCAATCTTGGTATCAAAAGCAAGCATCTTGTTGAGGTTGATAACCAGACGCGTGCGATTCCCAGCCTGGACGATGTTGGCGCTACGCAAATCGCCCTCGGTGAAATCCTGCATCGACTTGCCCAGCCCATTGGCCGTATTAGGGAAATCGAAAGCGATGCGTGGCGGTGTATTGATGGTGAAACCCGCAGGAGAATTCTCCAAAGGTTGCGCCAGCTCAACTTTCACAACCGTAGCCCCGTTGGCACCCCCGCTGACACTCAGTGCAGTGATGCTGTTCTGCCCTTCGGCTTGCACTTGATGGGAGAAGATGCCAAACACGGCAAGCGCGCCCAGCAATTGAATCGTGCCCCTGACCAGATTGTTAGAACGTTTCATAGTGTGCTCCCACCTCATTCAATTAATTGCAGACTGCTCATACGCTCTGTCCAGTCGCCTGCACTGTCTTGCACCATTTCCTTGACAGTGACCCCGGTATCGGTCACCTCTTCAATCAAGCCAAAGTTCAGCCCTACATAGTTTCCGGCCTTGACACGATGCAACTTGTTATCCGGCGCGCGGACGACCGCGTAGCCAACTTTGTTTTGAAACAGGTAACCGACCATCCTAAGCCCCTCCAACGGGAACTCTTCCAAAGCTTCTTTGGGACGGTCGAGATCGGGCTGGTTCACACCGCCACCCGAACTCAACGTCGGCTTGCGCGGCTTGAACGGATCGGTAATATTGGTATCGTTGTTGTAAGCAAAGGGCTCATACGGCTTCACGTCGGGCGGCGGGTCGATCTTGCCGCGCATATCCTCGCCGGAATTCTTCACAAAATCCTGCAAATCCTGAAACTCGCCCCCGCCGCAACCGGCCAGCAAACACGACATCAGAACAAGGCTCGCGTATCTCATTTTTTTGCCCCCGCTTTAGCCTTACCCTTGCCTTTGTCTGCCGGCTTCTTCTGGGAAGCCAATTCGGCCTCATCAAGATAACGGAAGGTGATTGCCGTGGCATCCATGGTCAGCAAGGCGGAGGACGCGGCACCCGGCGTAATCGCGATATTCTTCAAGGTGACGATGCGCGGAAGCATCGCAATATCGCTGGAAAACTTGCCGATGTCGTCATAGCTGCCGGTGATCTTGATAGTGATCGGCTGCTCGGCAAAAGCCCCCTTCACCGCCTCCGCCCCGGGACGGAAAAGTTCGAATTGAAGCCCGCGCCCAAGCCCCGCCTGGTTGATATCGGTCAACAAGGCATCCATCTCGGACTTGCTCGGTAACTGTTTGAGCAAAGCCCCCAAAGACTCTTTCGTTTCCTGCAACTGTTTCTTGATCAGCGCCAGATTGATGGCTTCTTTCTTTTTCGCAAGGAATGTCTCCTTCAGCGTCACTTCCTCCTGCTTAACCTTGTTCAGCGCCTCCCACTGTCCTTTCCAATCGAGCAGCGCACCAGCCACCACCACCGATGAGAAAAGAGCGGCAAATGCCAGTATCTTGGCAGCCCATGGCCAAGAGCCCGGTGTTTTTGGATTCAGGTTTTTTAGATCTTCAAGGTTCATGATGTCGCACCCTTGGCCTTGCTCTTCCCTGCTGTGGATTTCTGCGCAGCCGGCGCTTGCGCCTTGGTAAGATTAAAGTTCAGCGTGAACTCGTTCAGACGCGCGCCTTTGGCTGAAGTCGCACGTATCTCCACCAGCGTTGGCGAATCCAGCCATGGAGAATCCTCGATCGCGCGCATCAGCGTGGAGATGCGCGCATTGGACTGGGCATACCCGACCAGATTGATCTTGACTCCGGTCTGCTTGAGTGATTTCAGGTAAACACCGTCAGGCAGAATGCGCAGCATTTGATCCAGCAGATGTACCACATCGGAGCGGTCGCTCTGCAACTGCTCGACCGCGTCCTTTCGCTCCAGCAGGGACTTGGTTTCGCTCTTCAATTTATTGATCTCGTCGATCTGCTTTTCCAAGAGCGTGATCTCCTCCTTCAGGTATGCGTTGCGGCTCACCTGTGTGGATATCTGGGCGCTGATTGCGGCATGCACGAAACCGACCAACAAAGCACCCAACACCACTGAAATCACGCTCAGCGCCACAAATTGTATCTGCTGGGCGCGGCGCTTCTCCGCACGGTGCGGCAATAAATTTATGCGTATCATGACGGGTCGAACCTCCGCATTGCCAAGCCGCACGCGATAATCAAGGCAGGCGCATCAGCCTGCAACTGGCGCGGCTTGATGCGGCTGGACAGTGTCATCATGGCAAACGGATTGGCAACCATGGTGCTGACCTGAGTGCGCGTGGCCACCGCGTCATCCAGCCCCGGAAGTACCGCACAACCTCCGCCCAGAACGATGTAATCGACTTCATTGTATTGAGTCGAGGTGAAAAAGAACTGCAACGCGCGCGCGATTTCCATCACAACGTTCTCGCGGAACGGGGACAGCACATCACTCTCGTAATTGTCGGGCAAACCGCCATTGCGTTTCGCCGCCTCGGCCTGCTCGGCGGTCAGCCCGAACATGGCCTGTATCTGCTGGGTCAATTGGTCGCCCCCCAGTTGCTGGTCTCTGGAATATACCGATTGCCCGTTGCGCAGCACATTGACATTCATCACCCCGGCACCGATATCGATGAGCGCCACACACTTATCCACGGCACCGTCCGGCAACTGTGCACGAATCTGCTCAAAAGCCGTCTCCGCCGCGTAAGGCTCCACATCGACAACGACCGCCTTCAACCCCGCCGCCTGGGCTGCCGCCACTCGATCTTCGACGTTAGCTTTGCGTGAAGCCGCCAGCAGCACTTCAACCTCGTCGGGATTGCCGGGGGCCGGGCCGATTACCTGAAAATCAAGATTGACCTCATCAAGCGCAAAGGGAATGTACTGGTTTGCTTCGGACTCGACCTGGTACTCCAGATCCTCTTCGCGCATACCTGCCGGCAAAAGAATTTTTTTGGTAATGACCGCAGCCGCTGGCAAGGCCATGCTGATATTTTTGATGCGGCTGCCCAAGCGTTTCCACGCGCGCTGCAGACATTCGGACACCGCGTCGAGGTTGTTGATGTTGCCATCGGTGACCGCGTCTTTGGGCAGCAACTCTATCGCGTAGCGCTCCACGATATAGCCGCCCGTCTTTGGCACTTCGCTCAACTCCAGCATCTTGACGGAAGACGAACTGATATCCACCCCGATCAACGGGGGTGTCGTGGTCTTTAAAAAGTCCAGCGGGATATCGAAATTTACCTTGGACATAGGCAAGTTAGAGCTCTATTTATATAAACTGGTTTAAATCCTAGCAACAACGGCTATCCGTGTAAAGTCATTTTTGGAGGGTCATTTTTCCGCCGAAGCCGATATAATTCGCCCGTCCCACAAATTTTCACCCCGCTTCCCACTGGATACCTGACATGCCTCTCCGTCGCTGGCTTTTCCCCGTACTTGCGATACTCGCACTGGTTTTGCTCCCCGCGATCCTGCTTGCCTTGGCCGCCACGCTGGCCTATCCCAACCTTCCCTCGCTGGAAACACTGACCGACTACCGCCCCAAGATACCTTTGCGGGTATACAGCGCTGAAGGGGTTCTATTGGGTGAATTCGGTGAAGAACGCAGGGCTCTGGTAAAAATACACGAAGTACCCAAAGTCATGGTGGATGCCATTCTTGCCGCCGAAGATGACCGCTTCTATCAACATGGGGGGGTGGACTATGTCGGCGTAATGCGCGCCGCGCTGTCCAATTTCAGTGCCGGCGGTGCCCGACAAGGCGCAAGCACCATCACCATGCAGGTAGCGCGCAATTTCTTTCTTTCCAAGGAAAAGACACTAACGCGCAAATTCAACGAGGTACTGCTTGCTTTCAAGATCGAGCACAGCCTGAGCAAGGATGAAATCCTGCAGCTGTACCTTAACCAGATATATCTTGGGCAACGCGCCTATGGTTTTGCCGCCGCCGCGCAGGTGTACTTTGGCAAACTGCTCGCCGATGTCAGTCTCGCCGAGGCCGCCATGCTGGCCGGACTCCCCAAAGCCCCGTCTTCCTTTAACCCGGTGGTGAACCCGAAACGGGCAAAACTTCGCCAGCTCTATGTCCTGCGTCGCATGCACCAACTGCGCCTCATCAGCAGTGACGAGTATGAATCGGCACAGCTTCAACCCATCGTAGCCAAGGAAAGCCGCCAGGAATTCGCCCTCAAGGCCGACTACGTCGCCGAAATGGCACGGCAGGCCGTCTATGAAAAATATCAGGACAATGCTTACACCCAAGGTCTGCGTGTCTATACCACGATACGCCAGAATGACCAGCTTGCCGCCTATCAATCCGTCCGGCGCGGCATCCTGGAATATGATCGTCGCCACAGCTATCGCGGCCCCGAGGGATTCGTCGACCTGAGCCAAGGGCGGAGTGAAGATATGCTGGAAGAGTCCCTGCAGGAAGTAACGGGCGGCGACGAACTGGTACCCGCCATCGTTTTGGAAGCCTCACCCAAACTCGTGCGCGCCTACTACAAGAGCGGCGAGATCGTCGACATCAGCGGTGAAGCTTTGCGCTTCGCCCAACGCGCCCTGAGTGACAAAGTCGCGCTGAAGCAGCGCATCACCGCCGGTTCAATCATTCGCTTGCTGAAGAACGAGAAGGGTGTCTGGCAGATCAGCCAGCTGCCCCAGGTCGAAGCCGCATTCGTTTCCGGCGACCCGCGCAGTGGCGCCATCTACGCGCTGGTCGGCGGATTTGACTTCAACCGCAACCAGTTCAACCGCATAACCCAGTCGTGGCGCCAACCCGGTTCCAGCATCAAGCCATTCATCTATTCCGCTGCTCTGGAAATGGGTTTCACCCCCGCCACGCTCATCAACGATGCGCCGCTCGTATTCGATGCCAGCCAGACCGGCAGCGAACCCTGGCAACCGAAGAACTACGATGGCGAATTTGCGGGACCGATGCGCATGCGCAAAGCACTGACCAAGTCGAAGAACCTGGTTTCGATCCGAATCCTGCAATCCATTACCCCGCAATACGCACAGGACTACCTCACCAAGTTCGGATTCGATGCGGACAAACATCCGCCCTATTTGACTATGGCACTCGGAGCTGGTTCGGTCACCCCGTTGCAGATGCTGGGCGGATACTCGGTCTTCGCCAACGGAGGATATCGCATCAAGCCCTATTTGATCGATCGCATCGAAGATGCCAACGGCAAGATTCTCAGCAAGACAGAACCGCTCGTT
This sequence comes from Gallionella sp., assembly GCA_034371155.1. Taxonomy (GTDB): domain Bacteria; phylum Pseudomonadota; class Gammaproteobacteria; order Burkholderiales; family Gallionellaceae; genus Gallionella. The sequence goes on along the minus strand of JAXMKV010000056.1, from coordinate 229,209 downwards.
GCGGAAAAGAACGCCGAGCGGGTCATAGATGTGCGCAACGCCTTTACCATGGTCAGCATGATGGGCGATGTCGTCAAGCACGGCACCGCGATCCGTGCCATGCAACTTGGCCGCAACGATCTGTCCGGCAAGACCGGCACCACCAGCGACTCGATGGATGCCTGGTTCTGCGGATTCCAACCCACGCTGGTCGGCATCGCCTGGATGGGATTTGACCAGCCGCGCAGCTTGGGTGACAAGGAAACCGGCGGCGGCGCAGCATTGCCGATCTGGATGGGGTATATGGGAAAAGCCCTTCAGGATGTCCCGCAAACCGCCTACAGCATGCCCGAGAACATGGCTGTCGTCCGTATCAACGAGGAAGGTTTCCGCGATGAAAACGGTATTCTCTCCGACTACTTTTATCAGGAAAACATTCCTGCGGAGTACGCCCTGCCCCCGCCCGACGAGAGCAACAAACCTGCCGACACCATTTCGGATCAGTTACTTTAGCCTTGCACATCGTGACCAAAGAGCCGTCTCCGCACAAACGTGACCTGATGCGCGTGCAACTCGCGCATCAGGCGGCCAAACTGATGGCCGAGGATGGCATCACCGACCATGCTTTCGCCAAACGCAAAGCCGCGCGCCAACTCGGCGCCACCGACACCCGGCATCTGCCCAGCAATGAAGAGATCGACGCGGCACTACACAGCTATCGTCAGCTGTACCAGCACGACAGCCACCCCGGAGTTTTGCACCAACTACGCACCGAGGCACTCGCTGTCATGCGCCTGCTGTCGGAGTTCAAACCCTATCTCACCGGCTCAGTCTTGACCGGAACTGCGGGAAGACACTCCGATATCAACCTGATGCTGTTTTCCGACGATGTCAAAGCCGTATTGTTATTTCTGCTCAAGAACAATATCCAATTCGAGGACGGTGAGTGGCGAGTACCGATAGGCGGCCACGAACAAACGGTGCCGAGCTACACGCTGACCGGTGACACGCAAGTGCAGACGCATATCGTCGTGCTGCCGGAAAATGCCCGCTACAGCGGCAGCCGACATCCCGAGACACATGCGGATATCGCGGCATTGGAAGCCCTGTTGTCGGCTGTCGATTCGGTTGAAGGAAAGGTCGACGACGACCCGGCTTAGCCGCATCAGCCTCGCGGATGATGCTCCGCATGCAGCTTCTTTAACCGCTCCCGTGCCACGTGAGTATAAATCTGCGTGGTTGAAATATCGGAATGACCCAATAACATCTGTACCACACGCAGGTCCGCGCCATGGTTGAGCAGATGTGTGGCAAAAGCATGGCGCAGTGTGTGTGGCGATAATGCCCTGCCTAGCCCTCCAGCCTTGCCGTATTTTTTAATGAGATACCAGAACATCTGCCGCGTCATGCCTTCGCCGCGCGCAGTGACGAACAGCGCATCACTCATCTGCCCGCCCAACAAAACACCGCGCCCCTCTGCCAAATAGCGGCGAATCCAGTCCAGCGCTTCCTCTCCCAGCGGCACGAGACGCTCTTTGCTACCCTTGCCCATCACGCGCACCACCCCCACATCCATGCTCACCTGTGCAATGCGCAGCGTCACCAGCTCCGAAACACGCAAACCCGTGGCGTATAACACCTCAAACATGGCGCGGTCGCGCAAACCCAACGGGGTCTGAATATCCGGCGTATTGAGCAACTGTTCGACATCCTGCTCCGTCAGACTTTTGGGCAGGTTGCGCGGCAGCTTGGGCGTGTCGATCTGCAAGGTGGGATCGGCACTGATCTTGCCCTGACGGAGCAGATAGCGGAACAATCGCTTGAGACTGGAGATGGCACGCCCCGTTGAACTCGGCTTGGCTTTTTGCTCGATGAACAAATGGGCAAGATATGCCTGTATATCGCCATGAGTGGTTTGCAACATGGAAGCATCACGCTGTCGCTCCATCCACGCGGCGAACTTGGCAAGATCGCGCCGATAGCTGTCCAGTGTATTACGCGACAGACCATCCTCCAGCCACAGATTGTCGCTGAATTCATCGAGAAGATCGGCATTGTTCAAGACACGCCCTCGTGCATTAACAGCCAGCGCTTGATGTCCAGCGCCTCACCCTCCGCATGCCGCATGAAGCCCCCCAGTCCGGCCTTGCCGACCACGCGGTGGCAGGGGACGACGATGGGTATGGGATTCGCACCGCAGGCCTGGCCTACGGCCTGTGCGGCGGAGTGCAGCTCCGCGGCCAGTTCGCCGTAGCTCCTCGTCTGTCCGCAGGGAATATCCAGCATCGCGCGCCAAACCTTTTGTCGATGGGCCGTGCCGTGCAGTTCGAGCGGCAAGGCGAATAGCGCATGAGGATTGTCGAAGTAGCATTGCAGCTGTTCGCACACCGTCGCGGCGAATGCGCTCGCTGGCGCTTGCAGCTGTTCCGACGCGGGCAGGAAGTCGATGCCGGTCAAGGCGTCTGCCGTGCAGCGTATGCCTAGCATGCCGAATGGCGCCTTCAATTTAGCCTGATATTTCATGATGGAATCATAGCGCACAAAGCGTGCAGCTTCAGTGTGGGCTCATATCGGTGCAGCTTCAATGTGAGCCCGCAAGTCGGCCAAAACTAAAACAAAAACGGGAGCCGAGGCTCCCGTTTTGTGTGCAGCAGAAAAACTGCGCGCAGCTTAGCCGCGAACTGCCAGCTTCTCTTTGATACGTGCCGACTTGCCCGAACGCTCGCGCAGGTAGTACAGCTTGGCGCGACGCACTGCGCCCTTGCGCTTCACTTCGATGCTGGCGATTACGGGGGAGTAGGTTTGGAACGTACGTTCCACGCCTTCACCGGCAGAGATCTTTCGCACGATGAATGCGGAGTTCAGGCCGCGATTGCGCTTGGCGATTACCACGCCTTCGTAGGCCTGGACGCGCTTGCGCTCGCCTTCGACCACGTTCACGCTAACGACCACGGTGTCGCCGGGGGAGAATACCGGAATGGTCTTGCCCAGACGGGCGATTTCTTCCTGCTCCAGTTGTTCGATCAGATTCATTTACTGCTCCTTTAGTATCGGGTCTTGTTCCTTCTGGAACTGAGCCAGAAGCCGAGACTCCTCTTTTGTCAAATCGCGTTTGGCCAATAGATCCGGCCTGCGCAACCACGTTCTGCCCAACGACTGCTGAAGCCGCCAGCGTTGTATGTCCGCATGATTACCGGACAACAATACCGGGGGCACGACTTCACCATTAAACACTTCCGGGCGGGTGTAGTGCGGGCAATCCAGCAGGCCTTGCACGAACGAATCCTGCTCCGCCGAATCGGCATCGCCCAATACGCCGGGCAAGTGCCGCACCACGCTGTCCACCAACACCATCGCCGCCAACTCGCCACCGGACAACACATAGTCGCCGATGGAAATCTCGTCATCCACATACTGGCGGATCAGGCGCTCGTCCACGCCCTCGTATCGTCCCGCCAGCAGTATCAATCCTTCATCTTGCTGTGCTACCAACTCCTTGACCGCCGCGTGGGTCAGCAATCTACCCTGCGGCGACATGTACAACACGCGGCTGGTCTTCGCGCCGTTTGCCGCTTGTCGCTGTTTGGCCGCGGTGATCGCGCCTGCCAGCGGCTCGCCCAGCATCACCATCCCGGGACCGCCGCCATAGGGGCGGTCGTCTATGGTGCGGTAGTTGTCGGTCGTGAAATCTCTCGGATTCCACGTCTTCAACTCATACTTGCCTTGTTCCGCCGCGCGCCGCGTGATGCCGTATTGTGTCAGCGCATCGAACATCTGCGGAAACAGCGTGATGACGTCAAAAATCATTACTTCAGGTAATCCGCCGACCAGTCCACACGAATAACCCTGTTAGCCACATCCACCTGCTTGATGACGCTTTTCACGAAGGGAATCAGCACATCTCCAGTGACTCCCCGCACGCTCAACACGTCGTTCGCACCGGTTTCCAGCAGATTCGCCACCGCTCCCAGCGACACATCGGCTTCGTTCACCACGTCCATGCCAATCAGGTCGGACCAGTAATACTCGCCCTCATCCTCTTCCGGCAAGCTGCTACGCGGAACGGCTATCAAAAAACCCTTTAGCCTCTCGGCAGCGGTGCGATCCGGACATCCCGGGAACTGCGCCACCAGCGTTTTGCCATGCAATTCGCACTGTGGCACATCCACCTCGCGCCACGGGCCTTGTTCGTCACGCCCCATCCACCACTTGCCGTAATCCAGCAGGCTGTCGAGATACTCGGTGTAGGGCTGAACTTTGACCCAGCCGCGGATGCCGTGGGCTGCTGCCACGCGCCCCATGATGACCATGGGGACGGCCTCGTCAGGCTTGGGCGGTGGCACCAACGCGCTTGACCAGCTTGGCTACGGCATCGCTCAATTGCGCGCCCTTGCTCTGCCAGTGGGTAACGCGCTCCAGCTGCAAGCGTAGCGCTTCCTGTTTTTCGGTTGCGACCGGATTGTAAAAGCCAACGCGCTCGATGAACCGACCATCGCGGCGATTACGCGAATCAGCTACGACTACGTTGTAGAACGGGCGATTCTTGGAGCCGCCACGGGAAAGACGAATGATTACCATATAAAACCTACCTAAAAGTTTATGAGCCCAGCGAAAGGGCGCGAATTCTACGACAATTGATGAGCTTATGGCAAGCGCAATAAATACAATGAATTAGCGGTGCAGCAAGACTTCAACAACAAACTTGCTGCCCAAATAGGCCAGTAGTAGCAGCACAAACCCGCCCACTGTCCAGCGCACGGCTATGCGTCCGCGCCAGCCGTAGAAGCGATGCCCCCATAACAGCACAGCGAACACGCCCCAGGAAATGAAGCCGAACAACACTTTGTGGCTGAATTCCCAAGCTTTGCCAAAAATCGCCTCAGAGAACATCAAACCGGAAGCCAAAGTCAGCGTCAACAGGACAAAACCGATACCTATCATGCGGAACAACAACGTTTCCATGGTCAGCAGCGGAGGTAGATTCTGCAACACACGCGGCAATGTCGCATGGTGCAAACGCTTTTCCACCATAGAGATCAATACCGCATGCAATACGGCGATAGTAAACAAACTATAAGCCAGCATTGCGGCAGCAATATGCGCCTTGAATGCAAACAGACCGGTATTCTCCAACTGGTGAGCGGACGGAAATATCTCGGGCAGCAATACCGCCACCGCCGCCAGCGGCAACACCAGCGCCTGCAAGCCTCCGACCGGGTAAAAGAAACGGGCGATCCAGTACACAAGCAGCGTCAACCATACAATCAGTGACAGCGCGTTGGCCACACTCAAATTGAAGCCGCCACCGGCAAATACGTCCTGCACCAGCAAATAGCCATGCAACACCAGCGGAAACAACACCCAATGCCCGGTTCTGCCACGGCTCAGCACATCCCCTTTGCCATGCATCTGGGCATGCCAAAAATAGACCGCGAGTACGCTGTATCCGGTGAAAGCCAGCCAGGAAAGGATAACGTTCGACATTTTTCTTCGGGATGTTTTAGACTTCGCGAATTCTACACCATACGGAATCGCACCATGCTGGACAACCTGACGCAACGCCTATCCGGTGTCATCAAAAATCTGCGCGGCCAAGCGCGCCTCACCGAGAGCAACATCCAGGACGCGTTGCGCGATGTGCGCATGGCGCTGCTGGAGGCCGATGTCGCGCTGCCGGTGGTCAAGGACTTCATCGCACAGGTCAAGGAAGCCGCGCTCGGGCAAGAGGTCATCGGCAACCTGAATCCGGGGCAGGCGCTGATCGGCGTAGTGCATCGCGAGCTCACCAAGCTGATGGGTGAACACAACGATGCGCTCAATCTGGCGACCACTCCGCCTGCGGTAATTCTGATGGCAGGCTTGCAGGGCGCGGGAAAGACTACCACCAGCGGCAAGCTGGCCAAGCTGCTACGCGACCAACAAAAGAAGAAGGTATTGCTAGTCAGTTGCGACGTGTATCGCCCGGCGGCTATCGAGCAGTTGCGCACGCTGGCGCAGCAACTCGAAATCGACTTCTTCGCCTCTGACATCAGCCAGAGGCCGCAGGACATCGCGCTGGCCGCGCACGACTACGCGAAGCGGCATTACCACGATGTGCTGATCGTCGATACCGCAGGCCGTCTGGCTATCGACGCCGCGATGATGGAAGAAATCAAGCAACTGCATGCCACGCTGAAGCCGATCGAGACGCTATTCGTCGTCGATGCGATGACTGGCCAGGACGCGGTGAACACCGCCAAGGCATTTGGCGAAGCGTTGCCGCTGACCGGCGTGATCCTCACCAAACTCGACGGCGATGCACGCGGCGGTGCGGCATTGTCGGTGCGGCAAATCACCGGCAAGCCAATCAAGTTCGTTGGCGTTAGCGAGAAACCCAACGGCCTCGAAGCCTTCCACCCCGAGCGCATGGCCTCGCGCGTGCTCGGCATGGGCGACGTGTTGTCGCTGCTCGAAGAGGCCCAACGCGGCGTGGACATCGTCGAAGCCGAGAAGCTTGCGAAGAAGGTGCAGAGCGGCAAGGGCTTCGACCTGAACGACTTCAAGATGCAAATCGTGCAAATGCGCAAAATGGGCGGCATGTCTGCGCTGATGGACAAGCTGCCAGCGCAACTCAGTCAGGCTGCTTCCGGTGCCAAAGTGGACGACAAACAGATCAACCGCATCGAGGGCATCATCAACTCGATGACCCCGCTGGAGCGCACCAAGCCCGAACTCATCAAAGCCTCGCGCAAGCGCCGCATCGCGATGGGCGCAGGCGTGCAGGTGATGCACGTCAACCAGTTGCTGAACCAGTTCGAGCAAACCCAGAAGATGATGAAAATGTTCAGCAAGGGCGGCGGCATGGCCAAGATGATGCGCGGCATGGCCGGGAAATTCCCCGGCCTGCGTTAACCTCTTAATTAAGGATATAAACATGACAATCAAATCCATCATATTCGACGTTGATGGCACACTGGCCGATACCGAAGACGGTCACCGACTCTCCTTCAACAAGGCGTTTGCCGAAAACGATCTTTCTTGGAACTGGGATGTTGAGCTGTACGACAAACTGCTCAAGGTGACCGGCGGCAAGGAGCGCATCAAGTATTTCGTCGAGACCTTCCTGCCGGACTTCGACAAGCCCGCCGACTACGACGGTTTCGTGAAGAATCTGCATATGGTCAAGACCGGCCATTACAACGCCATGTTGCGCGAAGGCGGTATCCCGCTGCGTCCCGGCATCAAACAACTGATATCGGATGCGCATGCCGCCGGCATTACGATGGCCATCGCCACCACGACCACGCCGGAGAACGTGTCCACGCTGCTCGAAGTCGGCCTGGGTCAGGACTGGCAGAAGCATTTCGCCGCCCTCGGCTGCGGCGACATCGTCCCGCACAAGAAGCCCGCGCCGGACATCTATTTTTGGGTGCTGGACAAACTGGGCCTAGCCGCTGCCGACTGCATCGCGCTGGAAGATTCCGAAAACGGCCTGCGCTCCAGCCTCGCGGCGGGCATCAAGACCTATGTCACGCTGAACCACTACACGCGCCATCACGACTTCACCGGCGCATCCGGCGTATTCGACGATCTGAGCGACCTGACTGGCTTCTACCGCAAGACCGGCCTATCTCTTCCCAAAGCGTAGATTTCTGTTTAGGATTCACCTGCCGTGGGGGGTGTAGCTCAGTTGGGAGAGCGTCTGGTTCGCAATCAGAAGGTCGTCAGTTCGATCCTGATCACCTCCACCAAGCGACCGGCAACCCGGCTCCGGTGATGCTGGGTTATCGGTCGATTCTGGCTGAAATTCTTGCCTACCACCTCATCACGACCATCGCATATCTCCAGCCAGCCATGACGCGCCCCCTCAAACAAACCCTACGCAACGATATCCGTGCGGCACGCGATGCACTGCCTGCCGCGATACGCGCGGCCCATAGCGCGGTGATCACCGAGCGGATATTGCGCCTGCCGGAATACCGGCAAGCTCGCACGGTGCTGGGCTACATGAACTTCGGCGCGGAGTTCGCCAGCGAATGCTGGGTGGCGCGGGTGCTGGCAGAAGGCAAGCGGCTGCTGCTGCCCAGAGTGAATCGGCATGCCAACCATCTCGATCTGTATTGGGTGAGTGACACCAAAACCCAATTGGAGCCGGGAGTGTGGGGAATACGCGAGCCAATTGCGGCGCGCTGTGAACGGCTGGAGAAGTTAAATGAGGTAGAATTCGCCCTCCTGCCGGGCTTGGCGTTCACACGCGACGGGGCACGACTGGGCTACGGCGGCGGATTTTACGACAAGCTGCTGGCACGCATGACGCACTGCCCGCCATTGGTTGCAGCAGCGTTCGAGCTTCAGATCGTTGACCAGTTACCGCAGGAAGCAACAGACATCAAGGTCGAGCGCATTGTCACCGAACGCGAGACGATAATCTGTACAACATAACAATAGACTGTCACAAAGGAAGAGTGGAGAGATGGCAAACAACATCCCGGACATGGACCCGCAAGAGACTCAGGAATGGCTTGACGCCCTGGAGTCGGTACTGGAAAACGAAGGTGCGGAGCGCGCCCACTATCTGATCAGCCAGTTGATCGGCAAGGCCAGATTGGCCGGCACCGATATGCCGATCAGCGCCACCACGCCTTACGTCAACACCATTCCGCTGGATAAGGAAGAGCGCTCTGCAGGCAACCATGAGCTGGAACACCGTATCCGCGCCCTGATGCGCTGGAACGCGATGGCGATCATCCTCAATGCGAACCGCGAATCCTCGGAGCTGGGCGGCCACATTGCCAGCTTTGCCTCGGCTGCCACGCTATATGACGTGGGCTTCAATCATTTCTTCAACGGCGCGACCAAGAACCACGGCGGCGACTTGGTGTATTTCCAGGGACACTCTTCCCCCGGCATCTATGCGCGCGCCTTCCTCGAAGGACGCATCAGCGAAGAACAGCTGTACAAATTCCGTCAGGAAGTGGACGGCGGCGGCTTGTCGTCTTACCCGCATCCCTGGCTGATGCCGGATTTCTGGCAGTTCCCCACCGTCTCCATGGGCCTGGGGCCGTTGATGGCGATCTATCAGGCACGCTTCATGCGCTATTTGCAACATCGCGGGCTGGCGAGCACCGACGGACGCCGGGTGTGGGCCTTCCTCGGCGACGGCGAGACGGACGAGCCGGAATCCCTCGGCGCGATCTCGATGGCCGGACGCGAGAAACTGGACAACCTGATCTTCGTGATCAATTGCAACTTGCAGCGCCTCGATGGCCCGGTGCGCGGCAACGGCAAGATCATCCAGGAACTCGAAGGCGTATTCCGTGGTGCGGGCTGGAATGTGATCAAGGTGGTATGGGGCGGCAAGTGGGACCGTCTGATCGCCAAGGACAAGAGCGGTTTGCTGCTGAAGCGCATGGAAGAGGTGGTGGATGGTGAATATCAGACCTACAAGTCCAAAGATGGTGCCTATGTGCGCCAGCACTTCTTCGGCAAGTATCCCGAGCTGCTGGAGCTGGTCGCCGACATGTCGGATGACGAGATCTGGCGCCTGAACCGTGGCGGCCACGACCCGAACAAGGTGTTCGCGGCCTATGCAGCCGCAGCGAAGCACACCGGCCAGCCGACCGTGATCCTCGCCAAAACGGTGAAAGGATACGGCATGGGTTCATCCGGTGAAGCACAAAATCCGACCCACCAGCAGAAGAAGATGGACGGGGAATCGCTGCGTGCCTTCCGCAACCGTTTCAATATTCCGGTAAACGATGCCGACCTGCCTAACCTGCCTTTCGTGCGTCCCGCCGAAGACAGTCTGGAAGCCAAATATCTGCGCGAGCGCAGCCAGCAAATGGGCGTAGTTCCGGCACGCACACCATTGGCCAAACCCTTGCCCATGCCGGCATCCGAACCTTTCGAGGCGCTACTGAAAGGTACGGAAGGACGCGAGATCTCCACCACCATGGCTTTCGTTCGCCTGCTGGGCGCGCTGGTCAAGGACAAGCAGATCGGCAAGCAGGTCGTGCCCATCGTGCCGGACGAATCGCGCACCTTTGGCATGGAAGGCATGTTTCGCCAGCTCGGTATCTTCTCGCAGGTCGGCCAGCTCTATACCCCGCAGGATGCCGACCAGCTGATGTACTACAAGGAAGACAAGACTGGGCAGATCTTGCAGGAAGGCATCAACGAGGCCGGCGGCATGGCCGACTGGATCGCTGCCGCCACCGCCTACGCCAACCACGGCGTGGCGATGATCCCGTTCTACATCTACTACTCCATGTTCGGTTTCCAGCGCATCGGCGATCTGGCTTGGGCGGCGGGCGACCTGCGCGCGCGCGGCTTCCTGGTCGGCGGCACCGCTGGACGTACCACACTGAACGGCGAAGGCCTGCAACACCAGGACGGGCATAGCCACCTGATGGCGGCGACCATCCCCAACTGCGTGAGCTATGACCCGACTTTCGGCTACGAACTGGCGGTGATCGTGCGCGAGGGTATGCGCCGCATGTATGTGCAACAGGAAGACGTGTTCTATTACCTGACGGTGATGAACGAGAACTACGCTCATCCGGCCATGCCCAAAGGAGCCGAAGAAGGCATCATCAAAGGCATGTACCTGTTCTCCGAAAGCAAAGCAAAAGCCAAAGCACCCAAGGTGCAACTGCTGGGCAGCGGCACCATCCTGCGCGAGGTGATCGCCGCCGGCGAACTGCTGGACAAGGATTTCGGCGTTTCTGCCGACATCTGGAGCGTGACCAGTTTCAACGAATTGCGCCGCGACGGCTTGGACGCGGAACGCTGGAACATGCTGCACCCGGAAAGCAAACCGCGCGCGAGCTATGTCGAACAATGCATGGCCAAACGTGGCGGCCCGGTGGTCGCCGCGACCGATTACATCAAGAGCTATGCCGACCAGATCCGCCCCTATGTGCCCGCACGCTACAAGGTGCTGGGCACCGACGGCTTCGGCCGTTCGGATACGCGCAAGAAATTGCGCGGCTTCTTCGAAGTGGATCGCCATTACGTCGCGATCGCCGCATTGAAAGCTTTGGCCGAGGAAGGCTCCATTGAAGCCGTTCAGGTCAGCCGCGCGATCAAGCTCTACGGCATCAACCCCGACAAACCGAACCCGACGACAGTCTAGGACGGGGAGAACAATATGGCAGAAATCAAAAAGGTCACCGTACCGGACATCGGCAATTACAAAGATGTCCCGGTCATCGAGGTCGCCGTGAAAGCGGGCGACAAAGTCAAGGCGGAGCAGACGCTCATCACGCTGGAGACGGACAAGGCGACGATGGACGTGCCGGCTCCTTTCGATGGCATAGTGAAGGAAGTGAAGGTCAAGGTCGGCGACAAGGTCTCGGACGGTGCGCTGATCGTGCTGATTGAAGCCGGCGAGATTGTGGCGGCAAGCCAAACCACCGCTCCGTCCGCCGTGTCACCCGTTGCCGCCTCCCCGATTCCGGCGAGCGTGGCACCACCCGTTTCCACCCCACCGGCTCCCGCCGCGACGACGACGGGAAAATCCCACGCCAGCCCGGCAATACGCCGCTTTGCGCGCGAGCTGGGTGTCGATCTCGCGCAAGTGAAGGGTAGCGGCGAAAAAAGCCGCGTGACCAAGGAGGACGTGCAAAACTTCGTCAAACAATCGCTGGCGCAACCGCGCAGCGCAACTGCGGGCAACGCACTGCCGGGCCTGTTGCCGTGGCCGGAGGTTGATTTCGCCAAGTTCGGCGCAATCGAGACCAAACCGCTGTCACGCATCAAGAAGCTTTCCGGCGCAAACCTGCACCGCAACTGGGTGATGATCCCGCATGTGACGCAGTTCGAGGAGGCCGACATCAGCGAGATGGAGGCATTCCGCAAACAGCTTAACGACGAGCACGCCAAGGCGGGCATCAAGATCACGCCGCTGGCCTTTTTGCTGAAGGCGGCAGCAGCGACGCTGAAGCACTTCCCCGATTTTGCCGCTTCGCTGGATGCGAGTGGTGAGAGCCTGATCGTGAAGAAGTACATCCACATCGGCGTGGCGGTAGATACGCCGGACGGCCTGATGGTGCCGGTGATACGCGACGTGGACCAGAAGGGCATCGTGCAATTGGCGAAGGAGCTGGGAGAGATCAGCGCGAAGGCGCGCGACAAGAAGCTCACCGCCGCCGACATGCAGGGCGGCTGCTTCACCATCTCCAGCCTCGGCGGCATCGGCGGCACATCGTTCACGCCGATCATCAACGCGCCGGAAGTGGCGATCCTCGGCGTGTCCCGTTCCAGCATGAAGCCGGTGTACCAGGACGGCGAATTCGTCGCGCGCCTGATGCTGCCGCTTTCGCTCTCGTATGACCATCGCGTGATCGACGGCGCGGCGGGCGCGCGCTTCACCACCTACCTCGCGCATGTGCTGGCCGACATGCGCAGGCTCGCACTCTAAGCAGTGAGCGACCGGCCCATCGGCATCTTTGGCGGCACTTTTGACCCGATCCACTTCGGGCATTTGCGGTTGGCCGAGGAAATGCTGGAACTGGCCGGACTGGAGCATATCCGTTTCATCCCGACGGGTACGCCGCCGCATCGCGATGCGCCACAAGTGTCGGCGCGCCAGCGCAGCGCGATGGTGAGACTGGCCATCTCCGACCAGCCGGCCTTCGTGCTGGACGAGCGCGAAGTTTCACGCGACAGACTGTGCTACACCGTGGACACGCTGGGCGAATTGCGCGCCGAATTCGGTGCGATGCAGCCGCTGTGCCTGCTGATGGGCGGCGATGCCTTTTTGCAACTGCACACTTGGCACGAGTGGGAAAAATTGTTCGAACTGGCGCACATCGTCGTCGGCCACCGTCCGGGATTCACGCTGGAAGAACGCATCCACGGCACGCCGGAAAGATTGCAGCAACAATACAAACAACGCTTGTGCGAAACAAAAGACTTGTCGCGCACAGCATACGGCGGCATCGTTGAGCTGGTCATCCCCAAGCTGGAGATATCGGCCACCGACATTCGCCGGCGCGTAGCCGGACAGCACACCATACGCTATCTGCTGCCCGATGCCGTCGCCAACCATATTCATCAACATCACTTGTACCTGCCATGCTAAGCATAGAAGAAAAGACCCAAGCCGTCGTCGACGCACTTGAAGATATCAAAGCCGAAGACATCACTGTCATCGACACCAGCAAGCTCAGCTCCATGTTTGAGCGGATGATCATCGCCAGCGCCAAATCCACGCGCCAAACCAAGGCCATCGCCGACAACGTCGTGGTCAAACTCAAAGCACAGGGCGAGCAGGTTTACGGCCGCGAAGGCGAAGACAGCGGCGAGTGGATACTGATAGATCTCGGCGAAGTGCTGGTGCATGTCATGCAACCGGCGGTGCGCCAGTATTACAACCTTGAGGAGTTGTGGACCAAGGGGCAGGCGCTGCGTCCGAAGCTGGCCAAGGCACCGGAGTAGACAATGAAGCTGTACGTCGTAACGGTGGGGCACAAGATGCCGGACTGGATCACGACGGGCTTCAACGAATACGCCAAACGCATGCCGCGCGAGGCAAAGATCGAACTGCTGGAGATCAAGCCTGAGCCGCGCACCACCGGCAAGACCACCGGGCAGATCATGGAAGCGGAAGCGCAACGCATCATTGCCGCTCTGCCGCAGAACGCACTGCGCATCGCGCTGGACGAACATGGCGCGCAACCAACCACCAGGCAACTCGCCGCACAGATGCAAAACTGGCTGGGCGAAGGGCACGATGTCGCATTCATCATCGGCGGCGCGGATGGTCTGCACGCTTCAATCAAGCAGGCAGCACAACACCTAATGGCGCTGTCTGCGCTCACCCTGCCGCACGCGATGGTGCGCGTGCTGCTCGCCGAACAGTTGTACCGCGCGCACAGCCTGTTGCACAATCACCCCTACCACCGGGAATAAAGCACCATGTCGATCACAGACCCGCGCATTTACCTCGCCTCGCAAAGTCCGCGCCGCCGCGAACTGCTCAAGCAGATCGGCATCAATTTCGAGCTTTTATTGTTGCGCACCGATCCGCAACGCAAGGTGGACGTGGACGAAACACCGCACTCAGGCGAAGCCGCGGACGAATATGTGCGACGCATCTGCCAAGCCAAAGCCGAAGCGGGAAGTCTATCGCTGGGGATGCGCAACCTGCCGCCTTTCCCTGTATTGGCGGCCGACACTACGGTCACGCTGGATGGCAGGATTTTGGGCAAGCCGGAAAACGGCGAGCATGCCGCAGCCATGCTGCGCCTGCTGTCCGGGCAGGCGCATCAGGTGTTAAGCGCCGTCGCGGTGGCAGCGGGCGAACATGTTGAGATCGCCGTTTCGACATCGACGGTGCGCTTCGCCACGCTCGACGAAGCGCGCATCCACCGTTATCTGCTGACCCGTGAATACGCGGACAAAGCCGGGGGCTACGCCATCCAGGGGCATGCGGGTGCCTTTATCGAACACATCTCCGGCAGCTACTCGGGCGTGATGGGGCTGCCCTTGTTCGAGACGGTGGAACTGTTGCGTCACTTCGATTATCCCGTACCGTGAGGCCTACATGAGCGAAGAAATACTGATCAATGTCACTCCGCAGGAAACGCGCGTCGCGGTGATGCAGCTCGGCGTGGTACAGGATCTGCATATTGAACGCGGCAGCAGCCGCGGCATCGCCAGCAACGTCTATCTGGGCAAGGTCAAGCGCGTGCTGCCCGGCATGCAGTCGGCTTTCATCGACATCGGCCTGGAGCGCTCGGCTTTCCTGCATGTGGCGGATATCTGGAGCAACGGCAGCGATGGCGCCGAGCCCAAACCCATCGAGAACATTCTGGCCGACGGCCAGACGCTGCTCGTACAGGTCATCAAGGAACCCATCGGCAGCAAAGGCGCGCGACTATCGACCCAGATCAGCATCGCCGGGCGGCTGCTGGTCTATCTACCGCAGGAGACCCATATCGGCGTATCGCAGCGCATCGAAAGCACGGAACAGCGCGATGCGCTACGCGCCAAGTTGCAGGCGGCATTGCCCGAAGATCACCGGGGCGGTTACATCATCCGCACCGTGGCCGAGGCGGCATCCGATCCCGATTTCGCCGCTGACATCAGCTATCTGGACAAACTGTGGCTCAAGCTGCAAAGCGCGTCCCAGACCGCCAGTGCACCGCAATTGCTCTATCGCGAACTGGACATCAGCCTGCGCGTGCTGCGCGATTTCGTCAGCCAGGAAACCTCGCGCATCATGGTCGATTCGCGCAGCACTTATCAGAAGATGCTGGAATTCGCCCAAGCCTACAACCCCTCCGCCACCGACCGGCTGGAACATTACCCGGGAGTGCGGCCACTGTTCGACCTGTTCGGCGTGGAGGAAGAGATAGAGCGGGCATTGTCGAAGCGCGTCGATCTGAAATCCGGCGGCTATCTGATCATCGACCAGACCGAGGCGATGACCACCGTCGACGTGAATACCGGCGGCTTTGTCGGGCTGCGCAACTTCGACGACACCATCTTCAAGACCAACCTCGAAGCCACCCAGGTCATCGCGCGCCAGTTGCGGTTGCGCAATCTGGGCGGCATCATCATCTGCGATTTCATCGACATGGACAGTCAGGAGCACCGCGACGTGGTGCTCAACGAGTTCAAAAAAGCGCTGGCACGCGATCATACGCGCGTCACCGTGAACGGTTTTTCCGCCCTCGGTCTGGTGGAAATGACGCGCAAGCGCACCCGCGAAAGCCTGGCCCATGTCCTGTGCGAACCCTGCCCCACCTGCCAGGGACGCGGCGAGGTGAAGACTGCACAGACCGTGTGCTACGAGATCCTGCGCGAGATCGTACGCGAAGCGCGCCAGTTCGACGCGCGCGAGTACCGCATCCTTGCCTCGCAACAGGTCATCGACCTGTTTCTGGAGGAGGAGTCGCAGGCACTGGCGCAACTTTCCGACTTCATCGCCAAACCGATCTCCATGCTGGTCGAGACTTTATACAGCCAGGAACAATACGATGTCATCCTGATGTAGGGGTGGCGCGTTACCTCCCTTGGCCTGTTAGACTGCCGGGGCGTCAGCATAGGCGCTCATAACAAATAACCACCTCTACTCAGGGAGAAATCAATGTTCAAAAATCAGTTCATGGTCGCGGTCGCGGCCACTGTTCTTTCCACCGCAACTTACGGTGCCGACCACGGGCATGGCCACGATGCCGTGCATGCGGAACATGGCGGTTCGGCTGCCGCATGTACCGGTTTTGGCCCGCAGACACCGCGCGACATCGACAGCAAGCATGGCGAAAACAAGATCGCTTTTGCGATGGCGCCGGATTACAAGGAAATGAATCTGTGCAACATCCACTTCCACGTAAATGCCGAGCACAAGGCCAAGGATTATTCCATTCATGCGCAAGGTGAGCACGGTGCCGATGGCGGCTATCAGTGCAACATGAGCAAGCATCTGAGCGCCGCCGAACTGGCGGCGACCGCAGAGCCAGTCTGCCCGAGCCAGCACGGCGCGCTCAAGCCGGGCGATACCATCGAAGTTCACTGGGTGCATTCCTCCGCGCCCGTCAAGCCGGGCCCGACGCTGGGTTCCTGCCTGTCCGATAACGTCAAGAATCCGGATCTGCGCGTGGAGGCCCAGGTTTTCACGCTGGTAAATGATTCGAATGCGCTGAACTTCAATACGCTGGGTTACAGCGGCAAGGTGGTCGGCGGCTACCAGCAGGCTGATGCGATCCCTTCCAATACCGGGAAACCGGTACTGTTCGCGGGTTCGACCACCGGCCCGAGCTACAGCGACTCGACTTGCTCGCCGCTGCAGGTAACCTGGAGCGTGCGTCCGCAATGTGCCAAGATCGACATCAATTCCGTCGCCAAGTGGTGCAAGGGCAACACCTTTAAAGAGGATCATGCCCACGATGTACGCAAGCTGGTGACCGTGCCGGCTTTGCTGTCCGAGATCAAGGACGGACAGAAACACTAATCGCCTGAGTGGTGTGGCGACACACCTCGCACAGCCGCCCCGCGCCGTCCAGTCTCTTGCGGCAAAGGGCGGTTGTTTTTTTGGTGCGACGGTGCAGAATGTCGGCAGGCATCATCCTGCCCCTTGTATGCATCAGACATACCGGTGGATCGCTCTGGTGCCACCCCAAACCACTTCGGAGAGTATCCATGTTTAGCAAACTATCTATTGTCCTGCTAGCCGTCGCGCTATCGACCCCGCCCGGCGCCGGTGCCAGTGAACAACATCAGCGCGGGGACGACGCCGTGGCGATAGCCTTCATCAAAGAGATTCAGTCCGGGCACAGCGCCTACACCGCAGCCAAAAGTGCCACCTTCTTCAAGGAGCTCTCCAAGGGGCAAAAACCGCGCGCGGCCATCGTGACCTGCTCAGATTCCCGCGTTCACTCCAAAATGTGGGACAAGACGCCGGAAGGTGACCTGTTCATGATCCGCAATATCGGCAACCAGCTGTCCACTTCGCTCGGCTCGGTGCAATACGGCGTGAACCATTTGAACGCGTCGCTGCTGCTGATCGTCGGGCATTCAAGGTGCGGCGCAATCACTGCCGCGTCGGGGGATTACTCGGCTCTGGAGGAACCGATCAGAAAAGAGCTGGACACCATCAGGATCACCAAGGGCAATGTAAACATCGACGGCGTGAAGACCAACGTCAACAATCAGGTCGCCGCCGCCCTCGGCGAGTGGGGCGATCGGGTAAAGGCGGGCGAATTACTTGTGGTTGGCGCGGTATACGATTTTGCCAACGACATGAAAAAGGGTGCGGGAAAACTGAACATCATCAACATCAACGGCGAAACCGACCCGGCCAAACTGCGCAGCCTGCCCAAACCGACTGTCAAGCCAGCCACCAAACCGGACAATCCTCCCCCGGACTAAAAAGCATCGGCAAGCAGAGGAATGCACGCTGCAAAAAATGCATAAAAAACGGGGGCAGACTTTCATCTGCCCCCGTTCTTTTTTGCCGCCAATAATTACTTTTTCTTGCTCTCGATCATGTCGTGCATGATCGGCGACAGGATAATCTCCATCGCGTAGCTCATCTTGCCGCCCGGTACCACCAGCGTGTTGGCGCGCGACATGAAGGAATCGGGAATCATGTTAAGCATGTAAGGGAAATCCACACCCTTGGGATCGCGGAAGCGGATCACGACGAAGCTTTCGTCAGGCGTCGGGATGTCGCGGGCGATGAAGGGGTTGGAGGTGTCCACGGTCGCGACGCGCTGGAAATTGATGTCGGTGCGCGAGAATTGCGGGGTGATGTAGTTGATGTAGTCCGGCATACGACGCATGATGGTGTCGACGGTCGCTTCGGCGGAATAGCCGCGCTCAGCTTTGTCGCGGTGGATCTTCTGGATCCACTCCAGGTTGACCACCGGCACGACGCCGATGCCCAAGTCTACATATTTGCCGGCATCGATGCCCTTGGCTTCGTCCTTAGCCAGGCCGTGCAGGCCTTCGTAGAACAGCAGGTCGGAGTTGGCTTCAATGTCTTCCCACGGAGTGAACACGCCGGGCTTCAGGTCGGTCAGGTTGAAGTGCTTGTTGTGCTCGACGGCTTCGCTATCGCTGTGTACGTAGTAGCGACGCTTGCACATGCCGGTTTCGCCGTAAGACTTGAACATGTCTTCGATCTTGTCGAAGTGGTTGGCTTCGGGGCCGAAGTGGCTGAAGGTGTTGTGCCCGTTCTTGGCTGCCTCCGCGGCGGCGGCGCGAAACGCGATGCGATCCAGGCTGTGCAGACTGTCACCCTCAATCACGGCTGCCGTGATGCTCTCGCGGCGGAAAATATTCTCGAATGCACGCTTGACGGTGGTGGTACCTGCGCCGGACGAGCCGGTAACGGCGATGACGGGGTGTTTGCGGGACATAGTTCTCTCTCCTGAACGATATGAATGAAATTTTTGAGGCGCAATTCTATAACAGATTGGCCTTGGCGCGCATCCGAGGCTTTGGGCCGCTATAATGCCACATTCTGAAAATCAGGCTGTCAATCAACGTCACATGCAACCCAATTACCTCCCCTCGACCATAGAACAACAAGCCCAGCAGCACTGGGATTCGCGCCAGGCCTTCAAGGCCGCAGAGTCCGGCGACAAGCCCAAATACTATTGCCTGTCGATGTTCCCGTATCCGTCCGGCAAGCTGCACATGGGCCATGTACGCAACTACACCATAGGCGACGTGCTCAGCCGCTATCACCGGATGAAAGGCTTTGAAGTGATGCAGCCCATGGGCTGGGACGCGTTCGGCCTGCCGGCCGAGAACGCCGCGATGGCGAACAACGTGCCGCCCGCCGCGTGGACCTATTCCAACATCGAATACATGAAGCAGCAGCTCAAGGCGCTGGGGCTGGGCATCGACTGGTCGCGCGAGGTGAAGACCTGCACGCCGGAGTATTACCGCTGGGAGCAGTGGCTGTTCACCCGCTTGTTCGAGAAGGGCGTGATCTACAAGAAGACCGCCGTGGTGAACTGGGACCCGGTGGACAACACCGTGCTGGCGAACGAGCAGGTGATCGACGGTCGCGGCTGGCGCTCCGGCGCCGTCGTCGAGAAGCGCGATATCCCGATGTATTTCTTCCGCATCACCCAATACGCCGACGAACTGCTGTCCGGCCTCGACCAGCTCGACGGCTGGCCGGAGCAGGTCAAGACCATGCAGGCGAACTGGATAGGCAAAAGCTTCGGCGTGCGCTTCGCGTTTGAAGTCGCCGCCGCAGGCGACAACGCCGCTATCAGCCACCAGCTACCCGCTACCGAGCTTTTATGGGTCTACACCACCCGCGCCGACACCATCATGGGTGTGACCTTCGTTGCCGTCGCCGCGGAGCATCCGCTGGCGACCCGCGCTGCGCAGAACAACCCCGCACTCGCCGCATTCATCGAGGAATGCAAGCAGGGCGGCGTGGCCGAGGCCGACATCGCCACGATGGAAAAGAAGGGCATGGACACCGGCATCAAGGTCACCCACCCGCTGACCGGCGAACAGGTGCCGGTATGGGTCGGCAACTACGTGCTGATGGGCTACGGCGAAGGCGCGGTGATGGCCGTGCCGGCTCATGACGAGCGCGACTTCGGCTTTGCGAAGAAATATAACCTGCCGATCAAACAGTCCATCCAGGTCGCGGGCGAGACCTTCTCCACCGACGCGTGGGCCGAGTGGTACGGCGACAAGGAACAGGGTGTGTGCGTGAATTCCGGCAAGTACGATGGCCTGAGCTACGACCAGGCCATCGACGCCATCGCCGCCGACCTCGCCGCGAAAGACTTGGGCGAGAAGAAGGTGCAGTTCCGCCTGCGCGACTGGGGCATCTCGCGCCAGCGCTACTGGGGCTGCCCGATTCCCATCATCCACTGCCCGAGCTGCGGCGACGTGGCGGTGCCGGACGACCAGTTGCCGGTGGTGTTGCCGGAAGACGTGGTGCCGGACGGCGCGGGTTCGCCGCTGGCGAAGATGCCCTCGTTCTACGAATGCAGCTGCCCCAAGTGCGGCGGCGCGGCGCGGCGCGAGACCGACACGATGGACACCTTCGTCGAGTCGAGCTGGTACTACGCGCGTTACGCCAGCCCGCAATGCGATACCGGCATGGTGGACAAGGCCGCGGCGCAGCGCTGGCTGCCGGTAGATCAGTACATCGGCGGCATCGAGCACGCGATCTTGCACCTGTTGTATGCGCGCTTCTTCCACAAGCTGATGCGCGACGAGGGTCTGGTGCCGGGCGACGAGCCGTTCAAGAATCTGCTGACGCAGGGCATGGTCATCGCGCCGACGTTCTATCGCGACGAGCCTAACGGCAAGAAGCTGTGGATCAATCCAGCCGAGGTGGACGTGGCGACCGACGAGCGCGGCCGCCCGACGGGTGCCGTGCTGAAGGCCGACGGCCAGCCGGTGGTCATCGGCGGCACCGAGAAGATGTCGAAGTCCAAGAACAACGGCGTCGATCCGCAGGCGATCATCGACGAGTTCGGCGCGGACACAGCGCGCCTGTTCATGATGTTCGCCGCCCCGCCGGACCAGTCGCTGGAGTGGTCCGATGCCGGCGTCGAGGGCGCGTTCCGCTTCCTGAAGCGCGTGTGGAAGGCCGTGTCCGACCATGTCGAACAGGGTGTGGTCGCTGCCTACAGCGGCGGCGAACTGAGCGCGGCCGCCAAGGCGCTGCGCTTCCAGTTGCATCAGACCATCGCCAAGGTGGACGACGATCTGGGCCGCCGCAAGACTTTTAACACCGCGATTGCGGCGAACATGGAGTTGCTCAACGCGCTGGTCAAGTTCAACGAGGTGGCCTCGCGCAACGTCGTGCAGGAAGCGCTCGAAGCCATCGTGTTGATGCTCACCCCCATCGTGCCGCACATGAGCCAGGCGCTGTGGAGCGAACTGCGTCCCGGCAGCGACCTGCTGGACCAGTCCTTCCCCAAGGCCGATCCGGCTGCGCTGGTGCAGGACGAGATCGAACTGGTGATCCAGATCAACGGCAAGTTGCGCGGTAGCCTGCGCGTATCCAAGGATGCCGACAAGGCGACCATCGAGCAGCTGGCGCTGGCGCACGAGGCGGTGCAGAAACAACTGGCGGGCGGCACGGCAAAAAAAGTCGTGGTGGTGCCGGGCCGTTTGATTAACGTGGTCATCTAGGAGACATGCCATGCGCATAGTCGTATTATTCGCCGCCATACTGTTGAGCGCATGCGGCTATCATTTGCGCGGACATGCGGGCATGCCATTCAGCACGCTCTACCTGAACGCGCCGAATCTTTCCAGCCCGCTGGTCAGCGACCTGCGCCAGAGCCTGACGGCAAACGATGTCACGTTAGTCAATTCCGCCGAGAAGGCGGACATCATCCTCGATATCGTCTCCGAAGCGCCCGACCGGCAGATCCTGACGCTGGGCGGCAGCGGGCGTGTGAACGAGTTCCAGCTGTATTACCGCGTTTCCCTGCGCGCCTACGATAACCAGCATAACGACTGGATACCCGCCGAGGAGATGGTGATACGTCGCGACTACAGTTACGACGACACGAAAATCCTCGCCAAGGAACAGGAGGAGTTGCTGCTCTACCAGAGCATGCGCTCCGACATGGTGCAACAGATCTTGCGCCGCCTGAGCCGCGCGAAACCGCAGATACCGAAGTAAACATGACTCTCACCAGCGAAGACTTGCCGCGCCATCTCGCTGCGGGATTGAAGCCGCTGTACGTGGTATACGGCGACGCGCTGCTGCTGGCGATCGAGGCGGCGGACAGTATCCGCGCCGCCGCGCGTAAAGCCGGCTATGCCGAGCGCGAGACATTCACCGCCGAACAGTATTTCAAGTGGGGCGAACTGAAGAACAGCGCGCAGAGCCTGTCACTGTTCGCCGAGCGCAAGGTGATCGATTTGCGTATCCCGTCCGGCAAACCCGGTGTCGAGGGTGGGCAGGCGCTACAAGACTATGTCGCCAATCCCAGTCCCGACATATTGACGCTGATCTCCCTGCCCAAACTGGACAAGACCGCGCAGAAAAGCCAGTGGTTCGCTGCGCTGGAACGGCACGGCGTGCTGGTGACGGCGGATGACATCCCGCGCAACGCCCTGCCGCGCTGGATCGCCGGGCGCCTGCAACGACAGGAGCAGTCAGCCGACAAACCCACGCTGGAATTCCTCGCCGACCGCTGCGAAGGCAACCTGCTCGCCGCCTTTCAAGAGATACAAAAACTGGCGCTGCTGTTTCCGTCCGGCGAACTATCGTTCGACCAGGTCAAGGATGCGGTGATGGACGTGGCGCGCTACGACATCTTCAAGTTGTCCGAGGCCATGTTGACCGGCAACGCCGTGCGCTTCGCCCATATCCTCGACGGCCTGCGCGCCGAAGGCACCGCCACCGTACTGGTGCTGTGGGCGATCAGCGAGGAGATACGCACACTGGGCAAAGTCTTGCAGGCCACCCAGCGCGGCGGCAATCTCGCCGGCGCGATGCGCGATGCGCGGGTATGGGGGCCGCGCCAGAGCCTGATAGAGAACGCGGCGCGCCGCCTGAGATTCCCCTTCGTCGAACGCGCCATGCAGCAGGCCGCACGACTGGACAAGACCATCAAGGGTCTGCGCCAGGGCGACGTATGGGACGAACTGCTGCAACTCGGCCTGCGCTTCGCCAAATAATGGGCGCACTTCTGGTCATCACCAATTTGCCGGACGCGAGCTCCGCCGCCAGCCTTGCCCGGCAGCTGGTCGAGTCCGGCACTGCGGCCTGCGTCAACCAGTTGGCCCCCTGCACCTCGACCTATCGCTGGCAGGATAAGATCGAAACCACCACGGAAATACCGCTGCTCATCAAGACCACCCAGGCGGCCTATCCCCGACTGGAAGAACTGATCCGCGCCGCGCATCCTTACGAACTTCCCGAGATCGTCGCGGTCTCCATAGCCCAAGGCCTGCCCGCCTACCTGAACTGGCTGGAGCAGGAAACAGAACCCAAGGAATAGACCATGCGATTCATTTTGCTGTTATTGCTGGCGTTGCTCACACCCGCCGCCCATGCCGGATTTCTCGATAATCTCGGCGGGGGCAAACAAGCGACCTTCCTGCCGCCGGATCAGGCGTTCGCCCTGCAAATCACGGCACGCGATGCCAACACCTTGCAGGCCAATTTCAACATCACCCCCGGCTATTACCTGTACCGCGACAAGATCGAATTCAGCATCGCCTCCGGAACGGCCCGTATCACCCGGCTCGACCTGCCGCAGGGCGAACCCAAGAACGACCCGAACTTCGGCAATACCGAGGTCTATCACCAGTCGTTTCAGGCCCTGTTGATGCTGGAACAGACCGATACCAGCCAGCCGCTGACGGTGAATGCTCGTTATCAGGGATGCAGCGACGAAGGTCTGTGCTATCCGCCGATCGACAAGATCATCACCCTCAGCCTGCTGCCGGCGCTGAGCAATGCGCCTGTCATCGCGCCTGCGCCGGTCGCACCCGCCGAAAATGACAACACCCGTATCGCCGACCTGTTCCAGCAGGGCAGTTTCTGGCTGGTCGTGTCCTTCTTCTTTGGTGCGGGACTGCTGCTGGCGTTCACCCCCTGCGTGTTCCCGATGATCCCCATCCTGTCCGGCATCATCGTCGGGCGCGGCGACAAGATCACCCACACCCATGCCTTCCTGCTCTCCCTGGCCTATGTGCTGGGGATGGCGCTCACTTACGCGGCAGCCGGTGTCGCGGCGGGATTTTCCGGCGAGCTGATCTCCAACGCATTGCAGACACCGTGGGTGCTGGGCAGCTTTGCCGCGCTGTTCGTGCTGCTGTCCCTGTCGATGTTCGGCTTCTACGAGTTGCAACTGCCGAGCAGCCTGCAAAGCAAACTGACCAACACCAGCAACAAGCTGCATGGCGGTCATCTGTCCGGCGTATTCGCCATGGGTGCGCTATCAGCCGTCATCATGGGCCCCTGTGTTGCGGCCCCGCTGGCCGGGGCACTGCTCTATATCGGCCAAACCCATGATGCCGTGCTGGGCGGAACCGCCCTGTTCGCCATGTCGCTCGGTATGGGTGCCCCGTTGCTGCTGATCGGCAGTTCGGCGGGCGTGCTGTTGCCCAAGGCCGGCGCATGGATGGAAGGGGTCAAGCGCTTCTTCGGCGTGATGATGCTGGCGATGGCGATCTGGATCGTCGCACCGGTGATTCCGCTTGGCGCGGAAATGCTGCTGTGGTCGGCTTTGCTGATCTTCACCGGCATCTACCTGCGAGCGCTCGATCCGCTTCCGCACAATGCCCTCGCCCGCCACAAGCTGGTCAAGGGAGCCGCCATTCTCGCCCTGCTGCTCGGCGTGGCTTATCTGATCGGGGCGCTGTCCGGCGCGCGCGACATCTTGCGCCCGCTCGGCAGCCTCGGGCGCGCCGGCACCGAGGAACACGCCGGTCTGCGCTTCGAACGGATAAAGAGCATGGCAGAACTGGATGCGCGCATCGCCCAGTCCGGAGGCAAGACCGTGATGCTGGATTTCTATGCCGACTGGTGCATCTCCTGCAAAGAGATGGAGCGCTTCACTTTCAGCGATGCGTCGGTGCAAGCCCGGCTGAAAAACACCGTCCTTCTGCAAGCCGATGTCACCGCCAACAATGACGACGACAAGGCTCTGCTCAAACGCTTTGGCCTGTTCGGGCCGCCCGGCATCCTGTTTTTCGATGCCCAAGGCAAAGAGCTCGTCGACCGGCGCGTGATCGGCTATCAGGATGGGCCACAGTTCCTGCGCTCACTACAGAACGCCGGGCTGTAAAACCAAAATTCCACAGGGTGCCAAAATTTACACGCATCGCTATAATTTCCGCGAAATGATAGACAAACTCACCCAATTTGCGGCAAACTGAGCACATGAAGAACATTCTGGTGTTGCATGGCCCCAACTTGAACCTGCTTGGAACACGCGAGCCGGAGGTGTATGGTCGCGTCACTTTGGACGAAATTAACCAGCAATTGATTGCCTTAGCCGGCAAGAACGGGGCCGTTCTATCCTGTTTTCAGAGCAATGCCGAGGCGGCGCTGATCGAACGCGTGCAACAGGCACGCGAAGACGGCACCGGATTCATCGTCATCAACCCGGCGGCGTTCACCCACACCAGCGTGGCGCTGCGCGATGCGCTGGCCGCCGTGAACATCCCTTTTATCGAAGTACACCTTTCCAACGTATTCGCGCGCGAAGCCTTCCGCAAGGAATCGTTCTTCTCCGATCTGGCCGTCGGAGTCATCAGCGGGCTGGGTGCTTCCGGTTACGAATCTGCGGTTTACTACGCACTGCAACATAACAACAACTAGTCTAAATATTTAGGAGGGCATCATGGATTTACGCAAGCTCAAGACACTGATCGAGCTGGTTGAAGGCTCCGGCATCGCCGAACTGGAAATCAGCGAAGGCGAAGAGCGCGTCCGTATCACGCGCACCGTGGCGCAGGGACAACAACTCTACGCTCCCGCGCCGATGCAAGCCGCCCCTGCTGCGGTCGCCATTGCCGCAGCTGCACCGGTGGCCGCCGAACCGGCCAAGCCTGCCGTCATGGAAGGTCATATCGTAAAATCGCCGATGGTTGGCACCTTCTACCGCTCGGCCTCGCCGGGTGCCAAACCTTTCGTGGATGTCGGCCAAACCGTGAACAACGGCGACACGCTGTGCATCATCGAAGCGATGAAGCTGCTCAATGAGATTGACGCGGATGCGGGAGGTGTCATCAAGGCAATCCTCGTGGAGAACGGTCAACCCGTCGAATTCGGCCAGCCGCTGTTTGTCCTCGGTTGATTCGGGCCTCTGGCGCGGTCGCGCGCCGCATTCCAAGTTCGGAGTATTCAAATGTTTGAAAAAATCCTGATCGCCAATCGCGGAGACCAGCCGTCGGCAGGCTGCGCGGTGAATGAAAGCCGCAAATGCCATTTCATCGCGGAGACAAAACATGTTTGAAAAGATATTGATCGCAAACCGCGGTGAAATTGCATTGCGCATCCAGCGCGCCTGCCGCGAGCTGGGCATCAAAACCGTCGTGGTGCATTCCGAAGCGGATGCTGATGCCAAATACGTCAAGCTGGCCGACGAGTCGGTGTGTATCGGCCCGGCACCATCGAACCAGAGCTATTTGAGCATACCCGCCATCATCAGCGCGGCCGAGGTCACCGACGCGCAGGCGATCCATCCCGGCTACGGCTTCCTCTCCGAGAATGCCGACTTCTCCGAGCGTGTCGAGAAGTGCGGTTTCGTGTTCATCGGCCCGCGCGCCGAGACCATACGCCTGATGGGCGACAAGGTTTCGGCCAAGATCGCCATGAAGAAAGCCGGCGTACCCTGCGTGCCCGGAGTGGAAGGCGCGCTGTCGGACGATCCGGCCGAGATCATCAAGATCGCGCGCAGCATCGGCTACCCGGTCATCATCAAAGCTTCCGGTGGCGGCGGCGGACGCGGCATGCGCGTGGTCCACACCGAAGCGGCACTGCTGAACGCCGTAACCATGACCAAGAGCGAGGCGCAGGCCGCGTTCAACAATCCCATGGTGTACATGGAAAAGTATCTGGAAAACCCGCGCCACATCGAGATTCAGATCCTGGCCGACCAGCACGGCAACGCCGTGTATCTGGGCGAACGCGACTGCTCGATGCAGCGCCGACACCAGAAGGTCATCGAAGAAGCGCCGGCTGCTCTGCTCAATCCGCGCCTGCGCAACAAGATCGGCGAGCGCTGCGCCGAAGCCTGCCGCAAGATCAATTATCGCGGTGCGGGCACCTTCGAGTTTCTGTACGAAAACGGCGAGTTCTTTTTCATCGAAATGAACACCCGCGTGCAAGTCGAGCATCCGGTCACCGAGATGATCACCGGCATCGACATCGTGCAGCAGCAGATCCGCATCGCCGCCGGCGAAAAACTGCCGTTCAAGCAGCGCGACATCCAGTTCAAAGGGCATGCCATCGAGTGCCGCATCAATGCCGAGCACCCGTTCAAGTTCACCCCCTCGCCCGGACGCATCACCTCATGGCACGTGCCCGGCGGCCCCGGCATCCGTGTCGATTCGCATGTGTATGCCAACTATTTCGTGCCGCCGCATTACGATTCGATGATCGGCAAGTTGATCGCCTACGGCGACACGCGCGAGCAGGCCATGGCGCGCATGCGCACCGCGCTGTCGGAAATGGCGGTCGAAGGCATCGACACCAACCTCGCCCTGCATCGCGAACTGATGCAGGATGCCGCTTTCATGAATGGCGGCACCAGCATCCATTATCTGGAGGAACGGCTGGCCGAGCGCAACAAGGGCAAGTAACTCTGCCGGGGTGCGATTCGTCGCGCCCCCTGATTTATGGATAAAACAGAGCGCGACGAATCGCGCCCCTAAAATAGCGGAATGGAACAATGCCCTGGCTGACCCTGATCGTCGACACGGATGCCGAACACGCCGAGGCGTTGAGCGAAGTACTGCTTGAACTCGGCGCACTGTCGGTCGATCTGCTCGACGCCGATGCCGACACCCCTGACGAGCAGGCGATCTTCGGCGAACCCGGTGAACCGCCGCCCGGCGTGTGGCAGCACAACCGCGTCAGCGCGTTATTTGACGGCGACCAGGATGTCGTCGCCATCCTGCGTCAGGCAATCGCCAACATCGGCCTCGCGCAACTTCCCGAACACCGCATCGAAACGCTGGAAGACAACGACTGGGTACGCCTCACCCAATCCCAGTTCGACCCCATCCCGATCTCGCCGCGCTTGTGGATCGTGCCGACCTGGCACACGCCCAGCGACCCGAACGCCATCAATATCGTGCTCGATCCCGGCCTCGCCTTCGGCACCGGCAGCCATCCCACCACACGCCTGTGCCTGCGCTGGCTGGACAGCAACCTCAAAGGCGGCGAGTCGGTGCTGGACTACGGTTGCGGCTCCGGCATTCTCGCCATCGCCGCTCTCAAACTGGGCGCCGCCCGCGCCGTCGGCGTGGATGTAGACGCGCAAGCGGTCATCGCCAGCCGCGACAACGCCGCCGCGAATCAGGTCGAAGCCGTGCAGTTCTTCCTGCCCAACGATGCGCCGCAAGACAACTATGATCTGGTCGTGGCGAACATCCTTACCAACCCGTTGCGCATGCTCGCCCCCTTGCTATCCAACGCCACGCGCCGGAACGGACGCATCGTGCTCTCCGGGATACTGCAAGAACAGGCGCAAGACGTGATGGATATCTACGGACAATGGTTCGACCTCAACCCCCCGATCTTCGAAGACGGCTGGTCGTGCCTGTCCGGAACGAAACGCTAAAGGACATCCCGTGATGGACGGAACCACCCTCTGCCCTCATTGCGACACCCGCTTCAAAATCGCCGGCGAACAACTGCACGCGCGTCAGGGCATGGTGCGTTGCGGCCATTGTTTGCAGATCTTCGACGCGCGCACCAACTTCCAACCCGACGAGCCCGATCCCCAGCTCGAACTGCCGATGTTGGACGAGCCGGTCACCACGGAAGCAGCCGAAGCAGAAAGCATTGTCGCTGCGGATGACTCCATCGAGAACCAGTCCGACGAGGAACTGCTGAACCTGCTGGCTCCCGAGCCAGAGCCGCTTATCGGCGAACTCGATTTCAGCGCCGCCACCCGCCCGGTGGAAATCGAAGAGCCCCCCCCGCCGCCAGTTGCGCCGACACATACTCCGACCCTGGCGGAACAAGTCGCCATGGTGCAAGACAACGCCCCCCCGGAAGAAGACGAGCCAGCGCCCGAGCCCGTGCACCGCAGCCGCTTGTGGCTGCCAGCCAGCGCATTACTGCTGGTTGCGCTGCTCATGCAAGCCACCTACTTCTTCCGCGTCGAACTCGCCGCCCGCCTGCCCGGCCTGAAACCGGTGCTGGTCGCCGCCTGTCAGCCGCTCAAATGTACCGTGCCGCTACCGCAGAACGCCGATCTGATGAGCATCGAATCTTCCGAACTGGAAGCTGACCCGTCCAGCGAAGCAAGGATCAACCTGAACGTATTGCTGCGCAACCGTGCCGGCTACGCACTGGACTTTCCCGACCTGGAACTCACTCTCACCGACCTCGACGACAAAGCTCTGGCCCGCCGCGTGTTCAATCCCGCCGACTACCTGCCCGGCACCGAGACCGCGTCTGCCGGCCTGCGCCCGAATCGCGAACTCAACATCCGGCTGCTGTTGGATATCTCCGATCTCAGGCCGGCGGGATATCGGCTGGTCCTGTTTTATCCACAATAGCTCATCTGGGACAACGCGTCGACCGAGAGCTGGTTCAACAGCGTCAAGATCGAGCGGGTGCATGGGCTGCACTACCAAATACAAAAGGGGATGACTGCGATGAGCTTAGAGTACATTGAAGTACTCTAAAATCGAAACGCCAGCACTCGACACTGGGCTACAAGTCACCAATCCAGTTTCTTGATGATTGACTCATTGCTCAGCAGAAAGAGAAACTGGTAGCATGAACGCCACCTCTTGGAAGACGAAAAACCGAGGGAAGCTCAAGTTACGGCACAACTTGCTCGGCAAGTTAGCCTGCACTGAAAGTCCAACCAGCCAGTAAATTTACCGACACTCTTATGAACAATTCAAGCAACCCACTTTTGGACGTCTCCGGTCTGCCGCGCTTTGCGCAGATCAAACCCGAACATGTCGCACCGGCCATCGAGCAGTTGTTGGACGAGAACCGCGCGCTGGTCGCGCGTCTGCTGGCGGACGATGTGCCGCCGACCTGGGACGATTTCGTGCTGCCGATGGAGGATGCCAACGAGCGTGTGTCGCGCGCATGGGGGCCGGTGGGGCATTTGAACGCGGTGATGAATTCGCCCGAGTTGCGCGAGGTCTACAACGCGACGCTACCGAAGATCACGCAGTATTACGCCGAGCTGGGGCAGAACCTCGCGCTGTTTCAGAAGTTCAAGGCGCTGCGCGACAGCGGCGAGTTCGAAAGCTTGAGCGATGCGCGCAAGAAGGTGATCGAGAACGAGTTGCGCGATTTCCGTCTCGGCGGCGCGGAGTTACCGGACGACAAGAAGGCGCGCTATCTGGAGATTCAGGAACGCCAGTCCGAGTTGTCGTCGCGCTTTTCCGACAATCTGCTGGATGCGACCAACGACTACACGCTGGCGATCGAGGATGAAAGCGAGCTGGGCGGTCTGCCGGACGACGTGCTGCAAACCGCGCGCGAAGCGGCCCAAGAAGCGGATAAAGAGGGTTGGCTGTTCACGCTGAAAGCGCCGTCCTACGGCCCGGTGATGCAATATGCCGACAACCGCAAGCTGCGCGAGACAATGTATCGCGCCTATGTCACGCGCGCCAGCGAATTCGGCAAGCCGGAGCAGGATAACGGCCCGCTGATGGAGGAGATCGTCAAGCTGCGCGGCGAGGAGGCGCGGCTGCTCGGCTTTGCCAACTACGGCGAATTGTCGCTGGCGAGCAAGATGGCGGAGTCGCCGCAGCAGGTGGTGGATTTCATGCGCGAACTGGCGCAGCGCGCGCGACCGTTCGCCGAGAAGGATTTGGCCGAGTTGCGCGAGTTTGCGCGCGCCGTGCTGGGGCTGGCCGAGTTGCACTCCTGGGATGTCAGCTACGCCAGCGAAAAGCTGCGCGAGAAGCGCTACGCGTTCTCGGAGCAGGAAGTGAAGCAATATTTCCCCGAAGACGCGGTGCTGCCCGGCATGTTCAAGCTGGTCGAGACCTTGTACGGCCTGCACATCCGGCAGGCGGAAGCGCCCGTGTGGCACGAGGATGTGCGCTTCTTCGACATCCGCAACGAGCGCGGGCAGCTGATCGGCCAGTTCTATCTCGACCTGTACGCGCGCAACAGCAAGCGCGGGGGGGCATGGATGGACGATGTGATCACGCGCCGCCGCAAGGCGGACGGCATCCAGACACCGGTCGCCTATCTCAACTGCAACTTCTCCGCGCCGGTCGGCGGGAGGCCCGCCCTCTTCACCCACGACGAGGTGATCACGCTGTTCCACGAGTTCGGCCACGGCTTGCACCATCTGCTGACCGAAGTGGAAGATCTCGGTGTGTCGGGTATCAACGGGGTGGAGTGGGACGCGGTGGAATTGCCCAGCCAGTTCATGGAGAACTTCTGCTGGGAATGGGCGGTGTTGCAGAACATGACGCGCCACAGCGAGAGCGGTGAAGCGCTGCCGCGTCCGTTGTTCAACAAGATGATCGCGGCGAAGAACTTCCAGAGCGGCTTGCAGACGCTGCGCCAGATCGAGTTCTCGCTGTTCGACATGCTGATGCACAGCGGATTCGATGCGAGTGACGGCAAAACCATTTTGCAACTTTTAGACGAGGTTCGCGCCGAAGTCGCGGTGCTGCTGCCGCCCGAGTTCAACCGTTTCCCGCACAGCTTTTCGCATATCTTCTCCGGCGGCTATGCGGCGGGCTATTACAGTTACAAGTGGGCCGAAGTCCTATCCGCCGATGCCTACAGCCTGTTCGAGGAACACGGTGTGCTGAACCCCGATGTGGGCGCGCGCTTCCGTGCCGAAGTGCTGGCGATGGGCGGCAGCCGTGGCGCGATGGATTCGTTCAGCGCGTTTCGCGGGCGCGCGCCCAGCATCGACGCGCTGCTGCGCCACAACGGTTTGATCGAGGAAGTCTGATACTGCACGGGGAGGCAAGATGAGCCGTTTCGTTATCTTATTGGGACTGTTGTTGCTTGCACCGGCGGGAGCTGAGGAGGTGTATCGCTGGGTGGATGCCAACGGCAAGGTGCATTACGGGGATAAGCCGCCTGCGCAGGCCGCGCGGGTGGACACGCTGAAGCTCGGCGATACACCCGCGCCACCGGAACTGCCTTACGAGACGCGGCGCGCGCAGCAGAATTTTCCGGTGACTCTGTATATCGGCGATTCCTGCGGCGAATTCTGCGCCAAGGCGCGCGAGCTGTTGACCCGGCGCGGCATTCCTTTCAGCGAAAAACGCCTGATCACCCAGCAGGAGATCGATGCTTTCAAGGCAGCCGCAGGCAGCGACGGAATCCCGGCGCTGTCGGTCGGAAAAATGTACCTCAATGGTTTCCAGTCCGAGCGTTGGCACGGTGAACTGGATGTCGCGGGTTACCCGAAATCCGCGCCTTACCGGGGACGCACCGCGCTTCCCGTTCCGTCCGCCGCCAGTGAAGTCGCTCCGGCGGCTCCCGCTATCCCATGAGGTTGGCTACTTGGAATGTGAATTCTCTGAAGGTGCGTCTGCCGCATCTGCTCGACTGGCTTGCGGCGAATCCGGTGGAGGTGATGTGCTTGCAGGAGACCAAACAGCAGGATGCGGATTTCCCCGCCGATGATCTGTTGGCGGCCGGATATCACAGCGCGTTCAGCGGGCAGAAGACCTACAACGGCGTGGCTATCCTCAGCCGCACGCCGGCCAGCGAGGTGCAGTTCGGCATCCCGGATTTTGACGATGAACAAAAGCGCGTGATCGCCGCCACGGTCGATGGCGTGCGTGTGGTGTGCGTCTATGTGCCCAACGGGCAGAGCGTCGACTCCGACAAATACCATTACAAGCTCAAGTGGTTGCACGCGCTGCGCGACTGGCTGGAGGAAGAGCTGGCGAAATATCCGAAACTGGTGCTTCTGGGCGATTACAACATCGCGCCGGATGACCGCGATGTGCACGACCCGAAAGCATGGGAGGGAAATATTCTGGTCAGCGAACCGGAGCGCGCGGCTTTCAACGGTTTGCTGCGGCTCGGCCTGCACGACAGCTTCCGTTTGTTCGAGCAGCCGGAAAAATCCTTTTCCTGGTGGGACTACCGCATGATGGGATTCCGCCGCAATTTGGGGCTGCGCATCGATCATATCCTGATCAGCGACGCGCTGACCGCGCGATGCAAGAACTGCATCATCGACAAATCGCCGCGCAAGCTGGAACGCCCTTCCGATCACACACCGGTCGTGGTGGAGCTGGGCGAGGGCGATTAGGCTCTACCCCCGTACCCTTGTGCGACAAAATTTCCGGCTTGTCGTATTTGCGCCAAAGCGCGATGTGCGCGGAGGCCCGCTGTGACGGGGTTTGCCGGGCAGGCCTGATTATTGCGACGTAGTCCTCGTTTATCCAACGAGGAGTTTGCCCGATGAATCCTGCATTTGAAGATATCCTGTCTGGCCTGTCCGACGGCAGTGTCGTTCCCTATCTTGGCCCCGGCGCGCTGGACGGCGTGACCGATCCGCTTACCGGCCAATCCATCCCCGCCGACAGCGACAGCCTGATTCTGGCGATGAATAACGGCCAGCCGATGGCACCCAAGCTGATGTACGAGTTCCCGCGCGCGGCGATGAACGTGGAACTGAAGCGCGGCCGCTCGGCGGTCAACAAGTTCCTCGACAAGACCTATCGCGACACGCAATGGAGCGACTCCGCCCTGCACGGCTGGCTGGCGCAGCAGAAGCTACCCTATCTCGTCGATGCCAACCGCGACATTCTGTTGCAGCGGCAATACGCGGGCACGCCGCACACCCTGATCGTCGGTATCGCGCGCATGTCCGGCAAGGATTATCGTTTCCGCATCTTCCACTACGATGGCACGGCATATTCGTCCACCGAGCAGGAAGCGGTCGACAGCAGCCTGCCTATCCTCTTCAAACCGCTGGGCACGCCGTTGCCGGAATCGAACTACATCGCCTCGGATGCCGATTTCGTCGATTACATCACCGAGCTGATGGGCGGCTTCGCCATCCCCTCCTTCGTCAAACGCCTGCGCCAGAACAAGCGCTACTTGCTGCTCGGCCAGCGGCTGAACCGCGATACCGACCGCATGGTGTTCTCCGACATCATCTTCGGTGCAGGCAAGCCAGCCGGCTGGGCGCTGATCCCGCATCCGACCGAAAAGGAAAAGCGTTTCCTCGGCAAACTCAACATCGAGATCGTCCATGCGGACGTGGCGGACTTTCTCGCCGCCGCTCAGGTGGCCGATCTCAGCGCCGAGGCGGCGTGATGGCGGGAGCCGTGTGGGATGACAAGAAGCACACGCTCGGCGTGGACGGAATGGATCGCGTGCACCGCGAATTCGCCGTGCAACTGGATGCGTTGATCGCCGCGGACGATGCCGCATTCCCCGCGCTGTTCCAGGCTTTGATTCTCCACACGCGGGCGCATTTCGATGCCGAGGGACAGCTGATGCGGGCGAGCAAGTATCAGGGCCTGCGCGAACACGACGGGGAGCATCACCGCGTGCTGGGCGAGCTGCTGCAACTCAACCGCAGCCTCAAACGCGGCCGCCTGCCGCTGGTTCGCGCCTTCGTCAAGCACGGTTTGACGGAGTGGTTCGACACCCATGTGGCGATGATGGACAGCGCGCTGGCGATGCATCTCAGCCGCGATACGACGGGGAATGCCTCATAACCGTTCCGGAGCAGTCCGCGTTCCCGGCAAGCGGAATACGGATGCCGGGAAGATGTGGTTCTGTTAAGCGGTGTCGGCGGCGATACGCAACTCGCCGGCTAAATTATCGAGTCCCTGCTTCAGTTCTGTCAGGTCATCCCTGTGCCCGGCTTCGGGCCCGTTTTCCAGACGGTCGGCAACTGTGACGACCGCCGGAACGCAGAATATGGAGATCATGCCCTTGATGGTGTGCGCAAAGTGGCGAACCTGCCCCGCGTCTTGCCGATCAAGTGCGGCCGCTAATTTTTCCAGATAAACCGGGTAATCGGCCAGATAGATACGCACCATCTCACGGAACAATTCCATATCGTTGTCCATCAGGGACAGCGCCTGGTCGAGATCGAATTCACTTGGCCAGGCGCTCGCCACCGAAATGTCCGGATTGGACCGAACCGTGTTTGCCTTGATGTTTTCCAACTCCACCCACAGGGCTTCAGTGTCGATGGGCTTGGAAAGATAACCATCCATTCCCGCAGCAAGACATTCTTCGCGGCTACCCTTTAGCACATGCGCGGTCAGCCCGATGATAGGCGTATGCGGGCAGCCTTTCTCCTGTTCCATTTCGCGGATTTTCGCGGTCGCGCCATAGCCATTCAACTCCGGCATATCGACATCCATCAGAATCAGGTCATAGCTTCCCGCTTGCCATTTTTCCACCGCAACGAGACCGTTGTCGGCCACATCTACGGTATGCCCGAATTTTTGCAGAAGACGGGTGGCCAGCGTCTGGTTGACCCGGTTATCTTCAGCCAGAAGGACATGCAGTTTGTGTTTGTTTTCCTGCAAGCTATGGCGCGTGACCAGGGGCGCGTCGTCCTTGTCGCTCCAGCCGAACGTATTCATGATCGCGTCGAACAGATCGGATTGCGAGTATGGTTTGAGCAGATAAGCCGACACGCCCAATTCGCGGCAGCGAGCCGCATCGCCGCGCTGGCCGTCCGAAGTGATCATCATGATATTGGCATCGACCAAGTCGGGTTGCGCGCGCAAACGCTCCGCAACGTCAAAGCCGTTCATTCCCGGCATGCGCACATCGAGCAGGAGCAATTGATAACCGCCGCCCGCCTGTCTGGCCCGCTCAAGCTCGGCGATAGCCTGCAAGCCGTCGGATACAGCCGATGGCTTCATGCCCCAGCGTTGCAACAGCTCGACGGCTAGCCGCCGGTTGGTGGCATTGTCGTCGACCACCAATACGCGCATCTCTTTCAGACGTCCGCTCTGGTATTGCGGTTGCAAGCTGTTGTCGGCGCGCCGCAGTATGATTTCCGTGAAGAAGGTGCTGCCCTGCCCGACTTCGCTTTCCAGCCAGATGCAGCCACCCATCAGTTCGACGAGCCTTGTCGTGATCGTTAAACCAAGACCGGTCCCGCCATATTTGCGCGTAGTGGATGTGTCCGCCTGAGAAAAGGATTCGAAGACCGAGTTGAATTTCTCCTTGGGGATGCCTATGCCGGTATCGCGCACACTGAGGTGCAGGGCGACTTTTCCCGCCGGTTGGTGGAATTTTGACATCACGGCCTTGACCACGATCTCACCGTGCTCCGTGAACTTGATCGCATTGCCCACCAGATTGACGATGATCTGACGGATCCTGCCCGGGTCGCCGATCAGCATCTCCGGGATGTCTTCGTCGATATCGAGAAGCAACTCCAGACCTTTCTGGTGGGCGCGCAGTGCGATAGATCGCGTTGCTTGCGACAGCAGATTCGGCAGGTTGAACTCGACTTCGTCGATGTCCATCTTCCCCGATTCGATCTTGGAAAAATCCAGAATGTCGTTGACGATAGCCAGCAGGGCATCCGCCGATGATTTGACCAGATGGAGATATTCTTTTTGCTCGGCGTTCAATTCGGTATCCAACGCCAATTCGGTCATGCCGATGATGCCGTTCATCGGTGTCCTGATCTCGTGGCTCATGTTGGCGAGGAAATCGCTCTTTGCGCGGCTGGCTTCCTCGGCGGACTCCTTGGCTTTCTGCAGTGTTTCCTCGGCCTGCTTGCGTTCTGTGGTGTCGGCGTTCGTTCCGGTCATGCGCAACGGTTTTCCGGAGGCATCCCGCTCAACGACCTTGCCATGCGCCTGAATCCATACCCACTGGCCGCTCAGGTGCCGCACCCGATACTCCGCCGAATAAATATCCGACTCGGTGTTACGTACCGCATCACCCGCAGCCTTAACCAAGCGACGGTCATCCGGATGGATAGACTCCATATATTCGCGAGCGGACAGCAACTGTGCCGCACTTTCGCCACCCAACATCACGGACCAGCGTTCACTCAAATAAAGCTGGTTTTTGGGAATGTCCCAGTCCCATAGCGCGAGATCCGATCCCTCAAGCGACAGGTTGAGCCGCTCCTGCATCAATTTAATGACGTTTTCATTGTCCTTGCGCTCGGAAATGTCCTGAAAGGCCACAACAGCGCCCTGGTACTCGGTGCCGTTGAATATCCCTTGTGACACCACGGCCACGGGAAATACGCTGCCATCGCGGCGGACAAATACCTGGTCTTCGCTGTTCATGCGCAAACCCGAGCGTGTCATTTTGTTGATCGCACATTCTTCGATTGAAAGCGCTTTCCCGTCTGCCGTCTGTGTGTGGATGGTGTTATGCACCGGCTTGCCGATGAATTCCTCGCGCGGCCAGCCCAGCAGCTTCTCCGCTTCCGAATTCATGTAGGAGCAATGACCGTTGGCATCCTGCACGTACAAGCCCTCGCCCAAGGTCTCGCTGATACGCTCGTAGAAAGCGCGCTGTTCCTGCACCTCGGACTCCATCTTCTTGCGCTCGGTGATGTCGGTGCGGATCGACACGTAGCGGAGCGGCTTTCCATCGGCATCCATAAAGGGAACGATGGTGGATTCGACCCAATAAGTCCCGCCATCCTTGCGCTTGTTCTTGACTTCACCGTGCCAAATATCACCGCGCCCGATGGTTTTCCACATGTCTTTAAAAAACTCACGCGGATGATGGCCGGAGTTCAACAGCCTGTGGTCTTGCCCGATCAATTCATTGATGGGGTATTGGCTGATTTCGCAGAATTTATCATTGGCATAAACGATATGCCCGCCGCGATCGGCAATGCTGACGATCGAATGCTGATCCAAGGCATATTTCTGAAACTCCAGCTCTTCCATCGCTGCTTTCAGGTGGTCATATGTCTTGCGCAGATTATCTTCGGCCTCCTGGCGGGAGCTGATGTCCTGAAAGGAAACCAGCGCACCCGTTTGCTTGCCGTCCAAGATGATCGGGCGTGTGCGGTATTCGACCGGAATCGTATGTCCGCCACGGACGACAAGATTGCCCCCGCCCTCGGCAGGGGCACCGTTTCGAATTGCATCAAGCTGGGGCGCACTCGGTTCGCCATCGTTTGCATCGGGGGAAGGGAAAAACACCATTTCGTGTATCGGTCGCCCGATCAATTCCCGCTCCTGCCAACCCAGCATCCTTTCCGCAGCCACGTTCATAAAGGTGAGCTGGCCTTGCTGATCGGTCGCGTAAACACCGTCACTCAATGTGTTCAACAAAGTACGGGTGGTTTCCGCATTCTGTGCCCGCATGCGTTCATTCATCGCATTCAGCTCGGCCGTATTCATGGCCAGAGCGTTTTGCAGCAGCACCTGTTCCTTGTCGATATCCTGATAGTAAAGATTGATGATATCGAGGAATGCCCGCAGCTTCGGATCCGGCTGGAACTCCTTGCCGAGATAGCGATTTATTTGGCGTTCGAGCAAGCGGTGCATAAGGAGGGCTATTCGTAGATGGTGGTAAGAGTCATCGTCTGGTTGTGCAATTGGCAGCGCAGCACATCGCTAAAAGGTGCCAATTCGCCATAGGAATAGAAACCCGATATGACGGTATTTTCACCGAGCCTTTCCTGGACGATCTCCAGCTCTTCCTCGGTCATTTGTCCCATCACCAGACGTCGTCCTACACAGCTTACGACCAGGCACAATCCGGACGACGCTGCTTGCGGCAGATGTGCGGAATCTGCCGCCATGCCGGCGCTGTCGATCAAACTCTTCAAATTGGTTTTCATCAGTTTGCAGATATACCCCTGCGGCACATCTCCGGCAAAAGTCAGGCTCTGTGCCGCCTCGTCAATCGCAAGCAGCGTGCGTGTCAGCGCTTTATCGTTCTTGTCCGCCTGTATGCTTAACGGAAAACGCAAACCGCTGGCGGGAAGCTCGGCGGCCTGCTCTCCCAGATACTTCTTGTAGAGATCCAATGCCGGCTTATCATCGATCTCGTAGACCACATTGCCCGACGATCTGGTGACTATCCGCTCTGCACCGAATTCGTCCCATCCCGCGAAGCAACCGCTTTTGACCTTCACCTCGCCATAAAGACCTATTGCGGCAATACGGCCTGCCTGCGCGGGAGCATCGGCCATTACCCAGGTTTTGCCAAAGCGGGTCCCGTCTCCCGCAAGCCCACCCGTAACGGGGATCCCGCTTTGATTCAGCCCTTTGGCCAATTCGCTGCCGTTTACCATCAACCCATCCGACAACACGAAAACGTGGCGCAAATCCTGTCCCGCCAAATCCTCCATCAAGCGGTTCGCCGCCGCTTCAGCGCTGCTCGCGGAGGCAATATCGGCCGTCGCCAGTCGCACCCTGGCGTGGTCGAATTTAACGACTGTCAGCACCACGTCTCCGTCACTGATCTCAACCCCCATTACGCTGCCTGATGACGAGCATCCCACGATATGCGCTTTCGGAAACATCTCGCGCAGTTCGGCGTAGCACGTCTCGCTGTGAAAAAAATCATTATCGGCAAAGACCAGCGCCAAATCGGCTTCTGGCGCGAAACTTGGAGGAACGTCCCAACCCGAATTGTCGGACCAGCGTAGTTGACTGACTTGCATGACTCTAATCTCCCTAATGTGAACCGCAAGCGAAAATCGCGGTAAAACCCACTCCAATTACGTATCACTACGCTCCTCGATGGCTTCATCGGCAAACCGCTGCCGGACCGCCATGATTTCATCCCACTCCGCAAAAAAGGCTTCCACACAAGCGGGATCAAAATGTGTTCCCGAGCCTTCTCGAATCAACTGCGCGGCCCTCTCTACATCCCATGCTTTTTTATACGGGCGTTCAGAAGTCAATGCGTCGAACACATCCGCGACTGCGACGATACGACCGAACAAGGGAATATCTTCCCCCTTCAAACCCAGCGGATAACCGCTGCCGTCGAACTTTTCGTGGTGGGTATGGGCGATTTCGGCAGCAACCTTGAGCAGCGGTGATTTGCTGGCGCTCAACACCTCGTAGCCGATGACCGCATGCTGCTTCATCACGGCGAATTCCGGCTCGGTCAGCTTGCCCGGTTTTAGCAGGATAGCGTCCGGGGTTCCCACCTTGCCGATGTCATGCATGGGAGCTGCTTCAAGTATCAGATCTTGCTGATCCGGCGGCAAAGCCATGCGGCGGGCGATCAGCCTTGAATAATGGGACATGCGCTGAATGTGTGCTCCGGTCTCGGGGTCGCGGTATTCTGCCGCACGCGCCAGACAGAATATGGTTTCCTGTTCGCGCGCGACAATTTCCGCAGTCGCTTTGCGCACCTCATCCGCCAACCATTCCGCGCGATTCGACAACTGCTTGTGGCTTTGGCGCAATGCCAGCATGTTTTTGGCGCGAGCCAGGAACTCGGCGTTATCCAAAGGTTTGTTGAGGAAGTCCGTCACCCCGCTTTGCAGCGCCTGATGCCGCACGCTGGTTTCATGATTGGCGGTTACCATCAATACCGGAATCTCACTACAGCCGGCGATGCCGCGAAAATGAGCAGTGAACTCGACACCGTCCATGTCCGGCATCATGTAATCGACCACCACCAGGTCAGGCTCATTTTCCTTGCACCAACCGATGGCTTGGATCGGGTCGAGAAACCCGACAGGCTCACAGTCAGGCAATTTTTTGATCAGATGCTGCAACAGCGTCACATTCATTTGCGCATCATCGACAACCACGACTCTCATATAACCTCCCGCAACACGATTTTTTCTATCAGTTACGCTCATGCTACATCAAAAAACGACAGTTGCCCCCGGATGTAACTTGCTTCATGGACGCTTGGCGTGCGCCGGACGGAACACCTTGCACTGCGCCGGATCGGACTCCAGATACGCGCCCTCGATCAGGTCGATGCAATAGGGAATGGCAGGGAACACGGCATTGAGGCAATCGTCGATGGCCGAGGGTTTTCCGGGCAGGTTGAGGATCAAGCTTTTGCCGCGTATGCCGGCGGTCTGCCGCGACAAAATCGCGGTGGGCACGAACTTCAGCGAGGCGGTGCGCATCAGCTCACCGAAACCCGGCATCATCTTCTCGCACACCGCCTCGGTCGCCTCCGGCGTGACGTCGCGCAGCGCCGGGCCGGTGCCGCCGGTGGTGACGATCAGGCTGCATCCCTCGCTGTCCGCGAGTTCGATCAGCGTCTGTTCAATCAGCGCCTGCTCGTCCGGGATCACCCGTGCCACCGCTTCCCATTCACTGGTCAGCACGCGCGCAAACCAGGCACGCATCGCCGGGCCGCCCAAGTCTTCGTATTCGCCGCGACTGGCGCGGTCGGAGATGGTCAAAATACCGATGCGTGCAATGCTCATTATTCACTCCAAAGTAATTACCGATTCTTGATGGCAGGTTGACACGCTTAGTACCCAACCTGCGGCTCCGATCGAAATCAACCGTAGGTCGGGCTCTGCCCGACATGGCGGGCAAAGCCCGCCCTACATTTACTCCCTGAATCCGATTTCTTCCTGAAACGCCGTGCCGTCCAGCAACTGCACGACGACCTGTTCTCCTTCGGCCAGGCCGGTGCTGTCCGAAGGCACGACCAGCAGGCCGTCCGCCTTTGCCATCGACAGCAGCACGCCGCTGCTCTGCGTGCCGGTGGAACTGGCGATGTAGCCCGCCTCGTCGCGCGCCAGTTGCACGCGGATGAATTCGGTGCGCCCCGGACGGAACTTGATAGGATGTGCCAGCCGCGCCGTCACGGTGCGGCGATACCGGCGCGGATTACCCATCATGCCGCGCAAAGCGGGCAACACGAATTCCTCGAAACAGACCATGCTGGAAACCGGATTGCCCGGCAATCCGAACACCGCCGTTTTATCGGTGACACCGAACGCCAGCGGATGCCCAGGACGTATCGCCACGCGCCAGAATTTCATCTGCACGCCCAGCTTTTCGATGGTGGGACGTACATAGTCATGCACGCCGACCGACGTGCCGCCGGAGACCAGCAGCATGTCGTATTCCAGACCGCGCCGCAGGTACTGCTCCAGTTCTGCCGGATCGTCGCGCGCGATGCCCAGCAATACCGGCTCGATACCCAGCGCCTGCACCTGCGCCATCAGCGCATAGGTGTTGGAATCGGGGATCTTGTTCGGATCGAGCGGCTCGTCCATGCCTTCCAGCTCGTTGCCGGTGGAGAGTATCGCCACGGTCGGGCGGCGGTAAACCGCAAACTGCGTCGCCTTGACCGTTGCCAGCACGCCGATCACGCCGGGCGTGATCTCGGTGCCCGCCGTCAGCACGAGTTGCCCGTCTTTCATGTTCTCGCCCTGCGGGCGGATGTCGTTGCCGGATTTGACCGCCTTGGTGATTTCGACGGTGGCGGCGGATAGCTCGCGCGTGTCTTCGACGCGTATCACCGCATCCGCACTGGCCGGAACCGGCGCGCCGGTCATGATGCGCGCGCACTGTCCGGCTTGCAGCGTCTTGGTCGGCATGTCGCCCGCCTTGATATCTTCGATGATCTCCAGCGTGGCTGGAACATCCGCCAGATCGCTGCTGCGCACCGCGAAACCGTCCATCGCCGACACGTCGTAAGGCGGCAGATCGCGGTTGGCGCGAATATCCCCGGCCAGCACGCGGCCCAGCGCATGTTCCAGCCTAACCGTCTCCACGCCCTGCTTCACGATGGCTTCGAAAATGACGCGTTGTGCCTCGCTTACATGCAGATGTTCCATTGCCTTATTACCTCCAAATCATCCTGACAAACTTTTATCGTAGGTCGGGTTAGCGGCTTCATCGCGTAACCCGATGCATCGTTGAACCAGTTCCTTCCCCCTTGCAGGGGGAAGGTTAGGATGGGGGTGGAGTCGGTGATATGCCACGCTTCTACCCCCTCCCTAGCCCTCCCCCTGCAAGGGGGAGGGTATGTTGCAGCTCCTTATGGATTATCTGGGTTTATCTCGACAGTTCATTGCCCGCTCCACATCCTGCGGCGTATCCAGATCGAAAAAACTGCGCAATTGCGGATCGGCTGCCAGCATCTCGGCCTCATCCACATAGCGCACCCGCAAACTGTCGAGCAGGGCGCGCAGGCTGTGTCTGCCGCTGCCGCCCAGCAAGCGGCGAACCTCGCCCAGACAACTGGTGGCATAGAACGCCGCCAGCGGTTGCGGATAGCCGCCCACCATGGGAACCACCGCTTGCCAGTCCGCGCGTTGCCGCGCGAGATGTTCGATCAGCGGTGGGGTGATGAACGGCATATCGCAGGCCACTGCAAACAACCAGGGAGACGTTGCCCGCTCCAAACCTGCCGCCAGACCGGCCAACGGCCCGGCATGGGCGGCATCGTCGCAGACCTGCGGCAGATCGATGTCGGGGCGCGGCTGGCGCACGCTGACGATGATTTCGGCGAACAGCGGTTGCAAGGTGGCGGCGACGCTTTGCAATAGTGTCCGCCCGTCGAGTACGAGGCTGGCCTTGTCCTGCCCCATGCGGCGCGATTCGCCGCCGGCCAGGATCAGCGCGCTGCAATCCGCGATCACTTGCGGTCGAGGATGAATTGCACAATCGCGGCGATATCTTCCAGCCCGAAGTGCGGCAGTTGCGGATAGACCTCGTCCATATCGGTGACGATGGCGATCAGTCCGTCCTCGACGGCGCAGCGCGGCGGCTTGTCGCACGCGCGGCGCAGCACTTCGATCTTGGGCGTGGCGCTCATCGAGAATCCTTCCGCCAGCACCAGGTCGGCTTCGCCCATGAAGCGCCGCGCCAGTTGTTCCGGGTCGCGCTCTTCTTTCGCGTCCGCCACCAGTTGCAGCGCATCGCGGGTGAGCAGCATGCTCATCACCGCACCGGCTTCCTTGTAACGGTAACTATCCTTGCCCGGCGTATCCAGCTCCACCTTGTGGTGCGCGTGCTTGATGGTGGCGATGCGCAGGCCGCGACCGCTCAATTCGCGGATGAGTTTTTCCACCAGCGTGGTTTTGCCGGAACCGGAATGGCCGACGATGGAGATGACTTTCGGGTTCATGGGTG
This sequence comes from Gallionella sp., assembly GCA_034371155.1. Classification (GTDB taxonomy): domain Bacteria; phylum Pseudomonadota; class Gammaproteobacteria; order Burkholderiales; family Gallionellaceae; genus Gallionella. The sequence continues at coordinate 185,109 of JAXMKV010000056.1, read as the reverse complement.
CGGTACCACCCAGGCATCGCCCTGCGGCGTGATCTCTTTCTTCCAGATCGGCACACGCTGTTTCAGTTCGTCGATGATCCAGCGGCAGGCCTCCAGCGCGGCCACGCGATGCTCCGCACCGGCGGCGATGAACACGATGTTTTCGCCCCCGCTCACCGTGCCGATGCGATGAACGATGCGCGCATCCAGAAGACCGAATTTCGCTATCGCATCGCTGCGCAGTTTTTGCATCTCGGACAGCGCCATGCTGCCGTAAGCATCGAAGCTGATCTGCTCGACCGCGCGCCCTTCGGAAAAATCGCGCGCGCAGCCGAGAAAAGTGCCGATGCCGCCCATGCGTTTCGAGCTGCCCTTGAGCGCCGCGATTTCTTCGTCTTGAGAGAAGTCTTCGGTCTGGATACGAACCGCATCTTTCATTGCTAACCTCCGGAGAACTTGGCCATGAAGGCCACTTCGCTGTTGTCTGTCAGCAGTAGCGCCGAGTCGCGCGCATGCTCGCCGTTGACGGCCATCATGGCGGCCAACCGCATCGCTTCGGGATGCTTGACCGCAAGCTGGTCGCGCAAATCGCCCAGCGTCATGCCCGGCGTATGCACGAAGGTCATCTCGCGTTCGCCCGTCGCCGCCGCGATGGGGCCGAAGAACAGCACCCTGATCATGTCGATTGTCCCCGCAGCCACACCCCGCTCTTGCCGCCCCGTTTCTCTTCCAGCTGCACGCATTCGATGCGCATGCCGCGATCGATTGCCTTGCACATGTCGTAGATGGTGAGCAGCGCCACGTTGGCGGCGGTCAGCGCTTCCATCTCGACACCGGTCTGCCCGGTGCAAGTCGCGGTGGCCAGCACCCTGATCGCAACGCGGCCTTCACTATCCGCCTCCAGCATCTCGCTGAACGCGATATCCACACCGGACAGCATGACGGGATGGCACATCGGGATGATGTCCGGCGTGCGCTTGGCCGCCATCACCGCGCCTACGTCGGCCACGGTCAGCACATCGCCCTTGCTTACCTTGCCGGAGCGTATACGCTCCAATGTCGCGGGCTGCATGCGCAGTATGCCGCTGGCGATGGCGACACGCACCGTCTCCGCCTTGGCGGAGACATCCACCATGCGCGCACGGCCGGATGCGGAGAAATGGGTCAGGTCTTTGTCCATGTGTTTTTCACCAGGATTCTTTGCGATATCTGTATGGCCCGGAGAGGCATCTGCACGGGCCGGGAAATTGCGTCCCCGATTTTACCTGAGCCGCATAGCCGCAGACGGGCTGTTTCATTTTTCGGATACCGCGCGCACGGGGAGGGCATCCTGAAATGGCCGCTTGCTCGGGGCACGGATGGTATAGTTGCCGCGCGGACGCCTTCCCGGAGTGGCCGGATACTTTCATCCTATGAACGACGAACAACTGTTGCGCTACGGCAGGCACATCCTGCTGGACGAGATCGGCATCGACGGCCAGCAACGGCTGCTGGAAGCCAATGCGCTCATCATCGGCCTGGGCGGGCTGGGTTCGCCCGTAGCGCTTTATCTGGCCGCCAGCGGGGTGGGGAAACTCACCCTGTGCGACCACGACACGGTGGACATGAGCAATCTGCAACGCCAGATCATCCACCGCACCGGCTCGGTCGGCCAAGCCAAGGTGATCTCGGCCCGCAACACACTGCTTGAGATCAATCCCGAGATCGACTGCGTCGCCCTGCAACAGCGCGTGGACGAGGCGCAACTGCGGACGCTGGTATCGCAGGCCGATGTCGTGCTGGATTGCAGCGACAACTTCGCCACGCGCTATGCGGTCAATCGCGCCTGCCTGGCGCAGCGCAAACCGCTGGTCTCCGGCGCGGCCATCCAGTTTCAGGGACAGGTCGCGGTCTTCGATTTCCGGCGCGACGATTCCCCCTGTTACAACTGCCTTTTCGCCGAAGAAAGCACAGCGGAAGAATTGCGTTGCGCGACAACCGGCGTATTCGCTCCGCTAGTCGGCATCATCGGCTCGCTACAGGCAGCGGAAGCGCTCAAGCTGCTGGCGGGAATATCGCGCGGACTGCACGGCAGGTTGCTTGCCCTCAATGCCCATGACATGCATATCATGCAAAGCCGCATCACACGCGACGCGCACTGCCCGGTGTGCGCGCCGCAGCGTTAACCGGACATTTCATGCAGGAAGCCGGCGTGCCGAGCGATAGCCTGCTGAATCTCAAAATCGCAGCACACCCCGTAGGTCAGACTTCAGTCCGACAGCCAGCGTCAACCGAATCAGCCAAGAGGAAATCCGTCAGCATGCCGGTCTGAAGCCCGACCTACACAACTGCGGGGGTGGCGGGTGATGGCGGTGCAGCAAAGCCATCGCGCGGTAAAACCTCGCCCACAGACAACAGACAAAAAACAAAGCCCGGCATCGCCGGGCTTTGTCTGTCCGCTCCGCGCAGGCGGTTAGAACGCCCAGCGTGCCTTCACACTTGCGGTTTGGCCGGTGAAGCCTGTGCGTGCCTCGACATCGTAACGTGCCGTGATCTCCACGCCGCCGTCGGTGTTGCCGACGTAACCAATACCGCCGCGCACCACGGTCGCCGGGGGATTGATCCCGGTCGTGGTGAATGCCGCGCCGCCCCCCGCGAAGGACGCGGTGACCGCGTTCTGCCGGGCATTGAGGTCATAGCCAAGCCCCACGTTGCCGATCAGCGTACCGCTATCGCTCACTTTGTGAGCCACCTTGCCGTCCACCGCGAGGATGAATTCGTCGCTGGTCTTGCCGCTTACCGCCAGATTCAGCCCGCCCGCACCGGTCTCGGTGTAGGCCTTGTCGGTGATGCTGGTGTAATCGGCGCGGAACGACGGTGTGAAGCTGGTCACGTCACTCAGCGGCATCGTGCGTCCGATACCGGCACCTACATGGAAGCTCTCGCTGTTATAGGACGAGGCGGCGGTCACCGCTGCCAGCGGGATGTAACGGCTTCCCTTGTTCTGGTTGTAGCCGTAGTCCGCTTGCCAGTTGAATTCGGTGTTGGCATCCATGACGTTGGAGCCGTATAGCACGAACTGGTAGCTGTCGATGCGCGAGCTCTGTGTGCCAGCGTTGCCGTCGACTTTGCTGTTGCTGTAAGCGAAGGCGGCACCGATGCGCGCGGCTTGCGACAACTCGCCGTCCGCGCCCAGCGCCACACCGTAGGTATGGGCGTTATAGCCGAATGCACCGTTGCGGTTCTTCTGGTCGGCCCAGGAGCCCAGCGGCTTGACCCAAGCCTTGCGGTTGCCGATGAAGCCCTCGCCGGAAGACAGGCCGCGGTTCTCGTCCTGGCGGGCTTGCACAATACGGTTCACGCCTTGCATGTTGTTGGAGGTGACTTGCGTGGCATCAAAGGGGAGGGCCTGCGCCAGACCGTCGGAGACTTGCTGCGAGCTGCTGGCAGTGCCCAGCGCGAACAGGAAGTCGCTGAGTTCCTTCGATTGTGTCGCCGGATTGGCCATCAAGGTATCCAGCGCCGCTGCCACGCCGGCATTGGCACCGCCAGCGGCAGCTGCCGCCAGCGTGGTTAGACCGGTGGCACTTGCAGTCAGGTCAACACCGCCCGACAAATCGTCCGCAGCCGTGAAGTTCAGCGACAGCAGGTTGTCCTGCACGTTGACAGTCGTCATGGTGAGCCCACTGCCAGCATGAATCACGTTATCCAAAACATCGCCGGCAGCCAAGGTGTGTCCCGAAACGGCGTTCACCCGGATGCCCGTGCCGGCGGCGAGAGTTGCGGTGCCGCTGACCCCCAATCGCCCGTAGCTGGATGCCGCTACTTCCGCACCAATAGTGAAAATACCGGTCGCGCTCTGTGTGTAATTACCGGTTACCGTACTAGCGTTAAGACGGGTATCGATGATGCCGGCATTGTTGACGTACCCGCTGCCACCAGTACTATTGGATACAAATATCTGCCCGTCCAGCACGCCGCCGGCTAGGTTGTTGACGTTACCGCTGCCGCCACCAACATAGAGGGAATAGGCATCCGCATCCGCCACGCCGCCCAAGCCAGTCGCGCGGATGGTGCCGGAGTTGTTGATTGCGCCGTCGAGCGTGTTCACATACACGCCGTAGGCAGTGCCACCCGAGCCGTCCGCCGTGGCGCTGATGGTGCCGGAGTTATTCAGCGCCCTCGTGGCGGCAATAGTGTTTACATAGACACCATAGGCATAACCTGCAGAGTTGCTGCTCGAATACGCCTCGGCCAGCGCGCTGATAGTGCCGGAATTGTTAAAGGTGCCGTCCATCGTGTTGTTCACATACACGCCGTAAGCACTACCGTAATTATTAAGCACCTGCGCGCTGATACTGCCGGAGTTGTTCAAGGTGCCATTCAGATTACCGCTTACATAGAGACCATACGCATAGGCATCAGAGCCGCCGGAGTAATGATTCTCGGCGTTAACGCTGATGGTGCCGGAGTTGTTCAAGGTACCGATCAGATCATTGCTAATATAGACCCCGTAGGCATAAGGCGAGTAGGAGCTGTTAAAGGCTTGCGCACGGATGGTGCCGCTGTTGCTCAGGGTGCCCGACAGGTCGCCGCTGACATACACCCCGTAAGCGTAAGCGGTGCTATTGGTGGAAACATAAGCCGTGGCGCTGATGGTGCCGGAGTTGTTCAACGTGCCGGACAAATCCTGAGTGTAGATACCGTAGGCCGTCGCATAAGATGTGGAGGCGCTAGCGGTAGCGCTGATAGTACCAGAGTTGGCCAACGTGCCGGACAGGTCGCCGCCGAGGTAAATCCCGTAAGCGAAGGCAGAGGTATCTCCGACGACATCGACGGCGATGCGCCCCGAGTTGCTCAGCGTGCCGGCCATGTCGCCATTGAGGTGGATACCGTAACCCGTCCCGGTATAGCTTGTATTCACATTGACGCTAATGTTGCCGGTGTTGATCAGCCTGCCCGCAGCAGCAATACCATCGTTGAAACTGACACCATAGAACCTCCCCGAAGAAGAAGAAGAATTCGCCAGACTGATGGTGCCGTTATTGGTGAAGGTGCTAGTGTAGGGTGCCGAGAGTGAGACATAGGCGGCCGTGCTGCTGCCAGTGACCGCGATGCCTGCACCCGTATTGATGGTCACGTTCTGGTCGCAATACGTTTGCGAGCTGGTCAACGTGGTGGTAACCGGCGTGACCCCATTGCATAACTCAAACGCAGAAGCCACGCCGGGTGCCAGGAACATTGCCGCAACAGCGGCCGCGACGGCGGTGCGGGTGGAAGATGGCTTGCCTTTGGCTTGAGCCTTTTCGCTGGCGACTACGAAACAGTTACGGACTTGACTCCAGACGACACGATGCGCACGATTCATTACGATGCTCCCTAAGTTAACAGCGGCTCCCGGCTGTTACGCCGATGTTGTCCGCCTTGTAAATTTGGCAATACCCTCCTAAATGCGCGCGAATTGTAAGTGCGAAGGCGGAGAGGGTCAAGGGCATTTAAATCAAAAGAATCAAATCAATCCGAGGGTTGGAATGGTGGGATCTTCGCCGAGCGATGGGGTATGGGCGTAGCACAAAGCCGGAAGATATCGCCAGACCGCTATCGCGCGGTGGCCTTGCATAGCCATTCCACATAACCCATCAAAAAACGATGGGCAAGTGGCTTGGTTAAATCGCGCTCCCTACAGGCACTCTTCCACGTTTCGCGCGTCCACAGACGAGTGCGATTCGTCTGCGCTGCACGTGCAAACAGATTTTTTAGCGCTGTTTGGCTAGAATGCCGTTTGTTTTTTAAGCCAAGGTTGGTCGATATGCAACAAAGCACCCCCGCCGCACCCTCCTCCCTCCCGCCACCGGATGCGCTTGCCTTGGCGTTCCGTCATTATCAGAACAACGAGTTGCCCCGCGCCGAGGCGTTGCTGCGCCAGCTTTTGCAGGCGGCACCCAAGCACGCGCCCGCCCTGCATCTGTTGGGGGTGATCGCGCACCAGTCCGGCAAGACGGAACTGGGCGCGCAACTCTTGCAACAGGCGGTGGCGCTGGCACCGGAGGAGGGGCAGTTCCATGCCAACCTGGGCGAGATGTGCCGCCTGCTGGGACGGCTGGATGAGGCGGTCGCCCACGGTGAAAAGGCTGTGGCCGCCGCCCCCGGCATGGCGACGGCACACAGCAATCTGGGCATCGCCTATTACGACCGGGGCGAACTGGACAAGGCGCAAGCCTGCCAGCAACGCGCGCTGGAACTGGAACCCAACCTGCCGTCGGCGCTGAATAATCTGGGCAGCGTGCTGCGCGACAAGAAAGACAAGATCGGCGCGATTGAATGTTATCGCAAGGTATTGGCGTTGGCTCCCGGTTATGCGGAATCCATCAGCAATCTGGGCAGCGTGCTGAGCGAGAACGAACAGCCGGAAGAAGCCGTAAAAACCTTGCTGCCGCTGGTCAGAACCAACCCGAATTATCCCGAAGCACACTGCAATATCGCTACCGCGTTCCTGTTGCTGGAGCAACTGGACAAGGCTGAGTTCGGCTTCAGACGCGCACTGGAACTCAAGCCGACGTATCCCGAAGCATTTATCGGCCTGGCGCGACTGTTGCAGGAGAAGCGCCAATTGACCGACGCACTGGCGATGGCGGAACGCGCGCGGGCCTTGGTGCCGGACAAGGCAGAGGTACATGCGTTGCTAGGCGGCATATTCGCGGAATCCGGTTATCCGGAAAAAGCGCAGCAGGCTTATGCCAAAGCTCTGGCGCTTGATCCCGCGCTCATCAGCGCCTATCTGGGACGCGGCCACCAGCGCATGGAGAGCGGCGATATCGCCGGAGCGGAAGCGGATTTCCGCCATGCGCTGAGTCTGGACGAGAGCAATCTCGGTGCCCGGTTGGCACTGGCGCAAGTCAGCAAAGTAAAAGAAGGCGACGAGAACATGGCGGCACTGGTCAGCGAGGCCGGAAAGCTTACCGGCATGCCTGAGATCAAGGCGATGCCGCTGCATTTCGCGTTGGGCAAGTGCTATGAAGACACCAAGCAATACGATCTTGCCTTCCGGCATTATCAGCAGGGTTGTGCCCTCAAGCGCAAGCGCGTCAGCTACAGCGCGGACGACACCGATCTGGCCGGGCGCAACATCCGCGAATTTTTCAGCAAGGAGCACATCGACCGGCTGCGCGGCGAAGGCTGCCCCTCGGAATTGCCGATCTTCGTGCTGGGCATGCCCCGTTCAGGAACGACCCTGACCGAAACCATCATCGCCAGCCACCCGCAGGTGTTTGGCGCGGGCGAATTGAATGACATCCTCGAGATCGCCAACCAGCCCCGCGGCGGCGAGGGTGCCGGATACCCGTTAAACCTGCAAGGCATCACCCAGGCCGAACTGAAGATAATGGGGCAACGCTATGTGGAGCAGCTGCAAACCCGCGCGCCCGGTTCGCCGCGTATCACTGACAAGATGCCGGCCAATTTCAATTGTCTGGGGTTGATCCACCTGATGCTGCCCAAAGCCAGGATCGTGCATGTGAAGCGCAACCCGGTGGATACCTGTTTGTCGTGCTATACCCGATTGTTCAACAAGAGCCAGTATCAGAGCTACGATCTGGCCGAGATCGGGCGTTACTACCGTAACTACGCGGCGCTGATGGATCATTGGCGCAAAGTGCTGCCGGCGGGGGCATTCTATGAGGTGCAGTACGAAGACATGGTGACCGACCAGGAAGGTCAGGCGCGGGCATTGCTGGACTACTGCGGACTGGAATGGGACGATGCCTGTCTGGACTTCCACAAGACCGAGCGCAACATACGTACCGCCAGCGTGACACAGGTGCGCCAGCCGATCTACAAGACCTCCGTGGAAAAATGGCGTCACTATGAAAACCATCTCGGGCCGCTGCTGGATGCGCTGGGAGACTTGGTGCAAAAATGATCCCGTCACAATCGTGCGGCGCACTCTGGATGCCCGATTTGCAGAAGATTCGGGGTGGGGTAGCGCAAGACCGGCGGCACATTCCCCGTGCCGTTATCGCCCGATAAATCGTGCTCCCACAACCGGGCAATGGCATCATCAGAAATCATCCAACTTTGAGGCGCACATGAAAAAGCTATCGCCCCTCCTCTTCCGCAGCGTCATCTTTGCGGCGTTCATTTCGCCCCTCGCGCAAACTGCCCAGGCCGAGGTCAAGGCGGGCGATCGTTTCGGCGACTGGGTATTCGAGTGCGCGGCACTGGCCGAAGATAAAACCACTTGTGCACTGACCCAGACCCTGCAATCAAAACAGGGCAACCAGCGCATCGTCAAATTCAATCTGGCGCGCAACGAAGCCAAAGGCCGCATCCAACTGACGGCTGTTGTTCCGCTGGGCATCCATCTGCCCTCCGGCGTGAGCGGCGCTATCGATAAAAACAAACCCTTCCAGTACACCCTGCAAACCTGCCTGCAGCCCGGCTGCATCGCGACCTACGCGGTGGACGGCAACTTTTTGAAAGCCATGCAGGCAGGCCAGACACTCACCATCCGCTTCAGCGGCAACGGCGGCAAGACACCGTTTTCCTTCGACGGCTCACTCAAGGGGCTGTCCGAAGGGATGAAAGCGGCAAAACTGAATCCTTGAGCTTTCCACACTCCGCGCAAAATTGCGGAACCCCGGTTGAGCGTGCGGGACTCCTTGCGGGTACATCCGAGCGATAGCGCGCATGGGCACAACACAAGGCCGGAGAGTATCGCCAGACCGCTATCGCGCGGCGGCCTCGCATAGCCATTCCACATAACCCATCAAAAAACGATGGGTAAGTGGCTGGTTAAACCTCGCTCCCTGGAGTGAGCATTTGCCTGAGTTTCCGCAACCGGCAAATGTTGCCAAAATCGCTGACTGCTATGCAGTGCGCCTGCCCATGTGCCGCTTGTCGGCGCTTCCCCCACCTTGGTCGGCCCGATATGGATGCGAACCGAGCGGCACCCTACCATCGCGATGATGATGCTTCCTCTTGAATCCACGGCACGGAAATTTCCGATCCCGTCTGACATTACGATGAATGATCCTGTTAAAACGAACGACAATACACGACCGGCGGCGCTCATTTTCCTGTCGCTGTTCGTTCATTTGTTCATCCTGTTCGCCTTGTCGGGGCCGCTCGCCGGATCGGATCATGCAGCACTCCAAGCCTCAGGTGCGGAAATACGGCAACCGTTGACAGTGATGCTGCAAACAACTGCCGCCTACCCGCAGGGCATGCAAGCTAACGTGACGGAAGGCAAACCCGCTCCGGCACAAACGTCAATCGGCACCACGACGGATACCGCCCAGCCGGATCAACCCTCACGCTATTTCGTTTTTTCCGAGCTGGATCAACTGCCTTCCATCATGCGGAACAGCCTTAACCAAGAAATCAGCCTGCCCGCCGCCCCGGAAGAAACCGGCACTGTCATGCGAGTTTGGATAGACCGGACGGGCAAAGTAGTCCGGGTCGAGCCGGTCTCGCCTAAGCTAACACCATCCTTAATCGCCAAGACCCGCGCCGACTTGCTGAAAAGCTCCTTTTCACCGGGGCGTAAGCGCGGCGAAGCAGTTGATACCGTAATAGAGGTGACCATTTATGCTCCGGCTGGCTGATTCGGCCAGAGGCCGACTCAAGCGGGGTAAGATACGTCCGTTCCGGTTTATGTACCGCCCGTCAGGTTTTGCCGCCTGCCAGTCGGTTTAAGCTGGATGCACGGAATCGAACGACTTAATATGCCCACGCAAAGGAGAACACGATGAAAATGCAACAAGGTTTTACGCTGGTCGAAATCATGATTGTAGTGGTGATAATCGGCATCCTGTCCAGCATCGGCTTTCCCGCTTACACGGACTACGTGACGCGCGGCAAGGTGGTGCAGGCCACTTCCGGCCTGTCGGACGGCCGCATTAAGATGGAGCAATTTTTTCAGGACAACCGCACTTACGCAGCGGGCACCTGTCCTGCCGCCAACGAGTTCTTCAGTTTTGTGTGCGATAACCTGTCGGCCACGACCTATACCATCACTGCAACCGGCACACCTTCAAATCTGACAGATTTCAGTTACAGCATCGACCAAGACAACGTAAAGAGATCAACCACGCCTTGGAGTAACGGTGCCGAGGTTTCCTGCTGGATCATGAAGGAGGGGGACTCGTGTTAATCCCCCCATCCAGATCAAGCTCGACGGGATTTTCGCTGGTCGAGCTGATGATCGGCATCGCCATCACGTCCATCCTGCTGGGATTGGCGATGCCGAGCTTTAAGATATGGCTGCAAAACTCCCAGATACGCAATGCTGCAGAATCGATCCAGAACGGCTTGCAGCGCGCGCGCGCCGAAGCGGTCGGTCGCAACGCCTCGGTCGAATTCGAACTGAGCGCGGATTCCTCCTGGGTGGTCCGGCTGGCAGGCGGTGCCGATCTCGAGTCCCGTTCCGCCAACGAGGGCTCAAAGAATGTCACCCTCACAACCGACCCCGTCGCCGCAACCACCGTTACTTATAATAACTTTGGCGGCATCGGCACCAACGCCGACGGCACCGATTCCCTCCTCCAGGTCGAGATCGATTCGCCGTCGCTGGAAGCGTCGGAGAGTCAGGAGCTACGGGTCACTATCGGTTTGGGCGGCAACGTCCGAATGTGCGACCCCAATGCACCCGCCCCGCGCGGTTGTTAAGTTGAACAGGAGCGACACATGAATCATTTCAGCAACCTTCCGGCCCGCTCGACACAACAAGGTGTTGTGTTGGTGGAAGCCATGATCGCCATCCTAATCTTTTCCATGGGCGTGCTCGCCATCGCCGGCTTGCAGGCCGCCATGGTGAAGAACACATCGGACTCCAAGTTTCGCGCCGATGCCAGCTACATCGCCCAGCAGCGCATCGGCATGATGTGGGCGGATCCGGACAATCTTGCCAGCTACCTTGAAGCGGAACCGGGCACCGACATCTCCGCCCAACTCCCCGGCGGAACCCGCGTCACCGCCCAGTCCGGTGTCCAATACACCGTCACCATCCGCTGGCAACAACCCGGTGAAGCGCTGCACAATTTCACCACCACCGCCAGTATCACCATAGACTGAACACCATGACTCCACACACTTCATTCCGGCAGGCTCGCCATCCGCACACACCACAGGGCGGATTCACCTTGGTCGAGATCATGGTTGGCCTCGCCATCGGCATGCTGGCGACGATGGTCATCATGCAAGTCTTGTCGGTATTCGAAGTACAGAAACGCACCACTACCGGCACCGCCGACGCCCAGACCAACGGCAGCATCGCTCTGTTCAACATCGGGCGCGAATTGCAGGTTGCCGGCTATCCGCTGATGCCGGTCACCGATTCGCCGCTTGAATGCGATCCCGCCACTACCACACTGGCCGGCACGCTGCCCGCCGGGATAACCGGCATTTTCCCGGTCGCCATCGCCGATGCCGCCGATCCCAGTGCAAGCGACCGCGTCACCATCCGCTACGGCAATTCGCTCATGGGCGGCGTGCCCACTGCAATCTCGGCCCTGACCGGCTCGGATGTCACCGTTGACAACAACTTCGGCTGCCAGAACGGCGACATTGCCGTCATCATCAACGGCACCACCTGCGCCATGACGGGCGTGAGCGGTATCACCGACACAACGACGATTGCGCTGGACGATGCTACCGCACCGATGACCTACGTCGGTGCCAACATCGCCTGCCTGGGAACATGGAACGAGGTCACCTATGCCGTGAACGACGGCGTACTGGAACGCAACGGCGTGCCCAGTGTAGACGGCATCGTCAACCTGCAGGCGCAATACGGTATTTCCGCCGCAGCCAATTCGAATCAAGTCACCGAATGGGTCGATGCCACCGGCGGCACCTGGGCGGCTCCGTCGCTCGCCAACCGCAACCGGATCAAGGCACTACGCGTCGCCGTTGTCGCGCGCAATCCCAAGATGGAACCGGCGGATGTCACTGCCGCATGCAGTTCAACTGCTGATCCGGCCCCCACCGGCCTGTGCGCATGGGAAGGCAGCGCGTCGTCTCCCGCGCCGACACTCGACCTGAGCGATACCGATGCCGACTGGTTGCGCTACCGCTACCGGGTATTCGAGACCGTCATCCCCTTGCGCAACATGATCTGGGCATCGAAGGAGACGCTATGAGAACCCCTGCAACTTTTGCCGTGCCATTGGGACTCGGATCGGCTGTAGGTCGGACTTCAGTCCGACATGTCGGACTGAAGTCCGACCTACCAGCGACCGGCTTGACCGGATTAGCCTTCAAGCAACGCGGTGTCGTGCTGTTCTTCACCCTGATCGCGTTGCTGGCCATGTCGCTGGCGGCTGTCGCCCTGATCCGCTCGGTGGACACCAGCACCCTGATCGCGGGCAACCTGTCGTTCAAGCAAGCCGCCACCACCTCCGGCGATGCCGGCATCGAAGCGGCCATGACTTGGCTGAATACCACGCAAACCGGTAACCCCAGCATCAATGTGTTGATCGATCCTTCACTGGAGCATCCCTTCAACAATACCGGCGGCACCGGTGCATTCATCAATACGGGCTATTATTCCTACACCGATCCCGCGCTTATTCTCACGGCGACCCTGTGGAACGACGAGCCTAGCTGGACTGACGACAACAGCACACTGGTCGGCACGGACGGCAGCGGCAACACCACGCGCTACATCATCCAGCGCATGTGCCGCCTCGAAAACACCCGGGTACAGGATGCGCAATGCCTGTTCAGCAGCGCCAGCGAAGACAGCAGTGGCCAGCAGATTCCTTTGCCACAGGAGGTGTGCGACTCCACCGTGCCCGGCAACGGCTGCCCCATGGCCGGACAAAGCCCGCAGTTGCGTATCACTTCCCGCGTCACCGGACCGAAAAACACGGTCAGTTACATACAAGCATTTGTCTATTAGGAGACAGCCATGAACCGCTATCCGAACTCTCACGCCCTTACCCGTTTGTTGCTGCCTCTTGGACTAGTGCTCGGCATTGCGTCGCCGCTGCCCGCACTGGCGGCCTCGGTCACCTTGGCGACCTCGCCGCTGGCGACCTCCACCACCTCCACGGTGAAACCCAACCTGATGTTCATCATAGACAACTCGGGCAGTATGGATTGGGAATACATGCCGGATTCGGTCAAAAACAATGACGACAAGTTCTGCTACCGCAACAATCATTACAACGGTGTCTATTACAATCCGAACATCATCTATGCACTGCCCATAAAAAGTGACGGCAGCACTTATCCGGCGTCCACCTTCACGGCAGCCAAAATCGACGGTTTTGGCGGCACTACGACCAAAAACCTGTCCTCCGCATTCAGAACCGGCGACGACGGTTCTGACACAGCCGCCTATTACTACAAATACACCGGGGCATCTCCGGCCACACCAGTGCGCGGCACCTGCTATGCCGATGGCAGCTATACCAAAGTCACCGTCAGCAGCACTTCCGGCCCGGGCGGCACCGATGAACGAACCAACTTCGCCAACTGGTACAGCTATTACCGCGACCGTTTGAACACGATGAAATCGGCGGCCGGGCGGGCTTTCAGCGAATTGAACAACACCTACCGCGTCGGATTGATGAAGATCAGCCAGACCAGTCCGGTGGTGTATCTGAACACCTTCGAAGGGACGCATCGCGACACCTGGTACACCGCGCTTTATGGCATCACGACCAGCGGCAGCACACCTTTGCGCCGCTCTCTGTCGGATGCGGGCCGTTACTATGCGGGAAAATTATCGGGCACCGATCCGGTGCAATACTCCTGCCAGCAGAACTTCACCATTCTCTCCACCGACGGCTTCTGGAACGGATCCGCCGGTTACCAACTGGACGGCAGCACTGCGGTGGGCAATCAGGATGGCACAGCGGGCAGGCCGATGTATGACGGCGGGCAAGCCGCCACCACCACTACCACCACCTATACGCGCAATACGTACAGCGAGACACGGACGGCGATATCAGGCACCTCGCCTGCGGGGGTGAAATGCGATAAAAATTACTCGCGCATCATCGTCACGCCCGAAACCAGAAGTTGCAGTGTGACGTCAGGCGTTCAAACCTGCACCTCGGCGGTGGAAGGCGATCCGACCTACATGAGCCCCTATACCTACGCAAAAAGCAGCTGCGTCAAAGATAACACCATCTCGGCCCCGGGTGATGGCTCCTGGGTGGCGTCGGGCACACCGGTCATCACCGAGGGCGCGGTCGGCGGTTCCAGCGATTCGCTGGCCGATGTCGCCATGTATTACTACCAGACCGATCTGCGCACTTCTGCGCTGGGCAACTGCACCGGGGCCGTCAGCGGCGAGGATGTATGCGAGAACAACGTGTTCATCGGCAGCAACGACAACAACACCCAGCAGCACATGACCACCTTTACGCTGGGCATGGGTGCCAGCGGCCAGATGACCTATTCCGCCAGTTACCTGAGCGACACGGCAACCACCAGCGCGTATGTCGCGGTCAAGCTGGGCAGCACGGCCAACGGCTCGACGATTTGCCCATGGCAGTCGAGCGGATCCACCTGTAACTGGCCGGTACCGGCGGCAGATTCTCTCAAGAACATCGATGATCTGTGGCATGCCGCAGTGAACGGACGCGGTGCGTATTTCAGCGCGGAAGACCCGACCTCTCTGTCTTCCGGACTGGCTCAGGCGCTGTCTGGCATCAATGCGCGCAAGGGTTCGGCTGCCGCCGCCGCCACCAGCACGCTCAATCCGGTCGCCGGCAACAACTATGCGTATGTGGCCAGCTACACCACCGTAACATGGAAGGGTAATCTGGAGGCGCGGGGTATCAACACCGACACCGGCGTGGTCAGCGAGAATGCCACCTGGTGCGCGCAAGACGTGGTGGCCAGCACCTGCGCCTCGCCCGGTACCGTCGTCGCCGACACCAGCGGTGACACCACGGTTTATAACTGCGTCACCCCGAACTCGGTCATCTGCACGGGTGGTGTGCTGGAAGGTACAGACTGCAAGATCCAGATGGCTACCGCCTGCGTCGGCACCATGAACGCCAAGGTGAGCGATGCGGCCGATACGCGCCTCATCAAAACGGCAGACAGCACCGGCACGGCATTGGTGGACTTCGATTACGCCAACCTCACGGCCACCCAGAAGGCCTATTTTGATGCTGGCCATATCGGCACGCTCAGCCAATGGACCTCGCTTACTGATCCGCAGAAGACAGCTGCCGCAGGAGCCAACCTGGTCGACTATCTGCGCGGACAATACGGCTATGAGGATCGCAGCAGCAATGCCGTGGATAATCGTCTCTACCGTTACCGCGAAGCGGTGCTGGGTGATGCGCTGGAATCTCAGCCCGCCTTCATTAGCAAACCGGTGTTCAGCTATCCTTATCCGGGCTACGCTGCTTACAAGACCGCAGAGGACAGCCGCGCCGGCACGGTGTACATGGGTGCCAACGACGGCATGATGCACGCCTTCGCAGCCGATACCGGAATAGAACGCTGGGCTTATGTGCCCAGCATGGTGATCCCCAATATGTGGAAACTGGCCGACACCAACTATGCCACGCTGCACACCAACTACGTCAACGGCAGCCCGATCACCTCCGATGTATGCACAGCCAATTGCGACGACAGCGCGACGGCTGTGTGGAAAACCATATTGGTGGCCGGACTGAACGGCGGCGGACGCGGTTATTACGCACTGGACATCACCACACCGGACACGCCGGAACTACTGTGGGAATTCACCCCGACGAGCGGTATCGGTGCCGTCACGGACGATGATCTCGGCTACAGCTTCGGCCAGCCCATCATTACCAGAAAGGCCGACGGCACATGGGTAGTGCTGGTCACTTCCGGTTACAACAATACCAGTCCCGGAAACGGCAAGGGCTACCTGTATGTGCTCAACGCCGGCACTGGCGCAATCATCAGCAAGATTGCCACCAATGTGGGCGACACCACCACACCCAGCGGCCTGGCCAAGATCGTCGGCTGGAACGATGTACCGGCGGGCAATCAGGCCGGTTATGTGTACGGCGGTGACCTGCTGGGCAATCTCTGGCGCTTCGACATCAACAGCAGCACCACGGCGACCATTGGTACCGGTAGCGTCATGAAATTCGCCACGCTGTTCGCCGATGCCGCCGGCACCAGTCCGCAACCGATCACATCTACTCCGGTACTCGGCAAAATCGCCGGCAAGCGTGTGGTCTTCGTCGGTACGGGCAAGTATCTGGAAACCAGCGATCTGACTACCACCCAGAAGCAGACCATCTATGCCATCAAGGATGACAATGCCAGCGCCACGCTGGTCAATCCGCGCAATACGCTGGTCGGACAAACGATGAGCGACAACCCGGACGGGACGGCTACTCGTATCACGACCGGCAATACAGTGAACTTCTACACGGGGCGCGGCTGGTATGTCGATCTTCCGGATGGCGGTGAACGTGTGAATATCGACAGCAAACTGGTGCAGGGCACCCTGCTGGTACCTTCCATCGTGCCCTCCAACACCGTTTGCTCACCGGGAGGATACGGCTGGCTCAACTTCTTTGACTACAAGACCGGTGCAGCGGTCAATGTGGTGACCGATGTCACTTCCCTGAAATACGATGCGCCCATCGTCGGGGTCAACGTGCTCTACATTGATGGGCAACCGAAGGTCGGCGTCGTCACCTCGACCAATCCCACGCCCGACTTGAATGAGGATGTGGAATTCTCGGAGACCGCAGCGGCTTTCTCCGGCAAACGGGTGATCTGGCGGGAAATGATTCCGTAACCTGAAACTGTCTATATCCTGCCCAATAGAATGCGGCCTTCGGGCCGCTTTCTATTGGCTGCAAGGATAGTTTGTTTGCGGACTATGGGTCTGCTCGATGAGCGTGGTTGTGGGGCTTTAGACCCTTAAATCCACGACCCACTCCTCGCGGGTGCAACCCGACATCTCGGGCTAAAACCCGATTTGCAAGGGCTGGCATACAAGTATCGCCAAAGCGATGCACTTCACTAGCTATAAAGCTTCGCACAAATAAAAAGCGACCCGAAGGTCGCTTTTTATTTGACTGCCTAATGCGACTTACTTCACGATCGCGTTTAGCTCGCCCTTGATGTAACGCATCGCCATTGCATCCAGCGCGATGGGCTTGATCTTGCCTGCCTGACCAGCCGCACCGAAGGCTTCGTAGCGTGCCTTGCAGATCGCCTTCATCGCCTTGGTGGTTTCGGCCAGGAACTTGCGCGGATCAAAGTCCTTTGGATTTTCCACCAGATAGCGACGGGTCGCGCCGGTCGATGCCATGCGCAGGTCGGTGTCGATGTTTACTTTGCGCACGCCGTGCTTGATGCCTTCAACGATCTCTTCGACCGGCACGCCGTAAGTCTGGGGCATTGCGCCACCGAATTCGTTGATGATTTTCAGCCATTCTTGTGGCACGGAAGACGAACCGTGCATCACCAGGTGGGTGTTGGGGATACGTGCGTGAATCTCTTTGATGCGGCTGATCGCCAAAGTGTCGCCTGTGGGCGGCTTGGTGAACTTGTACGCGCCGTGCGACGTGCCGATGGCGATGGCCAGGGCATCCACTTGGGTTGCTTTGACAAACTCGGCTGCTTCGTTAGGATCGGTCAACAGCTGGTCGTGGGACAGAACGCCCTCAGCACCGTGGCCGTCTTCCTTTTCGCCAGCGCCGGATTCCAGAGAACCCAGGCAACCCAATTCACCTTCGACGGAAACGCCGACTGCGTGCGACATTTCGACCACATTCTTAGTCACGTTGACGTTGTATTCGAAAGAAGACGGGGTCTTGCCGTCGGTCATCAGAGAACCGTCCATCATCACGCTGGAAAAGCCGGACTTGATGGCGTTGATGCAGACTGCCGGAGATGCGCCGTGGTCTTGGTGCATGACGACGGGAATATGCGGGTACATTTCCACAGCGGCATCGATGAGGTGACGCAGGAACGCTTCACCGGCATATTTGCGTGCACCGGCGGAGCCTTGCATGATCACCGGGCTGTTGGTCTCGTCAGCCGCTTCCATGATGGCTTTGACTTGTTCCAGATTGTTGACGTTGAACGCGGGCAAGCCGTAGCTGTGTTCAGCCGCGTGATCGAGTAATTGACGTAGTGAGACGAGTGCCATTTCTTCCTCCTGAGTAAATGAATTACGATTCGTTCCGGTGCTGCTAATGTTGTTTTCAAATGCGACGGCTAAGCGCTCACCCCTTGCGATGGTCGCCCACTTTCACAATCTTCATCGTGTTGGTGTGTCCGGCCTTGCCGACCGCTTCGCCCACGGTCATGACTACCAGATCTCCTTCTTCCACCAACCCTTGGTCAAGCAATTCCTGTTCGGCGTTGCGCAGTTCATGCGTCTGATCCGTGGCGCTGGAATGGAACGCGATAGGATGCACGCCGCTGAACAGGGTGACCTTGCTCAAGGTCTCGGGCAACGGTGTCAGCGCAAAGATCGGCACACCCGCGTTCATGCGCGACATCCACAGCGTGGTGGAGCCGGACTGGGTCAGTGCGACGATGGCTTTCACCTTAAAGTGGGAAGCAGCGAACAGTGCCGACATGGCAATGGACTGATCGACTCGGGTGAATTTCTGCGACACCACGCGGCGATCGACCATGTGATCTTCACCTTCCCGCTCCGCTTTGAGGCAGATACGTGCCATGGCTTCGATGGTCTCCACCGGATAATCGCCCACCGCCGTCTCGGCCGACAGCATCACCGCGTCGGTTCCGTCCAGCACGGCATTGGCCACATCGGAGACTTCGGCGCGGGTCGGGATCGGGTTGGTGATCATCGACTCCATCATCTGGGTGGCGGTGATGACCAGACGATTCTTGGCGCGCGCCATCTTGATCATCTTCTTTTGCAAACCGGGTACTGCGGCATCGCCGACTTCGACCGACAGGTCTCCGCGCGCCACCATGATGGCATCGGACGCATCGATGATGTCGCCCAGCGCCGGGATCGCTTCCGCCCGCTCGATTTTGGCCATCAGCAGGCTCTTGCCGCCCGCCGCATGCATCAGCTCCCGCGCGAGGCGCATGTCGTTGCCGGAACGCGGAAAGGACACCGCCAGATAGTCTGCCTTGATCAGCGCGGCCGTCTTGATGTCTTCCTTGTCCTTGTCGGTCAGCGCGGGGGCCGTCAGCCCCCCCCCTTTGCGGTTGATGCCTTTGTTGTTGGATAACACGCCGCCGCGAACCACGGCGCAATGCACTTCAGGGCCTTTGACACCAATGACATGAAATTCCAGCATTCCGTCGTTCAGCAGCAACACCGTGCCCTTGTCCACGTCGTTGGGCAGCTCTTTGTAGTCCAGGCCCACGCGCTCCTGATTGCCCAAACCATCCAGGGAAGCGTCCAGAATGAACACATCGCCCTTGTTCAGGATGATTTTGTCGTTCTCAAACTTCCGTATGCGAATCTTGGGGCCCTGCAGGTCGGCAAGAATGCCCACGGTGCGCCCGACCGCAGCGGCAGCGGCACGGACGGTCTCGGCACGTTTCATGTGATCCTGTGCCGAACCGTGCGAAAAATTCATCCGCACCAAGTCAAGCCCGGCACGGATCATTTGCTCCAGTACTTTTTGATCGCTGGAGGCTGGCCCCAGCGTTGCAACTATTTTGGTTCTGCGCAGCATGTGATTCCTGGTGAGTTATTGTTTGGCACGCTCTTCCAGAATCGCCACGGCAGGCAAAGTCTTGCCCTCGAGGAATTCCAAGAACGCACCGCCTGCGGTGGAGATGTACGACACCTTGTCGAAGATATCGTACTTCTGGATTGCTGCGATGGTGTCGCCACCCCCTGCCAGCGTGAATGCATTGGTTTCGGCAATCGCCTTGGCAATAGTCTTGGTACCTTCGCCGAACTGATCAAACTCGAACACGCCGACTGGGCCGTTCCATACCACGGTGCCTGCCTTCATGATGATGTCGGCCAGCTCTTGTGCGGACTTCGGACCAATGTCGAAGATCATGTCGTCGTCAGCCACATCGCCCGCATCTTTCAGCACGGCCGGTTCATTTGCATCAAACTTTTTGCCGCAAACCACATCCACCGCAATGGGAATGTTAGCGCCGCGTTGTTTCATTTTTTCGATCAGCGCCTGCGCGGTCGGAACCAGATCATCTTCACACAGCGACTTGCCGACATTGTTGCCCATGGCCTTAAGGAAGGTGTTGGCGATACCGCCGCCGACCACCAGCTGTTCGCACTTCTCGGACAGCGATTCCAGCACGGTCAGCTTGGTCGAGACCTTGGAGCCGCCAACGATGGCAACCATAGGACGCGCGGGGCTCAGCAATGCTTTGGTCAATGCTTCCAGTTCCTCAGTCAGCAGGATGCCAGCGGCAGCCACGGGGGCGAATTTCGCCACGCCATGAGTTGAAGCTTCGGCACGGTGCGCGGTACCGAAAGCATCCATCACGAACACATCGCACAGGGCGGCATATTTCTTCGACAGTTCGTCGTTGCTCTTCTTCTCGCCCTTGTTGAAGCGGCAGTTCTCCAGCAGCACCAGTTCGCCCTCGGCGACATCGAAACCGCCGTCGATCCAGTCGCGAATCAGACGCACGGGCTTGCCCAGCTTGTTGGCGATGGTGTCGGCCACGGGCTTGAGCGAATTCTCTTCCGAGTACACACCTTCTTCCGGGCGGCCCAAATGCGATGTCACCATCACCTTGGCACCGGCTTGCATAGCGGCGGTGATGGTCGCCATCGAGGCCGTGATGCGCGCATCGGAGGTTACCTTGCCATCCTTGACGGGCACGTTGAGGTCGGAACGGATCAGGACGCGTTTGCCCTTGAGATCCAAGTCGGTCATTTTAATTACGGACATGATTTTTCCTTTGGAACAAATAAAGCTGAAAGGGCCGGCGTTAGCCAGCCCTTTGCGGAACGTGTTACTTGGCGACGTGCTGCACGAAGCGCAGCATGTTGCAGGTGTAACCGTACTCGTTGTCGTACCAGGCGACGATCTTGACGAAGGTGCCGTCCAGCGCGATGCCCGCCTCGGCATCGAAGATCGAAGAGAAGCCGCAACCACGGAAGTCGGTGGAAACCACCTTCTCGTCGGTGTAACCCAGCGTCGTGCTCATCGGGCCGGACTGCGAGGCCGCTTTCATCGCCGCGCAGATGTCTGCGTACTTGGCTTCCTTGTTCAGCTCGACAGTCAGGTCGACCACGGAGACATCGGAAGTCGGCACGCGGAACGCCATGCCAGTCAGCTTGCCGTTCAGTTCCGGCAACACCACGCCTACGGCCTTGGCGGCACCAGTGGAAGACGGGATGATGTTCTCCAGAATGCCGCGACCGCCGCGCCAATCCTTGTTGGACGGGCCGTCAACGGTCTTCTGTGTTGCAGTCGCCGCGTGTACGGTAGTCATCAGGCCGCGCTTGATGCCCCAGTTGTCGTTCAACACCTTGGCAACCGGTGCCAGGCAGTTGGTGGTGCAGGAAGCCGCCGACACGATGGCTTGGCCGGCATAGGTTTCGTGGTTGACACCGTACACGAACATCGGGGTCTTGTCCTTGCAGGGCGCGGACATCACCACTTTCTTGGCTCCCGCATCGATGTGCTTCTGGCAGGTTTCTTCGGTCAGGAAGAAACCGGTGCACTCGATCACGATCTCGGCGCCGACTTCGCTCCACTTCAGGTTGGCGGGCTCGCGCTCAGCGGTCAGGCGGATGGTCTTGCCGTTCACCACCAGATTGTTGCCGCTCACCGCGACGTCACCCTTGAAATTGCCATGCACGGAGTCGTACTTCAGCATGTAAGCCAGATAATCCGGCTCCAGCAGGTCGTTAATTGCTACCACTTCGAGATCCGGAAAGTCCTTTGCAATTGCGCGGAACGCCATGCGGCCGATACGACCAAAACCATTGATACCAACTTTGATAGCCATTGTTTTTCTCCCGTTTAGTAATTAAAAACTTGTGTCTTGCGGCACGCTCTGATTGCCTTGACCACGTTTTGGCTTTGGCCGGAGCGTTGCTCCTTAACATTCGCTGCGCTCATGTTAGCCTCCGCCGCAGTGTCGTCAATATCCCTTACAGAACGCCCTTGACTGCTTTAACGACATTCTCTGTGGTAAAGCCGAAGTGCTTGAACAGCTCCGGTGCCGGAGCGGATTCACCAAAGGTGTCCATACCGACCACTGCGCCGTCCAGAACATACTTGTACCAGCCGCCGGTCACTCCAGCCTCGACCGCGACGCGCTTGCTACCCTTCGGCAACACGCTGTCCTTGTAAGCCTGATCTTGCTTGTCGAACACGTTGGTCGAAGGCATCGATACCACGCGTACGTTGATGCCTTCGGCAGCCAATGCTGTCTGTGCGCTCAATGCCAGCGAAACTTCGGAGCCAGTCGCGATGATTACGGCTTGCGGCTTGCCGTCCGCAGCTTCAGACAACACGTAAGCACCCTTGCGGATGTTGGCGATCTGCGCTGCATCACGCTTCTGGAACGTCAGGTTCTGGCGGCTGAAGATCAGGCTGGACGGGCCGTCATTGCGCTCGACTGCAGCAACCCATGCCACGGCGGACTCGACGGTGTCGCATGGACGCCATACTTCCATGTTCGGGATGTAGCGCAGCGTGGCGGTTTGCTCGACTGGCTGGTGCGTCGGGCCGTCTTCGCCCAGACCGATGGAGTCGTGAGTGAACACATAGATCACGCGCTGCTTCATCAGTGCCGACATGCGCAGCGCATTGCGTGCGTATTCGGAGAACATCAGGAAGGTGCCGCCGAACGGCAGGAAGCCGCCGTGCAAGGCCATGCCGTTCATGATGTGCGACATGCCGAACTCGCGCACGCCGTAGCTGATGTAGTTGCCCGGCTTTTTGCCACTGACGTGGTGCGCACCTGTCCAGTTGGTCAGGTTGGAGCCGGTCAGGTCGGCAGAGCCGCCGAGGAACTCAGGCAGCGCTGGCTGCAGACCGTTGATGGCGTTCTGCGAAGCCTTACGGGTGGCGATAGTCTCTGCCTTCTCGTTGGTCTTGGCGATGAACTCGGCTGCATGAGTTGCCCAGTTAGCCGGCAACTGGTTGTTGATACGACGCTCGAACTCGGCGGCTTCCTTGGGGAAGGCGGCCTTGTACTCGGCGAACTTGTTGTTCCACAGCTTCTCCAGACCTTCGCCCTTGGTGCGTGCGTCCCATGCTTGGTAAACGTGAGCGGGGATCTCGAACGGAGGATATTTCCAGCCGATATGCTCGCGGGTCGCGGCGACTTCTGCATCGCCCAGCGCTGCGCCGTGCACGTCGTGCGTGCCTTCCTTGTTCGGAGAGCCTGCGCCGATGACAGTCTTGCAGCAGATCAGGGTCGGCTTGTCGGTGACGGCCTTGGCTGCCTCGATTGCAGCGTTGATCGCCTCGGAGTCGTGACCTTGCACATCCGCAATAACATGCCAGCCGTAAGCTTCGAAACGCTTCGGTGTGTCATCGGTGTACCAGCCGTCGATGTGACCGTCGATGGAGATGTTGTTGTCGTCCCAGAACGCGGTCAACTTGCCCAAGCCCCAGGTGCCGGCCAGTGCGCAGGCCTCGTGCGAAATGCCTTCCATCATGCAGCCGTCGCCGAGGAAAACGTAGGTATTGTGATTGACGATCTCGTGACCCGGCTTGTTAAACTCGGCTGCCAGCAGCTTCTCAGCCATCGCCATGCCCACCGCGTTGGTGATGCCCTGGCCCAGCGGCCCGCCGGTGGTCTCCACGCCTGGCGTGTAACCGTACTCGGGGTGACCCGGAGTCTTGGAATGCATCTGGCGGAAGCGCTTCAGCTCTTCGATCGGCAGGTCGTAACCGGACAGGTGCAGCAATGCGTAAACCAGCATCGAACCGTGTCCGTTGGACAGGATGAAGCGGTCACGATCCGGCCACTTCGGGTTAGCCGGGTTGTGGCGCAGATGGCGGTTCCACAGCACGTCAGCAATCTCTGCCATGCCCATGGGCGCGCCGGGATGGCCGGAATTAGCTTTCTGCACGGCATCAACGGCCAGCATGCGAATCGCGCTGGTAATGTCGTTGTACTTGGGTGGGGTTACGTTGCGTGTCGCAGCCATTTGTTATTGCCTCCTGAAGACCCATGCGGGATGGGTTATTTGTTGGATTAATAATAAAAATTAAATTCTGGGCCAGTGATTATGCCGCAGCCCCCGATTTTGGGCAACCGCAGCCACCAAATGCCGGAAGTCACTGCCCCCCCTCGTCGCCGCCTCTCTTGGCAAAACGGATGCCCAGCTGCTTTAGCTTGCGGTATAGATGGGTGCGTTCGAGACCGATTTTTTCGGCCACTTTAGCGATGTTGCCGCCTTCTTTTTGCAGGTGGTAGTCAAAATATATGGCATCAAAATGCTCGCGTGCCTCACGCAGCGGCAAGTCCAAGTGCAAATCTACCTGGCGCGTTTCGCCACCGATATCCAATGTCAGGCTCTGCGCCGTACCCTCGACCGGAACTGCCGGCTGAGTCGGCATACCGTCCTTGATGGCCTTGGCGACAGTAGTCAGCAGCTTTTTAAGCGAGATTGGCTTTTCCAGAAAATCCAGCGCACCGATACGCGTAGCCTCGACCGCCGTCTCAATGGTTCCGTGGCCGGACATCATCACCACCGGCATGGTCAGCAGATCCTGCTCAACCCACTCTTTGAGCAGACTCAGGCCGTCGGTGTCGGGCATCCAAATATCGAGCAATACCAGATCCGGCTCATGCTCATGGCGGTAAGCGCGTGCGCTCGCGGCATTGTCGGCCAAGTGAACCTGATAACCCTCATCGAACAGTATCTCCGACAACAGTTCGCGGATGCCGACCTCGTCGTCCACGACCAGAATGTGTTTGCTCGTCATTTTATGCCTCCTCCATCAGCGGCAGGCTGATATTGATCCGCGCGCCGCGTGTCTGGTTGTTTTCAATGGTGATGTGCCCGCCATGCTCTTCCACGATCTTCTTCACGATTGCCAAGCCCAAGCCGGTACCCTTGGTTTTGGTCGTCATGTACGGCTCGAAGGCCCGTGCCAATACACTTTCCGGAAAGCCCGGGCCGTTGTCTTCCACACGCAAATTAACCTCTCCTCCGTGCGTCTCGGTGGTTAGTGTGATCTGCGGCTGGGCAACACCCTGCAATGCGTCCTGCGCATTTTGCAGCAGATTGTGGATGACCTGGCGCAAGCGGGTGGCATCGCCGTTGACCGTGCTGCGTGTGGCTTGCAACTGCAATACGATAGGAATGGCATTGGCTTCGTACAAGCCCAGAACCTCTCTGGTCAGCTTGTGCACGTCAAGGTGTGACAATTTCAGCGCCGGCCCGCGCGCATAGTTGGCAAAATCGCTCACCATGTTCTTCAAGGCCCCGACCTGGCTGACAATGGTCTGGGTGGCACGCTGCAACAGGTTGGCATCGGCTTCGCTGAGCTTGTCGCTAAGCTTGTGCTGTAAGCGTTCCGCCGAGAGCTGGATTGGTGTGAGCGGATTCTTGATTTCGTGCGCCAGCCGCCGCGCCACTTCTCCCCAGGCGGCTTGGCGCTCCGCTTGCAGCAAATGACTGATATCGTCGAACACCACGACATAGCCCGATTCGCCACCCGGCGGCAACCGGGTGCCGCGCATCAGCAATATCTGTACCCCGTTCTTGCTGAGACGATCAATCTGACGTTGCCACTCGCCATTTCCGGTGGCGGCAAAGGCTTCGCCGATGGCGGCACAAAACGCGCCCAGCAGGATATGCTTCTCGGCGATCTGCGGCAGCGATATACGCAGCATCTCGTTCAGCGGCACACCCAATATTTGCGACGCGCTGGGATTGACCGAACGCAAGCGCAATTCATCGTCCAGCGCCAGCACGCCGGAAGACAAATGGGTCAACACACTCTCCAAATGTCCCTTGGTGCTTTCGACTTCGCGCTGCTGTTGTTCGCTGGCCAGCTTGGCCTCGTATAACTGGCGGGTCATTTGGTTGAACAACCCGGTCAGCGCCCCCAATTCGTCGCTGCTCTGGATCGGATGCTGGCCGGTAAAGTCGCCCTGAGCCACCGCGCGCGTTCCCTCCGCCAGCGCCTCCAGCGACGATCCCAGCCGTTCGCTGATGAAGAATGCCGCCGACACGGCGGTCAGCAACACCACCAGCAAAGACAAGGTCAGCGTGATCGCATATAGCCGCTTCAAACCCACGCGCGAGAGCGTCAATTCCTGATAATCGCGATAAACCGACTGCACCGTTTCCGCGTCGGCTTCGACCTGCTTCGGCACCGGCTGGGTGAATTGCAGGATATAGCGCGCGCCGTGGGTGTTCGAATCGACCCTCACCAGAACCCGCAAGGTGAGCCCTTTGTTTTGCAAGGTGTCGGTGACGGCATATTCGCCCTTGTCCAAAGCCAGACGCATCATTTCGCTATCCGGCATCTCCGGCAACAGCGATTTTGCACCTGAAGCAAACGCGATCAGGTTCCCTCTGGACGAGAACAATGCCGCTTCCTGTGCCACCTTCTCGTCCACCAGAAGCTCCAGCGCGTGCTGGAACTGCTGGGGCTGTTTTTCGGCTAGCAGCAGGCCCATGAACTGGGTCTTCTTGGTCAGCTCTTTCAGGCTGTTGTCGAGACTGCTGCGACCCAGATTGAGACCGCCCTCCAACGCCTTTTCGACGCGCACGTCAAACCACGACTCGATACTCTTGCCAAGAAATTGCACGGACACCGCATAGACCAGAATGCCGGGCAGCACGGCAATCAGCGTAAAGAACAGCACCAGACGCAGGGTCAGCTTGGCACCAAATATCTTGTTGCGGAGTTTGTTGCGCAGGCGCCACAACTGGTAGCCAACCAACCCCATCAGCCCCACGGCCAGTGCGCCGGTCAAACCGAGCAGGCTGTAATAGTTGAGCGAGAAAACCTCGGTATCGGCGTTGCTGCTGGACAACAGGTACAGCAACACACCGCCGATGAACACGCTGACAAGAATCAGATTCCTCACGAAAACCTCATTCCGTTCTGGTGCCACCGGTAGCGGCTGGCTCAACCGCCGGCGGATGAACGATCCAGCGATACCATCCTGAGTCCAGATTCCAATCCTTGCCGGTCAGAGCGTTCACCTGCAACAGTTTGGGTAACTGGGTGGTATCCAGGCGCAAACGCACCGCCGCCGTGTAATCGCCATCTTTATTCAAGCTCCCGACGGGAATCAGTTCCGAACTTTGTCGCGCCAGAAGATTCAGCGCATCATCAAGACTGGCAAAATTCTGGAACAGGGAGCCGCGTGCGATGCGGTATTGACGAGTCAACACATTGTAGGAAAACTTGACAGTCTGTTCGCCACGGAAGATATCCTCGTCCAGCCAATACCAGCGCGAACGCGTCAGCGCGAATTCGCCGATGAAATACAACGGGATGCCGCGTGACAATGCCTGCTGCACCGCAAAATTCAGATTGATGTCATAGGTGGCAGCCAGCTGGTATCCCTCCTCCATCTGGCGCAATACCGCTCTGTCTACCGCGACCCCCTCGGCGTGCGCCGGTACGGCAAACAGCAATGCCGGCAACAAACCGCACAGCAGCAGGCTAAGCAGTCTTGTGCAATAGCGCATAAAAGAATCCGTCATGCTGGTCATCGGGCAGCAGCTGTCCTTGGCTATTATCCGGCAGGGTGATGGGCAAGCGGCGCGCATCCGGCTGTTGCGCCAAAAATGCGGCAACCACCTGTTCGTTCTCCTGCTCGAACACGGAGCAGGTGGCGTAGAGCAATTTACCATTTTGCGCCAGCAACCGCCACAAAGCGTGCAGAATTGCCGTCTGTTGCGCAGCGAACCCGGCGATATCGGTACGACGGCGCAGCCACTTGATATCGGGATGGCGGCGCGCCACGCCGGAAGCGGAGCAGGGCACGTCGGCGAGGATGCGCTGGAAGGCTTTGCCATCCCACCAGGATTCCGGTGCGGCAGCATCGCCGGTCAACAGCGTCGCCGCCAGTTGCAGGCGCTGCAAATTCTCCGCGACGCGGCGCAAGCGTTGCTCGTCCTTGTCCAGCGCCACCATCTCGACCTCTGCGCATTCCAGGATATGCGCAGTCTTGCCGCCCGGCGCAGCGCAGGCATCCAGCACACGCATGCCGTCATGCACATCCAGCAGCAACGCGGCATATTGGGCACCGGCATCCTGCACCGAGGCCAGACCGTCGAAGAAGCCCGGCAACTTGTCCACGCCGACCGGCTTGTCCAGCTTCAGCGCATCTGGGGCGATGCGCTGCACGGGAATTTCCTGTTGTTCCAGCAGAACCGCATATTCGTCAACCGTGCCGCGCCTGCGGTTGACACGCAGCGTCAGCGGCGGATGACCGTTGCCGGCTTCCAGTATCGCCGCGCTACGCTCGCCGTATTGCGCCTGCAGTTCGTCTATCCACCATTGCGGGTAATTGTATTTACCTTCCGCGCGCTGTTTCGCCTGCTCCAGCAACGTATCGCGGCTGCGCAAAAAATTGCGCAGGATCGCATTCACCAGACCGCTGATCTTCGGGTTCAGCATCTGCGCGGCGCGCACCGCATGATCGACCACCGCATGCTGCGCCGCCTTGCTGTATTCCAGCTGGTACAGCGCCACCAGCAACACGTAGTAGATGCGCTGATCCGACAGCGGTTTGTGCAACAGCAGTTCGAGTATGGCGCACAACTGGCCGTAGAAACGCAGCGAGCCGTAACTCAGATCTTGCAGCGCGGCGCGTTGCTGCGGCGTCCATACCGATTTTCTGCGCAGCGACTCGTCCAGCACCTGGTTCAGGTTGCGGCCGTCCACCAGCACTTGTTGCACGATCTGGCCGGCGGCGATTTGTATATGTTGCATTTAGCTTACCGAGAATTTGTCGCCGGCGTGGATGGGTACGGCCTGCAGGAGCTGCGCGACGGGCTGGGCTTTGCCACCCGGGCGCTGCAGCACTTCCAAGCGCAGTGCATCCTTGCCGCAGGCGACCGTGATGCCTTGCTTGTCCACGGCAAGCACCACACCCGGCTCGCCCTGTTGCGCGACTGGCGTCGCCTGCCAGACCTTGATGGAAGCATCACCGAACATCGCGTGACACGCGGGAAACGGGTTGAACGCGCGCACCATGCGCCCGAGCTGCTGCGCATCGAGCGACCAGTCGATCTGCCCTTCGGCCTTCAGCAGCTTGGCGGCATAGGTTGCCGCGCCATCGTCCTGCTTGACCGGAACCAGCTCCGGCAACCGGCGCAAGGCCTCGACGATGCTGGCCGCACCCAGCTCGGCCAGCTTGTCGTGCAGCGTCGCGGCAGTGTCGTCGGAAGTAATGGGGCAGGCATGGCGCAGCAGCATGTCGCCGGTGTCCAGCCCGACGTCCATCTGCATGATGGTGATGCCGGTCTCGGCATCGCCCGCCTGAATCGCGCGCTGGATAGGCGCGGCGCCGCGCCAGCGCGGCAACAGCGAGGCATGGATGTTCAGGCAGCCG
The DNA here is from genome assembly GCA_034371155.1 of Gallionella sp. GTDB lineage: Bacteria > Pseudomonadota > Gammaproteobacteria > Burkholderiales > Gallionellaceae > Gallionella. The sequence continues at coordinate 155,721 of JAXMKV010000056.1, read as the reverse complement.
AGGCGGGGCAAGGACAACACCGCCTGTGGCAGGATCAGGCCGTAAGCTGCGACCACCATCACGTCGGCATCGAGCGCGGCGATCTCGCGCTGTGCCTCTTCGCTCTTCAGCGTGGCCGGTTGCAGGACAATCACGCCGTGCTGCAACGCCATTTGCTTGACCGGGCTGGCGGTCATCTGCATGCCACGCCCGGAAGGGCGATCCGGCTGGGTCAGCACCGCGACGATGTCGTGTTCTGGAAGCAGCGCGGCCAGCGCGCTGGCCGCGAACTGCGGCGTACCTGCGAATAGAAGTTTCACGGGGATGTCCTAAAGCGTCTCGCGCTGGCGTTTCTTCAGCTTGGCACGAATACGGGTCTGTTTGAGCTGCGACAGATGCTCGACGAACACCTTGCCACGCAAGTGGTCTATCTCGTGCTGAATGCATACCGCCATAAAACCGTCCGCCTCCAGCGTGAAGGATTCGCCCTTTTCGTTGAGTGCGCGCACGGTCACCCGCTCGGCACGCTGCACTGTCTCGTAGATACCGGGAACCGACAGGCAGCCTTCCTCGCATTCTTCCTCGCCGCTACTGGCGATGATCTCCGGATTGATGAATACCATCAGCTGATCGCGCGCCTCGGAGATGTCCACCACAACCACCTGCAGATGGACATCCACCTGGGTTGCGGCCAAGCCCACACCGGGAGCATCGTACATCGTCTCCGCCATGTCGCGGATCAGTCTGCGCACGCTCTCGCCGACCTGGTCGACCTTTGCGGCAACCTTGTGCAAACGCTCGTCCGGGTACTGGAGGATTTTCAGAATAGCCATGTGATCGGTAAAAGCTTGCTTATTTATATAGGTAGATGCAGAATTTAACGCAACGCGGCAACTGTGCGTTGCCTTTTACTTTGACTCTGCCGGAGTTTTCCATGCGCAAGATTATATCGCTGATTTTATTTTTGTTGCCCGCCTTGGCCTTTGCCGCCGCCTCCGACCCCAGGCCGGAACTGCGTAGCGATGCACCTGACCGCCATGTCGTGGTGAAAGGTGACACCCTTTGGGACATCTCCGCCAAGTTCTTCAAGGACCCGTGGAAGTGGCAATACATCTGGGGCATGAACAAAGACACAATCAAGGATCCGCACTGGATTTACCCCGGCAACGTGATCACACTGGACCGAATCAACGGCATGCTGCGCATCGGTGACGGCATTGCCGGCGACAATGTGGTCAAGCTTTCCCCCAAGGTGCGCGAAGGACACAGCGACCATGATGCAATCCCCAATATCCCTATCAAGGACATCGCGCCATTCCTGAAACAGCCGTTGGTGGTCGAGGCGGATGAATTGCAGAACGGGCCGAGATTGCTCGGCGCACGCGAGGGTCGCGTGATGCTCGGTGCCGGAGACACTGCTTTTGCCAGAGACTTGCCCGCCGACAAGGGCAACAAATGGCAACTCTATCGCCCCGGCAAAACGCTCACGGATCCCGACAACAAGGAAGTGCTGGGCGTGGAAGCGATCTATCTGGGCAATGCCGAAGCGACCGATTTTGCCGAAGTAAGCACACTCATCATCACCAGTTCGGTTCAGGAAGCCATCAAGGGCGACCGTCTGACCGCCATGTCGGGCGACATTCCCAGCAATTATGTCCCGCATGCGCCGGAGAACAACCTTGCTGCGCGCATCATTTCGATCTATGGCGGAGTTTCCCAAGCGGGACAAAGCGCTGTAGTCACCCTGAACAAAGGCAAACGCGACGGCCTGGAAAACGGTCATGTGCTGGCGCTGTACCGCAAGGGTGAAATCATCAAAAGCGAAGGCAAGAGCTACACACTTCCCAACGAACGCTATGGCCTGCTGTTGGTATTTCGCACCTTCGACAAAGTCTCCTACGCATTGATCATGCAAAGCCATCGCCCGGTCGAATTGCTGGATCTCGCCCAGACGCCCTGATGTCTTGCGATGCTTCGCTCAAGGCTTGGCTGGCACTGAGTCTGACGCGGGGCTTGGGCGGCGAGGGTGCGCGCCGTCTGTTGCAGGAATTCGGCTCCCCCGACGCGGTATTCACCGCCTCGCTTGCCTCGCTCAAATCCGTCGTCAAGGCGAATGTCGCCGCCGAACTCGCTCAAGGCATTGCGAACGAATGCATCGAGCCCACGCTGAGTTGGCTGGAGGACGACAACAACCACGTCGTCACGCTCGGTGACCGCGACTACCCGCAGGCACTGCTCAACATCCCCGATCCGCCGCTGCTGCTGTACGTCAAAGGTCGCCGTGACCTGCTCAACCACCCGGCACTGGCGGTGGTCGGCAGCCGCAATGCCACCCCGCAGGGCATCCATAACGCCGAGGCCTTCGCCCGCTCGCTGAGCGAGGCGGGGCTGTGCATCGTCAGCGGCATGGCGCACGGTATCGATGCCGCCGCGCATCGCGGTGCATTGCAGGGAACGGGGAGCAGTATCGCCGTGGTCGGCACCGGATTGGACAAAGTCTACCCGTCGGCGAACCGTGGCCTCGCCCACGCGCTGGCCGCACAGGGCGCGCTAATCTCCGAATTTCCGCTGGGCACCCCGCCGCTGGCCGCCAACTTTCCCCGCCGCAACCGCATCATCAGCGGCATGAGCAGTGGCTGCCTGGTGGTGGAGGCCTCGTTGCAAAGCGGCTCACTTATCACCGCGCGTCTGGCCCTGGAACAGGGTCGCGACGTATTCGCCATTCCCGGCTCTATCCACTCCCCGCAAAGCAAGGGGTGCCACACCCTGCTCAAACAAGGGGCAAAACTGGTGGAGGCCGCGCAGGACATACTTGAGGAACTGGGCTGCCTGACGGCGGCGACACATGAACCCGAGACACCGGGAGCAGATCCGGAGTTTATGGAGCATTTGGGCTTCGATCCGGTTGATATGGATACGCTCGCGGTGCGCTGCGGCTTGACGATGGCCGAGCTATCCGCCATGCTGTTGACGCTCGAACTGGAGGGGCGCGTCAGCGCGTTACCCGGCGGCCTATATCAACGTATCCACTAAATTCCAGGCAAATCATGTTCGAAATCCTGATGTATCTGTTTGAAAGCTACTTCGATGCGGGCAGTTATCCCGAACTGGACAAGCTATCGCGCAAGCTCTCTGCAGCGGGCTTTGACGACGAAGAGATCGACGAAGCACTGCATTGGCTGACCGCCCTGCAGCAGCAGACCCCAGACAATTATCCGGCTCAACTGCAACACGGCGGTGTACGCTGCTTTGCCGAACTGGAATGCCAACGCGTCGGCGACGAGGCGCGGCAGTTTCTGGTATTCGCCGAACAGCAGCACATGATCTCGCCGGTGGAACGCGAGATGGTGCTTGACCGTGCCGTCGCGCTGCAACAGGACAGCCTCAATCTGGACAAACTGAAATTGATCATGCTGATGGTGTTATGGAGTCGCCACCAGCATCTCGACCCTTTGCTGGTCGAAGAACTGCTCACCCCGATCTACTCCACGCAATTACACTGACCCGAGCATGGCAACCCATCTTCTGATCGTCGAATCTCCGGCCAAGGCCAAAACTCTGAAAAAATATCTGGGCAAGGACTTTGAAGTTCTCGCCTCATACGGTCACGTGCGCGATCTGGTGCCAAAAAACGGCGCGGTCGACACCGAAAACGACTTTGCCATGCAATACGAGACCATCGCGCGCAACAGCAAGCATGTCGATGCCATCGCCAAAGCCGCCGCCTCGGTCGACCACATCCTGCTCGCACCCGACCCGGACCGCGAAGGGGAGGCCATCGCCTGGCACATCTCCGAACTGCTGAAAAGCAAGCGTGCGCTCAAGGGCAAGAGCATGCAGCGCGTGGTGTTCTACGAGATCACCCAGTCCGCAGTGCAGGAAGCGGTGGCTCATCCGCGTGCCATCGCCATGCCGCTGGTGAATGCCCAGCAGGCGCGGCGCGCGCTGGATTATCTGGTCGGTTTCAACCTGTCACCGCTGTTGTGGCGCAAGATCCGTCCGGGTCTATCCGCTGGCCGCGTGCAGAGCCCGGCACTGCGCCTGATCGTCGAGCGCGAACTGGAGATCGAAGCGTTCAAGAGCCAGGAATACTGGACCGTGCATCTGGACAGCCAGAAGAACCAGCAGCCGTTCACCGCCAAGCTGTTCCAGTATCAGGGCAAAAAGCTGGAACAACTCAGTATCGGCAGCCAGACCGAATACGATGCCGTTATCGGCAAACTCAACGATGCCAAGTTGCCACCCAAGGTGGTGCGCGTCGAAAAGAAAGCCAAGCAGCGTTATGCCGCCGCACCGTTCACCACCTCCACACTGCAACAGGAAGCGGTGCGCAAGCTGGGCATGACCGCCGAACGCACCATGCGCACCGCCCAATCTCTTTACGAAGGCGTGGACATCGGCGGTCAGACCGTCGGTTTGATCTCCTACATGCGTACCGACTCGGTGTCTCTGGCCAAAGAGGCTGTGGAGGAAATACGCACCTACATCAGCGACAATTTCTCCGCCGATTATCTGCCGGCGAAACAACCCGTGTACAAGAGCAAGACCAAAAATGCGCAGGAGTCGCATGAGGCGATACGCCCGACCTCCATCCTGCGCACTCCGGACAGCCTGCGCGACCACCTCACCGCCGATCAGGCGCGCCTGTATGAGATGATCTGGAAGCGCACCCTCGCCTGCCAGATGTCGCCAGCGCGTTTCGACACCGTCAGTCTCGACATCCGCCTGGGCGGCGACGACACGCTGTTCCGAGCCTCCGGCCAGACGCTGGTGTTCCCCGGCTTCATCGGCGTGTACATGGAAGACGTGGACGATGCCGAGGAAGAGGACAGCGGCAAACTGCCTCCGCTGGCAGAAGGCGATGTGCTGCCGATAGACAAACTCTACGGCGAACAACATTTCACCCAGCCGCCGCCGCGTTTCACCGAAGCCAGCCTGGTAAAGACACTGGAAGAATACGGTATCGGCCGTCCTTCAACCTACGCCACCATCATCTCCACGCTACAGGCACGCGAGTACGCGATACTCGACAAGAAGCGTTTCATGCCCACCGATGTGGGCCGCGTGGTCACCAAGTTCCTGACCGAGCATTTCACGCGTTATGTGGATTACAGTTTCACCGCCAACCTCGAAGACGAACTGGATGAGATTTCCGAAGGAAAACGCGACTGGATCCCGGTGCTGGGCGAGTTCTGGAAGGGCTTCTCCACCCTGATAAAACAAAAGGCCGACATCGACCGTCCGATGGAATTGCTCGACGAAGCCTGCCCGGAATGCGGCAAGCCCCTCGCCAAGAAGCTCAGCCGCTATGGCAGTTTCATCAGTTGCACCGATTACCCGGCATGCAAATACAAACGCAGCCTCAGCGGCGATTCGCCGGACGATGCCGCAGCCAGGATAGAGCTGGGCGAACATCCGGAAACCAAGCTGCCGGTGTTGCTGTTGCGCGGCCCCTACGGTCATTACGTGCAGCTCGGCGAAGCGGACAAAGAGGCGAAGACCAAACCCAAGCGCGTGTCCTGGCCCAAGGAGCTGCCGCTGGAACAGGCCGACCTCGCCACCGCCCTGAAACTGTTGTCGCTGCCGCGCGAAGTCGGCCTGCACCCCGAAAGCGGCAAGAAAGTCATCGTCAACATCGGTCGCTTCGGTCCCTACATCGGCCACGACGGCAAATTCAAATCCATCCCGCGCAGCGATAGCATCTTCGATGTCACGCTGGCGCGCGCGGTGGAACTGCTGGCCCAGGCCCGAACCGACGGCAACACCGTGCTGCGCACACTGGGCGAACATCCGGATGACAAGGCCAGCGTGGAAATTTGCAGTGGCCGCTACGGCCCTTACGCCCGTCACGGCAAGGTCAATGCCACTCTGCCCAAGGATGTCTCCCCGGATGAGATCACGCTGGAGGAAGCGCTGGAACTGATCGCGGCAAAAGCGGCAAAAGGTGGAACCGGCAAAGCAAAAACAGCGAAGAAACCCGCCACAAAGAGCGCGGCCACCAAAAAAGCGCCCGTGACCAAAGCCGTGAAGAAAACCACCAAGACAAAAACTGCAACCACCAAGGCAAAGACCGCCAAGCCCGCCGCAAAAAAGACGGTTAGCAAAAAAGCATAACGAACCGGGGAAGCGATGCGAAGGACATGGAGAGGCGGCTCTTGTACACCTTCGCATCGCGCCGAAAGCAGTCCCGCCACCTTTGATTTACAATTCCGCCCATTCTTTGTAACCCGCGTCCTTTCATGCAGCAACTCACCTTCACCCGCCCCGACGATTGGCATCTGCATCTGCGCGACGACGCACTGATGGCCTCCGTGCTGCCCGACACCGCACGGCAGTTCGCCCGCGCCATCGTGATGCCAAACCTGCGCCCGCCGGTGACCACCACCGAACAGGCGCTGGAATACCGCATGCGCATCCTCGCTGCCTTACCTGCGGGCATGGTGTTCGAACCGCTGATGACGCTGTACCTGACGGACATCACCTCCGCCGACGAGATCAGGAAGGCGAAAGCCAGCGGCGTGGTGCATGCGGTGAAGCTTTATCCGGCTGGCGCGACCACCAACTCTGACGCGGGCGTCACCGATATCCGCAAGACCTATGCTGCGCTGGAAGAAATGCAACGCTGCGGCCTGCCGCTACTGGTGCACGGCGAAGTGACCGACCCGGCCATCGACGTGTTCGACCGCGAGGCGGTGTTCATCGAACACGTGATGCAGCCCTTGTTGAAAGACATGCCGAATCTGCGCGTGGTGTTCGAACACATCACCACCAAAGATGCCGCGCAATTTGTGACGAGCGCACCCGACACCATCGCCGCCACCCTCACCCCGCAACACCTGCTGTACAACCGCAACGCCATGCTGGTCGGCGGCATCCGCCCGCACTTCTACTGCCTGCCGATACTCAAGCGCGAGATGCACCGCGAAGCGCTGGTGCAGGCTGCGACCAGCGGCAGCAAAAAATTCTTTCTCGGCACCGACAGCGCGCCGCATGCGCAGCACACCAAGGAAAACGCCTGCGGCTGCGCCGGCTGCTACTCCGCGCATAACGCGATAGAGCTGTATGCCGAGGCATTCGAGCAAGCGGGCGCGCTGGACAAGCTGGAAGCCTTCGCCAGCTTCTACGGTGCGGATTACTACGGGCTGCCGCGCAATTCGGAGACCGTCACGTTGCGCAAGGAAGAGTGGCAGGTGCCTGCGTCAGTAGGATTTGGTGAGTACCGACTGGTACCGCTGAGAGCGGGAGAAAAAATGGGATGGAAGCTGGCCTGATAACGCGTTTGCCTCATAGAGGCACCGCCGCACTCAACATCTCCGCCACGGTCGCGTAGCGCAATCGTACCCGCAACTCATACTTCATGCGCGCATTGGCAAGTCGTCGCGATTCGTTCATAAAGGACAGCAATACGGGGGAAAGCACGCTTTGTGCTTCCGCACGACTGACTCGCGGAGGCTTGGGCAGGCCGTATGCCGCCGCGACTTCATCGAAGTAGTCCCCCATCTTCGATTCGCTGTCATCGCTGGCGTGATAGATGCGACCGGCTTTGCCGAGGCGCAATGCCGACACTATGATGCGGGCCAGATCATCGGCATGGATATGGTTGGTATAGCCATCCTCGGCGGCAGAGAATGCCGGACTGCCCGCGCGCAATCGATCCAGAGGCAAACGATCCTGTGCGTAGATACCCGGGACACGCAGGATGCTTGCCCTCACTCCATTGCGCCCTGCCCAAACACGTATCTGTTTTTCTGCGTCCAGTCGGCGTTGCGCGCGAGCCGTTTGCGGATTGACCGGGCGCGTCTCGTCGATACGTTCTCCGGCGCAATCGCCATACACACCGCTGGTGCTGAGGTAGATCAGGCGCTGGGGTGCAAACGCACGGGACAAAACAGCAAGCAAGTTCCGGGTGCGGCCATCCTGCCCACCCCGGTTCGGCGGCGGCGCCAGATGCAACACGGTCTGCCCTATTCCGGCGATACGCAACAAACTGGCGCGTTCATCCAAATCGCCGCAAATGGGACGCACCCCCAGAGCGCGCAACTCCCCGCGATACACTGGATTGCGTATCAGCGCGAAAATACGGTAGTGCCCGGTCAACAAAGGAATAAGGCGCCGGGCGATATCCCCGCAACCGACAATCAGCAAACGATTCATGTGCCCATTATGCGTTAGAATCGAACTCTACAGAAAACTTGGCTATTCCCATGACATTTCAAACCACCATCCTGCCCAGCAATCACCATTACCCGATTGAAACCGATGAAACCATTCTAGAAGCGGCGCTGAAACACGGTTATACGCTGCCGTACAGTTGCCGTGACGGGGCATGCGGGGCATGCAAGGGCAAAGTGGTGCAAGGTTTGGTAGATCACGGCAAAGCTCAGGCCCATGCGCTGAGCGATACGGAAAAGGCCGCCGGAATGGCGCTATTCTGCTGCGCCAAGCCGTTGTCCGATGTCACTATCGAGTGCCGGGAAGTCAGCATGGCAAACGATATTCAGGTCAAAACCCTGCCCTGCCGTGTGGAGCAAATGCTTAAAGTCGCCGAGGATGTCATGGTGCTGAAGCTCAGATTGCCGGCCAATGAACGCTTGCAGTTCCTCGCCGGGCAATATATCGACATCCTGCTGAAAGACCAGAAGCCGCGCAGTTTTTCGCTGGCTAACGCGCCACATGATGATAGCTTCCTCGAATTGCATGTACGCAACATCGCGGGAGGAGCTTTTACCCATCACGTATTCAATGAGATGAAGGAACGCGATATCCTGCGCGTCAAAGGGCCGCTTGGCACTTTTTTCCTGCGCGAAGACTCCGACAAACCGATGATTTTCGTGGCCAGCGGAACCGGCTTTGCGCCCGTCAAGTCCGTCATCGAACATGCCCTGTATGTCGGCATCAAGCGCCCGATACATTTGTATTGGGGCGTGCGCAAACAATCCGATCTGTACATGCTGGACACGATTCGCGCATGGGAAGCTCAGGGGGTAAAATTCAGCCCGGTGGTATCCGACGAAGTGTGGGACGGTCGCGGCGGCTTTGTGCATCAGGCAGTGCTGGAAGATTTCGCGGATCTTTCCGGCCACGAGGTATACGCTTGCGGCGCGCCGGTGGTGGTCGAAGCTGCCTATCGGGATTTCACTGCCCAGCGCGGATTGCCGGGTGAGGCATTCTTCTCCGATGCCTTTACCTTTGCGCCCAAAAGCTAGGAGGAATGCCCGTCCCGGTTCTGGCGGGAAAGCCTGCGGCGATCCAGCCACCAGGCCAACACCGGCAACATGAACAAGCCTCCCGGCATCACAAACAACACCATATAGGGACTCAGCGCCGCCATCCTGTGCAGATGCTCGCGGATCTCGCGGCGATCTTCGACAGTCCAGTGCTCACCGTTGCGCTGCTTCATGACCAGCGGAACCAAACGCTGCGTCGCCGACATCTCATCCCGGATGCGCAACCGTTCACGGTTTTGTAGTTGCCACAGCCCCGCCCCTGCACGCCGGAGCCGGTGCAAAGGATAGATCAGTACAGTCACAAAGCGGTCAGGCACCATCGTCTCCGGCAGGTTGAGTCACGCATTCTTCAGCGCGACATCCATGGCGCTCTGATAATAGCGCGTGGCTTTGTCCGGCGCACCCGATTTTTCTCCCAAGTGGGCCAGCGCCAGATATACCTCGCGGCTCGGCGACAGGCTAAGACTGGCATCCAGATAGTTCTGCGCTTTACCCCATAGCTTCTGGTGAATACACAACTTGCCCAGAGCCAGTAATAGCCCCGCATCATCGCGATGCTGTCCGAGCCATTTCTCCGCCTGCTCGATCTGTGCCGTAGCATCCCCGCCGCCGGAGTGGCAGTCGCCGTAAAGTGCCACCAATTCGCTATCCCATTGGGCGTTTAAACTGTCGGAGAGCAGTTTCTGCGCCTGTTCTCCGCCGCCATGTCGAATCAATGCACGGGCGGCGGCAGCACAGACTTTGTTGCGCCGTTTGAGTTCGGCAGGTATCTGCTTCAGGCCATCGACCAGCTCTTCCAGAGATTCCATCTGGTGCAACTTTTCCAGCCATGCCTGTTGCCGCAACTGGGTGGCCACCGTGACGTCAATGGCATTTCGTTTCTCCAGTTGGTCGAGCACTCGTAGCACTTCGTCCCAATCGCCAGCCTGTTGACGGGCCTTGAGCTCCAGCGCCAGCACGCCCGGATGCCCTTTCACGCCGCCATCCCGCAACGCCTGAAGTGCTTGCAACGCAGCCTGCGGGGCATGCTGATCCAGCATGAATTTGGCAGACGCCATCAGGCGCATGGTGGCATCGCCGGCTGACTTGCCCTCCGCCGCCGACAGGTAGGCATCGCGCTTTTCGTATTCGCGCAACTCGTGTGCCGAACGCGCAGCAATGATGGGATGCAGGGCCGAGGTATCGCCCATATCCATAGCTTTTGCGGAAGCTTTTTCCGCCGTCGCATAACGACCCTCGAAAAACGCACCAAGCGCCTCTTCGAGCAGTTTGCGCGCCTTCATCTGCGAACGCTCCAGCCGGAAGCCGCGCACATAGTCCGGCAAGTGCAGCGCGACGAACAACAGGCGCAGCAATGCATAGCCGAAACCAAAAACGATTAATTGTCCGATGATGAACAACGCAAGCGAAAGCTCGATACGGTAAGGCGGGTATATCAAGAGCACATAGGCCGGATTGTGCGACGCGGTCACCACCGCCACCGCAGCGGCGAACAACAACAATATCCAGATCAGGTATTTCATCGCGTGGTCTTGTCATGCGTCAGGCGATAGTTGCGAATCGTCTGCAAGCTGGCGCTGATATCCGGCAGCTCAATGTTGATACTGGCAGACGACAATTTCTTGAGGCCAGCCAGCATCTGGATCGACTCGCTCGACTTGCCATCGAAATAGCGCGCCACCCAAATCTGCGCGATGCCGATCTCCTGCCGGAAAGCATTCTCATCGCGTGACAGCAAGGCAAGCTGCGCCGACAACAAACGCAACTTGAGGTTTTCGCGCAAAAAGAATTCCTGCTCCGGCGGCAGAAGAGGTATCTCGGTTTTTCCGGTATTTTCGATACGCACCAGTTGTTTGGCCTCGCGCCATATCTCGCGCAGCAATTTTTGCCAGGCCGATTCGGGCGGTGTCTCAGCCGCCGACATAAGCGCAGGCTGAACAACGCGCTTCTGATAGACCAGGGGCAACTTGTCCACCGTTGCCATCAGACCGGCGATCTGAAAGTTGATGCCGGCCATGTCCACATTGGGCATCGCCCGCAACTGATCCATGTCTCGGTTGATCGCTTTGCGCAACCCGTTAAATGCGGGCCTGTCCATGCGCTGCAAGCGCGCATCGGCACTTTGCATGGCGATCAGCGCGGCCTTGACGTTGGCGGAAAGCTGCAACTGTTGACCGGCGATCATCAGCATCTGTTCGACCTCCGCCAGCGCTGTCTCATCCCGGCTGATAGACAGATCGTTGTACAACGCTTCCAGTGCGGCACGCTGGCTCTGCGCCTCGGCATAGCGCATCTCCAGCGTTGCCACCTTGTCCGCCAATTCACGCGCCTGATCCTGGCTCTGCGCCAGCAGCATCTGGTTAGCCTTGCTGGTGCCATCCATCTCGGCGATCTTTTCCGCCAGCTCCTGGCGCATATCACCGATGGCGCGATGCCCGTCCAGCCACTGCCACAGGAAGATCACGACCAGTACCGCCAGCGTCATCTGGGTGATGCTGATGCGCGCGAACACATCGGCCACCGAAGTCTTGCGGGAAGCGGGGGATGATGTATCTGCGGACGTGTCGTTTTGTTCGTTCATATCAAGTCCTGAATGCCAAGTACTGAAGCGGGATGCCGGGCACTGACGCTCAGCACCCATCCTTCTTCTTTGCCCATGCTACCAAACCGGCCAGCAATCCGTCATCCCCGCTCGCCGTCGGGTGGACGTGCCGCCAGCCTTGCTGGCGGGCCAATCCGGCGATGCGCGCATGCGGCACGAATAAGGGTGTCTCAAGGATGCCCGTGCGACCGCGCTCGTCCAATGTCTGCCACAAATGATCCAGTGCCTCGCTGCTGGTGACAGTGATCGCATCCGGCGCAACCGCCAGCAAAGCAGCGCCATCCTGCGACGCGGCACTGCGTCGATAACAGCCCACGTATTCCACGACGGCACCTCGCGCCGCCAGTGTATCGCCCAGCAACTCGCGCCCGCCGTTGCCGCGAAATATCATCGTTCGCCAACCGGCGATGTCGCGCAACGCCGGCAAAGCCAGCAACCCCTCACTGTCAAAACGCTCGGCTGGCACCAGAATATCCCTCACCCCCAGTTCGCGCAGCGCCTTCGCGCTGCCCGATCCGACCGTGGCGATTTTCAATGAAACAGGCAACGCGACACCCGTCGCGCGGATTGCCGCCATGCCGTAATTCACCGCATTCGGACTGATGAAAATGGCCAGATCGGCCTCCCCAAGACGGGCTATCTGCTCGCGCAATGATGGCGACATCTCCTCTGCAACAATATCGAGCAGCGGAAACGACAACGGAACACCGCCGAATTGCCGGATGTTTTGCGTCAATTGCTCGGCCTGTTCGCGCGGGCGCGTAACGGCAATTTTCAACCCGGCAAGCGGCAGCTCAGCCATTCAGTGCCGCTAGAATCTCACCCGCACCCTGCGCCAGCAGGATATCGGCAATGTCGTTGCCCAGCCTTTCCGGAGCGGCGATCTCGCCGGTCTGTTCGGCGCGCACCAGACGCGTGCCGTCGGGCTTGGCGACAAAACCGCGCATGCGCAACTTGCCGTTTTGCACTTCGGCGAAGCCGCCCAGCGGAACTTGGCAACTACCCGCCAGCCGGCGGCTCATGGCACGTTCCGCAAAAACACAGGCCGCGGTATCTGTGTGGTGCAGGGGTTGCAACGCGGCGATCACGTCTGCACGGTCGGAGCGGCACTCGATGCCCAGCGCACCCTGCCCCACCGCGGGCAGACTTTCCTCGCTGGTGATGATGCCGCGAATACGCGCACCCAAGCCGAGGCGTTTCAATCCGGCTGCGGCAAGGATGATTGCGGCATATTGACCTTCATCCAGCTTGCGCAAACGCGTCTGCACGTTGCCGCGCAACGGTTCAATCCTGAGCTGGGGAAAGCGCGAGCGCAGCTGGCTCTCGCGGCGCAGACTGGAGGTGCCCACCACGCTGCCTGCCGGCAATGCCGCCAGATTCTCGAAGTCATTTGAAACGAAAGCATCGTGCGGATCCTCGCGCTCCCCGATGGCGGCCAGCACAAAACCTTCCGGCAACACCATCGGCACATCCTTCAGCGAATGCACGGCAAGATCGGCGCGACCATCCTCCAGCGCGGTCTCCAGCTCCTTGACGAACAGCCCTTTGCCGCCGATTTTTGACAGGGTGACATCCAGAATCTGATCACCCTGGGTGGTCATACCCAATATGCTGACCTCTGTTTGCGGGTATAATGCGCGCAGTCTGTCCCGGATATGTTCCGCCTGCCACATTGCGAGCGCGCTTTCGCGTGAGGCGATAATTAAACGAGCGGGGATCGGATGGGATGTCTGACTCATAGCAATTCCTGATTGTCTGTTTGCCTGAACGGCTGTTGTGATTCGTGCGCCGCGCATTCTAGCATGGGCTGGATGTGCCCGTTATTGCCGACCTTGTAGAAGATGAACGTGATGAACCTGATTTCCGCCCCCGCTGACATTTCCAGCAAAGACCTGCCGATGCGCGAGGATGTACGTCTGCTCGGACGCATCCTCGGTGACACTTTGCGCGAGCAGGAAGGCGAGGAGACGTTTCAGTTGGTCGAAAACGTCCGCCGTGCCGCCGTGCGCTTCCGCAAGACACAAGATGACCGCGATGGCCAGCAACTGGAGCAGGTACTGGATGCCCTGTCTCCCGCCGAGACGCTTGCCGTCGTGCGCGCGTTCAGCTATTTCTCGCAACTGTCCAATATCGCCGAAGATCTGCACCACAATCGCCGCCACCGCGCCCACCTCAAAGCGGGCAGCGCACCAAAAGAAGGCAATCTGCTGCTGGCACTGGATAGACTGGAGCAAAAACACGTCGGCACAGACACCCTGCAAACCTTTCTGAACAGCGCTCTGATCTCGCCGGTACTGACCGCGCACCCGACCGAAGTTCAGCGCAAGAGCATCCTCGATTGCCAGTTGATCATCTCCAGCCTGCTGTCGCAGCGCGACCGTATGGACATGACACCGGAAGACGAGGCCGACAACGAAGATGCCTTGCGCCGTTTCGTGCTGATTCTGTGGCAGACACGCATGTTGCGCACCTCCAAGCTGACCGTGCGCGACGAGATCAACAACGGACTGGAGTACTACCGCTACACTTTCCTCAGCGAAATACCGAAGATCTACGCCGGATTGGAAAAACAACTGGAAGCGCGCTTTGACAAAGATATCAAAGTGCCGCCACTGTTGCGCGTCGGCAGCTGGATCGGTGGCGACCGCGACGGCAATCCCTTCGTCACACATGACGTGATGCTGGATGCGGTAAAACGACACTCCGCACTGGCGTTCGAACACTACCTGAACGAAACCTTTGTGCTGGGCCGTCGCCTGAGCCTGACCGATCGCCTAGCCGATGTAAGTGACGATCTGCGTGCGCTGTCAGACAGCTCCCCGGATACCGATATCGCCCGCGCCGACGAACCCTATCGCCGCGCGCTAAATTTGATCTATTCGCGACTCTCCGCCACCGCCAGACAACTCGGACACCAAATCACTCATCTGCCCCCGCTGGACCCGGATGCGTGCCCCTACTCCGCCCCGCAGGAGCTGATTGCGGATCTGGATATACTCATCGACTCGTTGTTCAAGCATGGCGCGGTGTATCTGGCGCGCGGGCGTCTGGCCAACCTGCGCCGCGCAGTGGAGGTCTTCGGTTTCCATCTGGCACCGCTGGATATGCGCCAGCACAGCGCGATCCACGAACAAACCGTCAGCGAGTTGTTCGCGCACAGCTCGGGAAAAGCGAATTACAGCGACCTCGACGAAAGCGCCAGGCGCGAAGTGCTGCTGGAAGCCCTGCAAGCCGGCCGGCCCCTGCTGGCGGATATCGAACAATATTCCGCCGTGGCACAAAGCGAGTTGCGCATCATGCAGACGGCCGCCGGAATACACCAGCACTTTGGCCGTGCGGCGCTGCCCAACCACATCATCTCCAAGACCGATGCGGTGAGCGACATGCTGGAAATCGCCTTGATGCTGCAACAAGTCGGTCTGGTGGAAGGCAGCGACAAGCTGCATGTCAACATCATCCCGCTGTTCGAGACCATTGAGGATCTGCGCGGCTGTGCGGTCATCATGGACGAGCTGTTCTCCATTCCCTACTACCGCCGGTTGCTGGCAACGCGCGCTAACACCCAGGAAGTCATGCTCGGTTACTCGGACAGCAACAAGGATGGCGGCTATATCACCGCCAACTGGGAGCTCTACAAAGCCGAGGTCGAACTGGTCGAAGTGTTCAATAAACACGGTATCGAACTGCGCCTGTTCCACGGTCGCGGCGGCACGGTCGGTCGCGGCGGCGGCCCCAGCTATGAGGCGATCCTCGCGCAACCGCCCGGCAGTGTGAACGGCCAGATTCGCATCACCGAACAGGGCGAAGTGATTTCCAGCAAATACTCCAATCCCGAGATTGGTCGCCGCAACCTCGAGACACTGATCGCGGCCACTCTGGAAGCCACACTGCTCGACCATTCGCACAATGAGGACGGCAACCCGGAATACATGCGCATCATGGAAGCATTGAGTTTGGATGCTTTCGCCGCTTATCGCGAACTGGTGTACGAGACACCGGGTTTCACCGATTACTTCTTTGCCGCCACACCGATCCGCGAGATCGCCGAACTCAACATCGGCAGCCGCCCATCGGCACGCAAGGCGACAGATCGTATCGAGGACCTCCGTGCCATTCCCTGGGTATTCAGCTGGGGGCTTAACCGCACCTTGTTGCCGGGCTGGTTCGGTTTCGGCAGCGCGGTAAAAAAATTCGTCGAACGCGAAGGCGAGGCGGGCTTGAAACAATTACAGGCCATGTACCGCAACTGGGCGTTCTTCCGCGGCCTGATGTCTAACATGGACATGGTACTGTCCAAGACCGACATGGGCATCGCCTCCCGCTATGCCGAGCTGGTCGGTGATGTAGAACTGCGCACCCGCATCTTTGGCGCCATCGACAGTGAATGGGAAAGCACGGTGACTATGCTGCTGGAAATAACCGGCAATGACACCCTGTTGCAGGACAATCCGGCCTTTGCCCGCAGCCTGCTCACGCGCACACCCTACATCGATCCGCTCAACCACTTGCAAGTCGCCCTGCTGCATCGGCATCGCGCCGGAGATCAGGATGAGCTGGTGAAGCGTGCGATCCACCTCACCATCAACGGTATCGCGACCGGGCTGCGCAACAGCGGTTAGGAACTTCTGGGCGCACGGGAAGTCATCTCCTCCGTTCACGCCTCCTTTCCGGCAAACAATTCGGGAATACGGCGTGGACAGTTCAGGCTGTCAGCATTAAAGCTTTGCGTGGCTTTGCGTGTTGTCCCCGGCAAGGCGAAGCGCAAGAACGGTGTTGTAGGTCGGCTCTCAACCCGACAGACAAGGCACGAATAAGTACCGTCAATGCAAAATCACGCTTCGTGCCGCTGGGGTTTCTAGATTGAACGGTGATCCATGCGCAAACTTGCTCTCGCTCTCATTGCACTCCTGCTGCTCACCTCATGCAGCAGCCCCTCCTCCCGCCGCATCCTGTCGGCTGCAACGAACGGCACCGTGCGCAGTGTCGCGCAGATCGCCGCCAGCGGCAGCCCGGAAGCCGCCGCACGGGTGTTACTCCAGAACAAAAAACAGGCCTACCTGCGCAATCCGCTGCAACTTGCCAGCGATCTCAAGACGATACAGCGCGACTTTCAGCAATTGATGGATGTGCTGCGCGGCAAAGCCGGCAAGACCTGGGGCAACAAGGATGCACGGGTGCCGGATCGCACCCACTATGTGAAATACACCCAAGGCTATCTGTCGCGCGCCATCGTTGATTTCGACCGTGGCGAAATTACCGTCGAAACGCTGGACAGCAAGAATCCCGAGCGCAGTCTGTCCAACGCCATCGTCACCACCTTGCTCACCCCTGACGACCCGCGCGCAGTCGATCTGTTTTCGGATCGCGCCATCCGCCTGTCCAGTGAACGCGACCCCTATCTGCTGGGTCTGGTGCTGGACCAGACCGGTCGCGCCATCGCCACGCCGCAACAGGCCGAACGTTACGCCAATGGCTTGGTCAGTGTCGCGCAGACACGCATCGTCGCAACCGACGCGGGCAGCAAACAGGCCCGTTTCGTGAAGTTCAACATGGTCAGCAACTTCACCAACAAGCAGGCCGAAAAATACCGCCCACTGGTTGAACGCTATGCCAAAACCTACGGCATCAGTCCCAGCCTGGTATTCGCCATCATGCGCACGGAAAGCAACTTCAACCCCTTCGCCGTTAGCCCGGCTCCGGCCTACGGGCTGATGCAGCTCGTCCCCTCCAGCGGCGGGCGCGATGCCTATAAACGCGCCAAGGGCACGGATCACATCCCGAGCAAGCAGTATCTGTTCGAGCCGGAAAACAACATCGAACTCGGTACCGCCTATCTCAATGTCCTGGCGTTTGACGAACTGGACAGCATCGCCGACCCGATCGCGCGAGAATACTGCGTCATCTCGGCCTATAACACCGGGCCGTCCAATGTCATGCGCGCCTTCGGCGGCAGCGCCAAGAACCGCAGTGCCGGGCTGAACCGGATCAACAGCCTGTCCGCTCCGGCGGTATACAGCCAGTTACGCGAAAAACTACCCTACGCCGAGACACGGCAGTACCTGCACAAGGTCGTGGGGTTCCGCAGGCAGTTTGTCGCGCTGAACTGAGATAGCTCCCGATTGCGCAAAATCTTCAGGCTGTCATACCTGCGATTTTGTTCGCATCCCGAAAATCGCCGTACCGACCCGCACAATGGTCGCCCCCTCGGCAATCGCGACGGGAAAATCGTGTGACATCCCCATCGACAAAGTGTCGAGCTGCATCCCCGTTTGGTTCAACTGCTCGAAGGATGCGCGCAGGCGGGCAAAAGCGGCATGCTGCTCGGTGACATCATCGGTAGGGAAAGGGATCGCCATCAATCCGCGCAATTTGAGATTGGGCAGCGCCGCAACCGCCAGCGCCAATGCCATTACCTCGTCCGGGGTTACGCCGCTCTTGCTGGCTTCTCCGCTGATGTTGACCTCGATGCACACTTGCAGCGGCGGCAAATGCGCCGGGCGTTGTGCCGATAAGCGTTGCGCGATTTTCAGTCGCTCCACACTGTGCACCCATGAAAAGTTTTCGGCGATCTGGCGGGTTTTGTTGCTCTGGATCGGCCCGACGAAGTGCCACTCGATATCCAGCTCGCCCAGTTCGCCGATCTTTGCCAACGCTTCCTGCACGTAATTTTCGGCAAAACGGCGCTGTCCCGCCAGATAGGCCGCGCGTATCGCCTCTGCGGGAAAGGTTTTGCTCACCGCCAGCAGGGCGACCTCTCCGGCCGGCCGGCCGGCCGCGCGCGCAGCCGCATCCATCGCGGTGTGAACGGCTTGCATGTTGGAAGCGATTGTTGTCATAATCCCGCGCACTCTAACGCGGCTTTGCCAGCCGCTTCACCAAACGGGGAAGATTATAATGGATATCACCGAACTGCTCGCCTTCGGCGTCAAGAACAAAGCGTCCGATTTACATCTTTCCGCCGGCCTGCCGCCGATGATCCGCGTGCATGGCGACATGCGCCGTATCAACCTGCCGACCATGGAGCACAAGGAAGTGCATGCCATGGTGTATGACATCATGAACGACGGGCAGCGCAAGTTCTACGAAGAGAACAAGGAAGTCGATTTCTCCTTCGAGATACCCAACCTGGCACGTTTCCGCGTCAACGCATTCGTGCAGCAGCGCGGCGCGGCGGCGGTGATGCGTACCATTCCCTCCAAGGTGCTGACGCTGGAAGACCTCAAGGCACCGAAAATTTTCACCGACATCTCCGACACGCCGCGCGGTCTGGTTCTGGTGACCGGCCCGACCGGCTCAGGCAAATCCACCACCCTGGCGGCGATGGTCAACTACATCAACGAAAAGGAGATGGGGCACATCCTGACCGTGGAAGACCCGATCGAATTCGTCCACGAAAGCAAGAAGTGTCTGGTCAACCAGCGCGAGGTCGGCCCGCATACCCTGTCATTCAACAACGCCTTGCGTTCGGCTTTACGCGAAGATCCCGATGTCATTCTGGTCGGTGAAATGCGCGATCTGGAAACCATACGCCTCGCGATGACAGCGGCCGAGACCGGCCATCTGGTATTCGGCACGTTGCATACCAGCTCCGCCGCCAAGACCATCGACCGTATCATCGACGTGTTCCCCGCCGACGAGAAGGAAATGGTTCGTGCCATGCTGTCGGAGTCGCTGCGCGCGGTCATCTCGCAGGCACTGCTCAAAACCAAGGACGGATCGGGGCGCGTGGCGGCGCACGAGATCATGCTTTGTACCCCGGCGATCCGGAACCTGATTCGCGAAGCCAAAGTTCCACAGATGTACTCGGCCATCCAGACCGGCCAGGGACTGGGTATGCAAACACTGGACCAATGC
The DNA here is from genome assembly GCA_034371155.1 of Gallionella sp. Taxonomy (GTDB): domain Bacteria; phylum Pseudomonadota; class Gammaproteobacteria; order Burkholderiales; family Gallionellaceae; genus Gallionella. The sequence continues at coordinate 136,059 of JAXMKV010000056.1, read as the reverse complement.
CTGTCCACCCTCGTCAAAAATGGTGTCGTCTCGCCTGCGGAAGCACGCAGCAAAGCGATGAACAAGGACATGTTCCCCGGCTAACCGGCCCTACAATCAGGAGTCAATCATGGAAAGAGACCAGGCCACCGAGCTAATCCACAATCTGCTGCGCGGCATGATCAGCAAGAAGGCATCCGACTTGTTCATCACTTCCGGATTCCCTCCGGCCTTCAAGGTGGACGGGAAAATGACCCCGGTCTCCAATCAGGCGCTAACTCCGGTGCATACCCAGGAGTTGGCACGCAGCATCATGAATGATCGTCAGGCTGCCGAGTTCGAGGCGAGCCACGAATGCAACTTCGCCATCAGCCCGCCCGGCATCGGACGCTTCCGCGTCAACATCTTCATGCAGCAACAGCGAGTCGGCATGGTGTTGCGCACCATCACCACCAAGATTCCCGACCTGGACCAGATGGGGATGCCGCCGGTGCTGAAAGATATCGTGATGACCAAGCGAGGCTTGGTGATCTTGGTCGGCGGCACCGGCTCTGGAAAATCCACCACACTGGCGGGCATGATCGGGCATCGCAACAAGAACAGCTACGGCCACATCATTACCATCGAAGACCCGGTCGAATATGTACACGAACATGCCAACTGCATCATCACCCACCGCGAGGTGGGTGTCGATACCGAGAACTGGCACAACGCGCTGAAAAACACGTTGCGCCAAGCACCGGACGTGATTCTGATCGGCGAGATCCGCGACCGCGAAACCATGGAATACGCCGTCGCCTTCGCCGAGACCGGGCACCTGTGTATGGCGACGCTGCACGCCAACAGCGCCAACCAAGCGCTGGATCGCATCATCAACTTCTTCCCGGAAGAACGCCGCGAACAACTGCTGATGGACCTGTCGCTCAACATCAAGGCGCTGATCTCGCAGCGTTTGATCCCGAAAAAAGACGGCGAGGGACGCGCGGCGGCAATTGAGATTCTGCTCAATTCACCGTTGATCGCCGACCTGATCTTCAAGGGCGACGTGCACTCCATCAAGGGTGTGATGGCCAAATCGCGCGAATTGGGCATGGAGACGTTCGACGGTGCCTTGTTCACCCTTTATGAAGAGGGCAAGATATCCTACGAGGACGCATTGAAAAATGCCGACTCGGTCAACGATTTGCGCCTGCGCATCAAACTGGAAAGCAAGAGCACCCAGGATCGCGACGTGATGAGCGGAATACAAAATCTGCAAATGACCTGAGCGGCGGTCGGGCCGGAGGGCTGCTTATCTCCGGTTGCTGCCCGCCACGATCTTGTACTCCAGCAAACGGCACTCGATGGCCCCGTTGAACAGTGGCGTGCGTTTCGATGGCGACAGACGCATCAGTTTCAGGATGGCTTTGTCGGCGGTAAACAGGTAAGCCGTCCAGCCGCCGAACTTCTTCTTCAGCGCGTCGCCCAGTTGCGGGTATAGCTCGGCCAGTTCGTCCAGTTCGCCCATGCGTTCACCGTAGGGCAGGTTCGCCACCAACACGCCGTGTTCCGCCGGCGGCGAGATTTCCAGCACGTTGGCCTGTTTGAGTTCCACGCATTCCGCCAGCCCGGCTTCTTGCAGGTTGCGCGATGCGGTCTTCAGCGCATCTCCGTACAAATCACTGCCGTAAATCTCCAGCGGCTCCACCTGAAGCTGCGCGGCAATGGCCTGCTCGCGCATCTGCTGCCACTTTGGCGCATCGAAGTTCTTCAATTTTTCAAAGGCAAAACGACGTCCGATGCCCGGTTGGATGTTGAGCGACATCTGCGCGGCTTCGATCAAAAACGTGCCGCTGCCGCACATCGGATCAAGCAGCGGCGTGCCGGGCTGCCAGCCGGTCATGCGCAGAATGCCCGCCGCAAGATTCTCGCGCAGCGGTGCGATGTTGGTGTATTGGCGCACGCCGCGCTTGAACAGCGCATCGCCCGAGGTATCAAGATACAGCATCAGCTTGCTGTCTTCGATGAACACATGGATGCGCACATCCGGCTCCAGTGTGTCCACGCTGGGGCGCTCGTTGCAATGCGCCCGGAAGCGGTCGCATACCGCGTCCTTGACCAGCAGAGTGATGAACTCCAGGCTTTTCAGCGGGCAGCGTATCGCCGTGGTATTGACGCGTATGGTGTGACTCACATCGAACCAGCGTTGCCATTGCAACTCGAACACTGCCTTGTAGATATCCTGCTCGGTGCGGTATTGGGTTTCCTTTACCCGCCACAGGATGCGGCTGGCGAGCCGGCTTTCCAGATTGGCGCGATAGCATAGCGGCCAGTCGCCGGAGAACTCCACGCCGCCGTCGGTGGCGCGCACATTCTGCGCGCCCATGGTTTCAAGGTCGCCGCGCAGTAATGCTTCGAGGCCGCGCGGGCAGGGGGCGAAAAATTCGGGCATGGCTTAGAAAGGCTTGACGGTGGCGAGGATCACGATTGCCAGCAGCAGAAAAACCGGCGCCTCGTTGAAGAAACGGTAGAACACGTGACTGCGTGTGTTGCGGTCAGCGGCAAATTCCTTCACCAGATGACCGCAATAGAGGTGGTATCCGACCAGCAACACGACCAGCGTGGTCTTGGCATGCAGCCAACCGCCGGAGAAGCCGTAACCGAACCACAGCCACAGGCCGAAGATGACCGCGAGCGCGCCGATGGGCGTAACAAAGCGATACAGCTTGCGCTCCATCAGCTTGAGCCGCGCGATCTCCGCAGGCTCGGTCGCCATCGCGTGGTTGACGAAGATGCGCGGCAGATAGAACAGCCCGGCGAACCAGCTCACAACGAAGAAAATATGAAAAGTTTTAATCCACAACATGAATAACTCCCAACGATATACCCGCCATCTGACTCCTTCCCCCTCTCAGGCAGGGGGTGGGATGGGGGTGAAAATTCGAATCCGCTAAAACCTGATTTATTGCGATAGCCTCTTCCTGAACAACGCCAACGCCACATAGAAACCGGCCAGCGCATAGCCGAACAACACGGCGATATGCAGCAGATAATTAGCGGGTATGGTGTCGTTCATCAGCGGTCGTGCCAAGTTGATAGCATGCGTCAGCGGCAACAGGGAAGATACTGTTTGCAGCACAGGCGGCAGCTGTTCGACCGGAAAAAACACGCCGCATAATAGCACCATCGGCGTGATCACCAGCGTGAAGTAGTACATGAAAAAATCGTATCCAGGCGCGATGGCGGTCATGATCAAACCGAGCGAAGCGAAGCACAACCCGACCAGCAGCGCGAGCGGGATCAGCCACAGCGTCAACGGCGAATGCGACAGGCCGAGCGCCCAGATCACCGCCAGCACGGCGATGCCGGACAACAGACTTTTGCTCGCGGCCCAGACGATCTCGGACAGCACGATATCGTCCAGCGTGATAGGCGTGTTCAGGATCGCCTCCCAGGTGCGCTGCTCGTGCATGCGCGCAAAGCCGGAATACAGCGCCTCAAAGCTGGCGCTGTTCATCGTGCTGTAGCACACCGTCCCGGCGGCGAGGAAGGCGATGTAGGACATGCCGCCGACTTCCGGCAACATGCCACCCAGGCCGTATCCCAGACCGAGCATGTAGATCACCGGATCGGCCAGATGGCCCAGAATGGAAGAGCCGGCCATCTTTTTCCACACCAGAAAATTGCGCCGCCAGATGGGGATGAAGCGCAGGCTGAGACGCGGCAGGGCGAAATGGTCAGGTTTCATATTGGTATCGCTATTCGTCCGTAGGGGCGCGATTCAACGCGTCCTGTCACATCGACATACACAAGGGCGCGATGAATCGCGCCCCTACGGGAGATGAGGAAAATCATTCCCTCATCTCCCTGCCGGTCAGTTTCAGGAACACGTCCTCAAGGTTCGCCGGCCTGTGCAGATAGCGCAGCTGCGGTTGCTGTTGCAACTCCAGCAGCAGAGCCTGTGCATCCTGCACATAACAGAATGCCGTTTCGCCGCTCACCTCAAAACGCTGTGCATGGTGTCCGGCGTGTGCCTGCGCCCAAACACCCGCATTTTCACCGAACACTTCGACCACTTGCGGCTCGATATTCTGTTCGATGAGTTCGCGCGGCGTTCCTTCGCTGATGATACGTCCGTTGTCCATCACCGCGAGGCGGTGACACAAACGTTCGGCCTCGTCCATGAAATGGGTGGTGAGCACCAGCGTCTTGCCCTGCGCAGTCAGCTCGCGCAAGCGTTGCCAGATCAGATGGCGCGCCTGCGGATCTAGCCCGGTGGTCGGCTCGTCGAGGAAGATGATGTCGGGATCGTTCACCAGCGCGCGCGCCAACGTCAGTCGCCGCTTCATGCCGCCGGACAGCGTCGGTACCCGCGCATCGCGTTTGTTGGTCAGGTTGGCGAATTCCAGCAACTGCGGCAGACGTGCCGCGATGGCACTGTCGCTCATGCCGAAATAACGGCCATACACCATCAGATTTTCCGTCACCGTGAAATCCGGATCAAGGTTGTCCATCTGCGGCACCACGCCGACCCGCAGACGCGCCTCACGCGCATGCCGAGGTACGTCATGTCCGAGCAACTTCACCGAACCGGAATGCGGCGCGATCAGGCCGAGCAGCAAACGCAGCGTGGTCGTCTTGCCCGCGCCGTTCGGCCCCAGCAAGCCGTAGCATTCGCCTTTCTGGATGGCGATGTCCAAACCGTCCACCACCACCTGTCCGCCGTAGTATTTGCGCAGGCCGCACACGTTCAGCACCGCGTTCACACGGCTCCCCTCAAGTGCTGCAACACGAGCTGTTTAAGCTGGGTCAAGCGTCCGTGAAAAAAGTGCTCAGCCCCGCTCAGCACCAGGACGGGCAAGTGTTGCGGACGCGCCCAGTCCAGCAACGCGTCCAGCGCCACCACCTCGTCCTGGTCGCCGTGTATCAGCAGCGTATCAGGGGGCACCGGCGGCATCTCGAAGCGCCCCACGGCGGGGGCGACCAGCACCATGCGCTGCGGATGCAACGCCAGTGCGGCACGCGCCTGCACATAAGCGCCGAAGGAGAAACCCGCCGTAAGCAGCGGCAGATCGCCGAATTCCGCGCGCATAAAATCGGCTGCGGCAACGGCATCGACCGTTTCGCCCATGCCCTCGTCATAGCCGCCGGCGCTCGCGCCCACGCCGCGAAAATTGAAGCGCAACACGGCATAGCCGAGTTCGGCGAAGGCGTGAGTCAGCGTAGTGACCACTTTGTTGTGCATGGTTCCGCCCATAGTGGACAGGGGGTGCGCCACCACGGCAATGCCCTGCGGCACGCCGGCGGGCAGATGCAGCATTCCTTCCAGCGGCCCGCTGGCACCGGAAAAGACCAATTCGCGCGGTGCGGACATCAGATCTTCAGGCGCTCGACCACACGGCCGTTCTTCAGGTGTTCTTCAATGATCTCATCGAGGTCGCTGTTATCCACGAAGGTGTACCAGATTCCCTCGGGATAGACCACGATCACCGGGCCTTCGCCGCAGCGATCCATACAACCGGCGCTATTGATGCGGATGTTGTTATGGCGGTCAGAGATGCCGAGCTCCTTCACCTTCTTCTTCATGTAGTCGCGCGCCTGCTGCGAGCCGTGGTTGGTGCAGCAATCCCCGCCGTCATCGCGCTGGTTGGTGCAAAAGAAAACATGCTTGTCGAAAAAACTCATGGCGTGCTCCGGTGAGAAGAGGGGAAGACGAATTATACTTTGCGGATGCGCCAGAGATGCCACAGCAGTAACAGGGGGAAAGCCAGCGTGATAGTCTGCGCCAAGCCGTTGTAGTTAAGCAGATGGCCGTAGTGCCAGTGATAGATCGAAGAAGAGGCGGTCGGGGCGTTATCGTCGAACACGAAGTTCACGATTACAAAATAGCTGGCAGCTATCGCTGCGCCAAAGGTGATGACGGCGGCACGCGGCAACCAGAGCATGGCAAAAAGGAGTGTCATCCCCAGCAACATGCCGGATACGGCCTCTCCGTTGATCCACAACAACAGCGCCCAAGACTTGAGCAACACTGCGGCCGTGACGAATTTAGCCAGCGCCACGGTGCTCAAAACAACCAGCAACGCAGAGCCCGCATTGCGCGGCATACGCAACAACGTCAGCAACAGCGTCCCCAACATCAGCAGATTCAATGTCACCGCAGCGCTTGCCCACAGATCGAACGGAACCGACGGCGGAACAGCAAAGGGCTGTTGCGCGACCGCGCTGATAAACACATTGCCCAGCATCGGCAAGGAAGGGTTCACCTGCCCGAACATCCACAACACCAGCAATGCCAAGCCGAAATCCATCTCCTTGCCGTGATGGAACAGACTGCCGCGCCAATGCATCAATCTGGAAAACAGCCAGGTCCATGAAGTGATACTCACCGCCAGCAGCGCACCCAGCAAGACACCCACACCATTGGCAAGAATATCCATGTTCGAGCTGATCCGCGCGGGTAGATACATTTGCAGATATTCCATTCCCGCCGACAGCGCAACCCCCGCACAAAGGCCGAGCGCCACACTCGCACTGGCTCCAATTCGGGAGCACAAAGCCAGCCCGAGCAGCAGGCCCAGCGGGAGATAGGAAATCAGATTCAGCGTCGCATCAAAGGTGGTGTAAGTCAGGTGCAGCGGCATTCCCAGCACATCGACAAATGCCAAGCCCTGCTCGCGCCAGCCGGAGAACGGCGACAGGCTGGCATACACGATGAACAACGTATAGCCCAGCGCCAGCCAGGTGCGCAGCCGCGCACGCGTCTCGGTGATAAATAACTCTCTCATGGGCGTGGGAGTGTTGGCGAAATCGCCGGGAGTGTCAACTCACATAGGACCGCATATTCAAAAATTGCCGAATATCGGAATTTCAATTGGTTCACGCACCGATTTACTCATCACTCTGAAATTGAACAACACTTGGTTTTTCTCTTTCCGGTTCAGCACCTGGGAGCGATGCAAGTGCAGAATGGGCGGGAAGCCGCTTCAGCAGGCGATTGGCAACGGAGAGTATCTATCGCGCGACCGTCACTCCCACAATGGGGAGGCGGCATCCGAATTTCCGCGACAATAGGCAATGTCGCCCGATGCATGGCAGATCTCAGGAATTCAGCCGGTCAAGTAGTTCGCGTATCTTCATCGGATCATCGGCGCGCAGAATCTTCTGCGTCAGTGGCGAGATTTCCGGCAGGTTGGTGGTCAGCACCCGCTGCTTGATGTTGGGCACCTGTGCGGAGAACATGGAGAACTGGCGCAGACCGAAGCCCAACAATAAACGGGTATAGGCAAGTTCGCCGGCCATTTCGCCGCATACCGACACCGGCACGCCGAGCTTGTTGGCGGTGCCAATGACATGCGAGAGCAGGTGCAACACGGCGGGATGCAGCGGATCGTACAAATGCGCCACCTCTTCGTCGGTACGGTCGATCGCCAGAGTGTACTGGATCAGGTCGTTGGTACCGATGGAAAGGAAATCGAGCTTTTTGACGAACACGTTCAGCGCCAACGCGGCGGCGGGTATCTCGATCATGCCGCCGATCTTTACCTCGCGGTCGTAGGGGATACCTTCCTCATCGAGTTTTTCTTTGGTCGCGGCAATGAATTGCAGTGTCTGGTTCAGTTCGGATGCGCCGGACAGCATCGGGATAAGGATCTTGACGTTGCCGTAATGGGTGGCGCGCAGCAGCGCGCGCAACTGGGTGCGGAACAACTGCGGCTCCGCCAGGCACAGACGGATCGCGCGCAGCCCCAGCGCGGGATTGCTGGCGATGCGCTCCGCCCCCTTGATCTGCTTGTCCGCACCGAGATCGAACGTGCGTATCGTAACCGGTTGTCCGTCCATACCCTGCGCCGCGGCACGGTAAGATTCAAACTGCTCTTCCTCACCTGGCAGTTCATCGCGGTTGAGAAACAGGAACTCGCTGCGGAACAGCCCCACACCGGTGGCGCCGTTCTCTTTCACGTCGGCGATGTCTTCCGGTTTTTCGATGTTGGAATGCAGTTCGATGATGGTGCCATCCAGCGTGTTGGCGCGCGCGGAACGCAGCCGTTTGAGCTTTTTGCGCTCCAGTTCCCACTCGCTCTGGCGCAGCTTGTACTCGGCCAGCACCGCTTTGCCCGGATTGACGATCAGCACACCCTGCTCGCCGTCGAGGATCAACAGGTCGTCTTCGCGTATCAGTTCGCGCGCGTGGTGCAGGCCGACCACGCAGGGCGTGTTGAGACTGCGGGCGACGATGGCGGTATGCGATGTTGCACCGCCGACATCTGTGACGAAGGCGGAATACTGCTGCGGTTTGAACTGGATCAGATCGGCGGGACTCAGATCATGCGCCACCAATATTGTCTCGACATCGTGACGCACTGGCGCGGGTTGGTGTCCTGGATGCCCGGTCAGCTGCTTTAACAAGCGCTCGGCGACCTGTTTCACATCGGTCTGCCGTTCGCGCAGATAGGCATCCTCGAATTCGTCGAACTGCGCGATCAGCCTGTCCATCTGCGCCTTGAGCGCCCACTCGGCATTGCAGTGTTCGCGCTCTATCATTTCGCGCGGCGCGACACTGAGTTGCGGATCGTCGAGGATCATCTGGTGCAACTCAAGAAAGGCGTCAAATTCCGCCGCCGCCAGTGTCGGGCGATGGCCGCGCAGCCCGGCAAACTCGCTGCGCACCGTTTCCAGCGCGGCATCGAAGCGCGCCATCTCGTCCGCGATGAATTGTTTCGGCAGCGTGTAGTGCGACACCTCCAGCGAGGTGTGCGAGACCAGATGCGCGTGACCGATGGCGATGCCACTGGAAACGGCGATGCCGTGTATGGTAAAACTCACTCGCCTTCTCCGAAATAATCGTTGATCAAGTCCACGATGGCCTGCATCGCTTCCGCCTCGTCGGCTCCGCTGGTCTCAATGGTGATGGTCGAGCCCTTGGCCGCGGCCAGCATCATCACACCCATGATGCTCTTGGCATTGATGCGGCGGTTGTTGCGCGACAACATGACCTCGCATTTAAAAGCGGAAGCCAGTTGCGTAAGTTTGGCCGATGCGCGCGCATGCAGGCCAAGTTTGTTGATGATGAGGGCGTCCTGTTGCAGCATGTCAGTCTTCCATGGCGACGATGCACTCGCGGCCACCCTCGATCGCGACGTGGGCCAGTTCCGGCATAGTCTTGTTGGGATGGCACACCACCCGCAGCAGCATCGGTAGATTCACCCCGGCCACACCCATCACGCGCTCGGCGTGACACAGCTGGCGCCCGACATTGCTCGGCGTGGCGCCGAATACGTCGGCAAGAATCAGCACGCCGCCGCCGGTATCGAGCTGCTTGATCAGCGCCTGCCCCTCGACCAGTTTCTGCTGCGGATCGTCGTCACCGTAAACCGATAACACTTTGAGATTGTGCGGCACTTCGCCCAGCACATGACTGACGCAATCCACCAGACTTTCGCCCAGCGCGTTATGCGCGACCACCAGAATTCCGACCACTTATATCACCCCCATCCAATATGCCGACAACAGCGAGATTCCCAGCGCAAGCAGCCAGCCGTAACGCATGAACCAGCGCAGTATTCTGGCCTTGCCGGCCTCGGCCCGCCGATCTTCCGCAACGATTTTGCCGATCTCGCGCAAGGCCTGCACACCCGCGGCGCGGCGCACCTTGTATTCGACGATTTCCTGTTCCGGTTCACTCACGGCAACACTTCCATTTTTATGTCCTTGTCGGCGAATTCTAGCCGTTTCTGCAACGCCGCTGTGAGATGGATGCCACCCTGCCCATCCACCAGCAAAACTTCGGGCAACTGCATACGCCCGGCGGCAGCGCGCCAGCCGGCTGCACCGGCGACGAACAACGGCTTGGAGGCCGCATCCGACAACACCCCGGCCTGCGGCCCGCGCGTCAGTATCGTCACCGCCTGCACCCCGTGCGTCGGATAGCCGCTGCGCGGATCGATCAGATGGCAATAGCGTTTACCGTCCAGTTCAAAGTAACGCTGGTAGTCACCGGAGGTACCGATGGCTTCGCCGTCATGCAATTCCAGCAAGGCCAGCGCACCGGATTTGCGCGGATGCTGGATACCGACCCGCCACGGGCGCTTGTCGTGCCGCCCCAAAGCCAGAATATTGCCGCCGATGTTGATGAGCGCATGGTGTATACCCTGCTGCCTGAGCAACAACGCCGCGCGATCCAGCGCATAACCTTTGGCATAACCGCCGAGATCGAGCCGCACGGCGGGATTACCGCTGGAGACCATCATCTCGCCCCCCTGCGCTCCGAGGGAAAAGACCAGGTCGCTCATCTGCGGATCGGCCTGCACATATGCCGCGATCTTCGCCGCGTCCGGGCGCACCGGCTTGAATTCGTCGGCATGGAATCCCCAGACTTCGATCAACCCGCCGATGGCCGGATTGAACAGGCCGCCGGATTGCGCGGAGAGCCGCGCCGCATCCTGCAACATCACTGCCAGCTCGGGCGTGATCTTTTTGCTCTTCCCGTCGGCGAGTGCCGCATTGAGTTCACTCAACTCGCTCGGCTGCCATGCGTGCAGCATGTCGTGCAAACGCTGAAACTCGCGCATCACCATGCCCGCCGCCTGCCGTGCCCGCGCCTCGTCTTCGCCGTAGATGCTGACATCCACCAGCGTACCGAACACATAGCTCTGCTCCTGATAGACAGCCGGCTCTTTGCCACAGGCAGAGAGCACAAGAACAGCTAGCAGCAAACACAGGCGTGAGACCAGACTCACTCTGCCATTCCCTCCAACTCCAGCGATGCCGCCAGCATCGCCAGACGCGCGACCACGCCGTAGGCATAGAAGCGGTTGGGGGTATCGTCAGGCGCACAGTCCGGGTTGGGCAGCGTGCAGCAGGACTCAAATGCCAGTGGCTCGAAGCTCATGCCGGGCGCGTTGAGATTTTCGTCGACGCCGCGGCCGGTATGCACGCGGTAGAAACCGCCGACGACATGGCGGTCTATCATGTACACCACCGGCTCGGCGACCGCCTCGTTCAGACTCTCGAAGGTGTACACGCCCTCCTGCACCAGCACATCGGAGACTTGCAGCCCTTCCTTGACCACAGCCATCTTGTTGCGCTGTTTGCGGTTAAGGTCGCGCACTTCGCTGGCATCCTTCACCGTCATGATGCCCATGCCGTAAGTTCCCGCATCGGCTTTGACGATGACAAAGGGATCATGCTTCACGCCGTATTCGGCGTACTTGGCGCGGATCTGTTGCAGTACCGCATCCACCTGTGCGGCAAGGCATTCCTCGCCGACGCGCTCCTGGAAATTGACCTGATTGCACACCGCAAAATACGGGTCGATCAGCCAGGGATCGATGCCGACCAGCTCGGCGAATTGCTGTGACACGCGGTGATAGGCGCCAAAATGCTGCGATTTGCGCCGCGCATACCAGCCCGCCGCCAGCGGCGGCAGCACGGTCTGCTCCAGATCCTTCAATATATCCGGCACGCCGGCAGACAGATCGTTGTTGAGTACGATCACGCAAGAATCAAAGTCCGCGACACCGAGACGGTTCCCGGTGCGCACCAGCGGTTCCAGCGTCAGCGAGCTGCCATTTGCCAATTCGATGAGCGTGCGCTGCGTGATCTCCGGCAGCAGCGAACCGACGCGCACGCGCATGCCGGCCTGCTTGATGATGGTGACCAGTTGCGCCACGTTTTGCAGATAGAACTGGTTGCGCGTGTGATTCTCCGGGATCAGCAACACGCCGCGCGCTTCCGGACATATCTTTTCCACCGCGCTCTGCATCGCCAGCACGCACAGCGGCAAAAAATCCGGATTGAGATTGTTGAACCCGCCGGGGAACAGGTTGGTATCCACCGGAGCGAGCTTGAAGCCGCTGTTGCGCAGATCGACCGAGCTATAGAACGGGGGCGTGTGCTCCAGCCATTGGGTACGAAACCAATGCTCTATGCCCGGCTGGGCAGTGAGAATGCGACGCTCCAAATCCAGCAGAGGGCCTTTGAGTGCGGTGGTGAGATGGGGAACCATGGTGTCGGGCGGATATTATGGATGCCTCATTCTAGCAGGCAATACCAAAGAAACACCCGCCGGTCGACGGGTGTTTTGATAGCAATGTCCGTCCAAAATGGACGTATCAGATACCCCGGAGATTTACCACACCGTTACGAACACTGGCTCGCAAAGAATTCACAAACAAAAAACTTTGCATTCCGGAAGCATCACGCCTGACTACAAACGGCATCGACGATGATGTCACAGGTCGTTGTGTCGCTTTCAATACAACAGCCTGGGTCTGGCTCATGGCCTGCGGCACCGACTGAGTCATGGCATTCGCCGCCTGCTGCGATGCAACTGGATCTTGGGAAAAATAGTTCTGTAATTGCGCCAGTACGGCGGCTTGTGCCACCGTAAGCAGATCAACATAATTGGCTAGGCGTGGAACAGCACCGGGTAATAGTCCCTGCGCGTCTGCTGGCTGCTCATTACCCTGATTACCCGCTCCAGTTCCACCATTTCCGCCAGTGTTTGTCCCGCCTGCATTGGCATAAAGCGTCGCACCGTTCGGATAAATAACCCCTGTTGGCAGGGTTCCTGAAATAAACGCTTGATTGCTGGTAGCGGCACCGGACAGCGTGACCGTCGCGAAGTTGGTTTGAACATTGCCACTTCCACCCAACACCACCCCGTTCGGATTCATGATAAATACATTCATCGCTGGCCCGCCGATCAGCGGTTCAGAGAACACATCAATGGTGCCATTGATGCTGCTGACCGCACCCGATGTGATCCGGTTCAGGATGTTATAAACCAAGCTGGTCGGGCTACCCGGCGCGACGCTCGGGTCGTTGCTGGTGAACCGCACTGTGCTGCCGCCGGCCAGATCGAAGGTGGCCCAGTCGATGATCGTATCTGGTGCGGTCACATGAACACTAACAAAATTGGCTGCGGGGTTGGAAATCGATGCTGCACCATTGACCACGGTTGCGCCAGTCGGTACCGTTACGGCAGCGCCCCCAGCTGCCGGTATGTTGATGCCGGACATGCTTGAGATAGTGCTAAATTGGGGAACAACATGCTGCAACGAGGTCATAATGTTTCCCCCTGACCCGTTGAATGCACTCGGCTGGACGCTCACATTGGAAAAGTTGATGGAACTCGCAACACCCGTGGCCAATGCGTTCCCGGTCGAGGTACCGGCAGCCGGTGCATTAAGCACAAAGCCGTTCGGGTTGACAATGTACACCCTAATACCCGCAGTACCCGCCGATATCGCTCCCAGAATGTTGGAGGCCGCCCCGGAGACAATATTCAGAATATCGGCGTTGCCGCCTGTGCCCAGCGAATTCTGGTTGAACGAAACCGACTCGTTGGCTGCCACGTCAAACCCGCTCCAAGTAATAACCGTGCGCGGAGCACCAGCGGTGATCGCCAAGGAATTCGTTCCCGGTGCAAAGATCGCTGAGCCATGACTGACCGCCTGCCCTGTCGGCAATGCCTGTACTTGACCGGAAAGCGCCCACAAAATGGCAGCCAATAATATGTAGGGCCAACTTCTGATAGTAGATTTAATCTTCATGTCGTTCTCCATGATCGCAATCGTTCAGCATCTTGCTGTTCAAAACCACCATACAGCGGACAGATGGCCGGAAGCTCGGCTTCCGGGAGTTACCAATCCCGCGTTGCTTGCAACAGCCACATCCAGATTAACATTTAAACCGTTGTCTAGCCCCATGCGCCAGCCGAGGCCATAACCGGTTATGCTCTTGGACGACAACTCGCCGAGTTGCGGATTGTTGCGGCGCATTGCGGCGCTGTCCACAAAAGCCACAAAGCGGTGAACATCGGCTATGCGCGGTGTCGAAACCTCCACGCTGATGCGTTCACCACTGTCGCCGCTAATTTCGCGCTCCTCATAACCACGTACACTGCGCATACCGCCAATACCATACTGCTCCCCGGCAATCAGCGGCTTGTTGCTCGATTGTCCGTCCAGCACGGCACTGATAATCCAGTCGCTGCTGCTGCGATGTTTTAAGTTCGCATTAAAACGCAACAAATCCCAGCTTGCCGGAGCACCAACACGGCTAGCCGCATAGGTGGCGGCATCGTTACGTGCACCACCACTGATATTGGCAACATAGCCCGCACCGCCACCCCATTCCAGCACCGCGTCCTGATGACTGAACTGGTATGCGATGCCAAGCGGACGTTCATCCACATCGACACCAAGATTGATACCGAAAAAATTGACGGTGTTCTTATAGGCTCGGTAGTCCAAGCCGACATCGAGCACATGCTTGTTGTAAAAGTTGCGCGCCAAGTTGCGCTGGTAATGCACCCCGAGCGACTGCCCTTGCCCGGAAACATCAAAGGCATTGGCCACCAACCCGCTATTAACGCTGGAATGACTGGCGGTGAAGGTGACGGTGTCGCCCAGCGCTGCCAGCGGCACCTGATAGAACAACCCAAATTGCTGAACTTGGCCCGGGCTCTCCGGCGAGGTGGTTAGGCTAACCGCACCGATGTGGCTCTTGTCCCACAGATTGCTGTGGTGAGCGATCACGCCAAAGCGATAGGCTCCGGTCTGGCGGTTGCCGGTGTTTTCCAGCGTGATGCCGAAACGCAAGGGGTCGAGCTCACGCACCGCCAGCTCAAGCTCCATCTCCCCCGGTACCGTTCCCGGCGCGAAATTCATCTGAATGCTGCGGCTGGGATTGTCGTTGGCAAGGAACATCTGACGCGACAACGTATCCTGATCCGGCATCGCATCGTCCTTCAGCGCTGGCAACTGGGCGCGGATGTTCGCCTCGGAATAGGCGCTGTTGCCGGTCACGCGGATCTTGCCCGGCCTGATTTCAACGATACGCAGCCGCACCACACCATCCGCGCCAATCTCCTGAGGAAAACCGACTGCAACCAATCCGTAATTGGCATCGTCGTAAGCTTTGAGAATCGCTTCCTTCGCGGCAAGCAAATCCTGTACGCTACGATTGTCGCCCAGACAAAATGCAACCGCACGCTGCAGCTCCGCATCATCAAGCTGACGGTTCCCCTCAAAAACAAACGCACGGACGGAAAAGATCACCGCCTGCGCCTCCTCATTCTGCTGCTGTATCGTCTCCATCGGCAGAGCGGCAAGCTGCACCGTTGTATCTGCCGCCATAGCCGATGGTATCTGACCGAGCGCGGCAATGAGCCCCCAATAACGTAGATTCACTGGTTCACCTTGAAGTTAAATAATCTTGTCAACGCCGAACATTTTATTCAGCCAGACAAAAAAAATAAAGCTCCTCAAAGGCCTATATATTTACCCCACTAATGCAGTCGGCTTGTACTATTCCTGAAATGTTGACGACACGGCAAAGGCCATCGTCACTCATCCAGATTGATCGCGGATCAGCTTTCGGACGGGTAAAGCCCCGGCGGCCCAGTTGACTTTGTTGCCAACCGGGCCGGGCTCTCCAAAAGACAGGTTAGTCCTTGCTTTGCGGCTTGGTCGCAACCACCGCATCGGGTTCCTGCGCTGCCGCCTTGAGTTCGCTCGCCTTGCAGCTGCGCGAAATAAACAATCCGGTCAAATGCTCCTTGCGCGCCTGCGCTTGGCGCTCGGTTTCGGCGGCCTGTTGCGCCGTTTGCTGGCCGGACTGTTCGGTCACATTGGCGGCCGTCTTGGATGCCACCGAGCCAAGTAAATGTCCGGACAGACCGCCGAACTGGCCAAAAAATCCGGTTCGGGTCGCCACCTCGGCGGCGACACCCGCGGCCTGTCCCGTCGTGGCGGTGGTCTGGCCAGAAGACTGGGTCTCCTTCGCCTTGGCGATGGTTTTATCCAGAGAGCCCAGTTCATCGTATATCTGACGGCAGGACAATTCGTTATCGGTAATTTTGATGCGCTCTATGCTCTCGGCCTGAACAGATACGGCAAAGGACAACAACGCGGGCAGAACGACAATAGACAAACGTTTCATCATCAACACTCCTTAATGTTAAGAACAAAAACCCCACAAAACCGATGGCAGCGCAATCCTTGGGGTGTACCGCACGCCATCTTCCCTCACCCCAATCGCTCGGTAGACCGAGCCCCCACAAAGACATTGCCAATTAGCTGGCGCAATCAACGCAAGCTCCTCATACGCTCCGTGACACGCTTGCGCTGCGCGGCATAGGCGCTGCTGCCCTCGGTCAGCGACAAGAAGCGGCGATAGTTCTTCTCCGCCTCGGCATTCTGTCCCAGCGCATCATTCGAATAGCCGAGATTGAGATATATCTGCGCCGACTGCGGTGACAGATTGCGCGCCTCGGTCAGCAAACGAATTGCCGCCGCATGGTTGCCGCGTTCCTGTGCCACCACGGCGCGCTGCACCCAAATCGAAGTCTCGGCCGAATTAAGCTTTCCGGCACGCTCCAGCGAAGCTTCTGCCAACTCCATCTGTCCGCCGCCAAGTTGTGCGGAACCCAGCAGGAACCAAGCTTCCCAGCGTTGCGGATAGTCATCCGTCAGTTCCTGCGCGCCCCCGCTCACCTCTGCGTAGGCACCCGCCCGCAAGCGTTCGCGCAACATTCCATAACGCGCATCCCAATCTGCCGCTTTGTGCGCGGTGCTATCCGCCGCCTTCTCGGCGCGCCCCGGCCTATCCTGCCCCAGCAACTGACTGGACATCTTGAGTGCCAATTGAGACGGTTCTTTTTCAACTTTGTCAGGCACACGCACCACCGCAAGAGGCGCGCTGCCATCGACGGGTTTTTCCGCAGGTTCCAGCACAAGATCGCTCTCCGCAAGAGTCTGCAACGGCGGCGGCATGATCTCTGTCGGCTCCTCTACCGGCGAATTGCCAAGCACGAAGTACAGCCCGACTGCTGCGAACAATACTGCCGCGACCGCATAAGCCGGTTTATTTCCCGCCGGGTTGCGTCTGGCAGCGGTATCCGCCCCGAACGGCGTGCCATGCTGCGGCGCTTGCCATGGGTGGATATCCGCCGGCTTGCTTGCTTCTTCCGCTTCCAGTTGTTCTGCCAGCCGCGCCGCGTGGGCCGCCGCCTGTTTGGCTTCTTCTTCCGCGCGACGGCGCGACTGTTCTATCGCTTCCTGTTCGCGACGTGTTTGTTCTTCTTCCTGCAACTTGCGTTCGCGTGCTTCGCGTTCCGCTGCCGCCTGTGCCAGTTTCTTCTCTTCTTCGGCGCGTTGTGCTGCCTGTTCACGTTCGCGCTGTTCCTGTTCGATCCGCGCTTCCAGTTGTTCCGCCAGTTTGCGTTCCGCTTCAATGCGCGCTGTCAGCGCGGTCTGTTCCGCGCGCTCGGCTTCGGCGCGTTCCCGTGCCAGCATCTCCAGCCGGTTTTCTTCCGCCAGCCGTGCCGCGTGGACTGCCGCCTGTTTGGCTTCTTCTTCCGCGCGACGGCGCGTTTGCTCTATCGCTTCCTGTTCGCGACGTGTTTGTTCTTCTTCCTGCAACTTGCGCTCGCGTGCTTCGCGTTCCGCTGCCGCCTGCGCCAGTTTCTTCTCTTCTTCGGCGCGTTGTGCTGCCTGTTCACGTTCGCGCTGTTCCTGTTCGATCCGCGCTTCCAGTTGTTCCGCCAGTTTGCGTTCCGCTTCAATGCGCGCTGACAAATCGCTACGTTCCTGTTCCAGCGCCGCCAGCCGCGCCGTATGCTCTTCCGCCTGCCGGGCTTCTTCTGCTGCATGACGGCGTGCCTGCTCTTCCAGCAATGCGTGATCGCGTGCCTCGGGCTCGGCCATGTCCTTTTCGATCACCTCCTGTTGCGTCTGCAAATCCTCCTGCAGCGGCTGGCCGCGTTCGGATTTCTCACGCTTAATCTTGTCTTCAAGCGTGCTCAGGCGGTCAAATATCCGGCTCATGTGAAATGAAAAGGTAGAGTTGTTCTATTCTGGGATGGCTGATTTTCGGACAGAGGCTAGCGCGATTTCTGGCGCAACAGTTTGGCGCGCTTCCATACACGCACAGCGTAGTTGACGTTGTGATTCGGCGTGCGCGAATTGTAACGACCCACCGCTTTCCAAAATTCCGGCGTGTTCATCGGCGCACCGGCACGCTTCAATTCGCGGCCGAGTATCCACGCGCCGACCAGAACATTGGTGCAATAGTCGTTGGTCAGCGCCTCTTCACTGATACCGCGCCTACTGAGTTCAGGCAGCCAGATGGAATTGATCTGCATCGGGCCGATGTCATAGCTGCCGTTGTTGTTATAGACCCGCATGCCCGGCGCGCCGCCCTCGACGGATAACACGGCATTCAGTATCTCGTGCGGGATATGGTAATGCTGCGCCGCCTTGGCCACACAGTCCGGTTGCGCAAATGCAACCTGCACCGGGACGGCGAAACAAAACAAAGCGAGAAGTAGTCGTTTGTTCATGTCAGCGTTTTTCCTCCAAGCGGTTAATCACAGGTTTGCGCTGCTGCCAGTATGAATCATCTCCCTCGGTTAGCGACAGGAAACGGATGAAATTTCTCTCCGCTTCTTCAGCCTGCCCCAGCGCCTCATGGGAATAACCGAGATTGAGATATATCTGCGGTGATTTCGGCGACAAGGTGCGCGCTTCCGTCAGCAGACGGATCGCCGCCGCATGATCGCCGCGCTCCTGCGCCACGATGGCACGCTGTATCCATATCTGCGCGACTTTCGGATTGAGCTCCCCGGCACGTTCCAGCGAGGCGTCTGCCGCATCCATCTGCCCCAGCGCCAGCTGTGCGGAACCCAGCCAGAACCAGGGCTCAAAACGTTCGGAGTAATCTTGCGCCAGTGCCTTGGCATTTTTGATAACGTCAGTGTAGGACTCGGCCTTCAGTTGTTCGCGTATCGCGTTGGAGCGTTCTTCCCAGTTGTTGCCGCTTGCTACCGCTAAGAAAACGGGTTGTTTTGACGGAACCGCTTCAGCTGCGGGTTTTGCCGCAGTCAGCGGGCTGCTCGTGACCGCCTGTTCCGCCGGGACGTACGCGGGCGTTGGCGCCGGAGCGGGCAGCACCTCGACTCGCGCCGACATCGGTGCGGGGGAGAGAGCCGTCGCGGTCTGCGTGGCATGGTTCAGTATCTGCACACCCGAGGCATTGGCCAGCGCCGCCTGCGGGAACAATGCCTGCACTTTCGGCAATATCTCGCGCGTGCCGCCGCCATAGGGAAACACCAGCAGGCGATACATCATCTGTCCACTATAGTGGCGCTGACGCACACCGATGGCCGGGAACATTTCCGCATGTTGTCGAAGCGCCAGATTAAAAGCCGCCAGATCGGTGTAGCTGTTGCTGGTGATCACCATGCGGTCTGCGGGCAAGCTACGTATGCCCTGTTCCCACGCCGTGAAAGCGTCGCTCCATTGTTCAGCGCGTGCCCCATTCCAGCCGGACTCGTACCAGGACGGTGGCGGAATCACGCCCTGCGGCTCCGTCGCCGCAAGAAGGTCACCCGAGATGGCAGCCGGTACAACTGCGGACTGTGCCGCAACAGACGGCGCAGGCGCGACCGCTGCGGCTGGTGGTGGCACCTCGGGCAGCAAGGCATAAACCACGATACCGCTCACGACAGCACCAACCGCCAGCAGCAGCGCCGTCGGACGACGCTTGCGCGCGCCAACGACAAACCGCAGGTCTGTCGCCCCATTCGAAGACGATGCGGGTGCTTGACCGCCTTCTTCGCCCAGCCGTTTGAATGTTTCGTCGATGATGCTCATTGCATTTTTAATCCGCTCAGTTCATTAGAACAACTTTTCTTGTGGGAGCGCGGTTTTACCGCGCGATGGGTTTTCACAGTACCTCAATCGCTCGGATGCACCCGCAAGGGGTAGGCCGTGGCTGTAAGGGGCTGAAGCCCCAACAGCACACGCTCAACCGAGCTCCCACAACACAATACTTGTGTAATCCAGCCTATCCTACCCCTGATCGGCAAACCCCAACACCTCGCGCGCGGCGCGGCGCGCCATTGGAGCGGTGACCACCAGCGTCTTGCCCACGTAAGCCGCCAGCAGCGCACGGTCACAGATGAGATTGATACGGCGCGGCACGCCCCGGCTGTGGTAATGGATGAACCATAGCGCCGCGCGGGTGAATTTCAGATGCCCGTTGGTGCGCACGCTATCTAGCCGGTGGTTGATGTAGCTCTCGGTTTCCTTGAAATCGAACGGATGCAGTCGGTGCCAGACGCTAATGCGTTCGCGCAGAGCGCGCATATTGCGGCTCTTCAGTTGGGTTTCCAACTCGGGCTGTCCGACCAGCAACAGCGACAGCAATTTTTGCTTCTCCGTTTCCAGATTGGACAACAGGCGCAAACCTTCCAGCACCTCGGGACTCAACCGGTGCGCCTCATCCACCAGCACCGCCACACGCGTATCCGCCGAAGTAAGCTTGACCAGAATCTCCAGCATATGCTGTTGCAGAGCCGCCTCGCTCTCTCCTTCCGGCACGTCCTCGCCGAGATCGTGGATGATGCTGCGCATCAGTTCCAGAAAGCTTAGTTGCGGGTTGTACACATAGGCGGTACGCACCCCTTCCGGCAAATTGCGCAACAGATGGCGGCACAGCAAAGTCTTGCCCAGCCCCACCTCCGCCGTCATCACCGTAAAGCCGCCGGACATCATGCCGAAGCGCAGATGTCCGAGTGCGGAAAGATACTGGCTATGCGGAAAGAAGAATTGCGTGTCCGGAGTAATCCGGAACGGCGCTTCGTTCAATCCCAGTGCGCGATAGCAAGCATCCAGATTAGCCGTCGTTCCCATGAGTCAATTTGCCTGTGATAAACGTTAAAGTGCAAAACATCTTAAACCGCAACCTGATCGGGCTGGCTTTGCCTAGCCATTCGGCTAAGCTCGCACAAAACACCGCATTGGTCGGGATTGAGCCCGACTTGTCGGGTTGAAACCCGACCTACCATAAACCCAACCAGTTCATGGAACTGCGCCTTTCGTAGGAGCGCGGTTACACCGCGCGATAGCCCAATGGTGTAAACCCCAATCGCAGATGCACCCGCAAGGAGTGCGGCCGTGGCTACCTCGAAGAGGTTCTTACCCCCTCGGGGGTAAGGGGCCAAAAAACCATGAGCCCGCCCCCAGCCACACTCACTACTTCCCCCTTTATCAAAGGGGGACTGAGGGGGATTTGAAAACTTGGCGTTACCCATCCTTTTGCCAATCCCCCCTAGCCCCCCTTCTTCAAAGTGGGGAACATCCGCGATTCTCTCCATACTGCATGATTGCCGCAAAGGCCAAACCTTAGTGAGTCCCCCGGCATAGCCGGGGGTTTTCCTCACTGAATCAGCCGCTCCTAAAAAGCTTGCCATCTCGCTAGACGGAAACGCCGGAGCCTCGTCGGCAGACCACATTCTGGTTCCGACAAGACACCGGCGCTCCGACATATTCAAACCGCCCCATCGCACTGTTCTCGCTACAGGCGGCGGACGCTTCCTTAGTTCTCGATCACGTGCGGGGTAATGAAAATCACCAACTCCTTGCGCACCTTGTTGCTGTACTTGCCCTTGAATGCCCAGCCGACCACAGGCGCATTGCCCAAGCCGGGAACACGGCGGTCAGTTTCCGCATCCTCTTCCATAATCAGGCCGCCGATCACCGCCGTTTCACCATCTTTCAGGCGCACCAGCGTGGTGGTTTGCTTTGTTTCCATAATCGGCGAAGTGGAGTTGCCGGAGGGTGAAACTGCGGTGCCAATAATCTTATTGACCACCGGCATCACATCCAGCGTGATGTAACCATCAGCCGAGATTTGCGGGGTCACTGACAGCAGCACACCTTCCGTCACCGTAGTCGCCGTTTCCGTGGTGGTGCCGGGAATGGTGGTCGTACCGTTGATGATAGGCGCGGTTGTCGTCGTGGTATAGAAAGTACGATCTGTCCCCACCTTCATGATAGCCGGCTGGTTATTCAGTGTGCGCACCTTGGGCTGTGAAACCACGCGCACCGTACCCTGCTCCTCCAGCGCGCGTATCGCTCCGGCGATACTTTGCACTAGGAAACTGGCCGGGAACGTCTTGCTGTAATTCAACCCGGCGGTCGCCGCTTTGGCTGTGGCACCGCTCGCCGTCGAGGTGATGATATTGGAGGTGTTGGCCTGCAAACTGGGGCCGAAGGAAATATTGGTCCAATCTATCCCCAGAGCCGTATCGTCATTCAGCCTCACATCAAGAATGCGCGCCTCGATATACACTTGGCGGTTGATGCCCTTCATCAGGCTTTGCATGTAGTCATCGACCACCTTCATGTAACGCGGCGAAGCCGTGACCTGCACCGTACCGCTGATCTTGTTAATTGTCACGCGGCCTTCAACCTGCTGAATGGGACGCGAGGAAACATTGACCGTACCGGCAGCACTCGTAGTCATAGTGTTGGTCTCTGCCTGTTGCGTGTCATTAGTCTTGGCCAGCAGCGACTTGAGCTCAGTTTCCAACTCGGTCCAGAAATTGATCGAATCGGTTTTGCTGATGGTGTTGCTACCGCTGTCGCCCGATCCACCGCTCGAATTCGAACTCGAACTCATCGATGTGCTGCCGGTGCGCGCCGCGCGCAGATAGTCAACCTGATAGGTCTTGGTCACTTCGCGCACGATGCGGATGGTGCCGTCATTCCGCACCCAGCCGATACCGATAGGCTGGAGAATGGCATCCATCGCTTGATCCAGCGGCAGATTGCGAAACTCCACATTGACGATTCCCGACACATCCTGGTCGAAGATCACATTGAGGTTGTTCGCCCTGGCGAACTGATCCATTGACACCCGCAGCGATTGCCCCATCGCCCTGAACGAGTACAGGCGGGAAGCGCCAACATCGCTCACTGCCATACGTTGCGACACCGGCAGTTCGCTGCTGCCGCGTTCTCCCGGCGCGGCCTTCTTGTGGTCAAGCAGGCCGCTGGGCACCGTTTCCGGGAACCGCGTCTTGTCCGGCACATGCCCGCCGGTAGAATAACAACCGGCCAAGAGTACAGACGAAGCCAACAGCGCCCATAGCGCCGAGCCGGGAACCGCCCCGCCGGAAATGAATGTAGTCGTTGGTTTTACAGGATTCTTCACGGTTGCCTCGCTCATAGTTTTAGCATCTCAAGGATTTGCTGGTGGGATTGATCAAAAGTCTTGCCACCGCCCGCAGGCTGCCCGGTGGCCGGCCTGACCACCGCACGGGGCGCGGCGGATGGCGCATCACGATATTCCGGGAATCGCAGCACATGACTGGAATTTTTACCGCTGAGCGGATCAGGGCCCCTGAGCCAGACTGCCTGCGACTCAATCTTGGCAACACGATAAACTCCGCCCAGCATATCGCCCCGGCGCACCAGCGTACCGCCGATTACCGCCGTCCCTTCTTTACCCACCATCAGTACCGACTGTAGCGCGAAGCGTTCCGCCACACTCTTGGAAGAGGGCAGCCCGCCAACATCATCGGTGGTTACACCAAACGCCGCCAAACGAATAGGCCGCTCGGCTTGAACGGTCGGCTCACCGGCCTGATCAATACCCGCAGGCAAAGTAACCGGTACCACTGCCACCGCCTGAGCGCCGCGCCCCATTAATTCTTCTTCCAGCGGCGGTGCCGCAGAATGAGCCGCGATCAGCGCTACCGGCGCGACAGCAAACCATAGCCAAGTCTTCATTGATAACCCCTTTTAATTCAGCCCCTCATCGGCGCATGCCAAGCTGGCACCCGCCAACCACTTACTGCATGAACACCTTCTCGCCCGACACCGTCACATGCGCCACATTGCCGCCCGGCCCGGCAGTACCACTTAACGTAAAGACAAAGCTTCTAAGATTCAAAAAGCCATTGTCGGCATACATTCCCGCCAGCACCCGATTAATGCCGGGAAATTCCTCCGGCGAAAAATCGGCACTCAGCGCCACCGGCTCCACGCGCGGCACCGTCACCTCGCCCGTCGCCTGCACTTTCAGCCAGCGATCCAGTTGCTCCTTCACCCGCCCGAATTCAGCTTCGGACTGCGCCAGTGCCTCCAATGATCGTTTGGATTTTTCGGCACTGACCATGGTCATATGCACAGCCATCGCACCCAGCCCCGCGACCAGCGAACCGACGACCAGCAGGGTGATCGATTTTTTACCAAAACGTGTCATGGTTCATTTCTCCTCATTGCGGCTTAAACCGCGATTTCCAGATATTCAACAATGCTCGCGGGCTGCGGAACAGGCAAACCCTCCTCAAGCAGACCTTCAATATGAAATCCGATGGCTACACGAATCTCGCGCTCGGTTTCTTCGACCGTCAAACCCGTCGCTACACAGCCTGGCAAATCCGGAACATAGGCCGAATAGTTATTTGCTGCTTTCTCGACAACGATTGCGTAACGCATATATTAGCCCTTTAACTGTGCTTGCTTAAGAAGACGCTGATTTATTCGTCATCCCCGCGAAGGCGGGGATCCAGTGCCTTTATTTAACTGGGTTCCCGCCTACGCGGGAACGACGAAACCGAATAAATCTGCGTTTCCTTAAGTACGCTATTCAATGTGCCGGGCGCTCAATCATCGCTTGGTTTTCCGGGCACGGTAACTCGCCCCCTTTTAATTTGATGATTGAACTGGAACCGTCTGCCATGTGATATCAATTTTTCTGTGTCGTGTCACACAGTCGCGCAGATAAAGATTGATGAGGCTTTGATAGGGAACACCCTCCTCAATCTGCCATCTGTTTGAAATAGCCGATAACATCTTCGCTCAGCCGCATCGTTACGGATTTTTTAAGTTTGCTCGCATAAGGATTTCTGCGGGATTTCATTTTTGCAAGATCATATTCAGCTTTCATGGCACTACCCCTTGATAAAATCTACTTTCGTTCTTCGTGGCTTTCCTCGCCGAAATAATCCGGATGCTGCTGCCCGGCTCACGCTCGCAATGACAGACCATCAGAAGACGAGACGAGCCGCTTAATCCCAATTCAACCCCTTTTACTCATTATTTAAATCGAGCCTGACCCCTTTAACCAAATTAATTCGACTCTGACCCCTTTAACGTGATCAGTGAACCGACAACCAACAGCGTGATAGATTTTTTTCCGAAACGTGGCATGTTTATTTCCTTTAGTTACAGATGCTTGAATTGGCAGTGGTAGTAGTTACAGGACAATTGACCACCCCATCGTTGTTGGTATCAAGGCTGCTCAACTTATTGTTGTTGCCTCCTTCACTCGAAAGCAGGACGATTGAGTTACAAGCGTTGTCTTTCCTCAAGAACAACCTGTTATTGTTCGAACTGGCACAACTCACAGCAGCCCATGAACCGGATGGTATGGAAGTCAGCGTACCGGTACAACTATTGCCATTATCGATCAGGTAATAAATCACCGAGCCGCTGGTATTGGTAACCAATACATTGAGTGTCTGACCTGAACAAACACTCGGCGAAGACACAACCAAACTGGCAGAAGCTTGCGCACTGGTGCCGCCTGAGTTGCTTGCCGTTGCCATCACGCTATGCGTTCCTGCGGAAAGACCAGTCGCAGTAGTGTAAATACTGCTGGTTGCCCCGCCGACAGCAGTGCCGTCAAGCGTCCACACATAACCATTGACATCAGCACTGTCGCCACCAGTGCAGGACATGGTGAAGTTATAGGCCGTATTGCTCACGGGCACGCCTGCGGCGACAGGCGAGATTGAGCATGACGACGGTGCGGCAACCACAGATGTCACGATCACCGTAGCCTCAGCAATCGGCCCCGTGCCCAACTCATTGCAGCTGGCCAGCCTGTAGGTGTAGGTTCCCACGGCAGTCGGTATCACGCTACCGCCGGTTCCCGCAGTAGGTACAGGAGCAGTAGTAAGCTTCGTAGAAGTTGAGGGATTCGCGGCCTCATAACTGTCCCAAGTGTAATCCGTACAGAGCGTAGTGGTAGTGGGTTTATTCGAGCAACTCGCCGTCAGGATGGCCGCATTGCCCAAGGTGAATGTCTGTGTCTTGGGGTCAATGGCGCACACCGGCACGCCGCCCAGCTTGGCGCAATCGGTTACCAGACTGGACAGCGGATAGGACACCAATTGGTCATCGTAGTGAACCGATCCGGCATCGCTGCTGTTATTGATGCCACGCTTATCGTTCTCGTAGATACGGTCAGCGATGGTTGTTTCATCGTTTTGCAGATTGGCGGTGCGGTCGCTGCCCGTGCTGTACAACACGAAGGCTACTGGCGTGGAAACCGTACAAGCATCATCCTGACAAATGCGAGGAAGGGCGGCCGGTGTAGCCAACTGCGCCTGCGCTACCGCGCACAGGTCTTTCGGGTTGCTTGTCGTCACGAGCGCCAGCGCATCATTCACGTCCATGCGGAAAGGATTTTCTTTGCCAGATGCGCCGTAGTTGTTTACCCCGAGCGCAGGAATAGCACCAGCACCGCTACTGGGCGGCATGAATCCCACCCCGGTGGTCACGGATACGCCTGTTGCGTCAACCGGCTTGGGTAATTTCCCGACACTTAAGGCATAGCCGACGAGAGCGGTTCTGGCCGCCTCCAGCGCCTTGCGATCCGAGCCTTCGGTGGATTGCGTGTGCTGCGACAACAGCATAGGGGCGAGCGTGGCCGTCAACACGCCCACGATCATCAGCACGACGACGATGCCGAACATGCTCATGCCATATTGTCGCTGTTGGTTTCTCATCGCATTCCCTTTTCTTCAACCATTTGCTATTGGTAAGTGAACGTACCTGCCACCGCACTGGTGATCACAACGTCCACCCGCCCGTCAGCGTTCGGATCCATAAGGCTCATCGTTGGCGTTGTCGCTGCTACGTTAACGCCAAACGCGACCGTGCCCGCTTGGCAGAGATTCACATACGAGGTAAAGCCGTTGGCCGGCACCACCGCCGAGGCCGCACCAATGAAGTAAGTGGCCTGTGCCGTGCTGTTGTTGGTGATGCTGCCCAGATATTTCTGTCCGGGCGCACAGTTCATCACTTCCACCGCGATGCCCATTTTTTCGCGGCAATCACGCGCCAAGGCGGAAACCGGATAGCTCATCACCTGATCGTCGTAGTGATCGTCGCCCGGGGTGTTGTTGATGCCGCGCTTGTCGTTTTCGTAGATACGGTTATTAGGCACAAACCCAGTGACTTCGTTGTTCTCTTGATTGGCGCTGCGGTCGTTGCCTGTGCTGTACAGCACAAAAGCAACCGGAATGGCACTCGCCGCCGCACACGCCGCTGTCGTGCGGTTGTCGGTGTTTTCGCAGACAGCGGGCAGGGGTGAGGTCACCAGTTTCATCTGCGCGCTTACTGCCTGACAGAACACCACCCGGTCGCCACCTGTGGTAGCGCCTGGCATCGCACAGGTTGAAGGGTCTGTGGCTTTGATACAACTCGATTTGAGCGCATCGTTCACATCCAAGCGGAACAGATTGCTGGTATCGCTACCAAACGCCCCCCAGCGATTCACCCCAAAGGCAGGCACGTTGGGCACTTCGCTCGCCACCGGGTCGGGGATGCCGCCGAACGTGGTGGCGTAGCTGATGATCGCGGTCTTCATGTCCAGCAGCGCCACGCGGTCGCGCTCTTCCAGGGTGCCGGTGTGCTGGCGCAGCAGCATGGGTGCCAGCGCGGCGGTGAGAATGCCGATCATGACCAGCACGATCGTCATTTCCACCATGGTAAAACCTGTCAGTCGTCTCATTGCTACTGCCCCCCCATTTTGCCGATGGATTCGTAGATAGGCCCGATCACGGCGATGATGAAGAAACCGAACAGGATGGCCATCACGATGATGAGCACGGGCTCCAGCACTTTCGACAACACTTCCACCAGCGCATTGACCCGGTTGAAATAGATCTCACCGAGTTTCTTTAATTGCGACTCGAGGTTACCGGTCTCTTCTCCGATGCCCACCATGCGAATCGCCAGCGGCTCAAATATCTCGGCGCGCTCCACCGCCTGCACCAAAGGCTCACCGGTGCGCAGACGCGAGATAATGCCGATCACGTTATGCCGCATGTAGCGGTTATGCACCGCGCCGGTCAGGGTCTCCAGTGCCGAGGTGATCACCACGCCCGCGCCGTACATCAGCCCCAGATATTGGAAATAGAACGCCATCTGGCTGCCGCTGACGATGCGCCCGAAGACCGGAAGATGCCAAGCGATGCGGTCAGTTTCGTAACGGAAATTCTCGTTGCGGCGCGCCAGGAAGAACAGAGCCGGCGTGAGCACGAACAGGATGACCAGCACCCACCAATAACTGCTCACCCAATTGGAAGCGGCAACCAGCGCCATAGTCGATTCCGGCAGCTTGAGATTGATGCTCTCGAACACCGTGGCGATCTTGGGAATCACGTAGGACAACCAGAACAGCGCGCCGCCGACGATAACGGCGAGCGTGAAAGCCGGGTATATCATGGCGCGTTTGGCCGCCGATTTGATTGCCTCGACGCGCTCGATATGCTGCCCGGCGTCGCGTAGCACTTGGTCCAGCGTACCGGACTCTTCACCGATGCGCACCAGCGCCAGCACTTCTTCCGGGAACTGTCCGGTTTCCCTGAGCGCTTCGGAAAACGGATAGCCGTTCATGAGCGACTGGCGCAGTTCAGCCACGGCGTGGCGCAGCGACAGTGAACGCGTGGCCCTCTCCATATCGGCCAGCGCGGATTGCAGATCGACACCGCCGGAAACATACAGCGACAGCATGGAACAAAACTCGGAGATTTCCAGCGCCTTCATGCGGCCAAACATCCATTGGCGTGCATGGTAGACCGCGTCGGGCAGTTCGAAGAACGTGACGATCTGTTCGCCACGGCGGGACAACTCCTGATCCAACACCTCGACATCCTCAAAACGCCCATTGCGGCGCACGATGTCACCGTTGGGCGTCAGAGTGGAGTAGTGTATCCAGGACATCAGCTCGATGTCCTCTTGGAAGAGATCAGATGTAGGGCTATTAGCGGCAGGCCGATTGCTGGTAGGTCGGGCTTCAGCCCGACATGTCGGGCTGAAGCCCGACCTACAGAAAATGTGGGAACGCTAAGAGCAGCCTGCATCATGCCAGCACCCGGTTAAATTCGGCGATATCGGTAATGCCGGATTGCACCAGCTCTCGCCCTGAATCATTTAGTGACACTTGTCCGCGCGCGCGCGTGGCGCGCTCGAGTTCGTAAGGGCTGGCACCGCTGTCTATCATGCGCCGCAATTCGTCATCCACCAGCAATACCTCGGCGACCGCCTGACGTCCGGAATAACCGGTGTCGCGGCAATGCTCACAGCCGACATGCTCATAAAGTGAGGTCAGCGGAATGTCCTGCCATTCACCGCTGCCAGTGGCCGGTTTTTTGCAGTGCGGGCACAGGCGGCGCAACAGACGCTGCGCGACGATGCCAACCAGAGAAGAAGACAGCACGTAATCGACTATGCCCAGATCGCGCAAACGCATCACCGCACCGAGCGCGTCGTTGGTGTGCAAGCTGGAGAATACCAAGTGACCGGTTTGTGCCGCGCGCATCGCCTGCGAGGCGGTCTCTTCATCGCGAATTTCGCCGACCAAAATCACGTCCGGATCCTGGCGCAAAAAGCTGCGGATCGAACTGCCGAAGGTAATGCCGGCCTTTTCGTTGACTTCCACCTGGTGCATCAGGGGCATCATGTATTCGACCGGGTCTTCGATGGTCAGGACATTCTTTTCCATGGCGTTGATGCGCCGCAGCATGCCGTACAGGCTGGTGGTCTTGCCGCTGCCGGTGGGGCCGGTGACCAATATGGTTCCATGAGCACGCGATGTCATGTGATTCAACGCTTCCATCTGCGCATCGCTAAACCCGATCTCCTGCAGCGAGATCAATTCGCCGCCGCCGGAAAGAATACGCACCACCAGATTCTCGCCGGTGGAAGATGGCATGGTGGAAACGCGGATGTCGTAGCTGCCGTCGAGGAAGGCGAAACTCATGCGCCCGTCTTGCGAGCGTGTGGCATCGGCGATATCCAGCCCGGCGCGCACTTTGCAGGTGGAAATCACGCGGCCATGCGCGCTCGGCGGCAAGGCATAGCGCAACTGCAACACGCCGTCCACGCGGTAGGAAACCAGCGTGGCCGTCGGGGTCGGACTGATGTGCATATCCGACGCGCGCAGGTCGATAGCCGAAGAGAGCAACAGATCGAGCATGCGCTCGGCATTGAACTCGCGCCCGGACATGATTGCACCGGACAAGCGCTCGATCTCTTCGTCTATCGGATGTTCCGCGATGTAGTAAGCGCGCTGGATCAGGCGATTCAAACGCGCCGCCGGGGCAACCACCAACTGCATCGGGTAGCTGGTAAAACGCCCCACCCGGCTCTCTATCTCGCTGTTGAACGGATCGTGAGTCGCGACGATCAGCTTGCCATCCTCCACCCGAACCGGGAGCAGAGCGAGTTTTTGCGCGGCATTGAACGGAATCTGCGCAAGGGCATCCGGCTCCGGCTTGAAGGTATCCAGTGCCTCATAGGTCAAACCGGTCTGACTGGCCAGCACACGTGCCACTTCCGCATCTGTCGCAAAACGCAGGCGCAGCAAGATGTCACCGAGACGCTCACGCGATACGCGCTTGATCGTCAGCGCGTATTCGATCATCTCTTCGGTGACGATCCCCGCTTCTTTGAGTAATTCGCCGATAGGACGTTGTGCCATGATCGTTACCTGAAGGTGTTGGGCAAAGGTGCCAGCACGGTGGTGAAGCGGGCGTTCTGGCCGGGTTTGTAATCCAGCCTGTTATTCGACAGCGTGGTGCGCTCACCCAGGCTGATCAGCAAGCCGGAAGTCAGCTGCTCGACGCTGGCATAATCGCCGGACACCTCCCATTCGATGGTCATCACCAGACCACCTGCGGCAGGTTGCCCGGCGGGTGCGGCAGCTTTGGTTACCGACAAGGCGCGCACCAGCGCGCCTTCCGGCGTCACTTGGCTCACCCAGCTGAGAAAATCATCCACGCGAAAATCGGTCAGACCGGCCTGCATGCGCAGACGCTGCTCCATCGCCGCCAATTGCTCCGGCGACGGCAGCTTTTGTCTGACCGAGGCGTATTCCGCCTCCAATTTGGCGTTGCGCGTCTGGAACGTTTCCTGTGTCACCCTCAGGTTGAAATACAGGACGGATGCGGCGATCAACCCCACCACGCCAAGCAGCGAGAGTGCCAGCCCCAGCGTGGAAGCATAACGGCTGGCCTGAGCCTCTTCCTGATAATTGGATTCGAGCAGGCTGTAACAAGCGGGCACGGCAGATAAGCCGTACAACTCCGGCCACAACAACACCTCGTTTTCACCGCCGGAAAAGCGTTTGGTCATGCGGTTTTCCAGTGAACGCGATGGTGCGTCGGAACCCGGCACACGCAAACTCAGCAACTCGCCCATCATCAGCGTCAAGGTCACGTCGCGCGATTGGAACAGGCGCCGTGCGGCGACTTCAACGGCATGTTGCACCCGCTCCAGGCGGGCATTCAAATCATCCTCGGCACCGGGCATGGGTCTATCCATCGAACGGGACAACACCACGCCGTTTTCCACCAGCAGACCGACCAGCACATTGTCACGCATCCACAACACGGCGGCCGGCTCATCCGTTTCCAGCGCGACCAGCGCGGCAATGGCATTCTCCGCCAGCGTCAGGCGGGTAAACGGCACTGTTTGCAGCGGCAATAATTCCATCGCTGCGCGAATATCCACATCCGGCGCGGCTGCCAGATCAAGCCGCTGCAAACCGGCATTGGTCTCCGTGGCGGCGTAGCGCACTTTAAAGGGTTCGTTAAATGCCAGCGCAGCCTCGATGACGCGGCGCGCTTGGAAGGGCAGAGTACGCATATTGCGCGCCTCCACCTCGGCACGGTCAAAATAACTACCGCGCGAGAAGAAAGTGGCCCTCGCCTCCCCCGCATGCGGCAAATCACCCGGCGCACACTCGCCCTTGGACAACACCCGACGACCACTCATCAGCACATAGCGCGCGCGCAATGCGCCAGCGCTATCCACCAAGGTTACCAACAGCTGCTTGCCCAATCCCTTCATTGCCTACTCCCCTTTTTGTTGCCAGCTTGTTGCCAACTTCCCTTGTGCGAGCAACCCGCTCTTGTGGGAGCGCGGTTTTACCGCGCGATAGCCCAACCTAGAGGGAAACCCATCGCTTGGTAGCTTTGCATAGCCATTCCACTAGGTTGTCAAAAAACAACAACCAAGTGGCTGGTTAACCGAGCTCCCACAAAACCAAACCCCACAACCTGTTGCTACCGGCCGCCCCACCTGTGGGAGCGCGGTTCATCCGCGCGATAGCCCATCTCTGAGGAACCCCATCGCCCGGTACACCCGCAAGGAGTGCCGTGGCTGCCTCGAAGAGGTTCTTGCCCCCTTCGGGGGTAAGGGGCTGAAGCCCCACAACAGCACACGCTCAACCGAGCTCCCACAAAACCAAGCCTACAAAACCCGCGCTTAACCCCGCGCCCAGCCCATCAACACCAGCACCTCAATCACCCCTCCGACGATCACCAGCGTCATGCCGGTTCCCACCACACGGGCGACGGCCTGTACATCCCCTTCGGGCAGACCAGCGGAACTCATGATTAGCACATAGCCCCCGGCGATCATCGCCAGCCCGGCCCAGCCCACCAGCCGTTGCATCAACGGCATGGACCACAACCTTGCGGCGGTAACACGCCAGGAACCCCGTTGCACAATCTCAACCATCAACGCACCATCCCTGAAAACATTGGCGGAATCTTCCGTTTTCTTCAGCGGAGCACGCCCCGCTGAAGAAAACGAGCTTGAGTTGCACCGCCACTCAAGCTCGTTTCAGTAAAGGCATAACCTTAATGTTATGCCGGAACTAAAACTTTTATTTAGTACTGGCTAACCGTTAGGTTAGGTCGTAGCTAAAAACTTCCGTACCACTTCGACCCGAATAATCCATTCAGTCCGCGAGCTCTTCTGAGTATTTCTCATAGAGAGCACGCCAAGTAGGCGCCGATTTATTCGAATTTGTCGTTCCCGCGAAGGCGGGAACTCGGTCAAATCAAACAATCGGATGCCCGCTTTCGCGGGCATAACGAATAAATCTGCGTTTCCCTTAATGAACTATCCGACAGCGATTACTTGACCAGCTTCATGGTATCGAATTGATAGGAAATCGACACCAGCGCATCGCGATCCGTACCAAATTGACCCACCGGATCAGTACTATTGAATAGCGCCGCAGCGTTGGTAGCTGTACCTACAGTCACGTTTTTGCCAGTCGTGTTATTTGCCCACAGACGCACACGACCCGTCGCAGCCGGGCCGTTTACGCTAGTGTCGCCATAGTTAGTGGCAACGCCGTCGAGCTGCGCATCAATCGCTTCTGCCATCCATACCGGAATGCCATACACCACAATCACGTTGGCATTCGGTGCCGTGCCAGCCGCTACAGAGGCCATCGCACTGAAGGCATAGATGTCGTTGAAACCATGGCGCCCCAACTCTTCGTTCGTACGGTTACCATCCACCACACCCGCGCGACGCATTTCGTTCCACGGCAAGTTGAATTTATCTGCTGCACCAGTGAGCGTAGACGTGTTATTTGCCATATCGTCCATCGTTGCAGGAGCTGTAAGGGTTCCGCACACGCGCAGCGTGTCTGGAGTACGCACTACTTTGTCGAGCACGCCGTCTATGCCCGCCGTGGTTACCGCCGAGATGGCCAATTCGATGACGGCATTGTTATTGCAGTCGCCCGGCAATCTGCCATTGCGCTTTTGAAACTCCAGCGCCGAGCCTTGCAGCCCCTTGATATCAGCGACCATGCGCTCTACCTTGGCCTTATTGATGGCATCGGTACCTTTCAGCACACCCACCAGAATAATACCGGCGATCACCAGCACAATGGCCAGCTCTACCAGCGTGAAACCCTTTTGTATTTGCATCTTGATGCTTTGACCACGAGTCGATTTCATTATGAATCTCCTTAACAACCACAGAGTTTATTGCAGCAATGTACGTCAATCGCCCGCCGCCTTAAACGGCGG
Source organism: Gallionella sp. (assembly GCA_034371155.1). GTDB lineage: Bacteria > Pseudomonadota > Gammaproteobacteria > Burkholderiales > Gallionellaceae > Gallionella. Next base: position 102,173 of record JAXMKV010000056.1, on the reverse strand, counting down.
GCGAACTACCCTTTACTTCACCAGTTTCAGAGGATCGTACTGGTAGGAAATCGACACCAGCAGATCACGATCGGTACCGAATTGACCACCGGCTACATACGCAAACGGAGCAGAAGCATCATTACCAGCCCCCGATCCCGCAGTTCCCATCGTCATATTTTCAGACCACAAACGCACACGACCCGTAGCAGCCGGACCGGCTACGGTGTCGTCGCCATAGCTGGTCGCCACGCCGTCGATTTGAGCGTCAATGGCTTCTGCCATCCACACCGGAATACCGTACACCACGATGACGTTGGCTTTTGTTTCTGGGGTGGTGCCCGCAGCAGCAATCCGCATAGAGCTAAATGCGTAGATATCGTTAAAGCCATGACGCGCCAACTCTTCGTTGGTACGGTTGCCGTCCATGATGCCGGCACGACGCATCTCATTCCACGGCAGATTGTATTCACTTGCAGCTGCGGCTGCTAACGGCGCAGTTACAGCAACACCAGATGCCATTAACGGCCCCGTTGGGCTCGTTCCACCAGAAACCAGATCATCTTTATAAACCACCGTTGTGGCAGTAGGTTGCCCGCATACGGCCAAGGTTTCCGGGTTACGGATCACCTTATCCACGGTGTTGTTGACACCGATAGTCGTGGCAACAGAAATCGCCAACTGCACAACCCCGTTATTGTTGCAGTCGCCCGGCAGGCGGCCATTGCGCTTTTGAAATTCCAGCGCCGAACCTTGCAACCCCTTGATGTCGGCCACCATGCGCTCTACCTTGGCCTTGTTAATGGCATCGGTGCCTTTCAGCACGCCCACCAGAATAATGCCGGCGATCACCAGCACGATGGCCAGCTCTACCAGCGTGAAACCCTTTTGCATCTGCAGCTTGAAACTTTGACCACGAGTCGATTTCATCACAAACCCCCAATTAAGAAATAGAGAAACAACGCACACCAGACCAGACCCGAGATACCTCGCGTTTTTTGCACGCATGCCACGGACGTAATCGAAACTTGGTCGCCCCAATATAATCGCAGAGCATTCTTACCCTTGCAAGCGTGGAAAGTATCTAGGCCTTATATTTTTTACCTAATAACCGAGAGTACTTGTCAGGTAATTGACCGCCAGTATGCTCGCGGTCCACTTCTTGCAGGTGTACCAAGTTATAGAGAGCCTCGCAGAAAATCATCGCGCGGATACACACGCAAGGAGCGGGCCGTGGTTACCTCGAAGAGGTTCTTGCCCCCTTCGGGGGTAAGGGGCTGAAGGCCCAACAGCACACGCTCAACCGAGCTCCTACAACAGCACTCCGCTTCATCTCGCATCGTTCATTAAATACCGCGCTCCCAAAATTTGGATTCAAGCTGATGGTAGAATGCGCGCCTTAATTTTCAAGGCCACACCATGCTTTCCACCGCTAATATCACCATGCAGTTCGGCGCCAAGCCGTTGTTCGAGAACGTTTCCGTCAAGTTCGGCGACGGTAACCGCTACGGCCTGATCGGCGCGAACGGCTGCGGCAAATCCACTTTCATGAAGATCCTCGGGCGCGATCTGGAACAATCTTCGGGCGAGGTGATGCTGGACAAGAACGAGCGTCTGGGTAAATTGCGCCAGGATCAGTTCGCCTACGAAGACAGGCGCGTGCTGGACGTGGTGATGATGGGGCATGCGGAGATGTGGGAGGCGATGTCGGAACGCGATGCGATCTATGCGAACCCGGATGCCTCGGAAGAAGATTACATGCGCGCCGCCGATCTGGAAGCGACCTTCGCCGAATACGACGGCTACACCGCCGAGCCGCGCGCGGGCGAACTGCTGCTGGGTGTGGGCATCGCCATTGAGCTGCACAACGGCCCGATGCGCGAAGTGGCTCCCGGCTTCAAGCTGCGCGTGCTGCTGGCGCAGGCGCTGTTTTCCAACCCGGACATCCTGCTGCTGGACGAGCCGACCAACAACTTGGACATCAACACCATCCGCTGGCTGGAAGACATCCTCAACGCGCGCAACTGCACGATGGTGATCATCTCGCATGATCGACACTTTCTGAACAGCGTGTGTACGCACATGGCCGATCTGGACTACGGCAAGATCACCGTGTATCCGGGCAACTATAACGACTACATGCTGGCTTCCACGCAGGCACGCGAGCAACAGTCGTCGGACAATGCCAAGGCCAAGGAAAAAGTCGCTGAACTGAAAGCCTTCGTGGCGCGCTTCTCGGCCAACGCCTCCAAGGCCAAACAAGCAACCAGTCGTGCGCGCCAGATCGACAAGATCAAGATCGAGGACATCAAACCTTCCAGCCGCCAATACCCGTTCATCCGCTTCGAATACGACGAGCGCGAGAAGCTGCACCGCACTGCGGTGGAAGTGCAGCAGATGGCCAAGGGCTTCGACAAGGTGCTGTTCTCCAACGTCAACTTCCGCATCGACGCGGGCGAGAAGGTCGCCATCATCGGCCCCAACGGTATCGGTAAAACCACGCTGCTGCGTTGCCTCGCAGGCGACCTCGACGCGGACACTGGCACCATCAAATGGGCGGACAAGGCCAAGCTGGGCTACTACGCGCAGGATCACGCCGCCGACTTCGCCGATGACATGGACATGATGGAATGGATGACCTACTGGCGCGGCCCGTCCGACGACGATCAGGTCGTGCGCGGAACATTGGGACGCTTGCTGTTCTCCGGCGACGACGTGAAGAAAAAAGTAAAAGTGCTGTCCGGTGGCGAGAAGGGCCGCATGCTGTTCGGCAAGCTGATGCTGGCGAAACCCAACGTGCTGCTGATGGACGAGCCGACCAACCACATGGACATGGAAGCCATCGAGTCGCTGAACACCGCGCTCGATTTGTACAAGGGCACGTTGATCTTCGTGTCCCATGACCGCGAATTCGTGAGTTCGCTGGCGACGCGCATCATCGAGATATCGTCCAAGGGCGTGACCGACTACCACGGCACGTACGAAGAGTATCTGCGCGATCAGGGCATGGAGACCTGATTGTAAGTCCCCTCCCCCTGGCATAACCAGCGACTTGGCTGGCGTTGTTTGCCAGCTTAGTCGAATGGCTAGTAGTTCCATCAGGGGGAGGGCCAGGGAGGGGGTAGAAACGTTGCACCTTCGCCGAGTCAACCCCCATCCTGACCTTCCCCCTCAAAGGGGGAAGGAACCAATAGTGGAATTCAACGAGCAGCTCAATCATGGAGTGACATTGGATCAAGCTAGAGCAATCGGCGTATTCGATTCCGGCGTGGGCGGACTCTCCGTGCTGCACCATATCCGCGCCGCGCTGCCCGATGCGAACCTGATCTACATCGCCGACTCCGGCCATGTTCCCTACGGTGACAAATCTCCCGAGTACATCACCCAACGCTCACTGGTGCTGACCCGTTTCCTGATCGAACAGGGCGCGGACGCCATCGTGATCGCCTGCAACACTGCGACGGCTGCGGCTGCGGCGACGTTGCGTAGCCAATTCGAAATTCCCATCGTCGGCATGGAGCCTGCGGTCAAACCCGCCGCCGCCGCAACGAAGAGCGGTGTAGTCGGCGTGCTGGCCACCGTTGGCACGCTGGAAAGCGCGCGTTTCGCCGCGTTGCTGGACAAGCATGCCGGCAGCGTGAAGATCGTCACCCAGGGTTGTCCCGGTCTGGTCGAACAAGTCGAGCGCGGCGACCTCGCCGGGCCGGAGACGCGCGCGCTGGTCGAGCGCTACACCGCGCCCCTGCTGGCAAGCGGCGCAGACACGCTGATCCTGGGCTGTACCCACTATCCCTTCCTCGCCCCGCTCATCCACGAAGTGGTGGGCGAAGAGGTCGCCCTGATCGATACCGGTGCGGCCGTCGCGCGCCAGTTGCAGCGGCGCATCGAAACCGAACTTGCCGGTAGGTCGGGCTTGAGCCCGACAAGCCCGGGACAAGCCAATCGGGCTCAAGCCCGACCTACGGAATGCACCCGTTTCTTCACTAGCGGTGATGCGGAACAGGCCGCACGCATCATGTCGGCATTGTGGGGAAGCGCTGTTGAAGCGAAGCACCTGCCGCAAGAACACATGTAGATATCTCTTGACCGGCATAAACTTTTTGTTTACCGTTCACCCATGATACGAAACTTCGCTACCGCAGAGACGGAGCAATTTTATTCAACCGGAAAATCACGCCGCTTTCCGCCGGACATCCTCAAGCGGGCAGCGATGCGATTAACGCAATTGGATGCGGCCACGCGTATCGAAGATTTGCGTTTGCCCCCGTCGAACAGGCTGGAAGTGCTGGCGCGTGACCGCGCCGGACAGTGGAGCATCCGCATCAACGACCAATGGCGCGTATGCTTTCGTTTCGAGAACGGCGATGCACTCGATGTCGAGATCGTCGATTACCACTAGGAGAACATCATGGCCAAAAATGGACTGCCCGCAATCCATCCGGGCGAATATCTGAGCGAGACCTTGAGCGAACTGAGCATTTCGCAGGCCGAGTTCGCGCGCGCAATCGGTGTGTCGCCAATGCGCATCTCGCACATCATCAAGGGATCCCGCCCGGTGACTGCTGAACTGGCCTTGTTGTTCGGACGCGCCTTCGACCAATCGCCGCAATACTGGCTCAATCTGCAAGCAACTTATGACCTGAAGATGGCAGAGACCAGCCTCGGGAAATTGCTGGCTGGCGTGCCTTCGCTGGCTCATGTGTAATCAAAAGAATGGAGCGAACCCCGGTATGACCACCCACCACTACACTCTCACCATCTCCTGCCCCGACCGTTCCGGCATCATCGCGGCGGTCACCGGTTTTATCGCGCAGCATGGCGGCTTCATTGTCGAGGCGAGTTATCACACCGAGCAGGAGGCGCAGCGATTCTTCATGCGCCAGGAGATACGCGCCGATTCGCTGCCGTTCGATGCGGCAGAGTTTCGTAACCGTTTCGCGACACTGGCGGACGAGTTCAAAATGAGCTGGCAGCTTTCCGACTCGGCCATCAAGAAGCGTCTGGTGGTGCTGGTGAGCAAGCAGGATCATTGCCTGAACGATCTGCTGCACCGCTGGCGCAGCGGCGAATTGCTGGTGGATATCCCCTGCGTGATCTCCAATCACGAGGATCTGCGCAGCTTTGTCGAGTGGCACGGCATCCCGTTTATCCATGTGGACATGCCCAGTAACGATCCAACGGCAAAGACTGCCGCGTTCGAAAGGATCGCCGCACTGTTCGAGGAACATCGCGGTGACAGCATGGTGCTGGCGCGTTTCATGCAGATTCTGCCACCCATGCTGTGCCAGCGTTTCCCCGGCCGCATCATCAATATCCACCATAGTTTTCTGCCATCCTTCGTCGGCGCGAAGCCCTATCATCAGGCCTATCTGCGCGGCGTGAAGCTCATCGGCGCGACCTGCCATTACGTCACCGACGAACTGGATGCGGGCCCCATCATCGAGCAGGACACGATGCGCATCGACCATGGTGACACGGTGGACGATCTGGTACGTTACGGGCGCGACATTGAAAGAACCGTGCTGGCGCGGGGCTTGCGTTACCATGTAGAGGATCGTGTGCTGGTGTGCAGCAACAAGACCATCGTGTTCCGTTAATTCGAAACGAGAAGACATAATGATGAATCCGCTGGATCACGCGCTGATTTCGCAAAACCGACTGTTCTACGGGGTGGACTTCTCTTCGGTGGAGTACTTTCTGGAACATTGTGCCGTGCAGGCTCTGGCGGAGGGCGATACGCTGCTGCAACCGGAGGTCGCCAACGGCCATCTCTACCTGATCATGGAAGGCGAGCTGACCGTCCATCTGCTCGCGCAGGAGACGTTGAAACACACCTCGCTGCAAGCCGGCGAATGCGTGGGTGATATCTCGCTGGTCGACGGCAAACCGCCTTCTGCGCTGGTATCCGCCGCAGTCCCCACCCGCGTCCTGGCGATTCCGCACAATACCGTGTGGTCGCTGGTGGACAGTTCCCATGAGATATCGCGCAACCTGTTGCAGATCATCGCGGGGCGCATGCGCAACGACAACCGCGCGCTGATCGCGTCGCAGAACGAGCGCGCACAGTTTCAACACAAAGCCAGCGTCGACGCACTCACCGGCATACACAACCGCCACTGGATGAAAGATGCCTTCCCGCGCGCGCTGCACCGCTGCGCGGAAAGCAGCTCGCCGACGGCGGTGATGGTGGCCGACATCGACCACTTCAAGCGGGTGAACGACACCTATGGTCATCTGGTGGGTGACACCACCCTGAAGATGGTAGCCCGCAGCATGGCCAAGCACCTGCGCCCGCACGATCTGCTGGTGCGCTACGGCGGCGAAGAATTCGCCATGCTGTTGCCGGACACCAGCTCCGAGGATGCGCGTGCGATCGCCGAAAGATTGCGGACTTCCATCGCCGGTAGCCAAGTCGAAAACGGCGAACAACCTTTCCGGGTGACCATTTCGATCGGCATCGCCCCGGCCTTAAAGGAAGAACCGGTAGATGCGCTGATCGGCAAGGCAGATCAGGCGCTTTATCGCGCCAAGGAACTGGGGCGCAACCGGGTGGAGATGTTCGATTAGCGTTGGGTAATCGCGCAGTAAACTGTTCCCGCAAGGGAGGTATCCGCCACCAAACCATGAGCAGGAACCACGATTTTGTGGGAGTCCGGTTCACCGGACGATAGTTTTTTCCGCTTGTGCAATCGCGCAGTGCACCCGCAAGGAGTAGGCCGTAGCTGCCTCGAAGAGGTCATTGCTCCTCGGGGGTAAGGGGCTGAAGCCCCAACAGCACACGCTCAGCTGCGCTCCCACAAAACCGAGAACATACTCTCCCGTCGTTAACTGAACTCTTTGACCAGATGTTGTTGCCTGCGGCTGATGGCGAGCAATTCGTCCAGCCCTTTCAATTTCACCATCCAGCCGCTGCCCTCGCCTTCTTCGCCGCCGCCTTTTTCGAAACCCTCGATGGCTGCTTTGGCGACCAGACAGTTGCGGTGGATGCGCACGAAGCGCGCGGCGAATTCCTTTTCCAGCGCGGTGAGCGATTCTTCCAGCAGGTATTCGTGTTCGACCGTGCGCACGGTGACGTACTTCAGCTCGGCGCGCAGGAACAACACGTGTTCGACGGGCACCAGATGGATCTTGCCGCGCTCGTGGATGGAAAGCTGTTTGCGCGGTTCGGGCAACAGCTCGCGCAGCACTTCGACCCGCACCGGCACCGCATCGCGCGCGCGGGTGAGCGCCTCGAACAAGCGCCCCAGACGGATGGGTTTGAGCAGATAGTCGATGGCATGCAGATCGAATGCCTTGATCGCGTAGGCATCGTAGGCGGTGGTGAAGATGATGACCGGGGGTTTGGGCAGTTTTTGCAGATGCTGCGCCAACTCGATGCCGTCCATTTGCGGCATGCGGATATCCATCAGCACGACATCGGCCGGGGTCTCCAGCAACTTGTCCAGCGCCTCCTGGCCGTTGCCGGCTTCGCCCACGATATCCAGCGCCAGTTGTTCGTTGCAGTCGCGCAGCAGATCGCGCAGGCGGTTGCGCGCGGGCGGCTCATCGTCCACGATGAATACGCGCAGGGCGAGTTCTATGGTACTCATGCATCGCTCTCCTTCACATAGGGCAAGACGATCTCGACCCGGTAAAAATCGTCACCGCGCTCGACCTGATAACGGGCTTCGACATCGAACAGCAGCGCCAGGCGTTCGCGGATGTTCTGTAGCGCCATTCTATTGCCCGAGTGCGCGACTGGGCTGGCAGACGGGCAGGGATTTTCCACTTTGATGCGCAAACTGTCGGCACCGCGCCGCAAGCTGATGCGGATGATTCCGCCCTGCGGCAGCGGCTCGATGCCGTGGTACACGGCATTTTCCAGCAACGGCTGCAACAGCAATGGCGGGATCAGCGCATCGTCCGGCGCATCCGTCAGTTGCCATTCCACCCGCAATCGCTCGCCCATGCGCAGTTGTTCAAGCGCGAGGTACTGTTTGCTCAGTTGTATCTCCTGTTGCAGGGGAGCCAGATCCTGCGCTTCCGTCATCGCCATGCGAAACAGGTCGGACATGTCCTCCAGCGCGGCTTCGGCCTGTGCGGGGCGGGTGCGCACGATGCTGAGCACGGCATTGATGGTGTTGAACAAAAAATGCGGGCGGATGCGGGCGCGCAGCACCTGTAGCCGCGCATCATGCAAAGCCAGCGACAGCACCTGGCTGCGCCAGCGGAAGTATCCCAGCAGGATGACGCACACCGCCACAGCCAGCAGCGTATAGCGCACCGCATCGAAATAGCCGTCATCCTGGCTGAACGGGCGATACAGATCACCCGCCAGAGAATAGATAGCCAAAGTCAGCAGGGCCACCAGAACATTCACCGCCAGCACACCATGGGGATAGCTCAAGCGCGCCAGCAACGGCTGCGCCGCCCAAAGCAGCGACAGGCCAGCCAGCAGAATGGGCGTGAGCAACGTGGCGATCTGCATCATGTGCATCGGCACATCGCGCCAAGTATTGGCCAGCAGCAGCGCCTGCAACACGGCCAGCCCGTTGCAGATCAACAGGATGCGCAGCGTCACGCCGAGGTTACGGAAGTTCGGCAACGCGTCCGGCAATGCGTTTTGTTTTATACTGCGCGCCTTATTCATGGCGGGGATCCTCGGGTTTCACGCCGCAATTCTGGACGAGAGATGGCTAGCATACAAGACAAAGATACCTGGTCGGGACGTTTCAACGAACCGGTGGCGGAACTGGTGAAACGCTATACCGCGTCGGTGGACTTCGACCGCAAGCTGGCGCTGTTCGACATCAGGGGCTCGCTGGCGCACGCGCAGATGCTGGCCGCCTGCGGCATCATCGCCGAGCAGGACCTGAGCGACATCCGGCGCGGTCTCGCGCAGATCGAGGCTGAAGTCATCAGCGGCGATTTCGCGTGGTCGCTGGATCTCGAAGACGTGCATCTCAACATCGAGAAACGCCTGACCACACTGGTCGGCGACGCGGGCAAACGCCTGCACACCGGACGCTCGCGCAACGACCAGGTGGCAACCGATGTGCGCCTGTATCTGCGCGACGCCATCGATGATCTGCTGCATCTCGTCGCCAACCTGCAAGGCGCGCTGCTCGATCTGGCGCAGCACCACACGCACACCATCATGCCCGGCTTCACCCATTTGCAGGTGGCGCAACCGATCAGCTTCGCCCATCACCTGATGGCCTATTTCGAGATGCTCAAGCGCGACGCGGAACGTCTCGCGGATTGCCGCAAGCGGGTGAACCGTTTGCCGCTGGGCGCGGCCGCGCTGGCCGGCACCAGCTATCCGATCAAGCGCGAGATGGTCGCCGAGTTGCTGGGCTTCGAGAGCGTGTGCGAGAACTCGCTGGACGCGGTGTCGGATCGCGACTTCGCCATCGAATTCACCGCCGCCGCCGCGCTGGTCATGACGCATTTGTCGCGCTTCTCCGAGGAGCTGATCCTGTGGATGAGCCCGCGCTTCGGCTTCATCGACATCGCCGACCGCTTCTGCACCGGCTCTTCCATCATGCCGCAGAAGAAGAATCCCGACGTGCCGGAACTGGTACGCGGCAAGACCGGGCGCGTGAACGGCCATCTGGTCGCGCTGCTGACGCTGATGAAGGGCCAGCCGCTGGCCTATAACAAAGACAACCAGGAAGACAAGGAACCGCTGTTCGACACGGTGGAGACGCTGACGCAAACCTTGCGCATCTACGCCGATATGATCGGCGGCATCACGGTCAAACCGGAAGCGATGCGCAGTGCGGCTTTGCAGGGCTACGCCACCGCGACCGATCTGGCCGACTATCTGGTGAAGAAGGGCACGCCGTTCCGCGATGCGCACGAGGCCGTTGCACTGGCGGTGCGCTTTGCCGAGCAGCGCGGCTGCGACCTCGCCGACATCGAGCTGGGTGAACTGCAACAGTTCTCCACGCATATCGCCGACGACGTGTATCAGGTGCTTACACTGGAAGGCTCGCTCGCCAGCCGCAACCACACCGGCGGCACCGCGCCGAATCAGGTGGAAGCCGCCATCGCCAGGGCGCGCAACCACCTCGCAAAATAAGGTTCTCCGGGCAAAAAAACGGGCGACCCGGAGATCGCCCTAATAGGAGGAGAGTACGAAATCGAGTTGTTACCAACATCGAGGTCTAACACTCGGGACGGACTATAGCCACAAACTTCCAAAAACAACATATGCCAAAATGCCTAGATATTTCGGCCTAGTTAGTTAGAGGGATGCCAGCACCTGTTTGAGCTCCCCACTCTGGTACATCTCGGTCATGATGTCCGAGCCGCCGATGAATTCACCCTTGACGTAAAGCTGCGGAATGGTCGGCCAATTGGCGTAATCCTTGATGCCCTGACGGATCTCCGGGTTCTGCAACACATCCACGTGGTAAAAATCCTTCACCCCCAGCGTGTTCAAGATGCGCACCGCATTGGCCGAAAACCCGCATTGCGGGAACTGTGGCGAGCCTTTCATATAAAGCGTTACCGGATGAGTGGTCACTTGCTCTTGGATCAGTTTCTGGATGTCGGTGGTCATGGCGATATTTCCTGAATTGAATGGTCGGGAATTCTAGGGGCGGCAGGGGCGATGCGTCAAGCGGCAGGCTTCCGAACGCTGATCCAACCGCTATCGAGCTTCCCATAAATCATGACAACGTGCGATTTACCGTAGGTCGGGCTTTAACCAGCGGCTTGGCTGGCGTTTTGTGCCAGCTTAGCCGAATGGCTATGCAAAGCCAGCCCGACATGTCGGGTTAAAACCCGACCTACACAATATGGAGAGAGTCGCGGACATTCCCCACTTTGTAAAAGGGGGGCTAGGGGGGATTTGCGGAAGGATGGGTAACTCCAAGTTTTCAAATCCCCCCGGCCCCTCGCAAGCTATCCCCTTTGATAAAGGGTGAAGTAGTGAGTGCCGCCGGAGGCGGCTCACTTTCCGGATTAAAAAGGCGGTTCGCCGGTCAACTCCAGCACCTCCCCGCTGACCGGGTGCGCAAAGCTCAGCTGGCGGGCATGCAGCATCAGCCGCGTCGCGCCGGCACTTGAACCATACAGCGCATCGCCGATGATCGGGTGGCCGATGGCCGCCATGTGAACGCGCAATTGGTGGGTGCGCCCGGTCACCGGCTCCAACGCCACGCGGCTGGTATTTGAGGCGCTGTCGTGCTCTAGCATGCGATAGCGCGTAAGCGAGGGCTTACCTGTGGCAACGTCGACCTTGCGCAACGGACGGTTGGGCCAATCGGCGGCAATGGGTAGCGCCACCTTGCCGCTGGCCGGTTCCGGCTTGCCCGTCACTATCGCCACATAGCGCTTGGCGACGAGGCGATCACGGAACAGACCCGACAAACAGCTTTGCATCTCCGCGTTCCGGGCGAACAGCATCAGGCCGGAGGTCGCCATATCCAGACGATGCACCACCCGCACATCGGCAAACTCCCGCAGTACGCGCGTCGCCAGACAGTCCTGTTTATCCGCGCCGCGCCCCGGCACCGCCAACAGCCCGGCAGGTTTGTCCAGCACCAGCAGCACGTCGTCGCAATAGACCAGCCGCAGGCCCTCGTCCGGAGGAGGGGAATAACCAAAGGTCTGCGGCAAGATCAGGCGGGCGACCAGCTCACCGCGCCGGTGTAGGCCGTGCCCAGCACAATCACGCCGAACACGATGCGGTACCAGGCGAACACCACGAAGGTATGGTTGGAGATGAACTTGATGAAGCTCTTCACCGCCCACATCGCGGCAATGAACGAGGCGACGAAGCCGACCGCGAACACAGGCAGGTCCTCGATACGCAGCAGCGCCCAATTTTTGTACAAGTCATAGGCTGTCGCGGCGAACATCGTCGGAATCGCGAGAAAGAACGAGAACTCCGCTGCCGTCTTGCGGCTCAGCCCAAAGATCAGCCCGCCCATGATGGTCGCCCCCGAGCGCGATGTGCCGGGGATCATCGCCATCGCCTGCGCGAAGCCGACCTTGAGCGCATCCTGCCAGCGCATCTCGTCCACCGACAGAATGCTGGGATGGTAAGCGCGTCTCTCCACATAGAGGATGATGAAACCGCCGACGATCAGCGCAGTGGCGACGGTAATCGGGTTGAACAGCAGCGCCTTGATGGTCGAATGGAACATCAGCCCCAGCACCGCTGCCGGCAGAAAGGCGATAAAAATCAGGCTCGCGAAACGCTGTTCGGCAGGCTCGCTGGTCAGGCCGAGCGCCATCTTCTTCAGGCGTTCGCGGTAATCCCAGCACACCGCAAGGATCGCCGCGAGCTGAATCACGATCTTGAACACCTTGCTGGTCTCATCGTTATAGCCGAGCAGATCACCAAAAATGATCAGGTGGCCGGTGGAGGAGATCGGCAGAAATTCCGTCAGCCCCTCGATGATGCCGAGGATGGCGGCTTTGAGCAGCAGGGTGATGTCCATAATTCGGAATATTTCCTATACGTTGTTCCCTCTCCCTTGCAGGGAGAGGGTTAGGGAGAGGGTAGAAATGCGGCGTGCATCATGGCTGACGTACAAGGGCAATCCGCCGGTTTACCGCACGCCGCTCCTCCTCGTTCATCTCCACCCAGCGCGTGATCTCGTCGAAGGTGCGCAGACAGCTGCGGCACACGTCGTCCCCCAGCGCGGTGGAGCAATGCCCGGTGCAGGGGGTATCGGCGTTGGCGGTTGCGGGGGAGGTGGGTTTCAGTCGTTGTTGCATGGCGCGATTATACCGGCTTCGTCGCCTGTTCCAGCCGTGACAGCCAGATCATCGCCGCCTCGCGCGACTCGCCACACATCTCGACGGAAGGTTGCAGCCCGGCGCAAAAAGCCGGGCGCTCGGGCTGGCCGAAAGCCTTGCAGCGCAGTTCGTCATCGAGTTGCACGCACGGCACCCCGGCAGGCTTGCCTTGCGGCATGCCGGGCAAAGGCGAGGTGATGGAAGGCGCGATGCAGCAGGCGGCGCAGTCGGGACGGCAGTACACGAAAAACTAGGCGATTCTAGACTGTCGCTGACTAAGTGCTTTGCGTGCGGTTAACAGCGCTATATCGGGCGAGTCTGGCGCTTGGGAACGCAAGCGTTGCCTGATTGCACTGGAGATGGCGCGGAATACAAATGGACTAGATTGATGAATTACCACGGAGTTTGTAAGCCACTCCAAGCCATAGCGTAAAGCTAAGACACCGAAAAGCTCGTCTGCGTACGATTCTGAGATTGAAAGAACATTGCTGAGATCAATGGAAACTTTGCTGTCATTGGCAGATAGAACGTGCTGTACGATTTGAGCGCGCAAGTCAGCTGCCGCCTGCCTAGAGGCCAAATCTGTATCAGTGATTTTGATTTGGTAAATGAACACGTTCAATCCTTTATCAGTTGGGCCAGTATATCCTCGAATTCGTCTTCTGTGTATTGGGCCGCAGCTCCTGCAACGCGAGTTGAATCAAAGCGACAGGCTAATGCCACCCCCTGCCATGGAATGGGAAGCGTTACATATGTTCGCTGACCGCTTGGGTCGATACATAACATGGCATTTCCGCTGGCAAGCCAGCACCATCCATGGAACTGTTCGACAGCAGTAATCAATTTTGCCAGCCCCAGCCCCATGTGGTGATTGTCAGTCTCTACAACTCGACCAAAGGAGCCCATCGGATTACCCATTACATCAGGTGGTAAGCGTTGCTCCCACTCATCCGCATTGCGCTTTTTGGTGGAATTCCCCGGTTGGATGCACCACTCGATGGCGGCACGGTCATCAGTAATTGGCTTTCCAACGCGCTGCAACTCGCGTAGGAAGCCATAGCCACAGTCGGCAACAGCAAATTCAAGAAGAAACCCATCTGGCGGATCGCGCCATTTCTGAGCCATGGAAAAACCGGTTGCTTTGCCGTGTGACCATACGTTGTCCAGCAGATCACCAACCAATTCGCACATACTGGAAACAAACCCGACATATTCAGGCTCTCCGAAAAGGCCGCGTATACATTGATTGATTTCACCTGTAGCACCATCGGTTTCTTCTCGACTTTCAAGTAAAACCAAGGGGCTGTAATTGGCGCCTGCACGAATTCTTTCGTGGAGATAAGTGTCTGCTTGTCCAAGTGCTTGCTCAATTGCAATAGCTTTGGCATACCCTAAAGTGCCATTGGGGATCGCAAGGTTTTCTAAAGTTAGATTACGTGCACGTGCTCTAGCAATATACGCGGTCCAAAAACCGGGGGATAAGTAATTATTTTGGATGTCAAAAAAACCATCTCGCCCAATGTTGGATGTTTGAATCTGGCGATTCAGCAAGTCATAGAGGCCATCCATTTATATCCCCTTGAGATTTGTTTGGTAGACGCAGCTTGGCACTATGCCTTGTGATAAACCTCCGCCCCCTGCTTCACAAACTCCACCGACTTCACTTCCATCCCTTTCGCCAGTGCCTCTGCCTCGGCGATCCCCTGCGCGGCGGCGAAGTCGCGCACGTCCTGGCTGATCTTCATCGAGCAGAACTGCGGGCCGCACATGGAGCAGAAGTGGGCGACCTTGGCGGATTCCTTGGGCAGGGTCTCGTCGTGGAATTCGCGCGCGCGGTCGGGGTCGAGGCCGATGTTGAACTGGTCTTCCCAGCGGAACTCAAAGCGCGCCTTGCTCATGGCGTTGTCGCGGATCTGCGCGCCTGGGTGGCCCTTGGCGAGGTCGGCGGCGTGGGCGGCGATCTTGTAGGTGATGATGCCTTCCTTCACGTCGGCCTTGTTGGGCAGGCCGAGGTGTTCCTTGGGCGTGACGTAGCAGAGCATGGCGGTGCCGAACCAGCCGATCAGCGCCGCGCCGATGGCGCTGGTGATGTGGTCGTAGCCGGGGGCGATGTCCTGTGTCAGGGGCCCTAGCGTGTAGAACGGCGCTTCGTGGCACCACTTCAGTTGCAGGTCCATGTTCTCCTTGATCATGTGCATGGGCACATGGCCGGGGCCTTCGATCATCACTTGCACGTCGTGCTTCCACGCGATCTGGGTGAGTTCGCCCAATGTCTTCAGTTCGCCGAGCTGCGCTTCGTCGTTGGCGTCGTAGACCGAGCCGGGGCGCAGGCCGTCGCCGAGCGAGAAGGTCACGTCGTAGGCTTTCATGATCTCGCAGATCTCTTCGAAGTGCGTGTAGAGGAAGTTCTCCTGATGGTGCGCGAGGCACCACTTGGCCATGATGGAGCCGCCGCGCGAGACGATGCCGGTCATGCGCTTCGCGGTCATGGGGATGTAGCGCAGCAGCACGCCGGCGTGGATGGTGAAATAGTCCACGCCCTGTTCGGCCTGTTCGATCAGGGTGTCCTTGAAAATTTCCCAGGTCAGGTCTTCGGCCTTGCCGTTCACCTTTTCCAGCGCCTGATAGATCGGCACGGTGCCGATGGGCACGGGCGAGTTGCGGATGATCCACTCGCGCGTCTCGTGGATGTTCTTGCCGGTGGACAGATCCATCACCGTGTCGCCGCCCCAGCGGATGGCCCAGGTCATCTTCTCGACTTCTTCCTGGATGCTGGAACCGAGCGCGGAGTTGCCGATGTTGGCGTTGATCTTCACCAGGAAGTTGCGGCCGATGATCATCGGCTCGCATTCGGGGTGGTTGATGTTGGTGGTGATCACCGCGCGTCCGGCAGCGACTTCGCTGCGCACGAACTCGGGCGTGATTTCTTTCGGCATCGCCTTGCCGAAGTTCTCGCCGGGATGCTGTTTGAGCATCATTTCGGAAAGACCGTCGCGCTTCTGATTCTCACGAATCGCGATGTATTCCATCTCCGGCGTGATGATGCCCTTGCGCGCGTAGTGCATCTGCGTCACGTTCATGCCCGGCTTGGCTTTGCGCGGCGAGTGCTTCAGATTGAAACGCATATCAGCCAACGCCGGGTCACCCAGACGCTGCTGGCCGTAGTCGGAACTGAGGCGCGGCAGCACTTCGGTATCGTCGCGCTCGGCGATCCACGGTGCGCGCAGCTCTTCCAGGCCGGAGCGGATGTCGATCTTCACATCCGGGTCGGTATAGGGGCCGGAGCAGTCGTACACGTAGATGGGCGGGTTCTTCTCGATACCGTTGTTCAGGTGGGTGTCGGTCAGGGTGATCTCGCGCATCGGCACGCGGATGTCCGGGCGTGAGCCTTCGACGTAGATTTTGCGGGAGTTCGGCAGCGGCTTGACCGCAGCCTCATCGACGTGGGCGGCGGTGGCGAGGAATTGGGGATTGGCGTTCATGTGATGCTCCAAAATAACGGGGAGCACCGGTGGATGCTTCCCTACGACGGCATGACCCGTACAGGTTCAAAGGGTGTGTCTCACTCCGATTTGCGGAGACCCCTAGCGAGGGGCGCAAGGTACTGGAAAGGCGCGTGAAAAGCAAATTTAGGCCTGCCGCTGGTAGGGTTTCATCACCAGCACATAGAGCAGCGGCACGACGAACAGGGTGAGCACGGTTGAGATGCTCAGCCCGAATACGATGGCAGAAGCGACCGGCCCCCAGATCAGCGATTTCCCGCCCAATCCCAGCGCCAGCGAAATCAGTCCGCCTATGGTGGTCGTGGTGGTAATGAGGATGGGTACCACGCGCCGCCGTGCCGCATACACGGCAGCATGAATGATGCTCATGCCGTCGGCGCGGCGCTGGTTGGCGGCATCGATCAAAACGATGGCGGAATTCACCGCAATGCCGACCAGCGCGATGACCCCGTACAGGGTGTACAGGCTGAGCGGATTTCCCGACAGCAGCAGACCGAAAGCCACGCCGGTAAAGGCCATGGGTACGGTGCTGATGATCATGAACGGTTGCCAGTAGCTGCGGAACTGCGTGGCGAGGATGAGATAGATCAGGCCCACGCCGAGCAGGAACAGCAGGAGCATCGAGTCCAGGCTCTCCTGGATGTCATCCATCTCGCCGGAGTAATCGATCGCCACGCCGGGGAAGTTCGCCGCGACACCCTGCCAGGCTTCGCGCGCCAGCGCATTGGCGGTAAGCGTGTCGGTGACTGTCTTGTCGAGATCGGCCTCTATGGTGATGGCGCGGCGCAGGTCGTAATGCTTGATCACCCCCTTGGCGATGCGCGCTTCGGTTTTCACCAGGCTGGCAAGGGTGGTGGTGCCACCGTTGGGCAGCGCGACCGGAACCGCAAGCGCGTCTTCAACGTCCCCGAGCGGATATCCCAAGGCGCGCACGCGCACCTCGATCTTCTCACCCTCGCTGCGCGTGCTGGCAACGATCTCCCCCTCGCTGTGCAGGCGCACCAGGCGGGCCACGGCCACCGGGGACAAGCCGGTGGCTTTTACGGCCTCTGTATCGACTTGCAGCACCAGTTCATGGCGGCCCGGCAGATCATCGTCGCCGAGGTCGCGTATGCCGGGGACATCTGCCACTTTGGCGCGCAGGGCATCCGCGGCGCGGCGCAGTTCGGCATAGTCGTCACCGCGCAGACGCAGTTTGACCGGCTTGGACGAGGGAGGCCCGCCGGACATGACGAAGAAGGATACCTTGCCTTTCAGCGGCAAGGCTTCGATGTCTTTGCGCATCGCCTCGACGATAACATCGGCATCACGCATGCCGCCCACCCGGGGGAGGAGCGACACCACGGTCTGGCCGTAGGCATCTCCGTAGAGCGGCTCGGTATCGGTGAACTTCACTCCGGCATAGGAGGCGACGGCGCGCGTCTCTTCGGGGCGCAGGTATTTCCTGACGGCGGTTTCCAGCTGTTCGGCTTCGCGCAGGGTGGTTTCGATAGCGGTGCCCGGCGGCATATCGATGCTGACATAGAACAGGCGCATCGGATCGAAGGCGAAGAAATTGGTCTTGACCAGCCCCCCGACGACCGAGCCCATCGCCAGCACGAACAGCGTGACGATGATGGCCAGCGTCTTGCGCGCGTGGCGCAAAGACCACAGCAGCCAGCGCGAATAGCGCAGCCGCAGGCTGTGGGTGAAACTCGTGCGCCAGCCGTGCAGGCGCGAGGGTCGGCTGAAGTCCATGCGCAGGGCGACCACGTGCGTGGGCAGCATCCAGAAGGCTTCAAGCAGGCTGATCAGCAGCGCCAGCGTCACCACGAAAGGAACCACTTTCATAAAGTCGCCGATGATGCCCGGCAACAGCATCAGCGGCAAAAAAGCGGCGATGGTGGTAAGTACCGAGGCAAGCACAGGCAAGCCGACGCTGCGGATGGCATTGAGCGCGGATTCCATTGCGGACTCGCCGCGCGCGATGCGGAAATACATATCTTCCACGATCACCACCGCGTCATCCACCAGCATGCCGAGCGCGATAATGACGCCGAGCAGCACGGTGAGATTGAGCGTGTAGCCGAGGCTGTTCAATATCCAGAAAGTGCCGAGCAGGGAGAAGGGGATGCCCAGTGCGATCAGGGTGGCGATGCGGCTGCCGAGGAACAGCCAGGTGATGAGCAGCACCAGTATCAGTCCTTGCAGGGCGTTGCGTTCCATCAGGCTGATGGCCTGACGGGTCGGCACGGTCTGGTCGTCGAGCAGGGTCAGCTGCACGCCGGAAGAGGTGACGCGCGCGTCCTGTTGCGCGAGGTAGGCGTTGATGCGCTGCACCAGCTCCAGCGTGTTGGTGTAGTTCTTCTTGTTGACGGCCAGCAGCACGCCGGGACGACCCTTGCGGGAAACCAGACTGCCGGCTTTTTCGCGCCCGCGTGCCACCTCCGCCACAGCCTCTATCGGGATCGCCTGCGCGCTGTGCTGGGGGGGAAACACGGTCAGCCCGGCCAGATAGCCCGGGTCGCTGTCCTGCCCGATCACGCGCAACAGCCATTCGTCGTCGCCCACGCGCACGCGGCCCGCGGGAGTGTCGCGAAACCAGCCGCCCACCGAATCCGCCAGATCGCTCGCGCTCAGGCCGCGTGCGGCAAGCGCATCGGGGCGGAATTCGACGTGCAGTTCGGGGTCGGACAGCCCGGTGGTGAGCACCTTGTCCACACCCGGCATGCGCTCGATATCCGACTTGATGCGGCGCGCATGGCTGCGCAGGGTCTCGTCAAAATCATTGCCTTCCACCAGGATCATCGCGGTGGGGAAACCGTTGGAAGTGGTGATCTCGAAGACTTCCGGACGCGTCGCGTCGCGCGGCAGTTCACGGTCGGCGGCGGCCTGCACCTCGCGGCGCATGTCGTTGATGCGCTTGTCGTAGATACGCTCGGAGATATCGCGGAAGCGCACCAGTATGCTGGCGACCCCCTCGCGGCTGGTGCTGGAGACGAAGCGGATATCGGGAATGCGCGCGATGGCCTCTTCCAGCGGATCGGTGAGGTTCTTTTCCACATCCTGCGCCGAAGCCCCCGGCAGCACGGCGGTGATCACCAGCCAGTTGAAATTGATCTCCGGGTCGCGTTCGCGCGGCATCATATTGTAGGACAGCATGCCCATGATCAGCACCACCGCAAAAGCGATGTTGGCGAACGGATGGTTACGGATCAGCGCGGCGAAAAATCTCACAGCGTCTCTTGTCCCTTGACGACGATGCGGGTGTCGGCGGGCAATTCCGGAACGGCGACCGGGCGGCCTTCCTCGGCTTGCGGCAGGGGCAGGAAGCGCGGCTTGTCCTGCTCAAGCACGAACACGCCGAGCTGGCCGTTGCGCCGCACCACCAGCGACGGCGGCAGGTGTCTCACAGTGCTGCGCCATTGCACGCGTCCGCTGCTGCCGCTCATTGCGGCGGTTCCCTTGAAGCGCAGACGCGCCTCCAGCAAACGGGTGGATTTGCTCATCGCGGGAGACAGGCGGACCAGACTCAGCGGGTAGCTGCCGCCGGGCGTCAGCAGGGATATCTCCGTGGCGTTCGCCAGTCCGGCGTCCTTTTCCTGCACCTCGGCGCGGATCTCGATGCGCGACAGATCGCGCACCGCCAGCAGCGGCGTGCCGGGGGCGACCATCTCGCCCACCTGCGCGATACGTTCCAGCACCACGGCGGGGAACGGCGCACGGATATCGCATTTGCGGCGGGTATTCCGCGCGGTCTTCAGCGCGCTGCGGCTGATCGCCACTTCGGCGCGTGCGGCCTCGGTCGATGCCGTCTGGGTGTCCAGTCCTGCCGGAGAGATGAAATGCTTTTCGGCCAGTGTGCGGCTGCGCGCCAGTTGCAACTCGGCCAGTCTGGCACGCGCTTCGCTGGCCCGCAACGCGGCTTCGGCACTTTCTGCGGCCAGAACATAATCGCGGCAATCCAACTGCATCAGGAGCCCCCCCTTGGCGGCGGTCTGGCCCGGCTCGGCGAGGATACGCTCGACCCGCGCGGCGATCTCCGCTGACAGGCGGCTCTCGTTCAGGCTGACCACCTGGGCCGAGGCGCTGCGTTCGGGAAAGATCGCGATCTCTTGCAGAGACTGCGTCTGCAGGGCGGGTGCGGCAAAGGCCGGCAGGGCGAACAGACAGCACAATATCGGGGCAAACTTCAGGTACATATCCACACTCCGTCGGAATGGCTGGTATGCTAGCACAGGGCAAGGCAGGGTGCGGCGGTTGAGCCAGTCAGGTGGTGTTGCTATACTGCCCCGGCAAATACCACCAAAAATATCGGTTAACCGGAATTCAGGAGAGAGTGATGCACAACGTAGAACAAGCGCGCTTCAACATGATCGAGCAGCAGATCCGTCCGTGCGAAGTGCTGGAGGGTCGCGTGCTCGCCTTGCTCAAGCATGTGCGGCGCGAACAGTTCGTCCCGACGGAGATGAAGGAACTGGCATTCGCCGATCTGGAGATCCCGCTCGGTCACGGTGCCGCCATGTGGCCGCCCAAGCTGGAAGCGCGCGTGTTGCAGGAACTGCACCTCTGCCGCGGCGACAAGGTGCTCGAAGTCGGCAGCGGCAGCGGCTTTCTCACCACTCTGCTGGCGGCACTGGCGGGACATGTCACCTCGGTCGAGATCGTGCCGGAACTCGGCGCACTGGCCAAACAACATCTTTCCGCCCACCCGCATGACAACGTCACGCTTGAGATCGGCGATGCGGCACAGGGTTGGGGCACGGCAAGCTACGATGTGATCGTGCTGACTGGCTCCACGCCGGTGCTGCCGGAAACATTCCGAAGCCGCCTGAACATCGGCGGGCGCTTGTTTGCCATCGTTGGTGACGCGCCGATGATGGAAGCCAAGCTGATCACCAGAGTCGCCACCGACACCTTTGAGACCCGCACCATTCTGGAAACGTGCGTCGCCCCGTTGCAGAATGCCGCCCAACCGCAACGCTTCGTGTTTTGAACCGGTCGCTTGGCGGGAACGGCAAGCGGTAGAACCCCAGGCGCGGCGGGATACGCTCCCGCAGGATGAAGTAATAGTGCAGTGTTGCACGCTATGTGGAACTTATACCATCGGTTAACGCTGCATCGTAGGTCGGGTTTCAACCCGACATGTCGGGCTAAAGCCCGACCTACAAGAGGTTGCGCATTAAGTACCGTCAAGATTGCAGCACCACACTAAGCTCGGCGGTGATTGCACAACACCGGTTCAAGCTGTAGTATTAGCAAAACCTAATATGCGGAGTATGCAAAGCCAATGAAACTCAAACCCTGTCTTCTCGCAGTCCTGCTGGTCACAGCGGTGCCGGCGCAGGCTGCCGATCTGCTGGAGACCTTCCGTGCCGCCCAGGCGAACGATCCGGTCTTCGCCGCCGCGCGTGCCGCGCAGCTAGCCGGGCAGGAAAAACTGCCGCAGGGTCGCGCCCCGTTGATGCCCAGCCTGAACCTCAGCGCCAACAGCACCTTCAACGACCAGACCGTCAGTTACCGGGGGGCCGCGCCCTTTCCCGGCGGCAACCAGCGTTACAACTCCCACGGCTACAGCCTGACACTGTCCCAGCCGCTGTTCCGCCAGCAGAACTGGGTGGCCTACACCGAAGCCGAATTGCAGGTGGCGCAGACCGAAGCGCAATTCAAGATCGCCGAACAGGACTTGATCCTGCGTGTCGCGCAGGCCTATTTCGACGTGCTGATCGCACAGGACAGCGTGCAACTGGCCGAGGCGCAGAAGACCGCCATCACCGAACAACTGGAAGCGGCCAAGCGCAATTTCGAAGTGGGCAGCGCGACCATCACCGACACCCACGAAGCACAGGCGCGCCATGACCTGACCAGCGCCCAGGAGATCGCCGCGCAGAACAATCTGGAAATCAAGCGCCGCTCCCTGCAACAATTGCTCAACACCATGCCCAAGGAACTCAACACACTGGGCAAGGAATTCAAACTGGAAGCCCCCCAACCCGCCGACATGGAAAAATGGGTGGACGACGCGCAGCTGAACAACCCGCAACTCGCCATCGCCCAGGCGGGAGCCGAGATCGCCGAAAAAGAAGTCGCGCGCAATCGCGGTGGACATTACCCCACCGTCGATCTGGTCGCCAATTATTCCGAGAACTACGCGGGCGGCAGCGCCTTCGGCCCCGGTAGCGACAGCATAAACAAAAGCATCGGCGTGCAACTGAACCTGCCCCTGTTTTCCGGCGGAGCCACGACCTCGCGCCAGCGCGAAGCCGAAGCCAACCGCAACCGCGCCAAAGAAGAGCTGGAAAACGCCCGCCGCACCGTCGCCACCCAGACACGCCAAGCCTACCTCGGCGTCGTCAGCGGCATCGCCCAAGTCCGGGCACTGCAACAGGCACTGACCTCAAGCGACAGCGTGCTGGAAGCCAGCAAACTCGGCCAAGAAGTCGGCGTCCGCACCAACCTCGACGTACTCAACGCGCAACAGCAACTGTACTCCACCCGCCGCGACCTCTATCAGGCGCAATACAACTACCTCATCAGCCAACTGCGCCTGAAAGCCGCCGTCGGCGCCCTCGGCGAAGACGATCTGGCCAGAGTCAACCAGGCATTGCACTAGCTGGATTCCCGCCTGCGCGGGAATGACGAGTTAACGGCTCGGGACAGGCTTATTGGGTGCGCCCCTCAAAGGAGGTCACAATAAAACCATGAGCCGCCCCCGGCGGCACTCTCTACTTCCCCCTTTATCAAAGGGGGACTGAGGGGGATTTAAAAACTTTGAGTTACCCATCCTTTCGCCAATCCCCCCTAGCCCCCCTTTTTCAAAGTGGGGAACATCCGCGACTCTCTCCATTCTGCATGAGCGTCGCAAAGGTCAAACCTTGGTGAGTCCCCCGGCATCATTCCGCGTCTGCTTCCTGATACAACGCCTTCACGCAGGCCGCGAGATCGTCCTGCCATTGCGGCAGAGTCAGGCCGAAGGTTCGCGTGAGTTTGCCGGTGTCGAGTACGGAATTGGCGGGGCGTTTGGCGGGGACCGGGTATTCGTGCGTGGCGATGGGGTGGATGGCGAGAAGCTTGTCCGCCAGCGACGCGTCGTACTGTCGCGCCAGACGCACGATCTCCTGCGCGTATTCATGCCAGCTGGTGCGCCCCGCCGCCGTCAGGTGATAGATGCCGCTACGATCTGTCATCCGTAGGTCGGACTTGAGTCCGACATATCGGGATTCATCCCGACCTGCGACGCCTTTGCTTTGCGTTGTCGCGCTGTCGGATGACAAATTCAGTATCCGCACCGTGCTCTCCGCCAGCGATCTTGCCCAAGTCGGCGCGCCGAACTGGTCGGCGACGATGCGCAGTTCATCGCGCTCTCTCGCCAGCCGCAGGATGGTCTTCACGAAATTTCCCCCGTGCTCCCCGTATACCCAGCTGGTACGCAAAATGAGGTAGTTGCCGTCCACCGCCTGTATCGCCCGCTCGCCCGCCAGCTTGCTCCGGCCATACACGCTTTGCGGATTCGGCACGTCTTCTTCCGTATAGGGCGAGGACTTTTCGCCATCGAAGACATAATCGGTGGAGTAATGCACCAGCAGCGCACCCAGGCGTTCGGCCTCCTCCGCGAAGAGGCCGGGCGCGACACCGTTCACCGCCATCGCCAGATCAGCCTCGGACTCGGCCTTGTCCACCGCCGTGTAAGCGGCCGGATTGAGGATGATATCCGGGCGGCACTCCCGCACCGCGCGGCGTATCGAGTCGGGATCGGACAGGTCGAGAAGATCCCGACCCGGCGCGATCACGGTACAAGAAGCCGGGAGCGCGCGCCGCAACGCCCATCCCACCTGCCCGCCGGCTCCGGTCAGCAGAACCGTGGTCATGCAAACAATTCGGCCTGACGGAACGGCGTGCCGGCCGCATCCTTGGCGGAAAGCAGCGGCGCAACAGAAAGCGGCCAGTCTATCGCCAGATCGGGATCGTTCCACGCGATGCAGCGCTCATGCTCCGGCGCCCAATAATCGGTGGTCTTGTAGAGAAACTCCGCCTGCTCCGACAGCACCAGAAAACCGTGGGCGAAACCTTCCGGTATCCACAGCATGCGTTTGTTCTCGGCGGACAGATTGATCCCGACCGACTGGCCGAAGGTGGGTGACGATTTGCGGATATCCACCACCACATCGAACACCTCGCCGCGCGTCACGCGCACCAGCTTGCCCTGAACCTGATTGACCTGATAATGCAAACCGCGCAACACCCCCTGCGCCGAACAGGAATGGTTATCCTGCACGAAATCGACAGAGCGCCCCGTCAGTTGCCCGAACGCTTTCAGGTTAAAACTCTCGTAGAAAAAACCGCGCGCATCGCCAAACACCTTGGGCTCGATGATAAGCAGATCGGGAATGGCGGTTGGAATAGCCTGCATCTCAAATCCCCTCTTTCAGCAGATTGAGCAAATAGCGGCCATAACTGTTCTTGGCCAGCGGCTGCGCCAACGCTTCCAGCTGGGCCGACGTGATGTAACGGCGGCGATAGGCAATCTCTTCCGGACAGGCGATCTTCAACCCCTGGCGTTTCTCCAGCGTCTGAATGAACATGGAAGCCTCCAGCAACGACTCATGCGTGCCGGTATCCAGCCAGGCATAACCCCGCCCCATCACCTGAACATCCAGCTTGCCCTGTTGCAGATAAATCTGGTTGACCGTGGTGATCTCCAGCTCGCCGCGCGCGGAAGGCTGGATCGATTTGGCGATCTTCACCACATCGTTATCATAAAAATAAAGCCCGGTAACGGCATAGTTTGACTTTGGCGTGAGCGGTTTTTCTTCGATGCTGAGCGCGCGACCCGATGCGTCGAACTCCACCACACCGTAACGCTCCGGATCCTGAACATGATAGGCGAACACCGTGCCGCCGCTGGTCTTGCTGGCCGCCGGTGTCAACAGCGAATCGAAGGCATGCCCGTAAAAGATGTTGTCGCCCAGCACCAGAGAACACGCATCGTTGCCGATAAAAGATTCGCCGATGATAAAAGCCTGCGCCAAACCATCCGGCGAAGGCTGCACCGCATAGGAAAAATTCATCCCCCACTGCGCGCCGTCGCCCAACAACTGCTGAAAGCGCGGCGTATCCTGCGGCGTGGAGATCACCAGCACATCGCGTATCCCCGCCAGCATCAGCGTGGTAAGCGGGTGATAGATCATCGGCTTGTCATACACCGGCAGCAACTGCTTGGAAATCGTCTGCGTCACCGGATAAAGCCGCGTGCCGGAACCGCCGGCGAGGATGATGCCTTTCATACGGCCTCCCTGTTCGTGTAATTCTGCTGCACCCAATTCTGGTACTCGCCGCTGCTCACGCCGCGCACCCAGTCGCCGTTTTGCAGATACCACTCGACGGTTTTGCGCAGGCCGCTTTCAAAGGTTTCCTGCGGTTTCCAGCCCAATTCCCGGGCGATTTTCGAGGCGTCGATGGCGTAGCGTTTGTCGTGTCCGGGGCGGTCGGCCACGAAGGTGATGAGCTGGCTGTGCGGTGCGCCTTGCGGGTGCAGGTCGTCGAGGATGGTGCAAATGGCCTGCACCACATCGAGGTTGGTCTTTTCGTTCCATCCGCCGATGTTGTAGGTCTCGCCCGGTTCGCCGCGTTCCAGCACCAGACGCAGGGCGCGGGCGTGGTCGTCAACGTAGAGCCAGTCGCGGATGTTGTCGCCTTTGCCGTAGATCGGCAGGGGCTTGCCGTTCACCGCATTAAGGATCACCAGCGGGATGAGTTTTTCCGGGAAGTGGTACGGGCCGTAATTGTTCGAACAGTTGGTGGTCACTACCGGCAGACCGTAGGTGTGGTGCCAGGCACGCACCAGATGGTCGCTGGAGGCCTTGCTGGCGGAGTAGGGCGAATTGGGTTCGTAGGCGGTGGCTTCGGTAAAGAAACCCTCATCGCCCAGACTGCCGTATACCTCGTCGGTGGAGATGTGATGAAAACGGAAGGCGGTCTTGTCGGCCGCGGCCAGACCGTTCCAGTAGCTGCGCGCGGCTTCCAGCAGGGTGTAGGTGCCGACGATGTTGGTCTGGATGAAATCGGCCGGGCCGGAGATGGAGCGATCCACATGCGATTCGGCGGCCAGATGCATCACCGCGTCGGGCTGGTGTTCGCGGAACACGCGCGCCACTTCGGCGGCATCGCAGATATCGACCCGCTCGAAGCGGTAGCGCGGATTGTCCGCCACAGAAACCAGCGATTGCAGATTGCCCGCGTAGGTCAGCTTGTCGACATTGACCACGCTGCAATCGGTATCACCGAGGAATTGCCGGACGACGGCAGAGCCGATGAATCCGGCACCGCCGGTAATGAGGATTTTTTTCATGGGCGGGATTTTACCGGATTGGAAGGCGCTTCGGCGACAAGACACGTCGGGATGCACCCCGGCGGCACTCACGACTTCCCCCTTTATCAAAGGGGGACCGAGGGGGATTTGAATACTTGGCGTTACCCATCCTTTCGCCAATCCCCCCTAGCCCCCCTTTTTCAAAGTGGGGAACGTCCGCGATGCTCTCCGTTCTGCATGATTGCCGCAAAGGCCAAACGGCATCGCAGGGGGTTTACCTCGCTGAATTGGGGAAACCTGTCGGGATGCACCCGCAAGGAGTAGGCCGTGGTTGCCTCGACGAGGTTCTTGCCCCCTGCGGGGGTAAGGGGCTGAAGCCACAACAACACATGCTCAATCCCGACCTACGAAGGGATGGGGTTGTAGGTCGGACTTCAGTCCGACAAACCAGAGAAATCTGTCGGGATGAATCCCGACCTACAGGGATAAACCGCTTCGACGAGCGTCATCGCCCGGCCTGTCGCGCCGCGATTGTCGTTGACGAACGCGATGCCGGCCTGGCCCATGTGTTCCAGCCGGGCGGGATCGTGCAGTAGCGCTTCGAGTTGTTGCACGAGTTCGCCGGCATCCGCGATGCGGGTGGCCGCACCGCAGGCCAGTGCCTGTTCTGTGGCTTGGGCAAAGTTGTAGGTATGCGGCCCGATGAGCACGGGCTTGCCCACGGCGCAGGCTTCGATCAGGTTCTGTCCGCCGAAAGGCAGCAGACTGCCGCCGATGAATGCGAGGTCGCACGCGGCGTAATAGGCGAACATCTCGCCCATGCTGTCGCCCAGCACGATCTGGGTATCGGGCGCGATGGCTTCGTTCGCGCTGCGGCGTTGCCAGCGGAAACCGTGCTGCCCGATCAGGGCAGCGACTTCATTGAAGCGTTGCGGGTGGCGCGGCACGATCACGACCAGCAACGGTTTCGATCTGGAGATGTCATCGGAATTTACGATAGCTTGATTCTGGGTTAAGCCGGCCAGCAATAAGGCCTCTTCGCCTTCGCGGGTGCTGGCGGCGAGGAAGACCGGACGTTGCGTGCCGAACGAGGCGCGCAGAGCCTGCCCCGATTGCAGCATGGCCGCAGGCGGCTCGATGTCGAATTTGAGATTGCCCATCACGACGACCTCTTGCGCGCCCAGCGAGGCGAGCCGCCGCGCATCCTCCGCCGTTTGTGCGGCGACGCGGCTGAGTTTGCGCAACGCCTCGTCGGCCAGTGCCGGGAAACGCGCATAGCCCCGCGCGGATCTTTCCGACAGGCGCGCGTTGAGCAGCAGCAGCGGAATGGCCTCGGCATGGCATTGATGGATCAGATTGAACCAGACCTCAGTCTCCAGCAGGATGCCGAGGCAAGGCCTGAAATGGCGCAGGAAGCAGCGCGTGGCAAAGGGATAATCGTAGGGCAGGTACACCCGCAGCACCTTGTCGCCATACAGCTGCTCACTGGCCGCGCGTCCGGTAGGCGTGGTGTGGGTGAGCAATATCCGGTGGTCGGAATAGCATTCGCGCAAACGCTGCACCAGCGCGGCCGCCGCGCGCGTCTCGCCGACCGACACCGTGTGCAGCCAGATGACCGGCTGGTCGCTGCGCACCGTGTAACGACCGAAACGTTCACCGATATGACGCAGATATTCACGCTGCCTGATGCCGCGCCACAACAAGTGGAAAAACACATACGGCAGCAGCAGCCAGAGCAGGGCGGTGTAGGCAAAACGGGAATCGGGCATATTCATGTGCCCTTTTCCCCATCGTCATTTCCGCGATTTCCGCCCTTCATTCGTTCCATTTCGGGTTCGCTTCCTCAATCAATTTTTTCGCGCGCGATGCCATTGCTTGACTGCTTTTTCACGGAACAATCATTTCCGGCTATCCGAAATTGAGCATTGGAACTCAATAGTGGTAGCGACACTGTGCAACCAAAATGGTGTCGTCCTGAACTGCGTACACCAGCCGGTGTTCTTCGTCGATGCGCCGGGACCAGAAACCGGCAAGGTTGTGTTTGAGCGGTTCCGGTTTGCCGATTCCCTCGAACGGGGAACGCTGGATGTCTCGCAAAAGCGTGTTGATGCGCTTGAGCGTAGGGCGATCCTTTACCTGCCAGAACAGATAGTCTTCCCAAGCTTGATCGGAGAATTTAATCGGCATCGGGCAACAGCGCTCTTTGCTGTCCGCCTTGCGCGGCTAACTGCTCGATCGATTCCATGAGCCGCTTCGCATTCTTCGGGCTGCGCATCAGATAGGCCGTTTCTTCCAGCGCATTGAAGTCCTGAAGCGACATCATCACGACAGGATTCCCCGCCTGACGGGTGATCAGCACCGGGGCACGGTCATCCGCCACCTTGTTCATGATCTCTGCCAGATGCTGGCGGGTGTGGCTGTATGTGATGGCTTCCATGTCTACCTCCTTTTGAACTGTACAAATAATAGTACAACTTGCGGAGCCATTCAACACTAAACTAGTTGTTCCATCAATCTTTCCAACTGAAGCAGAACATCCTCAACTTCAATCAGAGCCATGGCATCGGGATGGTGTACGCGGGTGTTCCACGGTATTTGGGCGGCATCTTTGCCGAGATACTTTTTGAGTGCCTGCGGGTAGCGGTCGACGCAGTATTCCATGCGGCCATGCGGGCCGGTGAGTTTGGAGGGGGCGACCGCATACAGTCCGATCACCGGGGTTCCCATAGCGCGGGCGAGGTGTACCGCGCCGGTGTCCGGCGCGATCAAGGCATCGGCTTGTCCGAGCACCGCCGCCAACTGTTTGGGTGTGGTCTGTCCGCACAGGTCGAGGATGGCCGCCGGGTCGGCGGCGGCGAGGCGCGCGCACAGTTCCCGTTCCGCTTCTGCTGGCCCGCCGGTCAGCACGATGCCTGCCTGTCGCTCCTGGCGCAGGCGGGCGATGATGGCGGCATAGCGTTCCGGTGGCCAGTTGCGCTCGGCTTTGCTGGCATGCGGATGGATGGCGATGAGGGGGCGCGGCAGGGTTTGCAGGCGCGCTTGCGCCCAGTGCCGGTCTGCCTCGCTGATGGGGAGCGCCCAATCCGGCGCGCGCCTGCCGCAGCCCAGTTGACCGGTGAAAGCCATGAAACTATCGAGCAGGTGCTCGTCCGCAAAAGGGATGCGCCGGTTACAGAACAGCCATTGGCCTTCGCGGGCGCGGATGCGGTCGAAGCCGATCTTGCGTTCCGCTTTCAGCGCGGGGTAGAGGAGATTGATGCGCAGGTTGGCTTGCATCGCCAGCACCACGTCGAAGCGGCGATGGCGAAAAGCACGATAGAAGGCACGATAATCCGCCCAGCTCCGGGGTTTGTCGTACACCTCGAAATGCACGCCTTCCATACCCTCCAGTAGAGAATAAGCCATCGGACTGGTGATCCAGGTGATTGAGGCGTGCGGCAGACACTGCCGCAGCCTATCCACCGCCGCCGCGACCATGACCACATCACCCAGCGCGGAAAAGCGCACGACGGCGATGTTCAATCGGGATGCAAGGGTATCGGTCACGGAAATGGTGAATAGTTCGGATGGCGCATTGTAGCGAATCCCGACCGGCCGCTTGTATATTTGAAACCAGAAAGTTCATTAGCCCCGGAACTCGTCATTCCCGCGCAGGCGGGATGAATCCCGACCTACTAATGTGCGCACACTTTTCAATTGACACCGCCCGCCCGAAACTGTTGTAATACGCATCGTTCAACAAATGAACACACTTCTGGATGTTAGACGAAACCACCCATTACGGTCTGCTCAAGACCCTGGAAGAGAACCCCGGACTTTCGCAAAGAGATTTGGCGAAACGGCTCGGCGTTAGTCTCGGCAAGATCAATTTTTGTCTGAATGCCCTGGTCGAAAAGGGCAGTCTGAAGGTCAACAACTTCCGCAACAGCGACAACAAGTTGGCCTACGCCTATCTGCTCACGCCCAGAGGCATCGAAGAGAAGGCGCGTATCACCGTGCAGTTCCTCAAATTCAAGACGCGGGAATACGAACGGTTGCGGCTGGAGATCGCAGAGTTGCAGCGTGAGGCGAAGTCCAAAGGTTTGCTGGAGAATGCAAATGAATAATGCTTATGCGGTCATTCTTGCAGGAGGCAGCGGCAGTCGCTTGTGGCCGCTCTCCCGCCAGCATTTGCCCAAACAGTTTCTCGCGCTGGACGGTGTCAGTTCGCTGCTGCAAACCACTATCGACCGGCTGTCGCCCACGATAGCGTCCGGCAACGTGCTCATCGTCACGCAGGAAACGCATGCCAAGGGCGAGGCTTACCACGCGCTGCTGCCTTATCAGGCGCTGTACGAGCCGGTTGGCCGCAACACTGCGCCGGCAATCGCACTGGCCGCCGCCTATCTTGCCCGCAACGGCGAAGATCCCATCATGGTGGTGCTGCCCGCCGACCACATCATCAAGGATGAAGTGCAGTTCCGCGCCCATCTCGACGACGCGATCCGGGCGGCGCAAAGCGGCAAACTGGTCACCTTCGGCATCCAGCCCACCCGCCCGGACACTGGTTTCGGCTATATCAAAGCAAAAGGACCGAGTGAAGTAACGGAGAGCAGTTTGTCTCCGTCCTCAGTCCTCGCCCCTCCGTCCTGTATTTTAGAAGTTGAGCGTTTCACCGAAAAACCCGATCTTGCCACCGCCGAACGCTTTCTTGAGGAGGGCGGTTACTACTGGAATTCGGGCATGTTCGTCTGGCGCGCTTCGGTGATCCTGGCCGAGATAAAGCGCTTTCTGCCCGGGGTGCAAAATATTCTCGACACCATCCTGGAAGCGACTCGTCAGGGTGCGAATTTCCAACAGGCCGTGGAGGAACATTTTTCCGCCATGCCTTCGATCTCTATCGACTACGGCGTGCTGGAAAGATCGGATCGCGTCTCGCTCATTCCCTGCGATATCGGATGGAATGATGTGGGCAGCTGGCAGGCGGTACACGAGATCTCCTCCAAGGATGCCGAGGGCAATGCCCTGCAAGGCAACGTCATCGCCGTCGACTGCAAGAATTCCCTGATTCGCGCCGAAAAACGCCTGGTTGCCGCCATCGGCGTGGAAGACCTGTGCGTGATCGAAACCGCCGATGCCGTGCTGATCGCCAAGAGCGACCAGACCCAGCGCGTGCGCGAAGTCGTCGATGCGCTGCACGAAAAAGGCGCGACGGAACATATCTACCATGCCACGGTCAACCGCCCGTGGGGCAGCTACACCGTGCTGGAAGAAGATCCCGAAGGATTCAAACTCAAACGCATCGAAGTCGCACCCGGCGCGCGCCTCAGCCTGCAAAGCCATGCGCACCGTTCAGAGCACTGGGTGGTAGTGTCAGGTGTCGCGACCGTTACCAACGGTGATGACGTCATCACCGTGCACAAAAATCAGAGTACCTATATTCCGATTGGCGCTAAGCACCGACTGGAGAATCTGGGCAGTGAGCCGCTGCATATCGTCGAAATTCAGGTTGGCGAGTATCTGGGCGAAGACGACATTCAGCGGTATGACGACAACTATGGCAGGTAGCCTACTTCAGGGAAGAACGGAATGACTGAGACGAAAAAAACAGCATTGATCACCGGCATCACAGGCCAGGACGGCGCCTATCTCGCCGAGTTATTGTTGGACAAGGGCTACGAAGTGCATGGCATCAAGCGCCGCAGTTCGTTGTTCAACACTGCGCGTATCGATCATCTGTTCCACGACGTGCACGAGAAGGGATTGCCGTTCTATCTGCATCACGGCGATATGACCGATTCTTCCAGCCTGACGCACATCATCCGCAAGGTGCAGCCAGACGAGATATACAACCTCGCGGCACAAAGCCATGTGGCGGTGTCGTTTGAGGAGCCGGAATACACCGCCAATTCCGATGCGCTGGGCGCGCTGCGCATTCTCGAAGCAATCCGCATCCTCGACCTGACCAAAAAGACCCGTTTCTATCAGGCCTCAACCTCCGAACTGTACGGTTTGGTACAGGAGACCCCACAGAAAGAGACCACGCCGTTTTACCCGCGTAGCCCTTATGCAGTGGCCAAGCTCTATGCTTACTGGATCACGGTCAACTACCGCGAGGCCTACGGCATCTACGCCTGCAACGGCATTCTGTTCAACCATGAGTCGCCAATCCGCGGCGAAACATTCGTTACGCGCAAAATTACCCGCGCCCTTGCGCGTATCAAACTCGGCCTGCAGGAATGCCTATATCTGGGCAACATGAATTCACTGCGCGACTGGGGACACGCCAAGGACTACGTCGAGATGCAATGGCTGATGTTGCAACAGGATCAGCCGGAAGACTTTGTCATCGCCACCGGCGTGCAATACAGCGTGCGCGATTTCGTCAATGCGGCCGCCAAGGAACTCGGCATACCCATCGAATGGCGTGGCGAAGGCGTGGAAGAAAAAGGTTACGACGCTGTCGGCAAATGTATTGTTGCGGTTGACCCGCGCTACTTCCGCCCCACCGAAGTCGAAACCCTGCTGGGCGACGCGAGCAAGGCCAAAACCAAACTCGGCTGGACACCCAAAATCAGTTTCGACGAACTGGTTAGCGAGATGGTGCGCGAGGACCTCAAGGGAGCAGAGCGCGACGAACTGGTGAAAAAACACGGCTATGCGGCGTTTAATCCGCACGAATAAGCCCTAGTTAGAGCATGAGAAAAACTCGAATTTTGTTGACGGGCGGTGGCGGCATGGTCGGGCGCAATGTACTCGAACATCCCGCCATCGGCGAATTCGAGGTGCTCGCTCCGCGCAGCGGCGAACTGGATCTGCGTGATTTCGCAGCCGTGCAAAACTATCTGGCAAAACATCGGCCGGATATCGTCATCCATGCGGCAGGCAAAGTGGGCGGCATCCAAGCCAATATGCGTGAGCCGGTCTGCTTCCTGCTGGAAAACCTCGATATGGGGCGCAACATCGTTTGGGCTGCGCGGCAGGCAGGCATCAAACGTCTGCTCAATCTGGGCAGCTCCTGCATGTATCCGCGCAACCACAACGAGCCGCTAACAGAAGAGATGGTGCTTAAAGGCGAGCTGGAACCGACCAACGAAGGTTATGCGTTGGCCAAAGTCGTCACGGCGCGGCTGTGCGAATACATCATGCGAGAAGATGCGAATTACCAGTACAAAACGCTCATCCCCTGCAACCTTTACGGCCGCCACGACAAATTCGATCCGGCGCATTCGCACCTTATCCCCGCGATCATCCACAAGGTTCATTTGGCCAAACAGGTGGGACAAACTTCCGTCGAGATATGGGGCGACGGCACGGCACGGCGCGAGTTCATGTATGCGGGTGATTTGGCGGACGCGCTGATTCGCGCGATTGAACAATTCGAAACCTTGCCTCCGGTGATGAATGTGGGACTGGGGCACGATCACACCATCAACGAATATTATCAGGCGGCAGCCGAAGTGATGGGCTACACCGGCAGCTTTGCGCACGACACCGGCAAACCGGTCGGCATGGCGCGCAAGCTGGTGAGCGTAGGACGGCAACAGGCATGGGGCTGGAGCGCTCAAAGCGATTTACGTACG
Source organism: Gallionella sp. (assembly GCA_034371155.1). Taxonomy (GTDB): domain Bacteria; phylum Pseudomonadota; class Gammaproteobacteria; order Burkholderiales; family Gallionellaceae; genus Gallionella. The sequence goes on along the minus strand of JAXMKV010000056.1, from coordinate 68,106 downwards.
GGTATCGAAAAAACTTACGACTTTTATTTGAAGGAATTTTTGCAATGAATTTCAAATTCCCGCTCGCCACAGCCACTTGGGGGCAAGAAGAACAGGATGCGATACAACGCGTCATCGCATCCGGCATGTTCACCATGGGGGCTAACGTACAAAACTTTGAGCGCGATTTCGCGCAATACGTTGGCAGCAAGCATTGCGTAATGGTGAACTCCGGTTCATCGGCGGTTTTGCTCATGGTGGCTGCGCTGTTTTATACCAAAAACGCCAAACTGAAATTGCAGCGCGGCGATGAAGTTATCGTGCCCGCAGTATCGTGGAGTACCACCTACTATCCCCTGTATCAATATGGCTTGAAGATCAAGTTCGTCGATATCAACTTGAATACGCTGAACTATGATCTGGACCAACTGGAACAGGCCGTCACCGACAAAACCCGCGCCATCATGGCGGTGAATCTGCTGGGCAACCCCAACGACTTCGGACGCATCCAGCAGATCATCGGCAAACGCGATATCGTGCTGATGGAAGACAACTGCGAATCCATGGGTGCCAAATTCCAAGGCAAACATGCCGGCACCTTCGGCGTGATGGGCAGCTACAGTTCATTTTTCAGCCACCATATTTCCACCATGGAAGGCGGGCTGATCGTCACCGACGACGAAGAGCTGTACCAGATCCTGCTGTCCTTGCGTGCGCACGGCTGGACGCGCAACCTGCCCAAACACAATCTGGTGTGCGGAGACAAAAGCGATGACCCGTTCGAGGAGTCGTTTCGTTTCGTGTTGCCCGGTTACAACGTACGACCACTGGAGATCGAAGGCGCGCTGGGAGTCGAGCAGGTTAAGCGTTTGCCGATGTTGATCGAAGAGCGCCGCAAAAACGGCAAGCTGCTGCAAACGGCATTGGCCAATCACCCCGACATCATCATCCAGCAGGAGATCGGCGAAAGCAGCTGGTTCGGCTTCAGTCTGGTGATCCGTCCCAGCAGCAAGCTAACGCGCAAAGCGCTGGTGGCAAAATTAAATGAACTGGGTTTTGAATGCCGTCCTATCGTGGCGGGCAACTTTGCCAAAAATGAAGTGGTGAAATATTTTGATTCGGAAGTGCATGGCACGCTGAAGAATGCAGAGCACATCGACCAGAACGGGCTGTTCGTGGGCAACCATCATTACCCGATACCGGAAGCGTTTGCCGCGCTGGCCGAACTGTAAGGAGCGATAATGAAAGCAGTCATTCTGGCGGGCGGCTTGGGTACGCGGATCAGCGAGGAGACTTCCACCCGTCCAAAACCGATGGTCGAGATCGGCGGACGGCCAATACTCTGGCACATCATGAAAATCTACTCGGCTCACGGCATCAACGACTTCGTGGTTTGCTGCGGCTACAAAGGCTATATCATCAAGGAATATTTCGCCAACTATTTCCTGCACATGTCCGATGTGACCTTCGACATGCAGAACAATAAGATGGAGGTACATCAACGCCATGCCGAGCCGTGGCGGGTGACGTTGGTCGATACCGGCGAAGAGACAATGACCGGCGGTCGCTTAAAACGGGTGGCTGGTTACGTCCAGGATGAAGAAGCGTTTTGCTTCACCTATGGCGATGGTGTTGCGGATGTTGACGTCAGCGCATTGGTATCCTTTCATAGGCATCATGGGAAGCGAGCCACGGTGACGGCGGTACAGCCGCCGGGTCGCTACGGCGCATTGAACATGGACGGGAATGCCGTGCGCGGCTTCATCGAAAAACCGCAGGGTGACGGCGGCTGGATCAACGGCGGATTTTTTGTGTTGTCGCCAAGCTGTCTTGATTTGGTGCATGACGACTCCAGTCCTTGGGAAGGCGACCCACTTGGCACTCTGGCAGCCCAAGGCGATTTGATGGCTTACGAGCACAACGGCTTCTGGCAGCCGATGGATACCCTGCGCGATAAGAACCATTTGGAAGAACTCTGGCAAAGCGGCAGAGCTCCCTGGAAGGTATGGAAGTGAACGGCGAGTTCTGGCGCGGCAAACGCGTATTTCTAACTGGACACACCGGTTTCAAGGGCGGCTGGCTGTCCCTATGGCTGCAGGCTATGGGTGCCGAAGTTCACGGCTATGCGCTGAATCCGCCGACCAATCCGGCTCTCTTCTCCGTGGCCGAGGTGGGAAAAGGTATGGCGAGCAGTGTGATCGCGGACATTCGCGACATCGATGCCTTGCGCGGTGCGATGCAAACCGCTCGTCCGGAGATCGTATTCCATCTCGCCGCGCAGCCTCTGGTGCGATATTCTTATGCTCAGCCGGTTGAAACTTATGCGGTGAATGTGATGGGTACAGTGAACCTGCTCGAAGCCATTCGCGCCACGCCGGGCGTAAAAGCGGTCGTGAACGTCACCACGGATAAATGCTACGAGAACCGCGAATGGGAATGGGGCTACCGTGAAAACGAAGCGATGGGTGGATACGACCCTTATTCCAGCAGCAAAGGCTGCGCAGAACTGGTGACGACAGCATACAGGCGGTCTTTCCTGGAATCAGCCGGCATCGCACTGGCGAGCGCCCGTGCAGGCAATGTCATCGGCGGCGGCGATTGGGCCGAAGACCGCCTGATCCCGGACTTCCTGCGCGCAATGGATGCTGGGAGAACTCTGATAATTCGCTCTCCGCAGGCGACTCGACCCTGGCAACACGTGCTGGAGCCGCTATCGGGATATATCAGCCTTGCTGAACGCCTTTACACTGATGAAATGAAATTCGCGGAGGCGTGGAATTTTGGCCCACGGGATGAAGATGCGCGCCCAGTAAGCTGGATTGTGGAGAAGATGGCAGAAATGCGTCCCGATGTCAGGTGGGAATATGATAATAAACCGCAGCCTTATGAGGCGAACTTTTTAAAGCTGGATAGTAGCAAAGCTCGCCAGCGATTGGATTGGGTTCCGCGATGGAATCTGCAAACTGCTTTGCAAAAAACAGTGCAGTGGCATGAGGACTGGAAGATGAATAAAGATCCGCGCTCAATCACTTTGGAGCAGATCAGGGTGTACCAGTCATGCAAAGGAGACTTTTGATATGAAGTTCAACAAACTTCCCCTGGAAGGGGCTTTGTTGGTTTCACTGGAGAAGCGTAGTGACGAACGAGGCATGTTCGCGCGGGCGTATTGCAAACAAGAGTTCGAAGCTCAAGGGATATCAATCGATATTGTTCAGAGCAATATCAGCTTGAATGAGCGCGCAGGTATCGTCCGAGGGATGCATTTTCAGCGCCCACCGCATGCAGAAGTAAAACTTGTTCGATGCACCCGGGGCGCGGTCTTTGACGTAATTGTAGACATTCGCGAAGACTCGCCGACCTATGGCCATTGGTACGGCGTCGAGCTGAGTGAGGAAAATGGCTTACTGATAGTTGTTCCGGAGGGATTTGCACATGGCTACCAAGCGTTGACCGATGGTGCTACTGCCTTTTATATGGTTTCGACAGCTTATGCGCCCAATTCAGAAGGTGGACTTCGCCATGATGATCCAAGCCTTGGAATCAAATGGCCGCTGCCGATCACCGAGGCTTCCGACAAGGATAAGAATTGGCCACTGCTGAATCCGGAGCAGAGCAAAAGGGCCAAAGCAATATGAAGCCCAGGATCCTTATCACAGGCTGCTCTGGTTTGATAGGCAGTCGCATGGCGATTCAGGCAAAAGAGGCAGGAGCGGATGTAGTTGCGTGCGCAAGAAGCCGAACGGAGAAGCTCTCCATGGAAATGGGGATGCCCGTCATAGCCATGGATGTTCTCCAGCCAATCATGCTAAAAAATGAACAGGGCAGCATAGATGCAATCATTCACTGCGCGACTGCAAATGACATCGTTTCACGCGATTTCGGGGCCGGTGTTGAACTATCCGTGATTGGAACGCGGAACATTCTGGAATATGCGATAAAGCAAGGGATCAAGCGAGTAATTTTCTTTTCAACCTTGCAGGTCTATGGCACCGAGTTGACGGGTGAAATAACGGAAGAAACCCCCGTTTGCTGCCAGTCGCCCTACGCGCTCAATCACTATTATGGCGAAGAATTATGCCGCATGTATGCGCGTAACCACGGACTTGATGTTGTGCTATTGCGCCCCTCCAATGTATTTGGCATACCTGATGTGTCGACCGTGAACAGGGATACGCTCGTTCCCTCGTGTTTTGTCAAGGAAGCTGTCGAAACGGGCGTAATAACGCTGCGTTCATCAGGTAGACAAAGCAGAAATTTTATCTCAACAAATGAAGTTGCCAAGACATGCCTGCATCTCCTGAATAACTTTCCGGCAGGGTGTACTGTAGTCAATTTAAGTTCAGATTGGCTGTGCAGTATTCGCGAGATTGCCGAAATGACAAAACAGATACACTGGCAGCAAAATAATCGGGAATTGCCAATCAACATATTGGCAGACGAGCCGAAAGCAACCAATCGATTTTCGATTCAATCAAGATTCAGCTCATTGCGCCCCTCGGTAGAGGAGTCGCGAGAAATGATGTTCCACGTAATTACACAGCTTTTCGACAACTTCAACAAACATAAGGAAATCTCCCATGCCAACAACTGATCACGTCGCCCAATTCTTTGCAGAGAGAGAAGCTGATATCGAAGCAATGGGCCGAGACGAAGAGCTTCACCGCAAGTCGCTCGATTGGATGCTCCATGCAGATCGCTACAAATATACGTACAACTTTACTTGGATGGGACGCCCCATTATCAAGTTCCCGAGCGACATCGTCATTCAGCAAGAACTTATGTGGAAACTGAAACCCGATCTGGTCATCGAGACGGGGATCGCACACGGCGGCTCAATCATTTTTACCGCTTCAATGATGGAAATGATGGGCATCGAAGGCGAAGTGGTTGGCATTGACATCGACATTCGCAAACATAACCGTGATCTGATCGAAGCGCATCCGATGATGAAACGCATCACGATGTATGAAGGCAGTTCGACAAGCCCGGAGATGATTGAAAAGATCAGGAAGCATACTGTCGGGAAGAAATGTGTCATGGTGATATTGGATTCACTACACAGTCATGAACACGTCTACAACGAATTGAGAGCTTACGCACCAATGGTAACGGTAGGTTCGTATTGTGTTCTGCCGGATACATTCATTGAGTTCTTCCCCAAAGGGTATTACTCGCACAATCGTCCTTGGGATGTGGGCGACAATCCCTATACCGGCATGAAGCAGTATCTGGGTGAAACCGACATGTTCGAGACTGACCATAGCCTAACGAACAAAGCCATGATTACCGAAACAATTGACGGTTATCTCCGCCGAGTGAAGTAAAGCAGCTGTGAGCTAATTGCAATGATGGTGATCCTACCAATGTTCTAGTCAAAATATTTTTGACGTGATTTACTATTTATTAATTTTTAATACTACATGCCAAATTCAGAGAAAAATAATCAGAATCTTTTGCGTTCATTTTACCGCGAAATGCTCAATATTCGGGTTATCGAGGAATCACTACTCGATTTGTTTGCTCGCGGTGCCATCGGCGGGACGGTGCACACTTGTCTTGGGCAGGAAGCGATTGCCGTAGGCGTTGTCTCTGCCATTAATCGAGATGCGGATATAATCTGTTCAAACCATCGTGGACATGGTCATTTTCTCGCATATTGTGGCGACGCGCGGGGGTTAGTGGCGGAGATTCTTGGGCAGTCCACTGGCGTATGTGGGGGTATAGGTGGCAGTCAACACCTGCAGAAGAAGAATTTTTACTCCAACGGAATTTTGGGTGGGATGTCGCCAGTTGCTGTGGGAATGGCATTTGCAGAGAAATTGAAGGGCAGCGGTGCGGTGGTAGTTCAATTCATGGGTGATGGCGCGATGGCGGAGGGTGCTGTTTATGAAGCATTGAACATGGCCGCCTTGTGGAGTCTGCCCATCATGTTCGTGGTGGAACATAATCAGTATGCCCAAAGTACGCATTGGAGCGTGCAACATTCAGGCGCGCTAGAACTGCGCAGTGAGGCATTTGGCGTGCCGATGAGTGATATAGACGGCAACGATGTGGAGGCTGTGTACGACACAACGCAACGGATGGTCAACGAGATACGTACGCAATGTGCACCACGTTTGTTGTTCATGCGTACTTACCGTCTCGGTCCGCACAGCAAGGGTGATGATCTGAGGAATCCCGAGGAAATTGACTATCACTTTCAGCGCGAGCCATTGCTCCGCTTGCGCGAAAAACTGGAACCGTCTTGGGTCGCGATGGTTGAACAGGAAGTGCGTCAAGAAGTTGCAGCGATGCTGACTGAATTGAGAGGGAACTAATTGTGGCAAGTTATTTGATGGGTTTGCAGTCAGGACTTGCCGAGTCTCTTGCGGCTAGCGAGAAGGTACTCGTTCTAGGCGAGGATTTGGTAGACCCTTACGGTGGCGCGTTTAAAGTCACAAAGGGTCTTTCTACCCGTTTTCCCGGACGAGTATTCAATACCCCGATTTGCGAGGGTGGCTTTACAGGCGTTGCCGTGGGGATGGCGCTTCGCGGCTACCGCCCTGTTGTGGAGATCATGTTTGGAGACTTCCTCACGCTCTGTACGGATCAAATTGTTAATCACATGGCTAAGTTTCCCAGCATGTTTAATGGCCAGGTAAAAGTGCCTCTGGTCATTAGAACCCCGATGGGTGGTGGCAGGGGATATGGGGCAACGCATAGCCAAAGCTTGGAAAAAATGTTTCTGGGACTGCCGGGTATCAAAGTTGTCGCCCCCAGCCACGTACATACTGTAAGTGAGATTTTGCAGCATGCAATCCTTGTTGATGATGACCCTGTGCTATTTATCGAAAACAAGGTGCTTTACCCTCTGGATCAACCAGACAGTGTTTACATGGAACAAAGCGACGAGATCCCTGGATACCCAACGGTGGCGTTCAGAAATTTTAGTTCAGGAAAGCCAGACGTCACCGTCTTTGCCTACGGCGGGATGAGCCGTGAAATTGTGCCATTGCTGGAAAAACTTCATAACGATGAACTTAATGTCACCGCCGTTTTTCCATCTTGCTTGTGGCCTATTCCGGAAGAAACACTGGTTCGCTATGGTGCGCAATGCGATCGTTTGCTTATCTGTGAAGAGGGAAGTGTAGGTTTCAATTGGGGCAGCGAAATATCTGCGCTGCTTTACGATAAGCTGTGGAGAAACCTGAATGCACCTATTGCTCGTCTCGCGGCCTCGTCTCAGGTTATCCCTGCTGCACGGCATCTCGAAGCAGAAGTATTGGTTAATACCGAAAAAATTGAAAAAGCAATTTGGGAGTTGATGTCATGAATACATTAGTACGTATGCCTTCGCTAAATGCAAATGAAGACCAAGCAATTGTGACGGACTGGTTGGTTGAAGATGGCGCGCCGGTCAGTCGGGGGACTGAAATATGCATTGTAGAGAGCACGAAGGCCACCCATGACGTTTCGGCTGAAGAAGGAGGGTTTCTTCGGCACCTAGTCAGTAAGGGGCAAGTCGTCAAAAACAATCAGCCCCTGGCAGTGATTACGGCAACTTCGAATGAAGATTACACAGCATACCTTGCGGCATTGGAACAAGCTGAATCGGTGACGTCCAACCGGCGCTGGACCAAGAAAGCGGAATTGGTGGCGAAGAAAATCGGTGTGGATTTAAATGCGCTGGCTGGCAGGATACCAGATCGAGTCATCTCCGAAGCGGACGTGCTGGCTTTCAATAAGACAGCATTTGAGGGAACTGACTTGCTCGAAGATGCGCACCCCAGTCTGCGCCCGCAACGTATTCTTTTGATCGGTGGTGGCGGCGGCGGCGGTTCCGTGACGCTGGATGCGATATCCCGCGTTCGCCATCAACGAGCGGTCGGCATTCTCGACAATAACGCCGCGTTGCACGGGAAGACGATGATGGGTGTACCCATCATTGGCCCCAATAGTATGGCGGCCGAATTGTGGACAAATGGTAGTTTTGACGCCGCAATTATTTGCGTTACAGGGAAGATTGACGACCGTGCGGCTATTTTTGATAGCCTGAAGGAACAGGGAATTCGCTTTGCAAATGTAATTGACCCATCCACGGTTGTTAAGAGCTATGTGTCCATGGGTGAAGGGAACTTGATCATGGGCAATGGTTACCTGGCACCGTCCTGCACCCTTGGCGATAACAACTTTTTGGCTAGCCATGCTTGTATAGAACATGATTCCAAAGTTGGGAGCCATTGTACCTTCGGACCTCGCACTACGACTTCAGGCGCAGTCACGATTGGTGACAGGGTAAAGTTCGGAATGGGTGTCCTGATTGAACCCTACCTGATAATTGGCGACAACAGCCTGATTCCATCGGGTTGCGTACTAACCAACAATGTGCCGCCGAACTCTGTTATTAAGGTGCAGCACAGTCAGACGATTAAGGGTAGGGACTAAACCATGACAAACAACACACAAGATCCATCGCGTTTTCGTCAAGCTGGGCGGAATACAGCTACAGAAAAAAGCTATCGTGAGGATATGCAACAATATTTTGACGAAGGCGTTGGAACCAGCTACGAAAAAATTGAAAACTTCCCTAAGTATCTGTCGCGCCAATCATTGGCACGCTATCTTGCTTTGTATGAAATATTTTCCAAGGCGCTAACTGTTCAAGGGGATGTTGTTCAGTGTGGTGTGAACTGGGGTGGGTCTTTGGTGTATTTTGGATTGCTTTCCGCAGTTCTTGAGCCGGTCAACTTGCAGAGAAGAGTAATTGGATTCGATACCTTCGAAGGGTTTCCTTCAATTCACGAAAAAGATCAGCAGGCAAGTCAACTGATGAGTACGGAAATGCGCGCGGGTGGTTTTGCCGCAGATGCACACGCAGATCTATGCCGTGCGATAGAGCTTTTCGATCAGAATCGCTTTATTGGACATGTGAACAAGATGGTGCTGGTCAAAGGTGACGCTTGCGAGACTATTCCGGAATTTTTAGCAGCCAATTCCCATACCGTCGTATCACTGCTACATCTTGATTTTGACTTGTATGAGCCGACCTTGGTGGCTCTTAAACACTTTCTGCCGCGCATGCCGAAAGGTGCTGTGCTCGTATTTGATGAGCTGAATAACCGCACTTGGCCGGGAGAAACGAAAGCTGTTATCGAAGCATGTGGTTTGGGTGCCCTTCGAATACAGCGGCTGCCGTTTGAGCCTTATCTATCGTATGCAATACTGGAGTGATGCGAATTCAGTATCAAGAATGTGATTCATACGCATCGTTATGAGGACAATCAATACTGCGTGCGAGTAACATCTACAGTCACTTGCAACACCTGCCAACTGAATTGTTCCGGCTAGATGGTTTATGGAATATGAACAATGAATATTAATTTGAAATCTAGATTACGCGCCATTCTGAGGGGTGTCAGACGCACCCTCATTCCGGATTCAGTGTGGAAAAGGGTAACGTGGTTTCATTTTTTTACACAAATTAATGAGAAAGTGCCTGGGCCGCTTACCTATAACCAAGATGGTTTAGCTAGTAAGCATAACTGTGACTTCATTCATGATGAGCGTTTCTCGCATGCTTATGCTGCAGGTAAAGCTACTGGTTCTTGGGGCAGGTCAGAAGTCCATTGGAGAGCACATGTTGTCTGCTGGGCAGCGCAAAAAGGGATGTCGCTCGAAGGTGACTTTGTAGAATGTGGCGTCAATAAAGGCGGGTTGGCAAGTGCAGTAATGCATTACACCGAGTTGTATAAGACTACTCGTAAATTCTACTTGCTGGACACCTTTAATGGTTTAGTAGAGCGATATCTAACAGCAGACGAGAAAAGGCGGGATGCCGGCGCGGTCGGCTATGAAGAATGTTTTGAGGCAGTGAAGCGAACATTTTCCGGCTTCCCTAATGCGGTTATCGTTAAAGGTGCCGTGCCCGAAACTCTGAAAGAAGTAACAGCAAAGAAAATTGCATTTTTGTCGATTGACATGAACTGCGTGGAACCTGAAATTGCGGCAGCAGAATATTTCTGGGAGCGGCTTTCAAGCGGGGCAGTCATGGTATTAGATGATTACGGATGGTCGGGACATATTTTGCAGAAAAAAGCGTTTGATCGCTTTGCGTTTGAACGCGGGGTTCAGGTTCTGTCTTTGCCAACAGGACAGGGCATCATCATCAAACCATAACCATAAGCAATTTTCAACGCGCATAGCGTATGGTGGTCATTCGCGCTATTGGAAATCACGCCAAACTGTGACGGCATCCGTTAAAAGAAATATCCTTTCTAACTACATCGGTGGCGCATGGAGCGCACTGATGGGGTTTGTATTTGTGCCCTTGTATATTCGTTACTTAGGTGCAGAGTCATATGGCTTGATTGGAATATTTGCTGCTTTGCAGGCATGGTTCATTTTATTGGATATGGGACTGAGCCAAACGTTGAGCAGAGAAATGGCTCGATTTCGTGGTGGCGCCCATACTGGAAAGTCGATTCGCGATCTGTTGCGATCTATGGAAGTGATATATTTCTTTGTGGCATTTCTTATCGCTGCAACGGTATTTATTGGATCTCAGTGGCTTGCATATAGCTGGCTCAAGGTGGACGTACTCAGCCCTAGCGTTGTGGCCGATGCGCTGGCGATCATGGGTGGTGTTATCGCACTGAGATGGCTAGGTGGTTTGTATCGAAGCGCCATCTCCGGCTTGCAGGAACAAGTGTGGCTTAATGTGAGCAACGTCATTTTTTCGACGTTGCGCGGGGTGGGTGTGATTTGGGTGTTGGCGTCGATTTCGCCAACAATCCAGGCATTCTTTATCTACCAAGGCATAGTGTCATTAGTCGAAACTATTGTGCTTGGCATAATGCTCTACGCCATGTTGCCTAACACATCAGCACGGGGTCGATTTAGTTGGGTGGCACTTTCTCAAGCGTGGCGGTTCACAGGTGGCGTCATGACAATAACCTTGCTTGTGCTGCTAATGACGCAGGTGGATAAGGTGCTGCTCTCAAAACTGCTGCCGCTAACCGAGTTCGGCTACTACACCCTTGGGGGAGTTGTTGCGAGTGTGCTGTATATGCTCGTCAATCCTATTGGGACAGCCATTTCGCCGCGTCTAGCTGAGATGGTTGCAAAAGGCGAAGTGGTTTCGATAAAAAAAGCCTATCACCGGTATGCACAATTTCTGACTATGACGGTTGCGCCGGTTGCCTTGGTAATCGCTGCATTCTCCGATCATATTTTGCTGCTGTGGACGCGAGACCCGCAGACATCAGCTGCGGTGTCGCCAATTGTTTCGGCACTATGCGTAGGCACTATGCTGAATGCTCTGATGAGTATCCCTTATTATCTGCAACTTGCCTACGGCTGGACGCGTCTGACTATTCAAGCATCCGCAGCTGCGGTGGCTATTTTCATACCTAGTATAGTTTACGTTGTCCCACATTTCGGTGTAATTGGCGCAGCTTGGTTATGGACAGGAGTGAACTCATTTTTTATTTTGGTTGTCTTGCCACCAATGCATCGCAAACTTATGCCTGGGGAGTTAGGTACTTGGTACCTACAAGATGTATTGCCCGCAGTTATTGCCTCAAGCGTTGTTGTGGTATTTGGCAGGGTGTTGACGTCTGCGCCGAGTCTTCTAGCACCAATTTATAGCCTTGGTGTGCTGGTGGGCATCACAATTGCTGCTGTGTGCGCAGCTGTGCTAGCGACGCCTGTTGGTCGTGAAACCGCGCAATCTATATTCAATCGCTTGCTACACAAAAATCGTGTTCATTGAGGCAAATTATGTCTGAAAACAAAACACCACTAATCAGCGTTGGCATCCCCACCTATAACCGGCCCGATGGCTTGCGCCGGACGCTCGGAGAAATTTCGAAACAAACATATCAAAACCTGGAAATTATTGTTTCTGATAATGCCTCTCCGACCAACGAGGTGGAAAATGTAGTGCGTGAATTTATGCTAAGCGACAATCGCATCAGGTATTTCAGACAGGAACTTAATATTGGTATTCAAACAAATTTTCAATTTGTACTTGAAAAAAGCTCAGGGGAGTACTTTATTTGGTGCGCAGACGACGATTGGCACAAGCCAGAATACATTGCGGCATTGCTGGAGGCGAGACATGCTGATGAATCATCAGTAATTGCATTTTGCAATTTTGACATTCGTGATGAGAATGGTAAGCGGTTGTCGGATCATCCAGACTCCAGTGCCGCTTTGCGACTGATGGCCGGGGAGAACTCGCTAATCAGAAGGCTTCGATTTTTTATATTGCCGGAAGGGCGAGCAATTCCCCATGCAATTTATGGGTTGCTGCCAATGAGTATTCTGCGGAACTTTTCATGGCAGATGTTTATTCGGCGCTATGGTGAATATGGCGCCGATACTCTGTTTGTTTTCTGGTTGCTTGGACAAGGGCGACTAACATTGTCTGAGTGCAAGTTATTCGGTTGTACGGTGAATAATCAAAAACACTATATTCCCGCGCAAAAGAGCTCACTAGTTAAAAGATTTCGCTCTGTCAGGGAACGAATAAATTACTTGTTATCGTTTATCAGAATTGCGAAAGGATGGACTAGGCTGGCATTGCTGTGTGTGTTCCCCTTGAAATTGGCGGAGACGTTCTATTCCATGACGGTTCGCGAACCATTGCGCAGTGTAATACGGGCACATAAAGCGCGCTAAGTAGCATGACTAACATCCAAGCGGAATTAAGAGTGCAGTATGCGAACTATGTAGAGCAAGGTGTTTCTGATAGTGCGCGCTTTGATCTCGCGCATGCAACAAACAGGGACAACAGCAACTATCCATATTGGATGTTGCGTGAGCTTTTACTGTCTCGCGGGATAGAATTAAACACGCCTGATGTGAACGCAGGACGGGATGTCGCTTTTGAATTGCATATGAATGCACTCAGGCGTGATGTGGCGGTGCCGCAATTTGTATTGCTCTATGAGACACCTCAGATATGTCCGGACAACGGGGACATGAGTCTTTTGGCCAGATATCAAAAGGTGTTTACTTGGAATGATAATCTGGTCGATGGCGTGCGGTATATAAAGCTCAACTTTACTAACAAGCCGATCGATTCTGTCCAGGTCGGGTGGGGTAGTCGGGGTCTATTCTGCTGTCTGATCGCGGGTAACAAGAGTGTTGGCAAGCATGATCCAAAGGAGCTTTATTCGCAGCGGGTCAAGACGATTCGCTGGTTTGAGCGCAACGCCCCGGATCGATTTGACCTGTATGGCAGCGGATGGGACGTGCCGGCTGCCAGATACGGACGTTTTGGCCGGTTGTTGGCAAAGATTCAGCGACCCTTGTATCGATTGGGTGGTCTGGTGGCTTTCCCATCATATCGGGGGCGTGTTCAGAGCAAGTTTGAGACACTGCAGAAGTACCGTTTTGTCATCTGCTATGAGAACATCAAAGACACGCCGGGGTATATAACAGAAAAGATATTCGATGCCTTCTTCGCCGGTTGTGTCCCAGTGTATTGGGGTGCCCCTAATGTACTTGGATATATCCCGGAAGAGTGTTTTGTCGATCGGACAAAATTCGACGACCATGAGTCTTTGTACCAGCATTTGTCCGATATGACTGAAGAAGAGTATGGCGTTCATCAAAGGGCTATCAGGCAATTTTTGCAGAGCGAAAAAGCCATGCCATTTTATGCAGAAGCATTCGCCAGAGTGGTCGCTGGGGAGATTTGCGCAGATCTTGGTATTCTGAAGGCGAAGGTGACGAATTGATTATCAGCAATATCATCGGCGGTCTTGGCAACCAGATGTTTCAGTATGCTGCAGCGCGTGCTCTTGCATTGAGACGCGGCGTTCCGCTTTATCTAGATATTTCTGGCTTTGCCAGTTATGGATTGCATCAGGGATTTGAATTGCAGCGGGTTTTCGGTTGCACAACACCGATAGCGACCGCGAAAGATATTTCGGGTATCCTCGGCTGGCAGTCCCAGCCCGCTGTTAGGCGGGTGCTCACGCGTCCCAGATTTTCGATGCTTCGCCGACCCGGGTTTGTTGTCGAGCCATCCTTCCATTACTGGCTAGGAATAAATAATGTGCCGACAGATTGCTTCCTGTTCGGATATTGGCAATCCGAGAAATATTTTCGAGACGCTGAACAGGCGATACGTTCCGAGTTCACCTTTGCCCAGTCGCCAAGTCTACGAAATAAAGAACTGGCAGATCAGATTGGACAGACGGATGCCATCAGCTTGCATGTTCGACGCGGTGATTACGCGCAAAATGCGAAAACGAAGGCTGTCTATGGTTTGTGTTCTCTAGAATTCTACCAATCGGCGATACGCTATCTCGCCGAAAGAGTCGATCGGCCCAGCTTCTTCATCTTCTCGGACGACCCTATCTGGGTAAGGAATAACCTGAAGATCGATTTTCCCTGTTGTTTCGTGGATCACAACCAAGGGAAGGAAAGCTATAACGATATGCGCCTGATGAGTCTGTGCAAGCATCACATCATCGCCAACAGCTCATTTAGTTGGTGGGGAGCATGGCTCAACCCTCAGCCCGAAAAGGTCGTGATCGCACCCGGAAGATGGTTCGTAAACGACAACAACGTGGCGGATCTTTTTCCGCAGGACTGGGTGGTTTTGTGAAAGAAATGCCATGCACCCTGATCATCGGCGGTGGCGGTTATATCGGTGCCCATCTGGTACCGATGCTGCAATCGACGGGCCGTCGGGTCACCGTAGTCGGCAGAAAGGCCGTGCCTGCGTATGCATTGCCGGAGGGAGCGGCTTATGTGTGCGGCGATTTCGGCGAACTCGGCCTGCTCCAACACCTGCTGGATCGGCATCAGGAAGTTATTCATCTTGCTTATGCGACCGTCCCGAACACCTCGTTTGAGAATCCGCTAGCCGATCTTTTGCAGAACCTTCCTCCGACGGTACAACTATTCGCTGAGGCAGCAGACAGGGGAGTGAAGCTGGCTCTAGTGTCCTCCGGCGGGACAGTTTACGGCGAAGCAGTTGAATTACCGATATGCGAAACCCATTCAACCAAACCCATCTCTCCATACGGCGTAACCAAGCTAACCCTGGAAAATTATGCGTATCTGTATGCGACAACACACGGCTTGAAGTTTGTTTGTGTGCGGCCTTCCAATGCTTATGGCCCGGGTCAACGGCCATTTGTTGGTCAAGGTTTCATCGCTACGGCGATGGCATCTGTGATGCGCGGTATGCCCATTAAAATCTTCGGGCAACGTGGCGCTATACGTGATTATCTTTATGTGAGTGATCTGGCATCCGGGATTGTTAGCGCGTTGACGCAAGGGAATTTATCTGCAACCTATAACCTCGGCTCAGGGGTTGGCTTGAGCAACTTGGATGTGGTCGACTTGCTTAAGCCATTGATGCGTGAAATCGGTTACGAGGTACAGGTGGAAAATGTGCCAGAGCGAGCATTTGATGTAAGAGCAAACGTGCTGGACTCAACGAAGTTACAACAAGATACGGGTTGGCACACAAGGGTCACATTTAACCAAGGGCTTGTCGCTATGCGTGATTGGTTGGAGCGCTCAGCAACATGACAGTTGGTGATCTAGGATTTTCCGCTAACCATGACCATGCTCCAAGAGTCTCCGTTGTGCTGCCTGTTTATAATGGCGAAAAATATTTGGCTGAAGCTATTGAGTCTGTTTTAACGCAGACTTTTGTGGACTTTGAATTGATCGTTGTTGATGATGGCTCTATTGATGACTCACCGAATATTTTGCTTAAATATCAAGATATTGACCCACGGGTTCGGGTTGTGGTGCGCGAGAACAAAGGTCTGCCGGCAACGTTAAATGATTCAATCGATATGGCGCGCGGCGAATGGATCGTGCGGATGGATCAGGATGATATCTGTTCCCCCGAGAGATTGGCCTGCCAATATGAGTATATGCAACAACACCCGGATGTCGTTGTCTTGGGAAGCGCGGCTAATTTCATGGATGCAGAGGGACACGTTCTCTGTACTTACTTGCCGCCAGTTGATGATGATGCACTGCGCCGTATATTCCCCAGTTCACCCTTTATTCACCCTTCTGTAATATTTAGGAAAGACAACTATTGCCGGGCAGGCAAATATCCGGAGAAAATGAAATGGGGAGGTGAGGATGTTGTCTTTTTTGGACGCCTTGCCGGCTTTGGTAAGTTGCATAACCTAAGAAAGGCACTTGTTAACTATCGACTTGTTCCTGGATCGATGAGTCGCAAGCCACCCGTATTTCGCAAAATGTTGATTGATATTGTGGCAAGCGAAATCGCAGGTAAACCGGCAACAGATCAACAGTTGCTGCTGTTGCAGCAAGAATCGACAAAAATTGACAAATCACAGGCTCTTTTTGATTATCACTTTGAAATGGCAAAGTTGTGCATATGGAGTGGCCGCAGTCGAGAAAATGCTATGAGATACTTGGCGAAGTGTCTCGTCTTCCGGCCTGTTCTTGTCAAAGTGATCTTTATGGGGTTACTTGCACTTATGCCACATAACTGGACTCGGGCTGTTTTCTTTAGATTGAAGGGACGTCACTATGAGTAAGTGGCGTGGAT
Source organism: Gallionella sp. (assembly GCA_034371155.1). Taxonomy (GTDB): domain Bacteria; phylum Pseudomonadota; class Gammaproteobacteria; order Burkholderiales; family Gallionellaceae; genus Gallionella. The sequence continues at coordinate 51,587 of JAXMKV010000056.1, read as the reverse complement.
GTTCTGACTTATCTTGGATCGACTTTGTTCATTCGAAAATTTGCGGCAAGTCAGCCCTAGTGGTTTGTATAGTGCCATGCACATAATGGCTCCTGTCAGCGTTGTCGTTCCTTGTTACTGCTGTGCGGGCACTATACGTCGTGCTCTGGCTTCAGTCGCAGAGCAAACAATGGTGCCCTGTGAGGTGATTCTTGTTGAAGATGCCAGCCCCGATGATGGAAAAACACGAGAAATGCTGAATCTTGTGGTTGCCGAGTATGGGCATGTATTTGCGATAAAGACTATTTTCATGAATGGAAATGTCGGTGCCGCAAGCGCGCGCAATCGTGGGTGGGATGCGGCAAGTCAGCCATATATCGCTTTTCTGGATGCCGATGATGCTTGGCACCCGAGGAAGATCGAGATTCAGTACGCTTACATGATGATTCATCGGGATGTTGTGTTGTGCGGTCATTTGCATCGATTTCTTGAAGACAATGATTTGCTTCCTGATTGGGATCTGCCTCAACCGGAAGAACAAGCTATTCATAAATGGAAAATGTTGCTATCGAACCCCTTTGTGACGCCTTCCGTAATGTTGCGGCGTGATGTGGCGCAGCGTTTCATTGAAAATCAGCGCCACATGGAAGATCACATGTTGTGGCTAAGAATCATTTGCAGCGGTGGGATTGTCGTGCGCCTTACTAATGAGTTGGCGGCAATTTATAAAAGACCGTTCGGTATGGCGGGGTTGAGTGCTCAATTCTGGCTCATGGAAAAAGGAGACCTTGGAAATTATCGTCGCCTTTATTATGAGAAGTGTATTAATGTTTATCAGTTGAGTGTCCTGAGCATTTATTCCTTGCTTAAATATATGCGCAGATTGTTAATCTACTGGGGTAATTTGCGGTGGAAAAAATAGCGGGGAACCATTTTTATATCTGCGGTTAGGTATGCGCAAATCGGATTGGTTGCCAATTTGTCGAGGTTTATCGAAGCCTATTGCAATGATACTTCGCTGATGTTGATGCTCACTCTAAACCTAGATAAGACGCGGCCATTTCAAGTGGTCATTTTCTCATGCCCGATAAATGTGATTCGCAATGCAGCATCGATGGAGCATCGATACGATTATTTGTCTCGCCCTTATAAGGGCGATTGAAATTTCATAAACCCATAAGGGAAAATTTATGTTTAAGCGATTAGTTGCCGATTTGGCCGTGCCAATTGCGGATTTGATTCTTGCTCCCCTGGTATTTGTTTCCGCCGTGCTCATGAGGGTTGTAAGACGATTTGGCATCTGGCGGATGCCGATTAGCAAGGCTATTTTCAATCGCGTAGGGGTATATCCGATCCGCGATCACTATTACGAGCCAATGTACAACTACAAAAAACACCTGCGGCATTCGTTGCGAAATGAACGAAATTTGCCGGGAATTGACCTTAATGAAGCAAGCCAATTAGCCTGGCTTACTCAGTTCGATTTCGCTGCAGAACTTGCTCTCATCCCGCTTGAATCATCTCCCGGCCGCTTGTTTTATTATCGAAATCCAAATTTCGCCGAGGGTGATGCGGAATGCTTATACAGTTTGGTTCGCCTGAAAAAGCCAAAGCAGATTATCGAAATTGGTAGCGGATTTTCCACAATGATGGCGCGCGAAGCAATAGAAATGAATCGACGTGAGGATGCCGCCTACAATTGCCGGCATATCTGCATTGAACCCTATGAGATGCCATGGCTGGATGCCATTGACGGTATTGAGGTAATACGCCAGAAGGTCGAAGAGGTCGATGCCGGGTTGTTTGGCCTGTTGCAAGCGGATGATATTCTGTTTATCGATTCTTCCCACGTGATCCGCCCGCAAAGCGATGTGTTGACGGAATGTCTGGAGATTCTGCCGATATTGAAGCCGGGCGTGCTAATCCACATACACGACATTTTCACGCCATATGATTATCTCGATCATTGGCTGGTTGATGAGGTCAAGCTCTGGAATGAGCAATATTTGCTGGAGGCATTTCTGTCATGTAATCGGCAATTTGAAGTTGTCCTTGCATTGAATTACTTGAGCCATAAACATCCGGCAAAACTAGCAGAAAAATTTCCGATGCTTAAGGGGAATGTGGAACTAGCCGAGCCCAGATCTATCTGGATCAGGAAGGTTGCTTGACTGTGATTAATGGTCGGCACAGCAAGTTGTGCTGCCGCGATAACTGGCAATACGATGGAACGGACACACCCCTAACAGAACGTTATGCGCCAAGATGAACGTAAAAATGCCGGAGAGCGTCAATATGCTGGATGAAACGGCTTCGCCGTTGCCACGAGTCGCTGTCTGCCTTGCAGCGTACAACGGCATGCGTTGGCTGGGCGAACAACTGGACTCCATTCTTGCACAACAAGGAGTCGATATTGCCGTTTTTGTCAGTGTCGATCAGTCCACCGACGGTACCGAAGAATGGATTGATACGCGTGCGAAAGAGGATAAGCGCATTGTTGTTTTGCCGCATGGTGAGCGTTTTGGCGGTGCAGCAAGGAACTTCTTCCGGTTGTTGCGGGAAGTGGACTTTTCGAATTTTGATTATGTAAGTTTTGCCGATCAGGATGACATCTGGTTTCCGGTGAAATTGATGCATGCGCATGATGTGCTTCAACAAACACGGGCGGATGCGTATTCGAGCAACTTTATAGCGTTTTGGTCTTCGGGACGCAAAGTGCTAATCAAGAAATCCCAGCCGCAGAGGGCGTGGGATTTTCTTTTTGAGGCAGCTGGGCCGGGTTGTACTTATGTAATGAAAATTACTCTGGTGAAGGCCATTCAGACGGTACTTGAGCGGCACTGGAATAATGCGCAAGAAATTGGGTTTCATGACTGGTTTATATATGCGTTTGCACGCGCCAATGGATTTAAGTGGGTAATAGACGATTACGCCAGTCTGCTATACAGACAACATGGGAATAATCAAATTGGCGCTAATTCTGGTTGGCGAGCGCTGGTCTATCGGGGGCGCAAGGTGTTGGATGGTTGGGGATTAAAACAGACCATGCTGATCGCCCATTTGGTCGGACTGGATGAGCATCCGTTTGTAAAACACTGGTCTAATGGTGGCAGGTTAGGTTTCTTGTGGCTTGCATTACAGGCCAACCAATGTCGCAGGCGTGTGCGAGACAAAGTGCTGTTTGCCCTGTCCTGCGGGGCGATGTTTGTGGTCGGAGCCCGCATCCGGTGAGCCGACAGCAAATACTGGTCACTGGGGCGAGCGGATTCGTTGGCCAGGTCGTGTGCGCGGAGCTGTCGCACCGTGGATACGCGGTAACGGGTGTCTCCCGTGATATCGGCAAGCTGGATAGCCGGATTTGCACTGCCGTCCAGATCGGCGCTATCGATGCGGATACCGACTGGTCGGGTGTCCTCGACGGAATGGGCTGTGTCGTCCATTTGGCGGCAAGGGCGCATATCCTGCATGAGGATGCCGCCGATCCTCTGGATTCATTCCGTCATACCAATGTGCGGGGGACGGAACGGCTGGCCCGTTCAGCGGCGGCGGCGGGTGTAAAACGGCTGGTCTATGTCAGTTCCATCGGCGTGAACGGTCTTGCTACTCGCGCCGGTGCCAGATTTGCGGAAACGGACCCGCCCGCGCCGCACAATGATTATTCGCTTTCGAAGTGGGAGGCCGAGCAGGTCTTGGCGCAAGTTTCCACGGAAACAGGTTTGCAGGTCGTCGTCGTCAGACCGCCGCTAGTCTACGGGGAAGGCGCGCCGGGTAATTTTGCGCTGATGGTCAAGATATTAAGACGCGGTCTCCCGTTGCCTTTAGCCTCGGTGAAAAATCAGCGTGATTTGATTTATGTCGGCAATCTGGCGGATGCCTTGATCTCTTGTGCTTCGCATCCCGCCGCCGCCGGACAGACCTATCTGGTCTGCGATGGCGAGCCGGTTTCCACGCCCGAATTGCTGCGCCAACTGGCCGGGGCGATGGGAGTGCCGTCGCGGGTGTTTCCGTTTCCCCCTGCCTTGTTGAAACTCGCGGGTACGCTTACCGGCCAGTCAGCACCGGTCGAACGTCTGCTCGGTTCGTTGCAGATCGATAGCGGCAAGATCCGCCGCGAACTGGGATGGCATCCGCCTTATACTTTGCAGCAGGGGCTGCGCGCTTGTTCGTTTGGTAGCGAGTTGTTGAATCTTCCGTAATTCATGGCGAGTTGATTGCTGTAGGTAGCGGTTCAGTGTGTGTCTTTGGGGCTTACAACCACGGCCTTGCGGGTACAACCCGACATGTCGGGCGTTGCATCAAGGTCTATCGCGCAATGAATTGCTCCCTCTGAAATAGCAGGTTTGGTGGGAGCTCGGTTTACCGAGCGATAGCGACCGCACAGAAACCCATCGCGCGGTAAAACCGCGCTCCCACGGGAGGAGCTAATCTACTGAGATATGCGGGTTCGGGGCGATCTTTTCAGGCTGCGTTCGATTCACTCATGCAAAACAAACGGCAAGTTGCGATAATCGCCCACTATCCCGGCCTCACTTAAAGGAATGATATGAACATCTGTTTCATCGGCGGCGGCAATATGGCCAATGCGCTCATCGGCGGCATGCTGGGCAAGGGTTTTAATGCGGCACGGGTCAGTGTGGTGGAAATCGATCCGCAGAGCCGCGCCCGGCTGCAAGCACAATTCGGCGTGCGCGCGGTCGAGGGTGTCGACGACGGCGTGCGCGGTAGCGACATCATTGTTCTTGCAGTGAAACCCCAGCAATTGCGGGAGGTTGCGCAGCAGCTTTCCGCGCTGCTCGACGGCCAGTTGCTGATCTCTATCGCGGCCGGTATCCGTGCGGGCGATCTGGCGCGCTGGGCCGGCAGCGGGGCGGTGGTTCGCGCGATGCCGAACACGCCTGCGCTGATCGGTAGCGGCATGAGCGGGTTGTATGCGCTGCCTGCGGTGAGCGAGGCGCAGCGCGCCCAGGCTCAGGATATTCTTGCGGCCGTGGGCGAAACGCTGTGGCTGGAGGAGGAGGTGATGCTGGACGCGGTGACGGCGATCTCCGGCAGCGGCCCGGCTTATGTGTTCTATTTCATCGAGGCTCTGCAAAAAGCCGGGGTGGAATTGGGGCTTTCCGGTGCGGATGCGCGCCGTTTGAGTCTCGCCACTTTTCTGGGGGCGGGTAAGCTCGCCGCCGCCAGTGAAGAGGAGGTGAGCGTGCTGCGCGCGCGCGTCACGTCGAAAAACGGCACGACCGAGCGCGCTCTGCTGAGTCTGACCGCCAATCGGGTCGACGAACATATCGTGCAGGCGGCGCGGGCCGCCGCTGATCGCGCCAAGGAAATGGGCGATGAGTTGGGAGCACAATCATGATGGGCGAAGCGCTGGTATTCCTGTTCGACACGCTGGTGCAGCCTTATGCGGCGATCCTGCTGCTGCGCTTTCATGCCGTCTGGTTGCGTGTGCCGATGCGCAACCCTCTTGGCGAATTCATCATGGCGATCACCGATTTTCTGGTGTTGCGCGCGCGGCGCTTCATTCCCGCCGCCGCCGGCCTGGACAGCGCGACGCTGTTGCTGGCCTTGTTGTTCGAGTTGCTCTATCTGGGCGTTTTGTTCTCGGTGCAGGGCGATGTGTCGCACGGCCTGCCTTTGGCCGGATTGCTGGCGCTGGCCGTGGTCAAGCTGCTCAAGATCAGCCTGTATCTGCTGATGGCGGCGGTCTTCGCGCAGGCGATCCTGTCATGGGTGAATCCTTACACGCCGGTCGCGCCGATGCTGAATGCGCTGACCCAACCCTTTTTACAGCCGCTGCGCCGGGTCATTCCCCTGTTGGGCAATTTCGATCTGTCGCCGCTGTTGCTGCTCATCGTTTGCCAGCTCATGGTGATCGTGCCGATCGGCGCGCTGGAACGCCTCACGCTCGCGCTGTTCTGAGATGGCCGACTGGTTTCGCAGCAACGGCGACACGGTCACGTTGACCCTGCACGTGCAGCCGGGCGCGAAACGCAGCGAAATCACCGGACTGCACGGCGAAGCGCTCAAGATACGCCTTGCCGCCCCGCCGGTGGAGGGGCGGGCGAATGACGCGTTGCTGAAGTTCATTGCGGACAAATTCGGGGTGCCGCAACGGCAGGTCGAACTCATGCAGGGCGGGCAGTCGCGCCACAAGGTGGTGGCGATACGCGGCAGCTCCGTCGACCCGCTCAGCTTGGTGATATAGCGCGGCAGGGAACTGTCGGCGATTTCGCGGGTCGTATGCAGTGCCCGGTAGCTGGAGTAACGACGGGCATGTGCAATGACTTTGTGAGGATAGAAATGAAAAAGGTTTATGACGGTGTCGCAAGATTTGTTCGTTGGACGGTAGCAGGCGTGGTGTCGTTTCTCATCGCATTGCCGATGTTCACCTCTATCGTCGCCACTCACCATATGTGACATTCGCGAATCGCGATCCGGTATTCGTGCCGCTCGGTGTGGATACCGGATGTTTGTGTTTTTCTATTGAGCTTTCCATAATTCAGTGAGGTAACCTCCCGGCTATGCCGGAGGATTCACCAAGGTTGGACCTTTGCGGAAATCATGCAGAATGGGGCAAGTAGCGGACGTTCCCCACTTTGAAAAAGGGGGGCTAGGGGGGATTTGCGAAAGAATGGGTAACTCCAAGTTTTCAAATCCCCCTCGGTCCCCCTTTGATAAAGGGGACGTGGTTTCTGGAGAGAGTCTATCGCGCGGATGAACCGCGCTCCCACGGTTCAAATAGACTGTGCAGGATGAAGCGGAGTGCTGTTGTGGGAGCTCGGTTTATCCGAGCGATTGCGCCCGATCAATAGTCCCGGTTTGTAACAACTTGTAGGATTCGCCATTCCTCCTTTGCGTATCGGTAAATATTCCGTCATCCGTTCCCTCGGGGCGGGTGCCACTTCGAATGTGTATCTGGCACAGGATGAGGCGTTTTCCGTCGTCGCCATCAAGCAGTTCAGCAAGGTCGCTTCTTCGGACTGGCACAAACAGATGTTTCTCACCGAGATCGAGTTGGGAAAGCAGATGCGGCACAAGAATATCGTGCGCGTGCTGGAGGCGGATTTGAACGAGAAAAGCGGCGCGTATCTGGTGATGGAATACGCACCTGGCACCTCGTTGGATCACCATGAGCACACGGACCGGTTGTTGCCCATCAAGACGGTGCTATCGGTCATCGAACAGGTGGCGGGTGCGCTGCGTTATGCGGCCGGGCTGGGTATCGTGCATCGCGATGTGAAACCCGCCAATATCATCCTGTCGCCGAACGGTACCGCCAAGCTCACGGACTTCGGCTGTGCCGTGCCCAGCAACCGGCTGGGTGCCGTGGTGGCGGGCAGCCTGGCCTATATGTCACCGGAGCAACTGGAGGGTGAAGCGCTCGACCAGCGCGCCGATATCTATGCGCTGGGGGCGGTGCTGTACCGGTTGCTGACGGGAAAGCATACTTTCGAGGCGGAATCGAATTTTGACGCGCGTATCGCCATCCTCAATTTTCCGATCATCCCGATCGAACGGTACCGCCAGGGGTTGCCGCCGGATCTGGTTGCCGTGATCCATCGCGCGCTGAGGAAGCATCCCGCCGAACGCTACGCCATATGGGACGATTTTTTGCGCGATTTCGGCAATGCCGCCCATGCTATCCGCATGTCCGATTACGACCTGGATCTGTATCGGGGTTTCAGCGCGGTCACACAATCCGTATTGTCCCGGCACATGTCGGTCTCGCGCGAGTTTTCCAGAAGCGGTTTTTCACGCAGCACGATGCTGGAGCCGGAAGGGTAGGGCAGCGGGAAATTCCGTTTTCATGAACATCAGGTTCTCCCTGCTCTTTGTTATACTCACTGCCGTTTTGCCATACCACCCTATCAAGAGGAATCCATGAAGCGCTTTTTGCTGTTTTTCACCATTGTTTTGACCAGTCTTTCCCTGTTTGCGGCGAATGCCGAAGCGAAACGTTTCGGCGGCGGCGGAAGTATCGGCAAGCAGCGCACGATGTCTCCTCAGCAGACGCAAAAAGCCCCCGAAGCGGCCCCCGCGCCGGCTCAGGGCGCAACCCCGCCGAAACAGGGCAACAAGTGGCTGGGGCCGCTGGCCGGTCTGGCCATCGGTGCCGGTCTTGGCGCATTGTTCGCCAGCATGGGACTGGGCGAGGGGATGGGCATGTTGCTGATGATCGTGCTGGCCGGAGTGGCGGTGATGTTCCTGGTTTCCATGCTGCGCAAAAAATCGGCTCCCGCCATGCAGTATGCGGGAGCGGGAGCACCGCAGAGCGACGCGCGGCAGCCCTTGGGCGGCAATGTGCGGAGTATCGCTCCGGCAGTCTCGTCGGCGCAGATCCCGGCGGGGTTTCCGGTTGAAAGTTTCCTGCGCGGCGCAAAAACCACGTTCATTCGTCTGCAAGCGGCAAATGACCGCAAGGACCTGAACGATATCCGCGAGTACTCCACGCCGGAGATGTTCGCCGAGATTTCGATGCAGATGCACGAGCGGGGCGATGCGGCACAGCAGACCGATGTGCTTGCCATCGAGACCGTCCTGCTGGAAGTGGCGGAAGAGGGCGATCTCGCCATCGCCAGCGTGCGCATAACCGGCCAGTTGCGCGAGAACAACGGCGCGGCCGAATCGTTCGACGAGATCTGGCATGTGCAGAAGAGTCTGTCCGATGACAAATCGGTATGGCTGCTTGCCGGCATCCAGCAAACCGCACTGCACTGAGTACGATGTTCGCTCAACCGTCCGCCGCCGTGCTGAACCATCTGTTGCAACAGAATGGCTGGGCGCGGCAACGGCTGGCGCGTTTTGCCGGCAAGACCGCGCGCTTCGAGATGGCACCGCTTTCCTTTGCTTTTACGATTCTGCCCGACGGCATGCTGCGCGGTGCCGATGTCGGGACCAGTGCGGATGCCGTGTGCGTGATCCCGCCGTCGCTGCTGCCCCGCTTGGCCCTGCATGACGAGAAGGCTCACCGCGAGATCGGCACGGAAGGTGATGCCGCGTTATTGACGGAGATTTTCTTTCTGTCGCGCACCCTGCGCTGGGATGCGGCGGCGGATCTGAGCCGCGTCACCGGGGATATCGCGGCAGAGCGCATCGTGCGCACCGCGCAGGACACAAAGCAGCAGCTGTCCGATGCGGCAGCGAACTTGACCCGGGCGGCAGCGGAATACTGGACGGAGGAAGACCCGCTGTTGGCCAAACCCGCAGATGTCGCTGCTTTCGCGCATCAGGTGGATGTGCTGCGCGACGATGTCGCGCGCTTGGAACAGCGCATCCGCAACCTGGCGAATCATTGAGATGCGCCTGCTCCGCCTGCTCAAGATCATCTTTGTCGTGCTGCGGTTCGGTTTGGACGAATTCCTGCTGGCGCATGCGCGCACCCGATGGATACTGGTTCCGCTGAATCTGCTGCTGTTTTTCCGCAATACCCGCAAGCCGCGCGCGGTGCGCCTGCGCCTTGCGCTGGAGAATCTCGGGCCTATTTTCGTCAAATTCGGACAGATGCTGTCGACCCGGCGCGATCTGATGCCGACCGATATCGCCGAAGAGCTGGCCAAGCTGCAGGATCAGGTTCCGCCGTTTCCTTCCGCGCAGGCTGTCGCCCTGCTGGAGACGACTTACGGCAAACCGCTGAGCGAGGTGTTCAAAAGCTTTGAGGAAACGCCCGTGGCCAGCGCCTCGGTGGCGCAGGTTCACTTCGCGGTGCTGCCGGACGGGCGCGATGCGGCGGTAAAGATTTTGCGCCCCGGTATCGCCCGTGTGATCGAGCATGACATCGCGCTTCTCAACATCGGTGCCGATCTTATGGAGCGCCTGTGGGCGGACGGACGCCGTCTCAAGCCGCATGAGGTAGTGGGAGAGTTCGAGAAGCATCTGCGCGACGAGCTCGATCTGATGCGCGAGGCATCCAATGCCAGCCAGCTCAAACGCAATTTTGCCAACTCGGCATTGCTAACGGTTCCCGAGGTGTATTGGGACTTTTGCAGCAGCGAGGTGATGGTGATGCAGCGCATGTACGGCACGCCCATCAGTCAGATCGCCACACTGCGCGAGGCTGGGATCGATATCTCCAAGCTGGCAACAAACGGTGTGGAAATCTTTTACACGCAGGTATTCCGCGACGGCATCTTCCATGCCGATATGCATCCGGGCAATATCATGGTTGCACCCGATGGCCGCTATATCGCGCTGGATTTCGGCATCATGGGCACGCTGACCGATACCGACAAACATTATCTCGCACAGAATTTCATCGCCTTCTTCCGCCGCGACTATAAGCGGGTCGCGCAGGTGCATATCGAATCCGGCTGGGCACCGGCCGATACCCGGGTGGATGAACTGGAGGCCGCGATACGCGCGGTATGCGAACCTATCTTCGATAAGCCGCTGCGCGAGGTGTCGTTCGGACGCGTGTTGTTGCGCCTGTTCCAGACTTCGCGCCGTTTCGGGATCGAGGTGCAGCCGCAGTTGGTCTTGCTGCAAAAGACGCTGTTGAACATTGAAGGTCTGGGTCTGCAACTGGATCCCGAGCTGGATCTGTGGAAGACCGCCAAGCCCTGGCTGGAGCGCTGGATGAACGAGCAGATCGGCTGGCGCGGTTTTGTCAAAGCGCTGCGTGACGAGGCGCCGAACTATGCCGCGATTTTGCCGCAATTGCCGCGCCTGTTGCATCGCCAGCTTGCCTATGACCGTTCGCGGCATGACGACGCGGTGCTGCGCCGGATGCTCGTACAGCAACAGCGTTATAACTCACTGCTGACTTTGGCGGTTGTGCTGCTGGCGGGACTGTTGTTCCTATTGGTGTACCGTAGTGTATGGCCGTGAGCGGAGTTTTGTTTTTTCGTTCTCAGGCGAAAAAGCCGCTGTCCCACAGCTCCTGGGTCAGGGCACGGTAATCGGCCGCCCCCGGGCTGTTGGGCGCGTAGTCGAACACGTCCTTCAGATACATCGGACTGGCAGACAGCGCCACGTTCTCGCCGATACGCGCTTTGCACAATAAATCACCGTAGCGTTCTTTGAGCTTGTCATAGATTTCGTAGGCCATCTTGCGGCGCGAATCGAACCGGGTGACCACGATACGTCGCTCGAATTTGCGGTTGAGTTTGATTTCCAGCGCGTTGAGCGCGCTGTCCAGCCGGTGCACGCCCTGCAGCGACAAAAAGTCGGCCGAGACGGGGATCAGCACGCGATCCGAAGCCAATAGCACGTTAAGAGTCAACACGCCCAGCATGGGGCAACAGTCGATCAGTATCGGCGCTCCCGTCAGTGCCAGATCCTGGCGCAAGCCGCCACGCAACCAGGTGGCCGCTTTGGGGTCGTTGCCGAACATGGCATCTATCTTGGCCAACTCCAGCGATGCGGGAATGATTTGCCAGCCGCTCGGTGTGTCTTGCAGCAAATCGGCCAGCGGGGTCTTGTGCTTGAAGAAGGCGGCCATCCCGTTGTCGGCAACGACTCTTTTCGTGCCGCTGGACAGGGTCAGATGCCCTTGCGGATCCATATCCAGGGCGATAGGATGCAGCCGCGCCAGATTAAGCGCGGCAGTCACATTCAGACAGGTCGTGGTTTTGCCCACGCCGCCTTTTTGATTGAATACGGCGATCACCGCCATGTTCTTATGATCTCCAGGTTGGGGACGTTGCCGTTGCGCAGTCCCACGTGTCGCGACATCGGCACCGGATTACTCAACGGTAACTGACTTCGCAAGATTTCTCGGCTTATCCACATCGGTTCCCTTTTGCAGTGCGACGTAATATGCCAGCAGCTGGAGCGGGATAGTGTGCAGAATAGGGCTCAAATACCCGGCGTGTTCGGGCATTTGCATGATGTTTATACCATCTGCGGCATGGATGTGGGTCTCCGCATCCGCAAATACATACAGTTCTCCGCCCCGGGCGCGCACTTCCTGCAGGTTGGATTTCAGTTTTTCCAGCAAGGCATCGTTCGGGGCAACGGAAACGACGGGCATGTCTTCGTCCACCAGCGCCAGCGGCCCGTGCTTGAGTTCGCCGGCGGGATACGCCTCGGCATGGATGTAGGAGATTTCCTTGAGCTTGAGCGCGCCTTCCAGCGCGATCGGGTAGTGCAATCCGCGCCCGAGAAACAGCGCGTGATGTTTGTCGGCAAATCGTTCGGCGAGTTTGGCGATCTGCGGCTCCAGCGCCAACACTTTTTGTGCCGCGCTGGGCAAATGGCGCAATTCATGGAGATATTGCCGCTCCTGTTCGCCACTCAGCCGCCCGCGCTGTTTGGCCAGCACCAAGGTCAACAAAAAGAGGGCGGCAAGCTGGGTGGTAAAGGCTTTGGTCGAAGCAACACCGATTTCGGGGCCGGCTCGGGTCAACAGACGCAAGGAGGACTGCCTGATGATGGCGCTTTCCGGCACGTTGCATATCGCCAGCGTAAAACGGTGTCCCGTGGCTTTGGCGTGATTGAGCGCCGCTAGCGTATCCGCTGTTTCGCCGGATTGGGAGATAGTGACCACTAGCGTCTTGGGGTCGAGCACGCTGACGCGATAGCGGTATTCGCTGGCGATCTCGACACTGCACGGAATGCCGGCGATCTCTTCCAGCCAATAGCGCGCCACCATCCCGGCGTGGTGGCTGGTTCCGCAGGCCAGGATAAGGACCCGCTCTATCTGCGGAAAGATGGTGTTCGCCTCCGCGCCAAAGATGCCGGGTACCAGTGACTGGCTATTGCACACGGACTCCAGGGTGTTGGCCAGCGCCTGGGGTTGTTCGTGTATTTCTTTCTGCATGTAATGCCGGTACTCGCCCAACTCTACGCTGTCATTGTCCAGTTCGCTGGTGTGCTGCGGACGCTCTACCGCGTTACCCCGTGCATCAAAGATTCGGTAGTTGGTCAAATTGACTTCAACGACGTCCCCTTCTTCCAGATATACCACCTGTCGAGTCACTTGCAGCAATGCGGACATGTCGGAGGCAATGAAGTGCTCACTCTCACCGACACCCAGTAATAATGGGCTGCCCTTGCGGGCCGCGATGAGTTGGTGCGGAACATCTGCCGCAATGACACCGATGGCGTAAGCGCCCACCAACTCGGCAAGCGATGCCTGTGTGGCGGCGAGCAGTGTGTTGCCGCGAGTGTAATGACTATGGATGAGATGGGCGATGACCTCGGTGTCGGTGTCGGAAGTGAATTCGTATCCGGCCGCACTCAACTGCGTACGCAGGGTCTCGTAGTTCTCGATGATCCCGTTGTGCACCACGGCGATCAGATTGCCGCTCAGATGCGGATGTGCGTTGCGCTCACTGGGCACACCATGGGTCGCCCAGCGGGTATGTGCGATACCGAGTGGACCCTGCGTACCCGCGCTTTTCTGCCCGAGCTCCGCCACACGTCCGGCGCTGCGTACCCGCTCAAGCTTGCCCTCGTTCACCACGACCAGCCCGGCAGAGTCATAACCGCGGTATTCCAGACGCAGGAGCCCCTGTACCAGTATCGGCACGACATTTCGTTCGGCTACGGCACCGACGATTCCACACATCTTATTTTTTTCCTTTTTGCGGCCTTGCCCAGCCACTAACCGTGAGTTGCTTGCTGCGCGACAAGGTAAGTGCGCCATCCGGCGCGTCTTTGGTGATGGTCGAGCCGGCACCGATCGTCGCGCCGCAGCCCACGCTCACCGGCGCAACAAGCTGGGTGTCCGATCCGATGAATGCGTCATCTCCGATAATGGTGCGATGTTTGTTGGCCCCGTCATAGTTGCACGTTATCGTGCCGGCCCCGATGTTGACGCGGGCCCCTATGCTGCTGTCGCCAAGGTAGCTTAAGTGATTTGCCTTGCTGTTGGCGGCAATGTCGCTGTTTTTGATTTCGACGAAGTTGCCAACATGGACTTCTTCTGCAAGCTTTGTGCCGGGACGCAGTCGCGCATAAGGGCCAACCCGACAGTTTGCGCCCACTTCGCTGCCGTCGATGTGGGAATAAGGCGCGATTTCCGTCCCCTCGCCTAGGGTGGCATTGCGCACAAGGCAATAAGCACCCACTTTTACCCGGTCACCCAAATTTACGCTACCTTCAAAGATACAGCCGATATCGATCTCTACATCTTGTCCGCAAGCCAACTCGCCGCGCACATCAATGCGCGCCGGATCTTTCAGTGTCACGCCCTGATTCAAAAGTCTGATCGCCTGCTCTGTCTGACACGCGCGTTCCAGAGTAGCCAGTTGTGCTTTGTTGTTGACGCCTTCAACCTCCCAGCGGTTGGCGGGTTGCGTCGCCTGCACCGGAATACCCTGTTTAACCGCCATGGCGACAATGTCGGTAAGGTAATATTCGCCCTGCGCATTATTGTTCTGCAGATTCGACAGCCAGCCTCGCAACAACCGGGTCGGTGCCAGCAAGATGCCTGTATTCACCTCTTTTATCTCGCGCTGTTGCGCTGTGGCATCCTTTTCTTCCACGATGCAGAGGACTTCACCCTGTGCGTCGCGCACGATACGTCCATAACCGGCGGGCTCTTCCAGATAAACCGTAAGCAGAATCAACCCCTCTCCGGCTTGTCGCATCCGATGCAGGGTGTTGTGCTGAATGAGCGGCACGTCGCCGTAAAGAACCAGTGTGCGGCTATCGTCACTCAGGAATGGCAGGGCTTGCTGAACCGCGTGACCGGTTCCCAGTTGGGGCTCTTGCAGAACAAATGAAAGCTCGTGCGCGGACGGAATCGCCCGGGGTACTGTTTCTCCGCCATGCCCGTAGACCACGCAGATGTGCGATGGTCGCAATTCGATCGCACGATCTACCACATGTTGCAGCAATGGCTGGCCAGCCAACTCGTGCAGCACCTTGGGCTTTGCCGAGTACATGCGCGTGCCCTTGCCGGCCGCCAGAATAACGACATTTAATGCCGGATCGTCACACATCCAGATTTTTGACCCCGAGCGCATTTTTCTCAATGAAGGCCCGGCGCGGCTCGACAATGTCACCCATCAATGTGGTGAAAATCTCATCTGCCGCGACCGCATCCTCGATGCGCACCCGGAGCAGAATGCGGTTCTTCACATCCATGGTGGTTTCCCAAAGCTGGGATGGGTTCATTTCTCCCAATCCTTTATAACGCTGGATGTTCACTCCGCGCTTGGCTTCATCCAGCAACCACTCGATGGCCTGCTTGAAGCTTGAAACGGCGCGCTTCTGCTCACCTCGAGCGATATAGGCGCTTGGTGTGATCAACCCCTCCAGTACTTCGGCGGTCTGGCGAATCTGGACATAATCGCTGCCCTGCAAAAATTCTCTGTCCAGATAGCTGACCGAATAATTGCCGTGGTAAAGTTTTTCCAAGCGAAGACGGTATTCACCATCTTCATCTTTGTCCACCAAAACCTTGATGCTGCCGCCACAAGCACCCTCAAGCAGTTCTGCACTTTTTTGCGATTGTGCCTGGTCATCCAGCGACAGAGTCGGAAGGATGAGCAGCGCATGGGTCGCCTCTGGGGCGGTAAAGCGAGAAAGACGGTCAATGACCGCTTCGGCCAAAAAATATTCTTTGGCTATTTTTTCCAGCGCTTCCGTTTGAATCGGCGCCCCTTCAACAGACGGATGCAGCACGGCATTGTTGAGCGCCGTCTTGAGCATATAGCCCTTCATCTCGTGGTCATCTTTGAGATAGCGCTCATCTTTGCCCTGTTTGATTTTATACAGAGGCGGTTGTGCGATGTATATATGGCCGCGCTCCACCAGTTCCGGCATTTGGCGATAGAAAAATGTAAGCAACAGTGTGCGGATATGGGAGCCGTCCACGTCCGCATCCGTCATGATGATGATGCGGTGGTAGCGCAGTTTGTCGGCATTGTATTCTTCTTTGCCGATACCTGTTCCCAACACGGTAATGAGTGTTGCGATCTCCTGAGAGGCAATGAGTTTTTCAAACCGGGCTTTTTCAACGTTCAATATTTTGCCCTTGAGCGGCAGAATCGCCTGGAACTTGCGATCCCTTCCCTGTTTCGCCGACCCTCCGGCAGAGTCCCCTTCCACCAGATAGAGTTCCGACAACGCCGGGTCTTTTTCTTGGCAATCGGCCAACTTCCCCGGCAAACCCATTCCGTCCAACACGCCCTTGCGTCGTGTCAGCTCGCGCGCTTTGCGCGCGGCTTCGCGCGCGCGCGCCGCGTCAACGATTTTCCCGCAAATTATTTTGGCGTCTATCGGGTTTTCCAGTAAAAAGTCGGTGAGTTTTTGTGCCACGACCTCTTGCACTGCGGGCTGCACCTCGCTGGAAACCAGCTTGTCTTTGGTTTGCGAGGAGAATTTCGGATCCGGAACCTTGACCGACAACACGCAGGTAAGGCCTTCGCGCATGTCATCACCGGTGGTATCCACTTTGGCTTTTTTTGCCAGTTCGTGTTCTTCAATATATTTATTGATGACCCGTGTCATTGCCATGCGCAATCCGGTCATGTGAGTGCCGCCATCCCGCTGGGGGATGTTATTGGTAAAACACTGCACAATTTCGGAATAGCTATCGTTCCATTGCATGGCAACATCTACGACGATATTGTCCTTTTCTCCACTTGCCTGGAAACACTTGGGGTGCAGCACGGACTTGCTTTTGTTCATATATTCCACAAAGCCGCGCACCCCGCCGGAATAGGCGAAATTTTCGCTTTTCCCGTTACGCTCATCGATCAACTCGATTTTTACGCCATTATTCAAAAATGATAATTCGCGCAGCCTTTTGGCCAAAATGTCGTAGTGAAACTCAACCGTTCCAAATATTTCTTTATCGGCAAGAAAATGTACTTCTGTTCCACGCTTTTTGGATTCGCCAAGCTCATTCAGCGGCGAAACTTCTATGCCGTTTTGGATTTCGATGCGGCGATTTTTAACCGCGCCCCGATCAAATTCCAATCCGAATTTTTTTCCGTCTCGATAGGTTGTCAGCTTGAGCCATTCCGACAATCCATTGACACAACTTACGCCCACACCATGCAACCCACCGGAAACCTTGTAGCTGTTCTGATTGAATTTACCTCCGGCATGCAGCACCGTCATTACGATTTCTGCCGCCGATCTTTTGGGCTCGAACTTGTCGTCAAACTTGATTCCCACCGGAATCCCTCGGCCGTTATCAGCCACTGATATCGAGTTGTCAGCATGAATGATGACTTTTATATCGTCACAATGTCCCGCCAAAGATTCATCAATGGCATTGTCCACCACCTCGAACACCATATGATGCAAGCCTGTACCGTCTGACGTATCCCCTATGTACATACCGGGACGTTTCCGTACGGCTTCTAAGCCTTCAAGTTGTTGGATGCTAGATTCGTCGTAATTTTCACTCATGGAACTTGTCTACCTTTTGTTTCACGTGGAACAATCAAATACGCATTGGCATAACTACGTAACGAAACTCTGTGTTGTCTGGTGTGGTGATTAAAATGCTGCTATTTGGATCCCCAAAGGACAATACCGCGTTTGTGCCGGAGATGTTATTAAGCCCGTCCAATAGATAATTGACGTTAAAACCAATATCTAACCCATCTCCGTGATAGTCGGTTTCTATTTCTTCTTGTGCTTCTTCTTGCTCGCTATTGTTGCTGATAATACTGAGATTCTTTTCAGTTAGAACAAAACGTACACCCCTGAATTTCTCATTGGAAAGAATCGCTGCACGTTGCAAAGCTTGCAATATGGTCATGCGATCCAAATTAAGGTGATTGGTGTAATTTGGAATTACACGCTCATAATCTGGAAATTTCCCATCGATGACTTTGGTTATCAGGGTAATACCAGAAAAAGTAGCTTTAACCTGTTGAGATGAAATTTCCAGTTCTACCGGATCTTCGGTATCCGATAACAATTTGGAGAGTTCCGTAACGGCCTTACGCGGCAAGATGGTTTCCTGCTTGTCGTGGTTATCACCAAAAGGTTCGGCGTTGTAAGCTAATCTGTGTCCGTCGGTGGCAACAACCCTGAGTTTATTACTGTCTACTATCAACAAAACGCCGTTTAAGTAATATCTGACATCTTGCTGTGCCATCGCGTATTGAACCGACGACAGGAGTCTTTTTAGTTCCTTTTGAGGAAGGGTTATTTTTTTTGCATTTTCCAATTGGCTATTGAGTTTTGGAAAATCGGCCGAGGGTAATGTTTGCAAACTAAAGCGGCTCTTGTTTGCCTTGATCTGGGCTTTATTCTCTTTAATGTCGATGGATACTTTGCTTTGGTCTTGAAGTACCCTCAATATTTCCTGGAGCTTTTTTCCACCAACCGTTATTGAGTTGCTTTGTCCTTTGCCGCTTTCGGTATCAACCGTTGTCGTGATTTGTATTTCCAAATCAGTCGCGGTAAAACGGATTTTCCCATCCAGATTTTCAATTAATACATTTGAAAGAATGGGCAATGTCTGTTTTCTTTCTACGATACCAATAACAACCTGTAAAGGTTTGAGCAATGTTTCTTTGTCGACTTGATTAATAAACATAATATAAATCCTTAATAAGTACTAATAAGCGCCGTGTATTCTTGTTGATAATCAAAAAAACAACCTAAATACAATACGATATGCCAATAATAAAGGTGCGGCGTACCTGTTGATAATATACAGGCTGAATGTTGATTAAAATTTCATTCTGGTCTGTGGGTTCAGTTGTTCACATTTTGAAGCCAGTATATTCACAACCTTATGCCCTTAGCGTCTGAAGCAGAATTCTATAGTCTGCATCTACGCTTGTGTCTGTTTGTCGATGGTTTTCTACCGTTTTGCACGCATGAATGACGGTTGAGTGATCTTTTCCACCGAAAGCATTTCCGATTTCAGGCAGGCTCATATTGGTCAGTTCGCGAGCCAGGGACATCGCAATATGTCTTGGGCGGGTAAGGTTTCTTGTACGCTTTTTTGACAGAAGATCCGCCAGTTTTATTCGGTAATAATCGGATACGGTTTTTTGGATATTATCGATAGAGGTATGGCGATTTTGAGCAATCAGCATGTCATTCAATGCTTCTTTGGCCGACTCGACGGTGATAACCCGATGATTAAATCTCGCATAAGCCTCTACGCGCTTCAATGCGCCTTCCAATTCACGCACATTCGTATTGAAATGCTTGGCAATAAAAAAAGCGACGGGTTGGTCTAGGGGATATCCGCCCAGCAATGCTTTTTTCAACAAGATAGCCACCCTCATTTCCAGCTCGGGTGGGTCAATGGCTACGGTCAACCCCCATCCAAAACGGGAAACGAGGCGACTTTCAAGGCCTGATATTTCTCTTGGAAAGGTATCGCTGGTTAGAATGACCTGCTTGTGTGAATCCACTAACGTATTGAACGCGTAGAAAAACTCTTCCTGAGTTTTGCTTTTTCCGGCAAAAAACTGGATGTCATCAATCAATAGAACATCCAGAGAGTGGTAATACTGCTTGAATTCATCAAATTTATTTGTTTGATATGCTCGCACAACGTCGGAGACATATCTTTCTGCATGCATATAGCAGATCTTGGCTTGCGGATTCAGGCTCTTTATCTTGTTACCAATAGCTTGAACCAAGTGTGTTTTACCTAATCCGGCACCCCCATAGATAAACAGTGGGTTGTAAGATACACCCGGTAATTCAGCAACTTGTGATGCCGCAGCAAAGGCCAGTTGGTTTGCTTTACCTATGACAAAGCTGTCGAAGGTGAGGGCCGGATTAAGTTTTCCATATCCCCTGAAGGTGCTTTCGCTTTTGTTTTTTATGGTGGGCAGCGCATCAGCTGTTTTTTGTGAGGAGGACGACTTTTCCTTCTTTTCGGGCTGCTCAGCTTCAACAACACAAAATTTAAATACAGGAGCCTTTTTTAGGGCAACGCTAGCTTGTTTGTTAATTTCCGGCAGAAATCTTTCCTGAACCAGTTTGAGGGTAAAGCTATTGGGCGCAGTTAGAACCAGGCATCCCCCCTCGCTTTTTATGCGCAAGGGTTTAATCCAGGAGTTGTATTGCTGTGCGGGCAGGCTCTGTTCAAACGAGCTTAGGCATGAATCCCAAAAAGAAATATCCTGCATGTCGTGTATTTTTAAAAAAACGGGTTGCCGCAGCCATTAAAAGTGGGGGCATTCTACATGCAGGGGAGAAACTTATCCACAGGCAAGAGTTCAAATTGGACTTGACACTTTGGGCTTAACACTTTGTAATACCGCGTTTTACGAAATTGCCAAGGAAAAAACATGAAACGCACATACCAACCGTCAGTAACAAAGAGAAAACGTACCCATGGCTTTTTGGTGCGTATGAAAACCCGTGGGGGCCGCGCTGTTATCCGGGCTCGCCGCGCCAAGGGTCGTGCAAGACTCGCAGTTTAAACTCCCGGCGGTTTTCAGCGCTGCGCACCGGCTGCTGCGCAAGGATGGGTTCAGCCATGTTTTGGATTCCGGAAACCTTGCGGACAAGCACTTCAAGGTTTTTTTTGTCCGCAACGACAAAGGCAATGCTCGTCTTGGAATAATAGCAAGCAAACGAATACTGCCCCGCGCAACGGATCGAAATCGCGTTAAGCGTGCTGTCCGGGAGGCTTTTCGGCGGCATTCAGTTAAGACCAGAGGCGTTGATTTGGTGATAATAGTGAGATTGGCGCTCGTACAGCGGGACGGATTCGATCAAGGGCTGAAAACGCTGTTAAGTCGGGTTGAGAACAAATGCGAAGATTTGTAATCAAGCTGATTCATGGCTATCAATACCTGATAAGTCCGCTTAGTCCACCAACCTGCAGATTTTCTCCCAGTTGTTCTCATTACGCATGTGATGCAATAGCGAGGCACGGAGTCGTCAAAGGCTCTTGGCTTGCGCTTAAGCGCATTTTGCGCTGCAATCCCTGGAACCCCGGCGGGTATGATCCCGCGCCATAACATCAGGCTAAACATGGACCTTCAACGACTTTTTCTTTTTCTGATTTTTGCGTTTTCCCTCGTGCTGGTATGGGACGGTTGGCAGCGTTATCAACATCCCGAGCGTTTTGTGCAGCAGGCAACCGTTGATGCACCCCAGAAGGCCACCGCATCAACGGGCGCCTCAATAATGGGCCAAGTGACGGCGCAAACCACTCGCCCGGCAGGCAAAATCGTGCATGTTATGACGGACATGCTAGAAATTGAGATTAATACGGCGGGAGGCGATATCAGCCGTCTTGCCCTGTTGAAGCATCCGGATGCGCTGGATGAAAAGAAACCGCTGGTTCTTTTTGAGCGCGGGGACAACACCCACAACTATGCGGCACAAAGCGGTTTGTTGGGCAATGGCATGCCTAACCATAACAGCCTGTTTGTTGCCGAACAGGATCGTTATGAATTGGCGGAAGGAGCCGATCGGGTCGTTGTTCGGCTGAAGGCCGAAGGGAATACACCGCTGGCGATTACAAAGGTGATGACCTTTCATAAAGGCAGTTATCTGATAGATGTTGCTTACGAATTGGAAAACTCCGGACCGCAGGCAATTACAACCAGCAGTTATTACCAGCTGGTTCGCAATAGCGTTGCGCCCGAGGGCAGTTCGGCTTTTTTGCCCACATATACCGGCCCGGCTGTTTATACCGACAAGGAAAAATTCCAAAAAATAGACTTTTCGGCCATAGAAAAAGACAAAACGGAATACCCGAAACAGGCCTCAGACGGTTGGATCGGCATGCTGCAGCACTATTTCGTGGCGGCTTGGTTGCCAAAAGAGAAATCGACCCGCGAATACTATACGCGTAAGCTGGACGGGGACTCGTATTCCGCTGGTGTTGTTTTATCCGAGATATCGGTGGCACCGGGTCAAAATGCAGAAACAGGAATCACCCTTTATGCGGGCCCGGCCCAATCGAATTTGGATGATGTTGCCCCCGGCCTGGGATTGACAGTCGATTACGGCTGGTTGACTATCATCGCAACACCGCTGTTTTGGTTGATGTCATGGTTCAATGACTGGGCACATAACTGGGGCGTGGCGATTATCCTGTTGACCATCTTGATTAAGCTGGTGTTTTTCCCTTTGTCGGCTGCAAGCTATCGATCAATGGCAAAAATGCGCCTGGTTGCGCCCAAGCTTGAAAAAATCAAGCAGCAATATGGCGATGATCGAGAACAGTTGAATCGTGCCATGATGGATTTGTATAAGACCGAAAAAATCAATCCATTGGGCGGCTGTCTGCCGGTGTTGATTCAAATTCCGGTGTTCATTGCTTTGTACTGGGCGATTCTTTCCAGTGTGGAAATGCGCTATGCGCCGTTCTTTGGCTGGATTACCGACCTGTCTGTGCCGGATCCGTATTACATCCTGCCGTTAATCATGGGTGTCAGCATGATTGTGCAAATGCGCCTCAACCCCACGCCGCCAGATCCGTTGCAAGCCAAAATAATGCAAATCATGCCCATTGCATTTAGCGTTATATTTTTCTTTTTCCCCGCCGGACTGGTGTTGTACTCCATTGTGAACAACCTGCTTTCCATCGCGCAACAGTGGCACATCACGCGGGCTGCCGAAATCGGACAAAAAGGTGCTGCCGTCAAACGCTGACACCATTGTGGCCATTGCCACGGCGCAAGGCCGTGGCGGGGTAGGGGTGGTGCGCATCTCGGGTTGTCGTGTCAAAGAGCTTGCTTGCGCTATTTTGGGGAAATTGCCGCCCGCAAGATATGCCACCTATACGGCGTTCTTTGATCAAGACGGCGAAATTTTGGATCAGGGAATCGCTCTTTATTTTTCCGCCCCACATTCATATACCGGCGAAGATGTTCTCGAGTTGCAGGGCCATGGCGGCGCGGCTGTTTTGCAGTTGTTGTTGCAGCGCTGTCTCGCGCTGGGTGTGCGTTTGGCTCAGCCGGGAGAATTCACTCGGCGTGCCTATCTCAACGACAAACTAGACTTGGCTCAGGCCGAGAGCGTGGCTGACCTGATCGAGGCCAATACGGCTCAAGCGGCCCGCAGCGCCATGCGCTCCTTGCGCGGGGAGTTTTCCGCGGCCGTACGTGAACTGGTGGACGAGCTTATCGGTTTACGCATGCTGGTCGAGGCGATGCTGGACTTTCCGGAAGAGGAGTTGGATAGCGGAGATGTCACGCAGCGGGAAATCCGGCTGAAAAATATTTTACTGAAACTGCAGCACACTCAGGATGCTGCCAAGCAGGGCAGTCTGTTGCGCGAGGGCATGCATATCACCATCGCCGGTCGGCCGAATGTCGGCAAGTCCAGCCTGCTGAATCGCCTTTCCGGCGAAGAGGTGGCCTTGGTGAGCGATATTCCCGGCACGACACGGGATGTTATTCGTCAGACTATCCAGATATCCGGTGTGCCGGTTCATGTGATGGATACTGCCGGCCTGCGTGATACACAGGACAAGGTCGAAGAGATGGGAATTGCCCGTGCGCGGGATGCCATGCATCGGGCAGACCTTGTTTTGTTGTTGGTGGATTTGGGCCAAGGGGTCTCTGCCGAAGATGAGGCTGTCTTTGCCAGCCTTCCGCAGGACGTTCCCCGGTTGTTGGTGTTCAACAAGGCGGATCTGCCTGAAGGTCCCGTGATTCCATATTTTGTTGAATGTCCTTCTGTGCGAGTCTCGGCTAAAACCGGGGCTGGGCTCGATGATTTGCGTGGCAAGATGCTGGAAATGGTCGGCTGGCGCGATCAGGATGGTGGCATCTTTATGGCAAGAGAGCGGCACCTGAAAGCGTTGAGCGTGGCGATGGAACATCTTTTTGCTGCGCAATCACAGCTCGCTTTCAGCGAGTTGTTTGCGGAGGAGCTTCGCTTGTCGCAGCGTGCGCTCAATGAAATCTTGGGCGAGTTTTCTTCAGACGATCTGCTTGGCGAGATCTTTTCACGGTTCTGTATAGGAAAATAAGCATTGTTTCACGTGAAACACCCTGCATTTGAATATTGCGGGTGGTGTTGTATGATGCGCGTCCTTTCCAATTGGGTATTCCCATGAATTTCCCTGGCCAGTTTGATGTGATTGTTGTTGGCGGCGGGCATGCTGGCACCGAGGCGGCGCTGGCCAGCGCGCGCGCTGGCTGCAAGACTCTGTTGATCAGCCATAACATCGAAACGCTAGGACAGATGTCATGTAATCCCTCCATTGGAGGAATCGGCAAGGGGCATTTGGTAAAAGAGATTGATGCGCTTGGTGGCGCAATGGCGCTCGCAACGGACGAGTCGGGCATCCAGTTCAGGATACTTAATTCCAGCAAAGGTCCCGCTGTGCGCGCCACTCGCGCGCAAGCAGATCGTTTGTTATACAAGCAAGCTATTCGCAGTCGGCTGGAAAACCAGGTCAATTTATGGCTGTTCCAGCAGGCGGTCGACGACATTTTAGTCGAGCAGGATAGGGTGTGCGGTGTTGTCACCCAGCTTGGTTTGCGCTTTGAGGCGAAGACGGTGGTGCTTACGGCGGGAACCTTTCTTTCGGGATTGATCCATGTCGGACAGGCAAACTATCCAGGAGGAAGGGCGGGTGATCCGCCCTCGATTAGCTTGGCGCGCCGACTGCGTGAACTAAATCTTCCTGTTGGCCGTTTGAAGACCGGCACCCCACCGCGCATCGACGGTCGAACCATCAACTATGAGGTGATGCGGGAGCAGCCCGGTGATGACCCGGTGCCCGTCTTTTCATTTTTAGGGGGGCGGCAGCATCCCAAGCAGTTGCCCTGCTGGATTGCCGAAACCAACTCATCCACCCACGATATCATCCGCGCCGGATTGGATCGTTCACCGCTCTTCACGGGGGTAATTGAGGGAGTGGGGCCGCGTTATTGCCCGTCCATAGAAGATAAGATCACGCGCTTTGCCGACAAGTCCTCGCACCAGATATTTTTGGAGCCGGAAGGGTTGTCCACGCATGAGGTTTATCCCAACGGGATCTCCACCAGCTTGCCATTTGATGTGCAGATTAATCTGGTGCGCTCGATCAGAGGGCTGGAAAACGCGCATATCCTGCGCCCCGGATACGCGATTGAATACGATTATTTCGACCCGCGCGGACTAAAGAGTTCTCTGGAAACAAAGGCTATACAGGGCTTGTTTTTCGCCGGACAAATTAACGGAACCACCGGCTACGAAGAGGCGGCAGCCCAAGGGGTGCTCGCGGGAATCAATGCGGCTTTGCAGGCACGCGAACAGGATGCGTGGTGCCCACGGCGTGATGAGGCTTATATTGGGGTAATGGTAGACGATTTGATTACGCGGGGTATCTCCGAACCGTACCGTATGTTTACCAGTCGAGCCGAATACCGTTTACAGTTGCGCGAGGACAATGCCGATCTGCGCTTGACCGAAACCGGTCGAAAACTGGGAGTCGTCGATGATGCGCGCTGGCGTATTTTTGAGCAAAAACGTGAGGCCATCGCTCGAGAGCAGGAGCGCTTGCGCGCCACCTGGGTGAATCCGCACAACCTGCCGGAGGCCGATGCCATAAGGGTTCTGGGTAAAGCTATTGAGCGGGAGTACTCGCTTTATGAATTATTACGCCGCCCCGACGTGAGCTATGCCGCTCTGTTGAGTCTGTCGGGTGCCGGCGAAGCGGTGGTTGATGAAAAGGTCGCCGAGCAAGTGGAAGTCGGGGCGAAATACCTCGGCTATATTGAACGCCAGCGCGAAGAGGTCGAGCGCGCCAGGCAATA
The DNA here is from genome assembly GCA_034371155.1 of Gallionella sp. Taxonomy (GTDB): domain Bacteria; phylum Pseudomonadota; class Gammaproteobacteria; order Burkholderiales; family Gallionellaceae; genus Gallionella. Next base: position 26,019 of record JAXMKV010000056.1, on the reverse strand, counting down.
TGAAACTTTGGCTTTGCCGAATGAAATCGATTACCGCAAAGTGCGCGGACTTTCCATTGAAGTACAGCAAAAGCTCAACCAGCACCGACCGGAGACCATTGGGCAAGCAGCGCGAATTTCGGGGATCACTCCTGCCGCAATCTCGCTGTTGCTGGTGCATTTGAAGCGCGGATTTAGAGATGATGCAGCGGAGCGGCGGGCAGGATGAGCATCGGCGAACAGTTACGGTCTGGCACCGAACAATTGGGTCTTGCGCTGGACGACGGGGCGCACCAGAAGATGCTGGCCTATCTGGATTTGTTGCACAAATGGAACAAGGTATACAACCTGACAGCGATTCGGGATCCGCAGCAGATGGTGAGTCATCACTTGCTTGATAGCCTAGCAGTAATGCCTCACTTGTGGGCCGGGCGTTGGCTGGATGTGGGTTGTGGGGCGGGGTTGCCCGGTGTGGTTTTAGCCATTGCACAACCGGATTGGAGCTTCTCCCTGTTGGACAGCAACAGCAAGAAAACCAGCTTTGTACAACAGGCGGTTATCGAGCTGGGATTGAATAATGTGAGCGTTTACTGTGACAGGGTGGAAGATTGGCAACCAAAGGTGCGATTTGATGGCATCATCTCCCGCGCATTCACAGACCTAGGGGATTTTCTGCGTATAACTCGCCACTTGATGGCCGAGCACGGGCGCTGGGCCGCAATGAAGGGGTTGGCCGAGAAGGAGTTAGAAGGAGTGGCGGAGGATTGCACGGTTGAAAACATCATTCCGTTGCAGGTTCCGGGGTTGCACGCAGTGCGCAGCTTGGTGATCGCAACATGTAATCGGGGAGGCAGGGCATCATGACAAGAATACTAGCGATAACCAACCAGAAGGGCGGGGTTGGGAAAACCACCACCACGGTCAATCTTGCGGCAAGCCTGGCGGCCGCAAGGCAGCGCGTGTTGTTGATCGACCTTGATCCGCAAGGCAATGCCACCATGGGCAGTGGTATCGACAAGCGTGATTTGCAGGCCAGCGTGTATGACGTGTTGTTGGGCAGCAAAACCGTCGTGCAGACACGGGTCCACTCCGAGGCCGGGAAATACGACATGCTTCCGTCAAATCGGGAGCTGGCAGGGGCAGAGATCGAGTTGGTGGGCGTCGCGCATCGTGAAACCCGCCTGCGCGAAGCCCTGCAAAGTGTCGCGGCGGACTACGATTACATATTGATAGATTGCCCGCCGGCCTTGAATCTGCTGACCTTGAACGGTTTGTGTGCAGCCAAGTCGGTGATGATACCGATGCAGTGCGAATACTACGCGCTGGAAGGATTGAGCGATTTGGTCAACACAATAAGAAAAGTGCGCGCCAATTTAAATCCGGATCTGGAGATCGAGGGGTTGTTGCGCACCATGTTCGACCCGCGCAACACCTTGGCCCAGCAGGTTTCCGATCAACTGCAAGAGCATTTTGGCAGCAAGGTGTATCGCACCGTCATTCCGCGCAATGTGCGTCTGGCGGAAGCCCCGAGCCACGGAGTGCCCGCGCTATATCACGACAAGCAATCCAAGGGCACACAGGCATATCTGGCATTGGCCGGAGAATTATTGAATAACGCAGCGCATCCCGCTGCATCGGCGTAAAGGAAAGCAAAATGGCAAAACCACTCAAGGGATTGGGGCGCGGATTGGACGCATTGTTGTCCGGTGGAAAAAACGAAAAAGATGATGTGTTACGCGACTTGAACGTCACGATGCTGAAACCGGGCAAGTACCAGCCGCGATCACAAATGGATGAGGCCTCATTGAACGATCTGGCCGCCTCCATCAGGGCGCAGGGCGTGATGCAACCGATACTGGTGCGCCAACTTGAAGACAGCAGCTACGAGATCATCGCCGGGGAGAGGCGCTGGCGGGCGGCACAGTTGGCGGGATTGACCCATGTGCCGGTGCTGGTGCGCAGCGTGGCGGACAATGCCGCTTTGGCGATGGCGCTGATCGAAAACATCCAGCGCGAGAACCTGAATCCGCTGGAGGAGGCCATAGGCATCCAGCGTCTGATCGATGAATTTAAAATGACGCATCAGGTGGCGGCGGAAGCGGTGGGGCGTTCCCGCAGCGCGGCCAGCAATCTGCTGCGATTGCTGAAACTGCCGCAAACCGTGCAGGATATGCTGATGTCCAGCAAACTGGACATGGGGCACGCGCGCGCGTTGCTTTCTCTGGAGAATGCGCAGCAAATTTTGCTGGCGAACAAAATCGTGATGGACGGCCTGTCGGTACGCGAAACAGAAAAGCTCGTGCAAAAACAAACGCAAGAGCCAGGGCAGAGTCCTGCAAAGAAAGCGGCCAAACCAAACCGCGACACACAGCGCCTGCAAGAAGAAATGAGCGCCATACTCGGAGTCCGAGTGGAGATCAAAGTCGGCAAAAAAGGAACCGGCAAACTGGTGATCGAATATATGGATCATGACCAGCTTGATGGCCTGTTAAACAAGCTCCGGAAGAGCCAATAAGTTGAGCAAAGACAATGGTGATGAGCATCAACAAAGTTTGACACCCCCGAAAAACGCCGCTATCATCGCTGCGCTTTTGGATGCCAGTGCCAAAGAACAAAAAACAGCACGTCAAATAATTGCCTTACAGATAGTGTTCGCGTTGATCTGTGCAGGCTTGGCTTATGGATTTCAGGGCGCACCGCAATTTGCGTTGGCGGTGTTGAGTGGGGGAGCGGTATCGGTTCTCAATGGAATACTGATTGCCTGGCGCATGGCGCGGGCATCCTTATCTTCCGCCGATGATGCACAACGCCAATTAAGGCTTCTGTATTTTTATGCTGCCGAGCGGTTTCTGGTGGTTTTGACGCTGTTGGGTTTGTGCATAGTGGTTTTCAAATTATCATCGCTCGCAATGTTGGGCGGATTTATAGTGGGTCAGGCGGTGCTACTGGGTGGCCGGCTGGTTTTGACTGGATTTAAGACTGAGATAGCGACCAAAAATGGCTAGTGAAGCGCACACATCATCAGAATACATCAAGCACCATTTGCAGAATCTGACCTACGGTCAATTGCCCGACGGCACTTGGGGTGTTGCGCACAGTGCCGAAGAGGCCAAGGCGATGGGTTTTTGGGCGCTTAATCTCGACACATTCATCATGTCGCTGCTGCTGGGTGCAGTGTTCATGTTCATGTTCTATCGCGCGGCGAAAAGCGCGAGTGTTGGAACGCCAAATTGCCTGCAAAATTTCTGCGAATGGGCGCTTGAATTCATCGACAACAGCGTGCGCGGGTCCTTCTCCGGCAAAAATGCGATGATAGGCCCGCTGGCGCTGACGGTATTTTTCTGGGTGTTCAGCATGAACTTGATGGATTTGATTCCCATCGACTGGGTTCCGCTGCTGATGACATCGCTGGGTGTTCCTTTCTTCAAAGTTGTTCCCTCCACTGATCCCAATGCGACTTTCGGCATGGCCATCGGTGTGTTTGCTCTGGTGCTTTATTACAGCGTGAAAATGAAAGGCTTGGGCGGGTTCGTCGGCGAATTGACGATGATGCCATTCCAGAGCAAGAACAAGCTCGTGCAACTGATGGTCATGCCAATCAATCTGGTTCTCGAAGGTGTCAACCTGATTGCCAAGCCCATCTCGCTGGCACTGCGTCTGTTCGGTAACATGTACGCCGGCGAAATGATCTTTATCCTGATCGCGCTGATGGGCGGTGCTTGGGCGGGCTTTTCGATGGTCGGGGTTACCTTGTTCGGTTCGCAGATACTGCTGTCGCTGGGCTGGGCGATCTTCCACATCCTGATCGTGACCTTGCAGGCATTTATTTTTATGACGCTGACCGTGGTCTATCTGGACATGGCGCATCAGGAACATCACTAATTTTCGGTTTCATTAACTTCACTTTTATCAAATAGGAGAAATACAAAATGGAAATGGCAAACGCACTGCTGTACATCGCTGGCGCATTGATGATGGGTCTGGGCGCGCTCGGCGCGGCCGTCGGTATTGGTATTCTGGGTGGTCGCTTCCTGGAAGGCGCTGCTCGCCAACCCGAACTGATCCCGATGCTGCGTACCCAGTTCTTCGTGGTCATGGGTCTGGTCGATGCTGTTCCGATGATCGCTGTGGGTATCGCGATGTACGTTCTGTTCGCTGTAGCCTAATACTCGCGACAAGAAACGTTTAACTAAGAAAGGTAGCTTGCATGAATATCAATGCAACTCTTCTCGCTCAGCTCATCATGTTCGTGCTGTTCGTATGGTTCTGCATGAAGTTTGTCTGGACGCCTATCATGGCTGCACTGGACGAGCGCAAAAAGCAGATCGCCGACGGTTTGGCTGATGCAGAACGTGCCAAGCACGATCTGGAATTGGCTGCGAAACGTTCCGCCGAGATCCTGCGCGAAGCCAAGGAAAAGGCCGGTGACATCGTGTCCAATGGCGAAAAACGTGCCAGCGAGATCATCGAAGAATCCAAAGTTCAGGCAAAAGTGGAAGGCGACCGTATCATCGCCGGTGCCAAGGCTGAGATCGATCAGGAAGTGTTCCGTGCCAAGGAGCAGCTGCGTACGCAAGTATCCGGTATCGCTTTGGCAGGTGCGGCCAAAATCCTCGGTCGCGAGATCGATGCCAAGGCGCACAATGACCTGCTCGACAAACTCGTCGCGGAAATCTAAAAGCTATGTCTCAAGCCATTACCACTGCACGTCCTTACGCTCAGGCAGCCTTTGAAGAAGCGCAGAAACTCGCGGACCTGAAGGGTTGGTCGGAGATGTTGCTGTCTCTTGCCGAGGTTGTTGAAAACGCGGAAGTTTGCGCGGTGATCAGTAATCCGCGCTTTTCCAAGACGCAGATCGAAAGTTTGATGGAAGGTTTTCTGGGCAAAGATGCAAAATCCCAGCAGCGCAATTTCGTTCGCATACTGGCTGATAATCAGCGTTTGGGAATTTTGCCGGAAATCGCCATGCACTTCGAGGCGCTGCGCTCCGAGGCGGAAAAAACGGTCAATGTTGTAGTGGATTCGGCTTTCGAGCTGACGGCCGCGCAGCAGGACAAGATTGCCGGCTCGCTGAAAGCGCGCTTGGGACGTGAAGTCAAGCTGGCCTACAAGGTCAACAAAGAATTGCTGGGTGGTGTGGTGATCCGCGCCGGAGACAAGGTGATCGATGGTTCTGCACGCACCCGTCTCGGCGAAATGGCGAACGCCCTGGCCTGATAAAGATTTATCAAGATAAGGAAATCCAGATGAAGCTCAATCCTTCTGAAATTAGCAATTTGATCCGCAGTCGCATCGAGAACTTCGAAGCGCTGACCCAAGCACGCACTGAAGGCACCGTGGTTAGCGTGACCGACGGAATCGTTCGCGTTCACGGCTTGTCCGACGTGATGCAGGGCGAGATGTTGGAATTCCCCGGCAACACTTTCGGACTGGCGCTGAACCTCGAGCGTGATTCCGTTGGTGCCGTTATTCTGGGCGAATACGAACACATCACCGAAGGCGACACCGTCAAGTGTACGGGCCGCATTCTGGAAGTGCCGGTCGGCCCCGAGCTGCGCGGTCGCGTTGTGAACGCGCTGGGCCAGCCTATCGACGGCAAGGGTCCGATCAATGCCAAAATGACCGACAAGATCGAAAAGGTCGCGCCGGGCGTTATCGCACGTAAGTCTGTTGACCAACCCGTGCAAACCGGTCTGAAGTCCATCGACTCTATGGTTCCAGTTGGCCGTGGACAGCGCGAACTGATCATCGGCGACCGCCAGACCGGCAAGACTGCCGTTGCTGTCGACGCGATCATCAATCAGAAGGGTCAGAACATGACCTGTATCTACGTTGCTGTCGGCCAGAAGGCATCGACCGTTGCCAACGTGGTACGCAAACTGGAAGAGCACGGCGCGCTGGAGTACACCATCGTGGTTGCAGCCACTGCTTCCGATTCCGCCGCAATGCAGTTCCTGGCACCGTATGCCGGTTGCACCATGGGCGAATACTTCCGCGATCGCGGCGAAGACGCGCTGATCGTGTATGACGACCTGACCAAGCAAGCCTGGGCGTATCGTCAGATCTCCCTGCTGTTGCGCCGTCCGCCGGGCCGTGAAGCTTACCCCGGCGACGTGTTCTACCTGCACTCCCGTCTGCTGGAGCGCGCCGCGCGCGTCAACGCCGAGTACGTCGAAGCCTTCACCAAGGGTGAAGTCAAAGGCAAGACCGGTTCGCTGACCGCACTGCCGATCATCGAAACCCAGGCTGGCGACGTGTCCGCATTCGTGCCGACCAACGTGATCTCGATTACCGACGGTCAGATCTTCCTGGAAGCCGACCTGTTCAACGCCGGTATCCGTCCCGCGATCAACGCCGGTGTATCGGTGTCCCGCGTGGGCGGTGCAGCGCAGACCAAGGTCATCAAGAAGCTGGGTGGCGGTGTGCGTCTGGCACTGGCCCAGTACCGCGAACTGGCTGCGTTCGCGCAGTTCGCTTCCGATCTGGACGAATCGACCCGCAAGCAGTTGGAGCGCGGCCGTCTGGTGACCGAACTGATGAAACAGCTGCAATATGCGCCGCTGTCCGTATCCGACATGGCTGCCACGCTGTTCGCGGTGAACAAGGGTTACTTCGACGATGTGGCTGTACCCAAAGTGCTGTCGTTCGAATCCGCGCTGCATGCGAACTTGAAGTCCAAGCATAAGGCCTTGATGGATGCCATCGAGTCCAGCAAGGACCTGAACGCCGACAACGAAAAACTGCTGTCCGCGGCCATTGAGGAATTCAAGGCAACGGCTGTCTACTAAGGCGAGGTGAGTTATGGCCGGCAGTAAAGAGATTCGCACCAAGATCAAGAGCGTAGAGAACACGCGCAAGATCACCCGTGCGATGGAAATGGTGGCAGCAGCGAAAATGCGCAAAGCGCAGGATCGCATGCGTGCTGCGCGCCCCTATGCGGAGAAGATCCGCAACGTCGCCGCTCACTTGTCGCGTGCCAACCCGGAGTATCGCCATTCGTTCTTGTCCAAACGCGACAGCATCCAAAACATCGGCCTGATCGTGGTGACTTCCGACAAGGGTTTGTGCGGTGGTTTGAACACCAACGTGCTGCGCTTGGCCGTGAACAAGATGAAGGGCTGGGAAGGCGAGGGCAAAGGCATCGTGGTTTGCCCGATCGGCAACAAGGGCTACGGCTTCATGAATCGCGTCGGAGCCAAGGTCAAATCGCATCTGACCGGAATCGGCGACACGCCGCATATCGAAAAACTGATCGGTGCCGTGAAATTGATGCTGGATGCCTATGTGTCCGGCGAGATCGATGCCATCTATGTCAGCTATAACCACTTCATCAACACCATGAAGCAAGAGCCGGTCGTCGAACAGTTGCTCCCGCTTTCCGGCGAGCAATTGGGGACATCCGAAGGCAACTGGGATTACATCTACGAGCCCGATGCCAAAGTGGTGATAGACGAACTGCTGGTGCGTTACATCGAGTCGTTGATCTATCAGGCGGTCGTGGAGAACATGGCCTCCGAGCAAAGCGCGCGTATGGTGGCGATGAAGGCCGCTTCCGACAATGCCAAAACGGTTATCGGCGAACTCAAGCTGGTTTACAACAAAGCGCGTCAGGCGGCGATCACCAAGGAAATTTCCGAGATCGTGGGCGGCGCGGCAGCTGTCGGTTGATAGCTTGGCAGTGAATTAAGAATTAATTTAGACGGGGAATCTTAAAATGAGTCAAGGAAAGATTGTTCAGTGTATCGGTGCGGTGGTCGACATCGAATTTCCGCGGAATGCGATGCCCAAGGTGTACGAAGCTCTAACCCTTGCCGACGCGGGTAACTCCACGGCCGAAGCAGGTTTGACCTTTGAAGTACAGCAACAACTGGGTGACGGCGTCGTGCGTACTATCGCGATGGGTTCGTCCGACGGCCTGCGCCGTGGCATGCCGGTGAGCGCTACCGGCAACCCGATCCAGGTGCCAGTCGGTACCGGCACACTGGGTCGCATCATGGACGTGCTGGGTCGCCCGATCGACGAGGTCGGCCCGATCAAGAGTGACGAGCGCCGTTCCATTCACCAGGCTGCACCGAAGTTCGACGAACTGTCTCCCTCCGTTGACTTGCTGGAAACCGGCATCAAGGTGATCGATCTGGTTTGCCCGTTTGCCAAGGGCGGTAAAGTCGGTCTGTTCGGCGGCGCGGGTGTGGGCAAGACCGTGAACATGCTGGAACTGATCAACAACATCGCCAAGCAACACGCGGGTCTGTCCGTGTTCGCCGGTGTGGGTGAGCGTACCCGCGAAGGTAACGACTTCTACCACGAAATGTCCGACGCGGGCGTTATCGACAAGGAAGACTTCAGCAAGTCCAAAGTGGCGATGGTGTTCGGTCAGATGAACGAGCCGCCCGGCAACCGTCTGCGCGTTGCGCTGTCCGGTTTGACCATGGCTGAAAAATTCCGTGACGAAGGCCGCGACATCCTGTTCTTCGTGGACAACATCTACCGTTACACACTGGCCGGTACCGAAGTGTCCGCGCTGCTGGGCCGTATGCCTTCCGCCGTGGGTTATCAGCCGACACTGGCTGAAGAAATGGGCCGCTTGCAAGAGCGTATCACTTCGACCAAGGTCGGTTCGATCACTTCCATCCAGGCCGTTTACGTTCCTGCGGATGACTTGACCGACCCGTCTCCTGCGACCACCTTCTTGCACCTGGACTCCACCGTCGTGTTGTCCCGCGACATCGCATCGCTGGGTATCTACCCTGCGGTTGATCCGCTGGACTCCACTTCCCGCCAACTCGACCCGCTGGTCGTGGGCGAAGAGCACTACTCCGTGGCCCGCAGCGTGCAGCAGACTCTGCAGCGCTACAAGGAATTGCGCGACATCATCGCGATTCTGGGTATGGACGAACTGTCTCCGGAAGACAAGCTGGCCGTATCCCGTGCCCGCAAGATCCAACGCTTCCTGTCGCAACCTTTCCACGTTGCCGAAGTGTTCACCGGCGCACCAGGCAAATATGTGACCCTGAAGGACACCATCAAGGGTTTCAAGGCCATCGTCGCCGGCGAATACGACCATCTGCCAGAACAAGCGTTCTACATGGTGGGCGGCATCGAAGAGGCCGTTGAAAAAGCCAAAACGCTGCAATAATCAGGGGTTATCACCATGGCAATGACCGTACATGTCGACATCGTGAGCGCCGAAGAAGCCATCTTCTCCGGCCTGGCGGAAGTCGTCGTTGTTCCCGGTGAGATGGGCGAACTGGGTATCTACCCGCGCCACACCGCACTGATGACACGCATCAAGCCCGGTTCGGTCAGAATCAAACGTCCGGATCAGGAACAGGAAGAGTTGATCTACGTTTCCGGGGGCATGCTGGAAGTGCAGCCCAACGTGGTGACCATTCTGGCCGATACCGCGATTCGCGGCGCGGATCTTGACGAGGCGCGTGCGCTGGAAGCAAAGCAGTCAGCGGAAGAATCGATGAAAAATCGCATTTCCGATATCGACTACGCGCAAGCCCAGGCAGAATTGGCCGAAGCAATCGCCCAGTTGCGTGCGATCCAGCATTTGCGCAAGCAATCTTCGCACTAGACAAAGGCAAACACCATCAAGCAAAAAGGCAGCTTCGGCTGCCTTTTTGTTGCCTAAAATAGTCTGCACAAATCCCCTGAGAGGTTCATACACTTGCAATTCAAACATCTGTTTGATACGCTGCCCTCCCGACATTGCCACCCAAGCGGCAATGAACCGACGGATCATCTTTCTACCGAAACAACGGAAACCAATATGAGCAAGATTACCAAGCAATATGCCGTTCTGTTAATGTTTTCCGCTTTGCTGGCCGCCTGCGGTGGCAAGGACAAGGGGGCCGCGCCCGGCGCTCCCGGTGCGGCGATGCCGCCGCCCGAGGTGGAAGTCATCACGGTTGCCGCGGGCGCGGCGACGCTGACGCAGGATCTGCCGGGACGTTTGCAGGCCTACCGCACCGCGCAGGTGCGCGCGCGCGTCGAGGGCGTGGTCGAGAAGCGTTTGTTCAAAGAAGGCAGCGAAGTAACAGCGGGGACGCCGCTGTACCGCATCGATGCGCGCACTTACCGCGCGACTGCGGCGGCAGCCCAGGCCGATCTGGCGATTGCGCGCCAGACCGTCGAACGCTACCAGCCGTTGCTGGAAATTAATGCGGTCAGTCGGCAGGAATACGATCTCGCGGCGGCAAAGGCCAAGCAGGCCGAGGCCGCGCTGATCCGCGCCGAAGAGGACATGGCGAACGCCAGCGTGCCCGCGCCGATCTCCGGCCACATCGGCCGCGCGGCGGTGACCGAGGGCGCGCTGGTCGGCAAGGGCGAGGCCACTTTGCTGGCGACCATCGAGCAGCTCGACCCGATTTACGTGAACTTCACCCAGTCCGGCAGCGACGTGCTGCGCTTGAAGCAGGCGGTCGCCGCCGGAAAATTGAAGCGCGCCGATTCGGCGGAGGTGGCGTTGCTGCTAGAAGACGGCAGCGTGTTCCCGCAGCCGGGACGGGTGTTCTTCACCGATATGGCGGTCGATCCGACCACCGGCGCGGTGTCGCTGCGCGCCGAATTCCCCAACCCGCGCCGCGATTTGCTGCCGGGCATGTTCGTGCGCCTGCGCTTCTCCGAGGCGGTCGCCGAGAACGCGATCCGCGTACCGCAGCGCGCGGTGCAGGCCGGGCCGCAGGGCCAGTTCGTGATGGTGGTCGGGCCCGAGAGCAAGGTGATGCCGCAGCCGGTGAAAACCAGCGGCATGGCCGGGACTGATTTCATCATCGCCTCCGGCCTCAAGGGCGGTGAACAGGTGATCGTCAACGGCCTGCAACGGGCGCGTCCGGGCAATGTGGTGACGCCAGTGCAGGCGGGCGCGGCTGCTCCTGCCCCTGCTCCGGCTTCCGCTCCAGTTCCAGCTCCAGCCAACAAGCCATAAGGTCGCGCCATGTTCGCCAAATTCTTTATCGACCGCCCGATCTTCGCCTGGGTCATCGCGCTGATTATTTTGCTGGCCGGCATCTTGGCCCTGAGAGGCCTGCCGGTCGCGCAGTACCCGTCGGTCGCGCCGCCCGCGCTGTCGGTGACCGCAATCTATTCCGGCGCATCCGCGCAGGTCATCGAAGAGACCGTCGTCGCGCTGCTCGAACAGGAGATGAACGGCCTCGAAAATTTGCTGTACATGGAGTCCGCCGCCGAGCTGGGCCGGGGCAGCATCACGCTGACCTTCGAAGCGGGCACCAACCTCGATCTCGCCTCGGTCGAGACGCAGAACCGCATCAAACGCGCCGAGGCGCGTTTGCCAGAGGAAGTGCGGCGCATGGGCATCACCGTCGCCAAATCGGCGCGCAACTATGTGATGATCGTCGCGCTGGTTTCGCCGGACAAGAGCATGGACAACGTCGCGCTGGGCAGCTATGCGGCGGCCAACGTGCTCGACAGCGTCAAGCGCGTGCCCGGCGTCGGCGAGGCGATGATGTTCGGCACCGAATATTCGATGCGGCTGTGGCTGAAGCCGGAAATGCTGCAAAGCTACGGCTTGTCGCCCGCCGACGTGTCGCGCGCGGTGCGCGCGCAAAATTCGCAGATCGCCACCGGCGAATTGGGGCAACTGCCCAACGCGCCGGGGCAGGAACTCAACGCGGTGATCGTCACCAAGAGTCGGCTGTCCACGCCGGAAGAATTCGGCGACATCATCGTGCGCACCAATCCCGACGGCTCGACGTTGCGCGTCAAGGACGTGGCGCGGGTCGAACTGGGCGCACAGGATTACTCGGTGCGCGCGCGCATCGACGGCCAACCGGCGGCGGGTATCGCGATCCGCCTGACGCCCGACGCTAACGCGCTGGAGACCGTCGCGGCGGTCAAGGGACGCATGACCGAACTGGCGAAATTTTTCCCCGAAGGCATAGACTGGGTGATCCCCTACGACACCTCCAAGTTCATCGACATCTCGATCAAGGAAGTGCTGAAGAGCCTGGCCGAGGCGCTGGTGCTGGTGGTGCTGGTGATGTATTTGTTCCTGGGCAACCTGCGCGCGACGCTGATTCCCACCATCGTGATTCCGATTGCGCTGGTCGGTGCGCTGGTCGGTCTGTACATGCTCGGCTATTCGATCAACGTGCTGACGCTGTTCGCGATGGTGCTGGCCATCGGCATCGTCGTGGACGATGCTATCGTTGTCGTCGAGAACGTCGAGCGCATCATGGTCACCGAGAATTTGCCGCCGCGCGAGGCGACCAGAAAAGCCATGGACCAGATCGTCGGCGCGATCATCGCGATCACGCTGGTGCTGTCCGCGGTGTTCATCCCGATGGCGTTCTTCCCCGGCTCGACCGGTGCGATCTACCGCCAGTTCGCCGTGACGCTGGTGCTGACCATGATGTTCTCGGCGCTGATGGCGCTGACGCTGACCCCGGCGCTGTGCGCGACCCTGCTCAAGCATCAGCCGGGCAAGGACGACATCGTGCCGACGCGCGGTCCTCTCGGCTGGTTCAACCGCTTCTTCGCACGCACCACCGAGCGTTACACCGGCAGCGTTGCGAAGATCGTGCGCAAGACCGGGCGCTACTTGCTGGTCTATGCGGTCATCCTGGCTGCGATGGGTTGGCTGTTCAACAAGCTGCCCGGCAGCTTCCTGCCGGAAGAGGACCAAGGCTATTTCATCAGCGTGATCCAGTTGCCGCCGGGCGCGACGCAGGAACGCGCGCTGGAGGTGCTGTCGCAGGTCGAGCAGTATTACCTCGGACTGCCCGAGGTCGAGCGCGTCGTCGGCGTCGCCGGTTTCTCGTTCTTCGGACGCGGGCAAAACGCGGCAATCACCTTCGTGCGCCTGAAGGACTGGAGCGAGCGCCCCGGCCCCGACAGCAGCGCCCCGGCGCTGGCGCGCAAGGCCAACATGATGCTGTTCCGCATCAAGCAGGCGATGATTTTCGCGATCAACCCGCCGCCGATACCCGAACTCGCGGCGTCGGGCGGCTTTGACTTCCGCCTACAGGATCGCGGCGGTATGGGCCGCGACAAGTTGCTGGAGGCGCGCAACATCGCGCTGGGCATGGCGATGCAGAATCCCGCGCTGGCCGGGGTGCGCCCCGAAGGGCAAGAGGCCGGGCCGCAACTGTTCCTCGACATCGACCGCCTGAAGGCTGAGACATTGGGCGTATCCATCACCGACCTGAACGACACGCTGCAAACGCTGATGGGCGGCGCTTACATCAACGACTTCGTGCGCCAGGGCCGCGTGCTGCGCGTGCAGATGCAGGCCGAAGCCGAGACGCGCCGCACGCCGGAAGACATCCTCAAAGTGTCGGTGCGCAACAACAAGGGCGGCATGGTGTCGCTGTCCGAACTCGCCACCGCGAAGTGGATCGCCGGTTCGCCCAAGCTAGACCGCTACAACGGCCTGCCGGCGATGAAGATCGCCGGTGGTCCCGCGCCCGGACGCAGCACCGGCGAGGCGATGGCGGCGATGCAGGAGATCGCCGACAAGCTGCCGCCGGGCTTCGGCTTCGAGTGGTCGGGCACTGCGCGCGAGGAATCGCAGTCCGGCGCACAGGCCCCGCTGCTGTTCGCCGTCTCGCTGATCGTGGTGTTCCTGTGTCTGGCCGCGCTGTACGAAAGCTGGTCGATACCGTTCGCGGTGATGCTGGTCGTGCCGTTGGGCGTGTTCGGCGCGGTGCTGGCCGTCACGCTGCGCGAGCTGCCCAACGACGTGTATTTCAAGGTCGGCCTGATCGCGATCATCGGCCTGTCGGCGAAGAACGCGATCCTGATTATCGAATTCGCGCGGCGCATGCAGGACGACGGCATGGAGCTGATAGACGCGACGCTGGAAGCCTGTCGTTTGCGGTTCCGCCCCATCCTGATGACCTCTATCGCCTTCATTGCGGGCGTGCTGCCGCTGGCGATCTCCACCGGCGCGGGCGCGCAAAGCCGCCATGCCATCGGTACCGGCGTGATGGGCGGCATGATCGCCGCCACCGTGCTCGCGGTGTTTTTGGTGCCGGTGTTCTATGTCGTGGTGAGCCGCATATTCCCCGGCCATGCGCGCAAACATGTCGAGCATGAGGAGGCGCATCATGAGTAAGAAGTTCACATTTGCCGCACTCGCGCTGGCGGTCGCCGGTTGTTCGATGGCCCCCACCTACCAGCGCCCCGACGCGCCAGTCGCCGCCGCTTGGCCGCAAAACGTCAAGCTCAAGCTCAGCGGCGAGATGGTGCGTAGCGACCGCTGGCAGGATTACTTCGCCGAGCCGCGCTTGCAGGGCCTGATCGCCGCCGCGCTGGAGCACAACCGCGACCTGCGCATCGCCACCGCCCGCATCGCCGAGGTGCGCGCGCAATACGGCATCGTGCAGGCCGACCGCCTGCCCAACGTCAGCGCGACCGCCGGGCGCAATGCCTCGCTGACCCCGGCGGGCGCATCGGCGTTCGGCCCTAACGCGATGCATTCCCAGCGCTACGATGTCAGCCTCAGCCTGATATCGTTCGAGCTGGATTTCTGGGGGCGCGTTGCCAGCCTGGGTGCGGCCGCCAAGGCGAATTATCTGGCGAGCGAAGAAGCGCAGCGCGCGTTCCGCCTGTCGCTGATCGCCGATGTCGCCAACGCCTACCTGTCGTTGCTGGAACTGGGCGAACGCGCCGAACTGGCCGCCGCCACCGCGAAGACCCGCGCCCAATACCGCGAGCTGACGTTGCGTCGCCGCGAGTTGGGCGTATCCAGCGACATGGACACCTTGCAGGCCGAGGGTGCCTATCAGGCCGCGTTGGCCGAGCAGGCCAATCTGGAGCGGCAACAGGCCGCCGCCGCCAACCTGCTCGATTTGCTGGTCGGCCATCCGGTCGCGCAACTCAAGCAACTGCCGGCGGGTAGCAACCTTGCCGGGCAGAACATCGGCAGTGCGCAGATTGCCGAACTGCCCGCCGAGGCCTTGTTGCGCCGTCCCGATGTGCAGGCCGCCGAGCAGCGCCTGATTGCCGCCAATGCCAACATCGGTGCCGCGCGTGCCGCCTTCCTGCCGCGCATCACGCTGACCGGCAGCGTCGGCACCGCCAGCCGCACCCTTGCGGGGTTGTTCGACCCCGGCAGCGGCGCGTGGAGTTTCCAGCCCGCGTTGGTGCAGCCGCTGTTCGATGCCGGGCGCAACTCGTCGAATCTGGATGTCGCCGAGGCGCGCAAAGTGATCGCGGTCGCCGAATACGAAAAAACCATCCAGCAGGCGTTCCGCGAAGTGGCCGATCTGCTCAACGCGCGCGAGCAACTTGCCGCCCAACTCGCTGCCCAGGATGCGAATGCCAAGGCACAGGCGCAGCGGTTAATACTGGTCGAGGCACGCTACAAGGTCGGCATCGCCAACCACCTGGAGTTGCTGGACGCGCAACGCGAATCGTTTGCCGCACAACAAGGCGCGCTGCAAGTGCGTCGCCTCCAGCTCGCCACCGCGACCCAGCTCTACAAGGCACTGGCACGTGGCACCGAAGAGGTGCCTCCGGCGGAGGAGCACAAGCCGTGACCGTCGTTGCCGTCAGCGAACAGACGCGCGAGCGCCTGCTGAGCGCGGCGCGTGAAGTGTTCTCCGAATACGGTTTCCAGGGCGCGACGGTGCGCGAGATATGTCGCCGCGCCGGGGCCAACGTCGCTGCGGTGAACTACCACTTCGGCAGCAAGGATGGCCTGCTGGCCGAAGCGCTGCACTTCGAATCGCTCAAGTTGTTGCAGGAAGCCAACGCCCAGGCCGATGTCTGTCCCCAAGTGCGTCTGGGCCTGTTTCTGCGCGACTTCATGCACATGCTGCTGGACGAGAATAACGCCTCGTCGCAATGCAAGATCATGGCCCGCGAACTGGCCGACCCCACCCCCGCGCTGGACCAGATCGTGCGCGAAGCCATCGCCCCGCTGCACGACTTTCTCGCCGGCCTGGTGCGCGAGATTGTCGGCGACGGGGTGAGCGATTCCGAGCTGTATCGCTGCGTGCACAGCATTACCGGGCAGTGCCTGTACTACCATCACTCCCACCCCGTGCTGCAACGCCTGCACCCCGAGCTGCGCTATGACCGTACCGAGATCGATGCCATCGCACAGCACATCGCCGACTTCTCGTTGCACGGGCTCAAGTACTTCGGCAAACCGGCTTGATTCAATTCACATTGAAAAGAAGATAGGCCGAAATATCTAGATACTTTGGCCTATTGACGATGCGCGGTGGGTCGGAGAGACTGCTGGTTGGTCGGATACTGGGTAGAGAAGAACGGCACCCGTGATTCTAATTATCCACGTCCAACAGATCGTTAGAGTGGGATGCTCCGTTTGCTGTCTCCGCGCCTCTCAACTTCGACGTTCGACCTAGCGTTTTTTAACCAAGGAGCCGTAATGAAGAGATCTATCGTTTTCCTATTTATCGCTGCAATCACTATGAATGCTTACGCCGCAGATGAGCGGGATGCCTCACGCATAGTCAAAAAGTACAGTGAAGCAGTTGCTTGCCAACTTGAGGGAGTTGGCGACTATCAAAAAAACCAATACAAAGCCGTTAAAATCAACTCGGGCGAGGCCGACCTTGGGGGTTTGGGAGCAATGTTCGTTGTTTACTGGGAAGGGGATTTAGGTTGCGCGGGAGGGAACGGTACTGTTCTACCGAAATTCACGGTAGTAGAACACACAGGATTTTCCTCCGCAGACCCTGTTGTGATAACAGACTATAAGTTTCCAGAAATTGATCTTGTGCGATTGACGAGCATTTCTGCAAAAAATGGACAGTTAATTATCAAGGGAGTTACCTACGGTCCAAAGGATAGGCAGAATTCGCCGACGAAGGCAGTTTCCTACGCGCTGAAGCTCGTCAATAACGAGTTTGTAAAGCAGTAACTTTGCCAGCGGTCAAAAGGTGCCGGCGGAGTCGACTTACTTTTGAAGTGATGGCATGAGTCGACTCGGGTGCCTTCGAGGATGAGCGATTGTCTGCAAGATTTTTAACGAAGAAGCGCTTCCGAAGGGCTTAACTATTGTAGAAGCCGTTGACGGCAACCCTGTATTCAAGTAGTGAATTCAGACGTTAGGGGGCTTCCGATCTATGCAGATATTAAGCCGCTACTCAGATCAGTTCATCGAAGGGCTGCGCTTTCTTGCAAAGCTCAATAAAGCGTACCGGAAATCACAACCTAATTTCGCAGAAATTGGGAAGATCATCCTGTCACACAAGACTGGCGAACTGAAGCCAGCATACGACGAATTGCGCGAAAAATTGTTGAGGCCATTGGCGGAGAACTACCTTGATTGTCTAGGTAATTCCACTGAAATTGCGAATCGCTGCCACGTGCTGTCACATGGGTTTCTTGAAATATGGGGTGGCACTAAGATTGGTCGTGACTATCCGTTGTCGGTGACGATTGGGAATGTCTTTTACCGGGATGAGAACATTTACAACCTATCTAAGTCGTCGTTGAAACGAATTTTGAATGAAGGTAAGCGTCTTGATACATCGCTCAATGTTCATGTTTGGCTTACATGGGACGACATGACGGTTGTAGATCTCTCCATAGTTTCCACACTTGTTGGAAGAGGGAAGCTGGCCCAGTCGGAGGTTGATTCTTTGGCCTTAATCTGGACAGAGGAAGCTCCAGGGGACTACCGGTTTGAACCAATTCTTGTTGATAATGACTTCTTCAATAAAGTGGACGATGGGCACTTGATTTGTCCATGGGCAATCCCACGTAGCGTTGAATGATACCCCCGTCATCCGCATCGACTGCAACTCCTGACCGATCCTGCAATGCCAAAATGCCAGATGCGTTGGTTCGCTAACGAACGGATTGACGGCGATATTGCGTCCAATCTCCAATCCTTGCAGAACTGATTCTGCAAAATTAACTGGAGATACCATCATGAACAAGAATCAAGTCCAAGGGGCGGTAAAAGACATCGCTGGAAAAGTACAGGAAGAGGCCGGAAAACTGGTGGGCAGCGAGGAGCAACAGGTCAAAGGGCTGAGCAAGCAAATCGCCGGAAAAGCCGAAAAGGCCTACGGCGATGCCAAGGAAGTCATCAAGGATGCAAACAAGTCTTCCTGAGTCATGCAGGAAGGAAAAACGGTCGCCGAGGGCGGCCTTTTTTTCGACTGTCTAGCCCGCAAGATTGCACTGCTTTGGGCATGATGTTCTCGGCCAAATTAGCACCAGTGAAATCGATGTTGGCTTCGTCTGCCCCTAACTTCGGCGATGCCGACCGTTATTGGCTATACTCAATCGCCCTCCCAAATCGAATTCCAACTCAGTTCCAAAATCGCCGAAATGCACCCCAAACCCGAACCGCAGCACAATCATCTTCTGGCGGCATTGTCGCCTGACGTTCAAGGCCGTTTGTTTCCGCATCTGGAGCTGGTGCCGCTGCCGTTGCGCGCGCTCCTGTATGAATCCCGGCGTCCCATGCGTCACGTTTACTTTCCCACTGACTCCATCGTTTCGTTGCAGTATTTGATGGAAAACGGGGCATCGACCGCGATCTCGGTGGTGGGCAATGAGGGGTTGCTGGGCATCACTTTGTTTCTGGGCGGCGAGAGCACGCCGAATCGGTCGCTGGTACAAAGCGCCGGTTACGCCTATCGCCTTCCCCGGGCGCGGGTGAAGGAGGAATTCAATCGCCACGGCCAGTTGCTGCTGCTGATGCTGCGCTACACGCAGGCCCTGATCACGCAAGTCTCCCAGACCGCAGTTTGCAACCGGCACCATTCGATCGACCAGCAGCTTTGCCGCTGGCTCCTGCTTTCCATGGATCGCCTGTCACATAACCATTTGACGATGACCCAGGAATTCATCAGCAACATGCTCGGCGTTCGCCGCGAAGGCGTGACCCAGGCCGCGTCAAAATTGCAGCAGCTGGGTGCGATTTCATATTCACGCGGATTGATCAAAGTGCTTGACCGAGCAAAACTTGAAACGCTGAGTTGCGAGTGTTACAGCGTGGTCAAGAAGGAAACAGACCTGCTGCTCGATTACCTGCCGCAGCGCCAAGTGATTAAGAATGCCGACTCCATCCCCACTGCGACGCTTGGCACGCAGCAGGAGGTCAATAAAGAAGGGGTGAAATAGCCTTCCCCAATAAATTAATCTGCATTCCTTGCTTGACTGCAAAATACAGGATGGGTTTTACTTTGCGCCTTGACGCGTGGCCATCATCGCAAACGGGGGATCACAAACCGGCTTGGTGATGGCTGTTGGATATTCCCGGAGGAGAAAATGAAAAAATGGTGGGGCGATCTTTCGCTGAAGAATAAATTACAGATTCCGGTGCAACTAATCCTGATGCTGATCCTGCTGACTGGACAGCATTTCGCGTTCGTTTGGTTCGAGGAGCGCATGCTGGAGGAGGTTAAACAGAAGACGGCGCTGTCCGCCGAGGTGGCATTCCGTGGCATGAACGCGCTGATGCTCAACGGCGAGATCGGCGATCCGGAGCGGCGCAAGCAGGTGCTGGAAGGGGTGTTGCGCGACAAGAAGCTGAGTTTGGCCGAGGTGCGCATGATCCGGGGTAAACCGGTGCAGGATCAGTTTGGCCCCGGAGCGGCGAGTGAGCAGCCGCAGGATGATATGGATCGGGCGGCTTTGTCGGGCGCGGGGGAGCAGGTGGGGGCGGTGACGCACGCGGGCGGACGGGCGACTTTGCGCATGGTCGTGCCTTTTCTCGCCAGCAAGGATCATGGCGGCGTCAATTGTTTGCAGTGCCACACCGTGCAGGAAGGGGCGATCAACGGGGCGGTGAGCGTGGTCGCCGATGTGTCGCATGAATACGCGTTCATCAATCGTGCCAACGTCGTGCTGTGGGGCGCGCAGGTGTTCATTCAGGTGGTGCTGTTCTTCGTCGTGGGTTGGGTGATCAGCCATGTGATTCAGCCGGTCAGAAATTTGCAGCGGGTCATGCTGGCGATTCAGGCTGACGGCGACCTGACCCGGCGCGCGCCGGTGAGTGGCAATGATGAGATCGGGCAGATCACGCGGGCGTTCGATGCGCTGATGGAGAGTCTGTCCGAGGCGCTGCGGCGGGTACATGCCGGCGCGGAGGATGTGATGAAAACGGCGACGAAGCTGGCCGGTGTTTCCGGCAAGGTGACCGAAGGGTCGCTGGCGCAAAGCGATACAGCCGCTTCGACGGCAGCCTCGGTCGAGCAGATGACGGTGAGCATCAGTTCGGTCGCCGACAGCACGGAGGGAGTACGCAGATTGTCGGAAGACAGCCTGTCGCGCACCCGCGAAGGCAACGAGAGCGCGGTGGAGATGATACGGGAGGTGCGCCGCATCGAGGATACGGTCAGGCAGGTCGCCGCTTCGGTCGAGGAATTCGTGCAAAGCACTCATTCCATCGCGGGGATGACCCAGCAGGTGAGGGATATCGCCGACCAGACCAATTTGCTGGCATTGAACGCTGCGATCGAGGCGGCGCGTGCCGGCGAGCAGGGCCGCGGCTTTGCGGTGGTGGCCGACGAAGTGCGCAAGCTGGCGGAAAAATCATCGAGGTCGGCGGGGGAGATCGACGGGGTGACCGCCACTTTGAGCGCGCGCGCCGAGCGCGCCGAAAAGGAGATCGAGGTCGGTCTGGCTTCGCTGCACGCGACACTGCAACATATAGACCGCGTCAGCGTCATGCTGGATCAGGCCGGAAATTCGGTCGGCGAAGCCAGCCAGGGCGTGAACGACATCGCGTCAGCGGTGCGTGAGCAGAGTCAGGTCAGTACACAGGTTGCGCAGCATGTCGAGTATATTGCGCGCATGGCGGAGGAGAATCATGTCGATATCATGCAGAGCGCCGACGATATCCGTCATCTGGGTGAGCTGGCCGAAGAACTGGAAGCGGCAATCGGGCGCTTCAAGGTGTAGTTTTCGCCAATCCCGCCTTGCTGTGGAACAGAATCATTCGGATGGGTCGGACTGGTTCTTGAGCGCCAGGGCGCGCTGATACAGTTCGTTGCGGTTCGCGCCGGTGATCTGCACGGCGAGTTGCACGGCCTGTTTGAGCGGCAGTTCCTTGAGCAGCAGTTCGAGAGTGCGTCCGGTCTCGTTGTCCAATCCTCCCGCTTGCGGGAGGGCACCGGAAACCAGCAGTACGAATTCGCCGCGCTGGTTGTTGGGGTCGCTGTTCAGCCAGGCCGACGCATCACCCAGCGGGCAGCGGTGGATGCTCTCGAACAGTTTGGTGATCTCGCGGGCGAGGACGATCTCACGGTCATCGCCGAACACGGTGTGCAGGTCGGCGACGCATTCGATGATGCGGTGCGGTGCTTCGTAGAACACCAGGATTTCGGCGCGTTCGCGCAAAGCTTCCAGCACGCTGCGGCGGGCGGCGGATTTGTTGGGCAGGAAGCCGTGGAAGGTGAATTGCGCCTGCGCCAGCCCGGAGGCGGAGAGTGCGGCAACGGCAGCGCTGGCACCGGGGACGGGGATGACGCGCAGCCCGGCTTCGCGCACCGCCTGCACCAGCAATGCGCCGGGGTCGCTGACTGCCGGGGTGCCCGCGTCGCTGACGAAGGCGATACTTTGCCCGGACTGCAACAGACCGATGATCTTTTCCGCCGCACCGCGTTCGTTGTGCTGGTGCACGGCCAGCAGCCGGTTGGCGCTGATGCCGTGGTGGGTGAGCAGGTGCGCGGTGTTGCGCGTGTCTTCGGCGGCGATGACATCCGCCGTGCCCAGCACATCCAGCGCGCGCAGGGTGATGTCACGCAGATTTCCAATCGGGGTGGCGACTACATATAATGCGGCTTCCAACTTTTGCGGATGAGAATGATGCAACGTGTGTTCCTTTGGCTTTCGACTCTGTTCGCACTATACGTGAGCGGTTTTGCTTGCGCCACCGACAACCCGTTGCCGCCGGGCGACGAGCGTCCTGTTCCGCACATCGCATTATTGTTGCCGCTCAAATCCGAGATGTTCGGTTCGGCCGCCGATGCCGTACAACGGGGCTTCATGGCGGCGGCGAATCTGGTGTTGACCGATCCGAACAGTTTGCCGGTGCGCGTGTACAGCAGTTTCGATGAAGGCAGCGATATCGTGGCGTTGTACCGTCTCGCCGTGACCAACGGCGCGCGCGGTGTGGTGGGGCCGCTGACCCGCAGCGGGGTTGCCATGCTGGCGGCGGAATCCGAGATCCCGGTGCCGACGCTGGCGCTGAATCTTGCCGACCGTCCCGCTGCAGCGCAGCTGTATTTCTTCGGCATGGCCGCCGAGGCCGAGGCGCGGCAGATCGCGCAGATCGCCAAACAGAACGGGCATCAGCAGGCCATCGTGATCGTCACCCGTTCACAGCTGTCGCACCGGTTGCAACTGGCTTTCGAGGAGGAATGGTACGGTACCGGCGGCAGTCTGGTGCGCGAAATGTTGTTCGATGCCGATCCCTCCGTGCTGGCGGAGATCACCAGCTTGCAGGATACGGCGGTGTTTCTTGCCGCCGACGCGATGGAGGCGCGCAAAATCCGCCCGTTCCTGCCGAAGAGCCAGCCTATCTATGCCACATCGCAGGTCTTTCTCGGCAACAGCGATACGCTGGGCGGCTATGACCTCGACGGGGTTCGCTTTGTCGATATGCCTTGGCTGCTGCAAACCGATCATCCCGCCGTGATGGTCTATCCGCGCGCCAATCCGCCGTTGTCGGTTGCCCACGAAAGGCTGTACGGACTCGGTATCGATGCTTTCCGCTTGATGGAGCTGATGCTCGGCAACAAGCTGTCCACCCATCTGCCGCTGGACGGGGTGAGTGGCCGCCTCCGTCTGGACGGGCATATCTTTCAGCGCGCCGCGCTACCGGCCCGCTTCGAGCAGGGGCACGCCGAATATCGAGCCGCGTCCGCGCCTTCGACGGTTCGCATGTTCCCGGATCAGGTCTTGCCTCCGGCCCCGCCGGGTGCCACGGCGCAACGATGAGCACCGGTGCGCTGGCCGAACAATGGGCGGCGCACTATCTGCGGCAGCAGGGGCTGGTGCCCGTCGGGCAGAATTACCGCAGCCGCTTCGGCGAGATCGACCTGATCATGCGTGACGGTGCAACGCTGGTATTTATCGAGGTGCGCCTGCGGCGCAACGCGGATTTCGGCGGGGCGGCGGCGAGTATCGATGCGCGCAAGCAGCAGCGCATCATCAGCACGGCGCAGCAATATCTGGCGGGGTTGGCGCAGATTCCGCCGTGCCGCTTTGATGCGGTGTTGCTGGATGACGCGCAGGGCAGCGGGGTGCAGTGGCTCAAAAATGCGTTCGGGACGTAGTTCGGTTAATATCCGCAACCAGCCGTTTCACGGCATCGGCACAAAATCCGGCATTAGGAATATGGATATAAACAAACGTATCACCCAGCACTTCACCGACAGCGCGGAACTCAAGCTTCAAGTCAAGGATGCGCTTGCCCAGCCCATCGCGGAGGGCGCGCAGGTGTTGTTCGACTGTGTGGTCAATGACGGCAAGATATTGTGTTGCGGCAACGGCGGTTCGGCGGCCGACGCGCAGCATTTTTCGGCGGAGCTGCTCAACCGTTTTGAAAAGGAGCGTCCCGGCCTGGCCGCCGTCGCGCTGACCACGGACAGTTCGGTACTCACCTCGATCGCCAACGATTACGACTTCAACCAGATATTTTCCAAACAGGTGCGCGCGCTCGGTTTGCCGCGCGATGCACTACTAGCGATCTCCACCAGCGGCAATTCGCCCAATGTGGTCGCCGCGATCCATGCCGCGCATGACCGCAATATGCGCGTGGTCGCGCTGACCGGGCACGACGGCGGCGAGATGGCCCGATCATTGAATGAAAACGACATCCTGATCTGCGTCAACGCCAAGAGCACCGCGCGCATCCAGGAAGTCCATTTGCTTACCCTGCATTGCCTGTGCGATGCGATTGATTACCTACTATTAGGAGAATGACGATGCGGATTGTTTCCCTGTTATTGATGACGTTGCTGGCCGGTTCTCTGCAAGGCTGTTTTCCGGTGATCGCCGCCGGCGTGGGTGCCGGCGTGATGATGGCGCAGGACAGGCGCACCAGCGGTGCCTATGTGGAAGACCAGTCGATCGAGACGAAGGCGTTCGACCGCATCGGCAAACAATACAAGAGTACCGTGCATGTGAACGTCACCAGTTTCAACCGCAACGTACTGATCAGCGGCGAAGTGCCGAGCGAATCGGTAAAGATCGAGATCGGCAAGATCGTCACCGGCATCGAGAACGTGCGTAATGTGAACAACGAACTGGCGGTCTCCGGCCCGAGCTCGCTGACGGCGCGCAGCAGCGACAGCTTGATCACGTCGGATGTCAAACTGCGCTTCGTGCAGGACAAGCGCT
Organism: Gallionella sp.; assembly: GCA_034371155.1. Classification (GTDB taxonomy): domain Bacteria; phylum Pseudomonadota; class Gammaproteobacteria; order Burkholderiales; family Gallionellaceae; genus Gallionella. The sequence goes on along the minus strand of JAXMKV010000056.1, from coordinate 1,737 downwards.
TCAACGCCGACCATGTCAAAGTCGTCACCGAGAGCGGCACGGTGTATCTGCTCGGCATCGTCAAGCGCGCGGAAGCCGATGCGGCCACCCAAATCGCCAGTACCACTGGCGGCGTGCAGCGCGTGGTGAGGCTGTTCGAATACCTCGACTAGATGTATCCCGCGCCCGCTTTCGAGGATAAATTGTGCCCGCCGGATGCATTGGCGGCACGCGCCGCCTCGTTGCCGCGCCCGCTGGTGTTCACCAACGGCTGTTTCGACGTGCTGCATCGCGGCCATGTCACCTATCTGGCACAAGCACGGGCACTGGGCGGCTCGCTCATCGTCGGCGTGAACAGCGATGCCTCAGTGAAGCGTCAGGGTAAGGGCGACGACCGTCCGATCAATGCCGAGGCCGACCGCATGGCGGTGCTGGCCGCGCTGGAATCGGTCAGTCTGGTGGTGAAATTCGACGAAGACACACCGCTGAATCCGATACTCGCCTGCAAGCCCAATGTGCTGGTCAAGGGCGGCGACTGGAAGCCGGACGACATCGTCGGCGGCAAAGAAGTGCAGGGCTGGGGCGGCACGGTGCACAGCATCCCGTTTATGCACGAGCGTTCCACCACCGCATTACTGAAGAAGATACGCACACTATGACCATCACTCCGACCGAGATCACCCTGCACCAGAAATCCAACACGCTGGAAGTCGCGTTCGACGACGGCGCGCGCTGCCAGTTACCCGCCGAATTTTTGCGTGTGTATTCGCCCTCCGCCGAAGTGCGCGGCCACGGCGAGGGACAGGAGACCTTGCAGGTCGGCAAACGCAACGTCGCCATTAGCGACATCGAGCCAGTCGGACAATATGCCATCAAGATCGCCTTTGACGACAGTCACGACAGCGGCCTGTACACCTGGGACTACCTGTATGACCTCGGGCGCGACCAGGAGATACTCTGGCACAATTACCTGCACCGGCTGGAAGCCGCAGGCGCATCGCGCGACCCGAAATAGGAGGCATCACCATGGCAGAAACCCACTTCGGTTTTGAGACGGTAGACGAGAACGAAAAAGCCAGAAAAGTCGCGGGCGTGTTCACCTCCGTCGCGAGCAAATACGACATCATGAACGACCTGATGTCAGTCGGCCTGCACCGCATCTGGAAGCGCTTCGCCGTCGGACAGGCGAACGTGCATCAGGGCCAGCGCGTGCTCGACATCGCCGGTGGCTCCGGCGACCTGTCACGCCTGTTCCTCGACAGGGTCGGCAGCACGGGACAAGTCGTCCTCACCGACATCAACAATGCCATGCTGCGGGTCGGCCGCGACCGCCTGCTCGACGAAGGCAAGGCCACCCCCACCGCACAATGCGATGCCGAACACCTGCCTTTCCCCGACAACTACTTCGACTGCGTCAGTATCGCCTTCGGCCTGCGCAACGTGACGCACAAGGATGCCGCCCTGCGCGAGATGCACCGTGTCCTCAAGCCGGGCGGTCGCGTCATCGTTCTGGAATTCTCCAAGGTCGCCAAACCGCTGGAAAAGATGTACGACCTGTATTCATTCAAGCTGCTACCCAAGATGGGCGAACTCATCGCCAACGACGCCGACAGCTACCGCTACCTCGCCGAATCCATCCGCATGCATCCGGGACAGGAAGAGTTGAAGCAGATGATGGTGGATGCGGGGCTGGAGCGGGTGGAGTACTTCAATATGACGGGAGGGGTGGTGGCGGTGCATCGGGGGTATAAACTGTAG
>JAXMKV010000055.1:0-3606 GCA_034371155.1 Gallionella sp. | reverse complement strand
AGATAAGTGGCTCTCGTTAATAGATTGTCGCTCGGCTTGGCCAAAATACGCTGCTGTTGTCATCTCGGTTTTTTGTAGGGTTGGAATAGGTGCTTATTTTACTCATTTTTTGGTATCTTGGTTTGCGGAAAAGGCCTTATTTGCGTATTTGCGCACGGTTCGGAGGGAGGGGAGAGTCAAAAAAAAATAGGCCATTCCCTACCCCTATAGACAAAAACACGAAAGCCACGAAATTTTCGTGTTTTTTCGTGCCAAGCGTGGACAATTTTTGGTATGTCTTTTTCAGGAAATAGCCTTACTTGATCCAGCGGCTATTGCCTGGAAAAATAAAAACTTTTTTTACGCATTATATAGATATGCTATCTTTCCTCTTTGGTTGGATGATTGAATGTTCTCATGGGACACCTCTTGTTTTTTTTGTTTTGGCAGACGGAAACTATACCATCCAGCCTCTTTAAGAGGTGTGGCATTTATTATATGAATTCAAGTCCTATAAAGCGTTGGATCAGACTATTTACACTGCTGCCGGTCTGGGTCATTTTGGCCTTTTCCGGTTTCGTGAGCGCGGAGCATCCGGGGCCCTTGCGCGTCGGTTCGGAAATCAGTTTTCCGCCTTACGTCGATATTGATGCTCAGGGTCACTCGACCGGTTTCGCCGTTGAACTGTTCACAGCTGTTGCCGCTGCGATGGATATTCCCGTCACTTTTCATCCCGATAAATGGGATGTTGTCTGGCATAGCCTGAAGGCAGGCAAAATCGACGCCCTGCCGTTAGTGTCACATACCCCAGAACGTGAAGGCCAAGTGGAATTCACTCAACCGCATACTATCGGTTATGACAGTTTCTTCGTCCGCAAAGGTAGTGCCCCCATTAACTCCATCGAACAAGCCCGTACCATGAGTATCATTGTGCTGCGTTCGGATGCAGCCCATGAAGCCCTCGTCAGTCGCGGTTTCACCCGTCAGCTTACCCCTGTCGATAATCTGGCTGACGGCCTTCGCCTGCTGGCTTCAGGGCAACATGATGCGCTGCTGACTCCGTTGCTACAGGGCAATGCGCTGGCAGGTGAAATCGGCCTGGATAAAATCGTCGTACCCGGTCCACTGCTCAAGGAATACCGGCGCGAGTTCAGTTTCGCCGTACGCAAAGGCAACACCGAACTGCGCGATCGCCTCGACCAGGGACTGGCTATCGTCAAGGCCAATGGCGAATACGATCGGCTCTACAGGAAATGGCTGGGCTTCTACGAGACGCCGACTTTTCCGCTTAAATATGTCGTTTGGGGGGCAGCGGCTGCCGCCAGCCTATTGGCGCTCATGGGTCTGTGGACCTGGCAGTCGCACCGTCAGGTGGCACTACGCACGGCCGAGCTGGCACAAACTTATACCGCCGTTCAGGCTGAACGTCAGCGGCTGCATGACGTGTTACAGGCACTGCCGGTCTATGTAATATTGCTGTCCCAGGATTACCAGGTGGCTTTCGCCAACCGCTTCTTTGAACAGCGTTACGGCAAGGCTCGCGGACGGCCTTGTCATGAGTACCTGTTCAACCGCGACAAACCTTGCGAGGTCTGCGAGACTTTCAAGGTATTGAAAACCAATACGCCGATCAATTGGGAGTGGACGGGGCCGGACGGGCGCGACTACGAGATTCGCGACTTTCCGTTCAGAAACTCCGACGGCTCACCGATGATCATGGAAGTCGGCATCGACGTCACCGAGATGAATCAAGCCAAACAAGCGCTACGCGAAGCCAATGCTTCATTGGAACAGCGCGTGGCCGAGCGCACCGCCGAACTGGAGACGGCGCGGCAGGAAGCTGAACAGGCTCATGATCTGCTGCAGGTGACCATGGACAACTCGCCGGCGCTGATATCTTATATTGACAAAGACTGCAAATACCGTCGCGTCAACAGGAACTACGAGCGGTGGTTCGGCCATAGCGATGAACAGGTGAATGGCCGCCACATGCGGGAGATTCTGGGCGAGGCGGCCTGGCAAGCCATCACGCCTTATATTCAGCGGGTTCTGGCCGGAGAGCAGGTCGATTTCGAACTCCAGGTACCTTATATTAGAGGCGGCCCGCGCTGGATTCACGCAACCTATTCCCCGGACTTCGATGCCACGGGACGGGTGCGCGGATTTGTGGTGCATGTGCTCGACATCAGCGAACGCAAACAATCTGCAAATGCGCTAAAGGAAATCGACCAACGCAAGGATGAATTCCTCGCCATGCTCGCCCACGAACTGCGCAATCCCCTGGCGCCGATCAGTAACGCCGTGCAGATCATGAAACTGTCCAACCTCGACGAAACGCGGCTCGCCTGGTGCCGCGACGTTATCGACCGTCAGGTCGAACACATGGTCCGGCTGGTCGACGACCTGCTGGATGTCTCACGCATCAACCAAGGCAAGATCGAACTCAAGAAGGAACGGCTTGAGGTAGCGACTATCGTAGAACGAGCGGTAGAAACCAGTAAACCACTGCTTGATGCTCGTCGACATGAATTCTCCGCACACCTGCCGCCTGAACCGATAATCGTCGAAGGCGATCTGGTGCGTCTGTCGCAAGTCGTGTCGAACCTGATCAATAATGCCGCCAAGTATACCGACGAGGGCGGCAGTATCGATCTGACTATTGAGTCAACGGATCGTCAGGTATCCATCCAGGTCCGTGACAACGGGCGTGGCATCGACCCTTCGGCGTTGTCCGGCCTGTTCCGATTGTTCTATCAAGTGGATCGTACTCTCGACCGGGCGGAAGGCGGTTTAGGCATTGGTCTGGCGCTGGTCAAAAGTCTGGTGGCGATGCATGGCGGCGAGGTATGGGCGCAAAGTGATGGCCTCGGCAAAGGCAGTGAATTCGTCATCCGTCTCCCTTGTCTGCGGTCATCACCGGCCGTTCCGGTTCCTCATCCCGCAGAACCGAAGTCGGCCGAAAGCCTGCTACGCATCCTCGTGGTCGACGATAACCGCGATGCCGCCCAGAGTCTGTCCATGCTGTTGACCAGTGAAGGTCATACCGTATGGCTGGCCTACGATGGCTATGAGGCATTAGAATTCGCACTGGTCGAGCGGCCACAAGTCGTGCTGCTCGATATCGGCCTGCCAGGCATGGATGGCTACGCAGTTGCGCGGGCGCTAAGACAGCATCCCGAGCTAAAAACGACTCATCTAATCGCCCTGAGCGGCTACGGGCGACAGGAGGATCGTGAACAGGCGAAAACAGTCGGATTTAACAGTTATCTGGTCAAACCGCTTAATTTTAGCGAGCTGCAAGGCGCACTGAACTCGGTTATTATTTCTCACAAGCAGGGTTAGACTATTTCCGGGAAAAGCGCAAGACGGGGATCACCAACAAGACGGGGTCACAAGACGAGGTCAGGTCTTGCATTATGCATTTTTTCATTTTGAGCTACGTTGACCATTTGATTTTATGAAACGAAATAAAATATCAGGTCTTGAATTTTGCACAATCAAATTGCTTTAAAGAAATGCACAATGCAAGACCTGACCCTTAGCTCCCACACTTCTTAGCTCCTTCTTAGCTCCTTCTTAGCTCCTTCTTAGCTCCTTCTTAGCTCCTTCTTAGCTCCTTCTTAGCTC
>JAXMKV010000054.1:0-2350 GCA_034371155.1 Gallionella sp. | reverse complement strand
CAGATAAGTGGCTCTCGTTAATAGATTGTCGCTCGGCTTGGCCAAAATACGCTGCTGTTGTCATCTCGGTTTTTTGTAGGGTTGGAATAGGTGCTTATTTTACTCATTTTTTGGTATCTTGGTTTGCGGAAAAGGCCTAAGCGCAGAACGCAAGCGACAAAAGCGCTGAAAATGACAGCGGAAACCATTGATTTGATTGACGCCAAGATTATGATTGACTGGAGTCCTGAGCAAATATCAGGCTGGTTAAGAGTCGATCAAGGCATCAAGATAAGCCATGAGCGTATCTACCAACATATCTGGACGGATAAACGCCATGGCGGCACCTTGTACCTGCATCTTCGGCAAAGCAACAAGAAACGAAAAGAGAAATACGGATCAAAGGATAAGCGCGGCCAGATCAGGAACCGTGTCAGCATTGATGATCGTCCCGAGATCGTTGCGCAAAAGACGCGCATAGGTGATTGGGAGATTGATACTGTGATCGGCAAGAACCATCAGGGCGCCTTGGTAACCCTCGTCGACCGGGTGTCTAAGTTCACCCTGATCAAAAAGGTGGACAGCAAGCATGCTGAAGTCGTTACTGAAGCCACTATTATTTTGCTACAGCCCTATTTAGATAAAACCTTAACGATCACTGCCGATAACGGTAAAGAGTTCGCAGGACATGAAGAAATCAAGGTACAACTGGATGCTGATGTGTATTTTGCCCATCCCTACCATTCCTGGGAACGCGGCTTAAACGAGAATACCAACGGTTTGATCCGGCAGTACTTTACCAAAGGCAGCAGTTTTGAGAACATAACCGATGACGAGGTTATGGCGGTCACGGACAAGCTGAATCATCGTCCACGAAAAACACTCAACTACAAAACACCTCATGCCGTCTTTTTTGCTGAATCTGGGCAAGAAGCCGCATGAGGACTAGGATTGCACTTCGGAGTTGAATCCACGATATTTAGTGTCGAGTTCATGAAAGTAAGTGGATCGCAACACATTGATTAAGAAACGAAAAAATTAGTTCAATATCATTACTTCTAATACGCAGCATCTACATGTAGTGGCCACCCCGCGAAATCGGGAAGAGCCTATATTTTAATGCCTCACGACAAAGTACCATGCCTAAAGAAATCGCATGGCCGTCAGAAGGCGCAATGATCGAGGAGCATCGTCATGGGCATGTTTGATTCGCTTTATGTCGAACTGGATGGTCGCGAGCAGGAAATCCAGACCAAACGCTTCGACTGCGATTTGGCTGGTTACCACTTGGGCGACTGGATCGCCGGCAGTCTGCCGGGTGTTCGAGTCTATTTTGATCGCCTGTGGTTGGATGACACCGGTAAACAGGTTTATAACGCCGACGCCGGTTGCGTGCGCAAAACGACAGTGTTTGTCGTCCTGGTTCAGGGCGTCTTCGTCGATTATCAGATCCATGAAGGCGAGCTGGCAGCCGAGGCCATTGAACCCGTCCTGCGCGAGTTGCGGGAGCGCTGGAGCGATTCGGCGCGTCTGCAGGAATTTCTGGTTGAGACCTTGCGCATCCAGCAACAGCGGATTGCATCATGCAAGCATCAGCTTGGCCGCGTCCAGTCGATCATTAGGGGTGCCCGCAGCCTAAAGGCCGGTGAATCACTGGGCGGCAAACTCGGTTTGTTGCACGAAGAAGATCGTAAATTGGCTGCGGGTGAGGATCCGTTGGACGTTATTGCTTGGGTCTTGAGCGATGAGGGCGCGCGGGGGTGGTTTTTGGGAAATGACACCCACATAGACCCGTTAGAAGAATATCGACTCTAGGAGAGCATAAAAATCCGGGGGATTAGTTTCTCCAACACCCCCCAGCAGCGCTCAATAGGGTTGTACTTGCTGTGATAAGGCGGGTAATACAACAATTGGATTGGCTTGCCGATGTGGTCGGAAAAATCCACCATGCGCTTGAGAAATTGCGTACGCCGTCCGCTACTTTCCGGGTCGTTATGGATCAGCGGTGATCGGTATCCGGAGAACTGGTAAACAGTTGGGTTCTTGGTGTCGCCTGTGATTAGAATCATCCATGATTAAAATCACAGGCCCTAAAGATTAGCGCCGGATGAGAAATTCAAGCATTTCCATGGCATCCTCGCCCCTAAGAGATGACATCAAATCGACTGATTTATCAAAAATATCGTCAGATTCCTTGATGAATATAAAGCCTTCGTTTTCCAAAGTTCTCGCTGCTTCCGAAACGGATTTTCTGGTGATGCCTTGATGTTCGATGCATTCAGCCAAAAGTTTTTTCGCCCGACCGCCAAGTTTTTCAAGTGTATGGGCAGCCGCTATGGCTTCATCTTCGCTTTCGAAGAAAAACAGTTCA
>JAXMKV010000053.1:0-120987 GCA_034371155.1 Gallionella sp. | reverse complement strand
CGGCCAAGTCCCTGCTTTTTCCGCCATGCGTCGTTGCAGCCCCTTGCCGTATACCCCATACGGCAGCGGGTCTGCGCCTAGCCTGGCAAAAAAATCCATCCGTTTCATTTGTTCCGCTATTTCTGGTTCGCAACACTAGTGGCGCTCCAGCGCGGAGAGCAGGATGCCGCGCACGTCATCGAGCAGGTCGGCGCGCTGTTGCGGGGCCAGTTCCGCCTCGACGCCTTCACGCAATTCCGGCGTCAGGATTTTCAGCAGATCGCGCACTTCACCGGGCAAGGCCAGTTCGCCGGCGGCGGCCTGATCCAGGGTTTCCAGGACGATGCGGGTCAGTTCGTCGCGCGCGGCGAGATCAGCCAGACTCTGACGCGGCGAGGTGCGGACTTCGACGTTTTCGATCCAGATGCCGTCCGGCACACGCTGCGCCTGGTTGATGCACTCGGCGCGCAGGCCCGGCAGATCGCGCTTGAGGGCACTGTGCAGATTCGTGGCGCCGACGAGAACGATGCGCGCGGCGAGTAGACGATCTTCCGCGGCGGAAGCGGCCCGACGCAGTTCATCGCCGATACGGGCATGAACGGTTTCCAGCGCGTCCACATCGGCGATGTCCAGTTCCAGCCGCGCCCAGCGCGCCACGTCGAGGGCGCGGAATTCGGCCGCCATCACCTCCAGGTCGTCGCTCACCGTCACCAGCCGGCAGCCACGGGCGCCGGGTTCGCGGATGTGGCGACCCTGGAGGTTGCCGGGATAGACCACCCAGGGATCGCGCGCGAGCACCTGGGGTTGATGCACATGGCCCAGCGCCCAGTACTGGTAGCCCTTGCCGGCCAGATCGGCCAGGGAACAGGGCGCATAGGGATCATGGCCGGGGGCGCCGGTGAGGCTGGTATGCAGAAGGCCGATATTGAAGCAGCCCGGCAACGGCGACGGGTATTCGAGGGCCAGATTCTCCGGCACGGCGCGTTGCGGGAAACCGCGCCCGTGGATGGCGACGGGCAGGCCCTCCACCTTTTTGCTTTCCGCCACGCGCGTGGAAAAGACATGCACGTTATCCGGCGGGGTGAGGTGCAGGGTCAGCACCGAAGTCGCATCGTGGTTGCCGGCAACCATGTAGACCGGAATCCCCGCCGCCCCCAGGCGCGCCATCTGCCGGGTGAAAAACAGGCCGGTGCTGAAATCCTTCCAGTCGCCGTCGTAGATATCGCCGGCCAGGAGCAGGAAATCCACCTTTTCATCCAGCGCCAGGCGCACCCGAGTCTCGAACGCCGCCCGCGTCGCCCCGCGCAAGGCGGCGACCGGCGCGCCGTCATAGGCGTCCAGCCCTTCGAGCGGGCTGTCGATATGCGTGTCGGCGGCGTGGAGGAAGCGGAACAAGGTCAGATGGAATCGGCACGCAGCCAGTTCTCGACCTTGAGGCCGGGAATGCGGGAGAACTCCGAGATGTTGTCTGTGACTACGGTCAGGTCGTGGGCCAAGGCAACGGCCGCGATTTGCAGGTCGTAAGGGCCGACAGGCTTGCCCTCTCGGGCCAGCGTGGCGCGAATCTCGCCAAAAAGCCGTGTTGCCTCTCCAGAGAAGGGCAGGCTCGGAAGCCAGGACAACAAAGTGAGCAATGCCTCACGGTTTTCCTCCTGCCTCTTGCTCTTGTACACGCCAAACCACAATTCGGCCTCCACCGGCGCGCAAAGCTGCAACTCGGCGCGCCCCACCCGGCGCGCCTGGCCCATCACAGCGGAATTGCCCTTCATGACCGCGATCACCGCATTGGTATCCAGGAGGAAAGGCATCAGTCGAATTCCTGCCTGGGAGTATCGACCCCCAGGTCGTCACCGCCGATGTCATCCGGAAAATCGTCACCCAGCGTTCCCGCCACGGCGGCAAGGAATGCCTCGGTATCGCCGCCCTTTTCGGGTTCCTGGTTATAGCGATGCTCCAGAAACTCGATGAAATCCAGTGTCTCCCTTTGCAAAGAGGGCGACAGTGTCTGGATACGGGTCTGGATGGCTTCGGCGAGTGTCATGGCTGTTCTCCTCTATCCCTCGTTACAGTATCCCCGCCGCGTAATCCGCCAGGCGCGAGCGCTCACCGCGCGCCAGGGTGATGTGGCCGCCGTGTTCCCAACCCTTGAAGCGGTCCACCACGTAGGTGATACCGGAACTCCCTTCGGTCAGGTAGGGCGTGTCGATCTGCGCGATGTTGCCCAGGCAGACCACCTTGGTGCCGGGGCCGGCGCGGGTGATGAGGGTCTTCATCTGCTTGGAGGTGAGGTTCTGCGCTTCGTCGATTATCAGGAATTTGTTCATGAAGGTGCGCCCACGCATGAAGTTGAGCGATTTCACCTTGATGCGGCTGCGCACCAGATCTTGCGTGGCCGCCCTGCCCCACTCGCCGGCTTCCTCGTCGGGCTTGTTGAGCACGTCCAGGTTGTCTTCCAGGGCGCCCATCCAGGGGGTCATCTTTTCTTCCTCGGTGCCGGGCAGGAAGCCGATGTCCTCGCCGACCGGCACGGTCACGCGGGTGATGATGATCTCCGAATACAACTTGGTTTCCAGTGTCTGCAACAATCCGGCGGCCAGCGTGAGCAGCGTCTTGCCGGTACCCGCCTGACCCAGCAGGGTGACAAAGTCGATCTCCGGGTCCATCAGCAGGTTGAGCACGAAACTCTGTTCGCGGTTGCGCGCGGTGATGCCCCACACGTTGTTCTTGCTGTGGGTGTAATCGGTCAGCGTGCGCAGCAGAGCGGTATGCTCGTTCTGCTCAAGCACCGTGGCGTAGAACGGCGTGCCGCCGTTTTCCAGATAGACGAACTGGTTGACGAATAGTGCGCCGCATAACGGCCCGTTGATCTGGTAATAGGTATGGCCGTCTTTCAGCCACGACTTCATATCCTTGTCGTGCATCTCCCAGAAGTTGTCCGGCAGTGCCAACACGCCGGTGTAGAGCAGATCGCTGTCTTCCAGCACCTTGTCGTTGAAATAATCCTGCGCTTCCAGACCCAGCGCGCGCGCCTTGATGCGCATGTTGATGTCTTTTGAGACCAGGATCACGTTACGGTCGGGCTGTTTGCGCTGCAAATGGATGACCACGGCAAGAATCGCGTTATCCGCTTTGCCGTGGGCCATAGTCGGCGGCAGGTCGTGGCTGACGAACTCGGTTTGCAGGAACAGGCGTCCGGTGCAATTCTTGTGCGCTTGGGATTCAAGCGGAATGCCTATCTCGATGTTGTGCGGCGCATCGCTGACGATCTCGTCGAGGAAACGGCTGGCCTGGCGGGCATTGCGCGCCACCTCGGTCATGCCCTTTTTCTTGTCGTCCAATTCCTCCAGTACCAGCATCGGCAGGCAGATGTCGTGCTCTTCGAAACGGAACAGACTGGTAGGGTCATGCAGCAATACGTTGGTGTCCAGCACGAATAACTTGGTGTCGGGATTGATTGCCGCAGACTTTTTGCGTGGCTGCATGATGTTCCTTTAGTCGAGGGTTAAGACGAAATCCAGCACTTCGCGGGCATGACCATCGGCCTTGAGGCCGCGCCACTCGCGGCGCAAAGCACCGCATTTGTCGATGACGAAGGTGCTGCGTTCGATGCCGCGCACCAGTTTGCCGTACATGTTCTTCTGTTTCATCACTCCGAACAGGTTGCATACCGTCTCGTCGGTATCCGACAAGAGAGGGAACGGCAGGGTGAACTTGGCTTTGAAGTTTTCATGCGACTTGATGCTGTCGCGCGAGATGCCAGTCACCTCGCAATTCGCTCGTTGGAACTCCGGATACAGGTCGCGGAATTGCTGCGCCTCGGTGCTACAGCCCGGCGTGTTGTCCTTGGGATAAAAGTAAATGACCAGATGTTTTCCGCGTGCGCCCGACAGGCTGAAGGTCTGACCGCCGGTGGCGGGGAGGGAGAAATCGTCTATGGTTTTGCTTGGCATGTGTGTCTCGCTGAACTTGACGACATTCTTGTCAAAAATGGCGGCAAAGGCAAGGATTGTTTCCAGTATTACCCTTTTGGGTCACCGACAAGAAAAAGGCGGCTTGCGCCGCCTTTTTGTAGAGGCTTGGGGTTATTCCCGTTCGCCGCCGAAAGCCATCAGCAATTGCAGCAGGTTGATGAACAGGTTGTAGATGCTCAGGAACAGTCCCAGCGTCGCCATGATGTAGTTGGTTTCGCCGCCGTTCACGATCCGGCTCACGTCGTAAAGGATATAGGCGGAGAAGATCATGACCGCGATGGCGGAGATGGTCAGTGACAGCGCGGGAATCTGGAAGAACAGATTCGCCAGCGAAGCCACGATCAGCAGGATCAGGCCGATGAACAGGAATTTGCCCATGAAGCTGAAATCCTTCTTGGTCACGGTGGCGATAGTGGCCAGCGAGAAGAAGATGATGCCGGTGCCGCCGGCAGCCATGCCGACCAGTTCAGCGCCATTGGAAAGATTGAGCGCGACTTGCAGGATGGGGCCGAGGAACACGCCCGCCACGAAAGTGAAACCGAGCAGGGCGAGAACACCCCAGACGCTGTTGCGCAGTGCGGAAACGGCGAACATCATGCCCATCATCGCGCCAAACATCAGCAGCGCGCCGATGATCGGGCTCTCGGCCAGGAAAGAGAAACTCATCGACATTCCGACGAATGCGCCGAGCACCGTGGGGATCATGGTCAGAGCCAGCATCATGTAAGTGTTGCGCAGAACCTTGTTTTGTTCGGAGGAAATCGCACCGATTGGTGTCGCGGTCTGGGTCTGATATTGCATTGTGTAGTCTCCTAATGGTTAAACAGTTCAGCGACTGCGGGCGTAAGACTACCGAAGAGTGGATAAAGTTTCAATCGAACGTTGATTATGTCCGTCATGACACCCTGCTGTAACGTGCGCCACGATAGCTGACCCCGCTGAGGACAGCGCATTGGGCGAATTGTCCAAAAAAACAGGTTACAGCGGGCTGCGCCAGCGCTTCAGCAGCAGCGCGTTGCTGACCACCGATACCGAGCTCAGAGCCATCGCCGCGCCCGCGATCATCGGATTCAGCATGCCGGCGGTGGCGAGCGGGATGCCGAGGACGTTGTAGCCGAAGGCGAAGAACAGGTTCTGGCGTATCTTGCGTAGCGTGGCGCGCGACAGCGAGATCGCGTCGACGACGCTGGCGAGGTCGTTGCGCATCAGCGTGATGTCGGCGGCTTCGAGAGCGATGTCGCTGCCGCTCTTCATCGCGAAGCCGACGTCGGCGGCGGCCAGCGCGGGTGCGTCATTGATGCCGTCGCCGGCCATGCCGACCAGTCTGCCTTCCTGTTTGTAGCTTTCCACCAGCGCGGCCTTGTCTTGCGGCAGCACTTCGGCGCGGAATTCTTCTATGCCGACTTGTGCGGCGATGGCGGCGGCGGTTGCCTGGTTGTCGCCGCTGAGCATCACGACGCGTACGCCCATTTCGTGCAGTCTCGCCACTGCGTCGCGGCTGCTGGGGCGCAGGCGGTCGGCGAAGGCGATCAGGCCCAACAGCGCACCGCCGCGAGCGACGGCGATGACGGATTTGCCTTGCTGTTGCAGCGCGAGCAACTGCGCATCGTCGAGGGGGACGCCTTGCTGTTTCGCAAATGCGGGCGAGCCGAGCATGCAGGGCTCGCCGTCGAGTTCGGCGGAGAGGCCCAAGCCGGAATGTTCGCGCAGGTTCACGGCCTCGGGCAGCGCGATCTGGCCGGCGTGGTCGAGCAGGGCGCGCGACAGCGGATGGCCGGAGTGTTGCGCCAGCCCGGCGGCGGTGCGCAACAATTTGTCTTGTGTGACGCCGGTTGCGGGCAGCAGGTCGGTGACGCTGGGCTTGCCTTCGGTCAGCGTGCCGGTCTTGTCCACGACCAGCACGGCGAGTTTGTGGGCGCGTTCGAGTGCGGCGGCGTCCTTGACCAGTATCCCGGCGTGCGCGGCGCGGCCGGTGGCGACGACGACGGCGGTGGGCGTGGCCAATCCCAGCGCGCAGGGGCAGGCGATCACCAGCACCGCGACGGCGTTGATCAGCGCGGTGGAGAATCCGGCGTCGGCCAGATACCAGCCGGTGAAGGTCAGCGACGCGATCACCAGCACCGTCGGCACGAACACGGCGGAGATGCGGTCGGCGAGTTTCTGGATCGCGGCCTTGGAGCCTTGCGCCTGTTCGACCAGATGAATGATCGCGGCGAGCTGGGTGCGCGAGCCGACCGCCAGCGCGCGGCAGCGCAGCAGGCCCTGCTGGTTCAGCGTCGCGGCGTAGACCTTCGCGTCCGTGGTCTTTTCCTGCGGCAGGCTCTCGCCGGTCAGCATCGCCTCGTCCACGCTGGACGAACCTTCGAGCACCACGCCGTCCACCGGCACGCTCTCGCCGGGACGCACGACGAAGATGTCTTCGGGACGCAGCGAGCCGGCGGAGACATCGAGCAACTGGCCGTTGCGTTCGACATGGGCAATCTTGGGTTGCAGGTTGATCAGCGCTTCCAGAGCGGCGGAAGCCTTGCCCTTGGCGCGCGCCTCCAGCAGCTTGCCTAGCAGCACCAGCGTGATCAGCGTCGCGCTCGCCTCGAAATACACCGGCTGATCGAGATTCAGCAGCCACACCGCGACGCTCATGAAATACGCCGCACTGGTGCCGAGCGCGACCAGCACGTCCATGTTGCTGCCGCCGCTGCGGATCGATTTCCACGCGCCGACATAGAAGCGCGAACCGGCCCAGAACTGCACCGGTGTGGCGAGCAGCCATTGCAGCCAGACCGGCATCATCAGGTGGATGCCGAACAGCATCAGCGCCATCTCGATCAGCAGCGGGGCGGTCAGCAGTGTGGAGATGAGGAACAGGTTGCGCTCGCGGCGCAGCATCGCTACGCGTTCCTGCTTCTCGGCGGCGAAGTCGCGCGCCTCATGGGCGTCGAATCCCGCCTTGCGCACCGTCGCGATGATGGCTTCGACGCTGGTGACGGCGGGGTCGAAGGTGACGCTGGCCTTCTCGGTGGCGATGTTCACCACGGCCTCGGCGCCCGGCATCTCGTTCAGGTTCTTTTCCAGACGACCGGAACAGGATGCGCAGCGCATCCCGGTGATTTGCAGTTCGGCGTGATCGGCTTTGGTGTCCATATCACGCCGAATGTAGCACGATTTACAGCGGTCGTTTGATGCTTACCGCACCGCGTATTTGCCCAGCGCTGTAACCGGTTGCCTGGTCGTGCGGATAGTCTTCCGCCAGACGGGCTTTCACGTTTTCGGAGATTTGCTCGGATGTGCCGTGGCATGCCACGCAGCCCGGTTGCAGCGTGATCGCTTTCATGTAGCGGAAATACTTGCCGTTAGGCTCATTGATGATTTCGGCGGCCTCCATCGTCTCGGTGTTTTCACCCTTGGCAGCGCGTTTCTCGAATTTTTTCAGCATCTTCTGTTCCCATGCATCGGGGGTGCCGAGCAGCGGGTTGCGTACCTTCAGCGACACGCGGGTTAGACGCAGACCGTTCTGGCGCGAGACTTCACCGGCCATGGACGGGGCGATGTCCTTGCAGACCTTGATGGCGGATTCCGGCCCGCCTTCCATGACGGCTTTCTTGTTTTCGGCGACCAGTTTTTGCACGAAGGGACCGATGATGGCGCGGCTTTCATCTTTGTACTTGGCGATGTCATCAGCCGCGAAGACGACGTTCGATGACAGGGCCAGCAGGGAAGCGAGGGCAATGTGTTTTTTCATGATTATCTCCTGTGTAGTCAAAAAAACGCCCGACGCAAAGCATCGGGCGCAAGGGGAGGAACGCTTATCTTTTTTCCATCGGGCAGGTATTCATGCCGAGCAGCGTGTAGGCCGGGCAGAACTTGAACAGGCCGGTCAGCAGTGGCACGAGACCGATCCAGCCCCATACACCTACGGGTTCGATGTTGAAGATGGCCAATCCGATCAATGCCAGACCGGCGATGATGCGCAAAATGCGGTCGATGCCGCCAACGTTAAGTTTCATGGTGCTCTCCTTTGTGGTTGATGTTGCGGTTAAAAATTATTCGGATTTGCCGTCTACCTGCAGCTGCCAGGATGCGTGACAAGCGATACAGTTGGACAGTGTGCCGGTTAGCATGCCAATGATCTCGGGGGCTTTCTTTCCGTTTTCGGCAGCCAGCGCGATGTCATCCATAGCATGGTGTACGCTCATGCCCAGTTCCTTGAACGGCAAGGGTAATTTTGCCATCAATGCGGGGTTGACATCGGCGGCGGAGCCCATGCCGCCGGCCCGCGCGGCTTGGGCAACTTGTTTCAAGTCGCCACGGTTGACGCCGTCTAGTATACCGTGCGTCGCGATCAGCAGGCCGCGCATCTCGGTCAGCACCAGATCGCGTTCACCTGTCTGCAAAAGTATGGCGTTACGGTTGTCGCTTCCTGCACTGGTGTTGCCGCGCACGAAGAACCATGCAAACACCGAAACGGTGATGATCCAGAGCAGAATGGCGAGCAGAGAGAGTTTGCTGATTTTCATGTACCGATCCGAAGCCAGGGCCGTTGCCTTGAGGACGCGAATGGTATGGGGATGGCGGAAGGTTGTCTGTGACTTAAGTCACATAGCGGTCACAGGGCGGACAGTTTTTGCAGGGCGGGGATGTCAATGAGTTCAACCTGTTCGCGGCTGAGCTTGATCCAGCCTTGTTCGGCGAAGTTCTTCAGCAGACGGCTGACGATCTCGCGCACGCTGCCCAATTCGTCCGCCAGCGCCTGATGGGTGGTAAGGATCGGACTGTGTTTGGCGATCAGCAGGGCGGCGAGGCGCTGGTCCAGCTTCTGGAAGGCTACGGCGGAAACCAGCTGCATCAGATCGGTGAGGCGTTCCGAGAACAATCCGAAGATGTAATCGCGGAAAGACTCATGGGTGGCGATGAGTTTTTTGAATGTGGCGGGCGACAGAACGACCATGCTTACGTCGTGATCCACCAAACCTCTCGCGTGGTAGGGGGCATGACCAAGCAGGCAGCTGCTGGTGAGGATGCAGCTTTCGCCGGGATTGACGCGGTACAGCTGCAACTCGCGTCCGTTCGGCGAACTCTTGATCACGCGGACATTGCCGGAAAGCAGTAGCGGGAAACCCTGGCATGGCTGGTTCTCGTCAAACACCAAAGTCCCGGCGGGAAGCTGCATGATGTTTGCATGGGTCAGCACACTATTCAATTCGGCGGGAGTGAGATCTTGCAGCATCGGGTAATGCCGCAACAACAGTTCCTTTATCTCGCCGCTGTTTTGCATAACGGTTTGGATCAAGCTTCCGGACGCATATGCGGGAACAGAATAACGTCGCGGATGCTCGCCGCGTCGGTCAGCAGCATCACCAGACGGTCGATGCCGATGCCCTGTCCTGCGGTTGGTGGCAGGCCGTATTCCAGCGCGCGCACGTAATCGTTGTCCTTGAACATTGCTTCCTCGTCACCAGCATCTTTCGCGGCGACCTGCGCGTCGAAGCGCGCCTCCTGGTCTTCCGCATCGTTCAGCTCGGAGAAGCCGTTGGCGATCTCGCGGCCGACGATGAACAGCTCGAAACGCTCGGTGATCTCTGGGTTCTTGTCGCTGCTGCGCGCCAGCGGCGAAACTTCGACCGGGTAATCGACAATGAAGGTCGGCTCGAACAGGTGTCCTTCGGCCAGTTCCTCGAACAAGGACAATTGCAGGCCGCCGATGCCGTCTTCCGGCTTGTACTTGGCCTTCAGGTCTTCCAGTTCGTTGACCACGAAGTCGCGGTCATTGAGTTGTTCGTCGGTGAACTGCGGGTGGTATTTCTGGATCGCCTGCACCATCGTCAGACGGTGGAATGGCTTGCCCAGATCCAACTCTTTGCCTTGATAGGTGATCAGCGTTGTGCCCAGCACCTTCTGCGCGACTTCGCGGAACAGGCTCTCGCTGAAGTCCATCAGGTATTTGTAATCGCGATACGCCTCGTAGAATTCCAGCATCGTGAACTCGGGGTTGTGGCGCGTCGAAAGTCCCTCGTTGCGGAAGTTGCGGTTGATCTCGAATACCTTCTCGAAGCCGCCGACGACCAATCGCTTCAGGTACAGCTCGGGCGCGATACGCAAATACATTTGCATGTCCAGCGCATTGTGGTGGGTGGTGAACGGCTTGGCCGATGCGCCGCCGGGAATCGGGTGCAGCATCGGTGTCTCGACTTCCAGATAACCGTGGCGCACGAAGAACTCACGTATCGCCTGGATGATCTGGGTGCGCTTTTTGAAGACTTCGCGCGCATCCTCATTGGTGATCAGGTCGAGGTAGCGCTGGCGGTATCTCTGTTCCTGATCGGTCAGGCCGTGGAACTTCTCCGGCAGCGGACGCAACGACTTGGTCAGCAGACGAACCTGCGTCACGCGCACCGACAACTCGCCGGTCTTGGTCTTGAACAGCACGCCGGTCGCACCCAAAATGTCGCCGAGGTCGTAATGCTTGAATTCGGCATGGGCCTCTTCGCCGATGGCGTCGTTGCTGACGAACAGCTGGATGCGGCCGCTGGTGTCCTGCACCGTCGCGAAGCTCGCCTTGCCCATCACGCGCTTCAGCATCATGCGCCCGGCGACCGCGACCTGAACCTGTGCAGCCTCCAGTTCGTCATGCGACTTTTCGCCGAACTCGGCATGCAACTCGCCCGCCATGTGCTTGCGGTCGAAGTCGTTCGGGAAGGCGACGCCTTGCGCGCGGATCGCGGCCAGCTTGGCGCGGCGTTCGGCAAGGATATGGTTTTCGTCTTGGTGGATGGGGGTCTGTTCGGTGGTCATGATGTATGGAGCTTCTTAAGTTGATTGAATAGGATTGTTAAGAATAATCAGGCTTTGGGTATTTCAACAGTCGGCAACAGACCGGCCGCGTGAGCGCGTTTCTTCAGGCGTGCGTCAAAGCTGAGGAATGCATTGCAAAAGTCGGCGCGGGCAAGGTGCAAGGCATCGGCAAAGTCCAGCCCGAGTTGATACGAATTCAATGCGGTAAGCACGATGCTGCGATCCTCGATCTGGACATTCTCCAGGCCGCACAGGGATTCGAATACGCGTTGAATTTCCTTGCGGGGGAATTCGTAAAAGCCGCGCATGACCCACTCGAATTCCAGTATCACCGATAACGGCACGAACACCGCATCGGACATCGCCGCGATGGCGGCGGGGCGATGTTTCGCTGCTTCGGCATCGTCTTCGTCGTTGATGAAGAAGCGCGCGAGAACGTTGGTGTCCACCGCGTTCATTTTGCCGCTTTGGACAACAGCGATGCAGGATCGAAATCGGCCAAGCTGCGAGCCTTGCCTCTGGAAGGGGCTGTCACCATGCCGGCGCAAGCCGCGATGCTGCTTGCCTTGACCGGACGCGAAACCACCAGTCGCACTCCATCCGCTTCTTCGATAACTTCCATTTGCGTACCGGCCATCAAGCCCAGCCGCCGCCGGATGTCGGCGGGGAGAACGACCTGCCCTTTGGATGAAACGGTCATGGTTGCCATGATGCCCTCGTTGAATTCGTTGCCATGGGCGCGATTGTAACACAGCGGCTTACTTGGTAAGACTGGCAGGCAAGCCTGCTGTTCATGCTTTTCGTATATCAGGTGGGCGACGGAGATAACGCGCCTGGCTAGTCGCATTTTGAAGAACATTTTACTGCCGAAGCCATGTTAGGATGATTTATGCAATCTTTTCGCATATTCCTGTCTTCCCCCGGCGATTGCGCAGATGAGCGCAGCGCCTGCCATGAAGTTGCATCACGGCTGAATTCCGACCCCCTCGTTTCATCCTTCACCCGCATTGAGGTGGTCGCATGGGACTGGGGTACGGGCATTCCCCTTGAGGCGCTAGCATCACCGCAAGAGTCGGTGAACATACATCTTGAGCTGCCGGAAGATTGTGAGGTATTCGTCGGCATATTTTGTTGCAGGCTAGGCACACCACTGCCGACCAGTGAGTTCAGGAAGATAGACGGCTCTCCCTATTTGTCCGGCAGCGAATACGAGTTTCATCGTGCTTGGGATGCGCGGCGGCGTGGCGCGAGTAGCCCCGCTATTTTGATTTATCGCCGGAATATCCCGGAAGACTCTCCTTGCGAAGACATTGAGCAGCACCAGAAGCTGCAAGCCTTCTTCGACCAACCACCTCTCAAGGAACATGGGCAGTGGACAGGTTCGGTCAATGGATACTCCGATTCGGCAGATTTCACTGCGCAGCTTGAGGGGCATTTGCGAACGATGCTGTGCCAGTACCAGCCCGGAGCAGAGCAGCCTTTTGAAAGTTGGCTCAATAGTCGGGCAGCCATCCTTACAAAAAATGCAGGGCCCCGCTACACCGGCGATGCTCATATGGAGTCCGATATTGGCGAGGTGTTTGACTGGCTGCTGACTCGGCAGGCAGCGGTCAAAAACATGGATGAAGCATTGGCGGACGTATGGAAAGAAATCGACCGGGATGCTGCTTTCGTGGGCGAACGGAAGGAAATGGAGCGTATTGCAGAGAGTTTGCGCAACGATGTTCATTGGCAGCAGTCGCCAGACTTTGATTTCATTCTGGGAATGCTGAAAGGCATAGAGGGCAAGGCATGGGGCGAGTTAGAAATCCATGACAAAGCAAGAGAGCAAGACAATAAAATTGATGAGCATGGATACAGGAGCCACCACCTCAGGCAAGCAGCGATTAATGCCAACAGTGCGTCCGATCTGCTGGAACGTTATGCCAAGATGGCGCACAAACGGGTGTTGTTATTGACCGGCCCTGCTGGGCAAGGCAAGACCCACACGGTGGTGCATGAGATCAACCGCACATTGGAAGCGGGCGGAATCGCTATTGGTGTGTTGGGGCAAACTTTGGGTTCGAGTGGCGACCTTTGGTCTGCCATACGCGCAAAACTTGAATGGCAGGGAACAACCGATCAACTCCTGGACAAACTTGAGAACGAAGCAGCCAACAAAAAGCAGCGGGCGCTGCTTGTCATTGACGCATTGAACGAAACGCCCAGCCGCAATCGCTGGAGAACCGAACTGCTTGGCATGCTGCACGAAATTGTCCGGCGTCCACATCTGGTGTTGGTCATTTCCGTGCGTTCGGATTACCTCAAGCATGTATTGCCTGAAGTGGTAGGAGATGAGGCTCCTTGGGTGAAATGGGGGCATCCGGGTTTCATGGGCATCGAGCCCGATGCCCTCATGCGCTATTTCGAGTTCTTCGGGGTCAAGGCGCCTATTGCACCGCCGCTGGGGGAATTCAGCAATCCGCTGTATGTGCAACTTCTCGCCAAGAGTCTGAAAGGCCGACAGTTCCATCATTGGCTGCCCTCCTGGCTGGAGGTATGGGAGGCGTGGATAGATCACTTGGAACGGGAGGCATTGGACAAAGCGGTATTGAGCGACGCCTCCCGCAACTCCCCGGTTCGCCGCACCATGAACAAGCTCGCACAATCCATGCTGGACGACGGATTGTTTGCTTTGCCGCGGCATCGGGCCGACGACATTGCCCGCCAGACCGCCGGGAGTGAAAGCATCATAAGTTTTCTCTGCTCTTCAGGTGCGCTAATAGACCGACTCGATGGAGACGATGATGTCGTGGAATTCGGCTTCGAGCGGCTGTCGGATACTTTTTTGGCGGATCGCCTGCTTGCAAACCTGTTCAATGGTCTGAACAGCAAAGAGGAAAAACGGGCTGTGTTGTCGGCAGCGCTTGCCAGTGATGGGGCGCTATTTTCGCTTGTATCTCCTGAATGGATGGATCATCCGCTTTATTATCGGCGATCCGGTTTGCTGGAAGCCTTGTGTCTGGCTGTGCCCAGTCAGGTTGGCGTTGAATTTCCGGCGCTGGTTCCGCAAAACTCGGATGACGAGGTTTTCCCATTCTGGGAACTGGACAATGCTTTCACTGACAGTCTGCGCTGGCGCAGCAAACCGGAGGAATTTGGCGCCGGCCCGGACTCGTTGTACAAGCTATGGGAAGAAAGAAACAGGTCGAACGAGTTGGACGAGCTGATCCGTTTTGCCCTCATTCCCGGCCATCCGTTTGCGATGGAGCATGTCATCCACCCATGGTTGCTCGAACAGGAAAGCCCTGGCGCGCGTGATGCCATCTGGTCGGTGGAAATCGCACCCATGTGGCCCGATGAGACCTCGACTCTGGGCCAACTGGTGAAATGGGCGCGCGATGCGCAACTGCAAGGCATCCACGAAGAAGTGGCGCTGCCAGCCGCACAACTGCTGGCTTGGACCTGCGCGACCTCCAACAATCCGTTACGCCACGCCGCCATCAAGGGGCTGACGCGCCTGTTGGTTGCAGGCCCTGTGATGCTGAAAAAGTTCCTGCCGGATTACCTGATAGTCAACGATCCCTACATCCTTGAAGGCGTGCTCGTGGCCGTATGGGGCGTGACGCTGGATGGCAGAAACCCGGAAGCCGCAGGATGGGCGGCCCAGCAGGTTTATGACAGCCAGTTTCCGGACGGCAACGCCCGCTGGTGCCACATCACCTTGCGTCACTATGCCCGGCGCATCGTGGAAGAGGCACAGCGCCGGGGCTGGTTGCCGAATGTGGATTTGAGCGTCGTTCGCCCCCTATACCGGAGCCAGCTTGCGCTCGACCAAGTGCCAAGTTCTAAAGACCTTGAGGCGCTGGATGGTTCAGGGGGATTTAACAGAATTCTCTCCGTGGCAAGAGGCTGGGGAGATTTTTATTGGTACATCATGGGTGGCAACTCCGCATCCCTTGATTTCAGCTCTACGCCCCTGCCCGGCTCATCGGAAGTTGTCAGACCATTTCGCAAATCGGACCCCATCCTGTCTGCCCGTCCGCTCAAGGAAGTATTCGACCTGGCATTGTCCGGGCAATTTGTCGCCTGGCATTGCCGTAGTCTTGGCTGGACGGCAGAGCGCTTCAATGATTTTGATACGGGTCATTACACCCGTGAGCATGGCCGCAGTGATGGCGAAGTGCGCACGGAACGCATCGGCAAGAAGTACCAGTGGATAAGCTGGCATACGTTGCTGGCCTTTCTGTCTGACAACTATGCAATGCAGCCGGACTGGAACAGGGAGCCGCGCAGTTATGACACGCCGGATCAAGTCGGTGTGCATTTGCACGATCCCGCTCGATGGCTTCAGGTTGTCGCAACAAAAAACAAATCAGATGCAAAGTTTTGGAACGTACCCAATCTGTCGCCTTGGTCGCTTCCTGATATGGATGACATGAAGATGTGGATAAACTCCACTTCTTGCGATTTGCCCCCTGCGGATGTTGTTGCGTATGCCACGAATTTACCCGAGGAGTGGGGGCGTGGAACTTGGCTGAGAATCGCCAGCGAACATATCTGGGAAAGCGGCTTTGCTCCCGGACAATGGGGGTTGGGCAATAAATTCCATGCCGACCTCTGGTGGCAAATCACGCCCTTGTTGATACATGCCAGCGATTTACCCAAGTTGTTGCAGAAAATAGAAAGGCCGGACATGCAGAGCCGCATGGCGGGATCGGGCCGGGTTGATGCTGCCAACGATTGGCATATCCCGATAGCGCAGTGGCCCAATTTGGAGGCCGAGTGGGATGATGGTTTTTGCGAACCTGACTCAGATAGCAGGAGAATCTGGTTGCCTGTGCCATGGCGTGAACTGGTCGGCAAGTGTGGTCATCCAGACCGGCGTGACGATCATGCTCCAATCGCGATTCCCTTGCCCTCGTTATTTCGGGAGTGGGGACTCGAACTAGATTTGCATCGGGGAGTGGTGCACCGTCAAGGCCAGGTGTTATTTGGCCTGTCAGGGTGGGTGCATGGGGAAGATGTGCTGTTTGCCAGACTGGAAGGCCTGCATCAGTTACTTGCTGAGTCGGGTTACACCTTGGTCTGGTGGTTACGCGGAGAGCGGCGAGCTTTCATGAATATTTCCGATCCTCATTCCAATTCAGTTTGGGCAGACTACAACGGCCTCGCATATTTGGGCGGAAACGGGCAGGTGCAAACTATCTGGATGAATAAGAAAGTTCAAGATTAGGCCGCATTTCCGCTCTGCACTACCACATGCGCCCGCTCAATCTCTTGATGAAAGCTTGCAGGGATGCGCGCCCAATCCATCACATCGACGCGGATCGGCAGGTTGCTTTCGATGAAGGCTTCTTTGAGGTCGGCTAGTAAGGGGGCTTCTTCCTGCAAGTTCCGGGGATTGCGCAGCACGAGGTCGAGGTCGCTGGCATCGTGGCTGCCGCCGCTGACGCGGCTGCCGTAAGCCCAGACTTCCATGTCGGGGGCATGGGTGCGCAGCAGGGTCTGCACCTGTGCCAGATATTTGGGCGGCAGGTCGAATGCGAGTGGGGCTGACATGCGCTTTATTCCGCGCCGCTGAATCTGGCGCGTAGTGTGGCTTCCAGTGATTTTGCGTCGGTGATGAAGCCCGGCAGCAGGGACAGCGTTTCCTTGGCGAAGCCTTCGCCGTAGTCGTGGGCGGTGTTGTTGCGGTTGTCGCGGTAGGCGAACCAGCGTTCCACTTCCTCGACGGTCATCAGGCCGTGCGTGGCGGCAAGCCGCAGCAATTCCTTGACCGGTGTGGCATCAAGCTTCTTGCCGCCGTGGCCGTAATCCTTGAGCGCGCGCTTGATGAGCTTGAATGCGGTTTCCTGTGCGAGTTCGTAGCCCTTGACGATGGCATTGCGGAACACTTCCTGCTCGATGCTGTCAGGCACTGCCTTGCGATAAAGAAGGAGTGAGGATTCGAGCGTGCCGATGCAACGTTCAAGATGGTCGGTGTTGAGCATCGTACTTCCTCCTGTCTGCCTCGAATATTACACGCCTTGCTTCAGGCTGGCCTCGATGAAGACGTCGAGGTCGCCGTCGAGCACCTTCTGCGTGTTGGCGATCTCAACGTTGGTGCGCAGGTCCTTGATGCGGGAATTGTCGAGCACGTAGCTGCGGATCTGGTGGCCCCAGCCGACGTCGGACTTGGTGTCTTCCAGCTTCTGCTGTTCGGCCTGGCGTTTGCGCAGCTCTTCCTCGTACATGCGCGACTTCAGCATGGACATGGCTTCGGCGCGGTTCTTGTGTTGCGAGCGGTCGTTCTGGCACTGCACCACGATGCCGGTCGGGATGTGGGTGATGCGGATCGCCGAGTCAGTCTTGTTGATGTGCTGACCGCCCGCACCCGAGGCGCGGTAGGTGTCCACGCGCAGGTCAGCCGGGTTGATGTCGATCTCGATGGAATCGTCCACTTCGGGATAAACGAACAGGCTGGCGAAGGAAGTATGGCGACCGCCCGAAGAATCGAAGGGCGACTTGCGCACGAGGCGGTGTACGCCGGTCTCGGTGCGCAGGTGGCCGTAGGCGTATTCGCCTTCGACCTTGATGGAGGCGCTGCGGAGGCCAGCCACGTCGCCGTCGGTTTGCTCCAGCACCTCGACCTTGAAGCCCTTGCGTTCGCAGTAGCGGAGATATTGGCGCAGCAGCATCGAGGCCCAGTCGCAAGCCTCGGTGCCGCCCGCGCCGGCCTGGATGTCGATGAAGCAGTTGTTCGGGTCTGCCGGGTTGGAGAACATGCGGCGGAATTCCAGTTCCGCGACGCGCTTCTCGATGTCCTTAACATCGTCGGCGATGCTGAGCAGACTGTCGTCGTCGTTTTCCTCGCGCGCCATCTCGAACAGTTCGCCGGCGTCGGCGAGGTTCTGCCGGATCTGCGTCAGGCCGAGCACTACGGCCTCCAGCGATTTGCGCTCGCGGCCCAGCGCTTGGGCACGCTTGGCATCCTCCCACATGGCGGGGTCTTCGGCGAGTTGGCAGACTTCGACTAGACGTTCCTGTTTTGTATCGAAGTCAAAGATACCTCCGTAGTTCGGCGCTGCGCAGACTCAAGTCTTGCAGCTGGTTGGAGATAGCATTGAGTTGTTCGGCTTCCATGATTTCGTCTCTATAAAGTTCGTTTGGCGGGCGAATCGCGGTGTCGCGTGTTGGTTACGACATAACCTGAAGGTTAGTCTCTACCGCAACTTCCGTTGTCGCTCACTCTTCGCCTATCTGTTCGATATGTCTCGTCGTTCGCTGTGCGGCTCCTTGCGCTTCATCCCGCAAAACGAATTTTTAGAAACGAACAATGGCGCTAAGTGAATTTTGAAAAGGCCGCGATTATAGCGCAACCAGCCCGACCAGCACGCCTGCGCTGATTGCGGCGAAGCCGACGGCGACCTGCCGGGCGAGTCCCCAGCCGCCGATGAATACCACCATGCCGAACTTGAAGGCCAGGTTGGAGAGAAAGCCGATGGTGATGGCGATGACGGCTTGCTGCTCGGTCAACTGGCCGAGATTGAGCAGGCGCAAGCTGGATAGCACGATGGCATCCACATCGGTCAGCCCCGACACGAGCGCGACGGCATACAGCCCTTGGCTGCCGGCGATATCGGCCATCCAGGCGGTGATGACCAGTACGGCGACGTACAGCAGGCCGAATCCCAGAGCAGTGTGCAACTCGGCCGGGTTGGCGGTCTCGGGGATGTAAAGTTCGGTTGCTTTGCCCATCTTGCGCCAGTTGTATAAGGCAACGATCAGCCCGGCCAGCAGACCGCCGGTGAAAATGGGGAGCAGTGCGGGCAGGCTGCTGTAGGCCAGCACCGAGCTGACCATGAGCAGGCGAACCAGTACCACCATGCTGGCGATGACGATCACCGAGGCGGCAAGATGCTGCATGGAAAGATTGTTCTTGGCATGTTTCGCGTAGATCAGCGTGGTGGCGGTGCTGGAGGCGAGGCCGCCGAATATGCCGAGCAGGGGGGCACCGTAGCGGGTGCCGATGGCATGCAGCGCGGCATAACCGGTGAGGCTGATGCCCGAGATCAGCACCACCATCAGCCAGGCCTGATGCGGGTTGAATGCACCGTATGGGCCGTAGTCCTGGTCGGGCAAGATAGGCAGCACGATGAAAGTCAGCACAGAGAATTGCAGCACGGCGACCAGATCGCGGCGCGTCAGGCGTTGCGACAGTCCGCGCAACTCCGGTTTGAAATAGAGCAGGGTGGTGGTGGTGATCGCCAGCATCACTGCCAGCGTGGACAGGTCGTACCAGATCATCGCGCCCAATCCGTAGCACATCAGCAGTGCCACCACGGTGGTGGTGCCGGGATCATTGGCTTCGTTTGGGGTGTTGAAATAGGCGGCGACGATCATGCCGGCCACGGCGAGCAATCCGGCAATCAGCATCCAGGGGGAATCGAGTTCGCTGGAGAGCAGCGCGCTCAGTGTGCCGAACACCGCGACCAGCGCGAAGGTGCGAAGGCCTGCCTTGGCCGAGGGATTGCGCTCGCGCTCCAGCCCGATCAGCAGGCCGATGGCGAGGCTGGTGAGGAATTGCGGCAAGGCATCGAGATTGTTGCTCAGCAGTAAACCGGTTTCCATCTTTTATTATTCCTTGGCGTGCCAGTGGCGGATGATGAGTTGCAGAGTGCGCGTCCCATTGTATTCATTGATGCTCAGGCTGTACACGGCATGGATGATATCGGGCAGATGCTCGTTGTGCCCGAACAGGATCGCCTCGATGGTGAGTCCGTTCTTTTGCAGCCGCAGCTTGAGGTGTTTCCCGCCGACCGGGCGCTGGCTTTGCACAATAAAGTCATCGTTGAACTGGGGAGCGGGAAAACCTTGCCCCCATACTTGCGCGTCGAGCAATTGTGCCAGTTCCAGATTCATTTCTCCGGAATCCAGTGCGCCGTCAGTTTCGATGCGCCGTGCCAGATCTTCTTCACCGAGCAGTTCACGCGCGACCTGTTCGAAGGCGGCGACGAATTTCTCCAAGTCTGTTTCGGCGATGCTCAATCCCGCCGCTGCTGCATGCCCACCGAATTTTCGGATCAGGGCGGGGTGTCGCTTGCTGACCAGATCCAGCGCATCGCGCAAGTGCAGGCCGGGTATGGAGCGTCCGGAACCCTTGATCTCGCCGTCGTTGGCGCGGGCAAAAGCGATGGTCGGGCGGTGGAATTTGTCCTTCAGGCGCGAGGCGAGGATGCCGATCACGCCCTGATGCCAGCCCTCGTCGAACAGCGACAGCGTATAGCCTTCCTGTGGATCGATGTTTTCGAGGGTCGCCAGCGCGCTGTCCTGCATGTCGGCCTCGATGCTGCGGCGCTCGCGGTTCAGCGCGTCGAGTTCTTTGGCGATCCGCTCCGCCTCGGCAGCGTCGTCGGTCAGCAGGCAGGCGATGCCCAGGCTCATGTCGTCCAGGCGTCCCGCCGCATTCAGGCGCGGGCCGACGGCGAAGCCGAGGTCGAGGCTGGAGGTGCGGGCCGGTTCGCGTTTGGCGATGCGCAGCAATGCATCGATGCCGGCGCAGGCGCGTCCGGCGCGGATGCGCTGCAAACCCTGTTGCACGAGGATGCGGTTGTTCCGGTCGAGCTTCACCACGTCGGCAACGGTGCCGAGTGCGACGAGGTCGAGCAGATTGGCGAGGTTGGGCTCGGGGCGGTCGGCAAATGCGCCGCGTGCGCGTAACTCGGCGCGCAACGCCAGCAGTACATAGAACATCACGCCGATACCGGCGAGATGCTTGTCGGGGAATAGACAGCCGGGCTGGTTAGGGTTGACGATGCAGGCCGCATCCGGCAGCTGGTCGCCCGGCAGGTGGTGGTCGGTGACCAGCACCTGCATGCCCAGGCGGTTGGCCTCGGCGACACCCTCCACGCTGGCGATGCCGTTGTCCACGGTCAGCAAAATGTCCGGCTTCAGTTCCGCGGCCAAGCGGACGATCTCCGGTGTCAGGCCGTAGCCGTATTCAAAGCGGTTCGGCACGATGAAATCGACTTGCGCGCCGAAGCTGCGCAGGCCGCGTATCGCCACCGCGCAGGCGGTCGCGCCGTCGGCGTCGTAGTCGGCGATGACCAGGATGTTTTGTCGGGTCGCGATGGCTTCGGCTAGAAGGTGCGCCATTTCATGCGCCCCCTTGAGATTGTCGAGGGGCAGCAGGGCGTTCAGCGAGGTGTCCAGCTGGGCATCGTCGCTAATGCCACGGGCGGCATAGATTCTTGCCAAAGCGGGTGGGATATCCTTGTCCAACAAGTGTTGTCGTGCGGCAGACGGAACGGCGCGCGGGGAAATCTCTGTCATGGTCGATGGCCGGTTTTGGGGACGGCGGCAAGTTTAGCAAACCCGGCCGATTTGTTTCGGACGGGCTGTCCGGCGGGCGTTCTACAGGTCGTTTCCATTTGAGGTCGAGTTTTGGTACAATGCGCCGCGTTTTCAGATGGGCCTCGAGCCCGTTTTTTATTTGTGGGTCGCAAAATGGATGTGGTAAAGCTGGTCGAGACGACTGTAAGTGGTATGGGATACGAGCTGGTGGACATCGAACGGTCCGGTCGGGGCATGCTGCGCGTGTTCATCGA
This sequence comes from Gallionella sp., assembly GCA_034371155.1. Lineage (GTDB taxonomy): Bacteria > Pseudomonadota > Gammaproteobacteria > Burkholderiales > Gallionellaceae > Gallionella. Next base: position 99,680 of record JAXMKV010000053.1, on the reverse strand, counting down.
CAAGCCGGACGGCATCATGGTCGAGGATTGCGCGACCGTCAGCAACCAGCTCACGCGCCTGTTCATGGTTGAGAACGTGGATTACGACCGCCTTGAGGTGTCTTCGCCCGGCTTGGATCGTCCGCTTAACAAAGAAGCGGATTTTGTGCGTTTCGCCGGGCACCAGGTGCAGCTTAAATTGCGCATGCCGCTGGCGGGGCGCAAGAATTTCACCGGCGTGATCGGTGCAGTGAGCGACGGAGTCTTGCAGTTGGATATGGAAGGTAGTCAGGTGGCGATCGAACTGTCGAATTTGGACAAGGCGCGTCTGGTGCCGACGTTTTAGTTTTTGATGCTTCTCCCCGCCGGGGTGGGCGTGTAATTAGCCGGAGAATGGTATGAGCCGTGAAATATTGTTGTTGGTAGATGCGCTGTCGCGCGAGAAGAATGTGGACAAGGAAGTCGTATTCGCCGCGCTGGAGTCGGCGTTGGCCTCCGCGACCAAGAAACGTTTCGAAGGCGAATCCGATGTGCGCGTCTCGATTGATCGCAACACCGGCGAATACGAGTCTTTCCGCCGTTGGGAAGTGATGGATGACGAGACCTTCGAGACGCCCGAACTGCACATCAAGCTGGAAGAGGCGCAAAAGCGCGATGCGGATGTTCAGCTGGGCGAGTTTGTCGAAGAACAACTTGAAAATATCGATTTCGGGCGTATCGGCGCGCAGGCGGCGAAACAGGTGATCTTTCAGAAGATCCGCGATGCCGAACGTGAGCAGGTGTTGGCCGATTTCATGGATCGCAAGGAGCATCTGGTCTCCGGTGCGGTGAAGCGCATGGAGCGTGGCAGTGCCATCATCGAATTCGGCAAGATCGAGGCGCTGTTGCCGCGCGAACAGATGATCCCCAAGGAGAATCTGCGCATCGGTGATCGTGTGAAAGCCCATCTGTTGCGTGTGGATCGCGGCGTGCGCGGTCCCCAGGTGATTTTGTCGCGTACCTCCAACGAATTGCTGACCAAGCTGTTCGAACTGGAAGTGCCGGAGATCGAAGAGAAGCTGCTGGAGATCGTCAGTGCCGCGCGTGATCCCGGCTCGCGTGCCAAGATCGCCGTGCTGTCGCATGACAAGCGCATCGATCCGATCGGAACCTGTGTCGGTATGCGCGGTTCGCGTGTGCAGGGCGTGACCAATGAGCTCGCGGGCGAGCGCGTGGACATCATCCTGTGGTCGGACGATCCGGCGACCTACGTCATCAACGCGCTGGCACCGGCCGAGGTGAGCAGCATCGTGGTGGATGAAGAGAATCACAGCATGGATGTGGTGGTCGAGGAGGAGAATCTGGCCCAGTCCATCGGTCGCGGCGGTCAGAACGTGCGTCTGGCCAGCGAATTGACCGGATGGGAACTGAACATCATGACGGTCGAGCAATCCAGCGAGAAGCAGGCCGAGGAATTCGGCAAGATCCGCAGTGTGTTCATGGAAAAACTCGACGTGGACGAAGAGGTGGCCGACATTTTGGTTCAGGAAGGTTTCAATACTCTGGAAGAGGTTGCTTACGTTCCGCTGGAAGAGATGCTCGAGATCGACTCATTCGACGAGGCGACCGTGAACGAATTGCGCAGCCGCGCACGCAACAGTTTGCTGACTGCGGCGATCGTGAACGAAGAACAGGTTGAACACGGTATCGAGGATCTGCTCAAGCTGGATGGCATGGATGAACAAACGGCGCGCACTCTGGTGTCCAAGGGCATTCTCACGCAGGAGCTGCTGGCTGATCTGGATGTGGATGAATTGGTCGAGCTTTCCGGCATGGAAGGCGAGCGCGCCAACACGCTGATCATGGCGGCGCGTGCGCCGTGGTTTGCTTAATACGTAGTACGGCGGTAGCTAAAGGACGGTAATGGGAAAATTGAATGTAGCGCAGTTTGCGGCGGAACTTGGATTGCCGGTCGCCTTGCTGCTGGAGCAGCTGAATTCGGCCGGGGTGAGCAAGGAGCAGGAATCCGATGCGGTTTCCGAAAAGGACAAGGCGCAGTTGCTGGAGCATTTGCGTCAGGCGCACGGTGCGGATAAGCCCGCCAAGAAGATCACGCTGACACGCCGCGAGACGACCGAAATCAAGAAGGCCGACAGTACCGGTCGCGCACGTACTATTCAGGTGGAAGTGCGCAAGCGCCGTGTGGTTGCGCCGGTTACCGCTGCCGAAGAGGCTGCCTCCGCTGCGCCCGCTGTGGCGGTAGCGGAGCAAAAGGTTGAGCCGGTTCAGATGTTGAACGAGCAGGAATTGGCAGCGCGCCAGGAAGAAGCGCGTTTGCAGGCAGAGTTGGCCGCGCGCCAGGCTGCCGAGATTCAAGCCAAGCAGGAGCGCAGCAAGCGCAAATCCACCAAGGCCGAGACAGAGGCGGTGGCTGCCGCAGAACAGCAGAAAGTGGCTGAAGTCGCCGCAGCCGTGCCGGTCGAAGTCGCCGCCGTTCCTGCTCCGGTCGATCTGGCCGCCGGAACGTTGCACAAACCGACACCCAAACCCGGCGACAAGGTGCTCAAACCGGTTAAAAAAGCCAAGACCGCAGAAGCGGCCAAGGCGAGTCCTTGGGATGAGAAGGGGCACAAAAAACGTGTTCCGGCCAAGACCGGCGAGAAAACCGGCACCTGGTCGACACCGGTGCGTGCGCCGCGCCATGACAGGCATCACAAACATACCAGCGAAGAAACGGCACACGCCTTCTCTTTGCCGACCGAGCCTATCGTGCACGAGGTGTCGGTGCCCGAGACCATCACCGTTGCCGAACTGGCACAGAAGATGGCCGTCAAGGCGACCGAGATCATCAAGGCTTTGATGAAGATGGGTTCGATGGTCACCATCAACCAGGTGCTCGACCAGGAAACCGCGATGATCGTGGTGGAAGAGATGGGCCATATCGCCAAGACCGCCAAACTGGACGATCCCGATGCCTATCTGCTGGATACCGAGGCACCTCATGATGTGCCGCTGGAGCCGCGCGCACCGGTCGTGACCGTGATGGGCCACGTCGATCACGGCAAGACCTCGCTTCTCGATTACATTCGCCGCACCCGTGTGGCGAGCGGCGAAGCGGGCGGTATCACGCAGCACATCGGTGCGTATCACGTCGATACCCCGCGCGGCATGGTTACCTTCCTCGATACGCCGGGTCACGAGGCGTTCACCGCGATGCGCGCACGCGGTGCCAAGGCCACCGATATCGTGATTCTGGTGGTGGCCGCCGATGACGGCGTGATGCCGCAGACCAAGGAGGCGATCGCTCATGCGCGCGCCGGCAATGTGCCGCTGGTGGTGGCCGTTACCAAGGTCGACAAACCTGAAGCCAACGTCGAGCGTGTCAAACAGGAACTGGTCGCCGAAGGCGTCGTGCCGGAAGACTGGGGCGGCGACGCGATGTTCGTCGAGGTGTCTTCCAAATCCGGGCAAGGTATCGATCAATTGCTGGAAGGCGTGCTGTTGCAGGCCGAAGTGCTTGAGTTGAAGGCACCGCGCGCGACCCATGCCAAGGGACTGGTGATCGAAGCGCGTCTGGATAAGGGCAAGGGGCCGGTCGCTACCGTGCTGGTTCAATCCGGAACCATGAAACGCGGCGACTCGGTTCTGGTCGGGTCGGTGTTCGGCAGGGTGCGTGCCATGCTGGATGAGACCGGCAAGACTGTGACAGAGGCCGGGCCGTCTATCCCGGTCGAGATTCAGGGTTTGTCCGAAGTGCCGGCCGCCGGCGAGGAATTGCTGGTGTTGGCGGACGAGAAACGCGCGCGCGAGATCGCATTGTTCCGTCAGGGAAAATATCGTGGCGTGAAACTGGCCAAGCAGCAGGCCGCCAAACTGGAGAACATGTTCGACCAGATGTCCGAAGGCGAAGTGCGCACCTTGTCGCTGATCGTGAAATCCGATGTGCAAGGTTCCGCCGAGGCGATCTCCCATTCTTTGCAGAAGCTTTCCACCAGCGAGGTGAAGGTCAATCTCATCCACAATGCGGTGGGTGCGATCTCCGAGTCGGATATCAATCTGGCGCTGGCTTCCAAAGCGATCGTGATCGGCTTCAACACCCGCGCCGATGCCGCCGCACGCAAGCTGGCGGAATCGGCCGGCGTGGACATCCGCTACTACAGCATCATCTATGCCATGGTCGACGAGATCAAGGCGGCCTTGTCCGGCATGCTGGCTCCCGAGAAACGCGAAAGCATCCTGGGCATGGCAGAAGTGCGCCAGGTGTTCACCGCATCCAAGATCGGCACCATTGCCGGTTGCTACGTGTTGGAAGGGCTGGTCAAGCGCGGTGCCAAGGTGCGCGTGTTGCGCGACAATGTGCTGATCCACGACGGCGAGTTGGACACGCTGAAGCGCTTCAAGGACGACGTGAAAGAAGTGAAGTCGAACTTCGAGTGCGGTTTGTCGTTGAAGGGCTATAACGATCTGGTGGTGGGCGACAAGCTCGAAGCCTACGAGATCGTCGAGGTTGCCCGCTCGCTGATGTAATGGCCAATTTTGCCAGAACTGATCGCATCGCCCAGCAGATCCAGCGTGAATTGGCCGAGCTGGTGCGTCTCGAACTCAGCGACCCGCGCGTGAAGCTGGTGACCATCACCGGCGTGGAAGTTGCCGGCGACTACTCCCATGCCAAGATATTCTTCACGCGTCTGGATGGCAAGAATGCCGAAGCGCAGGAAGGCTTGGCGAGCGCCAGTAGCTTTCTGCGCAAGCAGTTGGCGCGCAGTCTCAAGCTGCGCATCATGCCGCAACTGCATTTTGTCTACGATGCCTCCGTCGAGCGCGGTAGCCGTCTGTCGCAACTCATCGATCAGGCGGTCGCCAGCGATTACCATCACGAAGACGACGAGAAATAATTCCTTATGGCGCGTACTTTCCGTCCGTTCGACGGCGTGCTGCTGTTCGACAAGCCGTTGGAATTAAGCTCCAACACCGCACTGCAAAAAGTCCGCCGTTTGTTCCAGGCTGAAAAAGCGGGCCATACCGGCACGCTCGACCCGCTGGCCACCGGCCTGTTGCCGGTCTGCTTCGGCGAAGCCACCAAATTCTCGAATGCCCTGCTGGATGCCGACAAGGTTTACCGCGCCACCCTGCGTCTGGGGCAAACCACCACTACAGCCGATGCCGAAGGCGATCTTCTCGTCGAGCGACCGGTCGACATCAGCCTGGCCGATGTCGATGCGGCACTGGCGGGATTTCGCGGCAACATCCGGCAGCTGCCGCCGATGCATAGTGCGCTCAAGCATCAGGGCAAACCGCTCTACGAATACATTCGCAAGGGCGAGACCGTCGAGCGCGAATTGCGCGACGTGGTGATACACGAACTTCTGCTGGAACGCTTTGACGGCAATGAGATGGATATTTTTGTGCGTTGCAGCAAAGGCACTTACGTCCGCACGCTGGCGGAGGATATCGGCGAGGCACTTGGTTGCGGCGCGCATCTCATCGCTCTGCGCCGCAGCGCCATCGCGCATCTCGATTTGAATGATGCATACACTTTGCCGCAACTGGAAGCCATGGATATGGCACAGCGCGAAGCCTGCGTGTTGCCGCTCGAATGTTTGATGCCGGACATGCCCAGGCTGCATCTGGATGCCGTGCAGATCAAACGTCTGGCGCAGGGGCAGAGGCTCGCGCTGGATACCGGCCTGCCCGACGGACGCATCAGTCTGCACGGCCCGCAGGGGTTCATCGGCGTGGGGTTGCAACAGGGGCGTCGTTTGGCACCGGACCGGTTGCTGTCCGGTGTGGCAAAACAGGCCGCGACAGCGGCGGAGTGACCGTCGCGCCACGGGACGAGGCGAGAGGGACATTCCCATGATCGACTGGAAAAACGGCCAGCCTTATTCGCTCCGTTTCGGCGATGCCTATTATTCCGCAGACTCCGGTCTGGAAGAGAGGCGCCATGTCTTTCTGCATGGCAATCGCCTGCACGAACGCTTTGCCGCATTGAAGGCCGGAGAGAGTCTGTCTATCGGTGAGACGGGTTTCGGCACCGGCCTCAATTTTCTGTGTGCATGGCAGTTGTTCGAACGTGTGGCCCCGCCGGGAGCCAGTCTGGATTTCCTCGGCATCGAAAAATTTCCGCTGGATGACGATGATATGGCGGCCGCTCTGCGTTTGTGGCCCGAACTGCAAGGGTTGGCCAAGGAACTGATCTCGCGCTGGAAACGGCGCGTGCCGGGCTGGAACCGTTGGCACTTCGCCGCCGGGCGTGTGCGTTTGACGCTGGCGCTGTGCGATGTGACAGAGGCGTTGCGGGAAATGCCGTGCGGCGTGGATGCGTGGTTTCTGGATGGTTTCGCGTCGGCCCTTAATCCCGAGATGTGGGCCGAGCCGGTGCTGGGCGACATTGGCAGATTGTCGAATCCCGGCGCGACACTGGCGACATACACCTGTGCGGGGCGGGTGCGACGCGCGTTGGGTGACGCGGGGTTCAGCATGGAGCGGACAGAGGGATTGGGTTGCAAGCGCGAGATGTTGCGCGGATGCAAGCCGGGAACGCGTGCGCAGCAGGTCAGTCCGTCATCGGTGCTAGTTATCGGTGCCGGACTGGCAGGTTGTACCGTTGCGTCCGCTTTGGCGCAACGCGGTATGACTGTGACGTTAGCCGATGCCGCGCCCGCCTTGGCCAGCGGCGCGTCGGGTAATCCGCGCGGTATTCTGCATGCCCGTTTGGGCGGCGGCATGAACGCGCTGCACCGTTTCGTACTGGCATCCTATGGACATGCGCTGGCGCTGTTCGATGAAGTGCAGCCGGCTGATGGCGTATCCCGTGCCGAGTGCGGTCTGTTGCAATTGGCGATACCCGGAGGCGAGGAAAAACGTATTGCCAAGCTGGCGGCTTTGCCGTGGCCAGCGCATCTTTTGCGGGCGGTGGATGCCGGAGAGGCATCAGCGCTGGTCGGGATGCCGATGGATCATGGCGGAGTGTGGTTCCCTGCCGGCGGATGGGTCGTTCCCCCGCAGTTGTGCGCCAGTCTGGTTGACCATGCGCGCATCGTGCAACACATGGGGATGCTGGTGAGTGACTTGATACCAACCGCAAACGGTTGGCGGGCGGAAACCGGCGACGGGCGAATGGTGGAGGCGGAGCGTGTGGTGGTTTGCTGCGGCCATCGGGCGCGGGCGTTGAGCCAGTTCGCGCAGCTGCCGCTGACGGCAGTGCGAGGGCAAATCAGTTTGCTGGCCGCAACGGCTGCCAGCGAAGAACTGCGTGCAGTGGTGTGTGCCGGGGGATATTGTGCGCCGGCTTTGGCGGGGAGGCATGTGGTGGGGGCGACACATCTTTTAAACGATGACTCGCTGGATGTGAGACCCGCCGATCACGCCGAGAATCTGGCCATGTTGGCGGCGCACGTCCCCGCCATGCGCAGGGCATTGGGAGAGCCGGATGTGACGCGTCTGCCGGGGCGTGCCGGGGTGCGTTGTTCCGTGCCGGGGGCGATGCCGCTGGTGGCGGAAATGAGCCCCGGGCTGTATTGCAGCCTGGCCCACGGTACGCGCGGTTTACTTACGGCCGGGTTATCCGCCGAGGTGATCGCCGCCCAAATGCACGGGCAGATGCCCCCGTTGCCGAAAACGTTGCTGGACGCATTGCAGGCACCGCTCATTTCGTCCCGATCCCGGATGAAAACTTGGGGTTGAGCAATAGACCCGTTAGGGGGTAGAATGCCGCACTTTTTTTAGGAGAGCAAAACCAATGGCAATCACCGCCGCGCAAAAAGCGCAAATCGTTTCAGACTATCAACGTGCCAAGAGCGATACCGGTTCCCCCGAAGTGCAGGTGGCTTTGATCACCGCACGCATCACTTACCTGACCGAACACTTCAAGGACAATGCCAAGGATCACCACTCCCGTCGCGGCCTGCTGCGACTGGTGAGCCGCCGCCGCAAGCTGCTTGACTATCTCAAGAGCAAGGACGATGCAGGTTACCGCGCGCTGATCCAGCGCCTGGAAATTCGCAAGTAAGCTTCAATCAAGCGGGTCGCGAAGGCGGCCCGTGTTGTTTCGTCTTGTCATTCATGGTGCGGTTGCGCGCCATCCACGCACAGAGAGGTCTATCTTGAGTCACTATAAGAAAACGTTGACATACGGCAACCATCAGCTCACTTTGGAGACTGGCGAAATCGCCCGTCAAGCCAGCGGTGCGGTCATGGTCAGTCTGGACGATACCGTGGTGCTGGTCACCGTGGTGGGGCGCAAGGATGCGAAGCCGGAGCAGGATTTTTTCCCCCTGACCGTCGACTATCAGGAAAAAACCTATGCCGCAGGTAGGATCCCCGGCAGCTTCTTCAAGCGCGAAGGCCGTCCTAGCGAAAAGGAAATCCTGACCAGCCGCCTGATCGACCGTCCGCTGCGTCCGCTGTTCCCGGAAAGTTTCTACAACGAAGTGCAGATCGTCGCAACCGTGATGTCCTCGGATAGCGAGATCGACTCCGATATTCCCGCCATGATCGGCGCATCCGCTGCGCTGGCACTGTCCGGCATCCCGTTCGACGGCCCGATCGGCGCGGCGCGTGTGGGTTATGCCGACGGCAAGTATCTGCTGAACCCGACCGCGACCGAACTGAAGACTTCGCAGATGGATCTGGTTGTCGCCGGTACTGACCGTGCCGTGCAGATGGTGGAATCCGAGGCGCAGCAACTGTCCGAAGAAGTGATGCTGGGCGCGGTCGTTTTCGGCCACGAACAGATGCAGGTCGTGATCGACGCGATCAACGAGATGGCCGATGAAGTCGGCGCACCGGCTTGGGACTGGGTTGCTCCGGCCAAGAACGAGGCGCTGATCGCCAAGATCAATGCACTGGCCGAGAACGAGCTGCAGGCCGCTTACGCGATCCGCTCCAAGCAGGCGCGCACCCAGCAAGTGGATGCGATCCGTGCCAAGGTGTCCGAAGCCTTGGCGACACCGGAATTCGAAAATGTCTCCAAGAACGAGATCGGCGAACTGTTTAGCGCGCTGGAAGCCAAGATCGTCCGCGGCCAGATCCTGAACGGCGATCCGCGCATCGACGGTCGCGACACCCGCACCGTGCGCCCGATCACCATCCGCAACGGCGTGCTGCCGCGCGTTCACGGTTCTTCGCTGTTCACTCGCGGCGAGACCCAGGCCATCGTCGTGGCGACGCTGGGCAGCATGCGCGATGCGCAGAAGATCGATGCGCTGCAAGGCGAGTACACCGACCGCTTTATGCTGCATTACAACTTCCCTCCGTATTCCACCGGCGAAACCGGCCGCGTGGGCACGCCCAAGCGTCGCGAGATCGGCCACGGCCGTCTGGCCAAGCGCGCGCTGGTAGCGGTGCTGCCTAACGAGGAAGATTTCGGCTACGCAGTCCGCGTGGTATCCGAGATCACCGAGTCCAACGGCTCTAGCTCCATGGCGTCGGTCTGTGGCGGTTGTTTGTCGCTGCTGGACGCAGGCGTGCCGCTGAAGGCGCATGTCGCCGGTATCGCGATGGGTCTGATCAAGGAAGGCAACCGCTTCGCGGTGCTGACCGACATCCTCGGCGACGAAGATCATCTGGGCGACATGGACTTCAAGGTGGCCGGTAGCGAAACCGGCGTGACCGCGTTGCAGATGGACATCAAGATCAACGGCATCACCAAGGAAATCATGCAGGCTGCGCTGGTGCAGGCACGCGAAGGCCGCTTGCACATCCTCGGCCTGATGAAACAGGCGATGCCCGAAGCGCGCACCGAAGTTTCCGATTTCGCGCCGCGCATGATCAAGATGAAGATCAATCCCGAGAAGATCCGTGACGTGATCGGCAAGGGCGGTTCGGTGATCCGCGCGCTGACCGAAGAGACCGGCACCACCATCGACATCGACGACGAAGGCAATATCACCATCTCCTGCGTCAGCGGCGAAGCGGGCGAGTTGGCCAAGAAGCGTATCGAAGACATCGTGGCTGAAGTCGAAGTTGGCAAGATCTACGAAGGTCCGGTGGTCAAGCTGCTGGACTTTGGCGCGCTGATCAACATTCTGCCCGGCAAGGACGGCTTGTTGCATATCTCCCAGATCGCCCACGAGCGCGTTAATGCCGTGTCCGATCACCTGAAGGAAGGCCAGATCGTCAAGGTCAAGGTGCTGGAAGTGGATGACAAGGGCCGTATGAAACTCAGTTTGAAGGCCCTGCTGGACGCGCCGGAAGCTAAGGCAGAGTGATAATCAGCCGTAAAACAAAAAGCCCCGCGATGCGGGGCTTTTTGTTTGTAGGGGGAGCTTTGATGATGGCTGCTTCTCGGTCGGCGGAAATTCGGAACAGTGGTGTGCTACTTCCGCTTCGTGGCCAGAAGCAGTCATTTGAAAATTCTAGAAAAGCAAAGCGTAAATATAGCCAAAGCAGTTCGACTCCGTTACATTGGGGATACGACAATTGAAGTGAGAACGCAGGCTTATGACCGCCAACATAAATAGGGAAAACACAATGCGACTAAGCGCATTTGTGGGGCGCAGCTTTTTAGATGCAGACAAAAAGGTTTGGCATGATCTGCGCGACATTCTCGACAGCCTCAAAACAATGGGGTTTGAATACGAGGATGGGAAAGAAGGGCAAATCCGGCCAATCTCAGAAAAGGTGCGGGAATTAATCTTACGTCATGAAATATATATTGGCATCTTGACAAAACGCCACCCTATTTGGGAAGCACCCACTTCCTGGCAAGAGCGCTGGTTATACCCACTGGGTTCCTATACCCCTAAAAAATGGACAACGTCTGAATGGGTAATAGAAGAGGTTGGCTTTGCAATTGGCAAAGGCCGAAGAACTCTTCTTCTTATAGAAAATGATGTCAATTTTCCAACCACTGACCTAGATGGTGATACTCAATGGGTTCCTTTTAATCGAGAGAATCTGTCTGCGAGTCAAACTGAAATAAGTCAGATGATCTTGAATCTAATCTCGCAAAGAGTGACATCAATTCCTGAGTCTGCATCAGTTGCAACTAGCGCTCCCAGCGACAAAGAAACAAATATTTCGTTGCAAGAACCAAATTTTAGCGATCAGATGAAAAGCTTAAAAGAGTGTGCTTTGAGCGGAAATTTCACCGAGGCAGAACGAATTCAGGGTGAAATGATCAAGTCTATGCCAGATACGGAATTTCACGGTTTTTGGAATGCATTCTTACTACGTGTTCGCGCATGCAATAATGACACTGGTGCGCTAACTCAGCTAGTTCAAAGATGTTCTACTGACCCAAGTGACTTCAATGTGATTGAGGAACTGGCAAGAGTCTATTCAAGTTTCAAGCAACCTAAGCAGGCATCGCAGCTTCTAATTTCTCATTTGGACACTGTTCCCCCGCAGCAGCGCAGCAATCTCGCAATCAGTGCAGCAGCAGCGCTGTGCGAAGACAGCAATCCCACCGAGGCTATTTCTCTTCTACTTGAGCAACTTCAAAAAGAGCCCGATGAATCAGTTCGCGTTTCCCTGTATAGGGCAGTGGCTAGAGCAGCAGAAAAAGCTAACAACTTTGACTTGGAGATAGCATTTCTCGAGAAGGTAGTTACGTTGGTCCCAGCGAATAATGAGGCGAGGTTCCGCCTTGCATATGCATACAGCGACAATCAAGCTAAACAAGCTGCCGCATACCATTATAAGTTGGTGGTTGATCATTCGGACTGGCCTGGGGCATCCAATAATCTCGGTGTCGTCTATGGGTCACTCGGTTATAAAGCCAATCAATACAAGTCGTACGAGCGGGTCGCGGAAAAATACCCATTAGCAAAAGCCAATCTAGCTCATATTTACGCAAGCGCAGGAATTCACTCTGAAGCAGCGGATTTGGCAAATACCGTACTAGCAACACCCAGTGATGACAATGACGCACAAATTGCCATTGACCGTGCGCGCTTTGCACTTGATGAAATCGCAAAAGCTGGAGGGGTTGAGAAGGAAGCTATCGATAAAATTCCAGATGACACAAAAGCAGAGCGTGAGTTCATGTGCACATATGCTGAAGCTTACTGCTTGCCACCCCTTATGGATGATGTGGGGATGTATTCCACAGCGCACGGTGATATTAGGATTATCCGTGAACAAGGTAGTCTCAAAGGTCATGGTGTGCTTACCAAAGACACAACTCGTGGATTATTATCACTTTGGAATGCTAGTGGGAATATGCAAGAGCCGGGCGTGACTACATATGTGCTATTGCTAAAAGCACAGCTTCAAGGTCAAGCAGGTACATTTGAATTAGAAATTACATCTAACGAAACGCCGCGCACCCTATTGGGAGATTTTTCTCGCACAATAAAAGGGCTGATGCATTTCCAAGATAACGGCAACGTCATTCAATTCTTGGAGTGTGATGAAAAGAAGCGGACTGTTGTTTCTGCGCTGCGCAAGCTCTAAATTGGATTCTGTTCTAATCGTGCATAGAGCGTCTGCTTTGGGAAGCAGTCGGATAACCTTGAGCACTTGAAGGGCAGCTTTGCCCGAGCAACAGACTTTCTTACCATCTGCTTATGGCCGCGATCAATGTAAACTGCGTACAGATAACCTTCACCGAAAGCAAAAGGCCACGGTTTTCCGTGGCCTTTCTGTTTTGGGTGACCTGACTTGAAGGTTGGTCTCCGCCGGAAGCAAAAAGGCCAAGAGGGTCCTTGGCCTTTTGTTGCTTTTGGCTCCGGCATAACATGTGCTGCGCACATGTGAGCCTACGCCGAAAACAAGTAGCGAAATTTTATTTCGCTACTTGTTTTTCGCGGATCTCGTCCAGTGTCTTGCAGTCGATGCACAGTGTGGCTGTCGGACGAGCCTCAAGGCGTTCCAGACCGATTTCGATGCCGCAGTTGTCACAGTAGCCATAATCGCCGCTTTCGATGCGCACCAGCATCTTGTCGATGTTTTTGATCAATTTGCGTTCGCGGTCGCGGTTGCGCAATTCGAGGCTCATGTCGGATTCTTGGGTGGCGCGGTCGTTCGGATCGGCAAAAACGGTCGCCTCGTCCTGCATGGTATGCACGGCACGGTCGATTTCCTCACCAAGGTCAGCCTTGATTCCATTGAGTATTTTGCTGAAATGATCCAATTGTTTCGGATTCATGTAAGCCTCCCCTTTTTTGGCTTTGTATGGGGCGGCGTGTTTTTGTAGTTCTACCGGCATTGCACTTCTCCAACGGGTGAAAAAATAAAGTGCGCTTTAATACCAGAAAGGCATTCCTGAGGCAACCGTAATTTTGCCATCGGCCCTTTCACGGGGGCGTGGAATGTTGCATGAATCCCCGCTGTTGGCGATACCAATCGGTTTTGTCTCGGGGGGCGGCTGCGTGGTAGAATCACGCGCTGTTTTTAAGCATTTTCAATCATACTCAAAACCATGGATCAATTCGCCAAAGAAACCCTGCCGGTCAGCCTGGAAGAAGAGATGCGCAAGTCCTATCTGGACTACGCGATGAGCGTCATTGTCGGGCGTGCGTTGCCCGATGTGCGCGACGGTTTGAAACCGGTGCACCGCCGTGTGCTGTTTGCGATGCACGAGCTGTCCAACGACTGGAACCGCGCCTACAAGAAGTCGGCGCGTATCGTCGGCGATGTCATCGGTAAATACCACCCGCACGGCGACACTGCGGTATACGACACCATCGTGCGTATGGCGCAGGACTTCTCGCTGCGCTACACGCTGGTCGACGGTCAGGGTAACTTCGGTTCGGTGGACGGCGACAACGCGGCGGCGATGCGTTACACCGAGATCCGCATGGCGCGCATCGCGCACGAATTGCTCGCCGATCTGGACAAGGAGACGGTGAATTTCGGGCCGAACTACGACGGTTCCGAACATGAGCCGCTGGTGTTCCCGGCGCGCTTCCCCAATCTGCTGGTGAACGGTTCCTCCGGTATCGCGGTGGGCATGGCGACCAATATTCCGCCGCATAACATGAGCGAAGTGGTGGATGCCTGTCTGGCGCTGCTGAAAAATCCGGACATGGATATCGAGCAGCTCATCGAACTGGTTCCCGCGCCGGACTTCCCGACCGGGGGCTTTATCTATGGTCTGGCCGGCGTGAGAGAGGGTTACCGCACCGGACGGGGGCGCGTGGTGATGCGAGGGCGCACGCACTTCGAGGATATCGGCAAGGGCGAACGCCAAGCCATCATCATCGACGAGCTGCCGTATCAGGTGAACAAGGCCAACCTGCTGATCAAGGTCGGCGAACTGGTGCGCGAGAAGCGTCTGGAAGGTATTTCAGAGATACGCGACGAATCCGACAAGTCCGGCATGCGTGCCGTGATCGAGTTGAAACGCGGCGAGAATGCCGATGTGATCCTGAACAAGCTGTACAAGGATACCCAGCTGCAGGACAGCTTCGGTATCAATATGGTGGCCATCGTCGACGGTCAGCCCAAGCTGCTGAATCTCAAGCAGGTGATCGATGCTTTCCTGCGTCATCGTCGTGAAGTCGTTACCCGCCGTACCATATTCGAATTGCGCAAGGCGCGCGAGCGCGGTCACATTCTGGAAGGCTTGGCGGTCGCGCTGTCCAATGTGGATGAGATCATCGCGCTGATCAAGGCTGCGCCGACTCCCGCCGATGCCAAGCGCGAACTGATGGGGCGCGGTTGGCGCTCGTCGCTGGTCGAGGACATGCTCTCCCGCGTCAGCGATGCGTCACGCCCCGAGGGGCTCGCGCCCGAGTACGGGCTGGTGGGTGAAGGCAATGCGCGCGGCTATCATCTTTCCGATGCGCAGGCGCAGGCGATCCTGGAATTGCGTTTGCAGCGCCTGACCGGGCTGGAGCAGGACAAGATCGTCGGCGAATACCGCGAAGTGATGGATAAGATATCCGATCTGCTCGATATCCTGGCGAAGCCCGAACGTGTGACGCAGATCATCAGTGACGAGCTGGTTGCGGTGAAATCCCAGTTCGGCGACAAGCGCCGCAGCGAGATCATCACCCATACGCACGACATGAGCATGGAAGACCTGATCGCGCCGGAAGATGTGGTGGTGACCCTGTCGCATGGCGGTTACATGAAGGCGCAGAAGCTGGACGAATACAGCGCCCAGAAGCGCGGCGGACGCGGCAAACAGGCGGCGGCAACCAAGGATGACGATTTCATCGACAATCTGTTCATCGCCAACACGCACGACTACATCCTGTGTTTCTCCAACCGTGGCCGCGTGTACTGGCTCAAGGTGTACGAAGTGCCGCAGGGCAGCCGCATTTCGCGCGGCAAGCCCATCGTGAATCTGCTGCCGCTCGAGGCGGGCGAGAAGATCAATGCCATTCTACCGGTGCGCGAATTCGTCGAGGATCGTTTCGTGTTCTTTGCCACCACCAACGGCACGGTGAAGAAGACCTCGCTGGCGCAGTTCGGCAATCCGCGCAAGGCAGGGATCATCGCCATCGCGCTGGACGAGGGCGACTTCCTCATCGGCGTGGCGCTGACCGACGGCAAACACGATGTGATGTTGTTCTCCGACGAGGGCAAGGCGGTGCGCTTCGACGAGAACGATGTGCGTCCGTTGGGCCGCGACACGCGCGGTGTGCGCGGCATGAATCTCACCAAGGGCGGCAAGGTGATCTCCTTGCTGGTGGCCGAGGACGAGCAACAAAGCGTGCTGACCGCGACCGAGAACGGTTACGGCAAGCGTTCACCGATTGCCGAATACACACGTCACGGGCGCGGCACGCAGGGCATGATCGCGATCCAGACCTCCGAGCGTAACGGCAAGGTGGTCGCCGCGACTTTGGTGAACGTCGAGGACGAGATCATGCTGATCGGTACCAACGGCGTGCTGATCCGCACCCGTGTCAAAGAAATCCGCGAGATGAGTCGTGCCACGCAGGGTGTGACACTGATGAATCTCGACAAGGGCGACAAACTGGCCGGTTTGAGCCGGATCGCCGAGCCGGAAGACGACGGGCTGGGTATCGGAGCCGAGGATGACGCGGGGCAGTAGTTTTTTGCGATGACGGATTGATTTTACCTTTGACGAATTGACAGCAAACAGGGAGTGACCACGAGATGACCATTTACAATTTCAGTGCAGGTCCGGCAGTTTTGCCCAGAGAGGTTTTGCAGCAGGCGCAGGCGGAATTGTCCGACTGGCACGGCAGCGGTATGTCGGTGATGGAGATGTCGCATCGCGGCAAGGAATACATGGGTATCCATGCCCAGGCCGAGGCCGACCTGCGCGAGTTGATGGGTATTCCCGCTAATTACAAGGTGCTGTTCCTGCAAGGCGGTGCACACCTTCAGTTCTCGATGATCCCGTTCAACCTGTTGCGCGGCAAGCTCTCCGCCGATTATGTGAACACCGGTGAATGGTCGAAAAAGGCCATCGGCGAAGCGAAGAAATTCTGCAATGTGAACGTGGTGGCGAGCAACACCGACAAAAACTGCACCTATGTGCCGGCATTCGATACCTGGAAGCTGGACAGGGACGCGGCTTACGTGCATTACACGCCGAACGAGACCATCGGCGGGGTCGAATTCAACTGGACGCCCAATACGGGCACGGTGCCGCTGGTGGCGGATATGTCCTCCAATATCCTGTCGCGTCCCGTGGATGTGTGGAAGTACGGCCTGATCTATGCCGGTGCACAGAAGAACATCGGCCCGGCCGGGCTGACGCTGGTGATCGTGCGCGAAGACCTGATCGGTCATGCCGATCCGCGCCTGCCGACCATGCTGGACTACAAGACGCATTCCGAGAACGATTCGATGTACAACACGCCGCCTACTTTTTCCATCTACATGGCAGGGCTGGTATTCCAATGGTTGAAGAAGAACGGCGGCATCGGGGCGATGGAACGCGCCAACATCGCCAAAGCCGGTCTGTTGTACGCGGCAATCGATGGCAGTAACGGCTTTTACAATTGCCCGGTGAACAAGGCCGACCGCTCGCGCATGAACGTGCCGTTCACGTTGAAGGATGCGAATCTGGACGGCGACTTCCTCAAGCAGGCGGATGCGCGCGGCTTGCTGCAACTGAAGGGGCATCGTTCCGTCGGCGGCATGCGCGCCTCGATCTATAACGCGATGCCGCTGGCGGGTGTGCAGGCATTGGTCGATTTCATGAATGAATTCGCCAAGAAAAATGGCTAAGACCTTTCAGATATTGACGCTGAACAAGATCGCTTCGGTCGGTTTGAAGCGCCTGCCCGCCGGAAGCTATCTCACCGGTACCGATATCGCGCAACCGGATGCGATCTTGGTGCGTTCGCACAATATGCAGGAGATGGATATCCCCGCCACGGTAAAAGCCATTGCGCGCGCGGGAGCCGGAACCAACAATGTGCCGGTAAAAAAGATGAGCGAACGCGGTATCCCGGTGTTCAATGCGCCGGGTGCCAACGCCAATGCCGTGAAGGAACTGGTCATCACCGGCATGCTGCTGGCCGCGCGCAACATACTGCCCGCTGTGCAGTTCGTGGCCGGGCTGGAGGGGGACGATGCCACGCTGCATAAGCTGGTCGAGGACGGCAAGAAAAATTACGCGGGTACCGAGCTGCGCGGGCGTACCTTGGGTGTCGTCGGCCTCGGCGCGATAGGCCGTCTGGTGGCGGATGCCGCCATCGGTCTGGGGATGAATGTCATCGGTTTCGATCCCGAGATCACCGTGGATGCGGCGTGGAGTTTGCCGTCACAGGTCAAGAAGGCGCACAGCGTGGAAGATCTGCTCAAGCACAGCGATTTCGTCACCCTGCATGTTCCGTTGCTGGATGCGACGCGCAATCTGATCGACGGGAAACGCGTGCAGGCGATGAAGTCCGGCAGCGTGCTGCTGAATTTTTCGCGCGATGCCATCGTCGAGGAGGACGCGATACTTGCCGGGCTGGAGAGTAAACATATCCGCAATTACGTGTGTGATTTTCCCTCCGGCAAGTCGCGGGGCAATCCGGGCGTGATCGCGCTGCCGCATCTCGGTGCTTCCACTCAGGAAGCCGAGGACAACTGCGCGGTGATGGTGGCGGAGCAGTTGCGCGATTATCTGGAGCACGGCAACATCGTCAACACGGTGAATTTCCCCAACGTTGCGATGCCGCGCGAGTCGGCGTTCCGTTTGTCGGTCGCCAATGCCAACGTGCCGAATATGCTCGGGCAGATTTCGACCGCACTGGCGGCATCAGGCATCAACATCCACAACATGATGAACAAGTCGCGCGGCGATATGGCCTACACATTGGTGGACATCGATTCCGCGCCGTCGGCTGAACTGATCGCGCAGATATCTGCTATCCCCGGCGTGCTGATGGTGCGCGACTTGCCTTTGCCCGAAAGCGTATGAGCGAAGCCCTGAAAAAATTCCGCGAGCAGATAGACCAGCTGGACAGCGAACTGCTTGGACTGCTTAACCGGCGTGCCGGACTGGCGCAGCAGATCGGACACCTGAAGGAAGACGGTACGGTGTTGCGTCCCGAGCGCGAGGCGCAGGTGCTGCGTCGTTTGCAGGAATTGAATGGCGGGCCGTTGGGCGGCGATGCCGTAGCGCAACTTTTTACCGAAGTGATGTCGCAATGCCGCGCACTGGAGGCGCCATTGACGGTCGCCTATCTGGGGCCGCAGGGCACGTTTAGCGAACAGGCCACGCTCAAGCGTTTTGGCAGCGCGGTTCACGGGCAGCCGTGTGTTTCCATCGATGAGGTGTTCCGCTCGGTGGAGAACGGATCGGCGCAATATGGCATGGTGCCGGTGGAGAACTCCACCGAGGGTGCGATTGGACGCACGCTGGATCTGTTGCTCAGCAGCAATGTCAGGATATGCGGCGAAGTGATGTTGCAGGTGCACCAGTGCCTGTTGTCGAACGAGAATGCTTTGTCGCTGATCCGCAAGGTCTATTCGCATCCGCAGTCGTTCGGGCAGTGCCAGGGTTGGCTGAATACGCATCTGCCTCATGCCGAGCGCATCACTGCTTCCAGCAATGCCGACGCGGCGCGTCTGGCGGCGGCAGAATCATATGCCGCATCGGTCGGCGGCGTGCAGGCGGCCGAGCATTTCAGGCTCAAGGTGCTGGCGGAAAACATCGAAGACGACTCGCGCAACACCACGCGTTTTCTGGTGTTGGGCAATCAGGATGTATCACCCAGCGGTAACGACAAGACCTCGCTGGTACTGTCCGCGCCTAATCGTCCGGGGGCCGTGCATGATCTGCTGATGCCGCTGGCGAAGTACGGTGTGTCGATGACCAAGCTGGAATCGCGTCCGGCGAGATCGGGGCTGTGGGAATACGTGTTCTACATGGATATCGAGGGGCACCAGACCGATGCCAAAATCGCCCAAGCACTGGAGGATCTGAAACAGGTCGCCGCTTTCGTCAAGGTTCTGGGTTCTTATCCGGTCGCCGTTTGAGCGATCTTCATAGGGTTTAAAGCATGGCATTGAAGCAATTGAGTTGGGACATCGATTTTCTGAAGGACAACCCGGTATTTCAGGATGAGAACTACGGCATTCCGCCGGAAGTGAAAAAGATCAGCTATCCGATCCGTTTGGTGCGCTACTGGTTCATGTACCACTTTCTGCGCGAGGACGCCGCGCGCAAGGGGCCGCTGGATGTGTGCGAGATCGGCGTGGACGTCGGCCAGATGCTGGGTTTCATGCATGCGGCGGCGGAGCGCGGCGGCGAGAAGGTCGCGCTGAAGAGCTGGGATGCGGTGGATGCGATCATCCGCAAGGAGCGGCTGGAGCGCGTCGGCTACAACCATTTCTACGAAGTGAACCTGGAAAGCCCGGAGTTCAAGCTGGACGATGCCAAGCAATACGACGCGATGATATTGCTGCATGTGCTGGAGCACCTGTTCAAGCCGGAAGAGCTGATTACCAAGCTGGTGCCGCATCTCAAGCCGGGCGGCATGCTGATCGGCGGCTTTCCGTCCACGCCGCAGAGCTTCGCCCAGTCGCGCGAGGACAAGATACGTCCGGGCGCGCGCAAGTACGGCCACGTCAGCGTGTTCTCGCCGGAGCGCGTGTACGACATGGCCAAGGCCAACGGGCTGGAAGTGGAGTTCTTCACCGGTGCGTTCTTTATGCGCAAGAGCGGTTTCTTCATGGAGAACTACAAGTGGTGGATGCGCTTCAACCTGTGGTTCGGCGCGAAGTTCCCGGGCTGGCCCGGCGAGACCTATTGGGTCCTGCGCAAACCAGCGTGAGAACCGCCAATAACCTACTGCGCGATTCGATAGCTGCGTTGCGCGGTGCTCGCGGCCTCGTCTACCTGTCAGGTATGCCTTCGGCCGCTGTGCTCCGTGCGCCTTGCTCTCGAACCGCTCGCTACGGTTCTTGGCGGTTCGGAGAGAGATGTAGTAACCAAATGATTGTTGAGTTGAAATGAATTACGCAGAACTGGCACCACCCTATATCCGCGCCATCGCCCCTTACCAGCCGGGCAAGCCGATTGCCGAGCTGGAGCGCGAGCTGGGCATCACCGGCATCGTCAAGCTGGCATCGAACGAGAACCCGCTGGGTTGCAGCCCGCTGGCCACGGCCGCGATGCATGAGGCGATCAAGACCATCGCGCTGTATCCGGACGGCAACGGCTTCGAACTGAAGGACGCGCTGGCGAAAAAATACGGCGTGGCGCATAACCAGATCGTGCTGGGCAACGGCTCGAACGATATGCTGGAACTGGCGGCGCGCGCCTTCCTGACCGTGGGCGACAAGTCGGTTTATTCCGATCATGCGTTCGCGGTGTATCCGCTGGCGACTCAGGCAGTCGGCGCTGTCGGCGTCAGCGTGCCAGCGATAGCTTACGGCCACGATCTGAAGGCCATGCTGAAGGCGGCGGTCGAACACAAGGCGAAGCTGGTGTTCGTCGCGAACCCGAACAACCCGACCGGCACGTTCCTTCAGGCGGACGACCTGATCGCTTTCCTGCGAGCGCTGCCTGCCGATATCCTGGTGGTGCTGGACGAGGCATACAACGAATACCTGCCGGAAGCATGCCGCTACGACAGCGTGAGCTGGCTGAGCGAGTTTCCGAACCTGATCGTGTCGCGCACCTTTTCCAAGGCCTACGGGCTGGCCGGTCTGCGCGTGGGCTATGCGTTTTGCCATGCGCAGGTCGCCGACATGGTCAACCGCGTGCGTCAGCCGTTCAACGTCAACAGCGTGGCGCAGGCTGCCGCGGTCGCCGCGCTGGCTGATACGGATTTCGTGCGCAAGACCAATGAACTTAACCGCCGCGGCATGGAACAGATCGTCGCCGGGCTGGAAAAATTGGGGTTGGATCACATCCCGTCTTACGGCAATTTTGTAAGCTTCAGGATAGGTGAGGGACTTAAGATGTACCGCCGCTTGCTGGAGTTGGGCGTGATCGTGCGACCGGTGGCGAATTACGACATGGCCGAATACCTGCGCGTGAGCATAGGCACGGAAGCCGAGAACGGGAAATTTTTATCTGCTTTAGCGCAGGCAATAGAGGAATCGAAATGATCATAGTAATGGGCAGGGAAGTCACCGACGAACAAATCGGTACCGTAGTCAAAAAGCTGGAAATCGCCGGACTGAAGGCCAATATTTCGCGCGGTATCGAGCGTACCGTGATCGGCGCAATCGGCGACGAGCGCAAGTTGTCCGAGGAAATGTTCACGCCGCTGCCGGGCGTGGAATCGGCGATGCACATCGCCAAGCAATATAAGATCGTGTCGCGCGAATCGCATCGCGAAAACACCGTGGTCGACATCGCCGGCGTGCCGCTGGGCGGCAATCAGATCCAGATCATCGCCGGGCCTTGTTCGGTCGAGACGCAAGAGCAAATGGACCTGTCGGCGAAGTTTGTCAATGAAGCCGGTTGCCGCCTGATGCGCGGCGGTGCGTTCAAGCCGCGCACCAGCCCCTATGCCTTCCAGGGGCACGGTGTCGAAGGTTTGGACATGTTCCGCAAGGCGGCGAGCCAGTACAAGCTACCCATCGTCACCGAACTGATGGACGCGCGTCAGCTGGATACCTTCTTGGAATACGATGTGGACGTGATCCAGATCGGCACGCGCAACATGCAGAACTTCGACCTGCTCAAGGCGGTTGGTCGCGTCAACAAGCCCATCATTCTCAAACGCGGGATGTCCGCGACGATCAGCGAATGGCTGATGTCAGCGGAATACATTGCCGCCGGTGGCAACCACAACATTATCTTCTGCGAGCGAGGCATCCGTACTTTCGAGACTGCCTACCGCAACGTGCTAGACGTGACCGCAATCCCGGTGCTGAAGAAGGAGACACACCTGCCGGTGATCGTCGATCCTTCGCACGCCGGCGGCAAAGCGTGGATGGTCGCGGCGCTGTCGCAGGCGGCGGTCGCCGCAGGTGCGGACGGCCTGCTGGTCGAAATGCATCCGAGTCCGTGCGATGCATGGTGCGATGCCGACCAAGCGCTGACTCCGGACGAATTGAAGAAGCTGATGGGTACGTTGGGCGCAATTGCGGGTGCGATTGGGCGGACGCTGTAAGCAGGTTTACGGGATTCGTAGTTTCTATCCCCATCCCACAGACCCCTCGGTTCGCTCTCCCCTGCGGCAAGGGTGAAGGAGCTTGGTTCCCTCTCTCTTGAAGGGGGAGGGTTAGGGTAGGGGTGGAAGCTCAAGGGGGACTGGCATGTCCAAACCGCAATTCAAAAAAATCGTCGTCTTCGGCGTAGGCCTGATCGGCGGCTCATTCGCGCTGGCGCTGCGCAAGGCTGATGCAGCCGGCGAAGTCGTCGGCTTCGGCCGCAGTACGGCGACGCTGGAGCAGGCGCGGCAACTGGGCATCATCGACCGCATCGGCGCTGACGTTGCCGGGGAGGTTCGCGATGCCGACATCGTGCTGCTGGCGACCCCGGTCGGGCAGATGGCCGAACTGATGGCGCGCATCGCACCTCATCTGGGCAGCCATACGCTGGTCACAGACGGTGGCAGCACCAAGGGTGACGTGGTCGCCGCAGTGCGTGCGAACATGGGCGACCGTGTCGCGCAATTCGTTCCCGCTCATCCCATCGCCGGCGCGGAGAAGAGCGGGGCGGCTGCGGCGATGGCCGATCTGTATGTCGGCAAGAAAGTGGTGCTGACGCCGTTGCCGGAGAATTCCACCGAGTCCGTTGCGCGCATCCAGCGTGCCTGGGAGCTGTGCGGTGCAGTGGTCAGCGAACTGACCGCCGAACAGCATGACGCGGTATTTGCTGCGGTGAGCCACTTGCCGCACCTGCTGTCGTTCGCGTTGGTGCACGACCTCGCGCAACGCGACAACCGCGACCTGCTGCTGTCCTTCGCCGCCAGCGGCTTCCGCGACTTCACCCGCATCGCGGCAAGCAGTCCAGAGATGTGGCGCGACATCTGCCTCGCGAATCGCGATGCGCTGCTGGTCGAACTGGAAAAATACACTGCCGAACTGAACGCCCTGTCGGAGGCGCTGGAACAGCGCGATGCTGCCAGACTAGAAGCCGTGTTCAGCGAGGCACGCAACGTGCGCAGCAACTGGCGCGCCGTATAATCAACTAACGAACCGCCCATGAAATTCTGCCTCTCCTGTAAACACACCTATTCCGATGCATCCTGGAAATGCCCCGCCTGCGGTCACGAGCCCGCCGAGCGCGGTGGTTTCGTGTCGTTCGCACCCGAGCTCGCGGCGCAGAACGACGGTTTCGATCCGGAGCTATTCAAACGCTATGCGCAGGTCGAGGCGGGCAACTTCTGGTTCGTCGCGCGCAACGCGCTGCTGAAGAAGCTGATGCTGCGCCACTTTCCGCGCGCGGCTAACGTGCTGGAGATAGGCTGCGGCACGGGCTTCGTGCTGGCGAACACGC
Source organism: Gallionella sp. (assembly GCA_034371155.1). Lineage (GTDB taxonomy): Bacteria > Pseudomonadota > Gammaproteobacteria > Burkholderiales > Gallionellaceae > Gallionella. Next base: position 75,955 of record JAXMKV010000053.1, on the reverse strand, counting down.
GCGCGGCCTATCCGGATGCGCAGCTCTCGGGCAGCGACATTTTCACCGAGGGGTTGGGGTTCGCGAAGCAGCGCGTGCCGTCGGCTGTGCTGTTCCAGATGGATGCGACGGAAATTCCGTTCCGCGAGGAGTTCGACCTGATAGGCGCGTTCGACGTGCTGGAGCATATCGAGGAGGACGGCGTTGCGCTGGCGCAGATTCATGCCGCCTGCAAGCCGGGCGGCGGGGTGATCTTTACCGTACCGCAGCACCCGTCGCTGTGGAGCCGCATGGATGAATACGCGCATCACAAGCGCCGCTACACCCGCGCCGAGTTGTTGAACAAGATGACCGCTGCGGGATTCAAAGTGCGTTATGTGACGTCGTTTGTGTCGCTGCTGCTGCCGGCGATGTGGCTGTCGCGCCTGCTGCAGCGCAACGCGCCGCCGGCTGATGACGGCATGGACCCCGGTTTGAAAATTCATCCTTTGATAAATGCGGCGTTCGGTGCAGTGATGGCGATTGAGCGCGGCTTGCTGGCGCTGGGAGTCACATTCCCGGCGGGCGGATCATTATTGGTAGTGGCCGAGAAATAATCATGATGACGACAAAGAAAAATCTGCTGATCCTGTTGGCCGTGCTGGCGCTGATCTGGTTTTCCAATCTCGAATACCGCACGCTAGTGAAGCCGGACGAGGGGCGCTATGCCGAGATTCCGCGCGAGATGGTGGTCAGCGGCGACTGGACGACGCCGCGCCTGAACGAACTGAAGTATTTCGAGAAGCCGCCGCTGCAATATTGGGCGACGGCCACGGCCTATACGGTGTTCGGCGAACACCAGTGGACCTCGCGGTTGTGGACGGCGCTGACCGGTTTCGCCGGCATCCTACTGGTGTGGTTTACCGGCGTGCGTTTGTTCGGGCGCGAGGCGGGTGGGTATGCGGCGCTGTTGCTGTCCAGCAGCCTGCTCTATGTGCTGATGGCCCATATCAACACGCTGGACATGGGCCTGACCTTCTTCATCACGCTGGGCATCTTCGGTTTGCTGCTCGCGCAGTCTCAGGCCGACGAGAAAAAACGGCGCAATTGGATGCTGGTCGCTTGGGCCGGCATGGCGCTGGCGGTGCTGAGTAAGGGGTTGATGGGTATCATCCTGCCGGGCACGGCGGTATTCATCTATTGCATGGTGCAACGCGACTTCACCGTGCTGAAGCGTATGCACTGGTTGCCGGGGCTGGCGGTGTTCTTCGCAATCACCGCGCCGTGGTTCTATCTGGTCATGAAGGCCAACCCGGAATTCTTCGAGCGCTTCTTTATCTACGAACACTACACGCGCTTCACCACCAAGGATCTCGGTCGCTACCAGCCTTGGTATTTCTTCATCCCCATTCTGTTGGCCGGCGCGCTGCCGTGGACGGTGCTGATGTTTGACAGCATGTGGCGCACCGTGCGCAACAGCAGCCTGCCGGTGCAGATGTTCAACAGCCAGCGTTTCCTGCTGATCTGGGCGGTGTTCATCTACGTGTTCTTCTCAATCTCCGGCTCCAAGCTGCCGTCCTATTTGCTGCCGATGTTCCCGGTGCTGGTGCTGTTGATGGGCAGGCGCATTGCCGAGATGCGTGAGCGCGTGCTGTTCTGGCAGATCGCCCCGGCGATCCTGTTTGCCTTGGTGCTGATCGGGATAGGGCTGAACCTCGGCAACATGGCCGATACGCCGAATCAGGCCGAACTCTATCCGCGCTACACTCCTTGGCTGGTCGCCGCAGGGCTGATGTCGCTGGTCGGACTGCTGGGCGGGATGGCGCTACTGTGGCGCGAAAAGAAACTGCAGGCGTTATTGGTGCTGGCGCTGACGGCGCTGCTGTCCGCTCAGATCGGTCTGTCCGGCTATGAGACCATCGCGCGCGAGCGTTCCGCAAAGCATATTGCCGAGGCGATCCGCGCCGAGGTGAAACCGGACATCCCGTTCTACTCCATCCTGACCTACGAGCAGACGCTGCCGTTCTACCTGAAGCGCACTTTCACGCTGGTGCAGTACAAGGACGAGATGGCCTACGGCATCAAGCAGGAGCCGCAGCGCTGGATACCGACCGTGGAGGAATTCGTTCCAGTATGGAATGCGCAGCCCGAGGCATTGGCGATCGTACCGGTGTATTTCTATCCACAGCTACAGACCTATAATCTGCCTATGCAGGTTATTTTCGAAGACACCCAACACATCGTGTTCAAGAAACCATGAAACCTCTGAATAACCTGCTGTGCGGTCAATCTGCTGCGTTGCGTGCTCACTCGCTCCTCGTCTATCAGGTAGATATGCCTCGTCGCTCGTTGCGCGGCGCCTTGCATATTGACCTGCTTGCGACGGTTCTCAGAGGTTTCAAATGAACCTCGTCAGCTTCAGTCTCATCGTCACTGGCGTGCTGTTCAACGTCGCCGCGCAACTGTTGATCAAGTCGGGCACCAACGCTGTCGGCTACTTCGAGTTCTCGCGCGAGAACATCTTGCCTATCGGCTGGAAGCTCGCGACCGAGCCGCACATCGTCGGCGCGATGGCCTGCTACGCGTTCGGCGTGGTGATCTGGGTGCTCGCGCTGTCGCGCGTACAGGTCAGTATCGCCTATCCGTTGCTGTCCTTGGGCTACGTGGTGAACGCCGTGGCGGCCTGGTATCTGTTCAACGAGGCATTCAACCCGGCCAAGGTGGTCGGCATGGGCATCATCATTCTCGGCGTCGTTATTATTTCGCGGGCATAAAACGTATCCGTCATTCCCGCGCAGGCGGGAATCCAGCGTTTTTTAACAAGGCCGTAAAGGTTTTGTCTCCGCGTTGCAGAGGGTATGTTTATGACTGGATTCCCATCTGCGCGGGAAGGACGAATTTTTTCCAGGAGTTTTTATGAGTACTTTTCTTCCATTCTCCAAACCCACCATCGACGAATCCACCATCGCCGCAGTCGGCGACGTGCTGCGCTCAGGCTGGATCACCAGCGGACCGAAGGTGGCGGAGTTTGAGAGGAAACTGTCCGACTATTTCGGCGGTCGTCCGGTGCGCACCTTCAACTCCGGCACCTGCACGATGGAGATCGCGCTGCGCATCGCCGGCATCGGTGCAGGGGACGAGGTCATCACCACGTCTATCTCCTGGGTCGCGACAGCGAACGTGATACTCGAAGTCGGAGCGACGCCAGTGTTCGCCGACATCGACCCGGTCACGCGCAACATCGATCTGGACAAGGTTGAGGCCGCGATCACGCCACGCACCAAGGCCATCATTCCGGTATATCTGGCGGGCAAGCCGGTGGACATGGATCGTCTGTACGCCATCGCGGCCAAGCGCAAGCTGCGCGTGATCGAGGACGCCGCGCAGGCGATGGGTTCGTCCTGGAATGGCAAGCCTATCGGCAGCTTCGGCGACTTCGTCTCGTTCAGCTTTCAGGCCAACAAGAACATCACCACCTCCGAAGGCGGCTGTCTGGTGCTGAACAACGAGGAAGAGGCGAAGCTCGCCGAGAAATTTCGTTTGCAGGGTGTGACCCGCAGCGGCTGGGACGGCATCGAGGTGGATGTGCTGGGCGGCAAGTACAACATGACCGACATCGCCGCCGCGATAGGTCTGGGGCAGTTCGCCAAGCTGGCCGAAATCACCGCACATCGCCGCAAACTGGCGCAGCATTACTTCGCGACTTTCGGCGCGAACTTCGAAGCGCAGACCGGTGCGCAATTGCCGCCGCAGGATTTTGAGAACACCAACTGGCACCTGTTCCAGCTGGTGCTTCCGGATCGCATTACCCGTGCCGAATTCATGGAAAAGATGAAGGCGCACGACATCGGCATCGGCTACCACTACGCGCCGATACACCTGTTCAAGCTGTATCGCGCGCTGGGCTTCAAGGAAGGCATGTTCCCAGTGTCCGAGCATGTCGGCCGTCAGATCGTCAGCCTGCCGATGTTCTATGCAATGACTGAGGCGGATGTGGAACGTACGGTCGCTGCGGTAAGGGAAGTGATTCGGCCGTCCTGATGCGGCGGCTGGATACGACAACGCCTGCTTAGTGCAGGCGTTGTTCGTTAGGGGAGTTACTGACGCGAGAGGATGAATTTCACCATCGCATCGACATCCTCCGGTTTCGCGGACTGCGGAGGCATAGCCATGCTGCCCCATGTACCCTTGCCGCCCTTGGTCACCTTGGCGATCAGCAGAGCTTCCGCGTCGGTCTGGTCGCGATACTTGGCGGCGACATCCTTGAAGCTAGGTCCGACCAGTTTCTTGTCCATCGTATGGCAGGCGAAGCAGTTGTTCTTTTTTAGCAAGGCGGTGCCGTCTGCATCGGACAGCACGGCCTTTGTTTCTGTGGTCGCAGGCCCGACTGTGGCGGGAACCGCCGATGCAGCATCGGCCGCATAAGCTCCGCCGTTATAGATGGCGCCGGCCATCAACATTGAAGTCATCCACTGAATTTTCTGCATCTTGCTTCCTTTCACAATTGAACAAAGTTATGCTTTCGCGTGCGTCGTGTCGGCCACGTGACGAGCGCCAATACGACGGAAGGAATGGTGTGGAGGTTCCCGGAGATTTGTAACAGGATGTGCCGTTTGGGGGATAGTTGTTGCCGGATTGTGCGGCGCTATTGCCCGTTGTGGCATCCGCTTCTTTACAATTGAGCCCGAAAGCCCTTACCATCTGGGCTGCTCGACGAATCAACCCGCTAACTAAGGACAATTATGAAAACCACTTCCAAAATCGTCGCAATTGCCTGTTTTCTTTCCGTAGCACAACTTGCCGCAGCGCACCCGACAAGCATCGGATATTTGTATGACTCGAATGGCAACATCGTGCGCAACAGTTTCGGCGAATGCTGGCGTACGGCAGAATGGGCCAAAGATAATGCCGTTGTGGAATGTGATCCGGCGCTGTTCAAAAAAGGAGAGCCGCCTGTCGCCGAAAAAAAATCGGAGGCGCTGGCCGTTGCTTTGAGAGCCGATGAATCGTTTGATCTGGGCAAGGCAGAACTCAAGCCTGATGCCAGAGTGCGCCTCAGCCAGTTGGCCAAGCAGTTGCAAACACTCAGTTACGATATGGTCTTCATCACCGGTCACGCGGATCGTTCCGGTTCAGCAGCTGCCAACCAGCTGTTGTCTGAGCGTCGCGCCAATGCGGTGCATAACTTCCTGGTCAGCGAAGGTGTTGCGGCTGACAAGATCAGCAGCATCGGCAAGGGGAGCAGTGAGCCCGTCACCCGTTCGGGAGAATGTGAAAAAGTGAAGCGTCCGCAACTCGCGGCTTGCCTCGCTCCGGATCGCCGCGTCGAAATACGTGTGCCGAGCGCACGCAGCAAATGACCGTTAATGCCGACCCGGTCGAACTGGAAAAATTCTCCCAGCTCGCCCACAAGTGGTGGGATCCCAACAGCGAGTTCAAGCCGCTGCATGACATCAATCCCCTGCGTCTGGGCTACATCGACCGCCACGCCGGACTTGCGGGTAAATCGGTGCTGGATGTGGGATGCGGCGGCGGGATATTGTCCGAGGGTATGGCCGGGCTGGGAGCCGAAGTTTGCGGCATAGATCTGGCCGACAAGTCGCTGCAAGTTGCCCGGTTGCACCTTTTGGAAAGCGGCAAGCAGGTCAGCTATCGCAACATCGCGGTGGAGGCGCTCGCGGTCGAACAGCCCGGGCACTATGATGTTGTCACCTGTCTGGAGATGCTGGAGCATGTGCCCGATCCGCAGAGTGTGATCGCGGCCTGCGCCAAGCTCGCCAAACCCGGCGGATGGGTATTCTTCTCCACCCTGAACCGGAATCCGAAATCCTACCTGTTTGCAGTCCTCGGCGCGGAATATGTGCTCAATCTGCTGCCTCGCGGCACGCACGACTATGCCAAGTTCATCAAGCCCTCCGAGTTGGCGCAATGGTGCCGCGATGCGGATTTGACCGTGAACCACATCATCGGCATGAGCTACAACCCGATCAGCAAGACCTATTCTCTGGGTGCTGACACCAGTGTAAATTACATGATCGCCTGTCGCCGTGATTAAAGCGGTACTGTTTGACCTTGACGGCACTTTTGCCGACACAGCTCCAGATCTTGCCGCAGCGCTGAACCATACCCGCGCCACGCGCCAACTTCCCCCGCTTGCGTTGGAGATTATCCGTCCGCAAGCCTCGCACGGTTCGCGCGGGCTGCTCAAGCTTGGCTTCGACATCGCCCCGGACGCACCTGACTACGATTCTCTGCGAGATATCTTCCTGGACTATTACGAGCGCAATATCTGCACGCACACCACCCTGTTCCCGGGCATGGATGAGTTGATCGCCGAGATCGAGGGACGCGATATCAAGTGGGGTATCGTTACCAACAAGCCCCATCGTTACACCGTTCCGCTGATGCAGGCACTGGGCTATGCCGAGCGTGCCGACTGTCTGGTCAGCGGTGACACCTGTCCCCAGTCTAAACCGCATCCCGCACCGATGTTCAAGGCTTGCGAGATTATCGGTGTCGAGCCGGAACATTGCCTCTATCTCGGCGATGATCTGCGCGATATGCAAGCCGCCAATGCGGCAGCGATGCGCGGGATTATTGCCAGCTACGGTTATGTCGGCAGCGATGCGTCCGTCGAGGCTTGGCAGGCATACGGCAGTATAAACACCCCCGGTGAACTAATCCCGCTCCTTCAACTCTGATGGTGCGTGCTACAATCCGGCACGTTTTGTGTACCAAGCGAACCGGGGGCGACCTGGCTTCGACGTGGGTTGCAAAGCAGAGTAGGGCATACCGAGGACCCGCAACCTCGTAAATCAGCTGGAAAACCAATAGTCGCAAACGACGAAAAGTACGCTTTAGCCGCTTAGTCGGTTAGACCTCACACCCTGCTGTCCGTGGAGGGGCTCAAGGCAGCAATGTCGCGATGAGTGAGGTCATTTACACGGAATCGTGTCATGCAGGGTTACTTTGTATGGCATTAAATTTAGGTGACTCGTCCGGTGGCAGCCTGTCGGTTGGCGTCTGCCGGATAAAATCAAACAACCAGACTAAGTATGTAGAACTGCCTGTAGAGTGCTCGCGGACGCGGGTTCGATTCCCGCCGCCTCCACCAATTACCAATCCAAAGCCGTCCAAGGAAGTGCAGAAAGGCCCGCAACAGCGGGCTTTTTCTTTGGCTTTGCGTCCTGTGCTGTCCGATGTGGTGCATTGACATCTGGGGGTAACAGGGGGTAACTTTCGGGGTAACTGACTTACCTCTGCAAGGAGTTACCCCCATGCCGCTGACCGATACCGCCATAAAGAACGCAAAGCCGGGTGCGAAGCCGATCAAGCTATCCGATGAGAAAGGGTTGTTTCTGCTGCTGTCTCCCGTTGGGGGTAAATGGTGGCGGCTCAAGTATCGCTTTGGGGGTAAGGAAAAATTGCTTTCGATGGGCACCTACCCCGAAGTAAGCCTGAAAGAAGCCAGGCAGCGCCGCGACGATGCCCGCAAGCTGTTGGCCGATGGCGTAGACCCCGGCGAAAATCGCAAGGCCGTAAAAGCCTCAATAACCGAACGGGCGGGAAACAGCTTTGAAGTCATCGCCCGCGAATGGTATGCAAAGAACTCCCCCAGCTGGGCGGAGAATCACGGCACGCGAATCCTGCAACGCTTTGAGCGCGACCTCTTCCCGTGGATTGGTGGCCGCCCGATTGCTGGGATTACCGCGCCCGAACTGCTGGCCGTGTTGCGCCGGATCGAAGATCGCGGCGCAGTGGAAACCGCACACCGGGCGCACCAAAATTGCGGGCAGGTATTCCGCTATGCCATCGCAACTGGGCGAGCTGAGCGCGATCCCTCCCCCGATCTTAAGGGCGCGCTGCCCCCAGTGAAGCAAACCCACCATGCTGCCATCACCGACCCCAAAGCCATTGGCGCACTGCTGCGCGCGATTGATGATTACCAAGGGCAGTTTGTGACCAAGTGTGCCTTGCGCCTCGCGCCGCTGGTATTCGTGCGTCCTGGTGAATTGCGCAAAGCCGAGTGGGTAGAGTTTGACCTGGACAAATCCGAGTGGAACATACCCGCTGAGCGGATGAAGATGCGAGAGCCGCACCTGGTTCCGCTGTCTACCCAAGCCGTGACCATCCTGCGGGATCTTCACGCACTGACCGGCGCGGGCAAGTATGTTTTCCCCGGTGCGCGCACCAATGGTCGCCCGATGAGTGACAATGCCATCCTTGCCGCCCTGCGGCGGATGGGCTTTGCCAAGGATGAAATGAGCGGCCACGGTTTTCGGGCAATGGCGCGCACCATACTGGATGAAGTGTTGCAGGTGCGCCCGGACTATATCGAGCACCAGCTTGCCCACGCCGTGCGCGATCCGAACGGGCGCGCATACAACCGCACCGCGCACCTAGTCGAACGCCGCAAGATGATGCAGCTTTGGGCGGACTATCTGGACAAGCAAAAAGCAGGGGCAGAAATCATCAATTTGCATGGGGCTGCCGCATGATCCACCCCTCTTTGTATCCGGTTCACGTTAAAAACAGTCGGGACAACTCGGGACAGTCGGGACATGGCGTGTTTATTGGGCTTGCGCTGTCCCGACTTTTTCAAGCGAAGTCGGGACAGTCGGGACAAGCTATCCATTGCAGTGCATTACCGTCTTGCGCTTTCGGGATTTTTTGTGCAGACGTCTAAAATTTCGCGCGAATTTGTTTCACTGCCGCACCGCCCCTGAAGCGGAAAATTCAGAAAAGCGGGGGTGAGCCGTGCGTCAACACCGAGCACCCCCTAACCACAACACACCTTATTGGAGGTAAGCATCATGGCTAACAGTGATTCTATCAAGCAACGAGTAATGACCGTATTGGATTACGACGATATCCCAACAAAGCGTCGTGCTGCACATCTATCGAAAATAACTGGACTATCGTTAACAACCGCCCGCCGCATGATAGGCGATGACCCTGCAAATAACCGTCGCATGATGCGTTACCTGTTTGAATTAGCCAAGGGGTTAAATGTGGATTGGTGCTGGCTTTACGAAGGAAATTTTTCTAAATTCGACCCACGTACCGCGAGAATTCAACTTGTAATGATTGATGGTGAAACAGCGTCAATGGCTGATGCAATTATCGACTCGGTTAGCTGCCACGTGCCAGGGGAGCCGGATTATGTCTCCGTAGGAAATCACGGCATGGACTTGGGTACGATTCTCATACTGGAACAACATCGACGGCTCTCAGAGTGGGAGCAGAATAAAAATCTTCGATTCATGATCCGGCTTACCAATAACGATCCCAAAGCAGACCGCTTGCTTGAAATGTATTCACGCGGCCAGATAAGCAGGCAACAAGTATTTAGTATGGTGTAGTACCCATGAGACCAAAAATAACCTTTCGTGATTCGCGCCTCAAACGAAGCTTTTGGGGTCTTCGGTCACCTAGAGACAATGATCTAGAATCGGGGTTGGCAAGTCTGCTGGCGGGCTGGCGCGCAAAATATTATCGTTTTAAAGACTCCGCCTTTACCCCACCGGAACGTGATGTGCGCGCAACTTTGGGTGCGCTGGAAAAGATACCAGATGACCAGGCCTGCAACGCGGTGCGGCGGCTTGATTCAGACACATACGCGCGCATTAAGCATGCGGCATATCTGGATTTCCGGCAGACCAACCCGACCGGAAAAATACCTCTCAGCACGTTGCAGATTCAGAAGGCCGGTAACGGGCGCAAGGTCCTTGCGATATCCGCCCAGCGATTACGCGAACTGGCAACGCTAGCATTGACGACATCCCCACAAAACTCAGGCGGGCGGCCGCGTATAAATTCATTGGATTATCTGTTTGCGTGCGCTTTGGTGCATTACTGGAAAAACCACGAGCCAACAAAACCGACCGCGCAAGATGGATCCAAATTCATGGAATGGGTATCGGATATGTTTAACCGCGTTGGCCGATCTTGCGAGGATCACACCAAAGTTCTAAAGACGGCGATCAGGGACACAAACAAAATGGGGTAGGTTTTCTCCCCTGACTCACGGAATCAATCTACTTACAGTGGCATCGCATCAAGTCCGCATGGGCTTGAGCCAATCCAACAGGAGCCAAAGCGATGCCAAGTCAATTACCAACAACCGGATTCGTCCGGCTGCCTCAAATCCTTGCACATATTCCCGTAAGTCGGTCTACATGGTGGGCTGGCTGCAAGTCGGGAAAGTACCCTCAACCCATCAAGCTGAGCGAGAACATCACCGCGTGGAAAGCTGAAGACATCCGTGCGCTTATTGCGGAACTCTCGAATGAGAGTGGCACCGGAGAAAACTAAATTGAGCACACCATTCAAAAACGTAACGCACATGCTCGCCGCGCTAATACCTGGAAGTGCAGCCAATATCGCAAAAGCAAAGCGGCGGATGGAGCGCGACTTGCGGGCCAAGGGACATTCCAAAAGAGAGGCGGCGCGGCTTATTTGGGAGCACTTCAATCGTGGCCGAGGTGCATGAAATGGTTGCTCTGGTGACCGCCCATGTACCGGCCAGTCCACAACGTGATGATCTCATAAGCGTCATCCGCATCGGAATCAAGTTCAAGCACCAGCATGGTGGCAAGAAGCCTGGCGCACTGTCGCGTTTAGTGCTCGATTGCGCAAGACGCGCTGGCCCGCCGCACTCATTCGAGCAATTGATTGCTGAAATGGAGCTATCGGCCGCCCGCAGGGAATTGTATGGCGAGTGTGCATCACCAATTGAAAAGATTGATCGAGTTTGGCAGTTAGCAACGATTCATCTGCCGAAGCGCGGCCGGGTTCAAGTGCCATTTGGTACGGTGCGCAACCATTTAACCAGCGCAAAAAAATTATTGAGCGCGCCATTCATTGTTCCCCCCAAACCGTGAGGCTGACTTATCAAGCTTGCATCAACCTGAAATATTTTCAGGCCACAACCCAAAAAGGAATCAATCATGACACAAGAAATAGTTGATCTGCTGAAGGCACAGGGGCAGACATTTGAAGAGTTCAAGAAGGCCCAAGACAGCCGTTTGAAAACCGTTGAATCAGGCATGAACGAACTCTACAAGAAAACCGGTCGTCCGCAGTTTGGTGGCGAGGGTGTCGAGACGAAGCGTCTGGAGCAATACTTTGATACAAAGTCTGGAAAGAAGGTTCCGGTACTGGAGCATACCGACAAGCTTGCCGCATTGGAGCGAAAAGAAGGCGACACGCCATCTGTGGGGCGCCTGCTGCGCGGGATCGTGCTCGGCGGGCGCGCTGCCGATGCCGCCGAGTTGGCAGATGAGAGAAAGAGCTTGTCGATAGATTCAGATCCATCTGGCGGCTACACAGTGGCCGGTGCATTGTCGAGCGAGTGGATAGATACACTTCGTAGCAGCATGGTTCTTTCAAAAGCGGGCGCACGCACAATCCCTATGGATTCGACAAGTCTGTCCCTAGCTCGTGTCGTTAACGACCCAACCATCTCCTGGCACGGCGAAAATGCGGACATACCATCAAGCGACCCGACTTTCGGGGCCGTTGAACTGACTGCAAGAACGTGCGTCTGCCTGGTGAAACTCTCCCTGGAGCTTTCGCAAGACAGCGCCAACATCGAGCAAATTTTGCAGAGCACCATAAATAACGCGATGGCCGGAGCGATAGACCGCGCGGGTCTGGTCGGGGTCACCGTTAATGCAGGTGCCGCCCCGGCTGGGGTGATGAATCTGGCGAATCGTAACAAGGTCACTGCAATTGGTGCGCCGACTTCCTGGGATTACTTGGTGGACGGCATGTACGAGCTGGCGCTGGATAACACACCGATGGAAAACATTGGTGCATTTATTGCCCATCCTGCGGTATGGAAAAAAATGCGCAAGCTGAAAACCGGCATCACGAATGACAACACGCCACTTACGATGCCGGCGGAAATCGCCGCATTGCCAAAGCTGTGGACAACTGCCGCCCCGCTAACTGACGGTACTACTGCATCCGGCATCATCGCAAACTGGCGCGATTTGATTATGGGGGTCCGCAAGGACATCACCGTGCGCGTTCTCTCCGAATCGTTCATGGGATCAAACCTGCAAATTGCCGTCCTCGCGTATGCACGGGTTGACTTCGCAGCAACCAGACAAGAATCGTTCTGCACGCTGGAAGGGATCACTGTTTAACAAACCGCGTGACACTATTGCCCCGGCTATGGCTGGGGCATTTTTTTAGAAAGGTGAATAATCGCATGAGCACATCCACTATCAAGCACAGAGCCAGCCGCCATTCGCGCCTGATGCAAACCGCCGCACAAAGATTTCACCATCACAAAACCTTGCTTGCACTTACCGCCGCCGAATATCGCGCCGCGCGTGAGCTGGTCAATGCAGCGGTGGAGTTTGTGAATGAGCATCTTGCACGACATCCAAAAGCGAAAAAGATGCCGCGTGTTTTCACGTGGTGCGGTGCGCGATATTGGCTTGAATATTCCACCTTTGGGCGCGTAAGTGTTCGTGTGAAGGGCTGCAAGATGCGATTTAGCAGCGGAGTGTTTTCGATATGAGCGCGCCCAACATCAAGCAAGTGGCTTCCGCTGCGCTATCCAGCATCGAGCGCGTGCTATCGAGCTGGTTGCCGGGCGGCAAGAAGACCGGCCACGAATACCAGGCAATAAATCCAACCCGATCCGATAGCAAGATGGGTTCGTTCTCGATCAACTGCAACACGGGCGCATGGTCTGACTTTGCAACCGGCGACAAGGGCGGCGATCTGGTTGCGCTGGTGGCGTACCTGGAAGGATCGAAACAATCCGAAGCGTCCAAGCGGCTTGCTGAGTTTCTTGGTGTCGCTCAGGCAAAGGCAGACGAACCACAACGCGCACCAAAGCGGGCGGGCGATACCAACACTCCTTCCAAAACATGTAAGGCTGTATGGCGTGCTCTGCAACCCGTACCGGTTGATGCGCCGCCTCCCCTGCAATCGCATTACAAATACGGTAAGCCTTCCCTGCGCTGGGAGTATCACAACGAAGTCGGGCAATTGCTTTGCTTGGTGTATCGCTTCGAGCCGAAAGCCGATGGAGGGCGCAAGCAGTTTTTCCCGCTGACCTACTGCGAAAACGATGCAGGAAAACGCGAGTGGCGCTTTCAGGGGCTGCCCGATCCGCGCCCGCTGTATCACCTAGATAAGCTGACAGCTAACCCAAGTGCATCTGTTGTGGTGTGTGAGGGCGAGAAATCCGCCGACGCTGCCGCCCTGCTCTTTCCTGATGCAGTGTGCACCACGATGTTGAACGGCGCGCAATCGCCCCTCAAGAGCGATTGGCGGCCGTTGGCGGGGCGCGCGGTGTACCTGTGGCCGGACAACGACGAAGCCGGGCGCGAGTGCATGGCGAAGGTGGCAACGCTGGCGAAAGAGGCAGGTGCACAAAGTGTCCGGATACTTTGCCTGTCATCCTTTGCTTGCGCGCCCGGTAGTAGCGATCCGCGCCCGTTGCCTGAAAAGTGGGATGGAGCAGACGCGGTAGCCGACGGGTGGACGCCGGCGCATGTTGCCACGCTGATGCAGACGCCCGACTTTTTGCAGGAAGTGCCGCAAGTGGATACGTCTGCACCTGGCACCAACACCCCCGCCAGCACTGCCGAGGCTGATGCCGGCGGCGATCAGCTATCCCGCTTCTCATGCACTGACCGGGCGGTGATGTATTACGACAGCAACGACAGCAAATGGTGGTGGGTTTGTTCTAGGCTGGAAGTGACCGCATTCACTCGGGATGCGAAAAACGAAAGCTGGGGGCGGTTGCTTGAGTTTGATGATCTGGACGGCACACACCACGCATGGGCGATGCCGATGGAATTGCTTAAGGGCGATGGATCGGAGTATCGCGGCGCACTGCTTTCGATGGGATTGCAGATAGCCGGCACCAATAAAGGACGCAACCTGCTTACGCAATACATTCAAACGTCTGATGTTGAGCAGCGGGCCCGCTGCGTGGACCGTACGGGCTGGCATGGCAATGTATTCGTGATGCCCGACCGTACCATTGGCGAAGATGAAGAGCGCATCCTGTATCAATCCGCGAGCACCTCGCCCGGCACATTCAAACAAAAGGGGAAGCTAGCCGCATGGCAAACGAACGTGGCCGCGTTGTGCGTTGGCAATTCACGCCTGTTGTTTGCCGTGTCCTCTGCCTTTGCTGCCCCGCTGCTGCACATCACGGGCATGGAATCAGGCGGTGTGCATATGCGCGGCGATTCAAGCACGGGCAAAACCACTGCGCTGCGCGCTGCGGCGTCGGTGTGGGGTGGCATGGACTACTTGCAACGCTGGCGCGCCACTGATAACGGGCTGGAAGCATTGGCCGCACAGCATTCCGATTGCCTGCTGGTGTTGGATGAGTTAAGCCAAGTAGATCCAAAAGCAGCCGGTGAGGTGGCATACATGCTAGCCAACGGCAGCGGCAAAGCGCGGGCAAATCGCACGGGCGGCCTGCGCGATCCGGCAAGCTGGCGCATTCTATTTCTTTCCAGCGGCGAGGCAGGTCTAGCCGAGCACATGGCCGAGGCCAAGAAGAAACCCAAGGCAGGGCAGGAAATTCGCCTACTGGATATTCCCGCCGATGCTGGCGCCGGCCTCGGCATGTTTGAAAATCTGCACAGCTATGCCAGCGGGTCGGCTTTCTCCAAGGCGGTGACTGAGGCCGCCTGCAAACACTACGGCACGGCATCGCAACCCTACCTGGCGAAGCTGGTAGAGCATCACGACAAGGTGGCCGACTGGATCAAGAAAACGCAGCGTGAATTTGCACAGAAGCACATCGAGGACAGCGCGGGCGGGCAAGTGCATCGAGCAGGGTTGCGCTTTGCCTTGATAGGTGCAGCCGGTGAGTTGGCCAGCAAGTGGGGCATTACCGGCTGGCAACCAGGCGAGGCTATGCAGGCCGCCGTTACCTGTTACAAGGCATGGCTGGCACAGCGTGGCGGCGGTGGCAATCTGGAAGAGTTGAACATGCTTACGCAGGTGAGGCGATTCTTCGAGGCGCACGGCGAGGCACGCTTTACCGATTGGGATAGACCGGTAAGCAACACCGATTCGCACCCGCCGCGCACGATCAATCGCGCCGGTTATCGCAAGCATGTTCCTGCCGTGGATAATTCAGGAGCGGCGATCTATGTTGAGGGGATTGGGCGCGACACGCATACCGAGTACTACATACTGCCCGAAACATTCAAGCAGGAAGTGTGTGCCGGTTTCGATTACCGCACGGTGTGCAAATTACTGGTTAAGCATGGGTGTCTGATGACTGAGGGCAAGGGCTACACACGCAAGGAACGACTGCCCGGTGGTGAGGGTACGGCTCACTGCTTCCGCATCACGCACAAGCTGTTTGATTGCGGCGGGAATGAGTGATGAACGACACGGCGATGCACGGCAATGGACAACTTGTCCCGACTGTCCCGACTTCGTTTGAAAAAGTCGGGACGGCGCAAACTCAATAGATACGCCATGTCCCGACTGTCCCGACTTGTCCCGACCATTTTTAATATGAACCAGATGCAAAACTAATTGCGTGGCGTGTGTGATGTGGCGGCAGAGAAAAGTATTCGCGCAGAATTTGAACATAGTGATCTGTTCAATTGTTCGGCTGCTTACAAGGTCTGATGGGTGCAAAGAACATGGGGGGGCATCAAATCTCTACACCCCTCATGCTCTAGACCGACATCCCATAGAAATCTTTACGTGCGGGGGTTTTGGGGGAGGGGGGGTGTAGAGTGATGGCGAAGTGAGTTGGGTTGAGATGGGGCAGACTGATCGGACAAGGCGTTGCTGGAATTAGGGCGCGCCGTGCGCTGGTTGAGGTTGGCTTTGTATGCAATAATCCTTGGCAGCGCAAACCTCTTGGGGGTAACTTTGGGGGTAACTTAAAAAGCGCGAACATAGCAAAGACAATGGCGGCGCTGCTTTCAGGGCGGTATTCGGTAGACGCCGCCCCACCAATTAGTAGTACAGCAACATCCAACGCCGTCCTAGAGACGGCGTTTTTCTTGGGGATTTCTCCCGCTCTACCAGACGAGAAGGGGTGGGCATAGGACTTTGGTCCAATATTCCTGCTTTGCTGTTCTACCTATAATGTAAACGGGCTTGGTTTTTGGGGCTTTCCGCTAAATTGTTGGGATAGAGACGCGGTTATTGCCTGGCTTGGCGGAAGGCAGCTGGGTTTTCCTTGTTGCGGGATATCCCGCGATGTATGTGTTGCTTTGCCGTCTCGGCAAGACTGAGGGCTTTTTGCCCATTTCCTTTGTGAGCAGTCTGCAATTCTTCTCGTCGATTGGGCATCCATCCGGATGATGACATCAGCGGAGGGGATGCATCGTTTCGGATGCCAGTACCCTGATGGCCCAGTCGGACTGGTACTTTAATAACAGGGTTCGTTCGATTCCAAAGATTTGTATCGTCATTCCGGAAGAGATCAAGACGGTCATTGAGATGCTGACAATATTATTACAACACAACCGGGAAAACCGGCGAGGCAACACCTAGGAGAGAGCGTATGAAACTGAACATTACCCCGACCCGGCATGAGGTGTTTCTGGGGCCGGAGGAGGTCATCGTTTCAAAGACCGACCTGACCGGACGCATCACCTATGCCAATCGCATATTCATGGGCCTAGCCGATTTTTCCGAAAGCGAACTGCTCGGCAAGCAGCACAACATTGTCCGGCATCCCGACATGCCGCGCGGCGCGTTCAAGTTGCTATGGGATACGCTCCGGCAGAACCGTGAATTTTTCGGCTTTGTCAAAAACATGACTTCAAAAGGTGACCATTATTGGGTGTTCGCCAATGTCACGCCCGACATCAATGCGCGCGGCGAGTGCATCGGCTATTTTTCGGTCAGGCGGCGGCCTAGCACACAGGCCATCTCGGTCATCCAGCCGATCTATGATGAGATGCTGGCGGTGGAAGTTCGGTCTGGTACGGCAAGTGCGCCAGCGGCATCGATTGACTTTCTGCAGCGCAAGCTGAAGTCGCTCAACACCACTTACGACCGGTTCATCCTGTCACTGGCGCAGGAGTAGACCATGGCTACCAGCCTCCCGCATCAATTCAATCCCTTTGCCCGCTTCATGATGGGCGAACGCTTCCTGCTGGTCTGCTCTGTTTTCGTCGCACAGACCGTTGCGATGGCAATTTATTTCACCCTGCATCACGAGTTCGACCTGGTCGCTTGGACGTTTCCTGTGGTTGCGATTGGTTTTAGCTTCTATGCCTACGTCAAATACCAGCATGCAGTCCAGGTGGTGGAGAAGATGCGGCAGGTGCTGAACAGCTCGCGCCAGGGACAGTTGCACGAGCGAGTGACGCGCACTCAGAGCATGGGGGAAATCGGCAGGGCCGCTTGGGAGCTGAATGATTTTCTAGACTTGGTGGAGGCCTATTTCAAGGAGGTCAACACTTGCTTCGGCTTGGTTTCCGAGGGCATCTATTACCGCAAGGCGCTTTCTCACGGCCTGCCCGGGCAATTTGCCAATTCTCTAAACAAGATCAACCTGTCCATTAAGGCAATGGAGGAAAATGTCCAGTACATTCGCAAGAATGAACTGGCTTCCCGTATTCATACCATGAATGCCAGCAAGCTACTGGTCAGTTTGCGGCTCGGCCAGCAGGATTTGGTTGGCATCAGCAGCGAGATGGACGAAATCGAGACCATCGCTGTTGCCAACCGGGAGGCTGCGGCCCATAGCCTGTCGGAGGTCGAGCACATCAGTAGTGCTCTCAGTACGATGAACGGCCAGGTGCAGCAACTGGCGCAGGCGGCTGACTCGCTCGGTCGCGAGAGCGCGGCAATCAATTCCGCCGTCAACATCATCTCCGAGATTGCCGACCAGACTAATCTTCTGGCACTGAATGCGGCCATTGAGGCCGCGCGAGCAGGGGAATCGGGACGCGGTTTTGCAGTGGTCGCGGATGAGGTTCGCAAGCTGGCGGAACGAACCAAGCTGGCGACTTCTGAAATTAGCGCCATCATCGAGAGCTTCAGAGGCTATGTCGGGCGCATGGTTGGAGAATCGAACGAGGCAAGTAGCGTGACGGCCCGAGTTCATACACAGATGAGCGACTTCCAAGGGCGTTTCGCGGAATTCTCGCAGTCGGCGGAGAACACTATCCGCCGCGTTTCCAAAACCAAGGATTGGTCGTTCGGCTCGCTGGTCAAGATGGATCACATTATCTATATGCAGAATGCCTATCGTGCCGTTGAGCTGTGCAGGGAAGACCCGCGCGAAGCGGCACAGGCCGTGGAAGTGGACCACCGGAATTGCCGTCTGGGCAAATGGTACTTCGATGCCGGCAAGGCCGCTTTCGGCATGACATCGGCTTATGCCAGCCTCGATAAACCTCATGCCAAGGTGCACTCCAGCGTGCAGAATGCCTTGGTACTTTCCCGTCAGGACTGGGTGATGGATGAAAAAGTCCGCAAGGAACTGGTTGAGCAGCTGGAGGTGGCCGAGAATGCGAGTAGCGAAGTCGTGCGACTGGTGAGCGAGATGCTGAAGGAGAAACATAACTGATTTCCCTGCCGGAAAGGCGGGGGACGGGGCAAAAACATGGAAACCGGAATATTTAGTTTGTTGCCCTTGGTCGCCGAGGTTCCTGGAGATAGCCTGTTGTATGCGGGCACGTATGATCCCCTGCTGGTGATCTTGTCGATTGTTATTGCCGTGTCAGCCGCGTATGCCGCACTGCTGGTTGGGCGGCAGGTGGCACTTGCCACAGGCAAGCTGGCCGAATACGCGTGGACGCTCATTGGCGGGCTATGCTTCGGCCTAGGCATTTGGTCGATGCATTTCGTCGGTATGCTGGCTTTCAGTCTGCCGTGTTCCACCAACTACGATCCGCTGATTACCGGTCTGTCTACCATCCCGGGTATCTTGGCCAGCGCGCTGGCAATCAGACTAATCGGCCGCAACGATGTGCTGAGTCGGTGGCAGCTGCTTCTTGGCGGTCTGTTGATCGGCGCGGGCATAGGAGCGATGCATTATTCCGGGATGGCTGCCTTGCGCCTGAACGGATTTATTCGCTATGACATCGCCCTGTTCCTGCTTTCCCTGGTCGTCGCAGTATTACTCGCCGTGCTGGCGCTCTGGATACAGTTCGGCAACCGGTCTTGCGGTTCCAGCAAATGTCTCTGGCTCAGCGCATTCGTGATGGGGTTGGCCGTTTCCGGCATGCATTACACCGCCATGACTGCCGCCTATTTCATCCGGGGTGATGGTTCGGTCGATGTTGCACAGGGCATTTCGCCCACTTTCCTCGCTGCCATCGTACTCTCTGTTACGAGCCTCATCGTGGTTCTGACTATCGTCGCGACCTTGGTCAGCAAGCTGAATCTAAGGGCACACGGTCGTTTTTACAGTCGGCTCGGGCTGCTGGTCGTCGGTTGGGGGGCAATCACCTGGTTTAGCGCCGCCAATTACTACGACGATCTTTCAGCCAAACTTTACCAGCGCGAATTTGAACTTGCTTCGCAGCAAGCCGAAATCATCGTGGAAAGCGTCGACGAAAGCCTCGCCGTGCTGAGGGAGGTACCGCGAGTTTTTTCAAGAGATTCGGACATCCTGAAAGTCCTGCAACGTTTCGGTGCAGTCGCACAGGAGCATGCTGTGACGAAAGAGGTGCTTAAGCAGCGCTGGACGGCTGACAGGGAGCTGGGTAGATTGAACGAATCCCTGCTAGTCGCAGCGAATGGGCTCGGTGCGGATGTTCTGTGGGTGATGAATGCTGCCGGTAATTGCATTGCCTCCAGCAATGCCGGCAAGTCGGATAGTTTCGTAGGCTCGAACTACGCTGAGCGGGAGTATTTTCGCCAAGCGGAACTTGGAAAGCCTGGAAGCCAGTATGCAGTGGGATTAACCAGCAATATTCCCGGTTTGTATTTCTCCTATCCCGTTTTGGATGCAGGACGGTTTATCGGAGCTGTCGTTGTCAAACGAAACATCACCCGCTTTTCGTCACGACTGAAAAAGGTCGATGCATTCCTGATCGATACAAACGGAGTCGTGGTAATGGCATCGAACCCTACGTTCGAATTCCATGCGCTGCCCGGTGCGGCTGCACTGGATATGAGCAACGACAAGCTGATGCGGCAGTACAAACGCGATAAACTGGACACGATCGAAATGCGTCCATGGCGACAGGAACAGTTCTCATCCGCTTGGACGGTACATGGTCGTCCGTACCCCATCACCCTCAGTTCACTCCCCATCTCCGGGGATGTGTTGCAGCTGTATGTGTCGCGTCCGCTCGATGATCTGGAGCGTTATAACAACGAGCGTTACTGGCTGTTTCTGCTGACCTTCGCTGCGGGCAGCATGCTGCTCGTCGCTGTCTCTGCGGTTGTGCTTTACCTGCGAGAATCCCAGAAGGCGGAGGCCAATCTGCGCGTTGCGGCAACCGCTTTTGATTCCCAAGAGGGGATGGTGATCACCGATGCCAACAGCATCATCCTCAGAGTGAACCGGGCCTTTACCGAGATCACCGGCTACTTGGCCGAAGAGGCTGTTGGCGGCACACCCAGGATACTTCGCTCCGGTCGTCACGATCACGATTTTTATACGGCGATGTGGGAGAGCATCCATTCATTCGGGTACTGGAAAGGCGAGATATGGAACCGCCGCAAGAATGGCGAGATATATCCCGAGTTGCTCACTATCACCGCTGTCAAAACGCCTGCCGGAGATATCGTCAACTATGTTGGCACACTCACTGATATCACCAAGAGCAAGCAGGCCGAGGAAGAAATCAGAAAACTCGCTTTCTTCGATCCGCTCACTGGCCTGCCTAACCGGCGCCTGCTGATGGACCGGCTGCAACAGGCAAAAGTATCCAGCGCGCGCGACTCTCGCCATGGTGCGCTGCTGTTCATTGACCTGGATAATTTCAAGGCGCTCAACGATACGCTGGGGCATGACGTCGGTGACCTGCTTCTGCAACAGGCTGCCGAACGATTGAAGGCATGCGTACGCGATGGTGATACCGTGGCCCGCCTCGGGGGAGACGAGTTCGTGGTGGTGCTGGAAGAGTTGAGCGAGCTATTGCCGGAGGCGGCGGCACAAACGGAAACTATCGGCGAGAAGATACTGGCTTCGCTGAATGTCGCTTATCAGCTTGGCAAACACGAGTGCCGCAGCACGCCCAGCATCGGCGCGGCCCTGTTTGCCGGTAAAGGGTGCGAAACAGAAGAGATGATGAAGCAGGCCGACATCGCGATGTACCAGGCGAAGAAAGCCGGGCGCAATACACTGCAATTCTTTGATCCGGCGATGCAGACCCTTGTCACCGCGCATGTCGAGATGGAAACTGCATTGCGGCTGGCAATTTCCGAGCCGGGCCAGATGGCCTTGTATTACCAGCCGCAGGTCGACACCCTAGGAAGGGTATTCGGTGTCGAGGCATTGGTTCGCTGGAAACATCCCGCAAAGGGATGGATATCCCCTGCCCAGTTCATCCCTCTGGCCGAGGAGTCCGGTCTGATTCTGCCGTTGGGGCATTGGGTGCTGGCCACCGCCTGCGAGCAGCTGGCGCACTGGTCGGCCACTCCGGCGACTGCCAGCTTGACCATGGCGGTCAACATCAGTGCCAAACAGTTCAATCTGCCCACCTTTGTCGATGAAGTGCTGACACTGGTCGACTATTACGGAATCGCCCCCTCACGGCTCAAGCTGGAGATCACCGAAGGTATGTTGCTGCACAATGTCGAGGACATCATCGTCAAGATGAATACCCTCAAGGAGAGGGGGATCAATTTCTCGATGGACGATTTCGGAACCGGTTATTCGTCGCTGCGCTATCTCAAGCATCTGCCGCTGGATCAGCTCAAGATAGACCAGTCGTTTGTACGAGATATCGTCGAGGATGCCAACGATAAAGCGATTGTGAAAATGGTCGTCGCGATGTCCTCCAGCCTGGGAATCGATGTCATCGCGGAGGGCGTCGAGAATCCGGCACAGCATGCCATGCTGCTGGAATGCGGTTGTTATCGCTTTCAGGGCTATCTGTTCGGCAGACCCGTACCCATCGAGCAATTAGCATTGCCCGGAGAAAAAGGGGCGAGCAGATGACAACTGAAGTATTAACGATGAGGGATTTAATGATGACAACACCCTATTCTGGACGCCGATTCATTGTGCTGGCAGGACGCTGCGTGTCCGCTGTATGGCTGAGCACTATCCTTTCTGCGCCGGCGCAGGCGTTCGAGGTTGGCGGTTTTGAAATCAGCGGCTACACCCGTTTCGGTGCCTATTCCAGCCCTGCGGGTACACCGCGTGGTGCTTATACTCTGGGTGGGGATACGCAGAAATTTCGCCTCGGCAACGAGGGCGACAACGGCATCGAGCTTGGCATCGCGAACACCGCCGAGCTCGGCGACGGCAAGAAGCTTGCCTTGATGTACATGCCTTCGGTATGGGGTGGCAACTACGGGACGGCACAGGGTTATGTCGCGATATCCGGATTCGAATTCGCTCCCGAGGCGCAGTTCTGGGTTGGACAGAACCGCCTGCGCCTCAAAGAGATTCATGTCGTCGATAGCTTCATGATGGATTACGGCGACAACACCGGTGTTGGCATGACTGGGCTCGACCTCGGCGTTGCGAAGCTGGGAGTAGGCATCTTTAACAGCGCCACGTTCGATTACAGCAATATCACTCCAAACAATGCGATGCGACTTGGCATTGACCTTTCCGACATCGCCACGAATGCGGGCGGCACGTTGCGCGTGCTGGCGACGGTGGTGCGCGGCGATTTTCAGATGGGGGCGGACGGAACAGGCCTCTCGGTCGCGCACGACCAGTCCGACTTTCTGCTGGCGGGGCTGTCTAACACCCTGCTGCTGCAGGGGGCAACAGGCCATGTTGCAGTCAATGGCCGATTCCTCGGACTGGGCGATGCGGCGAGTGGCGGCGTCCAGCAGCCGGGGATGAGGGGTTTTCGCATCGCGGATGTGCTCACTTGGCAGCGGGGGGCGTTCGGCGGTCAGGCGCTTGCCTCGTATCAGACAGGGAGAGTTGATGGAGGGGCAAGTCACGGACTCGGGACACGCGATTTCTCGCTGGGCGGCCGGGCCTCTTGGGGGATGGGGGAAAACTTCAAGTTGCTGGCAGAGGCTGGCACTACCAGCCGCCGCATTGATGGGCAGGCTGGGCAGCTGCTAAACAAAATCACTATTGCGCCGACGCTGGGGGTGGACACTGAATTCTGGTCGCGTCCGGAGCTGCGTTTCTACCTGTCGCACATAAGCTGGAATGCCGCTGCGGCTGCGGCGAATGCTGGTGCGGGCGGTTTCGGCGCTACCGGGCGCATGTCAGTCACGGTTGCAGGTGTCCAGCTGGAGACATGGTGGTAGTATCTTGTCAGGGCGCAGGATTGGATAAACAAAAAAGTGCGAGGCCACGTCGCGCGTTACAAGCCCATAGGAGAGAGTGTATGAAACTAATCAGATTGTTAGGTCTGTTGGTCATGGTTTTCTGGTTGCAGGCTGCTGCGGCCGGGGACAAGCGCGTGATTGCTTTTGCGCAAGATACCTTGGCGAACGATTTCCGCAGAGCTCAGGTCGAGGAGGTCCGTGACGAGGCGCTCAAATACCCGGAGCTGTCGTTCATCCACTCCGATGCACAAGGGCAAACCTCGTTGATGATCCGGCAGATCGAGCAATTCATCGAACAGAAGGTGGACCTGCTGATCATCGGCACCAATGACGAGAAGGCCGTCGTGCCGGTGGTCGCCAAGGCCTACAAGTCGGGAATCCCGGTGATTGTGCTCGATCGCGGCATACGGGGTAAGCAGTACACCACTTTCATCAATTCGGACAACATCCTTATCGGCAAGATCGGAGCAGAGTACATCGCCGAAAAACTGGGTGGAAACGGTCTGGTCCTCCTGTTTGAGGGACTGCAGAAGGCCGATGTGACCAAGCTCCGCAGCAAGGGGTTCCTCGACGAGATCGGCAAGCACAAGGGCATTCGGGTAATCAAGCGCACTGGCAACTATCTGCGCAAGGATGCGCTGATCGAAATGGAGAAACTGGTGGCGCAGGGCATCCGGGTCGATGCGATCTTTTCCGAGAGCGATAGCATGCTCAGTGGCGTACGCATGGTGCTGAGCAAACACAAGATCGATCCGCGTTCCATCGTCATGGTCGGCTGTGATTACACCAGCGAGGCGCAAGCGGCGATTCGCGAGGGTTCGCAGAGCGGGTCAGTGCTGTTCCCGCTGGGCGGCAGGAAGTCGGTTGAGATCGGTTTGAAGATATTTGCGAAGGAGCCCGTTGCCAAGCACATCTACATCCCGGTCAAACTAGTTACCCAGGACAACGTGGAGCAGGTTGCACCGATCTTTTAGGATTGGGGCGAATGTGGACAGGCCGCCATTGCTCATGGCGGGCGGCGGAAGGACGGAAGTTGATGCAAGTGATGCGCAAGAAATACAGCCTGATGGTCAAACTGTCGGTGCTGGTCACGTTTGCCGTGCTAATGGTGCTGGCAACGCTCGGATTCTACTTCGACAATTTTCTGCAGCAGCGCTTCTTCGAGGATACCCAGCAGCGAATGTTGCGCGGCTATCAGCGACTCGCATACAACCTGAAGAACACCGAACGAGCGCTGCTCGATGGTATCGCCTTCATCAAAGATGACGAGAAGACGATCGCCTCGATCGATCTGATCAATAACTATCAGGACAAGAACAACTACAACGCTTTTCTGATTGACGAGGAGAAGAAATCTCTGGCATCGGAACTGCTGAGTCGGGTGAAGCTTTCATTCAACAGCGATATCGCGCTGTATGACCAGAACGAGGAACTGATCGCCTACGTCCAGAAGGTGGGAGGCAAGTACCGGCTCAGCTATATTTCGTTCGAGCACGGGGCGGGCAAGTCCTATAGCCGCTTCGAGCAGCATGAGGGATACCTGCCTGTCGAGGGGCTGCCGCAGGACGGAAACATCACCCCGGTGCACAAGAGTTATTACACGCCGACAGAACTCCAGCGCGGCAGTGTCATCACCTACCACCGGGTAGGCGGTGATGTTGTCATCAAGTCGCACCAGAGCATTATCGATGAGGTTTCCGGTCGCGTCACCGGCCATATCGAAATGTCCAGCATCCTCGGTCAAACCTATTTCGATCAGCTGTCGCGTGATATCGGCATCGATATCTCTGCTTCCTTCGATTCTGCTCACGATGAGCAGGCTGCCGAACTGGACGAGCGCTGGGAGATTCCGCCACTGGAAGTCTCGCAAACTGAACAGGAATATGTGGGTACACTGAAGAAGAAACTGACATCGGGAGTGGTCTATTTCGTCGCCCGACTGGACAAGGTCTCGCTGCATACGGTACTGAACGAGAATCGTGCCCAGTTTCTGCTCCTGCTGATGCTGGTTGCTGCCGCAACGCTGCTGTTGATGCGCTACGTGATCCACCGCAGCCTGGAGCGCCCGCTTGCCGTGCTGATGGCGCAGATCCACAAGATCCAGCGACAGGACTACTCCACTTCCGCGTTGGTGTCGACGAGAGATGAATTGCAGGATATCTCGCTCAGCGTCAACCAGTTGGCGCAGGCGGTTCAGGAGCGAGAAACCTTGCTGGAACAATCCCGCAGTGAGCATGAATACCTGTCCAACCATGATTCATTGACCGGATTGCCTAACCGCCGTTTTTTCGCGCAACGGCTGCAACATGCGTTGGAGGTGGCGAGAACGGAAAACAAGCGTATGGCGTTGCTTTTCCTCGATCTTGACCAGTTCAAGCTGGTCAACGATACGCTAGGCCATAATGTTGGTGACGCCCTGCTGGTCGAGGTTGCACAACGCCTCGCATTGGGCGACGAGACCCATACGCTGGCTCGCATCGGCGGTGACGAGTTTAATATTCTGATTGAGGGAGTGCAGGACGATGAGTTACTCAAGGTGGTTGCCGAAGGATATCTCACGCTGTTTCAGGCTCCCTTCACTTTAAATGGCATGGAGCTGGGCATTTCGGCCAGTATCGGCCTGGCGATTTATCCCGAGGACGGCGAAGACAGCGTCACCCTGACTAAGCATGCAGACCTGGCGATGTACAAAGCCAAGGACAAGGGGCGCAACAACTATAGCTTCTATTCCGATGATCTTGCCGAAAAGACCCTGCAGCGCGCCGAAATGATCCAGGCACTCAAGGCGGCGCTTGAATCCGGAGAGCAGTTCGAACTTTACTACCAGCCAAAAATCACTGTCGCCACGGGGCGGATAGGCGGTATCGAGGCACTGATCCGCTGGCGGAGTCCGGTTTACGGCCAGGTTCCGCCTGTGCGTTTCATTCCGCTGGCCGAGGAGACCGGCCTAATCGTCCCGATTGGGCAATGGGTTTTGCAGCAGGGATGCCTTGATTTTGTCCGGCTGCGGCAGGAGGGGTATGCGCTCGATCATGTCAGTATCAATCTTTCCAACATCCAGCTGCGCAATGACGACATGATGGCATCGCTGCTTCAGGCTATCGATACCAGCGGTATTGATCCCGCAATGCTTGAACTGGAGATTACCGAGAGCTACATCGCCAGCGATGTAAATCATGCGGTTCAGTTGCTGCAGTCTTTCCGCGATATGGGTATCGGGTTGGCTATCGATGACTTTGGCACCGGTTATTCATCAATGAGCTACCTGCAGAAACTGCCGGTGACGCGTATCAAGATCGACAAGTCCTTCATCGATGGACTGCCGGACGACAAGGACAGCGCCACACTTACCCGCACCGTTATCGCGCTGGCGAAGAATTTCGGGCTGTCGATCACCGCCGAAGGGGTCGAACAGGAGGAGCAGCTAGGTTTTCTGCTCCGGGAGCAATGCGACGAGATTCAAGGGTATTACTTTGCGAAGCCGATGCCGTTCGATGAACTGAGGGAATATTGTCGAACTGCATTTGCAGGGAAGGCGAATGTCATCCGCTTGCCGACATCAAGCGGGAAAGTGGATGGAGGCAGGGTATGAGCAGGATTAATTACTCGATTGAGACTCTCCACACCGGGATAAGGCGCCTACTGGGTGCGATGTTGCTGTTAGCGGTACTCTGCCCGATCACTTTGGTCAGTGCCGCCGAGGTGGTGAAGATTGGTGTGCTGTCGTTCCGCCCCAAGCCACAGACCTTGGCGCAATGGCAACCGTTAGGAGAGGTGCTTGCCCGTGCAATTCCCGAGCGGGAATTCGTCGTGGAGGCGCTTAACTATTCGGAGATGGAGGAAGCGGTAGCCAGCCGCCGGATCGACTTTGTGCTTACCAATCCCGGCCATTACGTGCTGCTGACTCGTCGCATCGGCCTGACGGCCCCACTCGCGACCCTGGCGGTCAACGATGATGGGCGTGCAGGCACCGTATTCGGCGGCGTCATCTTCGTCAGGAATGACCGTACCGACCTTCGGCTCATCAAAGATCTCAGGGGGCAGACCATCGCGGCGACCAGCACGGGGATACCAGATGCAGGCCTACGAGTTGAGCTTGCAGGCATTCAGGCTGCCGCATGATGCAAAACTCGCAATCACCGGTATGCCACATGACAATGTCGCTGAAGCGGTCCTTTCCGGGCGTGCCGATGCCGGTTTCGTACGAACTGGCGTGCTGGAGTCAATGGTCCGGGAAGGCAAGCTGGAGATGCCGCAGATCAGGATAGTCAATCCACAGTCCTATCCCGGTTTCCCGCAGCAGGTCTCGACCCGGCTTTATCCGGAATGGCCGTTCGCCTCGCTGCCCGGGACGGACGAGAATCTGGCACGCCATGTTGCGGCGGCACTTTTCGTGCTAGAGGAGGATATGGAAGCCACTCGGGCGATGGGGATACATGGCTTTGTTGTTCCGGCCGACTACACGCCCGTGGCGGATCTGCTGAAAGAGTTACGCATGCCGCCCTTCGATCAGGCACCGTCTTTCATACTGCATGACGTGTGGGAGCGATACCTCTGGCAGTTGATCTCCATACTGCTGGCTACGACGGTTGTTTTGATGCTGGGAGTTCGTCTGGCGCTGGTCAAGCGCAAGCTCGAACAGCAGCATAAGCTGTTGCTGGAGCAGAAGCGCGCGTTGCAGGAAAGCGAGGTGCATCTACAAACCGTCATTCAGAACGAACCGGAATGCATCAAGATTATCGATGCTTCTGGCCGCTTGCGCCAAATTAATCCCGCCGGCTTGGCGATGATCGAGGCCGATGCACCGGATCAAGTGGTTGGGCGACCGGTGTTGGATCTGATTGCCCCGGAATACCGCGAAGCTTTTGCTGCGATGCACAAGCGTGTTTTGGCCGGCGAGTCGGTGAAGATGGTGTTTGAGGTACTCGGTCTAAAAGGCGGGCGTCGCTGGCTGGAGACTCATGCGGTGCCGATGCGGGAACAGGGCGAGCTGGTCCATCTTGCCGTGACGCGCGACGTCACCGAGCGAAAACAAATGGAAGACCAAATCCGTCAGTTGGCCTTCTATGATCCGCTGACCCAGCTGCCGAACCGTCGGCTTTTAAATGACAGGATGGAGCAGGAGATGTCTTTGGTTCGTCGCCATCGCCGTTGCGGGGTGCTGATGGTTCTGGACTTGGACAACTTCAAGCCGCTCAACGATACCTACGGGCATAGTGCCGGGGACAAGCTGCTGATCGAGGTTGCCCAACGTCTCGGACGTTGTGTACGCGAAACAGATACCGTCTCGCGCTTTGGTGGCGATGAGTTCGTGGTGATGCTCACCGAATTGGATACCGATGCGGCCGGTGCAAAGCTGGAGGCTGGACTCGTGGCGAAAAAGATCCGAGATGTGTTGGCGGTCCCTTATTGGATAGACCTTGAGCAAGAGGAGGGGGAGGGCCATCGAATCCAGCATACCTGCACCGCCAGCATAGGTGTGGTGATCTTCGATCAGCAGGCGCAACAGGAAGAGATTTTCCGTCGTGCAGACATGGCAATGTATGACGCCAAGCGCATGGGGCGCAACCGTATCGTTATCGTCGATTCCCAAGGGATGCAGGGGAGTGGATCGCAACAAGTGGCGCAACTTCGGTTGGTCTGGCTCGATTCCTACAAGAGCGGGGAGGCCACCATCGATGGCGAGCATCGCCGCTTGTTCGAGTTGGCGAACGCCCTGATCGAGGCTGCATTTGACCGCGACGAAAATCAGGCAGGGTTTGAGGTCTTGCTGGATCAAATGCTGAGCCATATGGAGCGTCATTTCGCCGATGAAGAAAGGATTCTGCGGCAACACAGCTATTCCGATCTGGAAGACCATATTCGCGCTCATCGATTGTTGCTGGAACATGCTCTCAGTTTGCGCGAACGGCTGTTGGCCGGTGGTGTCACCACAGGAGAGCTGGTGAATTTCATCGCAGACGAGGTCGTGACGCAACACATGCTGAGAACCGACCGGCTGTTCTATTCGCTGTTCAAGGTAGGTCAGGATTGACCACCAATGGTGCGATGACAAGGCTATTACAGGGAGAATGTGCGAGCAATCCCTCAACCGCAACCTGACAGAGGGGAAGAAGAAAGCGGGCAATGTCGCCTATGGAAAATCGCCTACGTGCCTGATTGTCGAAAATTGGTGCTTGTTCAGCGTACACTCGTACGGTGTCAGGCCGGATATTGTGATGTATCTAGCCAAGGTGTGAGGACGGAGTCAAATTGCATTTTGGAATGCAAGGTTGTCTTGAAACGGGATTCAGGTGCGTTATTGCCTTCCCCGGAAAATCAGTTTCAGCTTTTTAGGAGCCTCACAGCATGAAGCAGAAAATATTAGTTCGGGTATGTCGACAGCAAGTGACTATCGCAATAGCGGCAACTGTGGGTTTGTTTTTGGCAGTCCCAGCTCAAGCCGGCAGCACGATTTCATTCGGTGAAGACCAGTCGATCGGGTTGGGTTTGGAAATGCGCGGGAGCTATACCGGATTCCAGAATGGCGCACCGCTCAATACAAATCACTTGAATCTGGACAACATCAGTCTAAAAACGACGGCGTCACTGAATAAGAATATCAAGGCATTTGTGAGTACCGACCGTGATGCGGCAGAAAATCTCAAGTTAAAAGATGTCTATGCGCGATTTGATATCGCCCCGGAATTTAACGTCATGGCCGGGCGAATGTTGCCTCCTTCGGATCGCGCCAATCTGGCGGGGGCTTATTATGCCTTGGGCTGGTCATTCCCACGCGTGGTGTCAAAGCATCCAAGCGTGGCATTTGGCAGAGATGATGGTGTCGTCGTTTGGGGAAAGCTTCTGGACAAGAAGCTGGTTTATTCCGCTGGTTCTTTCCAGGGGCGAAATCGCAGTGCTACTGCATCCAACCAGAACGGGAATTTGCTTTTTTCCGGGCGGCTGGCGGTTAATTTTTGGGATGCAGAGCCGGCCCCGCAATATTTCACCGGAAGCACCTATTTTGGTTCTGCCGAGGTCTTTACCGTGGGCTTGGCCGCCTTAAGTCAAAAGGATGGAGTAGGCAATCTGGCAACCAAGGATGACTATCAGGCGTGGAATATCGATGCGTTGATCGAAAAGAAACTGGCCGGTGGATTTTTAACACTGGACGGAGCCTATTACAAATACAGCTTCAGCCCCGCGGCCGCTACTGCCGATGGACGGGTTACGCCTGGCAAGGCCTTGATGTTGGGTAGCGGATTCCTGTTTCCCGAAAAACTCGGCTGGGGGAAGTTGCAGCCTTACTATCGTTATCAGCAATTTGATGCAGATGGAACGGGTGTTCGAACCGCGCAGTCCGATGTTGGGTTGAACTATGTCATTGATGGTTCACGCGCAAAAGTAAGCGGCACCTACACAAGGTTGAAAGTCGCCGCAGCCGAGACGATTTCTTTCGTGCTTGGATTCCAGTGGCAGTATTAGGATTGAAGCGGCAAGTCGCTTGCAGTCAAATCGTGTTATCAGGAGGAATAAATGCGTATTCTTGCTTTTGTTTTGATGTTGGCAACGGGCACGATGTCATTGAATTCCATTGCGGAAGGGAGAACGGAAAGCCGTCTTGAGCGGGTCAAGGAGGCCGAACGGGTTCGGGTTTGCATTTGGCCAGACTATTACAGTATTACCTATCGCAACCCGAAGACGCTGAAGTTATCCGGCATCGATATCGATATGGCGAATGAACTGGGCAATGACCTCGGCGTCTCTGTTCAATTTGTCGATAGCTCGTTTGGCAAGCTGATTGAAGATGTGACCCAGGATCGTTGTGATATCGCCATGTTCGCCATAGGCATCACGCCATTGCGGGCACAAAAACTCCGCTTCACGCCCCCTCATCTGGCGAGTGATATTTTTGCCATCACGACCAAGTCTAATCGCCGTATCAAGGTTTGGAGTGATATTGATATGCGCGGATCTGTCGTGGCTGTTGCAAAGGGAACGCTGCATGAGCCGGTGATGAAAGAGAGGCTGAAGGCTGCTCAGTTGCTCGTTCTGGATACGCCCTTTGCAAGAGAGCAGGAGGTCGAGTCCGGTCGCGCGGATGTCTTTATGACTGACTATCCCTATAGCCAGCGATTCCTTGTCAACAATGACTGGGCTCGTCTGGTATCGCCAACCGGAATCTATCATGTCACGCCCTATGCCTACGCCGTGATGCCTGGCGATGACGCATGGTTCAATCGCATCGAGCGATTTGTAAGCGACATCAAACGCGATGGACGATTGTGGGCATCAGCCAAAAAACATAAGCTGGATCCGATTGTGGTCAAGTAATTTCGCCGGCAAAGCAGATGCAAAAACATATTATTTGGGCCACCTCGCTGTTCTTGGCGGCTATGGCGGGGCTGACTGTCTATGCCTCGTGGCGTCTGCATGATTCGGCCATTGCCAATGGTTTCGAAATATCGGAGATGCATACGCGCAGCTTCGAGGATTTTTTGACGCAGAATCTGCGCATAATCGAACTGGCAGCCATTAACTCGGTCCCTCAGGAGACTGACAAGCCAAACCTGAAAGAGATTGAGGCCACCTTTGTTAAGGTGTTGCGACAAACGCCGATCATGCGTTCCATGTCGTTGCTGGATGAGCGCGGTGTGATCGTTGCCAGCTCGAATCCGGGGAATATCGGTTTGAGTATAGTAACGGATTCATACTTGCCGGCTGCCGGCCCCGATCAGCCGATCATGCGTATCGGTTCACTCTGGTTAGGCCGTGATTTTTCTGACGGACGGGAAATCAGTCCTCAGCATCCAGCAGATGCCAGCGAACAAACCTTTATCCCAATTGCGCGAACCTTGATGACTGGCAACCGTCCGGTAGTGGTGCTTGTTGCGCTCAATCCGGACTACGTAATGAATTTTATGTTGCAGAAGATCAATCCGATCGAAGGGGGCGGAGAGGTCTTGCGATACGATGGAACCTTGCTGCTGGATTCCGATGTTTCATCTGTTATGGGGTTGCTTGGCAAGGGTATTTGGGATGACCTTAAGTTATCCGAAGTCGAATCGGGAAGTTACGAAAAGGATCTGGGTGGGGGGAAAAAAGACTTGGTTTCCTTCCGTGCTTCAAGGCTCTATCCGGTTGTCGTGGTGACGCATATCCATCGTGAGTACGCGCTGCAGCGGTGGATGGCCGAGGTTAAAACGCTGCTTATGGTGGTGATTCCCGCGTTGTTGACAGTAATCCTGATCTCTTTTCTTTATTATCGCCGTCAGTCATTGGCGCTTAGGCAAAAGGCTGAAATAGAGCGCATTCAGCGAATGAACGCCACGGTATTTGAATCCAGTACTGAAGCGATCATGATCACGGATTTAGACGGTAATTTGGTTTCAGTCAACGCGGCATTTTTCCGCATTACAGGCTATGAAGCAGGAGAGGTGCTTGGAAAGAACCCGAAAATATTATCTTCCGGAAAGCAGGATAGAGCTTTCTATCAGAAGATGTGGGCCAGTATCGCGCAAAGCGGGTTCTGGCAGGGGGAGTTGATAAATCGTCGTAAAGATGGAGCTTATTATGATGCCGCTTTGTCAATTTCAGTCTCGCGGGATGGTGGCGGAACATTGCAGCATTATGTGGGTGTTGCCTCGGACATTACGTCCCGCAAGGCGGCGGAGAAAAGGCTAAAACTTTCGGCGAGTGTTTTTAGCCATGCCAATGAAGCTATATTGATCGCCGATGTGGATGGCACCATCCTTGATGTTAATGAGGCATTCTGCAATATCACGGGTTACGCCCGTGATGAGGTGATTGGAAAGAATCCACGCATTCTCGGTTCCGGGAGGCATGACCGGGAGTTCTATGCCATCATGTGGAGAAACCTGATTGAAAAAGGGTTTCATTACGGAGAAATTTGGAATAAGCGCAAGAACGGTGAGATATACCCCGAGATGCAAACTATTAGCGCGGTACGGGATGAGCATGGAAACATTGTTCATTATGTCTCGTTGTTTTCAGATATTACTGAACGCAAGAATGCCGAAGATGAAATTCGTAATCTGGCGTTCTACGACGTATTGACGCAACTGCCAAACCGCCGACTATTGATGGAGCGGATAAATTCGGCAAGATTGAGCAACGCTCGAAGCCATCACTACGGCGCCTTGTTGTTTCTTGATCTCGATAAATTCAAAGTGCTGAATGACACATTGGGCCATGATCAAGGCGACTTGCTATTGATTGAGGTGGCGCAACGTCTCCGCTCTTGTGTTCGAGAAATGGATACCGTGGCTCGGATGGGTGGAGACGAGTTTGTTGTGCTTCTTGATGATGTTGATGAGTCGCCTGATGTTACCTCACGCAAGGTCGCCTTGATCGCCGAAAAAGTCCGGGTTTCCCTTTCTGCGCCATACCAGCTCAAGCATGCCAGCTATATGAGTTCGCCCAGTATCGGCGTAGTTCTGTTTTGCGGAGAAAGTGAGACGGTAGAGTCTTTGATCAAACAGGCGGACATGGCGATGTATAAGGCCAAAGACTCCGGTAGAAATACGGTGCGTTTCTTTGATCCTGAAATGCAGTTGGCGGTGGAAACCCGAGCCTCGTTAGAGGCTGATTTGCGGCATGCCATATCCAAGCAGCAATTGCATTTGTATTACCAGGTGCAGGTGGATAATGAGCGCCGGCCGATTGGAGCGGAAGCATTGGTGCGGTGGATTCATCCGGTTCGTGGCATGGTTTCTCCGGGGCAGTTCATCCCAATTGCAGAAGAGAGCTCTCTCATTATTGAATTGGGCGATTGGGTGCTGAAAACTGCCTGTCGTCAGCTGGCTACGTGGGCCGGGGCAGATTCATCCAGAACCCTCACTTTGGCAGTAAACGTGAGTGCGCAACAATTCAAGCAGGATGACTTCGTAATAAAAATCGAGCGATTGCTGGGTGTATATCGGTTTAGTCCGGCGAGTTTAAAGCTGGAGCTAACGGAAGGTGTTGTTTTGAATAGTGTGTCTGAAGTTGTAGGCAAGATGCATGCACTAAAAGCACTCGGTATTCAAATATCGCTGGATGATTTTGGAACTGGGTATTCTTCGCTTTCATATTTGAAAATACTCCCGCTTGATCAAATCAAGATTGATCAAAGTTTTGTCCGTGATATCACCACAGACCCCAATGATGAAGTCATGGTAAAGACCATTATTGATATGGCTCAAAACTTCCGTCTTAATGTGATTGCGGAAGGCGTGGAGACTGAATCGCAATTGGCATTTTTAAAGCAGAACGGCTGCATGGCTTATCAGGGATATCTATTTGGCAAGCCAGTGGCGATAGAGCAATTTGAAAATCTCTTAAATTCGTCTCTAAGCTAATGATAGCGAGCAATACCAAATGGTCGATTCGAGTGCCATCGAGTCAGGTGCTCAGGCATAGCTGTAATTACGCTGTGCTGTGCGCTGGTTGACGTTGGTTTTGTGTGCAATAATCCCCCGTAGCGCAAACCTTTCGGGGGTAATCGAAGATGCGCGAACACGACAAAGCCAACAGCGGCGCTGTTTTCCGGGTGGCATTCGGTAGACGCTGCACCACCAATAATCTGTGTTGACCAAGGAGAGTGCGTCATGGGAAGCAAGGACAAAAAGAAAGAATCAAAAGGCAAGAAACCGCAGCCCAAGCCTGTTCCTGCCGGGAAATAGGATGTTGCTGTCGTCGGTCGGCGTACGCGCCTGTTGCCGGCGTTTGAGCAAAGCGGTCTTGTTTCAACCTAGGCTCGCCGCCGACGGCGGGCTTTTTTGTTTGTGCGATCTGCGTATGCGATTTTTTCTGCTTATTTTGTTGCTGGTACCACTGTCCGTCCGTGGAGCCGAGCTGCCGGGAATCGCTCCATTCATCGATGAAATGGTGGAAAAACACCGCTTCAAACGCGATGAGCTGGTGAGTGTGTTCGTGCATGCGCGGCACCAGCCATCCATCATTGAGGCGATATCGCGCCCGTTCACGGTCAAGCCGTGGCTGGATTATCGCGCTGCTTTTGTGAACAAGCGCCGTATCAAGCTCGGACTGGCCTTCTGGAAGAAGCATCAGCAGGATCTGCGCCGAGCCGAGAAGCGATACGGTATTCCGCAGGAAATGATCGTTTCGGTGATCGGCGTGGAAACCATCTATGGCGGCAACATGGGCAGCTACCGCGTGCTGGATGCCTTGACTACGCTGGCGTTCGATTATCCGCGTCGCGCCGAGTTTTTTCGCAGTGAACTGGAGAATTATCTGTTGCTGGCCCGTGATCGTGATTTCGATCTGCTTGCGGTGCGCGGATCGTATGCCGGCGCGATGGGCATTCCGCAGTTCATGCCGAGCAGTTACCGTAACTATGCCGTGGATTTCAACGGAAACGGCACGGTCGATCTGATGGGCGAGGCCAGGGATGCGATTGGCAGCGTGGCCAATTACCTACAGGGTTATGGCTGGGTTGCGGGTGAACCGGTTGCGGTGCCCGCACGGATTAGCATGGATGCCTGCCCCGGTGAGACAGCGACCCCGCGCGGGTTGCGGGCATGGTCGGCGAGCGGAATTGTGCCGGAAAGCGGGAGCTATGGGGTGGACGCGCGCGCGCGTTTGCTGGATTTTACCGTGGGCGAGAGCAAGGAGTTCTGGCTGGCATTCAATAACTTCGAAGTTATCACCCGCTACAACAATAGCGATTTCTACGCGATGTCCGTGTTGCAGCTGGCAGAGGAGTTAAAGGCGGCGCGGCACGCATCTCAGGTTGAGGAGATGCGGTGATTGGTGATAGAATGCGCGCCGCTTCGGAACAGGTTCTTAATTTCTTCCGGGGCTAATTTCCCGCTCGCGCAAGTTGGGGTGCTCACGGAATCGCCGTGGGTCAGGCTGGCGAGTGGTAGTCAATAACCCTTACGTTAGGAGTAATCATGGCTGTAACTATGCGTCAAATGCTGGAAGCTGGTGTCCATTTCGGTCACCAGACCCGTTTCTGGAATCCCAAGATGGCACCGTTCATCTTCGGCCATCGCAACAAGATCCACATCATCAACTTGGAAAAAACCGTGGTTAAGTTCGCCGAGGCGGAAGCTTTCGTGCGCAAACTGGCGGCCAAGAAGAGCACCATTCTGTTCGTGGGAACCAAGCGTCAGGCTCGCGACATCGTGCGCGAAGAGGCTGAGCGCGCCGATTCCCCTTTCGTGAATTACCGTTGGCTGGGCGGCATGCTGACCAATCACAAGACCGTGCAATTGTCGATCAAGCGCTTGCGCGAGCTGGAAGAACTGACCGCCGATGGCGCAGCCGAGAACATTTCCAAAAAAGAAGCGCTGATGATGTCGCGCGAACTGGAAAAGCTGGACCGCAGCTTGGGCGGCATCAAGGACATGCAGGGTCTGCCGGCCGCGATCTTCGTGATCGACGTTGGTTACCAGAAGGGCACCATCGTCGAAGCGCAGAAGCTGGGCATCCCGGTCATCGGCATTGTAGATACCAACAACTCTCCGCTGGGCGTGGATTACGTGATCCCGGGCAACGATGACTCGACACAGGCTATCCGCCTGTACGCTCGAGGCATCGCCGACGCGATCCTGGAAGGTCGTTCCCAAGCGATGAACGAGCTGGTCGAGCAAGTTTCGGAGCAGGCAGCCTAAGTCTGAACAAGGCGCAGAAAGGGGCGCGAGCCCCTTTTTTTATAAGTATTTTATGGAGTGGAACATGGCAGAAATTACCGCAGCAATGGTTAAGGAACTGCGCGAGGCTACCGGTCTCGGCATGATGGAGTGCAAGAAGGCGCTGGTCGAAGCCAACGGCGACTTCAAGGTGGCCGAAGAGCAGATGCGCATCAAGAGCGGTGCCAAGGCCAGTAAGGCCGCATCCCGCGTGACCGCCGAAGGTCTGGTCAGCTCGTTCATCGCAGCAGACGGTAAGACCGGCTCCGTTGTGGAAGTGAATTGCGAGACCGACTTCGTCGCGAAGAACGACGACTTCATCGCGTTCGCCAAGAACGTTGCCGAGACCGTCACGAAAAACAATCCGGCCGATATCGAGGCGCTGTCCGGTATGGTGCTGGCCAATGGCTCCGGCACCGTCGAAGAAGTGCGCAAGGCGCTGGTGATGAAGCTGGGCGAGAATCTCACGATCCGCCGTTTCGAGCGTTACGAGACTTCCTCCGGCAATTTGTCCAGCTACCTGCACGGCAGCAAGATCGGCGTGCTGCTGAACTTCACCGGCGGCGACGAGACTATGGGGCGCGACATCGCGATGCACATCGCGGCGAGCAAACCGAAGTCAATCGATGCGTCCGGCGTGAATCCGGAAGACATCGAAACTGAACGCCGTATCGCGATTGAGAAGGCCAAGGAATCCGGCAAGCCGGAAGCCATGCTGGAGAAGATCGCCGAAGGTACCGTGCAGAAGTTCCTCAAGGAAGTTACGCTGCTGGGCCAGGTGTTTGTCAAGGCCGAAGACGGCAAGCAAACCATCGAGCAGCTGCTGAAGGTCAAGGGTGCTTCGGTGACCGCGTTCCAGATGTTCGTTGTGGGCGAAGGCATCGAGAAGAAAGTAGAAGACTACGCCGCCGAAGTGGCTGCTGCTGCCGCCGCCGCCCAGGGCTAATACGATGAAACCAGCCTACAAACGCATCCTGCTCAAATTGTCCGGCGAAGCTCTGATGGGCGAGGACAGTTACGGCATCAACCGCGAGATGATCGAGCGCATCGTTGCGGAGATCAAGGAGGTGGTTGAGCTGGGTGTTGAAGTGGCGATCGTGATCGGCGGTGGCAACATCTTTCGTGGTGTGGCTCCGGCTGCGGCGGGGATGGATCGCGCGACTGCCGATTATATGGGGATGCTGGCTACGGTGATGAATGCCATGGCCTTGCAGGACGCGATGAAGCGTGCCGGGCTGGACTGCCGTGTGCAGTCCGCGCTGAGCCTGGAGCAGGTCGCGGAACCGTTCATTCGCGGCAAGGCATTGCGTTATCTGGAAGACGGCAAGGTGGTGATCTTCGCGGCCGGCATCGGCAGTCCGTTCTTCACCACCGACACTGCTGCCGCCTTGCGCGGTGTGGAGATGTCCGCCGATGTGGTAATCAAGGCCACCAAGGTGGACGGTATTTATACCGCCGACCCGAAAAAGGATGCGAACGCCATCCGTTACCAGAGTCTGAGTTTCGACGAGGCCATCAGCAAGAACCTCAAGGTGATGGATGCGACGGCGCTGACATTGTGCCGCGACCAGAAATTGCCGATCATCGTATTCAGCATTTTCAAGGCGGGTGCGCTAAAGCGCGTGGTATTCGGCGAAGGCGAAGGCACGCTGGTGCGTGTCGACTA
This sequence comes from Gallionella sp., assembly GCA_034371155.1. GTDB lineage: Bacteria > Pseudomonadota > Gammaproteobacteria > Burkholderiales > Gallionellaceae > Gallionella. Next base: position 37,303 of record JAXMKV010000053.1, on the reverse strand, counting down.
ATTCAGGAGAAGATTCGATGTTGGCTGATCTGAAAAAAACTGCTGAACACAAGATGCAAAAAACGCTGGAGGCGCTCAAGGCCGACTTGGGCAAGGTGCGCACCGGCCGGGCACATACCGGGTTGCTGGATCACGTGATGGTGGATTACTACGGCAATCCGACGCTGGTGAACCAAGTGGCGAATATCACGCTGGTCGATGCGCGCACTATCGGCGTGCAGCCTTTCGAGAAGAATATGGTCGGCCCGATCGAGCGGGCGATCCGCGATTCCGACCTCGGTTTGAATCCAGCCACCAACGGCGAGATGATCCGCGTGCCGATGCCGATGCTGACCGAGGAGCGCCGCCGCGACCTGATCAAAGTGGTCAAGAGCGAGGGTGAGGATGCCAAGATCGCGGTACGCAACATCCGTCGCGACGCCAACAATCATCTAAAGGATGCGCTCAAGAAAAAGGAGATCGCCGAAGATGACGAGCGCCGCACTCAGGACGATATCCAGAAGCTGACCGACCGTTATATCGCCGAGATCGACAAGGCGTTGCTAGCCAAAGAAGCCGACCTGATGGCGGTCTGAGAGGATTTTGGATTTGGGATTGAGGATTTTGCCCTTCCTAAATCCCAATTCCTAAATCCCCAATCCTGATCATGGCCATCTTCAAAAGCTCCACCAGCACCATCCCCGAGACGCCCGCCGTTCCGCGCCATATCGCCGTCATCATGGACGGTAACGGGCGCTGGGCCAAACAGCGTTTCATGCCCCGTGTGATGGGGCACCAGCGCGGGGTGGAGGCGTTGCGTGAAGTGGTCAAGGCCTGCCGCGACATTGGTGTGGAATACCTCACCGTATTCGCGTTCAGCAGCGAAAACTGGCGACGTCCTGCCGATGAGGTTTCCTTCCTGATGTCGTTGTTCCTGAAGATGCTGGAACGCGAGGTTGCCAATCTGCACAAGAACAACATCCGCCTGAGGATCATTGGTGACCGCAGCCGCTTCGACGACAAGCTCAAGCAGACCATGCTGTCCGCCGAGCAGCTTACTGCCAACAACACAACTTTTACGCTGACGGTTGCCGCCAACTATGGCGGACGCTGGGATATGATGAACGCGGTGCACACCATGCTCGGGGAACAGCCGCTACTGGCACAGAGCTTCAGCGAGGAGGACCTATCCCCCTACCTGTGTCTGCATGACGTGCCCGAGCCGGATCTTTTTATCCGCACCGGTGGCGAGCAGCGCATCAGCAATTTCATGTTGTGGCAACTGGCCTATACCGAACTGTATTTCACCGATGTGCTGTGGCCCGCTTTCGGCCGGGAGGAATTAGAAGCCGCCGTCGCCTCTTACCAGAAGCGTGAACGCCGCTTCGGTCGCACCAGCGACCAATTGAAGAGCGAGCTGACTCCGGGAGAGGGCAATGCTTAAGTCGCGCGTGATCACCGCCATCGTGCTGTTGGCGCTGCTGCTGGCCGCGTTGTTCCTGTTGCCACCGGTTGCGTGGGCGCTGCTGGTCGTCGCGATGGTGATGCAGGGCACGACCGAATGGTCGCACCTGTCCAAACTGGAAGGCAGAAAGGCGAGCCTGTACTGGTGGCTGACGCTGCTGCTGATGCTGGGACTGGTGGCGCTCGATGCCTATGCCGCCGAGACGGCGAATTTCTACGTTCATCTGGCAATCTATCTGGTGTCCGCGCTGCTGTGGCTGGTGATCGTGCCGAGCTGGCTGATGGTAGGCTGGAAAGTAGAAAAGCCGTTGGCGATGGCGGCGGTCGGCTGGGCGGTGCTGATCCCGACTGGCGCTGCGATGATAGATCTGCGCGAGGCCGCGCCCAGCCCGTGGTTGCTGCTGTTCGTGATGGGGTTGGTGTGGGTCGCCGACATCGCTGCGTATTTCGCCGGACGGCGTTTTGGCAGGAACAAACTCGCGCCCAGCATCAGCCCGGGCAAGACTTGGGAAGGCGTGGCGGGCGCGATGTTCGGCGTGTCGCTCTACGTGGTGCTGGTATGGAGCTTCAGCCCGCATTTTTCGACGCGCGAGATTCTGCCGCCGCTGCTGCTGACCGCATGGTGGTGGGTGGCGCTGGCGGTGATCGGCGACCTGTTCGAATCGGCGATTAAGCGTCAGGCCGGCGTGAAGGACAGCGGCGCGTTGCTGCCGGGGCACGGCGGTCTGCTGGATCGCATCGACGCGCTGACCTCGACGTTGCCGCTGGCCGCGCTGGCCATGCTGATGCAGAGGCTTGGGTAACGCCGTGAAAGGTGAAGGTAATGATGTGAAACGTGAAACGGAGAGGCGGTTCTACGTTTCACATTTCACATTTCACAATTTTCACAATCATAAACCATGCAAAACCTGACCATACTCGGTTCCACCGGCAGCATAGGCACCAGCACGCTGGATGTCGTGGCACGCCACCCCGACCGCTTCCGCGTCGTTGCGCTGACCGCCAACTCGCAGGTCGATCTGCTGTTCAAACAGTGCGAACAATTCAAACCGGACTATGCGGTGCTGCTGGACGAGGCGGCTGCCGCAGGATTGCGCCAGCGCCTGAAGAATGCGGGTTCGACCACGGAGGTGCTGTGCGGTGTCGAAGCACTGGAGCAGGTCTCGGTGCTGCCGGAGGTGGATGCGGTGATGGCGGCCATCGTCGGTGCGGCGGGCTTGCGTCCCACTCTGGCGGCGGCGCGCGCGGGCAAGAAGATATTGCTGGCGAACAAGGAGACGCTGGTGACCGCGGGCAACGTGTTCATGGAGGCGGTGCGCGCCAGCGGCTCCGCGCTGCTGCCTATCGATAGCGAACACAATGCGATCTTCCAATCCTTGCCGCATAACTATCGCGGTGACATGAAGCATAGCGGTGTCAGCAAGATACTGCTGACTGCCAGCGGCGGGCCGTTCCGCAACACGCCGCTGGCCGAGCTACATGACGTCACGCCGGAACAGGCCTGCGCGCATCCGAACTGGAGCATGGGCCGCAAGATATCGGTGGATTCCGCGACGATGATGAACAAGGGCCTCGAAGTCATCGAGGCGCACTGGTTGTTCAATGCGGGCGCAGACGACATCCAGGTGGTGGTGCATCCGCAGAGCGTGATCCATTCGCTGGTGCAATACGTCGACGGCTCGGTGCTGGCGCAGCTCGGCAACCCGGATATGCGCACGCCCATCGCCTACGGTCTGTCTTGGCCGGAGCGCATCGATGCCGGTGTTGCGCCGCTGGATCTGTTCAAGGTCGCGACAATGAATTTTGTCGCGCCCGACTTCGAGCGTTTCCCCTGTCTGGCGCTGGCTTATCAGGCGCTACGCGCCGCAGGCACCGCACCGGCGATCCTGAACGCGGCGAACGAGGTGGCCGTGGATGCTTTCTTGAGCCGCCGCATCGCTTTTCTCGACATCCCGCGTGTCATCGATGCCGTGCTTGATGAACTGCCGGTCAATGCGGTGACCGGCTTGGACGATGTGGTCGGTGCCGATGCCGAAGCCCGCCGCACCGCGCAGCAACATATCCCGCAATGACCACGCTGCTCGCTTTCATCGGTGCGATCGCGCTATTGGTGGTGTTCCATGAACTGGGGCATTTCTGGGTGGCACGCCGTTGCGGGGTGAGAGTGCTGCGCTTCTCGGTCGGTTTCGGCAAGGTCATCTACAGCAAGCGCTTCGCCCGCAGCGAAACGGAATGGGTGATCTCGGCGATCCCGCTGGGCGGTTATGTCAGGATGCTGGACGAGCGTGAGGGCGAAGTTGTGCCGGATGATTTGCCCTACACCTTCAATCGGCAGCCGGTGTTGCAGCGCATGGCTATCGTGGTCGCCGGACCCGTGGCCAATTTTCTGCTGGCTATCCTGCTGTATTGGGCGTTGTTCGTACACGGCATTCCCGGATTGAAACCGGTGCTGGCCGAGGTGCCGCCGGGTACGCCTGCCGCCATTGCGCAGATGCGGGCGGGCGAGATCGTCACACACATCAACGGCGAAGCCGTCCCGAGTTGGCAGGAAGTGCGCTGGACCTTGCTCGATCTCGCGCTGAAGCAGGCCGAGGTCGCCATAACTGCACGTACGGCACAGGGCGAGGAAGTGACCCATGTGCTCGATCTGCGCAGCCTTCAGGCAAAAGATCTGGACGGCGAATTTCTAGACAAGCTCGGGCTGCATCTGCAACAGCCGGTCATTCTGCCGGTGATCGGCAAAATGACCGATGGCGGGGTGGCGCAGCAGGCCGGGATGCAACCGGGCGATGTGGTGCTGCGCGCCAACGGTGTGGCGGTACAGCGCTGGGGTGAAGTGGTCGACGTGGTGCGCAGCCATCCGGGGCGCGAAGTGCGACTCGATATTCAGCGCGGCGAGATGACTTTGACCCTGTCCGTCGTGCCCGGAGAGGTGGAAGAGAAGGGGCAAAAGATCGGCAGGATAGGCGCGGCCCCGCAAATCGACAAGACAGAATGGGAAGCGATGCTGACCGAGGTGAGCTATGGGCCGTTCGCCGCGCTTGGTCAGGCCTTGCGCAAGACTTGGGAGACTTCGGTCATCAGTTTGAAAATGATGGGGAAAATGGTGCTGGGCGAGGTTTCGATGAAAAACCTCTCCGGGCCGATCACCATCGCCGACTATGCCGGACAGTCGGCGGAAATGGGTGCCGTGTCCTATCTCGGCTTCCTGGCGCTGATCAGCATCAGTCTGGGAGTGTTGAATCTGCTGCCCATCCCCTTATTGGATGGCGGGCACTTGTTGTATTATGTCGCCGAATTGCTCAAAGGTAGTCCGGTTTCCGAACGGGCTTGGGAGATAGGCCAGAGGATCGGCATCGCGCTGCTCGGTACGCTGATGGTGTTTGCGGTATACAACGATATAAATCGCCTCATTTCAGGTTGAATACACATGAAAATAAAAAAACTGGCGGGATTGATCTCCCTGCTTTGCATGTCCCCGGCTTGGGCTTTCGAGCCTTTCACGGTCAAGGACATTCGGGTCGAAGGCATACAGCGCACCGAGGCCGGTACCGTGTTCAGCTATCTGCCGGTCAAGGTCGGCGATACGCTGGACAACGAACAAGGCGCGGCGGCGATACGGGCGCTTTATGCCACGGGTTTTTTCAAGGATGTGCGTTTGGAAGTGGAGCAGGGCGTGCTGATTGTGCTGGTGCGCGAACGTCCCTCCATCGCCAGCATCACATTGAACGGCATCAAGGATTTTCCGTCGCAGCAGCTCAAAGACAATATGAAATATGCGGGGCTGGCCGAAGCTCGTATCTTTGACAAAGGCGCGCTGGACAAGGCGGTGCATGAGTTGAAGCGCCAGTACGTGGCGCGCGGCAAGTACGCGGTCAGCGTGAACACCTCCGTTACGGATCTGGAACGAAATCGAGTTGCTATCGTGTTCAATGTGGTGGAGGGAGAAGTCTCCAAGATCAAGCAGATCAATCTGATCGGAAACAAGGATTACCAGGAGCAGGAACTGCTCGATCTGATGAAACTGAGCACGCCGGACTGGATGAGCTGGTTCAGCAAGAACGACCAATATTCCAAACAAAAGCTGTCGGCCGACATGGAGGCGCTGCGTTCGCACTATATGGACAGCGGTTATCTCGATTTCAGAATAGATTCGACCCAGGTGTCGATTACGCCGGACAAGAAGGATATCTACATCACCATCAATTTTAGCGAGGGATCGAGATACACCGTGGCCAAAGTGGGCGTGTCCGGCAACACGATCGTCGCAAAAGAAGAGGTAGAAGGTCTTGTTATGGTGAAGACGGGAGATCACTTCTCGCGCAACGCATTGACCGAGACTAACAAAAAGATCAGCGAGCGTCTGGGGCAGGAAGGCTACGCTTTCGCCAACGTGAATGCGATACCCGAGATAGACAAAGAAAAGCATGAGGTGTCGTTCAATTTTCTGGTTGACCCGGGCGCGCGCGTGTATATCCGCCGCATCAACATCGCCGGCAACGACAAGACACGCGACGAGGTGATTCGCCGTGAATTTCGCCAGGTCGAAGGCGCATGGTTCGATGTTGGCAGGATTAAGAAGTCCAAGCAGCGCGTGGACAAACTGGATTTCTTTGCCGAAGTGAACGTGGAAACACAGCCGGTTCAGGGCACCAATGACCAGATGGACGTGAATGTCACGGTGGAAGAAAAATCCACCGGCAGCATCTCGGCCGGTGCAGGCTTTTCCAATGGTGACGGTTTGACGCTGACTGGCGGGGTGAGCCAAGCCAACCTGTTTGGCAGCGGCAATCATGCGGCAGTCAATATCAATACCAGCAAGGTCAACCAGGTCTATTCCTTTTCCTATACCAATCCCTATTTCACCGATGACGGCGTGAGCCGGGGCTTCGATCTTTATCAGCGCAACACCGATTCGCGCAGTACGGCAGTCAGCCAGTACGCTTCCCACACGCTGGGGGGCGGCGTGCGTTTCGGCGTGCCGGTGGACGAGGATGAGGGGATCAACTACGGTTTGGCGTTCGAACAGACCAAGTTGGGGTTACAGCCCGGCGCGCCGGCACGCCTCACCCAGTATGTGAATACCTTCGGCGCGAAAAGCACCTCGGTCACGGGTACCGTGGGATGGGGGCGGGATAGCCGCGACAGCGCGATCTACACCACAGAAGGCACCGTGCAGCGCGCCTTTGCCGAGGTGGCTTTGCCGGTGTTCGATATGCGCTATTACAAGCTGAACTATCAGCACCAGTGGTATTACCCGGTGGCCACCGATGTCACGCTGCTGTTGAACGGTGAACTGGGTGTGGCCGGAGGATACGGCGGTAAGGATATGCCGTTCTTTAAGAATTTCTATGCAGGAGGTACCGGCTCGGTGCGCGGCTATGAATCCAACTCCCTGGGACCGCAGGATTCGACCGGTGCAGTGTTGGGCGGCACACGCCGGGTGGTTGGCAATGCCGAGATGATGGTGCCATTCCCTGGGCTGGGCAAGGAAAAATCGGTTCGTATCAGCGCGTTCGTCGATGCGGGCGCGATATACGGGCCGGGAGATTTGCCGGGGAGTTCCGGCCTGCGCTATTCGGCGGGCGGCGCGCTCACCTGGATTTCGCCGATGGGGCCGATCAAGTTCAGTTATGCGCTACCGCTCAATGAACAGAAGGTCGATAGATTGCAGCGGTTCCAGTTTAATATGGGTTCGATGTTCTAGATCAAATGCTGGCAGCCCGCTTGCGAACAGCAAGCGGGTCGCCGCTTACAATGGAAAAGGAGTAAACGATGAAATCGATCATGGGATTGACCTTGCTGGTGGCGATGCTGGGTGCAGGGTGGGTGCAGGCAGCCGACTTTAAGGTCGGCGTGGTGGATACCGAGCGCGTGTTGCGCGAATCGCTTCCCGCGACACAGGCGGAAAAACGTATCGAGAAGGAATTTTCCGGACGTGATGCGGAGATCAAAAAACTGCTCAAACAGGCCAAGGAATTGCAGACGCTGCTGGAAAAAGAAGGCGGCAAACTGACCGATGCCGACCATCGCAACAAGGAACGCGAACTGACTGCGCTGAACGTCAACCTGCAACGCATGCAGCGCGAATTCCGCGAGGACCTCAACCTGCGCAAGAACGAAGAACTGGCGCGCGTGCTGGAGCGTGCCAACAAGGCCATTCAGGCCATCGCCGAAGCTGACAAATTCGACCTGATCCTGCAGGAAGCGGTGTACCGCAACCCCAAGATCGACATCACCGACAAGGTCATCAGATATCTGTCCAGTGATGCAGCTGACGGCAAGGCGGCAGGCGGCAAAGAGGCCAAGTGATAGTCCGCCCGTGTCGGAATGACCGGTATGAGTGACACCTATCGGCTGCGCGATATAGCGGACAGACTGGGCGGACGCGTGCTGGGCGACGGCGAGGTCCGTGTCGCGCAGATCGCCACGCTGGAACATGCCCAGGCGCACCACATCAGCTTCCTCACCAACAGCAAGTACCGCGCGCAGCTGGAGACCACCCGCGCCGGCGCGCTCATCCTTGCCGAAGCGGATGCTGATGCGACCGGATTGCCGCGCATCGTGACCGACAATCCCTACGCCTACTTCGCCAAGGTTTCCGCGCTGCTCAACCCTTTGCCGGAAATCGTGCCGGGCATCCATCCCGCCGCCGTGATAGTGCCGGGGGCGCGCATCGACCCGAGCGCCAGCATCGCCGCGACGGCGGTCATTGGCGAAGGCGCGGTCATCGGCGCGCATTCGGTGATCGGTGAAGGCTGCTGCATAGGCGACAACGTGGTGATCGGCCGTCGTGCCCGTTTGTATCCGCGTGTGACCATCTACTACGGCTGCGTGATTGGCGATGACCTGATCGCGCATTCGGGCGTGGTGATCGGCTCCGACGGTTTCGGTATCGCGATGGACGAAGGACGCTGGATCAAGATCCCGCAGATCGGGCGCGTGGTCATCGGCAACGACGTTGAGATTGGCGCGAACACCACGATAGACCGCGGTGCGCTCAATGACACGGTGATCGAGGACGGCGTGAAACTGGACAACCAGATACAGGTCGCGCATAACGTGCGCATCGGTGCGCATACCGCCGTTGCCGGGTGCGCCGGCATCGCCGGCAGTGCGGTGATCGGGAAATACTGCCTGATCGGCGGCGGCGCGCGCATCCTTGGACATTTGCAGCTGGCCGACCATGTCGAGGTCGCCGCCCATACGCTGGTCGGAAAATCCATCCGCGAGGCGGGCTCCTATGCGGCCATCTATCCCCTCTCCAAACAGGAGGAGTGGCGCAGGAACGCGGTGCATCTGCGCCATCTCGACGAAATGGCAAAACGCATCAAGGCACTGGAGCAACAGATCGAAACATTGAAAACAAGCTTTGCTGAAAGGAAACCACAATGAGCATCACCATGGATATACATGCCATCCTCGAACATCTGCCGCACCGCTATCCCTTTTTGCTGGTCGATCGCGTCCTGTCGGTCGAGCCCGGCAAGGACATCGTTGCGCTGAAGAATGTCACCATCAACGAGCCGTTCTTTCCCGGCCATTACCCGCATCATCCGGTGATGCCCGGCGTGCTCATCATCGAGGCGATGGCCCAGGTCGCCGCGCTGCTCTCGTTCAAGTCGATGGACAGCAAGCCCGACGACAAGTCGGTGTACTACTTCGCCGGCATCGACGGCGCGCGTTTCAAGCGACCAGTCAGCCCCGGCGACCAGCTCATCATCAGCGTGACCCTGACACGCAGCATGCGCGGCGTGTTCAAATTCAAAGCCAAAGCTGAAGTGGACGGGCAACTGGCGGCCGAAGCGGAACTGATGTGTACCGTCAAATCGGTCGCGTGATTTTGCCAATCGAGAGGCGCACATGATCCATCCGACCGCAATAGTCCACCCGAATGCCAGAATCGCCGGCGATGCCGAGGTGGGGCCGTATTCCGTCATCGGCGAGCATGTTGAGATCGGCGAAGGCACGGTGATCGGCCCGCATGTGGTGATCAACGGACACACCCGCATCGGCAAGCACAACCGCATCTTCCAATTCTGCTCGCTGGGCGAGATACCGCAGGACAAAAAATACGCCAACGAACCGACGCGCTTGGAGATCGGTGACCACAACACCATCCGTGAGTTCTGCACCTTCAATCTCGGCACCGCGCAGGATGCCGGCGTCACCCGCGTCGGCAATCACAACTGGATCATGGCCTACGTGCATCTGGCGCACGATTGCCAGGTCGGCAACCACACCATATTTGCCAACAACTCGCAGCTGGCCGGGCATGTGCACGTCGGCGATTACGCCATCCTTGGCGGTTTCACCGTGGTACACCAGTTCGTCAGGATAGGCGCACACATCATCACCGGCATGGGCACCATCCTGTTGCAGGACGTGCCGCCCTACGTGCTGGCCTCGGGCAATCCTTCCGCACCGCACGGCATCAATTCGGAAGGTCTGAAACGGCGCGGATTCTCCGGCGATGCGATCATGGCGATCAAACGTGCCTACAAGACGCTGTACAAATCCGGCAAGAGTTTCGACGAGGCCAAGGCCGAGATCGGGGGGCAATCGGCAGCACATCCGGAGTTGCAGTTGCTCTCCGAATTCCTCGCGACATCTACCCGTGGCATCGTTCGTTAGAACGGGAAGAGCAAAGGTTTTTTCATGCAGCAGAAAAGAATTGTAATCGGCATCGTTGCGGGCGAAGCATCGGGGGACATGCTCGGCAGCCACCTGATGGAAGCGCTGAAAGAAAGCCGCCCGGAGATACACTTCATCGGTATCGGCGGCCCCAGAATGAAAGCGGCCGGCATGGAAGTGCTGTTCCCCATGGAAAAGCTCGCCGTGCGCGGCTATGTCGAAGTGCTGCGACATTACCGCGAGATCGTCGGGATACGCCGCAAACTGCGCGAGCATTTTCTGGGTCATCCCCCGCACCTGTTCATCGCCGTGGATGCGCCGGACTTCAATCTGGATCTGGAACTTGCCCTGAAGCAGAAGGGCATTCCCACCATCCACTACGTCAGCCCCTCCATATGGGCATGGCGCGGCGAACGCATCGGCAAGATCAAGCGTGCCGTGTCGCACATGCTGGCACTGTTCCCGCACGAACCGAAGATTTACCGGGAAGCCGGTATTCCGGTGGATTACGTCGGCCACCCGCTGGCCGACATGTTGCCGGACTTCCCCAAACGCGCCGAGATGCGCGAAACCATGCGCATTCCGCTGCATGCCAAGGTGTATGCCTTCCTGCCCGGCAGCCGCCAGAGCGAAGTCAAACACCTGGCCCGCACCTACATCGAAACCGCCAAACTGATATTGCAGCAAGTGCCCGATGCGCGTTTTCTGGTGCCGCTGGTCAGCCGCGAGACGCGCGGCATCTTCGAGCAGGCGCTGTATGACTGCGATGCGCAGCAACTGCCGATCACCCTGCTGTTCGGCCACGCGCAGGACGCGATGATCGCCGCCGACGGCGTGCTGGTCGCCTCCGGCACGGCCACGCTCGAATGCGCATTGCTCAAACGACCGATGGTCATCACCTACCGGATGCCGGCCTTCTCCTGGTGGATGATCAAACGCAAACGCTACCAGCCGTATTTCGGTCTGCCCAACATCCTGTGCGAGCGCTTCGTCGTGCCCGAATTGATACAGGAAGATGCCACGCCGGAAAATCTGGCGCAGGCCTTGCTCAATCTGGTCAACGACAAAGGCGTGGTGGCACAGCTCGAAGAAACCTTCCTGGAACTGCACCACACACTGCGGCAGAACACCGCGCAGAAAGCGGCAGCAGCCATCCAGCCTTATCTGCCAACTGCATAAATCCCCCTCCCTCTAGTGTTCTGTTGCGTGCTATCTGGAACTTATGTCAACGAGCAGCCCGACCTACAAGGGTTTGCGCGTAAGTGCCGTCAAGAGCGTTACACCACACTAGTGGGATAGGGGTAGGGAGAGAGAACATCGCACACTCAATCGTTTTGATCTGTGGCGTCGACGAAGCCGGGCGCGGCCCGCTGGCCGGGCCGGTCAGCGCGGCTGCGGTGATCCTCGACCAAGCGAACCCCATCGAGGGGCTGGCCGACTCAAAGAAACTTTCCGAAAAACAGCGCGACCGCCTCGCTCCTATCATCCGCGAACGTGCCTTGGCCTGGTCTGTCGCCTATGCCGAGGTGGAAGAGATCGACCGCCTCAACATCCTGCAAGCCACCCTGCTGGCGATGAAGCGCGCCGTGGAAGGGCTCGGCATCCGGCCGCATCAAGTGCTGGTCGATGGTCTGTATTGCCCACAGACCGGCATTCCCAGCCAAGCCATCGTCAAAGGCGACAGCAAGGTCGCCGCCATCTCCGCCGCCTCCATCCTGGCCAAGACTGCGCGCGACGAACTCATGCTGCAACTGCATGAACAATATCCGCATTACGGTTTCGACGGACACAAGGGCTACCCCACCGCCGCACACCTCGCCGCATTGCGCGAGCACGGCGTGTCGAACGTGCACCGCAGGAGTTTCAAACCGGTGAGGGAGTTGTTGCAGTACACTCCGCGAAATACTTTTTGAGCCCATCATGACACTTTACAAAATCATCCATCTGTTCGGCGTGTTGATCTGGGTCGGCGGCATGTTCTTCGCCTATGTCGTGCTGCGACCCGCCGCCGTTGAAATTCTCCAGCCGCCGGAGCGCCTGCGTTTGTGGGACAGCGTGTTCCGCCGCTTTTTCAACTGGGTATGGCTCGCGGTTGGCGCGATTCTGGTCACGGGTCTGTACATGATCTACCAATACGGCGGCCTGGGGCATGTGCCGCGCCATGTGCATGTCATGTTCGCCACCGGTTTGCTGATGATGCTGGTTTACGGTTATGTGTTTTTTGCCTGCTATGTGCCGTTTACCGTTCAGGTCGGCAAACAGCACTGGAAGGAGGCGGGCGAACTGCTGGGGAAGATACGCAAACTGGTTGGGTTCAATTTAACGCTGGGTGTGCTGACGATTCTGGTGGCGATGATCGGCGTGGCGCTGTAATGAGTTCGGGTATAGCGGCGGAACGCAGTTCACTCTCGCAAAGCATCGCGCAATACCCAAAGCGTGCAAGAATCCCTTCGAGGTAAATTGCGCTCCTGCTGAGAGCAAATAATTTGATGTGGGAGCGCGGTTCATCCGCGCGATAGGTTTTCTTCAGCGCGCCATCGCTCGGATGAACCGAGCACCCACTCCCTGTCTCACCGATTGGGTAGAATGCCCACCCATGACCTCCCTCAAGATTGCCACCTACAACATTCATAAGGGGTTTTCCCATTTCAATCGCCGTGTGGTGCTGCATGAGCTGCGCGACCGGCTGCATGAGTTGAATGCCGATATCGTGTTTTTGCAGGAGGTGCAGGGTGAGCATGCGCGCCATGCCCGGCGCTTTCACAATTATCCGGATGAGCCGCAGCACGAGTTTATTGCCGGGGAGGTGTGGCCGCATTCCGCTTACGGCAAGAATTCGGTGTACGAGATGGGGCATCACGGCAATGCGATCCTCAGCCGTTTTCCTATCGTGTGTTCGCTGAACAAGGATGTCTCCGCACATCGCTTCGAGAGCCGGGGGTTGTTGCATAGCGAGATCGATATCGGCGGGCGTTATCGTGTTCATTGTCTGTGTGCGCATTTCGGCTTGTTTGCCCGGGGGCGGCGCGATCAGACGCGCGCGCTGATCGACTATGTCAAGGGCGAGATTCCCGAGGATATGCCGCTTATCGTTGCCGGGGATTTCAACGACTGGGGCAACCAGATGAGCCGCACGCTGGCGGGGGAGTTGGATTTGCAGGATGTGTTTCAGTTGCACGGCGGAAAATTGGCCCGCAGTTTTCCCGCCGCGCTGCCGATGTTGCGGCTGGATCGTATCTATGTGCGCGGCTTCGGAGTGCTGCACACGGATGTGCATGCCGGTGCGGCATGGCGGCGGCTGTCCGATCATGCGGCGCTTTCCACTTTGCTGAAGAGAGCATGAGTACCGTCCATCAGGTGGGCGGCAACCAGTTGATGCTGTTGCAGAACGGCAGCGAGTTCTTTCCGCAACTGTGTGCCGCGATTGATGCAGCCCGGCATTTTGTCTATCTGGAAACCTATATATTCGCCGCCGACGCGACCGGGCACCTGGTTGCTGCGGCTTTGCGGCGCGCGGCGACGCGCGGGGTGGCAGTGCATCTGTTGCTGGACGGTTTCGGAACGGCGGAGTTGCCGCCGCAGTGGGTGGACGATATGCGGGTGTCCGGTGTCGAGGTATTGTGGTTCCGGCGTTCCATCTCGCCCTGGTCATTGCACCGCAACCGCTTGCGCCGCATGCATCGCAAGCTGGCGGCGATGGATGGCGAAGTGGCGTTCGTCGGCGGTATCAATATCATTGACGACATGCCGGCGGGTGCCGAGTTCGCGATGCCGCGTCTCGATTATGCCGTGCGTGTACAGGGTGCGCTGGCCGGGGAGATGCTCGCGGCCATGCGCCATCTGTGGGGCGTGGTTTCCTGGGCGAGTTTGCGCCGCAGCGGATATAAGCTGGGCTGGCGTTTTTCCGGCGGCAAACCTGCCGCGTTCACGACCGCCACGTTGCTGTTGCGCGACAATCTCCGTCACCGGCGCGATATCGAGCGCGCTTATCTGAAGGCCATTGCGGGTGCGCAGCATGAGATTCTCATCGCCAATGCCTATTTTCTGCCGGGGCGCACCTTGCGCCGCGCGCTGAGGCTGGCGGCGCAGCGCGGCGTGCGCGTGCAGTTGTTGTTGCAGGGGCGGGTCGAGTACCGTTTGCAGCATTACGCGACGCATGCGCTGTACGAGCGGTTGTTGGCGAGCGGTATCGAGATATACGAGTATCAGGCGAGTTTTCTGCATGCCAAGGTCGCCGTTGTGGACGGTCGCTGGGCGACGGTCGGTTCGTCCAATATCGATCCGTTCAGTCTTCTGCTGGCGCGGGAGGCGAATCTGCTGGTGCGCGACGAAGGTTTTGCCGCCGAGTTGCGCGCCAGTCTGCATGCCGCGATTGCCGGGCATGCGCAGCGTGTTGAGGCGATGGGTAGCGGTGTGCTGAAGCGTTTGCTGGCGCGTTTCAGCTATGGGTTGGTGCGTTTCGCGGTGGGCATGCTGGGGATATCCAGGCGGGATTGAACTCAACTGTTGCCCCAAGCCGGGGGTTGTGGCAGGATTCCGCCGCTGCCGGGGAGGCGTACCGCGAGGCCGGTTCAGGGTACCTTTGGCGATAATAATGATTCTATTAAGGGCAGGGAAATGGGAAGGTTTCTCAATATCATCACCAATCTCACACTGGGCCGCCTGTTGATATTGCTGTCGCTGGTCGCCATGGTCGTTGCTTTTGTGCTGATCTTTTTCATGTCGGGTTTCGTGCGTGACCGCGCGATACACGATCTGGCGCGCGACGATGCGCAGCAGACTTCCAAGCTGGTGTTCCAGAGTCTGTATTCGGCGATGCGCAAGGGCTGGAACAAAGAGGAAATCAACGAGGCCATCGCGCGCCTCAATACCTCGTTTCCCGATCTGAAGATCGGCGTCTATCGCGGCGAGATCGTCGCGCAACAGTTCGGTGTAATGGCCGGCGAGCAGGAGCATATCCAGCGCGATGCCGAACTGAGCCATGCCTTGCAGAGCGGCGAGGATGCTTTGCTCTTTCCCGACCAGGATTCGATACGCTATCTTTATCCCATCGTGGCGACCGAAGAATGCATGGCATGCCATAGCCAGTCGCACGTGGGGGCGGTGCACGGCGTGATCGATATCACTTATCCCATCCAGAATCTCAAGGTGTCGTTCAGCGAGGTGTTCAATTCCATCGTCGCCTATACGCTGATCGTGATCGTGCTGGTGTTCGTGATTCTGTACCTGAAGCTGCGCTATCTGGTGGCGCAGCCGATCGCGAATCTGGTCAGCGTGATACGCAGCGTGACGGTGGATATGGATCTCAGCCGCCGGGTGAGTAGTTCCAGGTGGTTGCCGGAGCTGAAAGACCTGGCCGAATATTTCAACCATCTGCTCAAGACCGTGCAGGAATACAACACTC
This sequence comes from Gallionella sp., assembly GCA_034371155.1. Taxonomy (GTDB): domain Bacteria; phylum Pseudomonadota; class Gammaproteobacteria; order Burkholderiales; family Gallionellaceae; genus Gallionella. The sequence goes on along the minus strand of JAXMKV010000053.1, from coordinate 21,822 downwards.
AGCTTGAGGAGTTGTCGATCCGCGACCCGCTGACCGGCTTGTATAACCGGCGCAAGTTCCAGGAGTTCCTGCAATACGAGATCATCCGCGGGGCGCGTCACGAACACGGCTTCTCGGTGATCATGATCGATCTGGATAATTTTAAATATATCAACGATACCTTCGGGCATCCGATCGGCGATATGGTGCTCAAGGAGCTATCGTCGATGTTGCTGGACGAGTTGCGCCGTGGCGATGTGCTGGCGCGCATGGGTGGTGACGAGTTTGCCATCATCCTGCCGGAAACCCCGGCGGAAAGCGGATTGCAGGTGGCCAACAAGCTTTGCCAGACCCTGTCGGACAAAGAGTTCGAGTTGCCCGTAGGCAAGGTGCGCAGCACGGCCAGTTTCAGCATGGTCAGCTTCCCGGAAGACGGCAAGACCGAGGAGGAGATATATACCGCGATGGATGTGGTGCTGTACAAGGCCAAGTCGCACGGCAAGAATCAGGTGATGACGGCCGATTCGGATGCGGACCGCAGCATGATGCACATCTTCAAGCAGGGAGATTTTCTGCGCAAGGCGTTGCGCGAAGATCGTATCGAGGCGTTTTTGCAACCCATCGTCACGGTCAGCACCGGCGAGGTGATGGCGTTCGAGGTGCTGGTGCGCATACGCGACGGCGAAGTCATCATTCCGGCGGGCGAGTTCATCGAGGTTGCCGAAGAATTGGGCATGGCGCAGGAGCTGGATCGCGAGGTGTTCCGCAAGGGGCTGGCGCATTACGCGGGAATCGCACGCAAGCATCCGCAGGCGAAGATGTTCTTCAATCTATTCCCGCGCAGCTTCAACGATCTGGAATGGGTGCGCGGTATTCCGGATATGGTGAACGGCATGGGGGTGCCCTGCGAAAACATCGTGCTGGAATTGACCGAGCGTGAAGCCTTGCCCAACCTGACACAGGTCAGGGCGGTGATCGAGGAGTTGCGCAGCAGCAAGATTTCCGTGGCGCTGGACGATTTTGGCAGCGGCTTTTCGTCCTTCCTGTATTTGAAATATCTGTCCATCGACTACGTCAAGATCGAGGGCAGTTTCGTGCGCCAGATCGTCGCCGACGAGCGCGACCGCATCATGGTCGAACACATCAACAGCATGGCGCACCGTTTCGGTTTGAAGACCGTCGCGGAGTTCGTCGAGGACGAGGCGACGGCGAAGATGCTGGTCGAGATCGGCGTGGATTATGCGCAGGGCTATTACTACGGGCGTCCGGCGCGTCCGGAGTGAGCTTCATCCGGGTTGTGCCAGCGTCGTGCCGATTAGCCGTCTCGGATTTGTGCCGTTCATTACGGGTAGCCAGACATGAGTAAAGAGAGTTTTATCGCGGCACAGCAGGGCCACAAGCTGACGCTGGAATTCGTCCTGTTGTGGCTGGTGCGGGACGGCATGGTGGAGCAGGTCGAGGCAGACAGGCTGCTCAAGAACTATCGCGGCGGCCAACAGATGCATCCGCTGGTGGTGGTGGGCGAGCAGAAGTGGCGCAGCGTGTCGCCACCCAACAAGCTGCTGATGACCGAATATCTTACCGAGTGGCTGGCAGGGCACCTCGGCATGCAATATTTTCACATCGATCCGTTGCAGCTGAACTTCGCCGGCATCGCCAGCGTGGTCTCCAAGTCCTACGCCGAACGTCTGAAGATCATGCCGGTCAAGCTGGGCGACGGCGAGGTGACGGTCGCCACCGCAGAGCCTTTTGTCACGGACTGGGTGGAGGAGCTGGAGCGCGTCCTCAATCTGAAGATCAAGCTGGTGCTGGCTAGTCCGACTGACATCAATCATTACCTTCCGGAAATATACAGCCTCGCCAATTCAGTGCAGCTCGCCAACAAGGCTAAGGCCGGACAGTCTGTCGGCGTGCAGAACTTCGAGCAATTGGTCGAGCTGGGCAAGAACAAGAATCTTGATGCCAACGAGCAGCATGTGGTGACGCTGGTGGACTGGTTGTTCAAGTATGCCTTCGAGCAGCGTGCCAGCGATATCCATCTCGAACCGCGCCGCGACATCGGTATCGTGCGCTTCCGCATCGACGGGGTGCTGCATCAGGTTTATCAGTTGCCCTCCAGCGTAACCAATGCCATTACCAACCGCATCAAATTGCTGGGGCGCATGGATATGGTGGAAAAGCGCAGGCCGCAGGACGGGCGCATCAAGACTTTGAGCTCGGACGGCGACGAGATCGAATTGCGGCTTTCCACCATGCCGACCGCTTTCGGCGAGAAGCTTGTGATGCGTATCTTCGATCCGGAGATATTGGTGAAGAACTTTACCGATCTCGGATTCTCGCGCGAGCAAACGGTGCTGTGGAGCGGCTGGACGAGCCAGCCCAACGGCATCATTCTGGTAACGGGGCCGACCGGTTCGGGCAAGACCACCACGCTGTATTCCACGCTGAAACAGCTGGCCACGCCGGAGGTCAATGTCTGTAGCGTGGAAGATCCGATCGAGATGATCGAGCCGGCGTTCAACCAGATGCAGGTGCAGCACAACATCGGGCTGAACTTCGCCGACGGCGTGCGCACTCTGCTACGCCAGGATCCGGATATCATCATGGTGGGCGAGATACGCGATGTGGAGACTGCCGAAATGGCGATCCAGGCCGCGCTGACCGGGCATTTGGTGTTGTCTTCCCTGCATACCAACGATGCGCCGTCTGCCATCGCGCGTTTGCTCGAACTGGGTGTGCCGCCTTACCTGCTCAACGCCACATTGCTGGGAGTGATGGCGCAACGGCTGGCGCGTACCCTGTGCCCGCATTGCAAAACGCAGGGTGAGATCAGCACGGAAACCTGGCAGGAGCTGGTCAGTCCGTGGAAGGCCGCCAAGCCCGCGCAAGTGAGCGTCGCCACCGGCTGTCTCGAGTGCCGCATGACCGGCTATCGGGGGCGTACCGGCATCTACGAGATGCTTCCGCTCAGCGCGGAGATGAAAAAACTGGTGGTCAAGGATGCCGATCTGAACAAGATCAAAGCCCTGGCTCTGCGCGAGGGGATGAAGCCGCTGCGTCTGAATGGTGCTGAAAAGGTGGCGGCAGGTTTGACCACCCCGGACGAGATCATCAAGGTCGCCCCGCCGCTGGATTGAATGGCTAGGCAGGCACAGGCTCAGGTTCAGGCTGGTCAGAAGCGCCTGCCTGAGCTAGAATCAGCGCGCGGCGAGGGTTTTATGGTATTTAAATAGGCTTGCCCCCGATTTTGTTTTGAACAAGGAGAGCAAAGATGAAGAGAAGTATGTTGTTTGTTGCATTGGCCTCGGCAATGCTGGGTTCGACGGCGGTACAGGCGGGCGAAAGCGAATTTGATGGTAGCTGGATCGGTGGCAAGATCGGTTCCAACCGCTCCAATGTGACCGGTGTGGATACCCGAAGTGCAACCACCTATGGCTTGGAAGGCGGTCATAACTGGAACATGGACGGTTTTCTGCTGGGTGTGAACGGTTTCATTGATTCGAACAGCAATGCGGCTCATGCACCTGCCCCGTTCTCCTATGGCAGCAGTGCCTACGGTATCGATGCCAAGCTGGGGATTGATGGCGGCAACTGGATGCCTTATGCCAAGATTGGCTATGCGCGCACCAACGGTAATGGCGCGGCCAGCAACATCGGCGGCAGTGCGGCGCATCTGGGGCTGGGTATCGAGTACAAGTTCGCTCCGCAATGGAGCGTGGCTGGCGAGTACACCACAGGCAGCGGCAAGAATGCAGCGAGCAAATTGAACAATGACAACTTCACCATCGGTGTGAATTACTACTTTGATACTCCGAAACCGGTCGTTGTGCCGCCGAAGGAAGAAGTGAAGCAGCCGACTCCTCCTGCGCCGCAAGCTGATGCATGGAAGACGCTGCTGGAAGAAAAACCGGTCACCATCGACGGTGCCAACTTTGACACGGACTCGGCGAAATTGCGGGACACAGCCATTCCCAGACTCAACGAAGTGGTCAGTTTTGCCTCCAAGTATCCGGATGCGCACCTGCAAGTCGGTGGTCATACCGACAGTCGCGGTAGCAAGCCATACAACCAGAAACTTTCCGAGAAGCGTGCTGCTTCGGTCAAGAAGTATCTGGTCAATAACGGTGTGGATGCGGCCCGCATCAGCACCAGCGGCTATGGCATGGAGCAGCCGGTTGCCGACAACAAGACTGCTGAAGGTCGTGCACAGAACCGTCGTGTAGAGATACGCTCGGTGGTGAAGGAAGAGAAGCGTGTGCGTGTGACCAAGTAGTCACAAGCCCGAAGTATCAAGCAATAAACAAGAAGGCCGCGCAAGCGGCCTTCTTGTTTTTGTCACGCATGTTGGGGCGTTGCGGCGTGAGCGACGTGCTCAGGACAAGGCCTTGGTCATGCGCTCCAGTGCTTGTTGCAGGTTGACCATCGAAGTGGCGAACGAGATGCGGAAGTAGCCTTCGCTGCCGAAGGCCGAGCCGGGCACAACGGCGACGCCGGCTTCCGCCAGCAGGTATTCGGACAGCGCAATGTCGGTGGTTTCTTTGAGCTTGCCTTGCTGGTGTAGTCTGGCGATGGCATCGCGCGCATCGGGGAAGGCGTAGAACGCGCCGCCGGCCATCAGGCACTTCACGCCCGGAATCTTATTCAGCTCGTTTACTACAAACACGTGACGCTCACGGAACGCAGCTATCATCGGTGCGAGGCAGTTCTGGTCGCCGTTCAATGCGGCCTCGGCTGCCACCTGCGAAATGGATGCGGGGTTGGAAGTGCTTTGCGACTGCACGTTCTCCATCGCGGTGATGATGTCCTCCGCTCCTGCCGCGTAACCGATACGCCAGCCGGTCATCGCGTAAGCTTTGGACACGCCGTTCAGCACCATGGTGCGCGGATACAGGTCGGGGCAGGCGTTCAGGATGTTGCAGAATTTCTCATCGGTCAGCGCGATGTGTTCGTACATGTCGTCGGTGGCGATCAGGATGTTCGGATGTTTGCGCAGCACTTCGCCCAGCGCCTTCAGATCCTCCAGCGTATACACAGCACCGGAAGGATTGCTCGGACTGTTGATGACGATCATGCGGGTCTTGGGGGTAATGGCCGCTTCCAATTGCGCCGGGGTCAGCTTGAAACCTTGCGCGATGTCGGCCTGCACGATCACCGGTTTGCCTTCGGCGATCAGCACGATGTCGGGATAGGATACCCAGTATGGCGCGGTGATGATGACTTCGTCGCCGGGATTGATGGTCGCCAGCACTAAGTTGAAGAAACTCTGCTTGCCGCCACAGGAGACCAGAAGCTGTTTCGCGGTGTAATCCAGCCCGTTGTCGCGCTTGAGCTTGGCGATGATCGCCTGCTTCAGCGACGGCGTGCCGCCGACTGCAGTGTATTTGGTGAAGCCCTTGTTGATCGCCTCGATCGCGGCGTTCTTGATGTGTTGCGGTGTGTCGAAATCCGGCTCGCCGGTGCCCAGTCCGATGATATCCTTTCCTTCAGCCTTCAGCTTCGCGGCGCGGGCGGCGACGGCCAAAGTGGGGGAGGGTTTGATGGCTTGCACGCGGGTGGAGAGGGACACGATTTTTCCTTGCGGGTTGGACGTTGGCGCGAATTATACCCGTGCCGCGAAAAGAGTGAACCGGTGTTATTCGGTTATGGCGCGGCTTGCGGATAAAGCCGCTTGGCGGCATAGTGTGCGCGGATTTCAGAAGACAGCAAACGTTATGAGCAAGGCATTTACTCGGGAAGATGATGGCGATGACGACGATGTGGAAACATCGTTGCAGTTGCCCGTGGGAACGAAGAACTACATCACGCCCGGCGGCTACCTGAAGCTGAAGCAGGAATTGGAATCGCTTTGGAAGGTTGAGCGTCCGGAGCTGGTCAGAACGGTTTCCTGGGCCGCTTCGAACGGGGATCGTTCCGAGAATGGCGACTATATCTATGGTAAAAAGCGCTTGCGCGAGATCGACCGACGCGTGCGTTTTCTGCGCAAGCGTCTGGAGTCCGCCGAGGTGGTCGATCCCGCATTGCGCGGCGAGTGCGGGCAGGTGTTCTTTGGCGCGACCGTGACGGTATGCGATGATCAGGGGTGTGAGAACACTTACAGTATCGTGGGCGTCGATGAAGCGGATGTCGGACGGGGTCTGATAAGTTGGGTGTCGCCGCTGGCGCGGGCCTTGTTCAAATTGCGTGAGGGCGAGGCGGCTTCGTTGCGTACACCGGTCGGGGTTCAGGAATTGGAGATCGTATCGGTGGTGTATCGCTCTCTGTCTTGATGCTGATTTCAGCCAAGCTTTGGCCCATGGTGGGGCTTTTGCAGTTTTCCTGTTAATTGATGCGGTCGATTGATATATGGATGCGAGACTTCTGACCATACTTAACAATCGGGTACAAAACTATCCGCATGCTCTGGCGCGGCAGTTTCCCAACATCTTGTCCAAGCTCATGGAGCTATGGGACAGTCCTGCAATAGACGATTATTTCGTCGAGTTGATGGTGGACAACCGCGGCAGCCGTGCCGGCTTCCCTGAAGAGGTCGCTTCCGACATCATGTATCTCAGTATGGTGAGTTCGCGCCAGATTCATCAAGGAGAGGTCGATCTGTGGGCCGATGTACCGGATGTGGTCAGAAGCCGGATCGAGCAGAGCGGGCTGTCTTTTACGCCATTGGGTCTTATTCAGGCCGCTGAATACGGGAATCGCGAGCTTGTGGAGTTGTTTCTCGGTGCGGGAATGCATGCCAATGTCTATGACGAGCGAAAATGGACCCCGCTGATGATTTCGGCCTTCAACGGCAATCTCGAAATGGTGGCACTGTTGCTCGATAACGGTGCCGTTGTCCGGCATAGGGACAAGGCCGGATATACCGCTCTGCATTGGGCGGCCTTCAACGGCTACAGCAAGGCGCTGGAGTTGCTGTTAAGCCGGCAAGCTGATGTTGATGCTCGCAGCAAGCATGGATGGACTCCGTTATTGCAGGCTGCGACGCGTGGCCATCTGTCGTCCAGCGTGATCTTGATCGGTTGCGGGGCGGATGTGAATACGGCCTCAGATGACGGTTGGACGCCCCTGCACAAGGCCGCGGCCAATGGTCATCTGGCAACGGTAAAGATGCTGCTGGACAAGGGGGCAGATCCCGGGGCGCGCCTCGGGGATGGCACTACGCCGCAGGAGATGGCGCTGAAGAACCATCATGAACATGTGGTTGCTGTTTTTTCCGGCAAGGCTTGTTAGTGGTGCATCTCTTGATACAATGCGCCTGACAGAAAATTCTCCTCATTTATTCAGGAACCCGCCATGAAAAAGATCGAAGCCGTTATCAAGCCTTTCAAGCTGGACGAAGTGCGCGAGGCACTCTCCGAATTGGGTGTGAGCGGGTTGACCGTGACTGAGGTGAAGGGATTCGGACGGCAGAAAGGCCATACCGAACTCTATCGTGGCGCGGAATACGTGGTGGACTTTCTGCCCAAAATCAAGGTCGAGGTGGTCGTTTCGTCCGGGTTGCTCGAAACTGCGGTTGATGCCATCGTCAAGGCGGCGCATACCGGAAAGATTGGCGACGGCAAGATATTTGTTTCTCCAGTGGAGCGCGTTATCCGCATCCGTACCGGGGAAACCGACGAGTCGGCACTGTAACGCCCGCCGTTTTCAAGCTCGATTTACTGCCTTGCCCTGCGTGCGTATAATGCGCGCTTTGCCGAGAGTAGCTCAACATGCGCATTATTCAGAAAGCTCTTACCTTTGACGACGTTCTGCTCGTCCCCGCCTATTCCAATGTGTTACCGCGCGATGTCAGTCTGCGCACGCAACTGACGCGAAAAATTAGCCTGAACATTCCGCTGCTTTCCGCCGCGATGGATACCGTCACAGAGTCGCGTCTGGCGATAGCACTGGCACAGGAGGGTGGAATCGGCATCGTCCACAAGAATATGTCGGCCTATGCGCAGGCCGCGAAGATCGCCAAGGTCAAACGCTTTGAGAGCGGCGTGGTCAAGGATCCCATTACCATCACCGCCGATATGACGGTGCGCAATGTGCTGGCGCTGACCCGTCAGCACAAGATATCGGGTTTGCCTGTGGTGCAGGGCAAACAACTGGTCGGTATTGTGACCAATCGCGATTTGCGCTTCGAGAATAATCTCGATCAACCTATCCAAAACATCATGACGCCGCGCGAGCGTCTGATCATCGTCAAGGAGAACGCCAATCTGGAAGAGGCGCGCAATTTGATGCACAAACACCGTATCGAACGTGTTCTGGTGGTGAACGACACATTTGAGTTGCGCGGCTTGATGACGGTAAAGGATATTCTTAAGTCGAGCGAGCACCCTCTGGCCAGCAAGGACGGCTTGGGGCGTTTGCGCGTTGGCGCGGCCGTCGGTGTGGGTGAGGGAACGGAAGAGCGTGTCGCATTGCTGGCCGAAGCTGGCGTGGATGTGATCGTGGTGGATACTGCTCACGGCCATTCGCAGGGTGTGCTGGACCGCGTTCGTTGGGTCAAGGACAACTTTCCCCACGTCGAAGTGATCGGCGGGAATATTGCTACTGCTGCTGCTGCACAGGCGCTGATGGATCACGGTGCGGATGGGGTAAAGGTCGGTATCGGCCCCGGCTCTATCTGTACCACGCGTATCGTTGCCGGAGTGGGAGTGCCACAAATCGCCGCGATACAGAACGTGGCCAAGGCCTTGCAGGGAACTGGCGTCCCGCTGATCGCAGATGGCGGTATCCGTTTTTCCGGAGACATTGCCAAAGCGATCGCATCGGGTGCCAATGCCGTGATGCTGGGCGGGCTGTTTGCCGGGACCGAAGAAGCGCCGGGCGAGATCGAATTGTTTCAGGGGCGTTCGTACAAGTCCTATCGTGGTATGGGCAGTCTGGGTGCGATGCAGCAGGGATCCAGTGACCGCTACTTTCAGGAAGGTGAAAGCAATCAGGACAAACTGGTGCCGGAGGGAGTAGAGGGACGCGTGCCTTACAAGGGCAGCGTGCTGGCGGTGATTCATCAGTTGCTGGGCGGATTGCGCGCCAGCATGGGCTATCTGGGCTGCGCCGATATCGCCACCATGCATGCCAAAGCTGAGTTCGTCGAGATCACCTCTTCCGGTATCCGCGAATCGCATGTGCACGACGTGCAGATCACCAAGGAAGCGCCGAATTACCACATTGACTAGGATTTAGGAACTGGGATTTTGGATTTGAAGAAGCCTGCTTCTGACTTTCCTAAATCCTAATTCCAGAATCCTTAATCCTAAAAAGACATGCACAAAAAAATCCTCATCCTCGACTTCGGTTCACAGTACACGCAACTGATCGCCCGCCGCGTGCGCGAGACGCATGTCTATTGCGAGTTGCATCCCTGGGACATGAGCGAAGCCGACATTCGCGCCTTCGATCCGGCGGGCATCATCCTTTCCGGCGGGCCCAACTCGGTGTACGAAGAGGAAACGCCGAAAGCACCACAGGTCGTGTTCGACTTGGGGGTGCCGGTGTTCGGTATTTGCTACGGCATGCAGACCATGGCGGCGCAGTTGGGCGGTAAGGTCGAGAGCGGCAAGGTTCGCGAGTTCGGCTATGCCGAGATTCGTGCGCAGGGACACTCCAAACTATTCGACGGCATTCAGGACAAGAGCAACGCGGCAGGCCACGGCCTGCTCGACGTGTGGATGAGCCACGGCGACAAGGTCACCGCGATTCCGCCCGGCTTCTCGGTGATCGCTTCCAACGAGGCTACGCCGTTCGCCGCGATGGCCGACGAATCGCGCCGCTACTACGCGGTGCAGTTCCATCCGGAAGTGACCCACACCCATCAGGGCAAGGCGATCATCGGTCGCTTCGTGCACGACATCTGCGGCTGCGGTCAGGACTGGAACATGCCGGACTACATCGCCGAGGCGGTGGCGAAGATCAAGGCGCAGGTCGGCGACGAAGAGGTCATCCTCGGCCTGTCCGGTGGCGTGGATTCGTCCGTTGCGGCCGCGCTGATCCATCGCGCGATCGGCGATCAGTTGATCTGTGTGTTCGTGGATAACGGCCTGTTGCGCCTGAACGAAGGCGCGCAGGTAATGGAAACTTTTGGCGACCACATGCACATGAAGATCATCCATGTGGATGCCAGCGACGAGTTCATGAAACACCTGACCGGCGTTTCAGACCCCGAGCAGAAGCGCAAGATCATCGGCCGCGAGTTCGTAGAGGTGTTCCAGCGCGAGTCCGCGAAGCTCAAGAGCGCGAAGTGGCTGGCGCAGGGCACGATTTACCCGGACGTGATCGAATCGGCCGGTGCCAAGACCAAAAAGGCGCACGCCATCAAATCGCACCACAACGTCGGTGGCCTGCCGGAATCCATGCATCTGAAGCTGCTGGAACCGCTGCGCGAACTGTTCAAGGACGAAGTGCGCGAACTCGGTGTGGCGTTGGGTCTGCCTGCGGACATGGTGTACCGTCACCCGTTCCCTGGCCCCGGCCTAGGCGTGCGCATTCTCGGTGAAGTGAAGCGCGAATACGCCGAACTGTTGCGCCGCGCCGATGCCATCTTCATCGAAGAACTGCGCAACACCAAAGACGCCAGCGGCAAGAGCTGGTACGACCTGACCAGCCAAGCCTTCACGGTGTTCCTGCCGGTGAAATCTGTTGGCGTGATGGGCGATGGCCGCACCTACGAGTGGGTGGTGTCCTTGCGTGCGGTACAGACGCAGGATTTCATGACCGCGCATTGGGCACACCTGCCGTACGAGCTGCTGGGCAAGGTGTCCAACCGGATCATCAATGAAGTGCGCGGCATCAACCGCGTGGTGTACGACATCTCAGGGAAGCCACCCGCGACTATCGAGTGGGAATGATGAGATAAAGCGGAGTTTTTCTGTCAGCGTTGGGCTATCGCGCAGCGCGTTCCGCCGCCTGAACCGTATTTGCCACCAGCATCGTAATCGTCATCGGCCCGACACCGCCGGGTACCGGCGTGATGCACCCGGCCACTTTTTTCGCTGACTCGAAATCCACATCGCCGCATAGTTTGCCATCCGCCATGCGGTTGATGCCGACATCAATCACTGCCGCGCCCGGTTTGATCATGTCGCCGGTGACCATCTTAGCCCTGCCTGTCGCGACCACCAGAATGTCGGCATCGCGCGTGTACTTCGCGAGATCGACGGTCTTCGATGTGCAGATGGTGACGGTGGCGTTGTGCTGCAACAGCAGCAGCGCCATCGGCTTGCCGACGATGTTGCTGCGACCGATCACCACGGCGTGTTTGCCTTCGATACTGACACCGCTCTTTTGCAGCAGGATCAGCGAACCGTAAGGGGTGCAAGGCGCGAAGCGCATGTTGCCGGTGACCAGCGCGCCGACGTTCATCGGGTGGAAGCCGTCCACGTCCTTGTCCGGGCTGATGGCGTTCAATACCTTGTCGCTGTCGATGTGTTTGGGTACCGGCAGTTGCACCAGCACGCCGTGTATCTTCGGGTCGGCGTTCAGCTCGGCGATCTTGTCCAGCAGTGTGGCCTCTGAGGTGTCGGCGGATAGTGCGATGTGCTCGGAATGCAAACCCAGTTCGGCACAGGCTTTCACCTTGTTGGCGACGTACACCTTGGAGGCCGGGTCTTCGCCGACGATGATGACTGCCAGCCCCGGCGTGATGCCGCGCGCTTTCAGCGCGTCGGCGCGCAGTTTCCATTCGGCGCGCACTTCCTGCGCGATAGCCTTGCCGTCGATGATCTGTGCCGTCATGTTGGTCTCCCCCGCTGCGGGTTATTTGTTTGCGCTGGCCTTGTAAAGCGCGAGGCCGTTGTTGATCTCGGTATGGGCGGCTTCCACGCCTTCCCAGCCCCTGATCTTGACCCATTTGCCCGGTTCCAGCGCCTTGTACAGTTCGAAGAAGTGCTTGATCTGCTCCAGCGTGATCTCCGGCAGATCCTTGTAGGACAGCACGTTGTGGTACAGCGGGGTCAGCTTGTCAGTGGGGACCGCGATGATCTTGGCATCGTCGCCGCCTTCGTCGGACATCTGCAACACGCCGACAGGTCGGCAGGAGATGATTGCGCCGTGCACGATGGGGAAAGGTGTGACGACCAGCACATCGACCGGGTCGCCGTCGTCGGCAATGGTCTCGGGGATGAAACCGTAGTTGGCCGGATAGCGCATCAGTGAGCCGATGAAGCGATCCACGATCAGTACGCCGGCATCCTTGTCTACTTCGTACTTGACCGGGTCGGCATGTTTCGGGATCTCAACGATGACATTGCATTCGTGGGGCAGATTGTTGCCGGGGCGGACGTTTAACAGACTCATGCGACTTCCTTAGCGATGGATGAATTGACAGACTGTGATTATATGCGATGCGTGACGATGCTGCTAAGGCGCATTCGGTTTAGAATGCGACAGTGACTTTAAAACTGAGGAGATGGTGCTATGGGAACAAAACTGGTTGGAAAAATGGTGATAGGTCAATCGGGTGGCCCGACTGCGGTAATCAATCAGTCGCTGGTCGGTGCGGTACTGGCTGCGCGCAAGCAGGCTAATATCACGGGCATACTCGGCGCGCGACACGGTATTGCCGGCATCATGAAGGAAGATTTCATCGACCTGACCACGCAGAGCGTGGATCAGCTTGAACTGGTCGCCACGACGCCGGCCGCAGCGCTGGGTTCGGTGCGCCTGAAGCCCGGCAAGGCCGAATGCGAGAAGGTGTTCGAGGTGTTCCGCAAGAACGACGTGCGCTACTTCTTCTACATCGGCGGCAACGACTCCGCCGAAACCGCGCACATCATCGCCGAGATGGCGAAAGAGGCGAAGTACGATTTCTGCACCGTCCATATCCCCAAGACCATAGACAACGACCTCAAGGTCACCGACCACTGTCCCGGTTTCGCTTCGGCGGCGCGCTTCGTCGCACTCGCCTTTATGGGCGACGACCGCGATAACCGCGCGTTGCAAGGCATCAAGGTCAACGTGGTGATGGGGCGCAGCGCCGGCTTCCTGACCGCGGCCTCGGCGCTGGCTCGCCAGGCCGAAGGCGATGGCCCGCATCTGATCTATCTGCCGGAGCGCGTGTTCGACGTCGAACAATTCAAGCAGGACGTGCGCGACGCGGTGGCGAAATACGGTCGTTGCGTGATCGCTGCTTCCGAGGGTATCACCGACAAGGACGGCAATCCGATATCGACCAGCGGCGAAAAAGATTCGCACGGCAACGTGCAATTGTCCGGCTCGGGTGCGCTGGGCGACACATTGGCCGCGCTGGTGAAAGAGGCATTTCCCGGACAGAAGGTGCGCGTGCGTGCCGATACCTTCGGCTACTTGCAGCGTTCTTTTCCAACCATCGTCTCGGAGATAGATGCGCGGGAGGCGCGCATGGTCGGTGATCATGCGGTGAACCATGCTGTGGCGACAGGCGAACCCGGCTCGGTGGCGATCCGTCGCCTCGGCAGCAAGCCGTATGCCAGCGAGTGTTTCATCACGCCATTGTCTTCCGTGGCGCGCGAGGCGACCGAGATGAAAGACGAGTACATCAATGCAGCGGGTAACGACGTGACGCAGGCTTGGCTTGATTACGTTGCGCCGCTGGTGGGGGAATTGCCGAAGATGGGGCGTTTGTGACAAGAAGCCACTTGTATTTAAAGAGGAATAAGGCGTATATTATTCCCAACCAGTAGCAAGAGCAGGGGGCTATCATGAGCGTCACCTCTACATCATCCGGAACCGATCAGGCCATGCAGGCGGCGTGGGCGCAGTTGCAGTTGCAGCAGGCGCGCCGTTTTGCCGATCAGGCCAATCAGGAAGCGCGCGCATTGAGCGAGAAGGCGAGCGAGGCGCAGACCAACGCGGATCGCGCCCAAGAGGGTGCCAGAACATTGCGGGTCGAGGCGGGGCAGGCGCGGGATGTCGCCACCGGCGCGCAGCGCAATGTGCGTGCGTCGGAGTCTTTGAGCCAAGTGGGTGAGACGGTGAATGCAGTCGTCAGTAATGCTGTTCAGTCGCAGGCGCGAACCCAGAGCACGACACAGGCAGAGGCCGCAGCGCCGCAGCCGGTGGTCAATACGCAGGGAGAAACCACCGGTACGCTGATCAACGTCGCGGTGTGAGTCGGTCGGCACCTTTCGAGGGTGGCGAACTTTGAAAACAGGAGGCTATCATGGCAATCAGCGCAGTGAATCCCGGGGTAAGCTCGACGCAGGCGATGCAGACGCAACAGGCGCGTCAGGTCGATACCGCCAAACAGGCCGAGACCAGCCGTGCCCGCGAACAGACTACCCAGGCCAGTCAGGCGGAAGCGGCTCAGCAGAAACAGGCTGCGCAGGCGCAACAACAGCAAAAGGCGCAGCAGGAACAGCAACCCAAGCCGGTTACCAATGGGCAGGGGCAGGTCACCGGGCAGTTTCTTAACGCGGTAGCCTGAGGCAGTTCTTATCGAACTGAACAAAGCGGGGCGGCATTGCCGCCCCGCTTTGTTTTTGTAGATGGTCAAATGAGGCATAAAACCGCCTCTGATCTTGCGATAGGTGGGTTCGCTTTAGGCGCACAGTGAATCACTAGCGGTATTCGGCTTGATAATAAATCGGGTCGCCGCCCATCGGAGGCCGTGCCATGAACACTTCCGCAGTGCAACTTTCCGCCAGTCTTGCCCATTTCAAATTGCAGACACTCGGTTCCATGACCGGGGCGGCTGGTGACTTTGATGCCATCTTCGCGTCAGTTCTTGGCTTGCCCTTTGCGGAGCAGGCGCGCGGTTCGTCCGATCTGTTGAGCGCGGTGATACAAAATCGTGCCGTCAAGCCGGATGCGATGCATGCCGGTCGCAACATGTCGCTGCCCGATCCTGAGTCGGCCTACAAGATGATGACGGTCATCAACAACAAGGATGTGCTTTACAAGGCGCAATTCTCCGAGCTGAACGAGCTTGGGGCGGCTGTGTCAGGGATGCAGGAGGCAGGTGAATCTCTGGCGGGCATCACGGCCGCGACTGACAACGACAGTATTAAAACCGGTTTGCTGGATTTCGCCGAACGTTATAACGACTGGATACATCGCTTCGCTGACGACTTGCGCGGCGGAGGTCTATTGGCGGGTACCCAAGCCGCAGAGATATCGCAATACGAACTGGAGCAGAGCGTCAAGAATGTGTTCAATGGCATCCACAGCGGATTTCACGGCTTGGCCGATCTTGGTGTCACGGTGGAACCCGGTAGCAGGCTGCTCTCGCTGGATGGCGCGAAACTGGACGCCGCCTTGGCGCGCAGCAAGGCTGGCGTGGTGGAAACGGTGCGAGAGTTCAGCTCGAATTTCGTCAAGTCTGCGAGCCTGCTCAATTCCGAGGATAACTTCATCCCAAACCAGCTCGATAACCTTAATCGCGCCATTCACTATATTTCCGACAATGGCGACTCTCTGCGCGCCGAGTTCGGCACTGGCGATGCCGCCAAACCGAGCGGCAAGGTGGCTCAAGCGCTGGAGGCCTACCGGCGGAATTACGGCAATTGAGGTACTGCGCCTGTCCGTCGGCGCTGCGGCCAACTTACCGCAACTTGCCTGTTGCTTCACCTGCTGCAATTCACCTACTACTGCAATTCAATAGTGCCGTTCACTTGCACGGTCATGCGTGTGTCGCCGCCGGCAAACTCCGGTTCGGCGATTGACGCGTCGGCCATTTTGGCCGTGCGCATCATGGCGACAGGGTGAGGGCCAGGCATGCCGCTGTTGATGGAAAAACGCACGATCTTGAACGCGCGCGCGCCGACTGCGGCACGTATGGTATCCGCACGCAGCTGAAAGGCCTTGATTGCATCGCCGATGAGCGCGCTTTCGGTCTGGGCACGGGTATCGGGAGCAAGGGTGAAATCCAGACTGCTTAGTTGCAAGCTGGATTGCAGTTGCATGATCAGTTCGCCCGCAGTCTTGAAGTCGCGGCTTTCCAGACGTATCTCGGCATGCCCGCGCCATGCATCGATCTGGTTATCCTTGCCGTAGACCGGATAGGTGTTCTGATTGCCGCTGCTGACTTTTGCATTGCCGAAGGCGGCGGCTTTCTTGAGTGCGTCGTTCAGTGCCGCGTTGAGTTGCTGGGCGATACGTGCGGGATGCTTGTCCTGCACTTCCTTGCTCATGCGCGCCACCAGCAGGTCGTTGGCCACTTCACGCGAAGCCTCGACTTGAAAATCCACGCGGTTATAGGGCTCGTTCTCGGCATGTGCCCAGCCGTAGACAGACAGCAATCCGCACAACAAAGCAATACGCAACATGACGGTTCTCCTCAAATGACGAGGATGCATACTAATCCATCCGCTAGACAGGAAGGAAGCTTGCTCATGCAAGCCTTGCGGTTCCCCGACATTTTTTGCCAACAACCACAAGTTTCAATTGCTGGCTCTCGTGCTACAAGACTAAAATGCGCCCCGCACGACCGTAATCTCTTGTCCTGGCATCGCGGGAAAGGATCGGCACGACGTGTGGCGCTTGCGATGGGAGTCGCCTCCGATTTTTTGATTTAGGAAATCCAGATGAAAAGCAGTGAGATCCGCCAGAAATTCCTCGATTACTTCGCCTCCAAAGGCCATACCGTAGTCGCTTCCAGTTCGCTGGTGCCGCATGAAGACCCGACGCTGTTGTTCACCAACGCGGGTATGAACCAGTTCAAGGACGTGTTCCTCGGCTTCGACAAGCGCCCCTATACCCGCGCCGCCTCTTCGCAGAAATGCGTGCGCGCCGGCGGCAAGCACAACGATCTGGAGAACGTCGGTTACACCGCGCGCCACCATACCTTCTTCGAGATGCTGGGCAACTTCAGCTTCGGCGACTATTTCAAGCGCGACGCGATCAAGTACGCCTGGGAGCTACTGACCGAGGTGTTCAAGCTGCCGAAGGAAAAACTCTACGTCACCGTGTATGCCGAGGACGACGAGGCTTACGACATCTGGACGAAAGAGATGGGGCTCCCCGCTGATCGCGTGATCCGCATCGGCGACAACAAGGGCGCGCGCTACGCGTCCGACAACTTCTGGATGATGGGCGACACCGGCCCTTGCGGCCCTTGCACCGAAATCTTCTACGATCATGGCGAGCACATCACCGGCGGTCTGCCCGGCACACCGGAAGAAGACGGCGACCGTTACATCGAAATCTGGAATAACGTGTTCATGCAGTTCAACCGCGACGAGGCGGGCGTGATGCATCCGCTGCCCAAGCCTTCGGTCGATACCGGCATGGGCTTGGAGCGCATCTCCGCAGTGTTGCAGCATGTGCATGCCAACTACGAGATCGATCTGTTCCAAGCGCTCATCAAGGCTGCCGCGCGCGAGACGAATTGCGCAGACATGGATTCGCCTTCGCTGAAGGTACTGGCCGACCACATCCGCGCCTGCTCCTTCCTGATCGCCGACGGCGTGATCCCCGGCAACGAAGGGCGCGGCTACGTGCTGCGCCGCATCATTCGTCGCGCGATCCGCCACGGCTACAAACTGGGCGCGCGCGCCGCGTTCTTCCACAAGATGGTGCCGGACCTGGTCGAACAGATGGGCGCGGCCTATCCTGAATTGACCGCAGCGCAAGTGCGCGTGATGGACATCCTCAGGCAGGAAGAGGAGCGCTTCTTCCAGACCATCGAGCACGGCATGGCCATCCTCGAAGCCGATCTGGCCGAGATGGACAAGGCGGGCGTGAAGGTGTTCAACGGCGAGACCGCGTTCAAGCTGCACGACACCTACGGTTTCCCGCTGGACCTGACCGCCGACATCTGCCGCGAGCGCGATGTCTCGGTGGACGATGCGGCGTTCAACGCCGCGATGGCGAACCAGAAACAAATGGCGCGTTCCGCAGGCAAGTTCAAGATGGCGGCGAACCTCGAATACGAAGGCCCCGCGACGACATTCCACGGCTACGACATGCTGGAGCACAAGGGCAACATCCTCGCGCTATACAAGGACGGCGTGTCGGTGAACGAGCTCAACGAGGGCGACATCGGCGTGGTCGTGCTGGACGACACCCCGTTCTATGCGGAGTCCGGCGGTCAGGTCGGCGACAGCGGCGAGTTGCGCAGCGTACACGGCATCTTCGCGGTCGAGGACACGCAGAAGATACAGGCGGCGGTGTTCGGCCACCACGGCGTGGTGAAGACCGGCAAGCTGACCGTGGGCAACGGCGTCACCGCGAAGGTGGATGTCGCCGCGCGTTACGCGACGATGCGCAACCACTCGGTGACCCACCTGATGCACAAGGCGCTGCGCGAGGTGCTGGGCAGCCATGTGCAGCAGAAAGGTTCGCAGGTCGATCCGGACAAGACGCGCTTCGACTTCGTGCATACGCAGCCGATGACCGACGCGGAGATCCGCAAGGTGGAAGCTATCGTCAACACGGAAATCCTCGCCAACGAGGCGACGCAGTCGCGCGTGATGGGTATCGAGGACGCGCAGAAGACCGGCGCGATGATGCTGTTCGGCGAGAAGTACGGCGACGAAGTGCGCGTGCTGAACATCGGCTCCTCCATCGAGCTGTGCGGCGGTACGCACGTGAAGCGCACCGGCGACATCGGCCTGTTCAAGATCGTCGCCGAGAGCGGCGTCGCGGCAGGCGTGCGCCGCGTCGAAGCGGTGACGGGCGAGGGTGCATTGAGTTATGTGCAGGGATTGGAAAGCGGTTATAAAAAGGTCAGTATCCATTTAGGTTATCAAAGAGCATCAGCAGAAATGCTTGGGGAAAAAATTGATGCTGATGCTCGCAAGATGCACTCCTTAGAAAAGGAACTCGCCGCGTTGAAGTCCAAGCTGGCTTCTTCGCAGGGCGACGAACTGGTCGTGCAGGCGCAGGACATCAACGGCGTGAAGGTGCTGGCGGCGACGCTGGAAGGCGCGGATGCGGCTGCCCTGCGCGAGACGATGGACAAGCTGAAGGACAAGCTCAAGTCCGCGGCCATCGTGCTGGCGGCAGTCGCCGACGGCAAGGTGGCGCTGGCGGCCGGTGTGACGGCGGATCTGACGTCCAAGGTCAAGGCCGGCGATCTGGTCAACTTCGTCGCGCAGCAGGTCGGCGGCAAGGGCGGCGGCAGGTCGGACATGGCGATGGCGGGGGGCACGCAACCGGAAAAGCTGGCGGAAGCATTGGCCTCCGTTCCAGCCTGGGTGCAGGAGAAGTCCAAGTGACGACAAGTCCGGCCTTGCTGGTCGCGCCCGCACCGGGGCTTCGCCTACCGCACCCGCAAGGGGTAGGCCGACGGGTTCCCCGCTGCTTCGCAGCGACCCGTTCGCACTGGCGCGACCGCTATTCATCCATGGCGATGGTGGCTGGCACGCAGCTGGGGAATTTGGATGCCGCGTTACATGCGGTGGCGGCTTGGATCAGGAAGAAACTGGGCTGATTACGAAACGGGTTGCTTTCCATATCAGGGGAAATGTGAAAGAATCCGCCCAATTCAAATTAACCAAGTAGAGTGGCAAATGATAGACCGCGACGGCTACCGCCCGAATGTCGGCATCATTATCACGAACGATAAGAATCAGGTGTTTTGGGGCAAGCGGGTAAGGCAGGACGCCTGGCAGTTTCCGCAAGGGGGTATTCAGCACGGAGAGACCCCGGAACAGGCGATGTACCGCGAGTTGCACGAGGAAGTCGGCTTGATGCCGGAGCATGTGAAAATCCTCGGGCGTACCCGGGACTGGATGCGTTATGAGGTTCCCCAGAGCTGGAGCAAACGGGAATCGCGTGGCAATTACCGGGGGCAAAAGCAGATATGGTTCTTGTTGCGCCTGATAGGTCGTGATTGTGATGTCTGTTTGCGCGCATGCGCACACCCCGAGTTTGATGCATGGCGTTGGAATGAATACTGGCTGGACATCAACGCCGTGATTGAATTTAAGCGGCAGGTTTATACGCTGGCCCTTAACGAGTTGGCGCGTTATTTGCCAGGCCAAAAACATCGCGGTCATGTTGCACATGCCGCGCGCGATTGATAATGAGTGTGAGTCTTTTTGGAGTGAATGATGATTAGAGAATACAGCCCGTTGCAGGAAGCCCCGTTGAAGACAGGAGCATCTTTTGTTCGTCCCGTGCAGATGTTGCCGGAACGCGTCAAATTGAGCGATCCCGCCACAGATGTGATGACCGATCTGAACAAGGTCTCGGTGGTCGGGGTGCGAGCCAAAACGGCGATGGACAAAGCCAACGCGAAAATGATCCGTTACGGCGTGCGCATGTTGCTGGTGCTGGATGACAACGAGCAGGTGGTGGGTTTGCTTACCGCGACCGACGTGTTGGGCGAAAAGCCTATGCGCTTCCTGCAAAACATGGGCGGGACGCACGCCGACATCATGGTGCGCGATATCATGACCACTCAACGCGAACTGCAAGTATTGAAGATCGAGGATGTCAAAAACGCCAAGGTTGGGCAGATTGTTGCCAGTCTAAAAAAATCCCACAGGCAGCACGCGCTGGTGGTGACCGAGGCTCCCGATGGCCGCCAGACAGTGTGCGGTCTGTTCTCTGTTACACAGATCGCGCGTCAGCTTGGCGCGCAGGTGCAAAGTTTTGAACTGGCCCGCACCTTTGCCGAAATCGACGCAGTCATCGCGCATTAAGCCGCCACACCCACCGAGGAAAAATTGATGAACTCATTGTTGCAACGAGTCGCGCTGGCGGCGCTGCTGCTGGCAGTTGCCGGTTGTTCTACGGTCAAGGATGCCAAGGATTCGGTCTCAGGCTGGTTCGGCGGTGGGAACAGTACGCTGAGCACGGAGGGCGCGAAGAAGTCTGCCAACCCGGGATCAAGCTTCCAGTTGAAATATGGCGCGACCCTGCGGCTCAGCAAGTATGTCGACCAGCGCAAGAATGGCAATCCGCGCCTGTTGGGAGCAGTGACCACACGTGTGCGTGGAATCGATGGAGACCAGTTATTGCTCGATCAGGAGATCGCCGTCCTGGTGACCAATTCCATCAAGCAGCGTTTCGATAGCGAGGGATATCAGGTGCTGGAAGGCGGTGCGGCGGCCAATGCGCTGTTCGAAGTGTCCGGGGTGATCAAGGAGTTGACGCTGAACGTCAAGAACCGCGATGAGATCAGTATCGCTATTGAAACGACGCTGAAGGATGTTTCCACCGGAGAAGTGATTTGGTCGGGTATGGTCATGGAAAAGAATGACCGTTTTGCCGGAGTGTCCGGTAACAACAAGGATGACGTGGTTGCCTACTTCAACAAGGAAATGAAGGTCGTGACCACCAAGACCGTCGATGCGGTGAGTGCGTCCTTGATGGCGGCCAAGCCGGAACTGTTCAATCTGACTGCCGGCACCAAAGCAATCCCCGGTGTGACGGTCTATGTGGCACCGAAGGCTGCGGGGGCACAACAGGGTGGGGTTGCTCCCGCTGGTCAGGCTGCACCGCCATCGGGTTACAGTTATGGCGTCCAGCCGGGTAGCCCGGTGCCTCCTCCAGCTTACACGCCTCATGCCAGCGCGACAGCGGGGCTGTTATTGGTCAATACCAATCCGGCGCGCGCCAAGGTCTATCTGGATGGTGTTTACTACGGTTTGTCGCCTCTGCGCCTGGAGATGGAGCCGGGTGTGCATGCAATCAGCGTGAAGCTGGATGGTTACCGTATGGTCACGGAAAAGATATCGGTGCGGAAGGGTGACAATACCGAGCTGGAGTTGAATCTGGATCGCTGAGTCTGAGTATAGGTGATCAGGGATGCAAAACAAGGAAGCCCGCTGATGCGGGCTTTTTTGTTTGGTCTGACCCGTCCTGAAATAAGTTGACACTTTTTGCGATGACGAAAGGAGTGTCAGATGAATGCAGGAGAAAGAAGGAGTCAGCGGGATTACACGCTGGCTTTTAAATTGAGCGTAGTGGAGCAAGTCGAAAAGGGCGAAATGA
>JAXMKV010000052.1:0-134230 GCA_034371155.1 Gallionella sp. | reverse complement strand
GACCGCAATGCCCTTCTCCTGTGCTGCGGGGGTGATGATGGAGGCGACGTTGTCGAGAACGGCGGAGAGGTTGAAGTCGGAATCCTCCAATCGCAGCTTGCTCGCCTCGAGCTTGGACAGATCGAGGATGTCGTTGATGATCGACAGCAGGTGCCGGCTGGCGCTGTCGATCTTGGTCAGCCGCTCCACCTGCTCCGGTGTGGCGTCGGCGCGTTGCATCAAATGGGTGAGGCCGATGATGGCGTTCATCGGCGTGCGTATCTCGTGGCTCATGTTGGCCAGGAAGGCGCTCTTGGCAAGGGTGGCAGCTTCGGCGGCTTCCTTGGCGGCGACAAGTTCGGCAGTGCGGGTGGCGACCAGTTGTTCAAGGTGATTGCGGTACTGGTCAAGTTCGGCTTCGGCGGCTTTGCGTTCGGTGATGTCGTAGAGCGTCACGACATCGAGATCGGTGAAAGCCGATATCAGCGGCGTCGTCGTTACCAGCACGGTCCGTTCGCGGCCATCCTTGCAGCGGATCCTCACCTCCATCGGCTCGAAGGGTTTGGAATCGCGCTTTGCCACATCAAGACGCAGCATCCACTCTTTTGCGACCTCCTGGCGATACAGGCCGTCGGGATAGGCCTTAGGCCACCATGCTTCCAGAGTCGGGATATCTTTTAGGTCGTAACCGAATGTTTGGATGAAGGCGCGGTTGAGGTAAGTGATGTTCAGCGCTGAATCGTTCAGCGCGAATGGAATAGGGGATGCTTCGATGATGGCCTGAAAACGGGCTTCAGCAAAACGCGTGCCCTCCTCGGCCCGCTTGCGCTCGGTGATGTCCTGCGCCGCCCCCCTGAGGCCAACCGTTTTTCCTGATGCATCGACTTCGACCTCGCCCTGCACCCACATCCATCCATTACTTCCGTCATTTTTGACGGTCTCCAGCTCGAGCGTGTAGGGAACGCCTGTCTCTCTGGTATGGGCCAAGGCCGAGGACAACCTCTCCCAGCTTTCCGGGGTGAACAGTTTCATGTGCTCGGTGTAGGGTGGGATAGGAAGCGATGGATCGAATCCATACATCTTGTAGAGTTCTTCCGTCCAAACGACCTGATCGCTTGCCAAGTCCAGATGCCAACTGCCGATATGGGCGATGCGCTGTGACTCACCCAGATCTTTGAGGGTCATCCGCAGGGCATCATCGGCCTGCTTGCGCTCGGTAATATCCAAGGCAATGCCGCCGAGCAGGTGCGGTTTCCCTGGATTGAGGATGCGGAATTTGTACGTCACATAATGCCGCAACCGGCCATCCGTGGTGGGTATTTCTTCCTCCGTGATCGCATGCCCTGCTGCGATTGCACGGCAATCATCCGCGATCATCTTTTCTGCCACTTCCGGCGCAAATATGTCCCGAGTGGATTTTCCCTGCCAGGCGCGCGCGCCAACAATATCCATCATGTAGCGGTTGGCATACAGTGTGGTGCCATCCTCGTCCTTGATGAACGCTGCTCCGGGGAGATACTCCATGAACAGGCTAAAGCGGTTTTCGCTCGCCTTCAAGGCTTGTTCCTGGGTTGCCAGTTCATCCAGCAAGTTGTTGAAGCTGCTGATCAGCTGACCGATCTCATCCAACCTGTAAACGGGCAGCGGTTCGGCCATCAAGCCAAGCCCAGTGCGGGCACCGAGGGTTGCGGCGACTGCGCTAATTGGCGCCAATTGGCGCCGCAGCATCCACCACGTCATTCCGCCGGCGATCAGGCTGAATAGGATCGTGGCCAGCAGCATGCGCTGCTGCATATCGTGAATCGGGGCAAAGGCCTCTGCTGTCGGTAGCAATCCGGCCAAATACCAGTCCGCCACCGGGATGTTCTTGGCCGAGACCAGAACCTCCACGCCCTTGGGGTTGCGAAATAGGTCGGAGCCCTCGCGTCCGGCCAGGAAGTCGTCGATTGTCGGACTGATTCCCGGCGGCGGCAGGACTTCCATGATGCGACTCTTGTCGGTGCCGGTAACGATCATCCGCTGCTGTCGATCAACAAGTATATAGCCACCTGTTCGCCCATAGGGATTCGAGGTGATCTTGTCCAGGAAATTGTCCGAGCTCAGGTTGATCACGCCCACCAGGCTGCCAATCACCTTCCCCTGTGCATTGCGTATTGGCACCGCCAGACTGAAGACTGGAACCCGCAATACCTTGCCGATCTCCAAGGCGCCGATTGCCGACTTGCCTTCACCCAGCGCCGCCGCAACGTTGTTGCTGAGAGAGTAGTTGATGCCGACACGACCGACCTTGACCGGAACGGAGGCGGTGGCCGTGCCTGCGGCATCCGTGACGAAGTAGCCACCGTTGAACAGCAAGGGCAGGATAGGCCGGTGTTCGAGGATGGCCTGCAGCTTTGTCGGCGACTTTAACTCCTTCTCGTCGAAGTCGGCCGCGATCCCCTCCAAAGCACTCAGGCGGTCCTTCAACTCTTGATCGATGTTTCCCGCCACCAAGGCCACTGTCGAGCGTTGCTGATCGCCCAGCAATTGCGCCATGTCCGTGTGCAGTATCTTCGATGCGTAATAGGCGAGCGCCCATAGGCTGAGAACGAAGATCAACAGAGAGAACAGGGTGACGCGGGTCTTGATCGAGCGTTGCAGTAGTCCGATCATGTTTGCTTTCCTCTCGGCAGCAGTAACGCTAGATGGCCGGCCTCGCCCCGCGAAAGATCTGCAAAACGCTTGCCGCTGACACTCGCCATACCAACAGCCAAAGCCTTTATAGCAAAGGTTTCACGTTGCTTAGCTGGGCGGCAATGACTTGTCATAGCGGCAGTGTCCCACTCTTCACATTTCCCAGCAAGGCCAAGCCACACCGAGTGTAGAAGCAAAGTAGTAATTCAGTAATTTGAGCTGTATTACCTCGTCGCAAAAAATACAGATGCCGCACTCCCCTGTGGAGCGCGGCTCATCCGGGTGATTGGGGCGCTATCGCTCGGTAAACCGAACTCTCACAAAATCCCAGCGCATCCTGTGGGAGCGCGGTTTTACCGCGCGATGGAGTTTCCCTCGCGCCGCAATCGCTCGGCGAAGCCAAGCTCCTACGACCCCCGGCTCCTTTTGTGGGGTTAGCGCACACTCAAGTGGCCTCCTACATTTCTCGCTTGCGCTGGATCAGTAAGAGCGTAACGCGACACTATCACGCCGGTATCAGCATGCGCATCCGGTAAAATGCGGGACAAAATTCTGGAACAGCGATCATGGAATATAGACAACTCGGCGACAGCGACTTGCATATCTCGGCCCTGAGCCTGGGCACAATGACTTTCGGTGAGCAGAACAGTGAGGCGGAGGCGCACGCGCAGCTCGACTGTGCTGTCGCGCACGGGGTGAACTTCATCGACACCGCCGAGATGTATCCGGTCGCGCCACGCGCCGAAACGGTACACCTCACCGAGAGCTACATCGGCAACTGGCTAAACCGGCAGCAGCGCGACAAGCTGGTCGTCGCGACCAAGATCGCCGGGCCGGCGCGCGGCTTTGGCTGGATACGCGGCGGCCCGCGCATCAACGGTGAACATCTGCACGCGGCGATCGATGCCAGCCTGCGCCGTTTGCAGACGGACTATGTCGATCTCTACCAGATCCATTGGCCGGATCGCTATGTGCCGATGTTCGGCGCGACCGCCTACGATGCGACGCAGGAGCGTGATAGCACGCCTATCGCCGAGCAGTTGCAGGTACTGGCGGAACTGGTCAAGGCCGGCAAGGTGCGCCATATCGGGCTTTCGAACGAGACGCCCTGGGGGGTGATGGAGTTCGTGCGTTGCGCGGAACAGCTCGGGTTGCCGAAGATCGTCAGCCTGCAGAATGCCTACCATCTGATGAACCGCACCTTTGAGAGCGGCCTTGCGGAAGTGTGCCGCCATGCGAACGTCGGTCTGCTGGCTTACAGTCCGCTGGCCTTCGGCTGGCTCACGGGGAAATATCTTGCCGATCCGAATGCGACGGGACGCATCACGCTGTTCCCCGGTTTCGGGCAGCGTTACAACAAGCCGAATGTCTCGGCCGCGACGGCGGACTATGTGCGCATCGCGCAGGAGGCCGGATTAAGCCCGGCGCAGATGGCGCTTGCCTATATCCGCAGCCGCAGCTTCACCGGCAGCGTGATTCTGGGCGCGACCAGCGTAAAACAGCTGGAGGAAAATCTGGTCAGCGCAAAGATCGTGTTGACGGCGGAAGTCTTGGCACGTATAGAAGCCGTGCATCAGCGCTATCCGAATCCGGCACCGTAATACGCCGCGCCGGGAAACGCTGTCCGTTATTTCTCCAGCGTGATGAATGACAGCTTGCCCACACCGGCGCGTTGCGCCAGCGCCATCAGCTCGGCGATGCGGCCGTAAGGCACGGCGGTATCCGCCTCGACTTGCAACTGGAACTGCGGATCGGTCGCGCGTTGGCGCAATATCTCGGTCAGGCCTTCGTCGCTGACATGCCTGTTCTCCAGTTCGATATTGCCCTGTGCATCCACGATCAGGCTGACCTGCTGCGGTTTGTCGTGGCTCTGCACCGCGTCGGTCTTGGGCAGGTTGATCTTGAGTGATTGCGGTGCCAGCAAAGGCGCGGTGATGATGAACACCACCAGCAGCACCAGCATCACGTCCACCAGCGGCGTGACGTTGATCTCGCTCATCATGCCATCGTCGGAATTATTGCCGATTGCCATGTTCTACCTCTCACTCATTGTTCGCAGGTCGGACTTCGGTCCGACAACCCATTGTCGGGTTAAAACCCGACCTACCCTTTGAAGTTATGCTTCAGCGCCAGACGCAAAAAATCGTGCGCGAAGTTGTCCAGCTCGGCGACGCGCAAGCGCAGGTTGCGCAGGAAATAGTTGTAGGCCATCACCGCAGGCAAAGCGGTGGCGATACCGAGGGCGGTGGCGACCAGTGCCTCGCCTATCGGTCCCGCCACCACGTCCAGCGAGGCGGTGCCGCTCTGGCCGATGTTCTGTAGCGCATGCATGATGCCCCACACGGTACCGAACAGGCCGACGAAGGGCGAGGTCGAGCCTATCGTGGCGAGCTCGGCCAACCCGCGCTCGTGGCCGCGCTGGATGTTCTGCACCTGCTGGCGCAACTGGCGCTCCAGCACTTCCTGCGGCGCGCCGGTGTGCATCAAGTCTTGACGCTCCGCGCCCAGCGCCTTGAGTTCGGCGAAACCCGATTGCGCCAACTGCGCCACGTCGCCCTCGCCGTGTGCGGCAACATCGGCCGCCGATGGCCAATCGCGCGCGGCCCAGAATGCGCCCAGAAAAGCACGATTGAGTTTGCGATCCTGCCACTGCCGCCGCAGCTTGAGCAGTGCGATGGACCAGGTCGCCACAGACAGCAGCACCAGCAACACCAGCGTGGCGGAAACAACGGGAGAATCGGTCGAGAACAGTTCGGTCATGCTTCGTTTTCCTTCAATGAAAATTGGATGGGCACCTTGAACCATTGGGTAATGGCTTGCCCGGCATGGCTCGCCGGCACGAAGCGCCAGCCTTTCACGGTGCGCAGCGCGGCGTTGTCCAGCACTTCGTGACCGCTGCTATGGGAAACCCGCACCTCGCCGCAGGCTCCAGTCGCCAACACCTCGACGTTCAGCACCACCCTGCCCTCCCAGCCCATGCGCCGTGCCGCCATCGGGTAGGCCGGACGCGGGTTGTTGAGATAGGCCGCCCGGTGGTCGGGCGCGGTGTCGATCACGGGGGCGGCAGCTTCAGCCTCCGGCACGACCCGCGTCGGCACGGCAACGACGGGGGGCGCAGGGGCGGCGATCGTTTCCTGCACCGGCGGTTTTAACACCGGCTTGGCTGCGGGTTCGACCCGCGCCTTGGGCGGAGCAGGGAGCGGCACGGGCTCGGCCTGCGCCACTTCAGCCCGGCGTAGCGCGACAGACACCGACATCTCGCTGACGGCGACGGTCGCTGGCTTGGGCTGCATCAGCCACATCAGTATCAGGCCGAAATGCAGCGCCAGAACCAAGGCCACGACGAGCAGACGCTCGCCCGAGGAAGTGGCCGGTGGCTGAATGACGGAACCCTGCATGGCGATAGCGGACATAGACGGGGAAGACAAGAAAGAGCCGCGATTTTACCGATTGTTCATCTTGCGTGCTGCACCAGATCGCCGCCTGCGTCAAAATGCCGCACCGGGTTCGCCACGGTGCATACAATTCCTTACAAAGCGACGGGTTGCCCGGCCGGCATGAGCGGCTATACTGCCCCCGTGAAAAGCTACTTTCCCGATATGCCGATGCCACTCTTCCGTCCGACGTTCTACGCCCTGCTCTGTCTCTGGAGCGGCTTTGCACTGGCGACAGAGACTGCCGATCCGTTCGGCACCGAAGCATCGCTGCCGCTCAAGCCCGCGTTGCGGCTGGGCGGCGCGGTGGGCGACCCCTGCGCGGAGACGATGCCCGGCGGCGCGCTGTCCCTGCCGGAAGTGGTCAATCTCGCCTTGTGCAACAACCCGCAGACGCGTGAAGTGTGGGCGAGTGCGCGGGTGCAGGCGGCACAGCTCGGTGCCAGTCAGGGCAGTTACCTGCCCGGCGTCAGCGTTAGCGCCTCCGGCAACCGCAATATGCCGGGCGGCACCAACCAGCGCAGCATCGGGCTGACGGTGTCTTATCTGCTGTACGATTTCGGCGCGCGCGCTGCCAGCGTCGAAAATGCGCGCCAGTTGCTGGCTGCGGCAAACGCCTCGCAGGACAGTACGGTGCAGCAGATATTTCTGGCTGCGGTGCAATCCTACTACCGGACTCAAGCCACGCTGACCGCGCTGGATGCGGCGCGCGAGGCGGAACGCGCGGCGAAGCAGAGCCATGCCGCCGCCGAGGCGCGCTATCAGGCGGGCAGCGCGACGCCTGCCGACAAGTTGCAGGCGCAGACGGCGTATTCGCAAGCCACTTTGAATCGCATCAGCGCGGAAGGTAATGTCAAAAAGACGCGCGGCGGACTGGCCAATCTCATCGGCCTGGATGCCAGCCATAACGTCGTGCTGGCTGATGCCGACACAGCGGCTATCCCCGCCGATTTCGAGGGCGACGTGAATGCCCTGATCGAGGAGGCGAAACGGCAGCGTCCCGATCTGATCGCCGCCGAAGCCCAGGTGAAGGCGGCCGAGGCCAGCGCGGAGGGGGTGCGCGCAGCGGGCAAACCCTCCGTTTCGCTGTCTCTCTCCAGCAATCAAAGCAACAACGCGGGCATCAGTTCACACGGTTCATCGGTCGGCATCAGCGTGAGCGTGCCGCTGTTCTCCGGTTATGCGCCGACCTACCGGGTACGCGCCGCCGAAGCGCAGGTGGAAGCGCGCCAGGCGCAACTCGAACGCGCGCGGCTGCAAGTCGCGCTGGATGTGTGGAACGCCTACCAGGATCTGCTCACCGCCACGCAGTCGTTGCGCGCCAGCGCCGATCTGCTGCACAGCGCGGAGCAGTCCGAGCGTGTCGCGACCGGGCGCTATCAGGCCGGGGTGGGCAGCATGCTGGATGTGCTGGGCGCGCAGAGCGCGCTGGCCTCCGCGCGCCAGCAGCGTATCCAGTCCGTCCTCGACTGGAACATCAGCCGCGCCTCCCTCGCCCAGAGCATGGGCGATCTGGATGAAAACCTGCTGCGGACCCTGTCGCCCGCCGCCCCCGCATCCTTGCCAATATCCGCTGCTCCCACGAAAGACCGCCCATGAACAAGTTACTGCGTTCTCCCCTCGCCTTGTCCTTGCTTGCCGTCGCGCTGATCGTCGCGGGCGTCCTTGCCTACCGCCAACTCAACAGCGTGCCGCCGGAACAGCAATATCGTCTGGAAAAGATCGAGCAGGCCGGCATCAGCCAGACCGTCGCCGCCAACGGCACGCTCAACCCGGTGTCGCTGATCAGCGTCGGCACCCAAGTGTCCGGCACGGTGAAGACGCTGTATGTGGATTTCAACAGCAAGGTCGAAAAGGGGCAAATCCTGCTGGAATTGGATAACTCGCTGCTCGCCGCGCAACAGAAGCAGAGCCATGCCAACGTGCTGAGCGCCAGCGCCTCACTGGCACTCGCCAACGCGAACGAGGCGAGGATGCGCAGCCTGTACGCGCAGGAGTATGTGTCGCGCCAGGAATTCGATACGGCCGTGCAAGCGAAGAAAGCCGCCGAGGCGCAACTGCAACTGGCGCATGCCGGGGTGGAAAAGGACCGCGCCAACCTGTCCTACTCGGTGATTCGTTCGCCGGTATCCGGCGTGGTGGTGGATCGCGCGGTGGACGTGGGCCAGACCGTGGCCGCCAGCCTGCAAACCCCGACCCTGTTCAAGATCGCGCAGGATCTGGCCAAGATGCAGATCGACGCGAACTTCGCCGAGGCCGACATCGGCAGCATACGCGTCGGGCAAAAGGCGCGTTTCAGCGTGGATGCCTTCCCCAACCGCAGCTTCCAGGGTGCGGTGCGCCAGATACGCATGAACCCCACCGTGCAGCAGAATGTCGTCACCTACAACGTGGTGATCGACGTGGATAATCCCGAACAGATCCTGATGCCCGGCATGACCGCCTATGTGAACATCACGGTGGCGGAGCGCGAGAATGTGCTGCTGTTGCCCAATGCTGCGCTGCGTTTCAAACCCGAGGCACCCGCCCAACCCCGCGCGGGTGGCGACGGCAACGGCAAGAAGCCGAAGCGCGATGCCTATTCCGGCAAAGTCTATGTGCTGAAGAACGGCCAGCCCGAGGCAGTCGATGTGACGCTGGGCATCACCGATAACCGCAACACCGAGATCGTCGGCGGAGAACTCAAGGCCGGTGACCAGATCATCGTCGGCAGCGCGCAGGAGGCGAACGGTGCCTCCTCCGGCACGGCCGCACCGATGCGCATGAGAATGTTCTGATGGCCGACAGCGTCATCCACATCGAGGGACTGCACAAGTCCTACGAAACTTCCGCCGGGCTGTTTCCGGTGTTGAAGGATGTCGATCTGCACATCACGGAGGGCGAGTTCGTCGCCATCATGGGGCCGTCCGGCTCGGGCAAATCCACGTTTATGAACATCCTCGGCTGTCTGGACGAACCCAGCTCCGGACGCTATGTGCTGAACGGCAGCGATGTCGCCTTGTTGAGCCGGGATGAACTGGCGGGACTGCGCAACCGCACCATCGGTTTTGTGTTCCAGGGTTTCAATCTGCTGTCGCGCGTGTCCCTGCAAGACAACGTCGCGCTGCCGCTGATCTATTGCGGCGTGCCGCGCGCCGAACGCCAGCAGCGCGCGCGCGACCTGCTGACCAAGGTCGGCCTGGAAAAATATTTCGATTCCATGCCCAACAAGATATCCGGCGGCCAGCAGCAGCGCGTCGCCATCGCCCGCGCGCTGGTCAACCGACCGCGCCTGATCCTCGCCGACGAGCCGACCGGCAATCTCGACAGCCATACCAGCGCGGAGATCATGGCACTGTTCGAGTCGCTCAACCGCGAGGGCATCACCATCGTGCTGGTCACCCACGAAGCGGATATCGCGCAGCATGCCCAGCGTCAGGTGCATTTCTTCGACGGGCGCATCGTCAGCGACCATCCGACGAAGGAGCCGGCATGAATAGCGTTTCATGCCGGCCGGGCTTGAGCCTGACAGTCTTTGTCGGGCTCAAGCCAGACCTACGCCATCTGCGCATCGGGGAGAAGGCATGACGCTCGAAATGCTCGGCGAAGCCTGGCGTGCGATGGGCGCGAACCGGATGCGCACCTTTCTGACTATGCTCGGCATGGTGATCGGCGTGGGAGCTGTGGTGCTGATGATGTCCATCGGACAGGGCGCGCAATATGCCATCAAGCAGAGCATCTCCGCGATGGGCAGCAATCTTTTCATCCTGCTATCCGGCAGCACGCAGGCGGGCGGCGTGCGTTCCGGGGGCGGCGGCGGTCACACGCTGAACGTCGGCGATGCCGAGGCCATCGCCGAACTGTCCGGCGTGCAAGCCGTCGCCCCCATCCACTCCGGCAGCGCGCAAGTGGTTTACGGTCCGAACAACTGGAACACTTCGGTGATCGGCACCACGCCGGGCTATCTGGATGCGCGTTCCTGGGTGGTCATCTCCGGTTCCGCCTTTTCCGATTCCGATGTGCGTTCCGCCACGAGGGTCGCGCTGATCGGCAAGACGGCGGCGGAAAACCTGTTCGGCGACGATTCGCCGCTGGGCAAGACCATCCGCATCCGCCAGAGCCCGTTCGTCATCGTCGGCGTGCTGGGTGTCAAGGGTCAGGGCATGGACGGGCGCGACCAGGACGACACGCTCATCATTCCGCTCACCACCGCGCAGCGTCAGGTGTTCGGCAGCCAGTTCCCCGGCTCGGTGCGCATGATGATGGTACAGACCGCCACACAGGAGATCATGCCCGCCGTGGAGAAGGAGATGACCGCCCTGCTGCGCCAGCGTCACCGCATCCGCGAAGGCATGGAGAACGATTTCTTCCTGCGCAACCTCACTGCCGTCGCCGATTCCGCCGCCGAGAGCGCGCGCATCATGTCGCTGCTGCTCGGCGCAATCGCCTCGGTATCGCTGCTGGTCGGCGGCATCGGTATCATGAATATCATGCTGGTCTCGGTCACCGAACGCACCCGCGAGATCGGCCTCCGCATGGCGATTGGCGCGCGCGAGCGCGACATCCTGCTGCAATTCCTGCTGGAGGCCATCATCATCTCGGTGGCCGGTTGCTTCATCGGCCTGCTGCTGGGGATAGGCGGCGCGCTGCTGGTCGAGGCGACCACCGGCACGCTGGTCATCATCTCGCTCAGCTCGGTCGTGGTGGCGTTTGGCGTCGCCGCCGCTGTCGGGATCTTTTTCGGCTTCTATCCCGCGAAGAAAGCCGCGCAACTCGACCCGATCGAGGCGTTGCGCTACCAGTAGGCCGCTGCCGGCTGCGATTTCACTCGCACAGCGCGATCAGCCTGTAAGATAATCGCAGCCGCACAAGCGCCCACCCGTTCAACCGGTTTTCGCCGGCATGGCGAAGATCAGCAATCGACAGGAAAGACATCATGAACACCAGAACCGAACGCGACTCTTTCGGCACCATCGACGTTCCCGCCGACCGCCTGTGGGGCGCGCAGACACAGCGCTCGCTGCACTTCTTCCGCATCTCGACCGAGCGCATACCGGGCGAGGTCGTGCTGGCGCTGGCCTCGGTGAAACGCGCCGCCGCGCGGGTCAACCGTGATCTGGGGCTGCTGGACGACGACAAGGCTACCGCCATCATGCAAGCGGCGGACGAGGTGCTGGCGGGAAAACACGACGGGGAATTCACGCTTTCGGTGTGGCAGACCGGCTCGGGCACACAGAGCAATATGAACATGAACGAGGTGCTGGCCAATCGCGCCTCGGAATTGCTCGGCGGAGAACGCGGCATGGCGCGCAAGGTTCACCCCAACGATGAGGTGAATCTGGGCCAATCCTCCAACGACATCTTCCCTACCGCGATGCATGTCGCGGCGGTGACGGCACTCACGCTCCAGTTACTGCCCGCGCTACGCACACTGCGCGCGACGCTGGAGCAAAAGTCCGCAGCCTTTGCAGACATCGTCAAGATCGGGCGTACCCATTTGCAGGATGCGACGCCGCTGACGCTGGGGCAGGAATTCTCCGGTTATGTCGCGCAACTGGAACATGTGGAAGCGGCGATCCTCGCCACCCTTCCCGCGTTGCACCGTTTGGCGGTGGGCGGCACGGCGGTCGGCACCGGGCTGAACACGCACGAGGAGTTCGGCGACCGCGTCGCCGCCGAACTGGCCGGTGCCAGCGGCCAGCCATTCCGGAGCGCGGAAAATAAATTCGCCGCGCTGGCCGCTAACGATGAGCTGGTCGCCGCGCACGGCGCGCTCAAGACCCTCGCGGCCGCGCTGATGAAGATCGCCAACGATGTGCGCTGGCTGGCTTCCGGCCCGCGCTCCGGACTGGGCGAGATCAGCATCCCGGAAAACGAACCGGGCAGCTCCATCATGCCGGGCAAGGTGAACCCGACCCAGTCAGAGGCGCTGACCATGCTGTGCTGCCAGGTGTTCGGCAACGATGTCGCCATCAACTTCGGCGGGGCTTCCGGAAATTTCGAATTGAACGTGTTCCGCCCGATGATCGCGCACAACTTCCTGCAAAGCGTGCGTCTGCTGGCCGATGGCATGGCAAGTTTCGAGGAACACTGCGCGCGCGGCATCGAGGCCAACGCGACGCGAATAGCCGAACAGATGGAACGCTCGCTGATGCTGGTGACCGCGCTGACACCGCACATCGGCTATGACCGCGCCGCCGAGATCGCCAAGCGCGCGCACCATGATGGCGGCACGCTGAAGCAAACGGCAGCCGCGCTGGGCTACGTCAGTGCGGAAGATTTCGAGCGCTGGGTGATCCCGGAAGAGATGGTGCGCCCCGGCAAGGGATAGCCACCCGCAGTCAATCCTTTTGCAGAACCGAGGTCTGCGCCTGTCCGGTTAACCGAGTCAAAAAGAAAACGGCGGCTAGCAATCGGCATCCACGCGAATGCGCGGTGCGGATTTGCAGTTATAATCACGCCACTTTTGACCAACCATCGACCGAGGAACAGCATGGGATACCTGGCCAACAAACGCATTTTGAACCGCAGCATCCACGGAAGGCAGATTTCATGAAGCCACGCGTTTCCCTGAGAGACCTTCCGCAAAGCAATATTTTTCGCAAGGGCGATGTTTTCGTGCTGTTCGGTGAGTTGTTCGGCCGTGGCTATGCCAACGGGCTGATCGACGAAGCGCGCAAAACGGGCATGACCATCGTCGGCATCACGGTCGGACGGCGCGACGAGAACAACGCACTGCGCCCGCTGAACGACGAAGAACTGGCCACCGCCGAAGCCAATCTTGGCGGGCGCATCATCAACGTCCCGCTGATGGGCGGATTCGATCTGGATGCCCCCGCCGGCGAACCCACGCCGACCGATATGCTCGGCGACATGACGCTGAAGAGCTGGCAGGACGACAAGCTCGATTGGGCGCACATCGAAAAATGCCGCGAAGCCGGTGTCCGGCGTTTCAAAGACTCGGTCGCGCAAGTCATGGCGCAACTGGACGGCATGATCCCGGACGGCAACAACGTGTTCTTCGCCCATACCATGGCGGGCGGTATACCCAAGGTCAAGGTTTTTCTGGCCATCGCGAACCGCATCTACAAGGGTCAGGGCGAGCGCTTCATGTCTTCCCGCGCCCTGCTCGACAGCGATCTGGGCAAGCTGATCCTGATGAATTTCGACGAAGTCACCGCCAATACCTTCCAGTACCTGATCGAGGGAAGCGCCGCGATACGGGCACGGCTGGAAAAGACCGGCGGTCAGGCGCGCTACACCGCCTACGGCTATCACGGCACCGAGATACTGATCGACGACGATTACCAGTGGCAGACCTACACCAACTACACGCAAGGTTACGCCAAGATGCGTCTTGAACGCGTCGCCGAAGCGGCTTGGGCCGAGGGTGTCAAGGCGACGGTCTACAACTGCCCCGAGATCCGCACCAACTCTTCCGACATCTTCGTCGGGGTCGAACTCTCGCTGTTCCCCCTGCTCAACGCCCTGAAGCGGGAGCATGGCGGCACATGGGCCGAATCGCAATGGCAGGCCTGCCGCGCGCTGTTGCAGGAAGGAGCCACGCTGGAAGGCCTGTTGCAGAAGATCAATGACTACAACGCCAGCAACGTGATGAAGGGGTTCCGCAACTTCGAGGCTTGGCCGATGGACAACAACCGTGATCTGGCCGATTTGATGATAGGTACCTCGAACGAAATCACCCAGATGCACATAGACCGCAAAGTGCTGGTGACCGATCTCTTGAGTTCTCTGGTGCTGGAAGGAACCGGCCCGTTGATGTTCTATGAAACTTCAGCGCCATCCGCTCCGGTCATCTGGCTGAATCACGACATCATCGCGAAACAGCTGGTGGCAAGTCACTGCCGATAATCCGCCGCGCTAACCCGCGCTCCGCGAACGCTGCCGCACCGCCTCGAACAGACAGACCGCAGTCGCGGCGGCGGCGTTCAGCGATTCGACCTTGCCGGGCATCGGTATCGTAAAACGCCTGGAAACCGCAGCCTGCAAGGCAGGCGACAGCCCTGCTCCCTCGTTGCCGATCGCAAAAGCGATCTCGTCGCGGAAATCGCAATCGTACAGACCGACCTCTCCTTGCAGTGCCGCCGCAAACACCGTTCCCGGCAGCGTCGCCGCGACCGCCAGCAGATCGGATGCCTCGTGGATCGTCAACGCGAAATGCCCGCCCATCGCCGCCCGCAATACACGCGGCGACCAGGCATCGGCGCAGCCCTTGGACAAATACACCGCATCGCAACCCGCCGCCGCCGCCGAGCGCAGGATGGAGCCAAGGTTCCCCGGATCCTGGATGTCTTCCAGCAATAACGCGAAACGGCTATCGGCCGGTAACGCCTGCGGAATCTCGACCAGCGTGAGCATTCCGCTCGGCGTTTTCAGTTCGGTGATTTCGGCGAACAGCTTGTCGTCCAGCTGGGTCATGGGCACACCTGTGGCACGCTTGAGCAGGACCTCGACCTCGTCGTCCTTCAGCGCCGCACTGTTCAACAGGATATGCAGCGGTTTTTTATCCGCATCCAGATAGGCGGCCAGCAGATGCGTGCCGTCCAGCAGGGTCTGCGCGGCCTTGCCCCGTTGTCGCGCCGAACCGGCGAGTTTGACGAGGTCTTTGAAAAACGTGTTGTCGCGCGACTGGATCAGTTTCATTTTTTGTTATCTTTCTCAAAATCACTATTGGGCGCGATGAATCGCGCCCC
Organism: Gallionella sp.; assembly: GCA_034371155.1. Taxonomy (GTDB): domain Bacteria; phylum Pseudomonadota; class Gammaproteobacteria; order Burkholderiales; family Gallionellaceae; genus Gallionella. The sequence continues at coordinate 119,451 of JAXMKV010000052.1, read as the reverse complement.
TACGGGGCATTGGGATTTTCCCGGTCAATTGCCCATTGTGCAGGGTTATTGGCAATGTATTCGCGAATCTCCTGCAACGAGGATTCGTTGCGGATGATGTGCTCGTAATAATTGCGCTGCCAAACAGGCAGCCCCTTTGTGCCACGCAACCGATTGATACCGTGAGTGCAACGCGCCTTGTATGCCCGAACGATGTCCCCAATCGTAGGGGCGCGATTCACCTCGCAGAGGTTCTTGTGCCCTTTGGGTATCGCGCCCGAATCGTTCAGCAGCACGAGGCCATGAACATGATTCGGCATCACCACGAACGCATCCAGTTCGATACCAGAACAATGTTCAGGCAATTGATTCCAAAGACGTTGCACCAGATATCCGGCCTCGTTCAATCTCACGACATCCCCTTCCACAGCGCCGAACAAACAGGCCCGTTCATGGACGCACAATGTGACGAAATACGCTCCAGCCTGCGAATAATCATAACCGCGCAGACGGATTGAACGGCGATGGTGCATGTGGCGATCGAACGATGGCTTATCGGGCATGGTGGATCGCACAGCGGTTGGACGTGATGAATAACGCCCCTACGATTCACGATCCGACGGTCGCCGCATCGTCGGGCCCGAACGGCCAGCCGTCTGACTCTGCGTGCGGCTGACTGGTAAGCAAAGCCGGAGCTGGTTCTGCTACCTGCGTGGCGGTTAGTACAGGGACTGGTGCCGGCGCGGAAGCAGCTTCAACCGCCGCTTCGTGTTCCAGCAACGATCCGATTTCCTGTAGCGAAGGCAGATCGCTCAACACTCGCAGGTTCAGGTCATCCAGCAACTGTTTGGTGGTGGCGAACAATTCCGGCTTGCCGGGCGCATCGCGGGTACCGACCACTTCGACCCAGCCGCGTGTTTCCAGCGTCTTCAGTATCTGCGAGGAGACCGCCACGCCTCGGATATCCTCGATGTCGCCGCGTGTCACCGGCTGGTGATAGGCGATGATCGCGAGGGTTTCCAGCACGGCGCGCGAATAGCGCGGCGGTTTTTGCGGGTTCATGCGATCAAGATATGGCTGCATCTCCGGCTTGGCGCGGAAGCGCCAGCCGCTGGCCACGCGGGTCAGTTCGACCCCTCGCCCCTGCCAGTCCTGTGCCAGTTCCTCGAGCAGCGTTTCCATCTGGTGGTTGTCCAGCGACACGTCGCTGAGTTTCTTCAGCTCGGATATCGGCAGCGGCTCGGTGCTGGTCAGCAGCGCGGTTTCAAGCACTTGCTTGAATTGCGCCGTGTTCATCTTGCCGCCGAACAGGTCGATACGGATCGAACTGTCGCTGCCGGTTTCGGCGGATTCTGGCACTTCACTCTGCGGTAATGGCTCGGCTTGTCCGGACATAGATGCTCCCCAATGTTTCGCTTTGCTGGATTTCTACAAGATATTCTTTTGCCAGTTCGAGCACGGCGATGAAGGTCACCACCAGTTTCGGCACACCGCCGTCCAACTCGAACAGACGGTCGAACGGCACATAATCGCCGCCCTGCAAACAGCGCAGCACATGCGTCATCTGCTCGCGCACCGACAATTGTTCGCGGCGCACCTTGTGATGTTTGTTGAGCTTGGCGCGCGCCAGCAAGCCCATCCAGGCCTGGCGCAGATCTTCCACGCTGACCTCGGGCAGGCGCTCCTGCACGGTGCGCTCGATCAGCACTTGCACGATCTGGAAATCGCGCCCGGCCTGCGGCAACTCGTTGAGTTTCTGCGCGGCCTCCTTCATCTGCTCGTATTCCAGCAGGCGGCGCATCAGTTCGGCGCGCGGGTCTTCCGGCTCTGCATCGCTCATCTTCGGCGGACGCGGCAGCAGCATGCGCGATTTGATCTCGATCAGCACCGCCGCCATCAGCAGATATTCTGCGGCCAGTTCCAGCCGGTTCTGCTGCATCAGCTCGATATAATTCATGTACTGGCGGGTCAGCTCCGCCATCGGGATATCCAGCACATCGAGATTATGGCGGCGGATCAGGTACAACAGCAGATCGAGCGGCCCCTGGAAGCTTTCCAGCACCAGTTCCAGCGCATCCGGCGGAATGTACAGATCCAGCGGCATCTCCAGCAGCGGTTCGCCGTGGATGCGCGCGACGGGATGAAGGGGAAGTTGCGTGCCGTCCATTATTGCCTAGCTGTAGCTCAGCCCCATCGCCTCGCGCACATCGCGCATGGTGTCGCGCGCCAGATCGCGCGCCTTCTCGCAACCGTCGGCGATGATGTTGCGCACCAGCGCCGGATCGTCCAGATATTGCTGCGCGCGTTCGCGCATCGGGCGTTGCTCTTCCAGCACCGCGTCGATCACCGGTTGTTTGCATTCGATGCAGCCGATCCCCGCGCTCTTGCATCCCTGCACGACCCACTGTTTTGTTTGCTCGCTGGAATACACCTGATGCAGTGACCACACCGGACATTTTTCCGGATCACCCGCGTCGGTACGGCGGATGCGCGCCGGGTCGGTCGGCATGGTCTTGATCTTCTTCGCCACATCGGCCTCGTCTTCACGCAGGCTGATGGTGTTGTTGTAGGACTTGGACATCTTCTGCCCGTCCAGCCCCGGCATCTTGGAGGCAGCGGTCAGCATGGCCTGCGGCTCGGACAGGATCATCTTGCCCCCCCCTTCCAGATAGCCGAACAGGCGCTCGCGATCGCCGTGGCTCAGGCTCTGTTGTTCGTCCAGCAGCGCCTTGGCGGATTCCAGCGCCTCGTCGTCGCCCTGCTCCTGAAAACGCACGCGCAGCTCGTGATACAACTTGGCTTTTTTGCTGCCCAGCTTCTTCACCGCCGCTTCGGCCTTCTCCTCGAAGCCCGGTTCGCGCCCGTAGATGTGATTGAAGCGGCGCGCGATCTCGCGGGTGAATTCGATATGCGGCACCTGGTCTTCACCCACCGGCACCTGGGTGGCACGGTAGATCAGGATGTCCGCGCTTTGCAGCAGCGGGTAGCCGAGGAATCCGTAGGTCGAAAGGTCTTTGCCTGACAGCTTCTCCTGCTGATCCTTGTAGGTCGGCATCCGCTCCAGCCAGCCCAGCGGCGTAATCATCGACAGCAGCAGGTGCAGCTCGGCATGCTCGGGTACGCGCGACTGGATGAACAGCGTGGCATGCGCCGGATCGACCCCCGCAGCCAGCCAGTCGATGACCATGTCCCACACACTCTGCTCGATGACCTGCGGCGTGTCGTAGTGCGTGGTCAGCGCGTGCCAGTCGGCCACGAAGAACAGACATTCGTGCTCGTGCTGCATCTGCACCCAGTTCTTCAACACCCCGTGATAATGTCCCAGATGCAAATTTCCGGTGGGACGCATACCCGACAACACTCTATCCGCAAACATAACTTTCCTATATCCCAAACAAAACAGAAATCAGTTGAAACACCGTGCGCACCAGCGGCATGAGCACCCAGCCCAGCACCGGGGTGATCGCCATGGCGATCAGGATGAACATGCCGTAGGGTTCAACCCTCGACAACTGGTATGCCTGCCGGTGAGGTAGCAGACTGACCGCCACGCGTCCGCCGTCCAGCGGCGGCAATGGCAGCAAGTTGAGCACCATCAGGATCACGTTGATCTTGATACCCCACTCGGCCATGCCCATCAGCGGCTCGGCAAAATAACTGTCCGGAAACATCCACCCCATCTTATAGAGCAATGCCCAGCCCAGCGCCATCACCAGATTCGAGGCCGGCCCGGCGATGGCCACCCACAACATATCCTGTTTGGGGCGGCGCAAGGCGGCGAAATTCACCGGCACCGGCTTGGCCCATCCGAACAGGATACCGCCCACAAACAGGGTCAGCAACGGCACCAGCAGCGTGCCGACCGGGTCGATGTGGCGCAGCGGATTCAGGCTGATGCGCCCCTGCTGGTAGGCGGTCATGTCGCCGAAGTGGCGCGCCACGTAACCGTGCGCCGCCTCGTGCAGGGTGATGGCGAACAGCACAGGGATCGCCGCCAGACTGATGGTCTGGATCAGTTGGTCGATGTTCATTGCGAGATGCCGAACGGGGCGGCGTCGCCCTTGCCCTGGCGTATCAGCACCGGATCATCGCCGGTGAGATCGATGACCGTGCTCGGCTCCAACCCCACCGCGCCGCCCTCGATGACCAGTTCGACCAGCTGTTCGAGCCGCTCGCGTATCTCTTCCACATCGGTCAACGGATAGATGCCGTCCGGCAGGATCAGCGTGGAACTCAGCAACGGCTCGTCCAGTTCCTCCAGTAAAGCCAGCGCCACCGGATGATCGGGAACGCGGATGCCGACGGTGCTGCGCTTGGGATGCTGCAAGCGGCGCGGCACTTCCTTGGTCGCGTCCAGAATGAAGGTATAGCTGCCCGGTGTGTTGGCCTTCAACAATCGGAATTTGCTGTTGTCTATCCTGGCGTAACGCGCGATCTCGGACAGGTCGCGGCACACCAGCGTCATGTGGTGCTTGTCGTCCACGCCGCGTATCTGGCGGATGCGTGTCACCGCGTCCTTGTCGTCGAGGTGGCAGCCGAGCGCGTAACCGGAATCGGTGGGATAGACGATCACCGCACCGTCGCGCAGCATCTCCGCCGCCTGACGGATCAGGCGCGTGTTGGGATTATCCGGATGTATCGTGAAAAACTGTGCCATCAAGCCACCTTCAAAACGGGAGTCTGCTCCCAACTTTCCCATACCGGACGGCAACCCAGCGGCAGATCGGGCAGCCGCCCCAAATCGCGGTAACTCTCATCCGGCCCGTGGAAATCCGAACCGCAGGAACACATCAGCCCGAACTCGGCGGCATAGCGCGCGAATTCCGCATACTGCTCCGGCGTATGACTGCCGGTGACGACTTCCAGCGCCTGTCCGCCGCTCGCGACGAACTCGCCCATCAATTCGTGCATGGTCTTTTTTCCCATACCATTGCGTCCGCACATGTAACGTCCGGGATGTGCCAGCACCGCGATGCCGCCGCTGCCGCGTATCCAGCCGACCGCCTCTTCCAGACTCGCCCATTGGTGCGGCACATAGCCGGGCTTGCCCTTCACCAGATAGCGGTTGAACACGCTCTTCACGTCCTTGCAGTGTCCGGCCTCGACCAGATAGCGCGCGAAGTGGGTGCGCCCGATCATGTTGGGATTTTGGGTGTGACGGTATGCGCCCTGCAATATGCCGCCCACTCCGGCCTTGGCCAGCGAGTCAGACATCTTCTGCGCCCGTTCGCCGCGCCCGCTGCGCACACCGCGCAAACCGGCCACCAGCGCGGGATAGGTGGGATCGATATCGAGCCCGACGATATGCACGGTATGGCTGCGCCAGGTCACCGAGATCTCCACGCCGTTGACGAAGCGCATACCGCATCGTGCCGCCGCCTTGCGCGCCTCGTCCAGACCGTCCGTATCGTCATGGTCGGTCAGCGCCAGCACCTTCACACCGCGTCCGGCCGCGCGCTCGACCAGCTCGGTCGGCGTCAGCGTGCCGTCGGACACGTTGGAATGGCAATGCAGGTCGTAATCCAGCATCACGCTTCCGCAGCGGCATCGCCGCCGCCCTTCTTCATGACCTTGCCTTCTTCGGCACGCTTGCGGCGCACCTCTTTCGGGTCGGCGATCAACGGACGATATATCTCGATGCGATCCTTCTCGCGCAGCATGGTATCCGCCTTGGTCAATTTGCCGAAGATGCCCAGCTTGACGCTGGCCATATCGATCTCAGGATATTTGTCGAGGATGCCGCAGGTCTTGACCGCCTCGGCCACCGTGGTGCCGGGCGGAACGCGCTTGCGCAGCAAAACCTGCTCGTGCGGCAAAGCGTAGACCACTTCGATGTTGATATCTTCGTTCATGGCTGGGTATATATCTTTTCTGCCCGGTGGATGAAAGCGTCCACAAAGCTGTTCGCGATGTAATGGAAAACCGGCCCCACCAGCTTTTCCAGCAATTTGCTGGAAAACTCGTAATGCAGGCGAAACTCTATTTTACAGGCTGAATCGCTCAAGGGTATGAACTGCCAACTTCCGTCCAGATGCTGGAACGGGCCGTCCTGCAAGGTCATGTCGATGCGGTGCGGCGGCGTGCGCACGTTCTCGGTGGTGAAATGCTGCTTGATATGGTGATAATCGATGTGCACCGTGGCATGTACCGTGGCCCCCTGTTGCTCGGCCACACTGGTGCCGCCGCACCAGGGCAGGAACTGCGGATACTCCTCCACCCGGTCCACCAGATTGAACATCTGCTCCGCGCTGTGCGGAACGAGCACTGTTTTTTCAACTAACGCCATTGCTTGCCGGAGCCATAAATCCAAAGGCTGGTAGAATATCGCAACACACCACAAAACTCACCTGTTAATGAGCATCATTCAGAATAAAAAGGCCTTCCACGACTACTTCATCGAAGACAAGTACGAGGCGGGGCTCATGCTGGAAGGCTGGGAAGTCAAAGCCATCCGTGCCGGGCGCGCCCAGCTCAAAGAGGCCTATGTCGTCGTCAAGAGCGGAGAACTGTTCCTGATCGGCTCGCACATCAGCCCCCTGCTCAACGCCTCCACCCACATCCTTCCCGATGCCACGCGCACCCGAAAACTGCTGCTGCATACCCACGAGATCGACAAGATCATCGGCAAGGTGCAATGCGCCGGCTACACCCTGATGCCGCTGGACATGCACTACAAAGGGGGGCGCGTCAAACTGGAGATCGGCCTGGCCAAGGGCAAAAAACTGCATGACAAGCGAGCGACGGAAAAAGAAAAAGATGCCAAACGCGAAGTCGCCGCCGCCATGAAGAAGGAACGCCGCTAGCGTAGTGCGCCCTTCTGTTAGGAACTTAGAACCTCTTTGATACAACCACGGTTGCTACTCCTTGCGGAGTGCATCCCGACATGTCGGGCCACCAAGCACTCTGGCAAATACCGCAGACCGACCCGCGCAAGCGGGCAAAACAATCAGCGCGCGCGACCGCCCGAAAAGCTGTTTCCCACCAGTGCCGGCGCATTGGTCTGCGGAACGTGGCACTGGTTACAGTTGTAACGCGCCCCCACCAGATTTTCGGAGACTTTACCCGGAGCCTTGCGCAGATCGGTGTAATGGCTGGGCGGAATCGGCGTGGCTACGCCCGGTTCGCGTGGCTGCCCCCAGAGTGATGGCTGATTGTGGCAGGCAACGCACATGTTGCTCTCCGTGGTGATCGGCAGAAAATCGCTGACGCTGTGCGAGACCTGCGGCGGCGCGCCGAGATAGGCGCGCGGCAACACCTTGCTCGCTCCCGGCTGTGCCGCATTTTCGTGATACACCTTGGGAGTCGGTGTCGCAAACACGCTGGTCTTGCTCAACCCCATCGAGTTCGTCTGCACGGGCTGGGCGGCAAAAGCAGAACAGGCGGCCATCAGGCCGATGCCCGCAAATAAACGGATGATGATAGCTATGTAGCGCATGTTATCTCTCCTTGGCATAGTCATTACTGTCAGGCCTTGAATATCCTGACTGCACATTTTTTGAAGTCGGTCTGCTTCGAGATCGGGCAGGTCGCATCCAGCGTCACCTTGTTGATGAACACTCCCTCGTCGAACCAGGGTACGAACACCGTCCCCTTGGGCGGCCGGTTGCGCCCCTTGGTCTCCACCGCCGCCTTGATCTTGCCGCGACGCGACTCTATCCATGCGATGTCATCCTGCTTGAGCCCGCGCGCCTTTGCGTCTGCCGGATGCATGAACATCACGGCGGAAGGCACCGCCCAGTGCAGTTCGCGCACGCGCCGAGTCATCGTGCCGGAGTGCCAGTGTTCCAGCACACGACCGGTATTGAGCCACATGTCGTAGTTCTGGTCCGGCTGTTCTACCGGTGCGGCGTAGGGGCGGAAGAATATCTTCGCCTTTCCGGCGATGCTGGTTGGTGCCGTTTTGGTGATGCCATCCAGATTGCCGCTGGGCAGCGACTTGAACGCGCTGCCGTAGAAATCGAAACCGCTGCCTTTCTTCACATAGGGATCGTAGGCCTCGTTGAAGCGCCAGTGCGTCTCCTTGCCGTCCACCACCGGCCACTTCAGCCCGCGCACGTCGTCGCGGAAATACACGTCGAACGGGGCGAGGTCGTGCGCATGGCCGCGACCGAACTGGGCGTATTCCTCGAACAGCGCCTTCTCCGGGAACCAGTGATCGCCCAGCAGTTTGGCGGTGTGATTCTCGTGGCCGTTGGCGATGGCTTCGGGCCATTGGAACTTCTTGTTGTCCGCTGTCGCGAACAGCACCTCATACAGCGTCGCCTCCGGCGAATAGGCCGACCCGGCCAGCACGTCCGGCAGCTTGCCGTCGGCGTAGCCCTCTTCCTTCAGCCCCGGTATCTTCTGCTCACCCCACACTTCCTTGAGCTGGAAGCGCTTGGAGAATTCCATGATCTGCCAGATGTCGCTGCGCGCCTGCCCCGGCGGCGGCACCTGTTCGCGCCATAGCTGGGTGCGTCGTTCGGCGTTGCCGTAGCCGCCCCATTTTTCGAAGATCATCGCCGATGGCAGCACCAGATCGGCCACCTTGGTCGAGATGCCGGGATAGGCATCCGACACCACAATGAAATTGTCCCGTTCGCGCGCCGCATGTATCCAGTGGTTGGCGTTGGCGGTATCTTGGAAGGGGTTGCATACCTGTATCCAGGCCCATTTGACCTGACCATCCTCGATGTCGCGCAGCAGCTTGGTGAAATGGCTGCCCACCTTCGGGTTCAAGGTCTTGGCGGGCAGCTTCCATATCTTCTCGGAAGCGGCGCGATGAGCCGGATTGTTCACCACCATGTCGGCGGGCAAGCGATGCGAGAATGTGCCGACCTCGCGCGCGGTGCCGCAAGCCGACGGCTGACCGGTCAGCGAGAACGCGCCGTTGCCCGGCATCGCCTGCTTGCCCAACAGCAGGTGCACCATATAAGCCTGCTCATTGACCCAGGTGCCGCGCTGGTGCTGGTTGAACCCCATGGTCCAGAAGCTCACCACCTTGCGCGTTTTCTCGATGTAGAGATCGGCCAGTTGCTGGAGTTTCTTCTTGAAATCGTCCAGCGACTCGTCCGGATCACCCTTGGCCAATTCGGCAACGAAGTCCAGCGTGTAGGGCTCGATACCCTTCTTGAAATCCTCGAAGGCGATCAACCAATGCTTGTCCGGCGTGGCGCGGTTCTTCTGTTCCACCGTTGCACCCGCCTGCTTGCCTTGGGCTATCGCCTCCGCGCTGCCCAGTTGCACCGTCAATTCCTTGGCGTTGGTGTCCTTCTCGGCGGCGTAATCGAATTTGTCCGTGCCGCGCATGCCGTAACCGATGTCGGTCGGGCCTGTCACGAAGGCGCAATGTTTGTTGACGAAGTCCCAATTCACCGCGTCACGCGTGACGATCTCGCGCGCCAGATAGTTCATGATCGCAAGGTCGGTGCTCGGTTTGAACACGATCTCCATATCGGCGATATTGGAGGTCATATTGCTCACCGTGGTCAGGTTGACCACGCGCACGTTGGGATTGCCGAGCTTGTGGTCGGTGACCCGCGTCCACAACACGGGATGCATCTCCGCCATGTTCGCGCCCCAGGACACGATAGTATCGGTATGCTCGATGTCGTCGTAATTGCCGGAAGGCTCGTCGATACCGAAGGTCTGCATGAACGCCGCCACCGCCGAGGCCATGCAGTGGCGCGCATTGGGATCGAGGTTATTGGTGCGGAACCCGGCCTTGAACAGCTTGACCGCAGCATAGCCTTCCTGGATGGTGTGCTGCCCGGAGGCAAAGAAGCCGACACCGGTCGGGCCCAGCTCCTTGTAGTGGCGCTTGAACTGCTTTTCCATCTCGTCGAACGCGCGATCCCAAGAGACCGGCACGAACTCGCCCTGTTTGTCGTAGCGCCCGTTCTTCATGCGCAACAAAGGTTGGGTGAGCCTGTCCTTGCCGTAGAGTATCTTGCCGTTGAAATATCCCTTGATGCAGTTCAAGCCGCGATTCACCGGCGCATCGACATCGGCCTTGGTGGCGACGATCCTGCCCTTTTCGGTGGCGATCTGGATACCGCAGCCGACACCGCAGAAGCGGCACACGCCCCTATCCCATCGCCAGCCTGCTTCGGCGCTCTGCACGGCCGCGTTGGCCATACTACTCACCGGCATGCCGGTAACGGCGGCGGAAGAAGAAACAACGGCACTAAGTTTGAGAAAGTCGCGGCGGGATACAGTCATGATGGGTTCTCCTTCGGTGAGCTGATTTGTTCGCCAACTATACTACTGCCAGATAAAAAGTTCACTCGAAATGAATGATTTCACACATCCGGCTCCCATCCGTCCACGCGGGCGCATCGACTCTGTGAGCCAAGGGTAGGACTTCCGCGCCACATATTCACGCTGGTGCGGCAAGTCGGCTCAATATGGAGCGGTACTTAGACACAGGATCAAGCCTCATTCCCCGGAAGAGGCTCCAGCAGAGCCGCAATATCGTCCGCACCAAATTTGGCCAGCCCGCTGACATCATCGGACAGAATACCGGCAGCCAACTCGGCCTTCTTTTCCTGAAGTGCCAAGATTTTCTCCTCAATACTTCCCGCCACGACCAGCTTGTAGACAAATACGTTTTTTGTCTGGCCCAGACGATGCGCACGATCCGTGGCTTGATTCTCCACAGCGGGGTTCCACCACGGGTCATAGTGAATCACCGTGTCGGCGGTAGTCAGGTTCAACCCGACTCCGCCCGCTTTGAGGCTGATGAGAAACACCGGCACCTCGCCGTCCTGAAAACGCCGCACCACTTCTTCGCGGTTTTGCGTATCACCGGTCAATTTCACGTAACCGAGATTTTCGCGCGCCAGTTCCGTTTCAATCAGCTCCAGCATGGATGTGAATTGTGAGAACACCAAGATGCGCCGCCCTTCGCTGACCAGCTCCGGCAACATCTCCATCAACAGGTCGAGCTTGGCACGTTCCTTGACTTTTGCTGCACTGCCCAGCTTGACCAAACGGGGATCGCAACACACCTGACGCAGCTTGAGCAACGCATCGAGAATGACGATGTGGCTGCGCGCGAATCCCTTGCTGGCGATCTCTTCGCGCACCCGCTGGTCCATCGCGGCGCGTACAGTCTCGTAAAGGTCACGCTGCGCCCCATCCAACTCGACGCTGCGAACGATCAGGGTCTTGTCCGGCAATTCCCGTGCGACATCTTCCTTGCGTCTGCGCAGAATGAAAGGTTTGACACGCTTGGCCAGAAGATTCCGACGCGACATGTCGCCCTGTTTTTCTATCGGCGTGCGCCATATTTTGGTGAAATCCTTGGCACCACCCAGCAGCCCGGGCAACAAAAAATCAAACTGCGACCATAACTCACCCAGGTGATTCTCCAGCGGGGTACCGGTCAGACACAGTCTGTGCCTAGCCTCCAGCCTGCGCACCACTTGCGCGCCTTGGCTGGAAACATTCTTCACTGTCTGCGCCTCGTCCAGAATCAGCAGATGATAGCTGTGTTCAGCCAGAGCCTCCTCGTCGCGCCATAGCAACGGATAGGTGGTGAGAATGACATCGTATTGCGGGATATCCGGGAAATGTGCCGCCCTCTCCTTTCCGTGCAAGGACAGCAGTTTGAGCTGCGGTGCAAAGCGCTCGGCCTCACGCTTCCAGTTAAAGATCAGCGAGGTCGGCAACACTACCAGCGAAGGTTTGTCCATCCGTCCGCTTTGTTTTTCCAGCAACAGATGCGCCAGAGCCTGCGCGGTCTTTCCCAGCCCCATGTCATCGGCCAATATGCCGGCCAAACCCTGTTCGCGCAGATATTGCAACCAGGACAATCCCTCCATCTGATAGGGCCGCAGATGTAGCGCAAAACCTTCCGGTGCGGAAACCGATTTGATACCGGAGGTGTTTTTCAATTTGTCCGCCAAGCGGCTGACGGCCGATGCTCCCTTGAATTGCCAGCGCTCCATTCCTGCCAACTCATCGATTCGCGCCACGTCATAACGGGACAAGCGAATCTCGCTGCCCCCCTTGCTGTCGAACAGTTCGATCAATGTGCGCGCCAGCGGCTTGATACGTCCGGCTGGCACATGTACCCGGCCACCACCGCTGAGCCTCAGCTCGACGGCTTCGTCGTTGCCCATCTTCTCCAGTAACAGGGCATCCAGCCAGCGCGGATCGGTTTTGAATAATTCGCGCAGCAGTGGCGCCAGCGGCAAGCGCTGGCCGTTGACCACGATGCCCATGTTCAGACTGAACCAGCCGTCCTCTTCTTCATCGAACTCCGCCTCCCAAGCCTCCACCTCCAGCAGATGGTGGCGAAAACTCTGGGGAATGACGACTTCCCAGCCCGCCGCGCGTATCTGTGGAACGATCTGTTGCATGAAAACACTCCAGGCCTGCTCGTTTTCCAGCCCGTATATCGGGCGCTCGCCGATATTGCTGCTCAGCGAAAAACCGGAAATCTCTTCCAGCCCGTATTGTCCCAGCGACTTGTGCGCCATCTTCTCGGCCTTTGTGTCGCGCGTCACGCGCACGGTCTCGCCATTAGGCAGCGTGACGAATTCGCCCGGATGATTGATCGGCAGCAGGGCTTCGCCATAGCGGAACTTGAGACGCGCGTAATCCATCTCGCGCGTGCCATAGCTATAGCCGCGATAGCGCCCCATCCATGCCGGCGCGGAAGTGTCCAGCAGCAACACGGGAATCACCGGGTCAGCCAGAGTACGCAAGCGCACCTCGGTGGGCGGCGGCATATCGGGGAGTAGCTCGCGCAACACCTCCGAAACAACCGGCACATCGATCTCACTGAGCGGCGGCATATCGAGCAATTTCGCGACCAGTTCGGGCGCCTGGGCCGTTTGCAACGCCCCGACCTCACCCGCAGCCGTATCGAGATACCAGATCGCCCGGCTGAACGGCAACACCACCGGTGCGCCGCTCGCCACCAGCCTCGGCAGTTTTCTGCCGGATTCGTCGACACCCCATTCCAGTTTTGCTTTGCGCAGTTTCCCCGGCTTGAGCGGCACCGGCTCCATTCTCAACAGGCGGTTTTGCGCCATGCTGCCGATAAAAAACAAACGGCCGCTATCCTGTAGACGCGCCAGAATCTCCCCGCCGTGCGGTCCCTTGACCGGAAAGCCATCGTGTCTGTCGCGTTGCTGCCACAACATGCGCAGGATAGGCATGTCTTCTTCGCTGACGAACAGCGGCGGCTTGACCAGCGCGCGCTCGACGTTGCCCCACTCCTGCATCCCGCCAGTCAGTTTCCCCTGAGCATCCAGCTTGCCCCTGTAGAGCTCAAAAACGTAATCACTGCCATAAACGGAAGGCGTGATGGCATAAAACAAACGCTCCGCGTTCCTTGTAACCTTGGGGGATTTTTTTGGCGGCACTTTGCTCGCTTGCCGGAAAGACTCGACCCATTCCAGCACGGCATGATTGACACTCGGCTTGCGCGGTATGGACAAAGCGGACAACAACACGGCAGCCGTATGTTTGCAAAAACTCGCCACCGGACAACTGCACTCCGCCGCAAGGTGCAATTCCTCGCCCTCGGCGCTGAAATCTATCGCTACCGAATAGGGACGCGGAAAGGTTCCTTTGACTTGTGCGGTGATCCTGTCCGGTTGAATCTCGAGATGGCTGATCGAATTCAGATAAGCCTTGGCTTTGTGGATTTCCTTCTGGTCATACCAGCGGAGCACATCTTTAATGCTATAGGATTGCGAAAGTGACATGGACAGAATCAGTGTGGCACGAAGTTGTTGGGGGTAACGCGTCGACTAAACGGCATTCATCACGCAGTTCCGCCCGGCGTGCTTGGCTTGATTAAAGGGCGGCATCGTGAGCACTGGCGGGTGCATGTAGTCGCGTATCGGAGCCGAGAGGTCAAGATTCTCGTTGATGATGTGCATCACATCCTTGGTCGTCAGCATCCAGTCCGGCCCGGGAACCAGCACCGCATCTTCGGCATGCGATAGCCGCGCCAATACATCCTCGGTATGGGTATCGCAGCTGACGAACTCCACTCTGCACGAGGAGATCATATCGCTAAGACTCCCCGATCAGCGCAACCAATTCCGCGACAGTGAAGTCGCTGTATAACAGCGTGATGCCCATGTGCGCAATCTCGCTCACTTGGGGAAAGAATGCCACTTTTTTTCTCATCGTCGCCTCCTGACTATCCTGATCGTATCCGGCATCCCAACCCCGCCGTCAACCGTATCGTTTGCGCCCGACGATGCGGGCGCGGTGGGCGCGTCGCTGCTCTTCTTCGGTCAGCACCCGTTTTTTTCCTTCGAACGGATTCTTGCTGGAATTGAATTGGATCTTGAGCGGCGTACCCTGCAACTTGAACATCTCGCAGAAAGCTCGTTCCAGATAGCGTTGATAGCTCGCGGGCACGTCGTCCAAACCGCTGCCGTGAATAACGATCAACGGCGGATTGCTGCCCCCCTGATGGGCATAACGCATCTTGGGGCGGAAGCGCGAACCCTTCGGCGGCTGCTGTTTTTCCAGTGCCGTCAGCAGCGCACGGGTGAGCTTGGGCGTCGACAATTTGATCATTGCGGCGGTATACGCCTCATCCACCGATTTCAACACCTTGTCGACACCGCTGCCGTTCAGTGCGGAAATATAATGCATCTTGGCGAAGCCAAGGAAGTGCAGTTTGCGCTCGATATCTCGCTTTACCGTATCGCGCTGGTGAGCATCCAGCCCGTCCCACTTGTTGACCGCGAGCACCAGCGCGCGGCCGGCCTGCAGTACAAAATCGGCGACGTGCGCATCCTGTTCGGTGATCTGGTCAGCCCCGTCCACCACCAGCACCACCACATTGGCATCCTCGATCGCCTGCATGGTCTTGATGACGGAGAATTTTTCCACCGCCTCGTCGATCTTGCCGCGACGGCGCACGCCGGCTGTATCGATAATGGTGTATTGCTTCCCGTCGCGCTCAAAGTCGATGTAGATGGAATCGCGCGTGGTACCGGGCTGATCGAACGCGATCACACGCTGCTCGCCCAGAATGGCATTCACCAGTGTGGATTTCCCGACATTGGGCCGTCCGACGATGGCCAGCTTGGGTTGGTCTTCCCGGACATCCTCTTCGCTTTCCTGTGAGAAATTCTCCAACGCGATTTCAACCACTTCGTTGACGTTATCGCCGTGCGCGGAAGAGATCGGCAGCGGTTCACCCAACCCCAGTTCGAAGAAGTCGGCGGTCACCTTGGCGCGCTGCATACCTTCGGCTTTGTTGACCAGCAGCAGGATAGGCTTGCCGGTCTTGCGCAACTGTCCGGCGATAAGGGTATCCTGTGGTGTGCATCCCGTGCGCCCGTCGACGATGAACATCACCACGTCCGCCTCGTCCACCGCCTGACGGCTTTGCTTGGCCATCTCGAACAGAATACCGTCCTTGGCGACTGGCTCAAGTCCGCCGGTGTCCACCACCAGGTAAGGTTTGCTGCCCACCCTGCCGCGTCCGTAATGTCTGTCGCGCGTGAGGCCGGGCTGATCCGCAACCAGCGCATCGCGGCTGCGTGTGAGACGGTTGAACAAGGTGGACTTGCCCACGTTCGGACGACCTACCAGTACTAGTGTGGGCAACATTTCAAATTCTTTCCAAATCGGGCTAGCCGAAAAAAGTGTAGGCTTGGTTGGCGCAGCATAGCCCGACCAAGCCTCTTACAAAATGCCGTCGGATACGCTGCGCCAACCCGACCTACGATGCTGCGGACAACTGTTATTAATGTTTGACCGACAGCGAATACAGCCCACCATCACGGGTCTGCACCAGCAGGCCGTCATCCATACCTTGCGGCACCGACTGGATCGGGCCGTCCAACCGGATGCGCGCGGTAAAAGTTCCGTCTTCGCGATTCATAGCGTGGAGATAGCCCTCGAAATCGCCTGCCACCACAAAATCACCGATGGCATACGGAGCCGCCGTATCGCGCATGAACAACTGTTCGTTCTTCCACAATGTGCTGCCGCTGACCTTGTCCAGCGCCATGACGAAACCGTTCACGTCGCTCAGGTAAAGGTATTTGCGCAACAGCGTCAATCCTTTGTCGCTGCTGATGTCACGGTTCCACAGCGTGCTGCCCTGCACCATGTCATAGCAAGCCACGCGCCCCTGAAAGGCAATGGCGCAAACCTGTTCGTCATCCGCCACCGGATCGCTGGTGATGTCGCTGATACGCTCCAGTTCGGTGTTGCCGCGCGGCTGGGAAACCGAAGACTCCCACAATACCGAACCGTCCCTGATCCTGATCGCCGCCAGCTTGCCGCCGGCAAATCCGGCGAAGGCCACGCCACGCTGAAGGGTCACACCGGCATGGCTGCGCACCACCAGGGCGGGTGTGCTGCGCTCGTACAACCAGACGCGCTTGCCGTCTGCCGCATCCAGTCCCGCGATACGTCCGTCGCCGCTGCGCACCAGCACGATGCCCTCCGCCGCCTTGGGCGTGCTCAACACCTCGCTCGACACCTGGCTTTTCCAGCGTAACTTGCCATCCTCACCATAAGCCAGCACCTCGCCTTTGTTGCTGCCGATCAGTACCAGACCTTCGCCCACACCGACACCGCCGCTCACCATGATGTCGCTGTCGACACGCCACACCTGCTTGCCACTAGCGCGGTCGATACGCGTCAGCACGCCGCCGCCCGATGCGCCATAGACGGCATCCCCGGTCAGGGCAGGTTGCAACAGATTGGCGCCGGAATCTCCCAGGTTGGCATGCCAGCGTACTTCGAATTTTGCGCTCTGCGAAAAATCAGTCAGCTTCGCAGGTTCGATCTCGCCCTTTTTACCGATCCAGCCCTGCACGCCATCCACTGCGGCACAGCCGCTCAACAAAAGCGCGGCCAGTAGCCAGACCAAGCGACGGTAAGTCATTTTTCCACTCCGAGCGCGTCCAGCTTCATTTCGATCAAATTACGGTAACCACTTTGTGCATCGGTTTTTTCATGCGCCAGTTTGTAAGCCGTGCGCGCCTCTGCGGTTTTGCCCTGCGCGCTCAGCACGTCGCCCTTCATATCCGAGTACAACCCGTCGAACGAAGCGGGATGTTTCGCTTCGAGCAACTTCATCGCCTCGTCAAATTTCTTTTCGTCCAGCAATATCGCCGCGATACGCAGACGGGCAATATCTTTCAGGGACGCCTCCTTGGCATGCTCCAGCGTCCATTGCAACTGTGTCTTGGCTCGGGCAGTATCCTTGGCATATTCGTTGACTTCCGCCGCCATCAGTGCGGCGCGGGCGGCGTAGGGTGTCGCCGCATATTTTTCCATCACTGCCGCAGCGGCATCATTGACGCGCTTGGCATCATTGCTTTCCATCTGCTTGATGAATTCGGCGTACAGCACCGCCGCCTCGGCGGACTGCTTGTTCTGATAATACTGCCAGCCGCGCCAGCCGCCCATGACCACGACCACGACCAACAACGCACCCAGCACCTTGTTGCCGTTGTCATTCCACCACGCCTTGAGCGTGTCGAGTTGTTCCTGTTCCTGCAAGTCCAATGCCGCCATGTTCACTCCTACTTGATGATTTGATTGATTGTCGCAATGAGGTTCTGCACGTCTACCCTCACCTGCTCGCCACCCTGCATCGGCTTGACGCTAACCTCGTTCGCCTGCGCCTCGTCATCGCCGATCACCAGCGCAACACTTGCGCCGCTGCCGTCGGCCCTTTTCATCTGCGACTTGAAGCTGCCGCCGCCGCAATGCAGCAGCACTCGCAGCTTGTCGTCGCGCAACTGCTCGGCGACCAAGCTGGCCAGCTTGCCCGCCTGTTCGCCCTGATGCACCACATACACGTCCACTTCCGGCTTGGGCGCGATCATACCGTCCTCCTGCACCAGCGCCAGCAAGCGTTCCACGCCCATCGCGAAGCCCATCGCGGGCGCTGGCTTGCCGCCGATCTGTTCGATCAGGCCGTCGTAGCGTCCGCCCGCGCAGATGGTACCCTGCGCGCCGAGCCGCGTGGTGACCCATTCGAACACCGTGCGGTTATAGTAATCCAGCCCGCGCACCAAACGCGGGTTGATCTCAAACGCGATATCGTGGCGCTGGAGTATGGCCTGCAACTCTTCGAAATGCCTGATCGCATCTTCTTCCAGCTCGTCCATCAGCTTCGGAGCACCCGCGATGATGTCCTGCATCGCCGGATTTTTGCTGTCGAGGATGCGCAGCGGGTTGCTGTGCAAACGGCGCGTCGCATCGGCGTCCAGCACGTCCTTGTGGTGCTCGAAATACACAATCAGCTTGTCGCGGTGACGCTGGCGCGAAGCGCTGTCGCCCAAGGTGTTCAATTGCAGCGACACGTCCCGTGTGCCCAGCTTGCGCCACAGCCGCGCGCACATGATAATCTGCTCCGCGTCGATGTCCGGCCCGGCGAAACCCAGCGCCTCGACCCCGACCTGATGGAACTGGCGGTAGCGCCCCTTCTGCGGGCGCTCGTGGCGGAACATCTGGCCGCTGTAATACAGCCGCTGCGGCGCGTTATACAGCAAATTGTGCTGCAACACCGCACGCACGCAGGAAGCCGTGCCTTCCGGACGCAACGTCAGGTGGTCGCCGTTCAGCGCATCCTCGAAGCTGTACATCTCCTTCTCGACGATGTCGGTGACCTCGCCAATCGCCCTCTTGAACAAGGCGGTCGGCTCGACCAGCGGCATGCGGATGTTGCGATAGCCGTAGCTATGCAACCAGTCGCGCACCACCTCTTCGAACCATAGCCAAAGCTCCGCCTCTTCCGGCAGGATGTCGTTCATGCCTTTTACGGCTTGCAGTGTTTCTTTGCTCATCTAATTTACTCGTAGGGGCGCGATGAATCACGCCCCTACCGCCTCGTATATTTTCGCGCCACGTAATCGTCGACGATCTGCACGAACTCCACGGCGATTTTCTCGCCGCGCAGCGTCATCGCCTTTTCTCCGTCGATATACACCGGTGCGGCCGGCGTCTCGCCGGTGCCCGGCAGGCTGATGCCGATGTTCGCCAGCTTGCTCTCGCCCGGGCCGTTGACGATGCAGCCCATCACCGCGACGGTCATGTTCTCGACGCCTTCGTACTGCTTGCGCCACTCGGGCATCTGTTCGCGCAGATGTGCCTGTATGTTCTGCGCCAGCTCCTGGAACACCGTGCTGGTGGTACGGCCGCAGCCGGGGCAAGCGGTGACCATGGGCGCGAACGCGCGCAAGCCCATGGTCTGCAATATTTCCTGAGCGACGATCACTTCCTCGGTGCGCGAGCCGCCCGGCGCAGGGGTCAGCGACACGCGTATGGTGTCGCCTATGCCTTCCTGCAACAGCACCGAAAGCGCCGCGGTCGATGCGACGATGCCTTTCGAGCCCATGCCGGCCTCGGTCAGACCGAGGTGCAGCGCGTAATCGCATTGCTGCGTCAACGAGCGGTATACCGCGATCAGATCCTGCACCTCGCTGACCTTGCAGGACAACACGATGCGGTCATGCGGCATGCCGAGCTGTTCGGCGCGCTTCGCGCTCTCAACGGCGGATGCGATCAGCGCGGCGCGCGTGACTTCCTTCACGTCCTTCGGCTCCGGCAGACGCGAGTTCTCGTCCATCATGCGCACGACCACGCCCTGATCCAGGCTGCCCCAGTTCACGCCTATGCGCACCGGTTTGTTATAGCGTATCGCCGTCTCGATCATGATCGTGAACGGATCGGCCTCCTCGCGCACGCGCCCGACGTTGCCCGGATTGATGCGGTATTTCGCCAAGACTTGCGCGCACTCAGGACACTCGGTCAGCAAACGGTGTCCGTTGTAGTGGAAGTCGCCGATCAACGGCACATCGCAGCCCAGCGCATCCAGACGCTTGCGGATAGCAGGCACTGCGGCAGCAGCCTCCGGCGTGTTCACGGTGATACGCACCAGTTCGGAGCCGGCCTGCGCCAGTTCATAGACTTGCTTTACCGTCGCGCCGATGTCGGCGGTGTCGGTGTTGGTCATGGACTGCACGACGACAGGCGCACCGCCGCCGAGCATGACCTTGCCCACTTGCACCCGTTGCGACGGGCGGCGCTTGATTGCGGCTGCGCTCATCTTATTCCAGCGTCAAGCGCGCCACGTCGCTGGTCTCGTTGATGAAAGGAGCCAGATCGATCTGCTTGCCCTTGTAGAAAACACGCGACGAAGCGGCACGTCCGACCACCAGAGACAGCGGTGCCTGGCCGGACAGGCGCAATTCGCTACCGCCTTTATTGACCTGAGACGAAATCAGGTTGCCGTTTTTGTCGCGTACTTCGGTCCAGGCCTCCTCGCCGAATGTCATACGCAGTTCAGCACCTTTAGCCTCTGCGGGAGCCGTCTTCGATCCTAGCGAAATTTGCAGCGGCACCTCTTCCCTTGCCATGGTTTGAGTGCGCGCGACACCCGACTGCGGCATAAACTCGCCAACCGAAGAAGCCGCAACGGACACATCCGCCACGGGCGAAGCCGCCATCATATCGACGACCGCCGGCAGCGAGACCGGGAGCTCGACCTGTTGCGCCAATTCAGCTTTCACCTCATCAGTCGGCGGCGCGGTGAAATTCCAGACTGCAACAACCACGACCAGCACGGCGAGCAATAACGCCGCCCCCAGCCAGATCAAATTCTGCTGCTGGCGGGAAAGAGGTGTGGGAAACGGCACCTCGACCGAGGCGGATACCAGCGGTTTAACCAAATCTTTTGAGAGCGGCAGACTATCCAGCAAAGGCTGGGCTTCCAAGCCGAGTATCTTTGCATAACTGCGCACAAAACCGCGCACGAACGGCAGCTCGGGCAGGCGATGAAAGTCATCTTGTTCCAGCGCTTCGATTTGGCGTGAGGCCAGCTTGGTCTGAAGCGCCACATCGGCGATAGTCAGTCCAAGGCGTTCGCGCGCCTCGCGCAGAGTACGCCCCGGCAAAACCGCGATAAGCGGTGCGGTACTGCCCGCCTGTTCAGTTATCGTTTCCATTTGTTGCTCCATCACTCGCCATACATCTGTCTGGTTTCCTGCGCATCGGGATAACGCTTTCGCAAACGCATGCCATAACTCGCCTCCGAATTGCGGTCACCCACTTTGCGCTCGATACGCACCGCCAACCAGAGCTGTTCTGCCGTCATCTCGTCGTTCCCATCCGAAAAACGGGCGAAATATTTCTTCGCGGAAACGTAGTCTCCATTGGCGAAGCTGACCTCCGCCATTCCGTACAAGGCCTGCCCCAGACCGGGACGCACCACCAGCGCGCGCTGCAAAAACTCTTCAGCATCCTTTAAGTTGCCTGCCTTGCGGGAACATAATCCTGCATTCAGATACGCGCGCTCCGGCGTGGCGTACAAAGGATTCTTCAGCGCCGCCATGAAATGAGGAATGGATTCGGTCTCTCTACCCTGCTGACACAAAAACCAGCCATAGTTGTTATGCGTCTCGGAATCGCTCTTGTCCAGCTTCAGGCTTTGCTGAAAGGCCTCCTCCGCCTCCTTGTACTCGCGCAACGTCATATGCAACAAGCCGCGCACATTGTATGCGGGCGCATAGTTGCGATCAGCCTGCAATGCCAATTCGATCTCGCTCAGCGCTACACCGATCTGCGCGCGCTCGTAATACAGGCCGGCCAGTTCGGTGTGCACTCTGGCACTTGCCGTGCCCCGACTGTTGCTCTGCGGCTGCGGCGTAGAACCGCCGCCGGAAGGGGTGCCGCAGCCGGCCAGAAATGCCAGCAATACCAAAACGGAGAGTATTTTAATCATCAATGCACCTCGACTAAACGTTGTGTGGTTCGTTTGGTTCTATCCTGCACCTGGCCGGCCAACTGACCACAGGCGGCGGAGATGTCATCGCCACGCACCTTGCGCGTGGTGGTGACGATATCCGCCTGCATCAGCACATCGCGAAAACGGCGGATCGCCTCTGCCGTGGAACGCCGGTAATGCGTCTGCGGAAAAGGATTGAACGGGATCAGGTTGAACTTGCACGGCACGTCACGCACCAGTCTCACCAATTCGCGCGCATCCTGCTCGCGGTCGTTCACGCCGTCCAGCAGCACGTACTCGAACGTAATGAAATCGCGCGGCGCTTTTTCCAGATAGCGCTGGCAGGCCGCCATCAGTTCCTTCAGCGGATACTTCTGGTTGATCGGCACCAGCTCGTCGCGCAGCTTGTCGTTCGGCGCATGCAGCGACACCGCCAGCGCCACCGGGCACTCGTCGCGCAGCCTGTCCATCGCCGGCACGATGCCGGAGGTGGACACCGTCACGCGGCGGCGCGACAGGCCGTAGGCATGATCATCCAGCATCAGCCGCAGCGCGCTCACGGTGTTGTCGAAGTTCAGCAACGGCTCGCCCATGCCCATCAGCACCACGTTGCTGATCTGCCAGTTGCCTTCGGTATCCTTGCCGACCTGATGGTTGGCCCACCACAGTTGGCCGATGATCTCGGCGACGCTAAGGTTGCGGTTGAAGCCCTGCTTGCCGGTGGAACAGAACGCGCAATCCAGCGCGCAACCGGCCTGAGTCGAGACACACAGCGTGCCGCGCGTCTCTTCCGGGATATACACGGTCTCGACCGCATTGCCGGTGCCCATGTCCAGCAGCCATTTGCGCGTGCCGTCGTCGGACAGCTCTTCGCGCATCACTTTCGGCGCTTCCACACAGGCGATCTGCTTGAGTTTTTCGCGGAGCGACACCGCAAGATCGCTCATCGCATTGAAATCGGACTCCCCGGCCTTGTAAATCCAGCGCAGCACCTGCTTGGCGCGGAACGGTTTTTCGCCGTGTTCCGCAAACCATGTGGTCAACTGTTGGACATCGAAGTCGAGGAGGTTTTGCTTCATCTAGTCGGTACGTGAATTAACGCGAGTAGACGTTCAGTGCCGGGAAGAAATAAGCGATCTCGATCGCGGCGTTTTCGGCCGAGTCGGAACCGTGCACTGCGTTCGCGTCAATGCTGTCGGCGAAGTCGGCGCGGATCGTGCCCTTGTCGGCCTTCTTCGGATCAGTCGCGCCCATCAGGTCGCGGTTCTTCAGGATCGCGCCTTCGCCTTCCAGCGCCTGGATCATCACCGGGCCGGAAATCATGAAATCCACCAGGTCCTTGAAGAACGGACGGGCGGCATGCACGGCATAGAAGCCTTCAGCCTCAGCGCGGGACAACTGAACCATGCGCGCGGCGACGATCTTCAGGCCGGCGTTCTCGAAACGGGTGTAAATCTGGCCGATGACATTCTTGGCAACTGCATCGGGTTTGATAATCGACAGGGTACGTTCAACAGCCATGTTTCTCTCCAAATATTTAAAGTAAATCAGAAAATTCTGAGCGCGTGATTTTATCAGGCTTTGCCGCTCGTGTCGTTGCGCAATTGGCATCCGAAAAATGATCGCGTTGGCGACCGTCGCGAAGAATTAAGCTACCATGGAGGTGCAGCACGATTCCACCCGCCACAGCGGCCTCAAAAAACCGGGAGACTTTAAATAAAATGAAGAACATCAGTATCGGCATCCGCCTTGCGGGCGGTTTCGGTTTGGTGGTAGCACTGTTTGTCGCCAATCTGCTCATGACAGGCTTGTCACTCTCGCAACTGGTTCAAAGTGTCACACAGATGAAGGAAGAAACCCTTCCTTTCGTGCTGACCGTGGATGAAATGGACACCAGCCGTGCCGAAGTACAGCAGTGGCTGACCGATGTGTCCGCCACGCATAACCGCGATGGATACAAGGATGCCGAAGAAGCGGCACAGCGCTTTCTCGGCGGCGTGGAAAAATTCAAGCAGATGTTCCGCGAAGAGAACGATGAGGCCCGCCTGCGCGAGATGCAGCAGATCGAGAGCAATTTCAACCTGTTTTACGCCAATGGCAAAAACATGGCCGAAGCCTACATCACCCAAGGGATCGTTGACGGCAATGTCGCGATGGAGGGTTTCGATGCCGACAGCAAGGCCATCTACGACGCGCTGGCGAAGTTTCGCGAACAGCAGGTCGCCGAGGCCGGACATCTCACCTCGTCCACACTGGAGGAAGCGAAATCCACCATGATGATGATGGCCGGCGGCGGCCTGCTGGCAGTGTTGCTGGCCACTGTTCTTTCCATTCTGATCGCCCGTTCGGTCATCGTCCCCGTCCGCGCGATGCGCAAGACCATGCAGGACATCGGCAGCAGCCACGATTTCACCCGGCGCATCACGATTGATAGCCGCGACGAGATCGGACAGACGGCACGCTCGTTCAATGAACTGGTGGCCAATGTGCAAACTTCGCTGCACCAGATACACGACGGCATAGACAGAATATCCGATGCCTCGCAGGCTCTGTCCCAGTCATCGCATCAGGTCGCCAACAGTTCCACCCTGCAAAGCGAGGCTTCTGCCGCAATGGCCGCCGCCGTGGAACAGGTCACCGTCAGCATCAATCAGGTCTCGGAACATGCGCACGAGGCACTGACGATTTCGCGCAGATCCGGCACGCTCTCCGACCAGGGGGGGGAAATCATTCATAATGCCGCCAGCGAGATGCAACAAATTGCAGACACCGTACACCAGGCCTCGGACTCCATCGAAAATCTGGGCGCGCAATCGACCCAGATATCATCTATCGTCAAAGCCATCAAAGAAATCGCCGAACAGACCAATCTGCTGGCACTGAACGCGGCCATCGAAGCGGCGAGAGCCGGTGAACAGGGGCGCGGCTTCGCCGTGGTGGCGGACGAAGTGCGCAAGCTGGCGGAGCGCACGTCGCGCGCCACGGAGGAAATCTCGCTCACCATAGAAAGTATTCAGGACACAGCCCGGGCTGCTGTCGCCAGCATGGCGGATGCCGCCGGACAAGTGGGCAGCGGGGTCTCGCTGGCGCAGCAGGCCGGAGAAGCCATCAATCAGATCAAGCAAGAGTCCTCGCAGGTTCTGTCCACCGTCGGCGACATCGCCTCCGCACTGGAAGAACAGACCGGCACCAGCAAAGAGATTTCCGCCCATGTGGAAAGAGTCGCACAGATGACCGAGGAGAACAGTGCGGCAGCGGAAAATACCGCCGCCTCGGCCGACGACCTCGCCCGGCTCGCCGAAGACATGCGCAGCGCGGTAAACCATTTCAAACTGTAAATTTGAACAACACGCAAATTCCAAGGAGGGGATCATGAACAAACGTTGGGCGAATCTGGCACTGGCCGGACTGATACTGGGCAATGCCGCTTGGGCGGAAACCGAAGCTCCAAACTGGCAGGACGACACTTTGAGCGGAGACTGGGGCGGGACACGCACCAGCCTCTTCGAGCGTGGCATCACTGTGGAACTCGCCCACAAGAGCGACCTGCTCGCCAATATCGCCGGCGGTGTTGCCCGCGGCGGGGTCTGGTTAATGAACAGCGATATCGCCGCCAGTCTGGATATGGACAAGCTGGCCGGCTGGGGAGGAAGCAGCGCCTTCGTCCAGTATCACGTGCAGCATGGCAACCCGTCCATCAACAGTTACACCGGCAGTTTCGCGGGAGTGAGCAACATCGAGACCGGCGCCAGCACCGGCCAGTTCTATCAGGCATGGCTGCAACACAACACCGACGGTGACCAGTTCTCGATACTGGCCGGCTTGTACGCCATCGATACCGAGTTCTACGTCACCGACACTTCCGGCCTGTTCCTGCAACCCCCCTACGGCATGTCCGCCGAAATGGCGCAGACCGGACAGAACGGCCCGCCGGTCTTTCCGATGGGCGCACTGGGCATACGCCTGAAATACAACGGTGACGGTTTCTACCTGCAGGGGGCGCTGACCGATGGTGTGCCCGGCAATCCGCTCGATCCGCATGGCACCCAGATCAGACTGGATGCGGGCGACGGCACACTCGCAGTGGCCGAATTTGGCTACACCCCCGAAACGGTAGAGGGCCAATACAACAAGACGGCATTCGGGCTGTGGCGCTATTCGGCACGCGCCGCCGATCTCGATCCTGCGGTCGCCGCGCAGCACATCGATCAAGGTGCTTATGTGCTCGCGGAACGTACTCTGATGGCCGAGCAAGGCGATCCCGCACAAGGATTGGCCGGCTTCGTGCGTTTCGGTGTGGTCAACAAAAACGTTTACCAAACCGACTGGTCCGGCAGCATCGGCTTGAACTATCAGGGGCTGTTTGACGGACGCGACGACGATGCGGCCGGTATCGCGCTGACCACCAGCCACGCCAGCGGAAAATATCGCCAGCTAAACCTCTCGGACACCTCGGAAACGGTAATCGAACTGACTTACCGCGCACAGATCAACAACTGGTTCTCTATGCAGCCGAGTTTGCAATACATCAGCAACCCGAGTATGGATCCGACGCTGAGCGACGCATGGGTCATCGGTGCCCGCCTCGAACTGGCACTGTAGCCTCATCACTCCAGCGACAACAGGATGCCCGCCTCGTGCGGGCCGGCCTGATAGGTGGCGGCAGTCGCCACACCCGGCACGCAAACCAACTCGTTCCCGCAATACAACAAGGGCAAGCGTTCGCGCTGCCAGGGCGGTATGCGATGTTCCTGCAACAGGTTCTTCAAGCTGCGGGTGGCGGCTTGCGCATGGGGGCGCAGCGATACACTGCCATTGCGCAGACGCAATGTGACCGGCATGGCGCGCAATTTTTCCGCGCTGATTCCAGCCCCCTGCACCCGTGCCAACTTCAAACGCGTACGTAGCGCCGGCCACTCCAGCTCGGTTTCACCACGCCAGATCGCTACCAGATCGCGGTCGAAACCGCCCAATGCGGGTAATGCATATGCCCTGTCCTGATAGCGCCGTATCTGCCATCCGCCAAAATTGACGCATACCGCCGCATCGCGGCGCGCATCGCACAACTGGGACAGGATATCGCCCAGTTGCGCGGCCTGCGGCATGGGTGCACCGCATCGATGCAAATAATAGCGCACCACATTCCTGGCGCGTGGCGGACTCAACGTGCGTAACAACAAGACATCCAGCCAGACGGTTTGAATGGCCGGCGCACCATCCTGTTGCGCCAACTCGTCCAGTAATCCGATTGCCTCGGCGAAATGCTGCGCGCCGCGCGACAACGTCTCGCGACAGGCCGGGAATCTTTCCTGCAAAAGGGGCAACACTCGATGGCGCAAAAAATTGCGCGGATAGCGCTCATCCTCGTTGCTTTCATCCTCAATCCAGTGCAAGCGGTGCACGGCGGCGTAGTCGAGAATTTCCCGACGGGAGCACGACAACAGCGGACGAACCAACGATGCCCCTCCGGGACGCGCTGTGGCAAGCAGAGGCATCGCCGCCGCCCCTCTGACCCCGGCACCGCGCAGCAACTGCAACAGCAACGTTTCGGCCTGATCGTCGGCATGATGCGCCAATGCGATGAAATCGCAGGACTGGCGCCCAAACGCGGCATGGCGCAGCTTGCGCGCAGCCGCCTCGATACCGTGCTCGCGCAACGGCGCGATGTCCACCCGCTCGATACTCAGGGGAATACCCAGCCCGGCGCACAGAGCAGCGCAAAAATTCGCCCAAGCATCTGCATTCGGGCTGATGCCGTGATGGATGTGCAGTGCGGAGATTCGCCAGGAAAAATTCGGTGCAAGACGGTACAGCAGGTGCAGCAACACGACCGAATCTACACCGCCGCTCAATCCGACCAGAACGGCGCTGTGCGGTGGGAGCATGGGCGAAAGTTGCTTCGCCACCCACTCGGAAAGATCAGCCGACTTCGACTTCCTTGAATTTTCCATAGCTCATCAGACGGCTAAACCGATCCTGCATCAAGCTGCTGACCGGCTTGTTCTGCGCCTGCTTGAGCGCTTCCTGCAATGCTTTCTTCACCGTCTGCATGGTCGCGGCATAGTCGCGATGGGCACCGCCCAACGGTTCGCTGACGATTTTGTCCACCAGCCCCAGCGTCTTCAAGCGCGTCGCGGTGATGCCCAGCGTCTCGGCGGCATCCGAGGCTTTCTCCGCGCTTTTCCACAGGATGGAGGCGCAGCCTTCCGGCGAGATCACCGAGTAGGTCGAGTATTGCAGCATCAGCATCGCATCACCGACCGCGATCGCCAGCGCGCCGCCGGAGCCGCCCTCGCCGATCACGGTGCAGATGATAGGCACGCGCAACTCGGCCATTTCATAAAGGTTGCGTCCAATCGCCTCGGACTGGCCGCGCTCTTCCGCGCCGACTCCGGGGTAAGCGCCGGGCGTGTCTATGAAAGTCATGATGGGGATGCCGAACTTCTCGGCGAGCTTCATGAGTCTGAGCGCCTTACGGTAACCCTCGGGGCGCGGCATGCCGAAATTGCGCAGGATCTTTTCCTTGGTGTCGCGCCCCTTCTGGTGGCCGATCACCATCACGCTCTGACCGTTGAAGCGAGCCAGACCGCCGACGATAGCCTTGTCGTCAGCATAGGCACGATCGCCGTGCAGTTCTTCGAAATCAGTGAACAGGTGCTCGACATAGTCCAGCGTATAGGGACGCTGGGGATGGCGCGATACCTGCGAAATCTGCCAGGGCGAGAGCTTGGCATAGACATCCTTGGTCAGCGCCTCGCTCTTTTTGGACAGACGACTGATCTCGTCGGCAATATCCAGTGCCGAGTCGTCCTGTACATAGCGCAATTGCTCGATCTTGTCTTCCAGTTCGGCGATTGGGGCTTCGAAATCCAGAAATGTGATTTTCATAATTGTTCCCTGCAAAAAAGCGGCGCGATGATACTACAAACCGAAGAATCGTTTGACTGTCGCCAGCACCTCGTTGTGGCGATGGTCTATTTCCCTGTGCAGCGATTCCTCGTCCAGATTATGCATGGCACTGTCAAGTTCTGCGCGGCGCGTCACCAGCACGTGCGAGACTTCTTCGGCGATGACCGGGCGTGCCAGCAGTATCTCCTCGAAGGCCTCCTTGTCCAGACGGTAACATTCCACATCGCTCTTGGCGATGACAGATGCCGTTCTGGGCGAGCCGGTCATCAAGCTCATCTCGCCGAAAAAATCGCCCTTGCGCAGCACGTTGAGTACGCGTTTTTCACCATTCGCACCCTCCAGATAGACCTCTGCCTCGCCGTTGATGATGATGAAAAGCCAGTGCTGATCGGGTGCCCCCTGTTTGGCAATGAGGTTGCCCTTGGCAAAAGGCGCATACCTGAGGTGCCCGGCCAGTTGGCGCAACTCGTCCTCGGTCATCTGCGCGAACAGTTCGACACGCCTGAGCGTCTTGACCCGCAACGTCATCTCGCGCTGGCGTAACGCTTCCTCCTGTTTCTCTCCTTCTTTGATGTAATGGACGCTCTGTTCTTCCACCGCCAGTTTGATGTCGGCACGTTCCAAGGCGGCAAAAATATGCCAGCGCACCGCGCCGTCGGTCGGATCATCCGCCGCCAGATCGGTCAGCCAATAGCGCAAGGCATAGCGGGCGCAGCCCTTGTCCATTTCCATCAACACGCAATTCGGTGCAGGATTCTTGGCAACATTGCTGATCTCGGCCTGCAGGATGGCGTTCTCTACCGCACTGATAACACGGGTCGGCGTAACCTTCAAATTGACGTTGAACCACACCCAGCGTCGCCACTGCACCGGCTGTTCACTGCGCCGCCCCAGCACCAGAAACTTGTTCTTCATCAGCTGGCTGTTGGGAAATACCACCGTCTCCCAGTTGCGCGTTTCCACCAGTGTGGAGCGCCAGCGGATATCGACCACCCGTCCGGAGATGTCATCCACCTTGATCCAGTCGCCGATCTCGATGGAATTATCCAGTTGCAGCGCGAGACCACCGAGGATATTGCCCAGCGTATCCTGCATGGCAAACGCCACTACAGCGGTGATCATCGCCGAGGTAGCGACGATGCTGCCCAGATCCAGTCCGGCATAGCGCAGCCGCACTAAAAACCAGGCGATGTAGGCAATGATGACGAAGATATCCTCGGCGATACGCGGCGGTTTCACCCGCAACATCGGCAGCACGATGCGGAACAGCAGCAACCCCCATAGACGGATCAGCGCGATTCCCGTGCCGATCAGGGCGGCTTCGTGCAGCACGGCGGCGGCGGAAACGAATTGCAGCGCATGGATCAGGCTGCTGACAAACTGAAGGAAGAAGCAGATGACAAAAAACATCAGCGTATTAAACACGCTCTTGCGTTCATCCTTGAGGAAGTGGAATAGCACAAAAGCCAGCCCAACGGCCATCACCAGCAGGGGCGCAGACTCTTGCCGCCAGAAATATTCTATCGCCGTATCCAGAAAACCCATAACCGCCTCTCAGAGCCTGTCGCGCAGCATTCTACACCATCGCACAGGTCGCTAATGACCTGCCCGGCCGCCAGAAACGCCAAGTGTCGGCACGGCCAAGTTCAAGTTGCAACGCGGTTGCTCCTCCGGCGGATTCAAGTCGCAGGCGTTGCAGTTTTCCGCTACGCAACGCCTGCCACAGCGGCTGCGCATAACCGGTCTCAAACGCCTGCACGGCATCGCGCCATTCGGCCAGATCGCCCCGTTGCAGGGCCGAGCGCAGGCCGCCCCAGACCAGCAACTGCTCGCCGCTCTCCAGCGGCTGCCACTGCGCTGTCCAATCGCGGAACGACGTGGCCGAGGCCGCCGCCAGCATCGCGGCAAGCGTCTCGTCCGAACTCACGCCCCGATAGCTCCGCTGCGGCACGGCATCGGTCCGACCACTGCCCCACAACCACAGACTGTTGACCGCAAGCTCATCGCGCGCCTCACGTTGCGCATTCAGCGGGTGGGAAAACAGCAGCATCTGGATCTCGTTGAACAACTGCATCCAGCGCGCCGCGTCCGCCCCGCCCGGCAGCAGACCTCGCACATCTCGCCAGGCCGCCTGCGACAACGGCACGGTCCGCAACTGCGGCACCGTATCGAGACGCAGGTACCAGCGTTGCGGATGGGGCGCGGTGAATCGCAGCCCCATGTCGGAAAAATGCCGGTTCAGACCGGTGCAGAACTCGCTTGCCTCGTCCGCGCCCAACACCACATCGGGCAGCAACAGCAGCTGCTCGTGGCGCAAGCTCAAGTGCACCGGATCGGCACGCAACCAGACACCCTCTCCCAGCCCGTCAAAAGCGGCGGAGAACGCCGCAAAACCGGCATCGACAGGCAGGCCGAACAGCTGCCCAAAACGGCTTTCCAGCGGCACCGCCTGCGCCGGGAGGCGGCGCCCGCGTGCCAGGATTTTCTCCAGCGCGGGCAGGTGCAGTCCGGCACACACCTCGGCGGCAAATTCCTGCGGCAGAAGCAGATCGGGAACAAGCAGATGGACGCTATTCATCGCGGCAATATCCCAAGGAAAAACACTGTCGCATGGTACGACACATTGCCGCGCGGCATGCCGGATTCAAAATCCAAAGCGTTCGCCAGCACCAAGCAAAGTGGCGATACCGAGAATAGCAAAGATGGCTGCGGCAACGGCATGCACCAAGCGTACCGGCATGCGCTGTGCGATACCGTCGCCCAGCAACACCGCCGGGACATTGGCGATCATCATGCCCAGCGTGGTACCGGCCACGACATAAACAATCGAGTCGTATTGTGCCGCCAGCGCGACGGTGGCGATTTGGGTCTTGTCGCCCATTTCGGCCAGGAAGAATGCCACCAGCGTGGTGCCGAACACGCCAAACTGCGCCAGCTTCGCATCGTCTTCGTCCAGCTTGTCCGGTATCAGCGTCCACACCGCCATCGCGATGAACGACACGCCCAGCACCCAGCGCAGCATCTCCGGCCCCATCAGTGTAGTGATCCACGCCCCGAGCGCGCTGGCCATCGCGTGGTTCGCCAGCGTGGCGGCGAGGATGCCCAGAATGATGGGGACCGGCTTGCGAAACTTGGCCGCAAGGATGAAAGCGAGCAATTGCGTCTTGTCGCCGATTTCGGCGAGCGCGACGATACCGGTCGAAACAAGAAAAGCTTCCATGACGATCTTTTGGATATTTGAAAGGGATGCCGCGCCGCCGTTGGCGGTGCGGCACGAGGTTTACTTCAGGCTGAGCACATCCTGCATATCGTACAACCCGGCAGGATTAACCTGCAGAAAACGCGCGGCACGCAGCGCCCCCAGCGCGAACGTCGCGCGGCTGCTGGCCTTGTGGGTGATCTCGATGCGCTCGCCGATGCCGGCATACAGCACGGTATGGTCGCCGACGATGTCGCCGCCGCGCACGGTGGCAAAGCCGATGGTGGACGGATCGCGTTCGCCGGTGATGCCTTCACGCCCGTACACCGCGCACTGTTCCAGATCGCGCCCCAGCGTGCGGGCGATGACTTCGCCCATGCCCAGTGCGGTGCCGGACGGTGCGTCAACCTTGTGACGGTGATGCGCCTCAATCACTTCGATGTCATAACCTTCCGCCAACACGCGCGAGGCGGTCTCCAACAGTTTGAACACCAGATTCACACCGACACTCATGTTGGGAGCGAACACGATACCGATGTCCCGCGCGGCGGCACCCAGTTGCGCCTTCTGCTGTGCAGTCAGACCCGTGGTACCAACCACCATATTCACCCCCAGTCTGCGGCAGACCTCAAGATGGCACATGGCCCCTTCCGGGCGAGTGAAATCGATCAATGCATCGGCATCACGCAGCGCGGCTTCAACATCGGCTGTTACTTTAATCCCGCGTGAGCCGCCAAGATCGCCGGTATCGCAGCCAAGCAAACTACTACCTTCATGCTCCAGCGCGGCATGCAACACCAGATCATCCGAGCGCGCCACGCAATCCAGCAACACGCGTCCCATGCGTCCGCCACAGCCGGCGATAACGATCTTGATCTTGATCATGCTCATTTCCCGTCCTTACTTTGCGGCAGCGGCTTTCCCCGCATGCTCATCGGCGATCAGCCAAGTGTCGCCCTGTTTCACCAGACGCAGCGTCTTTTCCACCACATCGCGGTAGACATCGGAGCGGTAGCTCTGCACAAATGTAGCCGTCGCATTCAGCTCGTCCTGCACGCTGACACGCATCTCGCTCAAACCGACTTCGATTACGTTAGGTTTGCCGATACGCGCCAGACGTTGTTTTTCCCATGCGGCACGGCTCATGCCCTGCGGCGCGTAGTCGGGGATGTAGGAGGCCAGATAGTCGCCGGCATTCTTGCTCGACCAGGCCGCAGCCCAACGCTCAACACGCTGCAATATCCCGGCGGAGATATCCGGCTTGGCCTGTTCCGCTTCGGCAACCGGCGGCACAACCACCGTTAACTCCGCGATGGTTTTGCCGCCCTCCTCCACACGCACCAAAGTATCACCGTCAAAATACAGCGTCATGTGTTGTCTTTCGATCACCTCTCCGCGCCGTTCCAGCGTGTAGACATAATCCCAGCGATTGTTGTGGAACACATCGCTGACCATGGCCGTACCCATCACATAGCGCGCCTGTGACTTGCTCATGCCGGGCTTGAGCTTTTCACGCATTTCGGGGGTAATGTAGTTGCCCTGGCGGATATCCATCTTGTACGGCGACAACACGGGAGCCTCCAGATAACTGCACGAAGCAAGCAACAGGGAAGCCAGAATCAATGGAATGCGCATAATAAAGTCTCGTCGTTGCAATAATTAAACGGACGCATGATAACTCAAGCAGCCCCTCCCAGCATTTCCTCCGCATGCTTGCGCGTAGTCTCGGTGATCGTCACTCCGCCCAGCATGCGTGCGATCTCCTCGACACGCGCCGCGCCGCGCAGCACGTTGATGTGGCTGAGTGTCACACCCTGCTCCACCGCCTTGCTCACCTGCCACTGGTGATCGGCGGCGGCGGCGACCTGCGGCAGGTGGGTGACGCACAGTACCTGATAGGTGCCGCCCAACTGTTTGAGCAGGTGCCCGACGATCTCCGCCACCCGTCCGCCGATGCCGCTGTCCACCTCGTCAAAGATCAGCGTCGGAACGCTGGAAATCCGGCTGGTCGCCACCTGAATCGCCAGACTGATGCGCGACAACTCGCCGCCGGAAGCGACTTTGCCGATACTGCGTGTCGGCACACCCGGATTGGCTGCGACCTGAAACTCGATATTCTCCAGCCCGTAGACATTCCCCTCCGGCAGCTGCGTCAATGCCACGGTGAAACAACCGCCCTGCATCGCCAGCGTCTGCATCGCGGCGGTGATCTCGCGCGACAGCTTGACGGCAGCCTGCTGGCGCGCGGCACCCAGCCTTTTCGCCGCCGCCAGATAGTCCTTCTGCGCGGCCTGTTCCAACCGCTCCAATTCGTCCAGATCGGCATCGCCGCCCAGCTCGTCCAGACGCGACTCCATCGTCTGCAACACCCCGTCCAGCTGTTCCGGCGCGACGCGGTATTTGCGCGCCGCATCCATCATGTTCTGGATACGCTGCTCCAGTCCGCGCAGGCGTTGCGGATCGTTGTCCAGCCGCTGCTGGTAATGGCGCAGCGCATACACCGCCTCCTGCAACTCGGCCTGCGCGCTCTCCAGCATCTTCAGCGTATCGCCGAGACTGGCATCATGCACCAAGCCGTCGCGCAACCGGACGACCAGCGCGTTGAGCTGCGCCAGACACGCAGTGTCGGACTCGCTCAGGCTTTCGATGCCGAATTCGGCGGTCTCCAGCAGACTCGCGGCATGCGCCAGGCGCGCATGGTCGGCCTGCGTTTCCGCCCACTCCACCGCGTTTAGATTCAATCCGCGCAACTCGTCGCGCTGAAACTGCAACAACTCGCGCTCCGCCGCCACCGCCCCGGCATTCTCGCTCAGACTGATACGGCTGCGGCGCAATGCCTGCCAGTCGCGGTACAGCGTCGCGACATTCTCCGCCTCCGCCGCCATCCCCGCATAACCATCCAGCAACGCGCGCTGCGCTTCCGGGCGCAGCAACGACTGATGCGCGTGTTGACCGTGGATATCAAGCAACTGCTCGCCCGCCTCGCGCATCTGTTGCAGGGTGGCACTGCGCCCGTTGATGAACCCGCGCGAACGACCGCCGGCATCCAGCACACGGCGCAACAGGCAGACATCGTCGTCACCCTCCAGCTCCTGTTCGCGCAACCACGCCCGCAGCAACGGCAAAGCGGAGATATCGAACTCGGCGCTGATCTCGGCACGCTCGCACCCGTTGCGCACCATCGCGACATCGCCGCGCTCGCCGAGCGCCAGTGACAAAGCATCGATCAGGATGGATTTTCCCGCACCGGTCTCACCGGTGAGCGCGGTGAAGCCGGAAGAGAAATCCAGCTCAAGCGAGGAAACGATCACAAAATCGCGGATGCTCAGAAATTTCAGCATTTACAGCATCTGGTTCCAGAGCAGCTTTTCGCGCAGGGTGTGGTAATGACTATGCCCCACGGGATGCAGCAGACAGGCCGCCTCGGGATGGCGCGTGACCAGCACCTTGTCGTGCAACTGCAAGTCATAGGTCGTGTGACTGTCATAGCGCACCCGGATATCGCTGGTGCGGTGCATCAGTATCTCCAGTTCTGAACTCCCCTTCACCACGATCGGGCGGTTGCTCAAAGTATGCGGGCACACTGGCACCAGTTGCAGCACATCCAGACTCGGATGCAGGATAGGCCCGCCCGCCGACAACGCATAAGCCGTCGAACCGGTGGGTGTCGAAACGATCAGGCCGTCGGCGCGCTGGTTATAGACATATTCACCATCGATGCGCACCTCGAACTCGACCATACTGCTGATCTGGCTGCGATGCACCACGATCTCGTTGAACGCCACCCCGCTGAAAATTTCCTCGCCGTCGCGCAACACGCGCGCCGTCAGCAGCAGCCGCTGCTCGGTAACGAACTGCCCCTCCAGCATCGCCGCGATACTGGCCTGCATATTGTCCAGCGTCAGGTCCGTGAGAAAACCCAGATGCCCCTGATTCACCCCGACCATCGGCACGCGCTGTGGAGACAAGGTGCGCGCGATGTTCAGCATGGTGCCGTCGCCGCCGATGACAATAGCCAAATCCACCGCCACCGCGATCTCGTCCAGACTCAACGCCGGATAAGGATTCTCGCCGAGATGTTCGGCAGTCAGACTATCCACCACGACCGCAACCCCGCGCCCGGACAGAAACGCAGCCAGCCGCAGTAACGGCTCGGCGACTTCCGGCGTCTTGTATTTGCCGACTAATGCAACGGTTTTGAAGGGGAATTTCATGGCGGCGATTAAACCACAACACCCCGTCAATGACAAAGGTGGAACCGCGAACCAAACGGGTCGGCAGACGGCTGCGACACCGCATAAGGCGCTGCGAACTCGGGTAAGCACACAAAAAGCTGGCTTTTATTTTTCCCGTCCGTATAATGCGCGCCTTGCCGCAGCTACTGCGTTGCGGCATTTGGTTCATCGTTTTCTGACCTACCTCTCGTGCGCATTCAAATCGCACCTGTCTAAAGCCTCTACAGTTCTCTTCTGTGGGTTTTCCGGTTAGCAACGATGTTTTATGCGCCGGTCTATCCGCACACTTTCAATAGTGTTGTTTTGTGCCTGCGCTTGCCTTTTATATCTAAGGAAGCAACATGACGTTTGAAGAACTGAATCTACACCCATCCATCCTCAAGGCTATTGCCGAAACCGGTTATACCGAGCCTACGCCCGTTCAGGAACAGGCGATCCCGGAAGTGCTGGCCGGCCACGATGTGATGGCCTCCGCACAAACTGGTACCGGCAAAACTGCCGCTTTCATCCTGCCCGCACTGAACCGCTTGGCTACACCCTCTGCGGTCAATAGCAAAGGCCCGCGCGTACTGGTGCTGACCCCGACCCGTGAACTGGCACAACAAGTTTGCGATGCCGCCACGAAATACGGCAAGCACATGCGTTTCAAGATCATCAGCATTCTGGGTGGCATGCCATACCCAGTGCAAAACCGTTTGCTGTCCAGCCATGTGGATATCCTTGTCGCCACACCGGGCCGTTTGATCGACCATCTGGAGCGCGGCCGCATCGATTTCTCGCGCCTGGAAATGCTCATCCTCGACGAGGCGGATCGCATGCTGGACATGGGCTTCGTTGACGATGTGGAGCGTATCGCCGCCGCCACACCGAAAACACGCCAGACCCTGCTGTTCTCTGCCACGCTGGACGGCGTGATCGGCAACCTAGCCTCGCGTCTGCTCAAGGAGCCGAAGCGCATCACCGTTTCGGCAACTAAGGCCAAACACGAGAACATCGAGCAGCGCATGATGTTCGCCGACGATGTGGCCCACAAGAACAAGATGCTCAGCCATTTGTTGACCGATTC
This sequence comes from Gallionella sp., assembly GCA_034371155.1. GTDB lineage: Bacteria > Pseudomonadota > Gammaproteobacteria > Burkholderiales > Gallionellaceae > Gallionella. The sequence goes on along the minus strand of JAXMKV010000052.1, from coordinate 82,351 downwards.
TGAAGTGAATCAGGCTATCGTCTTTACCGCTACCAAGCGCGATGCCGACAGCCTGGCCGACCAGCTCTCTGCGCAAGGCCACTCCGTTTCGGCCCTGCATGGCGACATGAACCAGCGTGAACGCAACCGTACTCTGCTTAATCTGCGCAACGGCAACATCCGCATCCTGATCGCGACCGACGTGGCCGCACGCGGTATCGACGTTCCCGGCATCTCGCACGTCATTAACTTCGACTTGCCAAAATTCGCCGAAGACTATGTGCACCGCATCGGTCGTACCGGCCGCGGCAGCGCATCGGGTATCGCGATCTCGTTCGCCTCCAACCGCGACGCGCAACTGCTGAAACGTATCGAACGCTATACCGACCAGAGCATCAAGATGCACACCATCGAAGGTCTGGAGCCGAAATACAAACTGCGCACCGGCCCGTCCTCGGATCGTCCGCGTAGCAACGGCCCGAATCGCAGCGGCGGCCAAGGATACGGCAACCGCAACAGCGGCTTTGGCGGCGGCAACCGCAGCAGCGCCTTCGCCGGCAACGGCAACAACGGCGGCGCAGGCTTTCACCACAGCGCACCGGACAGCCGTCACAGCCATGCGGGACGCAAGGAAGGCCACGGCCAGTGGCACGGTCAAGCCAACACCACCGGCGCTGCGGCTCCCAAGCAAGAACGCAGCTTCGGCAACAACCGCAGCAACACTAGCACCGCACCGCGTCGCACGAGTGATCGCCCGGCACCGGCACGTACCAATAAATGGTAAGCCGCAGCTAGTTTAGGCAAATAAAAAGGCACGCTTAGCGTGCCTTTTTATTTTGCTTCCGCGCTGGTGAAACAGCGCATTCAGACAACCGCCAGATACACCCCGCAAAGCGCGATGCCTGCCCCGGCTGCTCGAACCAATCGCTCGTGCACTCTCCGTTGCATCCCCACACCTATTGCCATGCCGGTCGCATGCAGCGAGATCGTGGCCAGCACAAAGCCGGCGGCATAAGCCAAACCGGAAACTGCCACCGGCATTTCGGCACCATGCGCGTGTCCATGCCACAGAGCGAACAGACTGACCATACTGCTGCTCAACCACAACGGCAAACGAATCGATGCGGCAATCAGAACCCCCAGCAGCAAAACCGACAGCACGATGCCTTGCTCGATCCAGGGCAGACTGATGCCCAGCACGGGCAACAGACCGCCCAAAGCCATCACACCAACGAAGGTCAGTGGCACGACCCACAGTGATCGTCCGCCCGTTTGTGCCGCCCACAATCCCACCGCCAGCATGGCACAGATATGATCCAGCCCGCCGAAGGGATGTGATAATCCGTACAGGAAACCGCTTGTCTCCGCCGCACCAACATGGGCATAGGCCGACGAGGGCAACGATACGGCGATCACCGCCAACACTGACAATATGGAACGTCCCGTTACGGAACGCCCAGCTACGGAACACATAGTCACGCTATTCATATCACCTCCGCTTGCACAACACTGCGCACATACAACAGACTCAAACTTTGCGAGCGCACTCTTTCCAATAATTGTTCGGTGAGTTTGTCGTCCAGAATGAATTCTACCTTGACCGCCAGCTCGCCGGCCAATTCAAAAAAGGTATCCTCCGCCAACCTGCCGTGCCTCCCGAAACCGGCAATGGCACGAAATGCCGAGCCGCCATGCACGCCCAACTCCTTGGCCTCCCGCAATAGCCACTCGTAGACCGTCACACCGGCATGATGCTGCTTCTCTCCCACATAAAAAACAAGATGGTTCATCACTGCGCTCCCTGTAGCCACTTAACGGTTTGTATCCCCATTACGGTCATCAGTAACGAGCCCCCCAGATGCGCCGCGACAATTCCGGCACCCCATGCATATTGTCCGCGCAACAGCAGCGTGACGGTTTCGGCGGAAAAAGTCGAGAAGGTCGTTAGCCCGCCGAGAAAACCGGTGATGATTAACAAACGCCATTCCGCAGAAATCGCCGGCTGGTGGACAAAAAACGCAATCGCCAGACCAACCAGATAGCCGCCAAGCAGATTGGCGGACAGCGTACCAAACGGTATTTCCGGCAGGACTGGATTGAGCCACAAGCCCAAGCCCCAGCGCAGCCACGCGCCCAATGTGGCACCGAGACCGATAGCAAGGAAAGAGTAAATCAGCATGCGCGTATTCTACTCGACCACGCGCACGACGGCGAAACCGCCACCGGGTGTACGAAAGTTGGTGGTCTGCCCCTGATACAAGCGTGCAGCAACCAGTTGCACCTGCCCGTCATACACATAACAACGCACGTCGAACTTAAGCGATTGCGGCTCCGCGTCCGGCAGACACACTTTGCGTTCGCCGGGCGCGGCGATGCGCTGCGCGACATAGCCGCCCTGCATGATCTCTTCGAACACCCGCTTGGTAAGCTTCGCGCCACTGTAGCTGCCCTTGCTGCCGTAACCGGTCGCGGGCTTGAAGAACCAGTGCTTGCGCTCCTGCCACCCTGTCTCGCGGTCTGCATCCGACACCAGCCGGGTCTGCGGAACGCCTGCGAGCAGCGTCGCAATATCGGCCTCGTTCGCGCCCAGTGCGCGCAATGTCTCTGCGTCGCTCAATCGCGCGAGGTTGCGTTTGTCGGCATAACGCTCGTAATGCGCGGGATCGGGCGTCACCACCGCATTGCCATCGAGATAGGCTTGCCGCAGTACGGGGTGATGTTGCAAAGAGAAATCCGTCAGGCGGTTGTACACGAGATCAATCTTCTGCTCGCCGAGATACAGCACGCCCTCCCGCACTTGCAGCGCCGACGGATCGGCGATGTATGCCGCAATCCCAGCCTGCTCGAACATGCGCTGCGCCAGCAGGAATTCCGGATAGAGGTATTGCGACTCCGGCTGCTCATCCACGATGGCGATGGATGACAGCGGCACATCGCCGCGCGCCAGCCGCCATTCGTTGCGGAACATGTCGATAAACTGCTGCTCCAGATTTCCCTCCGCAACCTCTGCACCATACAACTCCGCATCGCGCTGGCTGGCTATCAGCAGCGCATTGATGAACGCACCGCCCGCGTTGGTATTGATCTCGATCAGGTGCGCGCCCTGCTCGTTGAGGTGGAAGTCGTAACCGTAGAACACGCCTCGCGCACAACGCTTGCCGTCATTGCTTCCGTCATTCCCGCGCAAGCGGGAATCCAAAGGGTTTGTCAAAAATGCATTTCCACTTTGGCTCCGCTGCGCGGTAACGACAGGATTTTCATCTACCCATTCCGGTAGTTTCACCACACGCTCCGCCGCCGCGATGACCGCACGCATCTGCTGCAATTGTGCTGTGGTGACGAATACCGGTGAAACGGCGAACAAGTGCGGGCAACGCTCGACCACCCGCTCGTACCATGCGTCGCCCTGCGACCGCAACGCCCGTTTGAGCGCGCCGCTATCCATGCCTGCCCAATCCAAGCATTCGCCGTTCAAATGTTCAATCAATGCGTGATCGACATCGAAGCGGCGGATGGCTTGAAGCGCGGGGGCATCCGCCGTGAAAACCAAGGGAAAAGTCTGCGAAAGAGTCATGTGCGCATGATACCGCAACCCTCCGTCTAACTCGGCACACCGCAGACAGTCGTAGCAGACCACACAGAAAAAAAACATCTGCACATAGCACCAAACAGCCGCCCCCCCACAAAAACACGGCTTAGAACAACATTGTCGGATTCATCCGCTCTTGACCGGGCCGCTCTCAGTAAAGAGCCTCGAATATCCCGGCCGCCCCCATACCCGTGCCGATACACATGGTGACCATGCCGTACTTCTGCTTCTGGCGGCGCATGCCGTGCAGCAAAGTCGCGGTGCGGATCGCACCGGTCGCACCCAGTGGATGGCCCAGCGCGATCGCACCACCCAAGGGATTCACTTGTTCGCGATCCAGGCCGACATCTCCGATGACCGCCAGCGCTTGCGCGGCAAATGCCTCGTTGAGCTCGATCCAGTCCATGTCCCGCAACTGCAATCCGGTCTGGCGCAAGGCGAGCGGGATCGCCACCTTCGGGCCTATGCCCATGATCTCGGGCTCCACGCCCGCCACCGAATAGCCCAGAAACTTGCCGATGGGCGTAAGGTTGTAGCGTTTCAGCGCAGCCTCGCTGCACAGCAAGACTGCCGCCGCACCATCCGACATCTGCGAACTGTTACCCGCCGTCACCGAGCCTTCTCTGGCGAATACCGGACGTAGTTTGGCCAGCGCCTCCAGCGAAGTATCGGCACGCGGCCCTTCGTCCTGCGAGATTTGGCGATTGGCGATATGCACTTGATGGGAGAGCAGATCAGGCTGGTGTTCGGAGAGGGTATAGGGGGCTATTTCGTCATTGAACACACCCGCAGCCATCGCCTGCAATGCGCGGCGATGACTTTCGCAGGAAAACTCGTCCTGCGCTTGACGCGATATTTTCCAGCGCGCCGCCACCTTCTCGGCTGTAAGCCCCATGCCGTAGGCGATGGCAAGATTCTCGTCGCGTGCAAAGATATCCGGATTGAATGCCACCTTGTTGCCCATCATCGGGATCATGCTCATGCTCTCGACCCCGCCAGCGACCATCACATCCGCCTCGCCAAGTCGAATTCGGTCGGCAGCCATCGCCACCGCCTGCAAGCCGGACGAACAAAAACGGTTCACCGTCATACCCGGCACACTGTGGGGCAAACCGGCCAGCAACAGTGCGATCCGTGCCACGTTCATACCCTGCTCCGCCTCGGGCATGGCGCAGCCGACGATGACATCCTGAACGGCACTCGGCTCCAGTGTCGGACACTGCCGCAGCACCGCTTGCAGCACATGCGCCAGCAGGTCATCCGGACGGGTTTGGCGGAACATACCACGCGGAGCCTTGCCGACCGGGGTGCGCTGTGCCGCGACGATATAGGCTTCCTGGACTTGTCTGCTCATGGCATCCCCTGCTGTGAAGCTCCCGGATTTTCCCTCAAAGTGAGGGGGCTAGCCCCTCACCCGCCCCGCTCATTTCTCGTCAAGCTTGATTGCCACATATGAGGCGCTATCCTCGCGCCGGACCAGTAACGCGACATTGCGCCCTTTGGGAACCTGCTTAAGAATGTCGTTGAACTGTGCCAAAGAACGGACAGGCATGTTGCCGATGGCCAGCAACACATCACCTTGACGCAATCCGGCTGCTCGCGCTGCCGAACCTTTCACGTCTTCCACCAGCAATCCGCCATTGATTTGCAATTCCTGCAACTGCTCTCGGCTCAGTTCACTAACCGCGATGCCCAGTCGCGAGATCATCTCGGCGACATCGTCAGCCAGCTTCTGCATGGTGCGAGCCATCTTGGCCTCTTCCTGCATCTCGGCAACTTCGACCGTGAGGCGTTTGCTGGCACCCTTGCGCCACAATTCGAGGGTAACCTTGCTACCCGGCTTGGTCGCTGCCACCAGACGCGGCAGATCGCCTGAGCTGTTGACGACCTTGTCGCCAAACTTCAGGATCACATCACTGGCCTCTATGCCAGCTTTGTCTGCGGGGCCGTTCTTTTCCACGCTGCTGATGAGCGCACCGACCGGCTTGGACAATCCGAAAGACTCGGCCAGTTCGCGCGTCAACTCTTGTATGGTGACCCCGATGCGCCCGCGCGTCACCTTGCCGGTACTGCGCAGCTGTTCAACCACTTGCGTGGCCACATCGATCGGAATGGCGAAGGACAGTCCCATCGAGCCTCCGGAGCGGGTGTATATCTGGGAATTGATGCCGACCACTTCGCCGTTCATGTTGAACAGCGGGCCGCCGGAATTGCCGGGATTGATTGCCACATCGGTCTGAATGAAGGGGACGAAGTTGTCCTGCGGCAAAGAGCGCCCCTTGGCACTGACGATACCGGCAGTCACACTGCTGTCGAAACCGAACGGCGAGCCGATGGCAACCACCCATTCGCCCACCTTGAGTTTCTCGGGGTCGCCCAGACTGACCTGCGGCAAACCGGTCTCCTCAATCTTCAGCAATGCCACATCTGTGCGCTTGTCGGCACCAATGACCTTGGCGCGGAACTCGCGCTTGTCGGTCAAACGCACCGTGATCTTGTCGGCACGATCCACCACATGCGCATTGGTCATGATATAGCCGTCCGCACTGATGATGAAACCGGAACCCAGTGACTGCGACTCCTGTTCGCGCGGCATCATCGGCGCGAAACGGCGGAAAAACTCGTAGAAAGGATCTCCCTCAGGAATACCGGGTATGCCCTGTGCGCTACGAACGATCTGCGTGGTACTAATATTCACGACAGCCGCCCCCTGCTTTTCGACCAACGCGGTAAAGTCGGGCAGCTCCTTGGCCTGTCCTCCCTGCATTCCCGCCAGCAGCAAAACGAAAACCAAACCGATAACTCTCACCAGCATATCTCTCTCCTCGTTAAGCAAAAGAAAACGCTCACCTCAGCACCAATGGCGTGCAATGTAGGGAGCAGATTGTCTCGACCACGGGCGACGGCCCCACCACTTGGCCGACACAAAACCACCGAACAACCCAAGCAAAGCCCCCAGAGCCGAATAACCGTCATGTGCGCCGAGTTCACTACCAAGCCATGCGCCGATCAACAGGACGACCAGAGGCAACAGATACATGAGGCCGATACCGCGCAACACCGTGCCGTCCTCGACCGCGACGATGACTTCGTCACCGACGCTGGCACCTAAACGGTTATCGACACGGAACTGGCGCGGTTTGCTACAGAACAACCCCGAAAGTTTGCCGGCACCGCACCCCTTGTCGCTGCACTGTCCGCAGCCCCCTCCCTGACTGGGCAGCACCAGCGCATAAGCACCATCCAGCTGCACCACTCTGGCGCGTGTTTCCAGCGTGCTATCTGACATTGCGCCGTATCGAACCCAATACCTGCATCACGGTGCGCGGCGGCACCTCGCCTACCACCGTGACGAGATGGTCATCAATCACCTTGTGATACAGATTCATCGCGCCTCGGCTAGTCAGGCCTTCAACATCATCCTCGTCCTTGTCGGAGGGCTCAACAAAAATCGAGATCGCGCTCAGCCCGTCGGAAAAGACCAGTTGAGTGACGGGGGCATGCTTGCCCCGCATGGGACGCAATACCTCCATGGTCTTTTTAAATCCTGATGGCATGGCATCAACGACCCAGCCGCTGTCGACCGGCTTGCTTTCGCTGTGCTTGTCCTTTCGAGCAGTTTCGTTGGGTGGACGCACGACTATCCATGAACGATCAATATTCCCGCCGATCTGCAACTGCGTGAACGCATATTGCTCGACCACTTGGTTCTTCTCGCCCAATACCGCCGCCTTTAACGGCAAACCTGAATCGGTGTGCGCCCATATCTTGTGTGAATAGCGCAAATTGTCTCTGGGTTGAAACAGGATGGCTTGCGTATCGTATCCAGCCACACGCTCTACGCCGGCCTCTCTGGCTTGGTAATTTTCGCTCAGAGCGGATAGTTGTTCGGGCAACAAGGATGGAAAACGACTACCCCCGTGACGGCTGCCGACCTGTACCATTTTATGGTTGTTGTAGCTCCATATCTGCCCATGATGCCGGATAATCTCTCGCTTCGGACCATCCAGACTCTCCAGCCGCTCGTACTCACCATCGGTCCCGGTCACGTGAGTAATGCGCGAAGACTCGACCCGCTTGTCGTACTGGTAAACAAAGACACCGGTGTAGTCGGTCTGGTGCGAGGCAAAAGCAACCGTCTTGAGCCAATCGAGGCTGACCTGCCTCTCACCCGCATGGGTGTTGACGGCGAACACCAAACCGCAGAGCGCCATGAAAAAACGCATCGTCATTTTTCCTCTGGATAATACGAAACCGTGCGGATATAGGATGCTCCACCGTTCATTTCGCTGCTGGGTGAAAATTCATGGTGTGCCATCAGGTAATCGTTCGATTTCGGCTGTATCCGTGCACTGGCGGGGGAAAGAGCAGGCTGCTTCATGGCCAGCTGCGGCGCGACTTCTGGAGAGATTTGCAGCGACATCCACGACACCACTGCCACTGCCACCAGCGAGGCTGCCGCAGACAGGGCGATGTTGCGCAACCGCTGAGTTGAGGCGCGGGCGCGCGGTGCCATCACGACCGGCTCATCCTGCATGCGTTCGCTCACTCTGGCGCTCAAATCGCAATGGATATGCTCCGGCTGGCGCAACGCATCACCGATCAGATGATAAATCGCCCAGTCCTGGTGCGCATCCTGATCACGCCTGACACCGTCGAACAGAGCTTCCGCCTCGTCGTCGAAAAGCTCGCCATCCATCAGCGCTGAAATTTCTTGTCTCATTGTCACCACCTATTACCCTTACTTGTTTCCAACAAAGGCCGCAGATTCTCCGCCACCGCCTCACGCGCCCTGAATATCCTTGATCGCACCGTGCCTATCGGGCAATTCATCACACTGGCAATCTCCTCATAGCTCAACCCCTCTATCTCGCGCAACGTCAGCGCACTGCGCAAATCCTCGGGGAGCTGTTGCAGAGAAGCCTGCACCACATCGACAACCTGTTTGCTCATGAGTTCATTTTCCGGCGTGCTAACTTCATGGAGAAGACCGGCATCTTCAAACGATTCGGATTCTTCAGCATCGAACGGCGTGCTGGTCGGCGGGCGCCGTTTGTTCGCCAGCAAATGATTCTTCGCGGTATTGATCCCGATACGGTACAGCCAGGTGTAAAACGCGCTATCGCCGCGAAAACCGGGCAATGCACGGTAAGCCTTGATGAAAGCATCCTGAGTAACATCCTCGGCTTCTGCCGGATCGCGCACGAAGCGGGATATCAGCCGCCCCAGCTTGCGCTGATACTTGCTGACCAGCAAGTCGAAGGCATGCTTGTCACCGCGTTGAACACGCTCAACCAACAACTGATCGATTTCCTTCTCCGCCATCCCTGAATATTCCGAATTATCATTGCAGCAAACAACATGCCTGTGCGGGAGTATAACCGCTAGCAGCGAACCACGTCAGCCAGTCTGAGCAGCCGATTAGTTCCTGGCTACGAATCGGGCATCATCAACTTGAGGATTTGCTATAGTCACGTTACCAACCAATCATCGCGCGAATCGAATTGCTGCAATTTGACACTCTCATCATCGGTAGCGGACTGGCCGGACTGACTCTAGCCATCAAGCTGGCCGACCAACAAAAGGTTGGACTGATTACCAAACGCTCGCTGCAGGACGGTGCCAGCGGCTGGGCACAGGGGGGAATCGCCGCCGTATTGGCCGGAAACGACTCGCTCGATGCGCACATCCAGGACACCCGCACTGCCGGTGCCGGGCTTTGCGACGAGACTGCCACGCGCCATGTGGTGGAACATGGTAAAGCCGCCATCGACTGGCTCATCGCCCAAGGCGTGCAGTTCACCAAAGACGAGACGAACGGCATGGGCTATCACCTCACAAGGGAAGGCGGCCACAGTCACAGACGCATCATCCATGCTGCCGATGCCACGGGGCATGCGGTACAGGAGACGCTTGTCGCCCGTGTGCTGAACCATCCCAATATAACCGTTCTGGAAAATCATCTGTCTGTCGACCTGATCACCGGACGCAAACTGGGACGCAAAGACAACCGCTGCCATGGCGCTTATGCACTGAACAGCCTAAGCGACAAGGTCATCACCATTGCTGCACAACACACCATTCTCGCGACAGGTGGCAGCGGCAAAGTCTACCTCTATACCACCAACCCGGACACCGCCACCGGGGACGGTATTGCGATGGCCTGGCGCGCGGGGTGCCGCGTGGCGAATATGGAATTTATCCAGTTCCACCCCACCTGCCTGTACCACCCGCATGCCAAATCGTTTCTCATCAGCGAAGCAGTGCGGGGCGAAGGCGGCATCCTGAAACTTCCAGATGGCAGCCGCTTCATGCCATGGCACGACGAGCGCGCGGAACTCGCGCCACGCGATGTCGTCGCCAGAGCGATAGACTTTGAAATGAAAAAACACGGTCTGGATTGCGTCTATCTCGACATTTCTCACCAGTCCGTCGAATTCTTGCAGGAGCACTTTCCCACAATCTACGCACGCTGCCTGATGCTGGGTATCAATATCAGCAAAGAACCAATCCCTGTAGTTCCCGCAGCACACTATACCTGCGGTGGGATCGTCGCCGATCTGTCCGCACGCACCGATGTTCCCAACCTGTATGCAGTGGGAGAAACCTCGTACAGCGGCTTGCATGGCGCCAACCGGTTGGCCAGCAACTCACTGCTCGAGTGTCTGGTCTTTGCCGACGCGGCGGCCCGTGACATTCTTAACCAGCCCAAGGAGCCCCAGCCGGAATTACCCGCATGGGACGAAAGCCGCGTCACCGATGCCGACGAACAGATTGTCATCTCCCACAACTGGGCAGAACTGCGTCACTTCATGTGGGATTACGTGGGTATAGTGCGAACCAACAAACGGCTACAGCGCGCGCAACACCGTATCCAACTGCTGAAAAACGAGATCCACGAGTACTACAGCAACTTCCACGTCACTCCGGACCTGCTGGAGTTGCGCAATCTGGTGCTAAATGCCGACCTTATCGTGCAAAGCGCGCTGTTACGCCATGAAAGCCGAGGACTGCATTTCAGCAAGGACTATCCGGACATGCTCACCAATCCGCAACCGACGATACTGATTCCCCCCATCCGCTAGCAGGCTGCGAAAACCACACTGGTGACCATCTGCTGCAAGGCGCGGTGTGCGTCTAGCCATCCTCGCCACCTTTTTCAACAGCCCGCTAAGCCATCCGCAAAACGACACACATTTGGCGAAACTCCTCTTTCCCCAACGCGTCCGCGCCAATCACACGAAAGATCGGAAAACGACGGCCGTGTGGCAGGCAGCCCAATAAAATAAAATAGGGTGTGACCACCGTATCACCCGCAAGCGTTCCGGAAAAATGCGCATGCCCGCGCTCAGTCACCGACAGTTCGGCCCCATGGAACGAGACCTCCCGCCAAGAATGAGACAACAACAATAAAGCATCACGCGCCAGATAATAGGCCAAGCTGACCAGAGTCAACAGACACAGCGATATCCGCAAAAGTAGTGGTATGTCGGTTAGGTACAGCACGATAAGCGCAACAGCATGCACTGCCACCAACAGGCCCGCTAACTGAAAAGAGGAATTTATCACCATAGCTTACGGTGAGACAGAGGATCAGGACAAGAACACGAAGGCGATACCGGCCAGCACCAATAAGATGATGAAGGCCAACAGCAGGCTGCCACCGCGTGAGGTGGTGGTTTCGACACGCGGTTGATTGCGCACTCCCGCACGGGGTGGTGTAGCAGCCGGTACGGGGCGCGGCGGCCTGACGGTCACCGATGCCGACTGCTGGAGTGCATCAGCGCCCGGACGGGCGATCTTCAGCGTCTTGGACAATTCATCGACGTCTTCGCTGGTTGCGGTCAATGCCGCCAATCTCATAGTGGCAGCGGCTGAATCAAAGGTTTGCGAGAGCCGCACCGAGGATGCCGCACTGTCCTCCTCCCCACTGGCATCAAGATTCCCGGTGGTCGCAATGGCGTCGGCCAGTTTTCTCTCTCCTCCCGCCGGCACCTTGGACAAATCGAGCGAGCGATCAGAACGCGGCAACATATCGCGACAGACCCTCAAGTCATCGGAAAAATCCTTGGCATTCTGATAGCGGTCATCCAGACCTTTCGCCAGTGCCTTGGCCACGATGAAGTTGAGCATCTCCGGCACCGCAGGATTCACCGAATTCGGCGGCGGCGGTACCGCATTCAACGTCTGGTACATGATGGCATTGACGTTCTCGCCGATAAACGGCGCCTGCCCGGTGAGCATCTCGTACAGCATGACTCCCAGCGAAAAAATATCTGATCGCTGGTCGATGTTCTTGCCCATCACTTGCTCGGGAGACATGTACTTCGGCGATCCCAGCACCATGCCGGTCTGTGTGCGCACCGCCGAAGAAGCCATACGCGCGATACCGAAATCCGTGATTTTCACATGGCCGTCGCGTATCACCATAATGTTCGAAGGCTTGACATCTCGGTGCACGATGTCATGTTCATGGGCATAAGCCAAGCCAAGTGCCACCTGCATCACGATGTCGATCACCCTATCCACCGGCAACAGGTCGCTGTCATTCATGATGTCGCGCAATTCACGCCCGCGCAGGAATTCCATGGCAATGTAGGCGACATCCCCACTCTTGCCCACATCGTAGATGGTCACGATATTGGGATGGCTTAAACGTCCTGCCGCCTTGGCTTCCTGATAGAAGCGACCCTCGTATTCTTCCTTCTCATCCAGCGCAAGACCCAGATTGATCGTTTTGATCGCGACTTCGCGATCAATCAATGGATCCTTGGCTTTATAGACGACACCCATCGCCCCCTGCCCGAGTTCACCCAACACTTCGTAACGTCCGAGTTGGCTGATCATGGTCGTCGTCCGATAGAATCGCTATGTCGCACAAGAGCACCCATCATAGAGTTCTGCAAGAGTCCTCGCGTTAATCACAAAAACCAGGTTTAAATCGCACCGTTTTACCCGTGACAATCTCAATTTTCTGGTTATACATTCCACCCGCCGGGTGGGTCACTATCAGCACATGAGAACCGGGCATAACTCCGGCAGTGAATGAACCCGAAACTGTTTTTCCCTTCAGCGTACCATCTACAAAAACTTGCGCTCCATCTTTGCACAAAACTGTAATATATCCCTCTGTGCCCTTGTCCTTAGATTCAAACCAGCTGGATACGCTACCCGATGTTGCTGATTTACTGGTTTCTTGCGGCACAGCCGTAGGATGTTTTGAAATAGGCTTTTTGGCTTCGGTTTTGCCATCTGAAGATTTCTTTGCAACAGGTGCCTTCAACTCGTCTGCAATTCGTTCAACCTTCACCTTTGGGCCTGTTGTCACACCCGCATCAGATTCGGAACTGGCTGCAACCTGGGCAAGCACAGCAGAAACCGGTAAATCTCCGGCTAATATTTGTCGCCCCTCGTCCCCTGCATCAACGTCATCGCCAGCAGATAACAACCTAAAAAGTAATACGGAAACTGTTATCAGAATAATCACGGGCAACGCCAAGTAGAACATCCGTTGTTTTGGATTCGCACTACGAAAACGATTTAGCAAATCCAGAAGAATGCCATCCAGCTTGGCCGCTGCTGTCATCCAAGCCGATTTTATAGACTCCAGTACCTCACCACCAACACCCTCATTTTTTACGAAGGTTGCATTAGCCTGCGAGCTTTGCGCTGGGCACTCACCCGGATAGCCGATAGCATAAATTTCATGCTCGCGCACATGCTTGTCGGTGCGCGAACCTTGGTAGTGGAACATCCCCGCATATTGCGGAGATAACCGCGAGACCGCATCGTAGTAAGAGCGCGAAACCAACACTTGGCTGGCATCGGCAAATCCCATCACACGCTGAGCAACATTGATGCCGTCACCGACAATATTGGGCTGTCCATTGATATCGCGCACCAGACGCACCGGCCCGAGGTTGACACCCATACGCACCAGCAGCGGCGGTTCCACGGCAGGGTCTTCGTTGAGCAAACTCTCTCGCACACTCAGCGCGGCCTTCAGCGCATCCTCGACATCGCCCAGAAAATTGATCGCCGCTCCGTCACCGGTATCCAGAATGATGCGATCCGCCACCGGCACATCGGATATGGCAGCGGAAATATAGGCATTGAACCTGTCTTTTAAAGAGATTTGTCCAGTGACCGATTTTTTGGAATATTCGACGATATCCAAAAACAGGACACTGCACATGATGGTCTTATTGCCGCGATCTTCCATTCTCGCTTCCATTGCCTCGGGTATACCCCATCGTCCCACTACCGGGACAGCACCTCGCCACAAGCGTGGCGCACTCTAGTAACAGTCAGCGTTTTACACCAGTTTTACTTTTCCTGCCGACCGCCGCGCGGGATGCCGGTTTTTTCCGCTCGCGGGGCCGACGCACTGTAGCAGTCGGGGCGTCTTCCGTTGCTGAGGGCAGCTCGGCTGGACTGTCGCCAGTCAAACCTCCCCACTCCAAAACCTGAGCCACCTCTCCCTCGCCCAACTCGGCCGTCATACCGCGTTTCAAACGCGGCGGCAGATTGATTATACCGAAACGCACCCGCATCAAACGACTGACCGGCAAGCCGAGCGCCTCAAAAGTACGGCGTACCACGCGGTTGCGCCCCTCTTTCAGCATCACCCGGTACCAGTGATTGAAGCCCTCGCCACCGTGATCCTCAAGTTTGTCGAACTTGACCGGTCCGTCGTCCAGTTCAACGCCTTCCTTGAGCACCTGCGCCATCTGTTCGTCGCTCATTTTTCCTTGCACACGCACGGCATATTCGCGCTCGACCTCAAAGCGCGGATGCATCAGACGGTTTGCCAACTCCCCTGAGGTCGTGAAAATCAACAATCCGCTGGTGTTGAAATCCAGCCTTCCGATGGCGATCCATTTTTGTCCGCGCAATCTGGGAAGCTTGTCGAACACGCTGGCTCGCTTGTCCGGATCGTCGCGGCTGACGATTTCTCCCTCCGGCTTGTGATAAAGCAACACGCGAGGGGCACGCACCCTTTCGCCAACGCGGATGGTGCGACGGTCGGTACGAACCAGGTCGCCTTCCACGACGCGCATTCCCAGCGTCGCAGGCTCACCGTTCACGCTGACGCGTCCGCCAGAAATCCATTCCTCCATCATGCGGCGAGAGCCAAACCCGGCCTGCGCCAACACCTTCTGTAATTTTTCGCCTTGTTCGTTCATGCCGTCACCTCGCGCCGCTCCAACATGGCCTGCGCCAGCGTGCCGCTGTCTACCTGTTCCAACTCGCCGCCCATCGGCAATCCCCGTGCAATACGCGTGACCCTGACCCCTTGTGCACGCAGCAAGGTCGTCAAATAATGCGCCGTGGCATCGCCCTCCACGGTAAAGTTCGTCGCCAGAATCACTTCGCAAGGTTCGGCCTGCACCCTTTTCAGCAAGCGATCCAAATGCAACTCCTTCGCACCGATGCCATCCAGCGGTGACAAACGCCCCATTAACACAAAATACATGCCGCGATAGCATTGCGCCTGCTCCATCATCAGCAGGTCTGCCGGCATCTCGACCACGCACAGCAAAGCTGTATCGCGTTTCGAGGACGAGCATAGCTCGCAGACCTCCAATTCGGAAAAATTATTGCACTTGGCACAATGCCGGATGTTGTTTGCCGCACGCTCCAACGCGTGTGCCAGATGCAGCGCGCCATCCCGGTCGCGTTGCAGCAAATGATAGGCCATACGCTGCGCCGATTTCGGCCCCACGCCAGGCAAACAGCGCAAAGCAGCCATCAATTCTTCCAGATGGGATGGCATCATCGCCGGATCAGAACGGCAGCTTCACACCGGGAGGCAAGCCCATCCCGGCGGTAAAACCGCTCATACGCTGTTCCTTGGTGGCTTCGGCCTTTTTCATCGCGTCATTCAGTGCCAGCACGATCAAATCCTCGAGCATCTCCTTGTCATCCGAGAGCACGCTGTCATCCAGCGAGACGCGACGAACCTCGTACGCGCAGCTCATCACAACCTTGACCGCACCCGATCCCGCCTGCCCTTCAACGTCGATATTTGCCAACTCTGCCTGCGCCTTCTGCATGTTCTGCTGCATCTGCTGCGCCTGCTTCATCAATCCACCCAGTCCACCTTTCAACATCGCTATCTCCTCATTGACTCACTGCACAGTTCTGATCGAATCCGGCAACAGACTGGCATCCAGTTGAACCTGGGCCTCACGCACAAAATCATCATGCGCAATGGCATCGTCTGCCAGTTGTTGTTTATGCTCTTTTTCCTGCTGCTCGATCACGGCGGGGGTCGCCACCTCGACCTTACCCAGCACGATATCCAACCTGACCGGTTTGGCGAAATAGTCAATCAGCGCCGATTGCAACTTGTCGATCGCCACTTTGTTCGCCTGTAAATGCTTGTGTTCCTGAGCCAACCGCAAGGTCACCCTTCCGTCCACAAAGCTTTCCAACACGCAATGCTTGGCCAACTGCTGCGCCATGCCCTGCACGCTCAACTGGGACAGCAACACTGTCCAATCCGGCTGACTGTCCGATGCAGCAGTCGACGCCGGAGAGGCTGCCGTGGCCGACGGTGCGCTGACCGCCGGCGATACTGTGGCCGCTGACACCGGGGGCGCGGAGGGGGAAGCACATTTCGCGGTCACTACAGCGGGTGACGGCACAGAAGCATGCTGCTCGGCACGACCCGGCGCGAAGGCCAGCATACGCAACAAAGTCATGCTAAAGCCCGCATATTCGTCCGGTGCCAAACCGATCTCGTCGCGCCCGTGAATAGCAATCTGGTAATACAGTTGCACGTCTTCCGCGGCGAATGCCTGCGCCAGTTCCAGCAAGCGCGCCCGCTCCGGCTCATCCTCATCCAGCGCCTGCGGCACCGTCTGCACCAGCGCAATGCGGTGCAACAATGTCGCCATTTCCTGCAAAGCAGCTTCGAACGCCACGCTGCGCGTTGCCATGCTGTCGGCGACAGCCAGCAACGCGGCACCGTCGCGCGCGTGCAATGCCGTCAGCAAATCGAAAAGGTAGCCTTGGTCTATGGCCCCCAGCATGCTACGCACCACCGCCTCGTCAACCTTGCCGTCAGAAAAGGCGATCGCCTGATCCATCAGGCTTAGCGCATCGCGCATGCTGCCCTGCGCCGCGCGCGCGATCAGGGCGACTGCAGGTGTCTCGAACACGATCTGCTCCTGCGCCAACACATGCTGCAAATGGCTGGCGATCAAGGCGGGAGGGAGTTGCTTAAGGTTGAATTGCAGACAGCGGGACAACACCGTCACCGGTATCTTCTGCGGGTCTGTCGTGGCAAGAATGAACTTCACATGCGCCGGCGGCTCCTCTAGCGTCTTCAGCATGGCATTGAATGCCGATTTGGACAGCATATGCACTTCGTCGATGATGTACACCTTGAAGCGCGCGCTGGTCGGAGCATACAGCGCACTCTCGAGCAACTCGCGCATGCTGTCGACCTGGGTGTTGGATGCGGCATCCAGCTCGATCAGATCGACGAAACGCCCGCTGTCGATTTCCTTGCAGGCGCTGCACTCGCCGCAAGGTGTCGCGGTGATGCCAGTTGCACAGTTGAGTGATTTGGCAAAGATGCGCGCAATGGTGGTCTTGCCCACGCCCCGTGTGCCGGTGAACAGATAGGCGTGATGCAGCCGGTTCTGGTTCAGCGCGTTGCTCAGCGCTTTGACTACATGTTCCTGCCCCGCCAGTTGCGCGAAGGTCTTAGGTCGCCATTTACGCGCGAGGACAGAAGTGGCCGACAAATCTCACCACCTTAGAAATGATAACCAAATCGAACCTGGTTGAAATTGATTCCCTGATTCGGCTGTTTGATGCCGCCATTGGACAGATGCTGATAGCGATAGCCAAGGTCGAACTGCTGGCGGTCCCCAAAACGCACACCGAAACCGATGTGATCACCGAACTGGAAGGCGCTGCCAAAACGGCGGTTGGCGTAAATGAAGGTCGGCGAAATCATATGGAAGCCGATGGCCGCTTCCGCGTAGGGTGCAAAACCGACGGGATTCTTTTGCTGCAAACGGAACACCGGAGTGATGCCGATATCGGTGATGGTCTGATTGTTGCCAACCGAACTGTTGCCGCGCCAAGAACCGAGAGAAGCCTCCCAAAAACCGGTCACCAGCCACTCCCCGTCGGTGAACCACTGTTTATCCCAATCCCACTGCGCACTGACACGCGCCATGCTGCTGGAGTCTCCACTGCCATATTCGACAGAAACCCCATCCAGCGCCAACGCACCTCCGCTAAAGGACAAAGCCATCAACAAAGCACCGATCTTCTTCATCACTCTCCTGCCCCTAAAATTAGGAGGCGAGCCTTACCCCCGGCACTTGCAGTATACGGCTGTGGCTGCTTCCTTCCGGACCTGACCAGATTCACCGACCTGCAATGCGGGGAGACCCGCCAATTCTTTGCCACCCATGCCGCTCGCATGATAAACGAAGCGCCGGGCAAAATCCATTTAACCCGGCATTATGGCTGTGCCGGTGCCGCCTCCGGCAGATGCACCTCGATACTGGCATTCTGCTTCAGATCACCCAGATAAGCTCGGAACATCTCCTCGCCGGTCATCTGGCGCAACTGTTGGGCGTAACGGGCGAGCTTCAGCTCTTCCACCTCGCCATCTTTGCCCACCGCATCGATACGAACCAGAATGAATCCCTGCGGAACTTCCGCACCGACATAGCGCGGCAATTTGGCAGCATCCGCCTGATATACCTGGCGCACCAAGGCTGCATCAAGCGAACCGTGCTGTCCGCGGGTGATCTGTTGCGCCGGACTCCAGTTCAACGAGGGCTTGCTGCCATTATTGAGCTGTGCCAGCATGGACTTGCCTTGTTCGACCGCCATCGCTGCTGCGCGCTGCTGCACCAGCTTGGCATGCACCACCGCCTGAACTTCGGCTAACGGACGAACGGCAGCAGGTTTATGCTCGAGAATCCGCGCAGCAACCAGCGTATTGGCGGCGACCTCGATCGCTGCGGTATTCCGCTTGCTTTTCACGGCATCTTCGGAAAATACCGCTTGCAGCATCTTGGCAGTCCAAGGCTCCGCAGCGGGCATTCCCTTCACTAGCCAGTCACTTTGCGCTACATGTCCCTTGATCAGCTCCGCCGCAGGTTTCAGCGTGTCACTTTGTTCATACACGGTGTTGCTGAATTTTTCCGCCAATTCGGCGAACTGTTCATCTGCTTTTTGCTGGCGCAATTTTGCCTCGATGTCCGCACGCACCGTTCCCAACGGTATCAATTGCGCCGGCTTCAACTCCAGCAGCTTGATGATGTGATAACCGAAATCGGACTTCACCACACCGCTCAGCTCACCCTGCTTGAGTGCAAAGGCAGCCTCCTCGAACGGTTTGACCATCATGCCCTGCCCAAAGAAGCCCAGATCGCCACCAATCGCAGCCGAACCCGGATCCTGAGAATGCGCCTTGGCAAGCTCGGCGAACTTACCCGGCTCCCGCTTGGCCTGCGCCAGAACCTGTTCCGCTTTTTTCAGCGCCGCGTCATGCTCGGTCTGCGGTGCGGCTTGCGCAACGGAAATCAGGATGTGCGCGGCACGGCGCTGCTCCGGAGCACCAAACTCGTTCTGGTGCGATTCGTAATACTGTTTGATTTCATCCGCGCTGACAGCTATAGCATCCGCCAGATCGCGTGCGGAGAATTTCACGTATTCGACCCGCGCCTGCTCGGGAATCTGGAACTCCTTCGGGTTCTTCTCAAAATAAGCTTTGACATCCGCATCACTCACCGTCACCTTTCCTGCAAGAGTGGCTATCGACACCCCGGCGACACTGATGGTGCGTTGCTGCTCGTTCAATCGTATCAACTTGCCGGCCACATCGTTGGAGGCAAAGCCGTTGTACAGATAGGCATCCCTGACTTGCTGCCCTAGCATATCTTCGCGCAGACGCGCCTCGAACATCGCGGGGGACATGCCTCTCTCGCGCAGCGCGCTCTCATACTGCGCCTTGTCGAATACACCGTTGACCTGAAATGCCTCAAGACCACCGATAAATTCGGCCAACGCCTCATCGCTCACGCGCAACCCGGCTGATTGAGCGGCACTAACCAGCAATTGGCGCGCGACCAGACCGTCGAGCACCGAGCGCTTCATTTCGGGCGAATCCAACAGAGACGGATCAACATTACCCCCCATCATCTGGCGCAGTCTCTCCTGCTGCTGGCGCATGGCATCGTCAAGCTCCTGCTGCGAAATCTTCACGTCATCAACCGTTGCCGACGCGGGGGAATCACCCGAATTCTGGTAGGAATCCATGCCCCAGAAAGCGAACGGCAGGATGATGAGAGCCAGAACGACTTGCACCAAACGCTTTTTCTCTCGTACGAAATCAAACATAGTCACACCACAATCATCAATAAATAAACAGAACGGCAGTAAAAAAGGCGAACCAGCGTTCGCCTTTCAAGTGGGGGCATCAGGCACACAGCACACGAACCGCTCAAAAACACCCAGCAAGAAATCTGAACCTCCACCCCAGACGGTTCGCAAGTATATAGACAGGCCAAGGGACAAGCAATGAATTGTACGCACTACCCAATGCGTCAAAGCACTGCTTGCGTTCTATTCCTCATCTGTGGAACCTGAAATATTTACCCCATTTCTCGTCATCCTGACGCCAGTAATAACTGGTCGCTGTCCCGCAGGACGACCGCACTGTCGTTCCGCGACACGAACGGCGTGACCACCAAGTCTTCGACATAATCATCGGGGTTATAGCCACTACCGGCAAAGGGCGGGAAGTCCCGCCAATGAACCGACGGACATCTAGTTTTCGCCATGTCGGCGGCTTGGCTGTTTCAGGATGGGCGCCATGGCCCCATGTTCTTTACGGCACCACCTACATGGATGGGCCTGGGAAGACGGTATCCCGGCGGAAAATCCTTAGCTCCGTGCAAATGGTAGTGGCTGTCGTGGATCATGGTGTGCCCTTTGATCAGAGGCCAAACCATATCCATCAGGAAAGCCTGGTCACTGAAGCGATTGTTGGCATACAGGGGATCGCTGAAGATCATTTTCCTCAGGTTAGGTAGCACGCCTGCCATACCCCCCCACATTCCTGCCAGTATGAGTTCCATGTGATAGACATGGTCGCGCATGATATGGAATGTCTTGCCGGAATGCACCCATTCCTCGACAGCCAGCAGTTCCTGCGCATTCAGCCTGGAGTCCGTGTCGCGGCAGATGAACCAGTCCACATTGGGGTCGTCCGACACTAGGAAGCGCCACAGAGGACGTATTTTCTGCAGTTGCGGATCTTCGATCATGACGATTTCGGCACCATTCCGTCTCAATTCATCGAGCGCGTCTGAGGGAACCGAGTGGTCGCAATAGAAGCGAGTTCGCCAGCCGTAATAAAGGTTGGGGGCGATACGGGCATTGACGATAGCGCCATGCACATATACCGGATCGTCACCCCAGAGGGAGAACGAGATGATGTTGCGCTCCGGCGTCTTGTAGTTGAATGTGCGCGGCGCGGGATTCAGCACGATATCCCGGAACGAGGATCGACCGAATGTATCAATGGCTTTTTTATCCTTGTAGGCCAGCAAGCGGCTGCCTTCCTCGATGGCAAGTTCCGTCTGCCCGCTTTCCTCGAGGGAAATGATCAGTGCGTTGTGGGTTGGAATGTCAGCGACCAGTTTGAGCGATGTGCGCAAGGCTGCAATGGCTTCGGTATGACGCCCCAGTCTTTTGAGCAACATGCCGTACAAGCGCCAGCCATTGGCGAATTCTGGATGCAGTTCGAGCAAATGTTGATAGGCGATGATGGCGGCATCCGGCTGGTTTGCTTCTTTCAGGGTGACGGCCAGCATGAACTGCGCATCCTGATGCGTCGGTTCGCAAATTGTCGCCTTCTGATAGGCCTCAGATGCCCCGGCATAATCCTTGAGAGCCCGCAGGGATTGCCCCAGCATATCCCATGTTTCAAAGTTATCCTGCCCTGCTGCCAAGGCTTTCCGTAATGCTGCGACCGCACCTTGCCAGTCGAGTTTTTTGATCATCTTCCGGGCGAGTTTCAGCGAGTCGGTGCTGGCTGCTTCTGCAACAGGCAGGACGGAGTTCGCGGGGGCTGGAGTCGACGATATTGCTTCCGAACTTGCGAGATCGTTCTCGGCAACCGGCGCGACATCGAACTCTCGCTGATAGCCTAACGTGGAAAGAAGTTCTCCCGCTTCGGTATCGAATATTGTCCATGTCTCATGATCGAAATGATTGCGCCAGTCGCCGACGATACCTTTGCGAAAATGGGATTGCAGGTTCTCCTGACCGCGCTGGCGACCGCCTGCCAACTTGTCGAAATCACAGGCATTCAGACTCTGCATGACGACATCGGTCGAATTATCGAGCCCGAGAAAATCGAGTATTCGGGCCAGTTCCGGGACTGGGTCTTCATGCAGATCTTCGTAACGCACTTGCACGCAATCGCCAGGATGACGTTTCGCGAAGGCGATGACCTTTTCATAGTCATTTCGCCAGATGGCGGCGACACGTTTGGCATAGGCCGGCAGGGGTTCCGCTTGGTCTTCGCCATGTTGGCGCTTCAGGTGGTACCAGCCGGACACGGCGATATCGCGCCCATCCCGGTAAATAAACACGAACTTGGCTTCTGGGAAGAGCACCTTGAGTCTATCCAGAGTACGCAAGTGGCCGGGCGTTTTTTCGCCTACCGCCAGGATGCGCTCATCGTCGCCATACTCGCTCAATAGCAAGGTTGCACTGAATGCCTGAATTGCACGGATCGATTCTTCACGAAAGACCGGAAAGTGATCGATCTCCTTGAAGACTTTCTGGTTCAGTTCGCCGATGAAGGAGGAATACTCGTCGAGCGCCCTGCGCAAGGTCGGCCAAAGCTTGGTGGCAAGTTGGCCTTCGCCCTTGCACACCGCTTGTGGATGTTGATCGAGCAGCATTTGCAGCCAAGTCGTCCCGGACTTTTCCGTGCCGGCAATGAAAAAGATTTTTTTTTCTGCGATGCGCTGGATTTTATCCAGATATTTTTCTAGTGATGTATTCATTCGTGGCTGCCAACGATTCGATTTCGTTGCTATCAGTATGTCATGTTTCTCTCGTGTATTGAACAGGTCATGGCTGCCGTTGTCGACATTGCCAGAGGCTTCAGTTGAGTTTGCTGCATTGTTGTGCGAGCAAATGGCATACACCCTATGCCGGATTCGACCACGATTCTGGCCACGGCGGCGAAAGGCAATTGTGATTTCACCGTTTCGCGATTCAGTATAATCGGCCCTTCTGATGATAAACAAAGCCCCATCCGTTCAGATGCAACGTTTAATTCCAGACGAGGATGAAGCCGACAAAGCCGCCGATGCCACATCCATCCGGCTGATAGCCGGTGGCGATGTTATGCTTGGTCGTCAAATGCCTGGATGGGTCGCGCTGCACGGTTCCGGCTGGCCGTTTGCCGGTGTCGCCCAATTACTCGAAACCGCCGACCTGGCGCTGGTTAACTTGGAAACCTGCGTCAGCACATTGGGCGACTTCTTCGATAAGGGAGGGCGCCAGCCGTACTACTACCACGCGCTACCCGAGATGCTCGATGTCTTGGGCGCGGCGCACATTCAGTGTGTCACCACCGCCAACAATCACGCGATGGACTATGGCAAGCTGGCATTGCTACAGCAATGCGAAATACTTGATGCCAGCGGCTTTCTGCATTTCGGCTCCGGGCGTAATGTTGCGCAAGTTGCCTTGCCCGGCTACACCCAAATCAATGGACTGACCATCGCGTTCATTGGTATTGAAACAGAAACTCCTGACATGCAAGCGGGCCTCAATACACCAGGGATTTTCCACGCTCCAATCAAGAATCTGTTGAACGCCGTTGCCGAATCGATTTCCGCCGCCCGCGCTCACGCCGATGTCGTCATCGTCACCCCGCACTGGGGTGCCAACTGGCAGGAGGCACCCACTTCCGAATTTAGGGAAGTCGCGCGAGGTTTGATTGATCTCGGCGCGGATGCGGTGCTCGGCCATTCGGCGCATATCCTGCAAGGAGTGGAGCTGCATGATGGCCGACCGATTGTGTACGACATGGGCACTCTGATCTTCGACCGTGTAAGCCAGAGCCGGATGGCGGACTCCGCCCTGTTTGAATTGGAACTCGATGCACAAGGTGTCCGGCAGCTCATCATTCATCCCGTCCACCTCACGGCAGGGCAAGCTCATCTGGCAACAGGTGAAAACGCCTCGCGCATCCGTGAACTGATTGTTCGACTCAGTATTGACCTAAACCCATCGACCACTCTGGAGAAAACCACTGAAGGTTTGCGCCTGCGATGTTCGCCAACGCCTCGCAGCCCACGTGTTCAGCAGAAAAATATCCTTCGTAAAATTTCGCCTCAAGCTGCCCATCCAAAACTTCCGGCGTGGTATCGCCAGCTCAAAAGCAATCTGGTTTGCACCGAATTGCCCCCCGGCGCGCAATGGGCAACACGGGTCACCGTCAATCCGGAACTTGAAATTTTAGGCGCACGTTTTGCGTCTCCCGTGCAGCCCGGGCGCGGATTTGTCTGCGAGGTGAACTTCCGCGCTTCCGCTCCGCCCATGCCCAGCCGTGTCGAAGCCCGTCTGACGGGATTGTCGTCATCGGGGGAAATCGCATTCGTCTACACCCATCCGGTGGCGGAGGGCATTCATCCACCGGCCCGCTGGAACCGAAATGAAATCATCTGTGACCGGGTTCTGGTGCGTCCGGGAAAAGTGCTTGCCGAAGGCCGCTACGATCTCTACTGGCAACTGATCGACCAGGGAAAACGGCTTTCTTTAAAGGTGGATACAGTCGATGAACGCATTGTCGATGGCATGGTTCTGCTCGGTGCAGTGGTTGTCAGCAAAACCGCACCCAAGGGCGTGGCAGGAATCACCTCGGTGCTACGGCTACCCCGCAACGACACCCGGAGGCCAAAGCAACCTTGGGAAGATGCACCTGTACACTTTTGGAATGAACAGGCAAAACCCTGGATCATTCGCGCGCTGACGGAACGGGGGCTTTCGCTCAAATCAGACGAAGTAACAGTAGTCCGCAATACGCCATGGGGTTACATCTCCAGTGTTTTGACAGAACAAGGCCTCGTCTATTTTAAGGCTGGGGGCGTGATGAGCTCCTATGAGCCGCGTCTGCTGGTATCACTGTCGCGACTGTTTCCAGACAGGATTCCCAAACCGCTGGCGATACGCGCCGCCATGCCTTGGATGCTCCTTCCCGATTACGGCCGCCCCATCAGAAAAGATCACGAAACAGAGGTCGGCCCCATCGAACGGAAGTCGATGCTTTCAAAATTTGCAGACATTCAGATCGAATCCTGCCGCCATATACGGCACTGGCTTGATTTGGGTGTGCCCGATCGACGGATAACAACATTGCCCGCGCAACTTGCCGGACTACTTCACGACGACAAAGCCATTTCGCTGAATCAACCGACCGGATTGAACCGCGAAGAACAAAAAATAGCCCTGGAAATGATTCCGCGCTTCGAAGCCTGCTGCCGGAGCCTGCAAAAATATACCTGGTCAACCGCCCTTGGTCATGGCGATCTCCATGATGACAACATTCTGCAGGGAGAATCCGGCGAGGTTTTTCTGGATTGGGGTGGAGCGAGCCTTACATTTCCATTTTGCAGCCTTCTCCTGATTTATCACCCGTATTGGCTGCAACACGAAACCCGGCTCACCGAACGTGATGAGGTTGCCAAAGCCTACCTGCAACCCTGGAGTGCGGCAACAAATTTACCTGTGCCTACCCTGATGCCGATACTGCATATCGCCCTCTGGATAGCGCATGTGGAGCGCGCACTGAGCTGGGCGCAGTTTCCGGAACGCCTCGAAACTATCAATTCGGCTGGCAAGGAAACACTGATAGTGAAATGGATTCGCCTGTGGATGAAACGGGCATCGCTATTGACCGCATCATTGCCGCAATATGATCTGCAAGATTATTCTCGCCCGGCTGAGCTGGCTACCCAGGATAACCCGCTGTTGCTCGATATGAAAACCATCGCGCAAGTCACAAAAGGCAAATGGCGGAATGTTTCCTCCGATATATTTTTAACAGGCACGAGTTTCAACAGGAAATATTTGGCTGAAGGGACGCAGGGCAACCTTTATTTTTCAACCAATACCAATATTCACGACCATTCCTTCACCTCCGGCAGTGCCCTTAATGTAACCAAAGCCTTGAAGATGGGGGCCGCGGCAGCCGTGGTACCGAATTCAGCCGAAGGCTTGCCGACGGATATGCCGCTACTGCAGGTCGATCATGTGCTTCTTGCACTGAAAGCGCTGGGTGCCCATGTCCGCGACCATCTTTATACCGGCAAACGAGTGATCGTTACCGGCACGGAAGGTAAAACCGGCTTCAAATGCGCGCTACATCACGTTCTGGCACCGCAGATTTCAACCCACGCGGTGCTCAATAGCTCCAATCTGGATCATTCGATTCATGCCAGCTTTGCCTCGATACGCAAAAATGACCGCATCGCCATCTTCGAGGCGGCAGGCACCCATCCAGGCCGTTGCAAGCGGCGCAGCCTGTTCGTCAAACCGCACCTCTTCGTCATAACAGAAGTGGGCAACGAGCACATCAATTACCACGGCAGCCAGCAGGCAGTCATCGAAGGCAAAGCCGACATTGCTCTCGGTGTTACCGGGGATGGTTTCGGCATTTTAAATGCGGACAGCAAGAATTTTGAGGCTGTGCGCAAAGCTGTTCTCGGTCGGCGCAAAGTACCGCTGTTATTGTTTGGTTCAACTCCCGGTTGCGATGGGCGCTTGCTGGATCGCCGCTTCGAGAATAATGGCTGGGACATCACCGCGGAGGTTCAAGGTGTCAGGGTCAGTTACCGTGTCCCCCTGATTTTTGACCATGCCCCGCTCGCCTCGGTCTCGGTGCTGCTGGCCGCCAGCCATCTGGGAGCCGATATAAAGCGGGCGGCGGAAGCATTTCACGACTACCGCCCCTACGAGTCACAGGGGGTTGTCCGGCAGATTGCGATACAGGGCGGCACAGTGGGGTTGATCGACAACGCTTCGCGGGCTTCTGTATTGAGCTACCAGTCTTTCTTGAAAACAGCTCAGCGCCTGTTACCTCCCGTTGCCGGCGGGCGAAAGGTGGCGATGATCGGACAAATGATATTTCTCGGTGATGAGTCCACAGCCGAGCATACCCGTCTGGCCGAATGGGTTGACGCGGCAGGTTTCGACCGCATTTTTTTCGTCGGTCAGCACACCGAAGCAACCTATGCCGCGTTGAAAAACAAATCCACTGTAGTGCGGCGCTTTCCAAGCTATGACCGGCGCGATGCCAGCCCACATCAAACAGAAGAGCTCATCAATGCACTGCTTGATGAAATCAAGCCGGGTGACCTGCTGTTTGTCAAAGGTGAAGTCGATGAAGTCGGCGACTATTTGCGCACATTGGAAGTCAAATCTGAGCCAACCGCCCCGATGCCAGCGTTTTATCGGGGCTAACGCTACTTGACCAACACGACCTGAGATAGGTATGAAACTTCGCACATTCGGCCTCTTGCTCTGGTTCTGCGCCAGTCTATTAGCGGCACCTTTCCAAGCTGCCGCAGATACCACCAAAGACCGGCTTGTCACCCTCAGGGCTACCCTCAACGTGAAAAACACAGGGGATATTCCATTGAATTCATATATTCAGCGCCTGACGATTCCCGCTGATGACCATGCACAACAGCGGCTATTGCGTATTGAATACCCTTACCCGGACAGCTACGTCATCCATCCACACAAAAATGGCGTGGACAGCTACATGCAGTTCAGATGGGATATCCCGCCCCGCTCACAGTTGATCCGAGAAATCGACTTCCATCTGCGCGTGACTGCGTTCGACCACAAACAAAAACCTATCACACAGTCCGTCAAAGCCAGTTCAAAATTTCTGGCGCCGAGCGAATATGTTGAGTCGGATTCAACCGAAATCCAGACTATCGCGCAACAGATCAAGGCAGCGCACACTACGCCCCTGCAGCAGTTGCTGGCGGCATTTCAGCTCCCCCAGAAAACGCTACGCTACAAACAAATGGAAAATAGGGGAGCTCTGTTTGCCCTTCATAGCGGCACCGGCGACTGTACGGAATACGCCGCCGTTTTTGTTGCGCTGTCCCGCGCCCTTGGTATTCCTGCGAGAATGACTTCAGAATTCAATTTTGCGGAATCCGTGGTTTTCACTCTACCCAACCATCATGCAGCCGAGGCTTATCTCGATGGGGCCTGGATACCCGTCGATCCCAACTTGGCCCTGCAACCATCACTTGGCTACGGATTTGGCTATGGCGCAACTACCAAGGTCATTCTAAAACGCGGTGACACTTGGACCTGGTCAAATAGTATTCCGGGCACATCAAGGGCTTACCGCGCCCGACACGTTGCCGTCGATATTCACTGGCGTATCAGCCCACTGGATCTGCCAAACTGAAACTAGCAGCCTATCCTGCTAGCACCGCTTTCAATTTGCTGATCTATTTGCAACTCTGACTCTTTCTCTGCCGCATCCCAGTAAGGTAGTAGCTTCGCAAAAAATGATGCAACATGCTGAATAGTATCGATGCGGAACCATTGCCGCGTGTATTTGAAGCGGATACCGCCCAGAGCAATGAACGGATTTTTTGCGGAATAAATCGAATCCTCGGTATTGACCAGATGCATCACCGCCCACGCCGACAAACGTAGCGCAGGCCACAATTGGCGTTCCTTTTCTCTCGCGCCCATCTTGATGGCCAACTCGTATGCGCCCAGCAAACCTTCGCAGCGCGCACCGTCCGCATAGGGATAGTCGCCGAAGTTGTAATAGAAGGCTCCGGCATAGTCTGGGTATGGAGCATCTGTCACTTTGTACATGTGATCAACCATCTTCTGCGCATCCGAGAACACAAAATCGGCATACATCGGATCGCGCATTTCCTCAAAATCCCACAGCTCCATGATCCCCATCATCAGCCAGCCGTCGGAAGGCACCGCGCTGTATTCACTGGCACGGGTTATCGGACGCACGACCAGCAGGAATTCAAGCGCCTTACGCAGTTTCTCGAAGAACATGCCCCGGCTTGCTGCATCAAGCAGATGCAGATATTTCGCCAATCCGCACACCGCCTCGCCGGGATAGAAGAAGGAGAAATGGTTTTGGTTTTCCGCTTCTGTCACCGGCTTGTCGAGATAGATGTTGTAGTAGATGAACTCGCCGCTGGCAGTGACCTGATTGAGCAAATGCCAGGCAAAGAGATCCGCCCATTCCCGGTAGCGTTCGTCGCCGGTAACAACCTGATAGTCCGACAGCAGGTAGAGCGCAATGCCGGTTCCGCCCAGCTTCGACTTCTTTTCACTGTAGATGTATGCGCCTTCCCGCCCGCCGTAATCCTGCACTCTGGCCTGTGCAATCAGGTAGTCAATGGCGCGCCGAACATTGTCCAACGTCTTCCCGTCACGGGAATATTTCTCATGATGAATGCAGGTCAGCGCACCGCCGCAATGCCGCAAAATGTTGTAATAAGGATTCTTTACGGGGTCTCTTTTGAGATGCTCGTGATCCCGGCGCGAATCCAGGGCAGCATCGTAGTAATAAAGGAACTTGCCGCCTTCCTCCTGGGTTTGCTGAATATGGCTTATAGCCAGTTCGACGGCATGATCAAGCTTCGGCTTCGTCAAAGCACCCACAACCGGATGCCCACGATACAAGCGTAGCCAGGATTCTTCCCCGGAAAGATAGCTTTCCGAACGGAAGCGCTTGAATTCGGCTTGCCGCAAATACTTCTCGCCGTGAACGTTGCTCAGATAGTCGCGCAATTGCCCCATCGTCATGACGGAGCGCACATAAGCATCGCCGGGCGGGAAGATTTGTTGTTTGCCATCCTCCCCACGAAACATCAAGCCAACCACACCAAGTTCAAAATGGAGGTCGCCAGCATGCTCCATTCCCACCGCG
Organism: Gallionella sp.; assembly: GCA_034371155.1. Classification (GTDB taxonomy): domain Bacteria; phylum Pseudomonadota; class Gammaproteobacteria; order Burkholderiales; family Gallionellaceae; genus Gallionella. The sequence goes on along the minus strand of JAXMKV010000052.1, from coordinate 52,784 downwards.
AAGTAGTCCACTGGTGATGGCGGCTCCCGCACAAAATCCATTTGTAATCGAAAAGGCTGCGATGCCAATTGCGCGCATCGGGGATGGACAAGCAAGCGCCGTAAAACTGTCGAAAATTTAAGATGCTCTTTGGTTCTGGACCGGCTGACCAGAATGCGCTTATGCCCCGGCGCATATAACACCAGAATAAGGCACTCAAAATGTTGCGGGAATTGAGATTCAGAAAAGCACCGATCTATTTCGGCTTCATCGCAAGTGATGCCATGTATTGCTTTATTCAGCTTGTGCAGAAAAATAATATCAGCGGGCCCCGCCGGGAACTCGGGAAGGTGTTTCTCGGGAGAGCCGTATTGTGATTTATCGATATTCATGATGTTTAACCAAAGAGGCCGGCCTATAAAAAAACGGGGTTCCTCCGCAGGAACCCCGTTTAGTTATGCCACAAAGCCTACCGGATTACCACTCGATTTTATCGTCATTTCCGAGATTGTCGCTGTGGTTGTCGGCACCATGATGGTCGGCATCCTTGGAGTTGTCGCCATGACCATTCTCGGATTGAGGGGCATCGATTTCTGATGTCCATCCGCCGTACTCGGAAGTCGTATTGCCGGACATGACATCAACCTCGATCATCTCGCTCCAGGCAGCTTGACCTCCCGTCCCATCCAGAGCTTCGGAAAGCTCTCCCAGCTCGAACAGGTCATTGCTTCCATTGTCGCTGTCACCTATCACATTTTCGGCATTGTTGTGCGAGTCGGAATTGCCGGGGGCAGCCTGGTCGCCATTACCATGGCCGTTATTGGCACCAGATTCATTTTGGTTGCCCTGCCCGGAATTGCTGGATCCATTACCGCTGTTTCCTTGTCCGGAATTTTCGCTGTTTTCGGCATTATTGTTGTCGCCAGAGTTTCCGGGAGCAGATTGGTCACCATTTCCGTGACCGTTGTTGGCACCGCTATCCGAATCAGAGTCGCTGTCCGAGTCAGAGTCGCTATCCGAATCAGAGTCGCTGTCCGAGTCAGAGTCGCTATCCGAGTCAGAGTCGCTATCCGAGTCAGAGTCGCTATCCGAATCAGAGTCGCTGTCCGAATCGTCATCATCATCAGAGTGCGGAGTTGTCGGCGTGGTCGGTGTGCTCGGCGTCGTCGGCGTCGTCGGAGTCGTCGGTGTCGTCGGCGTGGTCGGCGTGGTCGGCGTGGTCGGCGTGGTCGGCGTCGTCGGCGTCGTCGGCGTGGTCGGTGTCGTCGGTGTCGTCGGCGTGGTCGGCGTGGTCGGAGTCGTCGGAGTCGTCGGTGTCGTCGGCGTGGTCGGTGTCGTCGGCGTGGTCGGCGTGGTCGGCGTGGTCGGCGTCGTCGGCGTGGTCGGCGTGGTCGGCGTGGTCGGCGTGGTCGGTGTGGTCGGTGTCGTCGGTGTCGTCGGTGTCGTCGGCGTGGTCGGCGTCGTCGGCGTCGTCGGCGTCGTCGGCGTGGTCGGCGTGGTCGGCGTGGTCGGTGTCGTCGGTGTCGTCGGCGTGGTCGGTGTCGTCGGTGTCGTCGGAGTCGTCGGAGTCGTCGGAGTCGTCGGAGTCGTCGGAGTCGTCGGAGTCGTCGGCGTGGTCGGCGTGGTCGGCGTGGTCGGCGTGGTCGGCGTGGTCGGCGTGGTCGGCGTGGTCGGAGTCGTCGGAGTCGTCGGAGTCGTCGGAGTCGTCGGAGTCGTCGGAGTCGTCGGTGTCGTCGGTGTCGTCGGTGTCGTCGGCGTCGTCGGTGTCGTCGGTGTCGTCGGTGTCGTCGGTGTCGTCGGTGTCGTCGGTGTCGTCGGCGTCGTCGGCGTCGTCGGCGTCGTCGGTGTCGTCGGTGTCGTCGGTGTCGTCGGCGTCGTCGGTGTCGTCGGTGTCGTCGGCGTGGTCGGCGTCGTTGGCGTCGTTGGCGTGGTCGGTGTCGTCGGCGTGGTCGGCGTGGTCGGCGTGGTCGGCGTGGTCGGCGTGGTCGGTGTCGTCGGTGTCGTCGGTGTCGTCGGTGTCGTCGGTGTCGTCGGCGTGGTCGGCGTCGTTGGCGTCGTTGGCGTTGTCGGTGAAGGGGTTCCGGTCGATGCGTTTGTGCCACCAACAGGTGTAACTACCTCTGGAACTTGCGGGTTAGGCGGCGGCGTTCTGGCGAAAGACGGATTTTCCACTTCGACATCGTCGGCAGGGAGAGGCTGGTCAACGAAGGGGACGGGGTCCTGATCACCTTCGCTGTCAGTGTCCATGGGCGGGACACTAGATTGATCTTCTTCTTCTGGGTCACCTAAATCGGGGGAATCATCCCTATTTTGCTCGCCGTTAAGAATTAACTGATCGCGAACTTCCTTTTCCTCTGACGTTGTCTGGATGTTTTCATTGCCCGAGCTATCGGTGCGTTCCGGCGCGCCTGCCAACAACTCAGAGTCGAGCAGAGTATCTGCGGTCTGATCACTACCAAATATCGTAAGGTCGTCAAAAATTACATTTTCGCCAGCCGTCTCCGAGTTTTGGTTAGAGTTTTGTGCGTCGCTTTTGTTATCGGTAGCCATGATTTAACTCGCTCATTAAGGTTCTAAACAGTTTCGGATACTAATAGTTGTTGGTCAACAACAATAGACCGCCAAAGGTTATATAACGCCAGAAATTCAGGATTAAATAACTAGGATATTTTAGTTGATTGGCAAAAACCGTCTGTTATCAACATACTTCACTGTCAGCAACCGATTGAAATAGCGATTCTTTCTCAAAAAATATCGTAAAATTAGCGGGTAAGAATTGAATAAGCATTAAATCAGTTTTTGACAATAAGTGTGCAGGACTATACGGGTGATCCCAAAATCCATGGTGTAGAATCACGCGCATACCGTTTCTACCGTTCCGGATATGCCCATCGTTCTACGTCCTCTGAATTGGCGCTTCTATTTTTATTCCGATGAAGAAATGGAGCCGCCGCACTGGGAAATCGCTTAGAAGCGTATCTGGTTTGAACCACCGCAAAATGATGCGATACAGGCAATTGCGGCAGAAATGATTGCGATGCAGCCCCATTCGATTTCTCAGACCCGTTTGATTTCTCATGGCGCGACTAAATATGAATACCACTGATCTCACTGCCGCCGACCTCAAGTACCACGCCTATCATTTCGGCTTGGTCGCGGTGTGATCACGGCATGGCGCGCGTAAACGAAGCTGGGAAGGACTGAGCCATGCGATCCGGCCCGCGCGAGATTGTCACACCGTTCCGCCCCATCCCGCTCGATGTCCCCGAGGGATTGAAACACAACGAGTTCTTCAACAGCACGGAGAACCTCAACGATCTGGTGAACAACAACGGTCTGCTGATCAACCCCGAGAACCTGCTGCTATATCGCAAGGCCTTGGGTCACAGCACCGAGTTCGACTGTTCCATCATCTATAACACCTCCAAGAGCATCCTCAACCCGCTGGGTCGCCCGGTGCGGCGCACGCAGGTGGCGGAGAATGTGAAGCAGATCTGGAACCGTATGAACCAGATCGTCATCGACTACATGCTGGAACAATATCCTGATCCGGACGAGGCGCTGATCCTCGCGGGTGAAGCGAGTCTGGACGCGACCTGGCCGCTGACCTCGCCCGGTGTGCCGAGCATCCGCATGCTGCACAACCATTTCGTCGTCTTCCCGAAGCAGACGTTGCGCGATGCGAAGGCGGCCGATCCGGACGATCCCAATCTGACCGACGGCGGCCAGCACAGCCTGTTCCAGGCCTATATGCGCGATGTGTACCGTGACTTCTTCGACAAGGCGCTGCACCTGCAGATACTCAAACCCGCCAGCGAAGCCGACGCGCGCATCGCCTTGACCGGTTACCCGCAGGGGCTGCCGAGCTGGGAGGTGCAGGGCGGCGCGGCGGCGCTCAAGGATGTGCATTTCTGGAGAGAGTACGACGAGGTGCTGAAAGGCTTCATCGATTTCTACCGCAGCTTCTTCTCGCAAGTCTCCACGCACAACGCACCCATGCTGCCGGACGTGTATTTCCCCGAGCAGGTGGAGAGCGTGCTGCTGTTCAACAACGACTTCATGAAGACCGCCAAGAAGGTGCGCGACCACTGCATCGTCGACGCGAAATATGCCAACGCCATCCGCTGGCAGCCCGCCTTCAAACAACTCATCTACCGCAACGATGAAGGCAAACTGATCGTCACCATCAGCCAGAACTCCATCGGCAACGCCATCACCGAATTGCTCGGCGTGGTGGTGAAGCGCATCCCGGATGCCGATGCCTACGCATCACACGAACCCGCACTCATCGCACGCCTGCTGGAAGTGCGCCGCCGCCTGATCGAGGCGGATCTGGGCGAGGGCGTGGCGACGGCTTATTGGAAGAAGGAATGATTGGATCGGATGAGCGACGGCGATCTTAAGGTTTCGCTTCACACTGTTGTGTTACGTCTTTTGTATGACTTCAGAAGAAGTTCTCTTGCATACGGCTCACGCCGCGCTGTTTGAAACAGCGGGCTCTGCGCCAGTTTTGAGCCAAGAAGAAATCGAAGCACACCCATCACGCCACCCGACCTGCATCACTAAAAATCCCGCATCATCCCCGCACCAAGGCTGAAAATAATCCGTGCCGCGTTGCCAAGTGTTTAGAATGCGCGCTGTGCTTCCCCTATCCCCTCTGCTGTCATGACCCAAGCCGCCACAAAAGAGTGTTTGCATCCGCGCAATCCGCACCGGGGCCGGTACGATTTTGCGCGACTCATTGCCGGCAGTCCGGCGCTGGCGGCGTTCGTAGTGTTGAATGAATATGGCAACCAGACGATCAATTTCGCCGACCCGTCCGCCGTGAAGGCACTCAATCGCGCGCTGTTGCTGCTCGATTACGGCATCAGGGATTGGGATATCCCCGCGCAATATCTGTGTCCGCCCATCCCCGGCCGTGCCGACCATGTGCACTATCTCGCCGACCTGTTGGCCGAAAGCAATGGCGGCGAAGTTCCGCGCGGCCCATCAGTGCGCGTACTCGACATCGGCGTGGGCGCGAACTGCATCTATCCGCTCATCGGCCATGCCGCCTACGGCTGGCAGTTTGTCGGCACGGATATCGACAGCGTGGCGCTGGAAAACGCGCGGCGCATTCTGGCGGCAAACCAGTTGAGCGATGCCGTCGAGCTGCGTTTGCAGCGATCCCCCACGGCGATCTTTGACGGCGTGACCGACGCCGACGAGTTCTTTGATCTCACCCTGTGCAACCCGCCGTTCCATGCCTCGCTGGCCGCAGCCCGCCACGGCTCGCAGCGCAAATGGGAAAACCTCGGCAGGGAAAGCAACAAGCACAAGAAGCCCGTCCTGAACTTCGGCGGGCAGAGTCTGGAGCTCTGCTGCGAGGGCGGCGAAGTCGCGTTCGTGACACGCATGATCGAAGAGAGCCGGTCGGGCGGCAACAACTGCCTGTGGTTCACCTCGCTCATCTCCAAATCGGCCACCTTGCCGCATGTGTACCGAGCGTTGAAATACGCCGGTGCGACCGACAACCGCACCATCGAAATGGCGCAAGGCCAGAAAAAGAGCCGCATCCTGGCCTGGACTTTTATGGATAAGGAACAACAGCGGCAGTGGTGGCAGCGCTGAGGGAATGAGTCCGCGAGCCGTGTTCCACGCGGCAGGATGGGTTGAGCAACGCTACAACCATCGCTTGGATTATCGGGTATCGCTGCGCTGACCAGCAACGAACCTGACATCGTCATTGACACCCCCGACCACCTCCCCTACAGTTCACCCCGCTTGCACATCCGCCACAGAGCACATCGCACCGCACGCACGATGCGAGGCCACCGGCAGATTCCCCGGAACAGGAGGTCTGGCGCAAGATGGGTTCCCGCGACACGACGGGAAGCATCTGCCATTGCACGACCTGTTCAGCCCAAGGGGAATGATGAATCACCACCTCAACGAATATGCGATTCGCGAATGCGAAGAATCGCGACCTGTCACCATGAGTCCGCGCGATGATCTGTTTACTCAGCAATCAATGCGATGCTGACCCGTTTGAATTCGATACCGACCAGCTTGATTGTTTATCCACATCTTTTAGTTGATTCCAAGATATGACTGAATCTGAAAACAGACTGACAGCGACTCCAGACAAACAGGTAATTAGCTCATATCTGTCAATTAGCAATACTAGTCAAATTAGTGCAATTTCCATTGTTCTTTCATACATCTGCGGATTCATTACTGTCACAGCTTACTTGGGAAGCTTTGGCATCAAGGATTATGAAACTTTCCGGACTCAATACATAATTTCCGGAGCTACACTATTTTTGATTTTTGGATTGTTTTATTACTTCATTGGACGACACGCTATAGCTCTAGATGATGACATCAAAAAATATGCTGAACTATTTGCCGAATTTGGGGCGAGGGGAAGGCGCTGGGAGGTAGTTGCTGCTATTTACTGTGTCAGTGAGTTAGCGTTTTTTGTTGTCATTGCAACTGTAATTGGCACATCTTTGCTTTTCACAATTCCAGCAACAAAAATAATGCCGCTCCTTGCAATTATGATGTTGGGATATGTTTTGAACGACATGATCATTACTAGCCAAGCGGCAAAAGCTATCAGAGGACTCTACTTCTTATTAGTCAGCATTTTCTATTCGTTATCATTTATTGCGTTTTATTACTTGGCTGATGGAATCATTACCAGTTTTCTAACTTTCTTATTAGTTGGGACAACTCTGGCCATCATCGTAGCGGGATCACTAAATTCAATCAAAACCGCCAAGGCAAGGAAAATTTATTTAACATTTTTCCCTATATTCTTACTGGTTACTTCTTCTGGAGCGTTTGGACGATACTTTTATGGGCATGTTAGATCATCAATAGGGGGAGGTGAGCCTGAACAGGTTCAAATAGTGATTGATGAATCAACCACTCCAAAAGTGCTACAGGAAAAACTAAATGTTTCAGAATCCATGTCATCAAAAGTTAATCTAATAACACAAACTGACACTGAAATTTATCTTGGCTATCCAATGAGCGACCCCGACAAAGGATATAAAACACTTATTAGAATGGATAAAAAACTGGTTAAGGCAGTTATTTCTAGTGACGTATTTGTAATACCCCATACCAGAATTGAATAATGGCATTCCACTAGATAAGGGTTAAAGACACCCCAAAGACTCAAAGGCAACCATCGGTCACCGGCGAAATTGTCTTTCGCGAAAGAAAAAGGCGACCAAGCGGTCGCCTTTTTCATTCTGGATTCCCGTCTTCGCGGGAATGACAGTTAACCCACCCACTGCCTTGCGTTCTGGAACATCCGCAACCAAGCCCCGTTCTCCTGCCACTCGCCCGGATACCACGAGTTCTGCACCGCGCGGAACACGCGTTCCGGGTGGGGCATCATGATGCTGAAGCGGCCGTCCGGGGTGGTCAGGCCGGTGGCGCCCTGCGGCGAGCCGTTGGGGTTCATCGGATAGATTTCGGTCGGCTTGCCGTGATTGTCCACGTAGCGCAGCGTCACCAGTTCCTGCGCGGCCTTGAGTTTCTTCGGGCTGCCGAAGTCGGCGTAGCCTTCGCCGTGCGCGACGACGATGGGCATGCGGCTGCCTTCCATGCCGTGGAAGAAGATTGACGGCGACGCTTGCACTTCGACCATCACGAAGCGCGCTTCGAACTGCTCGGACTGGTTGCGCGAGAAGTGCGCCCAGTTGTCCGCGCCGGGAATGATCTCGTGCAGGTTGCTCATCATCTGGCAGCCGTTGCACACCCCCAATGCGAAGGTGTCGCTGCGCTGGAAGAACGCGGCGAACTCGTCGCGCGCTCTCGGGTTCAGCAGGATGGACTTGGCCCAGCCCTCGCCCGCGCCCAGCACGTCGCCGTAGGAGAAGCCGCCGCAGGCCGCGAAGCCCTTGAAGTCTTCCAACTTCACGCGGCCACTGATGACGTCGCTCATGTGTACGTCCACCGTCTGGAATCCGGCGCGGTCGAATGCGGCCGCCATCTCCACCTGGCCGTTGACGCCCTGCTCGCGCAGGATGGCGATCTTCGGACGGTTGCGCAGCAAGGCGGGCGAGACGTTCTCGTTGAGGTCGAAGGTCAGCTTCGCGTGCAGGCCGGGGTCCTTTACGTCGAGCAGTCGGTCGAACTCGGATTGCGCGCAGGCCGGGTTGTCGCGCAGCTTTTGCATGTGGTACGTGGTCTCAGACCACAGGCGTTGCAGGTGCGCGGCGTTCTCGCTGTAGAGTTTCTCGCTGCCGCGCACGATCTCGATCATGCCGGTCTGGTTCGGCGTGGCGATCTTCTGCACGCTCTTCAGCCCGGACTCGCGCGCCAGTTGCTGGATATGCGCCAGATCACGGTTGCGCACCTGCACCACGGCACCGAGCTCCTCGTTGAACAAGGCGCGCAGCGTGTCGCCGTGCAGTTGTTCAAGCTGGATATCCAGACCGATGTGGGAGGCGAACGCCATCTCGCACAACGCGACGAACGCGCCGCCGTCGGAACGGTCGTGGTAGGCCAGCAGTTTGTCTTCGGCGTTCAGACTCTGGATCAATTCGAAGAACGTTTTGAGCAAGGCGGCATCTTCCACATCCGGCACAACATCGCCGACCTGCTTGTAAACCTGCGCCAGCGCCGATCCGCCCATGCGGTTCTTGCCCTGCCCCAAGTCGATCAACAGCAAGGCTGTATCGGGATCGGCGACGAGTTGCGGCGTGAGTGTGTGGCGCGCATCCGGGCTGGGCGCGAACGCGGAGACGATCAGCGACAGCGGCGCGGTGACGGCCTTGTTCTTCTTGCCATCCTTCCAGGTGGTCTTCATCGACATCGAGTCTTTGCCAACCGGAATGCCGATGCCAAGTTGCGGGCACAGCTCCATGCCGACCGCGCGCACGGTGTCGAACAGTGCTGCATCCTCGCCGTGGTGTCCAGCCGCGGCCATCCAGTTCGCCGAGAGCTTGATGTCGCCGATCTTCTCGATGCGCGCGGCGGCGATGTTGGTGAGCGCCTCGCCCACCGCCATGCGGCCCGAGGCCGGTGCGTTGATCAGCGCCAGCGGCGTGCGCTCGCCGAGCGCGAACGCCTCGCCGCGATTGGTGTTGTAGCCCATCAGCGTGACAGCCACGTCGGCCACCGGCACTTGCCACGGGCCGACCATCTGGTCGCGCGCGGTCATGCCGCCGACGGTGCGGTCGCCGATGGTGATCAGGAAGTTCTTGTTCGCCACCGACGGCAGGCGCAGCACGCGCTCGACCGCTTCCGCAATCGGCACGCCGGAACAATCGAACGACGACAGACGCGGCGTCTCGCGCTTGACGTTGCGCGTCATCTTGGGCGGTTTGCCGAGCAGCACGGACAGCGGCATATTCACCGGGTCGTTCTTGAATTCTTTGTCGTGCACGACGATCTGGTCTTCGTCTATCGCGGTGCCCACCACGGAGAACGGGCAGCGCTCGCGCTCGCACATCGCGCGGAATTCGTCGAGGCGCTCGGGCGCGATGGCCAGCACGTAACGCTCCTGCGACTCGTTGCACCAGATCTGCTTCGGCGACATGCCGGTCTCGTCCAGCGGGATCTTGCGCAGCTCGAAATGCGCGCCCTTGCCGCCACCGTGCACCAGCTCCGGCAGCGCGTTGGACATGCCGCCCGCGCCGACGTCATGGATGGACAGGATGGGGTTTTTGTCGCCCAACTGCCAGCAGCGGTCGATGACTTCCTGCGCGCGGCGCTGCATCTCGGGGTTGCCGCGCTGTACCGAATCGAAGTCCAGGTTCTCGGCATTCGCACCGGTATCCATCGAGGATGCCGCGCCGCCGCCCAGGCCGATCAGCATGCCGGGGCCGCCGAGGTGTATCACCAATGCGCCGGTCGGCAGGTCGTGCTTGTGGGTGTGTTCCGCCTTGATGTTGCCGACGCCGCCCGCCAGCATGATGGGCTTGTGGTAGCCGCGCATCTCGCCGCTGACGTTCTCTTCGAACGTGCGGAAATAGCCGGTCAGGTTAGGACGGCCGAATTCGTTGTTGAATGCCGCACTGCCGATGGGGCCGTCCAGCATGATCTGCAGGGCGGTGACGATGCGGGAAGGCTTGCCGTACTCGGCTTCCCAAGGCTGGGCGAAACCGGGGATGTTCAGATTGGACACCGAGAAGCCGCTCAATCCCGCCTTGGGCTTGGAGCCGGAACCCGTCGCGCCCTCGTCGCGTATCTCGCCGCCGGAGCCGGTGGCCGCGCCCGCGAACGGCGCGATGGCGGTCGGGTGGTTATGCGTCTCGACCTTCATCAGGATGTGCGTCATCTCGTCGCTGAACGCATAGCTGCCGTCGGCGCGCGGGTAGAAACGCTCGATGCGCGCGCCCTCGATCACCGAGGAGTTGTCGGAATAGGCCACGACCGTGCCCTGCGGGCTGACCTTGTGGGTGTTGCGTATCATGCCGAACAGCGACATGACCTGCGCCTCGCCGTCGATCACCCAGTCGGCGTTGAATATCTTGTGACGGCAATGCTCGGAATTCGCCTGCGCGAACATCATCAATTCGACATCAGTCGGGTTGCGTTTCAGCTTCTTGAAATTCTCGACCAGGTATTCGATCTCGTCCGCCGACAGCGCCAGACCCATGTCGCGGTTGGCCTTTTCCAGCGCCTTCGCGCCGCCCTTCAGCACATCCACCGTCGCCAGTTGCTGCGGCTTGCCGTGCTGGAATATCTTCTTCGCCGCAGTATCGATATTGTCGAGCACGGTCTCGGTCATACGGTCGTGCAGCAGCGGCAGCGCCGCGGCCAGTTCATCCTTGCTCAAACGCTTGCCGTTCTTGCTCGTCAAATAGAACACCACGCCGCGCTCGATGCGCTGCACGCCGTGCAGGCCGCAATGCTGGGCGATGTCGGTCGCCTTGGTGGACCAGGGAGAGATCGTGCCGAGGCGCGGCAAAACCAGCAAACGCTGGCAGCTCGCCGCATTCGCGGGTTCGCCCGCGGACTTGTCGAGACCGAGCACGCGGTCCAGCAGTTTGGCTTGCGGCTTGTTCAGCGTCTCGCTCTTGAGCGCGCTGAAATAGCAGTGACGGGTGTCCGCGACAACGACACCGGGAGCGGTTTCGCTCAGTGCGGCACGCAGTTTTTCGAGACGGAAGGCAGACAGGGCGGAGGAGCCGAAGGAGACTTGAAACATGGCGTAGACCGTGAAATTAAATTCGGGGCGCGATTATACTATGCGCCCCACACACTTCACTCGACCAGAAATGAGCAAACGCGCCCCTGCCCTCACCCCCAAGCCGATCCGCCTAAGCCCGATCCTCCAAAACCAAGTCGCCGCCAACTTCCCGCCGCGCCCGCGCGACAGCCACAAGGGAGACTTCGGCACCGTCGCCGTGATCGGCGGTGCATCGGGCATGCTCGGCGCACCGCTGATGGCGGGGCGCGCCGCGCTCAAGCTGGGCGCGGGCTGCGTGCATGTCGGCCTGCTGGCGGACAACGCGCCGGTGGTCGACCTGATACAGCCGGAGTTGATGCTGCATGGTGCCGCCGATGCGCTGAGTCTGCCGGACATCAGCGCGCTGGCGGTCGGCTGCGGCCTTGGACGCGACCTCGCCGCGCAAAAGCTGCTGCATGATGCGATCAAACGCGAGGTCGCATTGGTGCTGGATGCCGACGCGCTGAACCTGCTGGCGCTGCGCCCCGATTTGGGTACGGTATTGCGCTCGCGCAAGAATGCGACCGTGCTGACGCCGCATCCCGGCGAGGCCGCGCGCTTGCTGGGCATCAAAACCGAAGAGGTGCAGGCCGACCGCATCGCGGCGGTGCAACAACTGGCGCAGAAGTTCGCCGCCAGCGTGGTGCTGAAAGGGGCCGACAGCCTCGTCGCCACCCGCGACGGAAAACTCCACGTCAACAAGACCGGCAATCCCGGCATGAGCAGCGCAGGCATGGGCGACGTGCTGACCGGCATGGTCGCGGCCTTCATTGCGCAGGGCATGAGTGCGGACGACGCGCTGCTGCTGGCTGTCCATTTGCACGGTGCGGCAGGCGATGCGCTGGCACAGCAGGTCGCCACCATCGGCATGAGCGCCACCGAAGTCACCGAATGGGCACGCTGGCTGCTGAACCGGTGGATATCCATGTAGCCCGCATGAAGCGCAGCGCAATGCGGGAACAGGCGGATGCCTCATGGCTTCCTTCGCGCATTCCTCTTCGTTCCATGCGTCTTTTTAAGCGCAAGCTTCGACGGATATCCTAAAAGCTCTGCATGATCGACGTTGTCTGCGATAATCACGCCCTGTTTTTGAAACGATAATCCGTCCCATGAGCTATCCCATCAATATCTCCGAACAGGCCGGCGTGCGCTACCTGCACTTCAGTTCCGATTGGATACAGGGCGCGATGCGCATCGCCCGTCCGTGGAATCTGGAACTGGAATACACCCGCGAGATGATGGCGAGCCTGTTGCTGCGCGACGAGGCACGCTGGCCGCGCAAGGTGCTGCTGATCGGCCTCGGCGCGGCTTCGCTGACCAAGTTCCTGTACCGCCACTATCCGCTCGCGCATCTCACCGTGGTGGAGATCGAGCCTGCCGTGGCGGCTGCCGCGCACCAGTATTTCAAGCTGCCGTTCGACAGCAAGCGCATCAATCTGGTGATCGGCGACGGTGTGGAATATGTGGCGAACAACGCGAAGAAGTTCGATCTGATCCTGGTGGACGGTTTCAACGAGCACGCGCATCCGGGCGCGCTGAACACCCTGCCGTTCTACCAGCTGTGCCGTACCCGGCTGAGCGATCAGGGCATCATGGCGGTCAACCTGCTCGGTCTGAGCCGGGGCGTGATGGGCGGCTTCGCCCACATCCTCAACGCTTTTGAGGATCGCGCGCTGATGTTCCCCTCGTGCGAGAGCGGCAACACCATCGCTTTCGCGGCGGAGGGTGACGCGATCAGCCTGCCTTTCGAGGACATGAAGGAAGCCGCACAGAAGCTGAAGGACGAGACCGGCCTGAATCTGCTGCCGACCCTGACGCGGCTGGCGCAGGCCAAGACCTGCCTCAACGATACCCTGACCCTGTGAGCGACCATCCGCTCATCCACTGGACGGAGGGCGATACGCCCCGCTCGGCGCGCTGGCGTTCCGAGAGTGGCATGCCGCCGCCCAAGCGCGTGATCATCGCCGACGACACGCTGACGGCGGATGCCGCCTACCGCCTTGCCTGCGAGGGCACCGCGCTGCTGTGGCGCGGCGACTTTCAGAATGCGCGGCAGTTGTTGCAGGCGCTGGCGCGCCGCGTCGAACGCAAGCCGCGCAAGAAATCCGCCCTGCCCACCGTCGTGTCGCCCGCCGAATCGTTCCATCTGCACCGTCAGGCGCAATCGCAGCGGGCGCGCACGCTGGCGATGCTGCTGATCCCGCTGGAGGCGGATCACCGCATCCCGTTACGCCGCGCGCCCGATCTGCATCAGGCGTGTGTCGAGGCATACGGCACGGCGGATGAGCCGTCGGTGGTGTCGCTGCGCGAGTTGCTCGGTTTGACCGGCGCGCACGAATGGCGCAAGAAAGGCGTAGAGGTGCCGGCATTGGACGCGCGCATCCACCCGTACTACGGCGTGTTCTCGCCGGTGCGCGGCGAATATGTGGCGCTGGTGGCGCAGGCACCGCTACCGTCGCAGGAACTGGCTTTCGACATCGGCACCGGCAGCGGTGTGCTGGCGGCGGTGCTGGCGAAACGCGGTGTCGCGCACATCATCGCGACCGATCAGGACGAGCGCGCGCTGGCCTGTGCCCGCGACAATCTGGCGCGGTTGGGCTATGCGGGACAGGTGGAGGTGAGACAGGCCGACCTGTTCCCCGAAGGCCGCGCGCCGCTGGTGGTGTGCAACCCGCCCTGGCTGCCGGCGCGTCCGAGTTCGGCCATCGAACACGCGATATACGACCCGGACAGCCGCATGCTGCACGGTTTTCTCGACGGTCTGGCGGCTCACCTCACGCCCGATGGCGAGGGCTGGCTGATCCTCTCGGATATTGCCGAGCATCTGGGGCTGCGCACGCGCGGGGAATTGCTGGACTGGATCGCTGCCGCCGGATTGCAGGTGCTGGATCGCGCCGACGTCCGCCCGCACCACCCGCGCGCCAGCGACGCGACCGACCCGCTGCACCGCGCGCGCGCGGCGGAAGTCACCTCGCTGTGGCGGCTGGCGATACGCTGAACTTCAACCTGCGGGGCCGGGACGGAACAATCCGGCCAGACGAGCCAGCACCAGTTTCACGCCGCGCCACAAGCGCGGCAGCAGCCAGATCAGCACACCGACGAACAACAGCAGGAACACGATGAACCAGAGCGGGTGCGCCAGCATCAGCCACAGCCCGAAAAGCAGCAGGCCGTCTTCACCAAAGGAAGCCAGGCCGTTGCTGAACGGCTCCGGCGAGGTGTTGATGAGCGCGCGACTGCCGGATTTGGCAAAGTGCGTGCCGCCCGCGAGCGTGCCACCCAGCAATGCCACACTCGCGGCGATCAGCGGGTCGCCGCTGTCTATCGCCCCCATCGCCAGCAGCGCGCCGGCGGGAATGCGAATGAAGGTGTGCACGCTGTCCCACGCGCTATCGATCCAGGGAAGTTTGTCCGCAAAGAATTCAATGACCAGCAGGACGGCAGACAAACCGATGACGTAGGGATTGCCCAGTATGTCCAGTGCGTGCGGCAGATGGATGTAGCCGAAGCGGTGCAGCACACCGACGATACACACCGTGGCATACAAACGTATACCGCTGGCCCATCCCAACCCTGCCGCAAGCGCGATACTGGAAACCGCGTCCATTCCCGCCCCCCGCTACGGCAGCATCATGCGAAAACGCGCACCGCCGGCACCTCCAGCATTGGCCAGATCGACGTGTCCGCAACGCCCGTGCAGACAATGCAGCGCGGCAATCTTTCCGGCCAGATACAGCCCCAGCCCGGTGCCTCGGGCGCTGACATCCGACGGAGCGAGCCCGCCCTGCGCCAGCACGCCGAGAGGGAACCCGGGGCCGTCATCGGCGATCTCGAACACCAGCATCCCGTCCTGCTGCCGGGCGGACAATTCGACTTTTTGCGCCGCGTGGCGACAGGCGTTGTGCATGGCATTGGCCAGCGCCATGCGCACCAGCGCATCGTCGAAGAACGCGAAGGCGGGCGCATCGGTCGCATCCACCCATATCTGCAAGCGCGGAAACAATTCGCGGTATTCCGCCGCCAGGATCGCCATGAAACCGGAGGTATCCACCGAATCGGCGTTGACGCTCAGCGCACCGGCGCTCTGGCGGTGAACCAGCAGCATCTTCGACAGCTGCCGCGCCGCGCTCATGGCGATCAGCATCTCCCGCTGCGCGTCGCCGCGTTCCCCCAGGCGCAGAGAGAGCTCGGCCAGCTGGTTCTTGACATCGTGTATCACTGCCGCGTACATGTCTTCCATGCCGGTCGCTCCGTTTATTTTTTCAACTGTTTGAGCAGGCCGTCGATCTGCGCCAGCTTGGGGTGGTTCGGCGACTTGCTCACGAGCGATTCGCGGTAACGCAGACAGCGCCCAAGTTTGCCCGCATCGTTGCCGTTGCGTGCCAGATCGAGCGCGATGACCAGTGCGGCATTGCCGACGATCTGGAGATTGTTGGGCAGGCGATCGGCGGCTTCGCACAACAGGCCGACCGCCTCGTCCAGTTCGCCTGCCTCGGCTTTGCGCACCCCTTCGTTGTTGAGCAGGATGATCTCGCGCGAACTCGCGTCTATCAGGGCATCCGCCTCCGCGCCTTCCTTGCCGGCACCGGTCAGCACGCGATGTATCCTGTCGCGCGTGGCCGCATCCTCCGGATTGTTCTGTATCGCGTGCCGCAGCAGCTTGGTCGCTTCCTCTTCCTTACCCATGGCGAAACAGGCATCCGCCACCGAAGCGGCGACTTCCGGAGGCAGATTGCTCATGTCTCCCGACAAGGCCAGGGCCAGCGCCGCTTCGGCCAGTTCGTCATTGCCCGCCGCGCGGTGCGCGACGCTTTCACTGGCGGCGAGAACCGCGCTGCTGTGTTCATCGCGGAAGCTGTTTCTCGCCTCCGCGACGATGCTGATCGCCTCGTCGGATTTTCCCTGGCTGGCCAGTGCCTTGGACAACACGGCATAGTCGTGCACCTGGCGAACAGGCGAATGCTTGTGTTTTTTCAGCGCCTCCCGCATCACCGTTTCGGCGATTTCCGGCTTGCCGGCGTGCACCGCCAAAGTGCTGAGTTCGCGTATCCGGCTCATGGTGCCGGGGGACACTTCGCGCGCTTTTTGCAGCACTTCCAATGCCTCATGTTGCTCGCCGGAAGTGGCCAGTTGTTTGCTGAGAAAATCGTAGGCCGCCATGAATTGCGGGCTGTCGGCAAGAATCTCGCGCGCGATCCCGCGCGCCTCGTCCTTTTGTCCGGTCGCCGCCAGCGCCCTCGCCAGTCCCAGTCTGGCCCAGCCCAGCGGACGCAGGGCGACGATCTGGCGATACAGGTCGGCTGCCTCCTGCGGACGATTGTCCTTCAACAGTGCCTCTCCCTTGAGTTTGCTGACCTCGACGAAATATCGGTCCTTGGCCGGCAGCAAACGGTCGCACTCGGCGATGACACGCTTCCAGTCTTTGGCATCCGCCGCCTTGTCGATCCCGGCGAAGTACCCCTGTTTGTCCATCAGTTTTTCCAGACGCGCATTGAACTGCGCGGCGGTGAACGGCTTGAGCAGGTAGTCGTCGGGGGCGCACTCCGAAGCCGCGACCACTTTTTCGTAGGCCTGCTCGGCGGTGATCATGACGAAGATGGCGTTGCGGCTGATCAGGTCGTTGGTGCGCAAATATTCGAGGAACTGTTGTCCGTCCGTGCTATCGCCCAGAGAATAGTCGCACAACACCACGTCATAGCGGTTGCCCGCCATGCGGTCGAGCGCCTCCCTGATGCTGGATACCACATGCAGTTTTTCAAACCCGGAATTCGACAGGGACATGCGCAGTTGTGAGCGCATCCCTTCCATGTCGTCGATGACCAGAACCCATTTGTCGGAAAATTTTGAAACTACCGCCATCCCTGCCACCCCGTCGTTGACCTTTGCCCATCCAATACCGGCACGGGTGCAAGTCTATCAGCTACAGGTCATCCTCCGCGAGTGGCTGTCCCGCATCACGCATCAAACGTATGATGGTCTGCATGGAGAATCCGCGCGACTGCAAAAAGCGTATCTGCCTGGCTTTTTCTTTTGCATCGCAAGGCGGGGTGCCGAATTTCCTTTCCCAGACATCGCGCGCTGTCGCCGCTTCGCTGTCGCCCAGCGTCGCCAGTTCGTCGCTGATGATCTCTTCGCCAATGCCTTTCTGGCGCAGTTCGTGAATGATGCGCTGCATGCCATAGCGGCTGCGTTTGGCATGCACCAGTTGCGAGGCCGCGCGCTGATCGGACAGCCAGCCGCGCGCGGCCAGATCATCCAGCAGCACATCGACATCTTGCGGGGGGGGCGCATCGAACCCGTCGTCCGCTTGCGCATGCGGCAGCAATTTGGCGCGCAGTTCGGCGCGGCTGTGTTCGCGGCGCGCCAGATATTGCAGGGCGCGCGCGCGCAGGCTCGTTGCGGGCTTTTTCCTCACTTGGCTGCCCGGTCAAAGACTATTCGGACGCTTCCTTTGCACCCGATTTTCCGCCGGCTTTGGTTTTGGTTTTTTCACCGCCATCGAGCAACACCACGCCCAGCGCCTCGCGCACCTTGTTCTCGATCTCGATGGCGATGTCCGGATTGCTTTTCAGGAATTCGCGGGCATTATCCTTGCCTTGGCCGATCTTCTCGCCGTTGTAGGCGTACCAGGCACCGGATTTCTCGACGATCTTGTGCTGCACGCCCAATTCGATGACTTCGCCTTCGCGCGAGATGCCTTCTCCGTAAAGGATATCGAAGTTGGCTTCCTTGAACGGCGGCGCGACCTTGTTCTTCACCACTTTGACGCGGGTCTCGTTGCCGATGACCTCGTCGCCCTTCTTGATGGCGCCGGTGCGGCGGATATCCATGCGCACGGAGGCATAGAATTTCAGGGCGTTGCCGCCGGTGGTGGTCTCGGGATTGCCGAACATCACGCCGATCTTCATGCGGATCTGGTTGATGAAGATCACCATGGTGTTGGAGCGGTTGATGTTGGCGGTCAATTTGCGCAGGGCTTGCGACATCAGACGGGCATGCAGGCCCATCTGCGCGTCACCCATGTCGCCCTCGATCTCGGCCTTGGGGGTCAGCGCGGCAACGGAGTCCACCACCACGACATCCACCGAACCGGAACGCACCAGCATATCGACGATCTCCAGCGCCTGTTCCCCGTTGTCCGGCTGCGAGATGAGCAGGTCTTCGACCTTCACGCCCAGCTTCTGCGCGTATTGCGGGTCGAGCGCGTGTTCGGCATCGATGAAGGCGGCAGTGCCGCCCAGTTTTTGCATCTCGGCGATGACTTGCAGGGTCAGCGTGGTCTTGCCGGAAGATTCCGGGCCGTAGATCTCGATCACGCGGCCGCGCGGCAGTCCGCCCACGCCCAGCGCGATGTCCAGCCCCAGCGAACCGGTGGAAACCACCTGAATGTCGCGCGCCACTTCGTGTTCGCCCAGGCGCATGATGGAGCCCTTGCCGAACTGTTTTTCGATCTGGCTCAATGCCGCCGCGAGTGCCTTGCTTTTGTTGTCGTCCATGTTTATCCCCTTTCAAAAAGTGTGGCCGGATTGTGGCACATCATTTTTAATTTGTACAGAACGTTCGTTCTTTTTTGATTTTCAGGCCGTTTCGGTGAGCGACGCCAGCAGATCGAGAACCCCCTGCAATGCGATACGTGTGGCCTGAGCCCGAATTTCTGCGCGGTTGCCGCTCAGATGATGCAGGCGTGCCAGTGTCACGCCGTTGTGCAACCCCCAGGCGAACCAGACGGTGCCGACCGGCTTGTCCGGCGCGCCGCCGCCGGGGCCCGCGATACCGCTGACAGCCAATGCCACTTGCGCTGCGCTATGGCGCAACGCGCCGCTCACCATCTCGCGCACCACGGCCTCGCTGACCGCGCCGTGCTGGCGCAAGGTCTCTTCCGGGACATCCAGCATCTGCTGCTTGGAAAGGTTGGTGTAGGTAACGAAGCCGCGATCGAACCAGGCCGAACTACCGGCAACGGCAGTGACGGCCTGCGCCACACCGCCGCCGGTGCAGGATTCGGCGGTCGCCAGCATCAGGCCGCGGGATTTGAGCAATCCGCCGATTTGTGCAGAGAGAATATCCATCGTCGTTCCGTATCGTAGGGGCGCGATTCATCGCGCCCTGTTGGTTTTATATCGCGATTAGGCGCGATGAATCGCGCCCCTACGTCAATCCGCGTGCCAAATCATTCTGGATGTCCACGGCAGCCTCCAGCCCCACCGCGATACGGATCAGGCTATCGCTGATACCCGCAGCCGCGCGCGCCTCGGGCGTAATACGCGCATGCGTCGTACTCGCCGGATGGGTGATCGTAGTGCGCGTGTCGCCTAGGTTGGCGGTGATGGACAGCATCTTCGTGTTGTCGATTACGCGCCAAGCCGCGTCCTTGCCTCCCTTGACTTCGAACGACACGATGCCGCCGCCGCTCTTTTGCTGCTGCATCGCCAGTGCATGTTGGGGGTGCGACGGCAGGCCGGGATAGAACACGCGCGCGACGTTGGGCTGTGCTTCCAACCAGCGCGCCAGTTCCAGCGCGCCCGCCGAGTGCGCGTCCATGCGTATCTTCAGTGTCTCCAAGCCCTTCAGGAACACCCAGGCATTGAACGCGCTCATCGTCGGACCAGCTGTGCGCAAAAAGCCGTACACGCCTTCCATGTTCTTCCTGCTGCCCAGCACCGCGCCGCCCAGCACCCTGCCCTGCCCGTCCAGGTACTTGGTCGCAGAATGAATCACGATGTCCGCGCCCGACTCCAAGGGCTTTTGCAGGATCGGCGTACAGAAACAGTTGTCCACCGCCAGCAGCGCTCCGCAGCTTTTGGCAACAGTGGCAATCGCCGCAATGTCGGATATCTCGGTCAACGGATTCGACGGTGTCTCCAGGAAGAACAGCTTGGTGTTCGGGCGCACCGCAGCCTGCCATTCGGCGACATCAGTCGCGGAGACATAGGTCGTCTCGACGCCGAACTTCTTGATGACGTTGTTGAACAGGTTGACCGTCGCGCCGAACAGACTGCGCGAGGCGACGATATGATCGCCCGCCTTCAGCACGCCCATCACGCAGGCCAATATCGCCGACATGCCGGATGCGGTCGCGACGCATTGCTCCGCGCCTTCCATCGCCGCGAGGCGATCCTCGAACATCGTCACAGTGGGATTGGTGAAGCGCGCATAGATGTTGCCCTGCTCTTCGCCGATGAAGCGCGCCGCTGCCTGCGCGGCATTCTCGAACACGAAGCTGGAGGTCAGGAACAGCGCCTCGCTGTGCTCGTTGAACTGGCTGCGCACCGAACCCGCGCGTATCGCCAGCGTCTCCGGCTGGTAAAGATTTTCATCCGACATGGTATCTCCCGAAAACAAAAAACCCGGAAAGCTTAGCGCTAAACCGGGTTTCCCTCGCTTTAGCTGTATTTATTATGCGCCCGCAAGCTGTTCCTCAAATCGGCGCAGTCGAAAAATAACACCCGACCTCTCCGAGTGTCAACCTCAACGCCCTACCAAACCCTGAATCCTGTTTCTACATCGAAGACGCGCTCATCGCCAGATCCAGTTCCATCTGGTCATCGTCCGCCGACGACTTGTTGGCCTTGTCCGCACCGCGCGCCATCTCGATCTCATCCAGATACTGCGGCGTAATATCACCGGTGATGTAACAGCCGTCAAAACAGGATGCGTCAAAATCGGTGATGTTCGGATTGGCCTTGCGCACGGAGGCCTTGAGGTCTTCCAGATCCTGGTAGATCAGGCCGTCCGCGCCGATCTCGCGGCATATCTCCTCGTCGCTGCGGCCGGTGGCGATCAGTTCAGCGCGGCTGGGCATGTCGATGCCGTACACGTTGGGGAAGCGCACCGGCGGTGCGGCCGAGGCGAAATACACCTTCAGTGCGCCGGCATCGCGCGCCATCTGCACGATCTCGCGGCTGGTGGTGCCGCGCACGATGGAGTCGTCCACCAGCAGCACATTCTTGCCCTTGAATTCCACGCCGATGGCGTTCAACTTCTGGCGCACCGATTTCTTGCGCATCGCCTGCCCCGGCATGATGAAGGTGCGGCCGATGTAGCGGTTCTTTACGAAACCCTCGCGGAACGGGATAGCAAGACGATTGGCCAGTTGCAGCGCGCTGGGGCGGCTGGAATCCGGGATCGGAATGACGACATCGATATCCACACCGTTCCACTCGCGCTTGAGCTTGTCGGCGAGATATTCGCCCATGTACAAACGCGTCTCGTACACCGACACGCCGTCGATCACCGAATCCGGGCGCGCGAAATAGACGTACTCGAAGATGCATGAATTCAGTTTGGCCTTGTCGCTGCATTGCTGGCTGTGGAAATGCCCGTCAAAGTCGATGAACACCGCTTCGCCCGGTTCGATATCGCGCAGGAATTTGAAGCCCAGCGTATCGAGCGCCACACTCTCGGAGGCAACCAGATATTCCGTCCCCTGCGAAGTCTCGTTCACACCAACCACCAGCGGGCGGATGCCGTAGATGTCGCGGAACGCCAACAGGCCGTAACCGGCGATCATCGCCACCACGGCATACGCGCCACGGCAGCGCTGGTGCACGCCCGACACCGCCGAGAAGATGGTCGGCACATCGAGACGCACTCCTTTCGATTTGGACTGCAATTCGTGCGCCAGCACGTTGAGCAGCACCTCCGAATCGGAGTTGGTGTTGACATGGCGCAGATCGTCCATGAACAACTGCTTCTGCAATTCTGCGGTGTTGGTCAGGTTGCCGTTATGGCCGAGCACGATGCCGAACGGCGAATTCACGTAGAACGGCTGTGCCTCGTTGTGATCCACCGAGGAACCGGCGGTCGGATAACGCACATGCGCGATGCCGGCATTGCCCTTCAGCGCGCGCATGTTGCGCGTGCGGAACACATCGCGCACCAGGCCGTTGCCCTTGTGCAGATGGAAGGTGCGCCCCTCCAGGGTGGCGATGCCGGCGGCATCCTGCCCGCGATGTTGCAGGACTTGCAAACCATCGTACAGCAGATGATTGGCCGGCGTATGCGAAACGACTCCGAGAATGCCACACATGATTTTTCCCTAGCTCCGAATTCTATAATGTATGCGTTGCGCGATATTGTCCGGCAGCCACACTTTGGTCGTCAGGGCGATGTTTTCCACCGCCCGGCTGCTGTAGGCATCGCGCCAGAACGGCTGCTCCGGAAAACGCGTCAAACCGCCCAGCCACACCAGAACCAGCACCACCAGCGCACCGCGCAACAAACCGAACAAAGCGCCCATCATGCTGTCCAGCCAGCCCAAACCGACCGCTCTGACCAGCTTGGCGACCAGCCACACCAGGATGCCCCAAACGATCAGCGCCACGATGAACACGGCCGCGTAGGCCAGCGCGGTGCGCTGCATGTCCTGATCGCCCGGCATCATCGGGGCGACATCGGCAGCGAACAGCCTGCTCAGGACAAAGGCCAGCGGCCATCCCAGCAACGACAACACCTCGTACACCAGACCACGCCACACACCCAGCGACAGCGAAATCAGGAAGATCGCGATGATGGCGTAATCGAAGCCGGTCATTTGGCACTGACGATGCTCGGGTGTATGCCGGACTGCTCCAGCAATTTAACTACCTTCTCCGCCTTGGCGCGCTCGGCATAAGGGCCGATGCGCACGCGCGTCATCTTGCCCGCCTGTTCGGTATAGACCTTGAATCCGCGCTGTTTCAGCCTGTCGAACTCCTGCTTGGCCGCTTTCGGATTGGAATAGGCACCGACCTGCACGGCATAGCCCGTGCCACCGCCTGCGGCATCGGCTGCGACGGGTGCGGTCTCGCTTGTCTTGGTTGTTACCGGATCGGCGGCCTTGGGCTCGGGCTCGGGCGGTTTGACCGCCTCTGCGGTGGTCACGGCAGAAGCCGCCTCCATCGCCGGTGCCGATGCTACCGCGATCTCAGCGACCGGAATGGCGGCGACCACTTCGGAACTGACGACACCCGGCACGAACTCGCCGGCCTTGTCCGGGTCGGGAATGCGCAACTCGATGTCCTGCATGCTGGGCTTGGGTTCGCGGTCCAGCACCATGGGCAAGATCACCACCACCGCCAGTGTCAGCGCGATAGCACCGATCAGACGGCGGCGCGCCATGCGTCTCAGGTTCAATTCGTCGTCTGTCAGCTCTTTGGCCATACTCAATCCCGCGTGTTCGAATTAGGTAACGGAAAGCGCCCGGGCCTGCATCACTTCTGCCACGGTATAGAACGATCCGAAGGCCGCGATTCTACACTCTCGACACGGTGCGCGTAAGCGTTCGGTGCGTGAGGGAGTGTCAGGCGGCTGCTCCCGCAAACGGCTGCTTCGCAGTAACGTGTCGCAGCCGCTATCTTCGCCCGCACGATTGCTGGCCTCATGCAAGGCCGCAGCAATCGAAGCGCAAGCCGTGACTTCCCCGCTTACCCCGGCGTTTCTCAACACTTGCACCAGTTCATCGGCGTTCGCGCCGCGCGGCGCATCGATACCCGCGACCAGCCATACGTCGATATGCGGCGCAAGCGCCTGCACCACGCCGGCCATATCCTTGTCCTTCAGCATCGCGAACACCGCATAGGTCTTCGCGGGCGGCAGACTGCCCAGATTTTGCGCCAGCGAACGTGCTGCATGCGGGTTGTGCGCCACATCAAGTATCAGTTGCGGCCTGCCCGGCACGAACTGGAAACGCCCGGCCAACTGCACCTCGACCAGCCCCCGCCGCACCGCCTCCATGCTCACCGGCAGCCTGTCTTTCAGCGCATCCAGCGCCGCCAAAGCCGCGCTGGCGTTATGCAACTGGAACGCGCCGCGCAGCGACGGGATGGGCAAGGCATGTCGCTCGCCGGATGGACTGCGAAAGTCCCACTGCGCCATCCCCTCTCCCGCTTGCGGGTGTGGGTGCCCGGCTGGGCGGGAGAGGGTAATGACTGTCCGCCCCTCTCCCCCAACCCCTCTCCCGCTCGCGGGAGAGGGGAGCGAAAAGCCGAATTCCTTGCCTATGCACCACAACTCCGCGCCGATCTGCTGCGCATGGTCGCGTATCGCCTGCGGCACGTTGGGATCGGCACAGATCGCCACGCGATCCTTGCGGAAGATGCCCGCCTTCTCGAACGCGATCCCCTCGCGCGTGTCACCGAGGTAATCGATGTGATCGATGTCCACGCTGGTCACCACCGCGCAGTCCGCATCGAACACATTCACCGCATCCAGCCTGCCGCCCAGCCCGACCTCGAGGATGGCGACATCGACCTTGTGGGAAATGAACAGCTGCATCGCGGCCAGCGTGCCGAATTCGAAATAGGTCAAGGATATTTCAGAAGACTCCACCGACAGTTCCTTCCCCCTTGCAGGGGGAAGGTTAGGATGGGGGTAGAAACCTTGAGCACCGTCACGCTCAGAGTCTACCCCCTCCCCAGCCCTCCCCCTGCAAGGGGGAGGGAGTCCTTTTCGCGCCTGCTCGATGTCCTTGAACGATGCGCACAGCTCCACATCGCTCGCCTGTTTTTTATCGATGCGCACGCGCTCGTTGTAATGCAGCAGATGCGGCGAGGTGTAGCAGCCGACTCTGTAACCGGCGGCATGCAGGATGGATTCCAGCATCGCGCACACCGAGCCCTTGCCGTTGGTGCCGCCGACGACGATAACCGGAAATTCGGGTTGGAGAGCCATCCGCTCCTTGACCTGCGCGACGCGGTCTAGGCCGAGCGCTATGGTCTTGGGGTGCAGGGATTCGAGATAGGAAAGCCAGTTGGCCAGTGTATTAGGCATATCGGATCATTATTGCGTAGCCTGGAAGCTGCCAGAAAAATTCGCGAGAAGGGATGGATGCAATGCGCACGGAACGCAGCAACCGGAATGTACACAAGGTTTGTCGCCTTGCGACCCCGGATTGCGAGTACCGCGCAACGCCGCAGACGCCCTCCGCAGCAATTTTAATGGCAGCTTCTAAGCTGCCTCGATCTCCGCCACCGCCGCCTGCTTGGTCAGCAGCGTAATCAGCGTCGCGAGCTGATTCTTCATTTCACGGCGGTCGATGATCATGTCCACCGCGCCGTGTTCCAGCAGGAACTCGGCGCGCTGAAAGCCTTCCGGCAATGTTTCGCGCACGGTCTGCTGGATCACGCGGGCGCCGGCGAAGCCGATCAATGCACCGGGTTCGGCGATCACCACATCGCCGACGAAGGCGAAGCTGGCGGAGACGCCGCCCATGGTCGGGTCGGTCAGTACCGAGATGAACGGGAGTTTTTCTTCGGAGAGCTGCGTCAGCGCGGCGCAGGTCTTGGCCATCTGCATCAGGGACAACAAACCTTCCTGCATGCGCGCGCCGCCGCTGGCGGAGAAGCAGACGAAGGGGCAACGCTGTTCCAGCGCGACTTGCACGCCGCGCACGAAACGCTCGCCCACCACCGAGCCCATCGAGCCGCCCATGAAGCTGAATTCGAACGCCGCAACGACCACCGGCACGGCATGGATGCTGCCCTGCATCACTACCAGCGCGTCGTCTTCACCGGTGGTTTTCTTCGACGCGATCAAACGGTCGGAGTATTTCTTCTGGTCCTTGAACTTCAGCGTGTCGATAGGCAGCACTTCCGCGCCAATCTCGAAACGCCCCTCGCTGTCGAGCAGCAGATCAAGCCGTGTGCGCGCGGTGATGCGATGATGGTGATCGCACTTGGGGCAGACGCTCTGATTTTTCTCCAGGTCGGAGTGATAGAGCACGGCCTGACAATTCGGGCACTTGCTCCACAGGCCTTCCGGCACGTTCTTCTTCGCGTCGCCGTCGCGGCGCTTAATCTTCGGGGGCAACAGTTTCTGGAACCAGCTCATAAATCTCTCCTCTTTTAGGCCTTATCGATGGCCTGTCTCAATTCCTTGACCAGTTTGCCGACGTTCTCGACGACATCCTGTTCGCTCGATTCTTCGATCAGCTGCACGATACGGCTGCCGACGACGACGCCGTCGCACAGCTTGGCCACCGCCAGCGCGGTCGCCGCGTCGCGTATGCCGAAGCCCACGCCTATCGGCAGCTTGATGTGCTGACGCAGTTGCGGGATCTTCTGCTCGATGGCGGACAGGTCTAGGTTGCCCGCACCGGTCACGCCTTTCAGCGACACGTAATACACATAGCCGCGCGCCAGTTTGGCGACGTTCGCGATGCGCGCCTCGTCGGTGGTCGGGGCCAGCAGGAAGATGGGATCGACACCATGAGCTTGCAGATGCTCGAACGCCTCGTGACTTTCTTCCGGCGGGAAATCCACCGTCAGCACACCGTCCACGCCGACTTCGGCGCAACGCTGCGCGAACGCCTCCCAGCCCATCGCCTCGATGGGGTTGCCGTAGCCCATCAGCACCACCGGGGTGGTCGCATCCTGTTTACGGAATTCCGCCACCATGCCCAGCACACCGCGCAGCGACATGCCGTTCTTGAGCGCGCGCTCTGAAGCACGCTGTATCGTCGGGCCGTCCGCCATCGGGTCGGAGAACGGCACGCCCAGTTCGAGCACGTCCGCGCCCGCCGCCACCAAGCCGTGCATCAGCGGCACGGTGAGTTGCAGCGAGGGATCGCCTGCTGTGACAAACGGGATCAGCGCCTTGCGCTGCTGCTGCTTGAGGCTATCAAAGGTTGCCTGAATGCGACTCATAGCGTGATCCCCTTCAACTTCGCCACGGTATTCATGTCCTTGTCGCCACGACCGGACAGGTTCACCAGCAGTACTTTGTCCTTGCCCATCGTCGGCGCGATCTTCATCGCATGCGCCAGCGCGTGGCTGGATTCCAGCGCGGGGATGATGCCCTCGAAACGGCACAGCGCGTCGAACGCGGCGATGGCTTCGTCGTCGTCGATGGCGACATACTGCGCGCGACCGATGTCCTTCAGCAGACAATGCTCGGGGCCGACGCCGGGATAGTCCAATCCGGCGGAGATCGAATGCGTCTCGATGATCTGGCCGTTCTCGTCCTGTATCAAATAGACCTTGTTGCCGTGCAGCACGCCAACCTTCGCGTTCGCGGTGAGCGGCGCGGCATGCCGGCCGCTACTGATGCCATGCCCGCCCGCTTCCACGCCGATGATCTGCACATCTGGCACTTCGATGTAGGGATAGAACAATCCTATCGCGTTGGAGCCGCCGCCTACGCAGGCAATCACCGCATCCGGCTGGCGGCCGATCATCTCGGGCATCTGCACCTTGGCTTCGTTGCCGATCACGCATTGGAAGTCGCGCACCATCATCGGGTAAGGATGCGGGCCTGCCGCGGTGCCGAAGATGTAGAAGGTGCTCTCGACGTTGGTGACCCAGTCGCGTATGGCTTCGTTGCAGGCATCCTTCAGCGTACGGGAACCGCTCTCGACCGGCACGACGGTCGCACCCAGCAGCTTCATGCGGAACACGTTGGGCGCCTGGCGCTGGATGTCTTCAGCACCCATGTAGACGATGCACTCCATGCCGAAGCGCGCCGCTACCGTGGCGGTCGCCACGCCGTGCATGCCAGCGCCGGTCTCGGCGATGACGCGCTTCTTGCCCATGCGCTTCGCAAGCAGGGCCTGACCAATGGCGTTGTTGATCTTGTGCGCGCCGGTGTGGTTGAGGTCTTCTCGCTTCAGGTATATCTGCGCACCGCCCAGACTCTCGGACAGGCGCTTGGCGTGATAGATAGGGCTGGGGCGGCCGACGTAGTGCTTGAGTTCGTAGGCGAACTCGGCCTTGAATTCGGGGTCGTCTCGGAAACGCAGATACTGGGTGCGCAACTCCTCCACAGCGGGAATGAGCGTCTCAGCCATGTAGATGCCGCCGAACTGGCCGAAGTGGCCGGTACTATCGGGATAGTTATACATCGATTCTGTTCACCTCATGCATGAATGCCGCGATCTTCGCCGCATCCTTGATTCCTTTTGCCGCCTCTACCCCACTGGACACGTCCACCGCGTAGGGGCGCACCTGCGCTATCGCCGCCGCGACGTTCTCCGCATCCAGTCCGCCGGACAGGATCACCGGCAACGGCAGCTGCCGCGGGATCAGCGTCCAGTCGAAAGCCGTCCCGGTGCCTCCGGGTATGCCTTCCACATGAGCGTCCAGCAACAGCGCCTGGGCGGCGGAAAAACGCGCCGCGCATTGTAGCAAATCCACCCCCGCTTTGACGCGGATCGCCTTCAGGTAAGGCCTGCCGAATTGCGCGCAGTATTCGGGCGATTCGTCGCCGTGGAATTGCAGCACGTCTAGCGGCACTGCGGCCAGCACCTCACGCACAAACGCCGCGTCGGCATCGACGAACAGCCCCACCGTGGTGACGAAGGGCGGCAGCGCCGCGACCAGCCGTGCCGCCTGTTCGGCGCTGACATGGCGCGGGCTCTTCGCATAGAACACGAAGCCGCTCGCGTCCGCGCCGCTGGCGGCGACCGCCTGCGCGTCTTCCACACGCGTGATGCCACAAATTTTTATTCGGGTCATAACAACTCCTAAAAAGGACTGCGTGCTGAGTGGGGCCGCTGCATCACTTATAGCTCGACACTCCACCCCCAAAACTCAGTCCGTAGGATGGGTTGAGCGTAGCGATACCCATGCGGCGCGTTTGATGGGTATCGCTACGCTCAACCCATCCTACAAATCTCCGCACTCAGTCCTCAGTCCTGCCCCTGAGGCAATCCCCATTTTCCTTCGTATCGAATACGGCGCAAGTATAAGCCATCGGGCGCGAAGGTCGGCGCGGCGAAACGGCGCTCGCGGCCTTCCAACACCTCGCGTAGCCAGCCCGGCGGATGCTTGCCCTTGCCGACGTAGACCAGACAGCCGACGATGTTGCGCACCATATGGTGCAGGAACGCACCGGCGCTGAGGTCGAACACGATCATGTCGCCCTCGCGGCGAATGTCGAGCCGGGTCAGCGTCTTCACCGGCGACTTGGCCTGGCATTCGGCGGCGCGGAACGCGCTGAAGTCGTGTTCGCCCAGTAGATGCTGCGCGGCCTGCTGCATTGCCGCGACATCCAGCGGAGCATGGAACCAGCCGACCTTGCCGGTCTGAATCGCCGGACGCATCGCACGGTTCAGCAGCAGATATCGATAGCTGCGCCCGTGCGCCGAGAAGCGCGCGTGGAACTCGTCCGGCACCGCATGTGCCCAGCGCACCGCGACGCTCTCCGGCAGCAGTCCGTTCGCACCGCGCACCCATGCGGTCAGCGGTCTGTCAGTCTGCGTGTCGAAATGCACCACCTGCTCGGTCGCATGCACGCCGGTGTCGGTGCGTCCGGCTGCAGTGACGGCGATGGCTTCCCCGGCGATCCGGCTCAGCGCAGCTTGCAGCGAGTCTTGCACCGTCGCCCTGTCAGGCTGGCTCTGCCAGCCTGAGAACGGGCGACCATCGTATTCCAGCCCCAGCGCGATCCTCATCGCACCGCCCACCACAGGAGCAAAAACGCCGCCGCCAATAATCCGCCATCACGCCAGGAAAAGTGATGCCGTGGCAACTCGATCTCCCTGGTCGATTCACCGTGCGGCTGAAACAGCCCGTCCAGCGTGTCACGCCAGCCCGTTTTCCCGCGCAGCATCGTCACCTCGGCATAGTGCAGCGTCAACGCCAGCCGCACCGCAATGCGCTCGCGCGACACACCCAGATATTGCAAAGGCGCGAACAGAACATACAGCCCGGCGATCAGTTGCAAACGATGCAGGCGGTCGAGCAATATCGCCAACCCGGCCAGCGCGGCCAGCAGACGGGTGAGTTGCAAAGCTCCGTCGATCAAACCTTCGCGCGTCGGCCCCAGCTCACCGAGACTTTCCAGCACGGCCTGTCCGGGGGTGCTGTACCCGTAGATCAACAACAGCGACAGCAATATCCAGCGGGTACGCGACAACAGCTGGAAAAGTTTGTGCCGTGAGATCAGCAGGGCAAAAAACAACACTGAACCGGCCGCGAACAACAGCGGCTGCAAAGCCAGCTGCTGCATGAGCGCGATCAGCACACACCAGATCAGAATTTGCGTGGCAGGATGGAATCCCATTCTTTGCTCCAAAAGAAAACGGCAGCCCGCTGCCGGGCTGCCGTTCTATCCGTTCGCCGAATCAATCCAGCAGTTGGTCAAGGATGGATTGCGCGGCTTCCTGCTGGGCCGCATCGCCCTCGCGCAACACATCTTCGAGGATCTCGCGCGCGCCGGTCACATCACCCATTTCCTGATAGGCTTTGGCCAGATCCAGCTTGGTAGCGACATCGTGCCAGTGTTCGTCGTGCTCTTCTTCCGTAGCACCGGCCTGCATTTCCGCTTCGTCCAGATTCAGGCTGATACCAGCCAAACCCATCTCTTCATCGACACGTCTGGATGCTGGCTTTTCTTCCTCGTCCGACGGGAAATCCAGAGTGAAGGCCATCGCATCATCAGGCGGCTGACCCGGCTCTTCCGTTTTGTCGGGCTGAGGCGCATCCTGAACTGAAGAACCGATCGAAGTCACGTCGAAGACCAGATCGTTCAAGTCAGACGAAGCTTCCGCTTTCACTGCGGCTGTAGGTTCCGTCCTCGGCTCGTCCATGTTGAAATCCGGTACATTCAACGAAGGATTGGTCGAGGTCACGTCAAAATCCATGGCTATCGGTGCGACCATGGAAGGATTGGTCGAAGTTAAATCGAAATCCATCACCTCATCAGCTTGTGCCGCAGCCCTGTCATCCTGCGTAAGCGCCATGGTCGAGTCCGAGCCCTGCTGAAAATCCTGCTCGTCCGCCCCGCCGCTCGCGTTGCCCAGATCGAAGTCCAAGTTCTGGGAGGGTGCTGCATTCTGCTCCGACGCATCATCCAACAGAAAGTCAGGTGGCACGCTTAACACGGCGGTCTGCATGGTCGCGCTGTCAGCATCTTCTATCGTTCCGCCGCCACCGTACATCGGATTCTCCGGATCCAGTTTGCGCCCCATGGCGGCAGCCTGCTGCCACGCCTCGTCATCGCCCGAATCCTGCAACTGGCTAGCAATGGCGGCAAAAGCCCCAGTATCCTTGCGGTTGGCATAGATACCCAGCAACTTGAGGTGGATGCGATGATCGTTCGGAGTGTTGAGCAAAGCCTCTTTCAGTATCTCTTCCGCTTGCGCGTCGCGACCAAAATTGAGGAACAGGTCGGCCTCACTAATCGGATCAACATCGTCCGTATGCGTCGCCTCGGCAGGTGTCTCCATCACAGCCGTGGCGGTAAAGTCCCCCGTATCAGGCGACGGTGCGACTGGTGTGGCAATACGCCCCGTCGTCGCGCCCAACTCTTCAACCGCACCGATGCTGGCGGCGGGCCCTTTCTTGCGGCGCGCCATCATGAAGCCCAAACCGCCTAAACCCAGCAACGCCACGGCACCACCGGCCAGATAAAGCGGTTCAGCCAGTATCTGATCCACCAGAGATGGCTCTGGCTCGACAACCTTTGGTACCGGTTTCGGTTTTGCCACTTTCGCCGGCTTGACTGCACTTGCTGCTTCAACGGCGGATTCCGCCGCAACCGCACTGGCAGCTTTTAACGCCAACGCAGCAGCCTCTTCAGACTTCAACTCGGCCAGACGCTGCATATCTTTGAGGTTCTGCTCCAACAGCGCAAGACGATCCTGTTCTTCCTTCAGAGCTTTGGCTTTGGCGATTGCTTCCTCTTGTGCGACGTTCTTCTTATCTTGCACGGAGGTCGATTTTCCACCGGCAGCAGCCTGATCGCCAGGAGCTTCACCCTTGGACAGTTTCAGCACCTCCTTGCTGCTTTCCTTGGCAACCGGAGTCTTGTCGGTCACCGAACTGGTGATCTTCCCGCTGACGGCCTGCTGCGAATCCAACGGACGCGTACTAACTGGTGCGGCGCTGGCCAGACGCTGACGATAAGCATTCCAATCAGCTGATTGTGCACGGATTTCGCTCGCAGCGTCCCTTTGCCCGATATCCAAAATCTCATCCTGGCTCGGCAGACGAAGAATCTTGCCCGTCTTGATCCGGTTCATGTTCTTGGCATCAAACTGGTTGGCATTGGCGCGATACAGGGCGACCAGCATACGTTCCAGACTCACGTCGACCGGCCTGTTCGCTTCGGCGATCTTGCTCAGCGTGTCGCCTCTTTGCACCGTAACACTGCCAGCGGCGATATCCGCTGCCGGCTTGGGCTGCGTCGCACGGGCACGTGCCGTTGCCAGCGCCTTCTCGTCCCCCGGGGCGGTCGCACGCATCGGCGGTGCAGATTTCCGAGCATCAGGGGTAACACTTTCGGATGCCACTTCCTGCCGCGGCACTTCCGGCTCGAATTCCGCCACTGCCGGTGCCACCACCTGCACTTCTTTTTCCACTGGCTGCTCCGCAACGTAACCGGGCGGGTCAAGCAAGAAGGTATATTCACGCAGTAACCTGCCGGACGACCAACTCAACTCGACCAGCAGGCTGACGAAAGGATCATTGATCGGTTGTGCGCTGGTCACGCGAAGATAAGGCTCCCCGTTCGCGCGGCTCTCGATCTGAAACTTGAATTTGCTGCCATAGGGATATTCCAGACCGGCGCCTCTGTAAGCATCGGGCGAAGCGATACGCGCAACCATACTGGACTTCTCAAGCTTGCCCGCCGACACCAGTTCGATATCGGCTTTCAGCGGCTGTCCCAAGGCGGAAGACACATTGATGCCACCCAACCCCAAGGCAGCGACCTGTGCCGACACCATCAAAGCGACCCCGGCTCCCAGCAGTTTCATCAGTGATTTACGCACACCATCACCCTCATTCTTATTTGTTGAACATGTAAAGTAACATCATAGAGTTATCCACACAAGCTGACAACCAGGATTCACACCGTGTTAACCCAGATACTTTGCAATCAATATCTCGGCGATTTGCACGCTGTTCAACGCTGCGCCCTTGCGCACATTATCGCTGACAACCCACAAATTCAAGCCCAACGGGTGAGAAACATCCTCCCGAATCCGCCCGACATAGGTGGCATCGGTACCTGCCGCATCGACCGGAGTCGGATAGCCGCCGGGCTCGCGCTTGTCCATCACAATCACGCCAGGTGCCTTTTCCAGCAAGGCGCGCGCTTCGGCGGCGGTGATCTTCTTGCGCGTCTCGATGTGTACCGCCTCGGAGTGTCCGTAGAACACCGGCACGCGCACCGCAGTCGGGTTCACCAGAATGGAGTCGTCTTCCATGATCTTCTGGGTCTCCCACACCATCTTCATTTCTTCCTTGGTGTAGCCGTTCTCCATGAACACGTCGATATGCGGCAGCACGTTGAACGCGATGCGCTTGGGATAGACCACGGCTTCGGTGTCCTGATGATTGAACAGCGCACGCGTCTGCTCGGCAAGTTCGTCGATGGCTTCCTTGCCGGTGCCGGACACGGCCTGGTAAGTCGCCACGTTGATGCGGGAGATGCCCACCGCATCCTTGATCGGCTTCAGCGCGACCAGCATCTGGATGGTCGAACAGTTCGGGTTGGCGATGATGCCGCGATTCTTGTATTGCGCGATCGCATGCGGATTCACCTCAGGCACGACCAGCGGAATATCGCGGTCGTAGCGGAAGTGCGCGGTGTTGTCGATCACCACGCAGCCGGCTGCTGCTGCGATAGGCGCATATTTTTCGGACACGCTGCCGCCGGCCGAGAACAGGCCGATCTGCGCTTGGGAAAAGTCGAAGTCTTCCACATCCAGCACGATGATTTCCTTGCCGTTGAAGGTCACGGTGGAACCGGCCGAACGACTGGAAGCCAGCGGGTACAGATTGCGCACCGGAAACTTGCGCTGTTCCAAGATGGACAGCATCGCCTCGCCCACTGCACCGGTCGCACCGAGGATACATACGTCGTATTGCTTGCTCATTATTTTTCCTAACTAAACTCGATAAAGCCTGATAAACCAAGGGAAGGGATAGGGGGGAAGAGATAAGAGTGAAAACCTCGCACCGCTGTTACCCTTATCTCTTCTCCCTTCCCAAATAAATTAAAGAGCCGCGACCACCGCGTCGCCCATCGCATTGCAGCCGATCTTCGGCATGCCTGCCTCGGCGATATCTCCGGTGCGCAGACCTTGCTGCAACGTCCTGCGAACAGCCGTCTCGATGCGTTGCGCGATATCTTCGCGTGCGAAGGTGTAGCGCATCATCATCGCGACCGACAGGATGGTTGCCAACGGATTAGCGATGTCCTTACCCGCGATGTCCGGCGCGGAACCGTGGCTAGGCTCATACAAACCTTTATTGTTCTGATCCAGCGAGGCTGAAGGCAACATGCCGATAGAGCCTGTCAGCATCGAGGCCTCATCCGACAGGATGTCGCCAAAGATATTGCCGGTGACCACCACATCGAACTGCTTGGGTGCGCGCACCAGTTGCATCGCGGCGTTATCCACGTACATATGGCTCAATGCGACCTCTGGATAGTCCTTGGAGAGTTCGGTCATCACCTGACGCCACAGCTCGGTCGTTTCCAGCACATTGGCCTTGTCCACCGAGCAGACCTTCTTGTTGCGCTTCATAGCGATGCCGAAAGCGACGTGACCGATGCGGCGAATCTCGGATTCGGTATAGCGCATGGTGTTCACACCTTCGCGCTCGCCGTTGGGCAAAGTCGTGATGCCGCGCGGCTGACCAAAATACACATCGCCGGTGAGTTCACGCACGATCATGATGTCCAAGCCGGAAACGACCTCGGGCTTCAGCGTGGAAGCGTTCGCCAATTCGGGATACAACAGCGCCGGACGCAGATTGGCGAACAGGTTAAGTTCCTTGCGGATGCGCAGCAAACCGCGCTCTGGACGCATATCTCGCGGCAAAGTGTCGTATTGATAACCGCCCACCGCCCCCAGCAAAACCGCATCGGATGCTTTCGCTAAATTCTCAGTCGATTTCGGGAAAGGATCTCCTTCCGCGTCATAACCCGCACCGCCGAGATGAGCGTATTCCAGCTCGACCTTCAAGCCATCGCTACGCAATGCTTCCAATACCTTCGCTGCCTGAGCAACGATCTCTGTTCCGATGCCGTCACCCGGCAATACTGCAATCTTCATTTCATTACCTTTTGAGAATTATGCAAATAACCACGGTTGCGAAGCACGATGCTTCGTTTCGAATGCGCTGATATCAGCCTTATGTTGCAACGTCAGGCCGATGTCATCCAAGCCATTCAATAGACAATGCTTGCGAAACTCATCCACCTCGAACTTGTAGACAGCACCCTCTGGTGTCGTGAGTGTCTGCTGCACCAAATCGACGTCTAAAGCGAATCCGTTCTTGGCATCCACCGCCTTGAACAACTCTTCCACCTTGTCCGCCGCCAACTTGATGGGCAGCATGCCATTCTTGAAGCAGTTGTTGAAGAAGATATCGGCAAAGCTTGGGGCAATGATGACCCGAAAACCGTAATCATCCAGCGCCCACGGCGCATGTTCACGCGAAGAGCCACAACCGAAGTTCTCACGCGCCAACAAAACCTGCGCACCTTGGTAGCGCGGTTGATTCAACACGAAGTCCTCGTTCAGTGGACGATTGCTGCAATCCATGCCGGGTTCGCCGTGATCCAGATAGCGCCACTCATCGAACGCGTAAGGGCCGAAGCCCGAGCGTTTGATGGATTTCAAGAACTGCTTAGGGATGATGGCATCTGTATCCACGTTGGCTCTATCCAACGGAGCAACCACACCAGAGAACTTTTCGAATTTTTGCATCATTTATTTTCCGTAATTATGGAAATGCACTAAACCGATTTTTGTAGATCGGGTTTCAACCCGACGATTCTTGATAATCATGAACTCTTTGTCGGGTTAAAACCCAACCTACAAAACCGACGGGGTAATCAGCACCTAATCAACCTTACTTACATCCACAAAATGACCGGCAATCGCGGCAGCGGCAGCCATCGCAGGACTCACCAAGTGCGTGCGACCACCCTGACCTTGGCGACCTTCGAAGTTGCGGTTGGAAGTCGAAGCGCAGCGTTCGCCCGATGCCAATTTGTCGTCGTTCATCGCCAAGCACATGGAGCAGCCCGGATCGCGCCATTCGAATCCCGCCGCGATGAAAATCTTGTCCAGCCCTTCTTGTTCTGCTTGCGCTTTAACCAGCCCAGAACCAGGCACCACCATCGCCAACTTCACGTTCTCGGCTACCTTGCCGCCTTTGGCGACCGCCGCTGCCGCGCGCATATCTTCGATACGTCCATTGGTGCAAGAACCGATGAACACCTTGTCGATCTTGATCTCAGTGATCGGCGTGTTCGCCTTCAAGCCCATGTATTGCAATGCACGTTCGGTATCGCTACGTTTCACTGCATCCGTGATGTTTGCAGGATCAGGCACGATGCCATCCACTGGCAACACCATCTCGGGCGAAGTCCCCCAAGTCACTTGTGGCTTGATCTTGGCCGCATCCAAGGTGATGGTAGTGTCGAACTTCGCATCCGCATCGCTGTGCAACGTACGCCAGTAAGTCACCGCCGCATCCCACTGCGCACCTTTAGGTGCGAATGGGCGACCTTTGATGTAGGCGAAAGTGGTTTCATCCGCCGCCACCATGCCAGCGCGCGCACCAGCCTCGATGGCCATGTTGCACAAAGTCATGCGGCCTTCCATGCTCAAACCACGAATGGTGTCACCGCCGAACTCGATGGCGTAGCCAGTGCCGCCGGCCGTACCGATCATGCCGATGACTTCCAGCGCGATGTCCTTCGAAGTCACGCCATGCCTCAACTTGCCGTCCACCTTGACCAGCATCGTCTTGGATTTCTTTGCCACCAGACATTGCGTCGCCATCACGTGCTCGACTTCAGAGGTGCCTATACCATGCGCCAACGCCCCGAAAGCGCCGTGTGTGCTGGTATGCGAATCGCCGCACACCACGGTCATGCCCGGCAAGGTCGCACCCTGCTCTGGCCCCATCACATGCACCACACCTTGGCGGATGTCGCCCATCTTGAATTCAGTGATACCCAACTCATCGCAGTTCGCATCCAGTGTTTCCACCTGCAGACGCGAGATCGGATCAGTAATACCCGCGGCACGATTGGTCGTCGGCACGTTGTGATCTGGCACAGCCAAGATGGAGCCGACACGCCATGGTTTGCGATTCGCCATGCGCATCCCCTCGAAGGCTTGCGGACTGGTCACTTCGTGCACTAGGTGGCGATCAATGTAGATCAAAGCCGTACCATCCGGCTCGGAGCGAACCAGATGACTGTTCCAAAGTTTGTCGTAAAGAGTTTGAGCGTTCATTTTTTAATCCTTCTCAGGGCTTGCAATTATGCCACAGCAGGCTGTATCTAGGCCAAGGCTGAGCTGTTTAGCGGAGGAGTCTCAGACAATTTCACCAAGGCATATTCCATACTGTCCGACAACGCATGCCAACTCGCATCAATGACGTTGGGGCTGGCACCGACAGTAGTCCAGATATGGCCGCCGCCTTGGAAGGTGATGAGTACGCGGGTGGCGGCGGAGGTGCCGTTGGCGCTATCGAGAATGCGCACCTTGTAGTCAATCAAGCGCACCGTATTCAACACCGGATAGGCTGCTGAGAGCGCGCTGCGCAGAGCCGTTGATAACGCGTTAACCGGCCCATTGCCCTCGGCTGCCATGAATTTCACTTCATCCCCCACCTTCACTTTTGCCGTCGCCTCGGACAACAGGCCGCGACTCTGGCGACGCTCCGTGATAACGAAATAATCAATCAACTCGAAAGGCTTGATGTAATCGGGACGTAGCCGATGCAACATCAACTCCATGCTGGCCTCGGCTGCTTCAAAGGTGAAGCCTTCGTGCTCCAGATGCTTGATATGACCGAGTACGCGTTGAGCGCCTTCATTGTCGAGGTCTATTCCAAGCACCTTGGCGTGGAACTGGATATTGCCGCGGCCGGACAATTCAGACACGACCGAGCGCATCTCGTTGCCGACCAGTTTAGGGTCGATGTGCTGATAGGTATCGGCTGCCTTCAACATCGCCGCAACGTGGATGCCGCCCTTGTGGGCGAAGGCACTATGTCCGATATAGGGTGCATGACTGTACTGTTTGAGATTGACCACCTCGGCCACGAAACGCGCGAGCGAAGTCAGCTCACACAACTGCTCCGGCGACACCACGGGCTTGCCCATCTTGAGTTGCAGATTGGGAATGATGGTGGTGAGGTTGGCGTTACCCACGCGCTCGCCATAACCGTTGATGGTGCCCTGTACCTGCGTACAGCCGCCACGAACCGCCGCCAGCGAATTGGCCACGCCGCAGCCGGTATCATTGTGGCAATGTGCCCCCAGCGGTGTGCTGATGTGCCGCTTCACCTCACGCACGATCTCTTCGACTTCCCACGGCAGCTTGCCGCCGTTGGTCTCACACAGCACCAAGCAATCCGCGCCCGCGTCCGCCGCCGCTTTCAAGGTGGCCAGCGCATAGTCTTGGTTCGCGATAAAACCATCGAAGAAATGCTCGGCATCGAACATCACCTCGCGCCCCTTGGACTTCATGTAGGCGACACTGTCGCGGATCATGGCGAGATTCTCTTCTAGCGTGGCGGACAGCACCACCTTCACGTGATAGTCCGAACTCTTCCCCACCATTGTGACGACAGGCGTCTGTGCATCCAACAAAGCTTGCAGGTTCTTATCTTGCCCGCATTGCAAAGACTTTTGGCGAGTACGCCCGAATGCGGCGAGTTTGGCGGCCCCCAGATCCATCTTCGCCGCACGCGCAAAGAACTCTGCATCCTTGGGATTAGAGCCAGGCCAACCGCCCTCGATGTAGTGAAAACCAAAATCTGCCAAGCGCTTGGCGATTGCCAACTTA
The DNA here is from genome assembly GCA_034371155.1 of Gallionella sp. Lineage (GTDB taxonomy): Bacteria > Pseudomonadota > Gammaproteobacteria > Burkholderiales > Gallionellaceae > Gallionella. The sequence goes on along the minus strand of JAXMKV010000052.1, from coordinate 13,890 downwards.
TCGTCAACGGACAGGGAGATGTCCTCACGCTGCGTACCGTCCCGCAAGGTGGTGTCATATAGGAATACTTGGCTCATAGTGTCGTCACTCTTGGATAAGGTTCGAAGTCTATCATTCTGCTCATTTATTCAGATCATGTAGCTTCCATAGCATCAGCAGCAAACCTAGGAATGCCAGGCTAGAACTGAAGGTGTACAAAGCGCTCGCTCCCCAGTGTTGCCAGATCGGGCCGCTCGCCAACCCACCCAATACACCGCCCGCGCCGTAGGTTAAACTGCCAAACAGCGCCTGGCCTTTCGATTGATGCCGCCCTTTGAAAAACTCATGCACCAGCCCCACCGAGGCGGCGTGATAAGCGCCAAAAGTGAGCGCATGCAACACCTGCGCGAACAACAATAAACCAACCACATCCACCGTCCAACCGATGAGCATGAAGCGTAGCACTGCCGCACTGAAACTGATGAGCAGGATGCGCGTGAAACCAAATCGCTTAACCAGCGCAGGCATCAGGAAGAACACGCCGATCTCGCAGATGACCCCCAGCGCCCATAGCGCACCGACTGCGGTCTTGGTATAGCCATGTTCGACCAGATAGATGGAGAAGAAGGTGTAATAGGGACCGTGCGCCACCGACATCAAGAAGCACGCCGCCAACAATGCCAAAACTTTGGGTTGCATCACGATCTGCCGGATCGGCTGGTGATCAGTGTGATGCGCCAGCACCTCGGTTTTGGGTATCTGCCGCGCAAAGACGAGGATACCGACCTCGCACACCAACCCAGCCCACAATAGCCAGGCGATAGCGATGTAGTCAAATGCGTAGCCCAGCCCCACCACCGCGACAATGAAACCGATAGAGCCCCAAGAACGGATACGCCCGTAGTGCGCGCTGTTCTTGCCGAGATAAGTCAGTGTGGTTGCTTCCACCAGCGGCATCGATGCACTCCAGAAGAAACTCATCAAGCCCAGCACCAGAAACAGCCCCCAAAAACTGGTAGTAGCAAATACACCGAGATAGAACACCGCGCTCAATATCGCAGCTATTTGCACCACTTGTGCATGCTTGCCTGTGTGGTCGGCCAGCCATCCCCATATGGTCGGGGCGATCATGCGCATCACCGGGTGCATGGACATCAGGATGCCGATCTCGATGGCGCTAAAATGGATGGATTGCAGATATAAGCTCCAGTAGGGAGAGAACATCCCCACGAAAGCGTAGTAGAAAAAATAGAATCCGGCGATGCGCCAGTGGTAGTTCTTGGTGGTGGACATAAGGTGTGACTTCTGGACGGCGCGCATTATCTCACCGAAAAAATAATTTGCGATGCCTCTTGAAAACCAAAAACCCACCCCAATTAGACTCGGGTCGCAAACAGGAGACGGTAATGGAACAACAGGAAAACAAACCACAGATCGAACAACAGGCCGACATCCCGAGCACGGAAGCCGCCGCCGAGAAAACGCCGGAAATCATGCCCAGCCTCGAAGAAATGCTCAAGGAAGCCGAGCGCAAAGCACAGGAACACTACGATGCCTGGATGTACGCCAAGGCCGAGGGTGAGAACATCCGCCGCCGCGCCGCTGACGATGTCAGCAAAGCACAGAAGTTTGCGGTCGAGCGCTTCTCCGGCGAGATGCTGGCGGTGATGGACAGCCTGCAGGCCGGTTTGGCGGTGGAGACCGCCACGGTCGAAAGCTTCAAGAACGGCATGGAACTGACTTTGAAACAGCTCTCCAGCGTGTTCGACAAGTTCAACATCAAGGAAATAAACCCGGTCAACGAGAAATTCGATGCACACAAGCATCAGGCCATCGGCATGATCGACAGCGAACAGCCGGCCAACACGGTGGTCAGCGTGATGCAAAAGGGCTACGAATTGAACGAGCGCGTACTGCGCCCAGCACTGGTGATGGTGTCGAAAGGCAAGGAATAACCTGCGCTCCCCTCCCCCATGCATAACCAGCGACTTGGCTGGCGTTGTTTGCCAGCATAGTCGAATGGCTAGTAGTTCCATCAGGGTGAGGTATCTGAAAGCAACACAAGACACTTGAAATATGGATTTGTCGCCCCACCTAAGGCGACAGCAGTTTTACGAATCAAACCAATTAACTGAAAGGAAAAGCATCATGGGAAAAATCATCGGTATCGATCTGGGCACGACGAACTCCTGCGTGGCCATCATGGAGAACGGCAAGACCAAGGTGATCGAGAACGCGGAAGGTACGCGCACGACCCCTTCCATCATCGCCTACATGGAAGACGGCGAAGTGCTGGTCGGCGCACCGGCCAAGCGTCAGGCCGTGACCAATCCCAAGAACACGCTGTACGGCGTGAAGCGTCTGATCGGTCGTCGTTTCGATGAGAAGATGGTGCAGAAGGACATCGACATGGTGCCTTACACCATCGTCAAGGCGAAGAACGGCGACGCATGGGTGAAAGTGCGCGACAAGGAAATCTCCGCACCGGAAATCTCCGCGCAGGTGCTGGCCAAGATGAAGAAAACCGCCGAGGACTATCTGGGCGAGTCGGTCACCGAAGCGGTCATCACCGTTCCGGCTTACTTCAACGACTCTCAGCGTCAGGCCACCAAGGACGCGGGCCGCATCGCCGGTCTGGACGTGAAGCGCATCATCAACGAGCCGACTGCAGCCGCACTGGCGTTCGGTATGGACAAGCAGGAAGGCGACCGCAAGATCGCGGTGTATGACTTGGGCGGCGGCACCTTCGATATCTCCATCATCGACATCTCCGAGATCGACGGTGAGCACCAGTTCGAGGTGATGTCCACCAACGGCGACACCTTCCTCGGCGGCGAAGATTTCGACATGCGCGTGATCGAATTCCTGGTGGACGAGTTCAAGAAGGAAAGCGGCGTGGATCTGAAGAAGGACATGCTGGCCCTGCAACGCCTGAAGGACGCGGCGGAAAAAGCCAAGATCGAGTTGTCTTCCGCGCAACAGACCGAAGTGAACCTGCCTTACATCACCGCCGATGCGACCGGCCCAAAACACTTGGCCGTGAAGATCACACGCGCCAAGCTGGAAAGCCTGGTCGAAGATCTGGTCGCACGCACCATCGAGCCTTGCAAGATCGCGATGAAAGACGCGGGCGTTTCCGCATCCGATATCTCAGACGTGATTCTGGTCGGCGGCCAGACCCGCATGCCCATGGTGCAGGAGAAGGTCAAGGAATTCTTCGGCAAGGAAGCACGCAAGGACGTGAACCCGGACGAAGCCGTAGCCGTCGGCGCTGCGATTCAGGGCGGCGTGTTGCAGGGTGAAGTGAAAGACGTGTTGCTGCTGGACGTAACCCCGTTGTCCTTGGGCATCGAAACCATGGGCGGCGTGATGACCAAGCTGATCAAGAAGAACACCACCATCCCGACCAAAGCGTCGCAGGTGTTCTCCACCGCCGATGACAACCAATCCGCCGTGACCATCCACGTGCTGCAAGGTGAACGCGAAGTCTCTTCCGGCAACAAGAGTCTGGGCCAGTTCAACCTGTCCGACATCCCGCCCGCACCCCGCGGTATGCCACAGATCGAAGTGACGTTCGACATCGATGCCAACGGTATCCTGCATGTGTCCGCAAAGGACAAGGCGACCGGCAAGGAGAACAAGATCAAGATCCAGGCCAGTTCCGGTTTGAGCGAGGAAGAGATCAACCGTATGGTACAGGATGCAGAAGCCCATGCCGACGAAGACAAGAAGGCAATGGAGCTGGTAACCTCGCGCAACCAGCTGGATGCCCTGATCCATTCCACGCAGAAATCGCTGAAAGAATACGGCGAGCAGCTGACCGCCGACGAGAAGTCCGCGATCGAAGCCGCGCTGAAGGATGCCGAAGAAGTCGTCAAGGGCGACGACAAGGATGCCATCGATGCCAAGGCTGAGGCGCTGGCGACTGCCGCACAAAAACTGGGCGAGAAGATGTACGCCGCCGAGCAGGCCAAGGCACAAGGCGGTGATGCCGGTTGCGGCACTTGCGAGCCGGGCGAGCAGTGTGCCGATCACAAGAAGGATGATGGCGACGTGGTCGATGCGGAGTTCACCGAAGTAAAAGACAAGAAGTAAGCAGGTCCAACCGGTAGTTCGATGGGGCGCACAGGCGCCCCATCTCAATTGGCGAAAATCACATGTCCAAAAAAGATTATTACGAAGTCCTCGGCATCAACCGTGATGCGTCGGACGAAGAGATCAAAAAGGCTTATCGCAAGCTGGCGATGAAGTTCCACCCTGACCGCAATCCGGACAATCCTAAAGCGGAGGAACACTTCAAGGAAGCCAAGGAAGCCTACGAGACCTTGTCCGACGGACAGAAACGCACGGCCTACGACCAGTATGGCCACGCGGCGTTCGAAGCGGGCGGTATGGGCGGCGGCAGTCCGTTTGGCGCGGGTGCCCAAGGTTTCGACTTCTCCGACATCTTCGGCGACATCTTTGGCGGCGCACGTGGCGGTGCGGGGCGCAGCAATGTGCATCGCGGGGCCGACCTGCGCTACAACCTCGAAATCACGCTGGAACAGGCCGCGCGCGGCACCGAAACACAGATCCGCGTACCGACCATGGCGGAGTGCGGCACCTGCAACGGCTCCGGTGCTAAGCCCGGCACCAGCCCCACCACCTGCACCACCTGTGCCGGACACGGACAGGTGCGCATGCAGCAAGGTTTCTTCTCCATCCAGCAGACCTGTCCGCGTTGCCACGGCACCGGCAAGATGATTTCCTCACCGTGCAAAGACTGTAGCGGCAGCGGACGCATCAAGCAGCACAAGACGCTGGCCGTGAAGATCCCGTCCGGTGTGGACAACGACGACCGCATCCGGTTGTCCGGTGAAGGCGAACACGGTGTGAACGGCGGCCCCGCAGGCGACCTGTACGTGGTGATCCACATCAAGCCGCACGCCGTATTCCAGCGCGACCACAACGACCTGCATTGCGAAATGCCGATCAGCTTCACCACCGCAGCGCTGGGCGGCGAGATCGAGATTCCGACGCTGGACGGCGCGGCACGCATCAAGATTCCCGCCGAGACCCAGAGCGGTAAGCAGTTCCGCCTGCGCGGCAAGGGAATCAAGGGCGTACGCAGCACCAGCCACGGTGACCTGCATTGTCATGTCATCGTGGAAACCCCGGTGAACCTGACCGAACGGCAGCGGGAATTGCTGCGCGAGTTCGAGGCGATCAACGACACCGACAGCGAGCGCCACAACCCCCGCGCTAACTCGTGGATGGACAAGGTCAAAGATTTCTTCGGCCAATAGGCCGAGAAGTCTTTGACCTTGCGGCGAAGGCTAACATGAGCAAAGCGAATGTTGAGGGCGTAGCCCGGCCATAGCCACCATGAGAAATTCACACCCAACAACTAACCACTCTTTTTGTGGGAGTGGGAGAGTACCTGCGGGAACGCGGTTCGCCGTGCGCTAGCGGCCTGGCGACACCCTCAGGCCTGTGCTATGCCCATGCACGCCATCGTTCGGATGAACACCGATTCCCACAACATCCGGTTCCTGCCATCGTCTTTCGGTGGATTCCGTCGCCTTAATTTCTAACCACTGAACAGCATTTCCCTAAACCGCCCATAACTGTAATGGGCCGAACACGCGCCTTCTGACGACACCATGCATGAACCTATGGGGTTGTCCGGCGTACACACCGTCCCGAAAATCTTGCATTCCTGCGGGCGTTTTTGTCCGCGCAGGATGGCGGCGCATTCGCAGGCCTTGTTGTCGGGCACTTCCACGTAGTCAACCTTGAACTTCAACTCGGTATCGAACGCGGCATACTTTGGGCGCAATTTCAGGGCGCTGTGCGGCACGCTGCCGAGGCCGCGCCATTCGAATCTATCGCGCAACTGGAATACTTCCTCCACCAGTTCCTGTGCCTTGAGATTGCCTTCGCGCGTCACGGCGCGGGTGAATTCGTTCTCAACGGCGGCGTGTCCCTCATTGATCTGCCGCACCAGCATCAAAATCGCCTGCATCATGTCCAGCGGCTCAAACCCGGCGATAACCACCGGCTTGCCGTAATCGTCGGCGAACGGTTCATACGGCTTGCTACCGATCACGGTGGAGACATGCGCCGGGCCGACGAATCCATCCAGCGCAACACCGCCCTCGACCGCAAGGATGGCGTGCATCGCAGCGGGCGTCAGCACGTGATCGCACAGGATGCTGAAGTTCTTGAGTCCTTCAGCAGCCGCCTGCTTGATGGCCACGGCAGTCGGCGGCGTGGTGGTCTCGAAGCCGATAGCGAGGAATACCACTTCACGCTGAGGATTGTCGCGCGCGATTTTCAGCGCATCCTGAGTGGAATAGATCATGCGCACATCGGCACCGTTGGCCTTGGCACGCATCAATGAAAGATTATCGGAAGCCGGCACACGCACGGTATCGGCATAGGTGCACAGAATCACGCCGTGTTCGCGCGCCAGACGTATGGCCTGATCGACGCGGCCGATGGGCAGTACGCAGACCGGGCAGCCGGGACCGTGGATCATGCGCACATTGGGCGGCAACAGATCGACCAGCCCGTAGCGCGAGATGGCATGGGTATGCCCGCCGCAAAATTCCATCAGGCGGTATGTGCGTTTAGGATCGACCTCGCGCGCAAGGTTGGCGGAAACATTCTTGGCGAGTTCACCGTCGCGAAACTCGTCTACATACTTCACGTCGCGGCTCCGTCCAGTTCGGCACGCAACTCATCCAGCTGCCCCATCTCGGCGAACAGTTCCAGCGTGCGTTCCGCCTCTTCCTGATCCAGCTTTTGCAAGGCATAGCCGACATGCACGATGACGTATTCGCCGACGGCGGCATCCTCCACCAGCGCCAGCGATATCTCCTTGCGCACACCGCCGAGATTGACGATGGCGTTACCCGGGCTGGTCAGTTCTTCGATGCGGGCGGGAATGGCGAGACACATGGTGAAGTTCCTTTAAATAAAGTCCGCGTAGCATACCGGCAGATTCGGCCTGGACAAAATTGTCACCGCACCGAACGGTCTTGCCCATGCCGCGGCAAGCCGGGTAATTCAGCCGGGTTTGCGCGCCACCATATCGATCAATGCCGACATGCCATGGTGACCGGAGCCTTCGCTGATGTGCTCGTCATGTTCGCACAGATGCAGAATCTCCATGTCGGCGAACGCTAAGCGCAGCATCGCTTCGGTATAGAGGTTCTCGACTTGGGACGGCCCGCCGGTTTTGTATTCAAGCTGGCGCGGCGTGTACCCCTGCAACAGCAGGATGCCGCCCGGTTTGAGACAACGCTTGATGTCGGCGAACATCCGCTCGCGCATTCCGGGCGGCGAGAACTGGATGAATATCGCCGCTACCGCATCGAATCTCTCCTCACCCCATGCCCATTCGGTCAAGTCAGCCAGCTCGAACCGCACCAGAACCCCGCGTTGCACGGCCAGTTTTCTGGCCTTATCCAGCGCTACCGGAGACGACTCCACCGAGAGCACTTCTAACCCCTGCTGTGCCAGCCAGACACCGTTGCGCCCCTCCCCGTCCGCCACCGCGAGGCAACTCATGCCGGGTTTCAGCAAATGTCGCTGGGCGGCGAGAAAAGCGTTCGGTTCGGTGCCGAAATGGTATTCCTCACCGGCATAACGCTGATCCCAGATACTCATACCGCCCTCCACAAAAACCACCACGCACTGAGCGTGAAAAAAGAAATCAGTAGCCCCGCCGCCACCATCAGATTCGCCAGCGGTGGATCGAGGTCATGCTCACTCGCCACAATGGCGGCAGTAATCATCGGTGGCATGGCCGCCTCGAACAGCGTCACCTGTATCGTCTGCCCGCCTGCCCCCAGCACTTGCACATACAACAGATAGATCGCCAAGGGTGCAAGGACCAGTTTGAAGCCCAATCCCAAGGCAAGATTGCGCTTGCGTTCCGCGATGTGTCCCAGCCTCAGTTGCAACCCCACGGATAGCAGGGCCAAAGGTGCCAGTGTGTCGCCCAGCCGCCGCAGCAACGTGCTGAACCACGGCGCATAGTCGAACGGAATCAAGGCGAACGCAATGACCAGCGCAATGAAAGGGGGAAACAGAGCGATGCGCTTAACGATCTCCGTTGCGGTGGGACGCCCCGAGGAATAGATGCCCGCAACCGTGATGCCGAGTATGGCCAACACCAGAAACGAGCCGAGCTGATCGGCCACGATGGCGGTGGACAAGGCCTGCTCGCCGTAATAGGCCTCGACCATAGGCAAACCGAAGAACGAGGTGTTGCCCAACCCGCCGACCACGATAAGCGCGCCCACGGTGGCACGCGGCAGCTTGAGCCAGCGCCCGGCCAGCCAGAAGAACCCAGCCGACAACCCGAACACCAGCCAGGCCATTGCCGCCACCAGCAGCATCTCGGCGGAAAACTGCAATTCGTGGATGTACAACAGGGTCAGCGCGGGCAGCGAAACATGGATGATGAAACTGTTCAGTGAAACAGATGCATTTTCCGGCATACGCCCCAACCGGCGCAGTATAATCCCCGCCGCGAAACAGACCAGAAGCAACAGCAAGTTCTGCATGAGTCCTTTCAGTATAATGACCGGCCTGCACGCCGAATCACATTAACAAAACATCCGGTCAAAAATGAACACTGATTCCGACTTCATCCCGCCGATCGACGCCGAGCTGCCACTCAGCGATGCCAGCGAACTTTCCGCCGTGCTCGCCGAGGCATGCACCCCCGTGGATGCGACACCGCCCAAAGGCGGCAAAGAGCATCGCAAGTCAGAGCGCTACCGGGTCAAATGGCATGCCGCTGCATTCATAGAACCGGATGGACTGTATCACGGCTACATCAAGGACATCTCGGCCCACGGCGCGGCGATTTTTCTCGACAAAAACATCAAGCATGGCCAGAGCATCAAACTGCACATTCATGTCCCGCCGCTGCATATCGCCCAAGCCCCCCACGTTGTCGAAGTTCAGGGCACGGTCGCTTACACGGTGCACGATGCGGAAGAGTTGCAGTTCAGGGTCGGCGTCCGATTCCTGAGGTTCATCACCGAACATGACCCCGTCTTCCTTGCAGGTTATCTTAGCAACAACGCCACCAGAATTTCAGAGTAGCCCCGATCGTAAGCCGAGTGGGGAACGCGCTTCCCGTATAGTATTACTGTGGCACATTCGTGCTGATGAAAGCTTTCAGCTTCGCCACATCCGCATCCATCACTTCCACGCGCTGCGGCAGGTCTTCGATATCAGCCATGGATTCCGGACGTTCGGGCTCGCAACCCAACGCTTCCCGGATGGTCTCGGCGAATTTGGCGGGCAAGGCGGTCTCCAGACAGATCAGCGGCAGGCTGGGGCGGCGTTGCTCCAGACCGACCTTGAGTCCATCGGCGGTGTGCGGATCGATCATCACGCCGTACTCCTCCCACACCTCGCGTATCGTCTTGAGACGGTCCAGGTGTGAGCTCTTGCCGGAGGCGATGCGGAATTTCGGCAAGGCATTCCAGAAATCCGAACCCTTGATGTCGAAGGCGGCGATGTCTGCCGAACCGCTGCCCGCATCCACCTTGCTCCAGAACTCGCGCACTTTCGCACCGTCGCGACCGACCAGGTCAAACACGAAGCGCTCGAAGTTGGAGGCTTTACTGATATCCATCGACGGACTGCTGGTCTCGTAGGTGTGCGCCGTGCCGCGCGGGCGGTAGACCCCGGTGCGGAAAAACTCGTCCAGCACATCGTTCTCGTTCGTCGCGAGGATCAACTGGCCGATAGGCAGGCCCATCATGCGTGCGATGTGGCCAGCGCAGATATTACCGAAGTTGCCGGACGGCACCGAGAACGCCACCTGTTCGTCGTTGGTTGTCGTCGCAGCGAAGTAGCCCTTGAAGTAATACACGATCTGCGCCGACACCCGCCCCCAGTTGATCGAATTCACCGTACCGATCTTGTGCGCAGCCTTGAAGGCGTGATCGTTGGACACCGCCTTCACCATATCCTGCGCGTCGTCGAACATGCCGTTGATGGCGATATTGAAAATATTCGGGTCTTGCAACGAATACATCTGCGCGCGCTGGAAACCGGACATCTTGCCGTTAGGCGACAGCATGAACACGCGGATACCGCGCTTGCCGCGCATCGCGTATTCGGCGGCGGAACCGGTATCGCCGGAAGTCGCGCCGAGGATATTCAGCTCCGCATGATCCTTGGCCAGCGCATATTCGAACAGATTGCCCAGCAACTGCATCGCCATGTCCTTGAACGCCAGGGTCGGCCCGTTGGACAGTTCCAGGATGAACACACCGTCTTCCAGTTTCCGCAACGGCGTGATCTGGCTGAAATCCGAATCCGGCCTGCCGTGGCTGTAAGCCTCGGTCGTATAGGTTTTATCGACCAGATTCTTCAGATCCTCCGGCTCGATGTCGTCGGCCAGACGAGAAAGAATGGTGAACGCCAGTTGCCGGTAATCCATGTCGCGCATGAATTCCAACTCGACGGCGGAGAAATGCGGATAGGTTTCCGGCAGATAAAGCCCCCCATCCGGCGCCAGGCCGCCCAGGAGAATTTGCAGGAAAGATTGCTTGGGCGCTTGGCCGCGTGTGGAGAGGTATTTCATGGTCGGTTCAGGTTCGTATTGAATTCGTAGGATGCGGTGAGGGACGAACCGCATCGACAGCGGGGTTGATGCGGTTCGCTGCGCTCACCACATCCTACAGCGGTAATTTCTCCAGTTCCGCCTGGAACTGCGCTTGCAGTTTGCGGTAGCCGGGATGATCGGGCTGCAAGGCTACCAGACGGGCGGCGAGTTCGGCGCCTTCCTGGAAAGCTGTGTGGGCATCGGAGTAACTACCAAGATCGCTCGCCAACGAGCCAACGTAGTACAGCGACAACGCGATGTCATGCAAAGCGAGAGGCAAATCCCCCCTCGCTTCCAGAAAGAGACGGCTAAGTTCCAGGCCTTCCGAAAGTACGGATCGCGCGGTCTCCATGTCACCCAAATTGCGGCAGGCACGACCTAGATTATTCAAGGCCACGGATAACGCTCTGATAGACGATGGCGTATCACCCTCCGCCTGCCGCTCTGTGCGAGCGAGTTGCACCTGTTCGGAATAAGCGGCTCGCGCTGCATGAAAGTCACCCAGAGCAAGATTGGCCCAGCCCACATTTTCGAGCGCGGTAGGGAGCAGATGAGTCGAGGCCAACGCGGCAAGGCCCTGAATCTGTTGCAACTTGCGGGCAATGTCCAGGCTCTCCAAGAACGTCAATCGCGCCTTTCCCAGGCAGCCTGAAGTAAGCTGAATTTCTCCAATGTTGTCGAGCGAAGAGAGCAATTGAAATAACACCGGCGCGGTGTCACCAGAAATTTCTCTTGCTTGCCGCGCCAATTCCAGACTCTCTTGGCAAGCTTCACGCGCCTCGCTGATGTTACCGGATGCTTTACGTGCGGCTCCCACAGCGCCAAGGATGTAAGCCAATTCACTCTTAAGGTGGATGTCGTCATGGCTAGCTGCCAGCCTGGCACGCGCAATTGATAAGGCGATTTCTGCATACGAAATAGCTTCGGCAATTGCACCGCGCTCCAATGCCGCTTGACTGGCCGCAACACCATCCCGTGGATTTAGTCGGATGGCATGTTCTTGCTCAGGAACCACGGCTAACAATCGCCGCCATTCGATTTCGGCAAGATTTGGAAGCGGGTGCACAGCTTCAGCAAGAGGCTGGATAGATCCCAACTCCTCCTGGAATAAGTCGACCGCCATTTCGGGCACTGGCAAACCCATGCTGTAGGCTCGCACCGTCCACAAATCCGGCGCCAGGATGTGCATCCGGGCCCGGTCATCCTCCGGCAGGATCAGGACCAGGGGCCGGCCCACCTTCTGTTCCAGCAGGAAACGGCGCTCATTCAGGCGGGCGAGGATTTCGTAGCGCTGGGCCTGCCATTCGGCGTCACTGGAGCGGTCCCACAAGTCCAGCCAGATGGCCGGGCGCTCGCCGCCGGGTTCGGGGCGGGCGGCGATCACAGTCTGCACGATGGCGTGGGCCTGGGCGGTGTCGCGGGGACGCAATAGCAGGGGTTCGAGGCCACGCGTTTGCAGCAGGCTTTCGGCGCGGCGCAGGAGTTCGCGGGCGGGTGTGGGGTGACGGGTGTAGAGCAGGACGAGGAGGAAGCCGTCTGCCCATTCCAGGTGCTGCCGGAGATCGCGCCAGATGGTCTCCAGCGCCGACTCGTAGTCCGCCATGTCAGGCGGCGGGGACTTCTTCCACGCCGACATCCTTGCGGATCAGCGGATGGACGTCGTACCAGTTTTCACCGTTGCGGTAGTTGAGTACCCGCTTGCCGTGAATCAGGCGAGCCAGGTCCGGGAGTTTGTCCAGGCTGGGCAGCTTGCATTCATGGGTCAGCGTGATTTTCCGCAACCATTCGCGGTCGTCTTCCGCCAGAGGCAGCATGTCGGCGCGCACAGCGTATTCCGCGTCTCGCACGGCGCCATCCGTAACCCGGAACTGGCTTTGCCCGGCCCGCACCAGACAGTTCCGGAGCATCCGGAAATAGTCGCGCAGGTCGCCGCCGGAACTGAGCGCCAGTTGATTCAACTGCGCTTCGCTGAAGAACTCGGCCCAGCCCGGATAGCGCTTGGCGACGATGGTTCGCATCACGACCAGCCCGCGTTCGCTGGGCTGGCAGGGTTGTCCGGGTACGGGACAGCCTTCGTAGATATGCACGCTGGGCAAGGCGTATATCTGGCCACCGGCATAGGTGGACAACCCGCCTTCAGAAACGGCGGCAAGGAAGGGCGGCACGGTGTAGACCACGTTCAGGCCGGTGAAACGAAGCTTGTCCGCATGGTCGTCGAAGAGCACCGCCGCGCTACGGAAGACCTTGCGAATGTCCTCGCCCGCGCTGCTGCCGCCCAGGCGCTCGACGGAATCGGCGATCAGGACGATCTTTCTGCCCGCGTCAGCGCGTTCCGTCCGCACCAGGTTGACGATTTCCAGGGCATAGGCGCGCGCCAGTTCGACAATTTTGGACAAATAGCCGCGTGTCTTTTCCTGCAACAGCCGCTTGAAAGTCGGGTCCAGCGCCAAGGCGGCCTTGAGGCTGACGCCATCCGTCACGCCCAGGCTGACTTCCTTGATCTGCACATCGGTTTGCAGAAAATGCCAGATGCGTTCCCACCAGTTCTCTCGGGCGGGGTCTATCCCCAGGCGTTCGGCCACTTTCTCAGAGAGGGCACCCATGAGAGTAATCAGAAAATCCGTGGGCTCCAGCGGACTGGTGAGGTCGATGTACTCGCCCATGTCCACATAAAGAACTTCGCATCCGGATTGTTTGAGCAAGCCCGCCAGGCGCAGCAGTTCTGTGGTCTTGCCGGTGCCGCGATTGCCGGTGAATAGATAGGAGCCGGCACTTTCCTGAAGTTCGATCTCATAGGCGAGGTCACCAATACGGTCATTGCCTCCCGCCGTGCCGTGCAGATTCTCCACGTAGAGATCGGCAGACACCGTCTCCTTGATCAGCTTGAGATCGCCAAAAGTGACCGGCTTGTTCCAATCCAGCGCGTTGTAGAACGTCTTGGTTTTCTGCCGCAGGTCGCTCATGGCTGCTCCTTACCCGTTCAACGCTTCCATGCGAATCCGCGTGACCTTGCCGTGGATGGACGCCAGCGTCTCGATCTTGTGGATGGCGGCGTTGATGTCTTTTTCGCGGGCGACGTGGGTGAGCAGAACGACGTCGGCCTGCTCTTCGCCTTCGGCCGGCTCGTTCTGGATCATGGCTTCGATGGAGATGTTCAGGTCGGCCAGGATACGGGTGACGTCGGCGAGGACGCCGGGTTTGTCGAGCGCGCGTAGGCGCAGGTAGCAGGCGGTTTCCACTTCTTCCAGGGGCAGGATCGGCAGGTCGGAGAGCTGATCCGGCTGGAAGGCGAG
>JAXMKV010000051.1:0-30076 GCA_034371155.1 Gallionella sp. | reverse complement strand
AAAGAGTGCACTCATAAGTCGGAAATTTGGGCGACACTTGGCGTTCTTCTCTTTCCGGTTCAGTGCCTGAGAGCGACGCACATCGCGGGATGTAGGGGGGCGCTTCAGCGGGCGATTGGTAACGGGGAGTATCCATCGCGCGGTAAACCGCGCTCCCACAAGGGAATGCGGTGTCTGGGTTTCCGCGACTAGGGAATGTCGCCCAAATTACTGACTGCTGTGTAACCTATGGGGCAGTCATTCAGAATGATGAAGCTTCGCAGCCCCCACACTTTTGCAAGCCCCACAAATTAAAACCCCCGGCTCTGCCGGGGGTTACTTGCTTGATGCAGCATTTGATGTTTTGTACCGGCATAGCCGCCGGTCAAATCACGGGTTGCGAGGGTTTGCGCACGATCCAGTCAAGGACAGAACACCCTGCTAACCTTGGCTGGCGAGCCAAACCTTGTAGACTCCGTGCAAGCCAGATTTTCCCGAGGAGGCTGTGGTCTCTTTCTTGGTGGCGCTGGCCGAACGGGCAGCGGGAGCCGGCACGCTCAGATTGGACGAAGGCACCTGTGGTATCGGTACCTGTTCGTTGCCGATATCTTCGCCGTAGTCTTCATCGGGCGGATTGCCGTCGTACACCTGGCTCTTGCGGCGCAACAAATAGGCATCGCGCATGAATTCATAGCGGTCTACCATGGCCTCATCCAGCACCCTCTCCTGTTGCAGAAGTTGGGCGCGGCGGTTCACGGCCTTGGTCAGGTAGAGTTGGTTGCGGGTGCGCATATGGTTGACGCGGCGCAGTTTGCTTGGGCGGCTATCCACGTACAGTCCGGCGCTGTCACGCAAGGTGCTCGGTCCCAGGATGGGCAGTACGATGTAGGGGCCGCTGCCGACTCCCCAATAGCCCAGCGTCTGACCGAAATCTTCGTCATGCTTTTCCAGCCGTGTCGTGATTTCAATCAGGCCGAAGATGCCGAAGGTGGAGTTGAACAGGAAACGCGAGCCGTCCGATGCGGCTTGCTCGAACTTGAATTGCAGCAGCGAATTGGCGGTGACGATGACATCGTCCAGATTTGAGAAGAAATTGCCGACCATGATTTTTCCGGGTTCCGGCATCACGGCGCTGTAGCCTTGCGCGACCGGCTTGGCGATGGCTTTGTCCAAAGCATCGTTGAACTGGTACATGCCGCGGTTGAACGATTCCAGCGGGTCCGCCGGATTGTTCGCAGGGTGGGAGGCGCAGCCGGTGAGTGCAATGATCGCAAGTGCCAGTATGGCGCGAATGAGGTTCATGGTGTCGCTTGGTTTATTGAGATGGGCGAATTATAGGCGCTTCGGTGCTTTCCGGCAAAGTCGCGTTAGATTTGTGCCGGGGAGGCGATTTCGCCGATATGAAAACCGAAGTGTCCCTGTTTGCGGTCGGAAAAATAGTGTTCGAGGGTGTATCTCACCGGACGGAAGGCAAGTTCGTTCCAGGGAATTTCCGCTTCGTCGAACAGGCGGACATCCAGACTCTCAGGGCCGGCGCTGAAGTCTGTATCGAGCAGCGTGGCGCGAAAGAACAGATGCACCTGATTGATGTAGGGCAGGCTATACATCGAATACAGGTCGCCGATCTCGATGCGCGCGTTGGCTTCCTCCAGTGTTTCGCGTATCGCCGCCCCGGCGGTGCTTTCGCCGTTCTCCATGAAACCGCCGGGCAGGGTCCACAAACCGTGACGCGGTTCGATCGCGCGGCGGCACAGCAGTATCCTGCCCTGCCATTCGGAAATGGAGCAGATCACCAAATTGGGGTTCTGATAGTGGACGGTGCCGCATGCGATGCAAATATGGCGCGGTCGATTGTCGTCCTCGGGGCAGCGGAATTCGACCGCTGCACCGCAGGAGGGGCAGAAGTTTATTTCCAGAACTGCCACCAAGTTTTCTTGGTTTGGTTGGCCTCGGCGACAGGATTGGTTCCCGCCGCCGTGCCGTCGTTCTGCGCCAATATGCGTTTGGTATCGTCACGCAGCGCGGTCATGCCCATCGCATCGTAGGCTTGCACCATGATGCCCAGCGCGTCGCGCGTGGCGGGGCTGTTGGGGTACTGGGTCAGGATGGTCTGCGCGCGGTTTACTGCCGCGACATGCGCGCCACGGCGCAGGTAGTAGCGCGCCACATGCAGCTCGTATAGAGCCAGCGAGTTCACCAGATATTGCATGCGCACACGGGAATCGGGCGCATATTTGCTGTCCGGGAAACGTGTCACCAGATCCTTGAATGCGGCAAAGGCGGCCTGACTGGCCCTCGGGTCGCGTTCGGTGGGGTCTTGTCCGCCGAGCGACTGGAGCACGCTGATCTCGCCGTTGAAATTGGCCAACCCCTTCACGTAGTAGGCGTAGTCCACATGCGGATTGTTGGGATATTGCTTGATGAAGGTGTCGGCGGCGCTGATGGACGGTTCGGCTTCGCCCAGACGGTAATTGGCGTAGGCCACTTCCAGCAAGGCTTGCTGCGCATAGCGGCCATAGGGATAACGTGCCTGCAACGATTCAAACAGTTTGATTGCCTGCGCGTAATTGCCGTCGTTCAGCTCAGCCTTGGCCAGCCCGTAAATCTCTTCGGCAGATTGTTGCGTGGTTTGCGAGCCATCCGGCAGCGGATCGAACAGGCTGCATGCAGTTAACGTGAGCAGGAGGAAAACAGCTAAACTATGGCGCATGACTCAATCCGGAAAAAGTTTGATGAATTATAACGTAAACCCCGCTTCGGCTGATGTGTTGCATTTTGTGGTTCCCGCCGACTGTGCCGGCATGCGCTTTGACCAGGCACTGGCAAAGCTGATGCCGGAATATTCGCGCAGCCGTCTGCAAAGCTGGATAGAGCAGGGGCAGGTGCTGCTTGGCGGCAGCGTGCCCAGCGCAAAACAGAAGGTGTGGGGTGACGAGGAGATCGCCGTGCTGCCGCAGTCGCATCCCTCGGAGCAACCGCATCTGGCCGAGGACATCGCGCTCAATATCCTTTATGAGGATGACGCGCTGCTGGTCATCGACAAGCCGGTCGGACTGGTGGTGCATCCCGGCAGCGGCAACTGGGAAGGCACGCTGCTCAATGCCCTGTTGCACCATGCACCGCAACTGGCCGAGGTGCCGCGCGCCGGTATCGTGCACCGTCTCGACAAGGATACCAGCGGTCTGCTGGTGGTGGCCAAGACCATCCCGGCGCAGACCTCGCTGGTGCGCCAGTTGCAGGAGCGCAGCGTGAAACGCGAATATCTCGCGCTGGTCTGGGGCGAATTGCGCCGCGACGGTGTGGTGGATGCCCCGATCGGTCGCCATCCCACGCAGCGCGTCAAAATGGCGGTGGTGGAGGATGGCAAACCGGCGGTGACCCATTACCACATCGAAAAGAACTTTCCCGCCTGTACGCTGCTGCGCTGCCGTCTGGAGACCGGACGCACGCACCAGATCCGCGTGCATCTGGCGCACACCGGGCATCCGCTGGTGGGCGACAGCGTGTATATCAAGGGTGTGCAACGCTGTCCGCCGCAGCTACGCGAACTGCTGCACGGTTTTCCGCGCCAGGCCTTGCATGCCACCCGTCTGGCTCTGGAGCATCCTCTCAGCGGCGAACGGATGGAATGGCACGCACCGCTGCCGGAGGATTTCGCGCAATTGCTGCAACAATTGCGCGAGAGCGAACATGAAGAAGCGGCTTGAGCATTGCATCATTCCGGACTGGCCTGCGCCGGCCAATGTCAGGACGTTGCAGACCACGCGCCTCGGCGGCTTCAGTGCGGCTCCCTACGCCAGCCTGAATCTCGGCGGTCATGTCGGCGATGATCCGCTGGCCGTGGCGCGTAACCGCAACTCCCTCAATCTTCTGTTGCCCAGCGAACCGGTATGGCTGGAGCAGGTGCATGGCACGGCGGTTGCGGAAGCCGATAGCGCCGGCTGTTTGGTTACCGCCGATGCCTGCATCGCGCGGCATCGCGCCTCGGTCTGCGTGGTGATGACGGCGGACTGTCTGCCGATATTGCTGTGCGATGAACAGGGTGGCGTGGTCGGCGCGGTGCATGCCGGTTGGCGCGGTTTGTGCGACGGCGTGATCGAAGCCACCGTGCATGCCATGGATGTTGCGCCGCAACGTCTCATGGCATGGCTGGGGCCGGCGATCAGCCGGGAGTTCTTCGAAGTGGGGGACGAGGTGCGCGAGGCATTTCTGTCCGTGCAGCCGCAGGCGGTGTCCGCCTTTGTTGCCGGATCGCAGGGGAAATGGTTCGCGGATCTTTATGCGCTCGCGCGTCAGCGCCTCGATACGCTCGGCATTGCCCGTATCTACGGTGGCACGCACTGTACCTATCGCGAGGGTGAGCAATTTTATTCCTACCGTCGCGACGGTAGAACGGGCCGCATGGGCACTTTTATCTGGCTGGCGTAGGGTTCTCGCTGAGCTAACGTTATAATCCTGCCCCCGTCTATCGATTACCCTTCATGAGCGTACTACTGTGGATCATCCTGACCAGTCTGGCTGGCGGAATTTTAAGCGTGACCTGCGCGGCGTTGTTCGCGCTGAACGCGCGCCAGCATTGGGTGCACATGCTGGTCAGCTACGCCATCGGCGCGCTGCTCGGTGCGGCCTTCCTCGATATCTTGCCCGAGGCGATCGAGTTGTCCGGTGATGCGGCAGTCGTGAGCGGCACGCTGCTGGGCGGCATCCTGTTGTTCTTCACACTGGAGAAGTTGCTGTTGTGGCGGCATTGCCACCACGACCACTGTGAAGCGCATGAACCGCATACACCCCAACCCCATAGCCGCAGCGGCATGATGATCACGGTGGGCGACACCTTTCACAATTTCGTCGATGGCATCATCATCGCGGCGGCTTTCATGACCGATGTGAACCTAGGCATCGTCACGGCGCTGGCCATCATCGCCCACGAGATCCCGCAGGAGGTGGGCGATTTCATGATCCTGCTGCATTCCGGTTACAGCAAGACACAGGCGCTGTTGCTCAATCTGTTGTCCAGTCTGGCCACGCTGGTGGGTGGTGTGCTGGCCTATTACGCTTTGCAAACCATGCAAGGTGCGGTGCCCACGCTGTTGTCGCTGGCTGCGGCCAGCATGATCTATGTTGCTGTCGCCGACCTGATTCCCGATTTGCACAAGCGCACGCATCTGCGCGATACGCTGGAGCAGGTCGCGTTGATTGCGGCAGGGGTGGGAACGATACTGTTGATGCATCTGCTGGTCGGCGAGTGAGGCCGGACGAGCGGTCGGGTCAGCTGCGGAAGCAGTCCGCCCAATTGTTGGGTGTTTCGTAGAGGCGCACGCTCTCCAGACGCAGGTTGTTGCCGTACATGTCGCGGTAGGCGCTGTTGAGGATGTCGAAGGCGGTCTGTGCCAGATGTTCGGCGGTCGGCACCACATCGAGAATGACCGTCTTGTGTTGCGGCAGCGTAGCGAGGAAGTCGCACACCGCGCGATCACCGCGATACACCAGAAAAGCGTGATCCCACGCATCCACCAGTTTTTCTTTCGCGATGCGTTTCACATCGGAGAAATCCATCACCATGCCCTGTTCGGATTGCCCCTCGGTGGTGATGAGGTCGCCCGACAGCGTGATCTCGATGGCATAGCGGTGCCCGTGCAGATGTTTGCACTGGCTGTTGTGGTTGGGGATGCGGTGACCGGCATCGAATTCCAGACGGCGGGTGATGAGCATGATGGTTTTGAACGGTTGAGCCGCGCGGATTATAGCATCGCGTTGCGGGAGACATCGCGCGGAAGCAATCTCGGTTAGAATCAAAACACCATGACTATAGTTGCCGTATTCAACCAGAAAGGTGGCGTGGGGAAGACCACGACCAGTCTTAACCTTGCCGCCGCGCTGGCGCGCAACGGGCGCACCGCCTACGGCATCGATCTCGATCCGCAGGCGCAGCTCGGTTCCATCGTGGGTGCGACGGCCAAGTCCGGCGACGACACGGTGCTCAGTCTGTTCCAGCGCAACCGTCCGTTGCGCGAACTGGTGCGCGAATCAGCCAGCGGCATCCATATCATTCCCTCGCACGCGGAGTTGTCCAAAGTCGATGCGCTGTACGGCAAGGGCTACAACGTCGTCAACCGGCTCAACACGGCGTTGCAAACGGAAAAATTCGGCAAGCAGGACACGCCGCTGATCATCGATTGCTGTCCGATGATAGGCGTGCTTTCGCTGAACGCGATGTTTGCCTGTGACTGCCTGATCGTGCCGATTTCCGCCGATCACCTCTCGGCCAAGGGTGCGGTACAGATCGAAAAGACCCTTAAGGCGCTGGAGCCGGTGCTGAAGCGCCGCGTCAAACGGCGCTATCTGCTGACGCGTTTTGACGGTCGCCGCAATATGGCGTGGGACGTGCTGCGCCAGGCGCAGGAAAGATTCGGCGATGAGGTGTGCAGCACACGCATTGCGGAAAGCGTCAGTCTGGCGGAAAGCCCGGCACTCAACAAAACGGTTTACGAGCACGCGCCCAGCAGCCGGGGCGCCAGTGACTACGATGAGCTGCTGGCGGAGTTGTTGTCCGACGGCTTCATCGAGTGAGGGGTTTTATTTTGAGATCATGGACAGGATGTCTTCCACCGACGCGGACTGCGCGGCCTGCCCGAGCTGCCGGGTCGATTCCTGCCGGATTTCGCATTGCGTGATCTCGCAATGAAGGTACATCTGGCGCAATTTGCGTTCGGCATCCGCTTGGTCGTGACCCGCGATGAGTATGCTATCGACTCTTTGTCCGTCCCGCGTCAGTATCGAGAAATTGAATTTCAACATATCCGTTCCTTCCGGCGATTAGCCGATATCCCGTTGCATGGGTTTCGGGCAGCGCGCGTATTGTAATCGAGCGTACGCGCGAGCGCCCAACCCGGTTTCGCGTGTTTGCTGAATTTGCCGAAACGGGCCGCCAACCGGATGAATTCCTGTTTGTGCAGTTTGCCGGATTTGCCTTCGTAACTCAGTGAGCCATAGTGGGCCGCTATCTGGCGTATGCCTGCGGTGAGGTCATGACGCGCGGGTCGGCCTCCGGCACAGCTTGGGTCAGGGAGGCTTGCATCCTGGCTGGGATGCGTGCCAGCACTTGATGCCGCATGGATGCCGCAAACAGCTCGATCAGTAGAGTCCACCCGCTAGCATGCCCACGGGACGGCCAAGATATCCTAGGCATCGCGGCTGTGAGGCAGGTGAACCGGCGGAAAGATTTAGCTGCCTACACTGGAGCGCGTGCGCTCCCCATGTGCGATATAGGACCTAAGACCAATATCCTCCAATATGGGATTTCGATAGTATCCTGACTTCATTGGCCCCGTCCATTATGGCTCTGGGATGTCGTCGACCTTTTCAATCAGGAAGCTGCCCCGAGACAAGTGACCACATATAACATTAACCTGCACGAGGTGGTCTATTCGCTTTCCAATGCTCTGGATCTGGTCGGAGTCAATCACATCCATCATGGCAAGCGGGTCGCCTATATGGCGACTGAGGTGGGTAAATGCCTTGGATGGGATGGCCCCATACTGGACGACCTGTTTCAGAGTGCCGTGTTGCACGACATCGGTGTTTCCAAAACGCAGGTGCACAAGCAGCTGGCAGAACTGGCATGGGAGTTGGAGAAGGATCATTGTGTGGTCGGGCATGAACTGTTGCGGGGCTGTCCGTTGCTCTCGCACCTGGCGGGGATGGTGCTGCATCACCACACGCACTGGGATATGCTGGAGAGGCTGGATCTGCCCGATACGACCAAGCTGATCTCCAATTGCATCTATCTGGTAGATCGCGTCGATGTGCTGACGCTCAGGGAGCAGGATATCCTGCTCGGGAAAGACAGGATATGGGAGATGGTCCGGCAGAATTCCGGTGAATGGTTCTATCCCGGGCTGGCCGATGCTTTCATGGAGGTATCAAGGTCTGATGCATTCTGGTTCAGGCTGGAACGGGATCAGGTGAATGGTTATCTGGCGACTTGGCTCTCGCATTCAGGGGGAAAATCGGTCTCGTTCGGGGAATTGAAGAGCATCGTGGAGATTTTCTCCTATGTGGTCGATGCCAAGAGCAGTTTCACTAAGGAACATTCCGAAGGAGTGGCGCGGCTGGCGCATCATCTGGGCAAGGCCTTCGCGTTGCCGGAAGAGAGTTGCGAGATGCTGGAGTTGGCCGGGCTGCTGCACGACATCGGGAAGTTGAGAGTGCCCGACGAGTTGCTGGAAAAAACTTGCGGATTGAGCGAGACGGAGTACAGCACCATGCACCGGCACAGTTTCGACACCTATGACATTCTGAAGAACATCAAGGGGATGGAGTGCGTCGCCACGTGGGCCGCGCAGCACCATGAGCGGGTGGATGGCTCCGGCTATCCTTATATGTCCGGCATGCACGAGATATCGATAGAGGCCAGGATATTGGCGGTCGCGGATGTCTTTCAGGCATTGGCGCAAAGGCGTCCGTATCGCGAGGCGCTGCCGCCGGAGCAGATACTGAGGATCCTGCAACTGGAGGCGGACAACGGCAAGCTTGACAGGGAAGTGGTGGCGGCGGTCGAGAGGGATTTGCAGCAAAGCTGGAAAATCTCGCTCTCGAAGCATTGATAGGCGGTTCAAGCAACATGGGGAGCAATATGATTCACGAGTTGGACGGGGATATCCTGCGCAGCGATGCACAAGTCATCGCGCATGGCGTTTCACCAAACGATGACTTTCATCAGGGGTTAGCGCTGCAATTGCGTGAAGGCATGCCTGAGATGTACAAAGATTTTCGACATCATTGCAAGACCATGCATCCCAAGCCGGGAGAATTGATGGCCTGGAAGTTGGGTGAGGAACGACTGCTGGTCCATCTTTTCACGCAGGCTTCTGCTTATGACCATGGCAGCAAACCCGGGCGTGCATCGCTCAGCCATGTTAACCATGCGCTGCATTCTTTGCGCGCCTTGGTAGTAAAAGAGGCGCTCACCAGCGTCGCATTGCCGAGGCTAGCATGCGGGGTGGGCGGACTGGCATGGCAGGATGTTCAGCCGCTGATTTCCAAACAGCTTGGCGATCTGGGTATTCCGGTCTATGTCTATGTAAACTACCATGCGAATGAGAAGGCCAAAGAGCCAAAGTGAGCGTGGTTTGTTGAGTTTGGCGGGGGGGAGAGCGTGGTGAAAGAGGCATCAGCCGGGATGGTCGTCGTGATCGATGAAGACATGGCTACCCTCAAAGGTATCTTGCGCATTGCCAGCGAGGCGGGGTTTGCCGCGCGGGCGTTTTCGGATTGCCGGGGCTTTGCGGAGTGGATTAACACGCATGCGTCGGATGACGCGGTCGCTTCCCGGTCGTTCTGTCTTGTGGTCGATGTCCGGTCTCTGCCGTCCGAGGCCGCGTGGTATGCGAACGAGCATATCCGCACGATACCCAAGATATGCATCGGCACGCCCGCTGCCACTGCGGCAACGGGGCAGTTGCTGAACCTGTTTCAGGGGGAGTTTGTCCGCAAGCCATTCACACTGCTTTCGATTCGGGCGCAGATACAGGACGCATTCGCCCGCCATGCCAGTCTTGCCAGCGAGGAATTGCAAAGCAGGGGTGTGCTGGCGATGTTCACGCTATTGACGAAGCGAGAGCATGAAGTGGCGGGACTGGTCGGCAGCGGAAGCTCCAACCTGGATATTGCGCAGATTCTTGGCATCACGCTGAAGACGGTCAAGGCGCATCGCGCCAAGGTGATGAAGAAGACACGGTCGAGCACGATCGCGGATTTCGTAAGAAAGTTTGAGCGGTACAGGCAGGCCAACCTGAAGCTGGAGGACGGCGCGCTCAGCCGTGACGGCAGATTCCGGAGCAGCGTATGAAGCATGCGGTCTTTCCGAACATAGGCTCCATCGCGCGGAAGAATATTCTGCGTTGCGACCCGGGCATCAGTGTCAAGGATGCCGCCATCCTGATGGACAAGGAAAAAGTCAGCAGTGTTGTGCTGGAGCGTGCCGGTAAACGGCATATCTTCACGGTGGAGGATCTGCTCGGTTTTATCCACGCAGGCGGGGATTACGATACCCCGCTATCGGCGTTGCCGATCAAACATTTGGAATGTATCCCGGACAAGGAGAAGTTGCTCGTGGTGCTGGAGCATCTTGAGACCACCGGCGCGTCCCATCTGGGGGTGGCGGACGCCGGCAACGAGCTGATCGGGATCGTGACCCGGACCGACATCCTGTCGTCGATCGACCCGGCCATATTACTGGAGCGTAAGAAGATAGGGGACATGATCCTCAGAACGGAGCCGGTCATGTTCACTGCCGACTGGGTGCTGGAGGATGTCATGCATCATTTCCGCAGAGCGGAGGATGCGATCATCGTGGTCGAAGAGGGTAAACCGGTCGGCATCGTGACCACCAAGGACGTGTTCGGGATCATCTCCTCCGGAAAAGCCGCAAACAAGCCTCTGGCGGCATACATGGCCACGCCCGTCATCACTTCCCCCCGTTCTTCCTCGATCAACGAGGCTATGCTGCAGCTCAAGCAACACCGCATCAAGCGCGCCATCGTGGTGGATGAGACGGGGCAACTGGTCGGGGTCATATCGCAGACCGAACTCATCAGCTATGCCTACGGTGCCTGGATCAACATCCTGAAGAACCACTCCTCAGAATTGCATGAACTCGTCGATATGCTCGAAGAGAAGGCGCGCAGCCTGGAGCATCTTTCCGTCACCGATGTGCTGACGGGAATGGGGAACAGAAGGTTATTGCAGATCAGGATGGAGGAGGAACGGGAGCGCATCCAACGGTATGACGCATTGCCATTCTCATTGGTGATACTGGATATCGATTTTTTCAAGAAGATCAACGATACGCATGGTCACCTGGTCGGCGATGCGGTGCTGAAACTGCTCGGATCGGAAATCACCGGTGCTATCCGGAAAGTGGACACCGCCGTGCGCTGGGGCGGCGAAGAGTTCGCAATTTTGCTGAGCAATACACCGCTGGCTGCCGCTGTGGGTTTCTGTGACCGCCTGCGTGCCGCCATCGAGCGGAAGGTGCTGTTGAACGGCATACGGATGACGGTCAGTCTCGGGGTGGCCGAGTATGATCCGGAAGAGGATGAATCCAGCTTGCTGGAGCGAGCTGACCGGGCGTTGTACAACGCTAAACGCAAGGGACGGAACCGGGTGGAGATCGAGCAGGTTATCAGGTTCCCGTCGTGACCGTATTGCGCCCGACGGTATCTGGCTGGCTTTGGGCATGAGTGTGATCGCTCGTTGTGTCGTCTCGGAATTGAGCCTGAATGTCTGAAATCGCCGGCTGATTGTCCAGCAGGATTTCCACGCATCTCTTGTCCAGCTTCCATTTTGATAGTGCGCGCAGCTCATCGCATGCGGAGGCATTGCTCCATGCGGGTTTGTAGCAGCGTTTGGATGTGAGGGCATCGAACACGTCTGCGGCGGCGACGATGCGCGCTTCGATCGGAATGTCTTCGCCCCTTAATCCGCAGGGATAACCGCTGCCGTCGATGTTCTCGTGGTGATAGGCAGCGATGCTAGACATCACTGGCGCGAGGCTGGCATTGCTCAGGTTGAAATTCTTCAGCATGGTTTCGATGATCTCGCGGCCCCTTGTCGTGTGCGTCTTCATCAACTCGAACTCATCGGGTGTGAGCTTTCCCGGCTTGAGCAGGATGTAGTCCGGAATGGCTATCTTGCCTATGTCGTGCATCGGAGCCGCCCACAGGATAGATTCCGCAAATTCGTCATTGAGTCCGCTATCTTTGGCGACCTCGTTGGCAATCAGTCTGGAAAAATGCGACATGCGTTCAAGATGCGCGCCGGTTTCAGGATCCCTGTGGCTGGAAAAACTCGTTGCCGTCTTGAGCGCGCCTTGCATCGTCGCCACCAGGTTGAGCTCCATGCTGACAAGCAAGGAAATGAGTCTTGCCATCAGATCCAGATTGGTGAGGGTTCTCTCATTCAGGACATTAGGCAGACGAGAATTGAAAAAGATGAACCCTGTGAGCTGATCGTTCGCATACATGGGAACGGTATAGCTGGAGCGGAATCCGTGTTGGACGATGCGTCTCGTATGCGTCTGTTCGCTGCCATTGAATACGGCAAGGTCATTGATGACTCGCGGTTTTCTGCTCAGGGATATTTTGTACAGGGACGGGGTGTCGGCCAACTTGGCTTGATAGCCACGGAGCGGATTGCCGTCGTCCGTGCTGTGGACCAAGGTCTTGAGCAGATCGAGCTTGGGGTCGTAGAGAGCGACCGAGATTCGATGAATAGATTCGCAGCAGTCCCTGGCTGCCTCATGGATAGTCAGAATCTTCTCAGACAGTGACCCACTATGGTTCAGTTGAGCCAGTATGTCGGTTCGATTGAATTCAACCCATGAGTCCATATAGTTATCTATGCTAAAAGTGAGGATTCAAATTTCTGCGGCATTTTCATCGGGAATCCGGATTGCTGTCTATTGGTCCAAAGCCCAATGAGATGGGTTCTGCAAGCATGCTGCCATGAAAGACTCTTCACGCCTATACACAGAAGCCTTGTGCAAATTGATATTGAGCTTCAATAAGGCTCATTCCATTGGATTGAGCACAGTCATCACGAGTTTTGCACGCCATCTGTTTGGATTCCGGTGAAATAACTAAATCGCCCACGCCCACTGTTTTTGGACTTATACATGGCAATGTCGGCGTGTTTAAGCAACTCTTCTGCGTTACTGCCATCATTTGGATAAATGACAATGCCGACGCTGGCTGAAATCGACATCTCAACGCCCGTAATGCAGAAAGGTTCGGTTAATTTCTGAATGATGGCGCCAGCAACCTTGCCCGCATAAACCGGCTCTGCAATCTGCGACAAAATGACAGTAAATTCATCTCCCCCCATACGCGCTACTGTATCCACTTTTCGCACGCACTGATTGATCCGTTCTGCGGCTTCTATCAGTAGCGCATCGCCCATGTCGTGTCCCAGCGTATCGTTAATATCTTTAAAACGATCAAGGTCAATAAACAATAATGCCATCTGCTCATTGCTGCGCTGGGCCGACTTGATTGCTTGTTCCAAACGGTCACGAAACAATCGTCGATTCGGCAATTTTGTCAGTTGATCAAAATATGCATGTCGCCAAATCAATTCATCTGCCTGCTTCTTTTCGGTGATGTCGGAAAATATGGCGACATGCAAACGCTTCGATCCGTCCGTGTTGTAAATAATGTTGATAGACAACCATTCGGCATAGAGCTCGCCGTTCTTGCGCAGGTTCCACACCTCGCCGTCCCAATGTCCTTGGGTATCCAATTTCTGCCACAAATCCTGGTAGAACTCTTTGCCTTGTTTTTCTGATTTAAGCAGATTTGGATTCTTTCCAATGACCTCGCTAAGGGCATAACCCGTCAGTGCGGTGAACGCCGGATTGACCGTGATGATATGGTTGCTTGCATCGGTAACGACCATGGCTTCACTGCTGGACGCAAATATCGTGGCGGCCAATTGAAGGTCGTCAACATACTGGCGGGCACTCTTGTGAGATAGGCGTAAATCCAGATGAGCAACGACGTTATCGGCGAGTACCTTAATCGCTTCCAGTTGCTCGGGATTCAGTGCGCGCGGCACTGAATCCAACACGCATAAAGTGCCTAGATGATCACCCTGCTGGGTAATCAAGGGAACGCCGGCGTAGTAGCGCAGATTAGGGCCGGAAGTTACCAATGGATTATCAAAAAAGCGCTCATCCTCTCTGGCATCGGGAACAACCATGATTCCGTCTTGAAGAATGGCATGCGCGCAGAATGCAACATCTCTCGGGGTTTCTGTGGCATCAATACCCTTAATTGCCTTGAACCACTGCCGGTGCTCGTCAACCAGGCTGATAGCCGCAAACGGGGTTTGGCAAATATACGAAGCCAAGTGAACCATACTGTTAAACGCAGTTTCCGGCTCGGTATCAAGGATGTCGTATTTTCTGAGTGCTTCAAGGCGTTCCTGCTCGTTTGCAGGCAGAGGGGCGATAATCATTTTTTATCTTGGATTGTCAAGTGATGTCGAATTTCACGTTTAAATTCTGGCTCATATCGAGCATTCAATATGTTCAAGATTGACTGCAGATTTCTATTGTGTGGGTTGAATCAGTAGTGTCCGCTTAAATCAGCCATTCATGCCACGAAGCTCAATAACGACTGGGTTTCTAGCGCAAATATTTTGGTGCCGATTCGAAATCAGGTTACCCATATTCCGGTTCAAGTGACGAAGCTTTACAGCAGCACGATTGCATTCGATTTTGGCGTTTATACGGTTTTTCATTCGAAGATGAGGTGTTTCGATGCGCGGAGCATTCTTGTCTGAAATGAGAGTGGCGTCTATTGGGCCAAAGGCGAATATGACTGGGGCTGATGTTCCGTTAGCATTCGGCTCTGGAGGAATCAACCGGCAGGCAAAGGCAGGCAGGTATGTGCAATGAACTTTCTAGTCGTTGCGTGCCAGGGGATTCGAGTGCATATGAATTGAACATTAAGCGGAGCGATACTCATGGAACGATCTAACAGGAATTCGGCTGTGGCCGCGCAAACTAGCCAGGCAACAGCAAGGCGACGCAAATCCGCCCCAAGGGCTGTTTCTGCGGGTGACGTGCCGCCAGAACTGACACCCGAAGCGATAGAGGCCTTTACGGTGGAACAGGCGGTCAGTGCTGCTCACGGTGCCAAGGCGGCTGCACTGCAGGAAATACTCTCCACGATTGATCCGGGCGATACCGAGGCGCTGAGCAAGGCGCTCACCGTGATTCTTGACGAGGCATCGCCGGATGAGGCTGTGAAGCTCCGTGCTGAATTGATGCGCCACCCGGTACTGACCAGAAAGGGTGCAAGTCATCCCGATGAAGAATTGGCCGACGATTGGCGCAGCGGCGGATACCCTTATAGGCACTTGCTTTCGAGGAAGAGTTACGAGAGTCAGAAGTTTCAGCTACAGGTGGAACTGCTCAAGTTGCAGGCTTGGGTGAAGGAAACCGGGCAGAAGGTGGTGATCCTGTTCGAGGGGCGTGACGCTGCGGGCAAGGGTGGCACCATCAAGCGCTTCATGGAACATCTCAATCCGCGCGGTGCGCGCGTCGTCGCGCTGGAGAAACCTTCCGAAGTGGAGCGCGGACAATGGTATTTCCAGCGCTACGTGCAGGAGTTGCCGACCGCCGGCGAGATCGTGATGTTTGACCGTTCCTGGTACAACCGCGCAGGCGTGGAGCAGGTCATGGGATTTTGCACGCCGGACGAGTACAACGAGTTCATGCGTCAGGCACCTGAGTTTGAGCGTAACCTCGTGCGCAGCGGGATACATCTGATCAAGTTCTGGTTCTCTGTCAGTCGCGAGGAGCAGCGGCGACGCTTCAAGGAGCGCAAGGTGCATCCGCTCAAGCACTGGAAACTGTCCCCCATCGATTTGGCATCGTTGGACAAATGGGACAGCTATACCAAAGCAAAGGAAGCCATGTTCTTCCATACCGATACGGCCGACACGCCATGGACTGTGATCAAGTCGGTCTGCAAGAAGCGGGCGCGCCTGAATGCGATGCGTTATATCCTGCACAAGCTGCCGTATTCAAACAAGGACATAGGGCGCATCGGCCCGGTAGATCCGCTATTGGTCGGACGTGCGCATGTGGTGTATGAACGCGGGGAAAATGATGCGGCCATACTCTGACGATGGTGCAGATTCGGTCCTGATGCGTGAGATTCGCCAGCACACGCATGATGAAGGCGCGACAGGCTGGAGACTGTGTGCGGCAGTCGTCATTTCAAACTGTTGGATCATTTCGGAAGATGGTACGTTGCGCGCACTTATCGATGATATAGAAGAGCCGGAATGCGCGTAATGTGAGCCTTTGAGTGTAGTGCGTCGGAATTGTCGGCGCTTATGCTCCATGGACTTGGTCGGGTTAAAACCTGGCCTATCAATGCGGTTTGCCGTTGGCTCCAAGTCGGCAGGCAGCGTGGTCTCGATAGCCACGTTCTTTCATATTTTGAAAGTCCCTGTGCGATGGACAAACTCGCGTTGTGTCTGTTCGCCGGTAGCCTTGCCGTAGCGCAGCGCGCTGTAGCGTTCAGCGAGATCGCCGAACTTGCCGGCGAGGTCGGGACGCGCGGCGGCGATACGCTCGGCATAATCCCGGGGACCTTCGTGCGCGGCACGCGGTAATCCTGCCCGGGATAGTTTGCGGCAGAGCCGGAGCCACGCGGCCTGCACCGGATCCGGCTTTTGCACCAGCAGATGGCGCAGCATGAGCGCGGCAAACAGCGCGATGAGCGAACCTGCCACCAATGCCATGCTCAGAGTCATCTTTTGCCAGGTGACGCTCTCCATACCGAGGCGGGTGAAGAAAGCGAACTGGCGCTCGGCGTTGTAGCCCAGCACCCACTGGTTCCAGCGGTTGGACATGGCATCCCAGTTCTGGCGCAACTCCAGCATCCACTGCGGCGGATTGCGTTGCATGAACGGTAGTGCCGCGGTGTCGGGCAGGGCTGCGGCCAAACCGGATTCGACACGTGCCGGTGCAATGGCGGCGGTCGGGTCGACGCGCACCCAGCCTTGCCCTTCCAGCCAGACTTCCGCCCAGGCATGCGCATCGGATTGCCGCACGATGTAATACCCACCAAAGCTGTTATATTCGCCGCCCTGATAGCCCGTCACCACGCGTGCCGGAATATGTGCCGCACGCATTAAATACACGAAGCTGGAGGCGTAGTGTTCGCAGAACCCCTGACGTGTCTTGAACAAGAAGTCGTCCACGTTGTGCGCGCCGAGCGGCGGTGGTTGCAGCGTGTAGCTGAAACTTTCGCGGTTGAAATAATCCAGCGCGCTACGTACCACGGCGGCATCGTCCGTACTTTTCGCGCGCCACTGTGCGGCGAGTTCTTTTGTCTTGGGATTCAATCTGGGCGGCAGGCGTAAGCCACGCTGTATTTGCCGTGCGCCCTCGTGCAGATTGGCGCGATAGCTCAGATAGGAACGTGCCTGATAGCGTATACGGGCCTTTACCGTGTCTTTCTGCACCGGTTGAAAATCGTAGGTCAGATTGGAGGCGACAGAGAGGTGTCCGGGAATGTCGAGCGCGAACAGCCAGGTTTTGTTGTGCGGCTCCAGCGTCACGCTGTAGTCGATGGGCTGCGCGGTTTCGCTGAATTGCGGGACGATGGTGGCCACCGTCTGTCCCTGTGTCCAGGTTACCCCGTCGAATTCCCATAGTACCGGGCCGCGCCAGTACATCTGGTCGCGGCGCGGTGCCTGACCTGTGTAGTTGACGCGGAAAGCGACTTCGTCCGACAGCGTCAACCGGCTCAGGCTGCCCGGCGACATCTTGTCGTCCAGCCCGCTGGTGGCAAAGGCGTCCTGCGGCAATCCCCACAGCGGCCCCTGCACTCTGGGGAACAACACGAACAGTACCAGTGTCAGCGGAATAGCCTGCAACAGCAGGATGGCGGCAACGCGCAGGCGCGGTTTGAAAGCGATGTCCGGCGCATACAGATGTACCCAGGTCACGCTGATGACCAGCAGGGTGGTGAGCATGTAGAGCGCGGTGGCGATGCTCTGCGAATAGAAAAAATTGGTGATGATGATGAAGCAGGCCAGATAGACCATCACGGTCGCGTCGCGCGTGGTGCGTAGTTCCATGAATTTCAGCGTGGTCAGCGTAATGAGCAGCGTGACGCTGGCATCGCGACCGAACAGGGTGTGGAAGCTGATGAGGATGCCGCCGACGCTGGCGAGCATGATCGATGTCAGCAGCCAGCGTTTGGGCAGCGGCAGGCCTTGGTAGGTGAGATATCCGCGCCACAGCAGCAGTGACAGGCACAGCGCGGTGACCCACAGCGGCATGTGGTCCGCATGCGGTGCGGTGACCATCAGCGTGCCGAGCAGCAACCCGTAGACCAGCGGTTTGTTCATTTTTCGTCCATCCTGCATAGGGCCAGCGCGCGCAGGCAGGCATCGCGGTGCGCGCTGCCGTTGTCCGGATGCCGCTCGGCATCCGGCAGCCGCAGACCGTAGCGGATACCCTGCGCCTCGGCATCCAGCACCCAGCGTGCCATGCGTGCCAGCTTGCCTTCGAGGTAGCCGTCGGGTGTGTCGGAGAGATTCAGCCAGAGTTCTTCGCCGACCAGCGTGGAGAACTGTTTTATCTGCAAACCCTGCCCGCGCGCATAGGCTTTCCAGGCGATGCGCGGCAGCGCGTCACCGGCGACGTAGCCGCGCAGCCCGGAAAAATCGTCGTCGCCGGCGATGCTGTGTTTCCCCGCACCATCCGGCGTGTTGCCTTGCGGAAGCGGCGCGTCTGCAATGGGTTTGGGATAGACCAGACAGCGCGTGTCAAAATGCAGATACGACCAGGCATGGAACAGGCCGAGCGGAAATTCCGTGTATAGCGTCAGCCTGCCGGCTTTCAGCCAGCCCCGTTGCGTCGCCGCCAGAGGAAAGGCGATTTCCGTATCGCGTTGCGCGGGCAGATCGAAGCTGACCGTGTCGCCGTTGTCACCGCGCAAATTAAGACGGTAGCGCTCCAGCTTGTCGGGATTGCGGAAGTGGAGCACGAAGCGCGCGGTCTCGCCGCTGAAAACGGCTTCTGCCCGTCCGGCACGGACTTCAATGTGGGCCATATTGCGAAAGGCGTGCAGTATCGACATCACGGCCATCATCGCCAGCAGAAAGGTCAGCACATAACCAAGATTGAGGTTGTAGTTGATGTCCCCCAGCAACATCAACACCAGCACTATGGACAAGGCCCAGCCTTGTCTGGTCGGGAGGATGAAGATGCGGCGCTGGGACAGGACGATGGTTCCGCTTTCGATCCTCGGGCGGAACAGCCAAGTGTTGAAGCGTTGTCGGAGGGCGGCGAGCACAGTATTACCGTGGAGCGACATCGCGGGATCCCGGTTTGGCTGAGCGATTGCACATGGCGGAAGGGGATATCGCCCGATGAAGCAGGCTCCCGCATGGAATCATGGACTTGGCGGTTCTCATGATCTGGAGTGGCGCTATTGTCATGTCCGCTACGGGAGCGCGACCGCCGCGATTAGTTCCAGTGCCAGCGCGTCGCTGTCCTGCCGGGAGCGCTCCCCCAGCGGCTGCAGGCGGTGGCTGACCACGCCGGGCAACACCGCTTGCACGTCTTCCGGCAGCACCGCATCGCGTTCGTCGATCAGCGCCCAAGCGCGGGCGGCGGCCAGCAGCGACAATCCTGCACGCGGGCTCAGCCCGTGGGTGTAGTGTGCCGTTTCGCGGGTGTGGCGCAGGATAGCCTGGATGTAGTCGAGCAGCGCGGGCGAGACGAATACCTGTCTGACACGTTGTTGCAGGGCCAGCAGTTCTGCGCTTTCCATTTGCGGTTTGAGCTGGGCGACGATCTCGCGCCTGTCCACGCCGGATAGCAGGCCGCGCTCCGCCTGCGCATCGGGATAGCCCATCTGGATGCGCATCAGGAAACGGTCGAGTTGCGATTCCGGCAGCGGAAAAGTGCCGACCTGATGTGCCGGATTCTGTGTGGCGATGACGAAGAAGGGTGCGGGCAGGGGGCGCGTCGTGCCCTCGATGGTGACCTGTTGTTCTTCCATCGCTTCCAGCAGCGCGCTCTGCGCCTTGGGTGTCGCGCGATTCACCTCGTCCGCGAGGATCATTTGCGCGAAGATCGGGCCGGGGTGGAAGACGAATTCGCTGCTGTCGCGCTGGTATACCGACACGCCGAGAATATCGGCAGGCAGCAGATCGCTGGTGAACTGGATGCGCTGGAACTGCAATCCGAGTGTGTGCGCCAGCACGTGTGCCAGCGTTGTTTTTCCCACACCGGGCATGTCTTCGATCAGCAGATGGCCGCGCGCCAGCAGACAGGCGAGGGCGAGGCGGATCTGCTGCGGTTTGCCGAGAATGACGCGGTCGGCTTGCTCGATAACGTTTTTCAGAGATTGGCTCATGGCATCCTTTGTGGCGCGATCCGTCACGCCTTTTCTATAAAATTCGGGGCGCGGCAGGCCGCGTCCCTACGGTTCAAAATCACTGTGCTTCAAATCAAGATCGCGGCGGTCACCTTGCGGTCTTCGGCGACCAGAATATTGTAGGTGCGGCAGGCTGCCGGAGTGTTCATGAATTCGACTCCGATGCCCGCATCGGTCAGTGCGCGGTACAGGCGCGGATGGGCGAAGCGCTGCTGTGCACCGGTTCCTACCAGCAATACTTCCGGTTTGAGTTCAAGGAAATAGGCGAAATCCTCCGCTCGCAGGGAATCGAAGCCGCCGATGCGCCAGTCGTCGCGCACCTCGTCGGCCTGCACCACGATGCTGGTGTCGTAGCGTTCACCGTTGACCATGACGTGATCGGTGCCGTGTGCGGTGAATATCTTGATGTCGCCCAGACGGGTCAGCTGGAACTTCAATGTCTTTCTCCATTCTATTTGCCGCGCAGGGCAATGGGCAGGTAAAATCGCGCCCCTTGTGGTGATTGCGCGCAGGGTTGGATTCTACCATCGGGTAGGCCGCGCGATGACCTGAACCAGACGAGTGAGACAACGTGAAACCCATTCTGAAATCGACCAAGCTTTCCAACGTGTGCTACGACATACGCGGCCCGGTGATGGAGCGCTCCAAGCAGATGGAGGAAGAAGGCCAGCGCATCATCAAGCTGAATATCGGCAACCTCGCGCCCTTCGGCTTCGAAGCGCCCGAGGAAATCCAGCAGGACGTGATCCTGAATCTGCCGAATTCGTCCGGCTATTCCGATTCCAAGGGTATGTTCGCGGCACGCAAGGCGATCATGCATTACTGCCAAGGTAAGAACATCAAGGGCGTGGGGCTGGACGACATCTACATCGGCAACGGCGCGTCCGAGCTCATCGTGATGGCGATGCAGGGTCTGTTGAACACAGGCGACGAAGTGCTGGTGCCCGCACCCGACTACCCGCTGTGGACTGCGGCAGTCACCCTGGCGGGTGGCACGCCGCGTCATTACATCTGCGACGAGGCCAACGAGTGGATGCCGGACCTCGCCGACATGCGCAGCAAGATCACGCCGAACACCCGCGCCATCGTCGTCATCAATCCGAACAACCCGACCGGCGCGCTGTATTCGGACGAGATGCTTAAGGAGATCATCCAGATCGCGCGCGAGCACCAGCTGATTATCTTCGCCGACGAGATCTACGACAAGATGTTGTACGACGGCGCGACGCATACTTCCATGGCATCGCTGGCAGATGATTTGCTGTTCGTGACCATGAACGGCCTGTCGAAGAACTACCGCGCCTGCGGCTACCGCGCCGGCTGGATGGTGCTCTCCGGTGAGAAGAAGCATGCGCAGGACTACATCAACGGCCTGACGATATTGGCTTCGATGCGCTTGTGCTCCAACGTGCCGGGACAGTTCGCGATCCAGACCGCGCTGGGCGGCTACCAGAGCATCCACGACCTGGTTGCGCCCACCGGCCGTCTGGCCAAGCAGCGCGAGCTTGCCTACAGCCTGCTGACCGCGATTCCGGGCGTGACCTGCGTCAAACCCAAGGCCGGTCTGTACCTGTTCCCGCGCTTTGATCCCAAAATTTATCCGATCAAGAACGATCAGCAATTCATCCTTGACCTGCTGGAAGAGGAGAAGGTGCTGGTGGTGCAGGGCAGCGGCTTCAACTGGATACATCCGGACCATATCCGCATCGTGTTCCTGCCCATCGCCGACGACCTCGCCGATGCGATGGGCCGCATCGCGCGCTTCCTGGAAAACTATCGCAAGCAGCACGGAACGTTATAAGAACGTGAAACGTGAAAGGTAAAATGTGAAAGGTAAAATCAAAAACACATCTTGGCTTCACGTTTCACTTTTCGCCTTTCACTTTTCACATGGTTAAACTATGAAACCAATCAACGTAGGACTCCTCGGCATCGGCACAGTCGGCGGCGGGACATTCACCGTATTGCAACGCAACGCGGAAGAAATCACCCGCCGTGCCGGTCGCCCCATCCGCATCACCATGGTCGCGGACAAGAATGTGGAACTGGCGAAACAGGTCACCGGCGGCGCATGCCGCATCACCGACGATGCGTTCGCCGTGGTGGCTGACCCCGAAGTGGATATCGTCGTCGAACTGATCGGCGGCTACGGCGTCGCGAAAGAGCTGGTCATGAAAGCCATCGCCAACGGCAAACACGTGGTCACCGCGAACAAGGCGCTGCTCGCCACGCACGGCAACGAAATCTTCAAGGCCGCTCAGGACAAGAACGTGATGGTTGCGTTCGAAGCGGCGGTTGCGGGCGGTATCCCTATCATCAAGGCGGTGCGCGAAGGTCTGACCGCCAACCGTATCGAATGGATCGCCGGCATCATCAACGGCACGACCAACTTCATCCTGTCCGAGATGCGCGACAAGGGTTTGAGTTTCGATACCGTGCTGAAAGAGGCGCAGCGTCTGGGCTACGCCGAAGCCGACCCGACCTTCGACATCGAAGGCGTGGACGCGGCGCACAAGATCACCATTCTGTCCGCGCTGGCGTTCGGTATCCCGATGCAGTTCGACAAGGCGCATGTGGAAGGCATCTCCAAACTGGACGCGGCGGATATCAAGTACGCCGAACAACTCGGCTACCGCATCAAACTGCTGGGCATCACCAAGCGCACCGACGAAGGCGTAGAACTGCGTGTACACCCGACGCTGATCCCGAGCAAGCGCCTGATCGCTAACGTCGAAGGCGCGATGAACGCCGTGCTGGTGCAGGGCGACGCCGTCGGTGCGACGCTGTATTACGGCAAGGGCGCCGGCGCGGAACCCACAGCCAGTGCTGTGATCGCCGACCTGGTGGACGTGACGCGCATGCACACCGCCGACCCGGAGAACCGCGTGCCGCATCTGGCGTTCCAGCCGAACGCGATGGCCGACCTGAAGATACTGTCGATGGACGACGTCACGACCAGCTACTACCTGCGCCTGCGCGTGCAGGACAAACCGGGCGTGTTGGCCGACATCACCCGCATCCTCGCCGACGAACAAATCTCCATCGACGCCGTGATCCAGAAGGAACCGGGCGAAGGCGAAGACCAGACCGATCTCATCATGCTGACGCACCAGACGCGCGAGAAACGCATCAACGCGGCAATTGGCAAGATCGAAGCGCTGGGTGTGGTCGCGGGCAAGGTGACCAAGCTGCGGATGGAAGAATTGGGAAAATAGACTGTCATTCCCGCGAAAGCGGGAATCCAGTAAAAAGATTGGTTCGGCGAAGCCGACAATTTGTTTGTTTTGTCCCGCGACGCGGGGCTGTCTAATCGACTGGATTCCCGCCTTCGCGGGAATGACGGAAAAGAGAGTAACGAATGAAATACATTTCCACCCGCGGCAATGCGCCCGCTAAGACCTTCACCGAAATCCTGCTGGGCGGCCTCGCGCCGGACGGCGGTTTGTATCTGCCGGAGCAATATCCGCAGGTGACGCGCGCCGAGCTGGATACGTGGCGCACACTGTCGTATGCCGATCTCGCATATGCGGTGCTGTCCAAGTTCGCCACCGATATTCCGGCGGATGATCTTAAGGCGATCATCGCGAAGACTTACACCGCCGAGGTTTATAGCAACGGGCGCACCGATAGCGATGCGAGCCAGATCACGCCGCTGCGCACGATTGCGCCGGGGGTGCATATCCTCGAACTGTCCAACGGTCCGACGCTGGCGTTCAAGGACATGGCGATGCAGCTCCTGGGCAACCTGTTCGAGTACGTGCTGGCCCAGTCTTCTGCTGGAGAGGCAGCCGGCGGCGAGCTGAACATCCTCGGCGCCACCTCCGGCGACACCGGCTCCGCAGCCGAATACGCGATGCGCGGCAAGCGCGGCATCCGCGTCTTCATTCTGTCGCCCGAGCACGGCATGACGCGCTTCCAGCAGGCGCAGATGTATGCGCTCACCGACGCCAATATTTACAATCTCGTCATTCGCGGCGTGTTCGACCAGTGCCAGGACATCGTCAAGGCAGTATCGAACGACCTCGAATTCAAGACGAAACACCACATCGGCGCGGTCAACTCGATCAACTGGGCGCGCGTCGCGGCGCAGAGCGTGTACTACTTCAAGGCCTATTTCGCGGCGACCCGGAGCAACGACCAGCAGGTGTCGTTTTCGGTGCCTTCGGGAAACTTCGGCAACGTCTGCGCGGGCCACATCGCGAAACAGATGGGCCTGCCGATCAGGAAGCTGATCGTCGCCACCAACGAAAACGACGTCCTCGACGAGTTCTTCCGGACCGGCGTCTACCGCCCGCGGCCTGAGACAAAACACACTTCCAGCCCGTCGATGGACATTTCCAAGGCCTCCAACTTCGAGCGCTTCATCTTTGACCTGACTGGACGCGACGCTGCAAAAATCCGCAGCCTGTGGGGCGCGGTCGAGTCCGGCGGCAGCTTCGATCTGAATGCGGATGGTCTGTTCAAACATGTCGCCGAATTCGGCATGGTCTCCGGCTCGAGCAACCACGCCAACCGCATCGACACCATCCGCACCGTGTACCAGGTGTACGGCACGATGATCGACCCGCACACCGCCGACGGACTGAAGGTGGGGCTGGAGCATCGCGAGCCCGGTGTGCCGCTGATCTGCATGGAAACCGCGCAGCCCGCCAAGTTCGAGGACGCGATCCGCGAAGCGCTCGGCATCGATCCGGTGCGCCCGGCCGAACTCGCCGACCTCGAGGCGCAGCCGCAGAAAAAGCACGTCATGGATGCCGACGTCAATGCGGTCAAGCAGTTCATCGTCGACCACGCCGGCTAAAGCCAAGCCCCAAGCGCTTGCCGAACTGGTGGCGCAGGCGCAGGCGTGCACAGTCTGCGCCGCGCACCTGCCTCATCCGCCACGCCCTGTGCTGCGCGTTTCCCCCACCGCGCGCCTGCTGATCGTCGGCCAGGCACCGGGTCGACGGGTGCACGAAACCGGCATCCCCTGGAACGACCTCTCGGGCGACCAACTGCGGCAATGGCTGGGGATGACGCGCGACGAGTTCTACGACGTCTCGCGCATCGCCATCGTCCCCTCTGGTCTGTGCTATCCCGGCACGGTCAAGGGCAGCGACCTGCCGCCGCGTCCGGAATGCGCGCCGCTGTGGCATCCGAAGCTGCGTGCCGTCATGCCCGACATCCGGCTCACCCTGCTGATCGGCGTCTATGCGCAGGCGCATTACCTGGGCCGCCGCCGTGGCCGCACCCTGGCCGATACGGTGGCCGCCTGGCGTGAATTCGCCCCGGACTATTTCCCGCTGCCGCACCCCAGCCCGCGCAATCGTCTATGGTTCAAGCGTCATCCCTGGTTCGAGCAGGAGGTGTTGCCGGCGCTGCGCGAACGGGTTGGAGCCGCGCTGGCAGCAGGCGATAATGGCGGCGCCCGCGAGCATGTCTAACAATCAACCAAGCACCTCAGGATCGAACTCCGCATGAAACTCGTCACCTCGCTCACCAGCCCCTATGGCCGCAAAGCCCGTGTGGTGCTGCTGGAAAAGAAAATCCCGTTCCAGCTCCAGGTCGAAAATCCCTGGTTGCCAGACAGCCCCGTTGCCGGCCTCAATCCGCTCGGCAAGGTGCCGGTGCTGGTGCTGGAAGACGGTAGCAGCGTGTTCGATTCGCGCGTCATCGTCGAGTATCTCGACCACGTCAGCCCCGTGGCGCACCTGATCCCGTCGGAACCGAAAAGCCGCATGATCGTGCGCGGCATCGAAGCCCTGGCCGACGGCGTCACCGATGCCACGGTGGCGGTTTACCTGGAAAAGAAACGTTCGCCCCAACAGCAGAGCAGCGACTGGCTGGTGCTGCAGGAAAAAACCCTGTTCCGCGGGCTGGGCGCCCTGTCGGAAGCGCTGGGCGAAAAGCCCTGGTACCTCGGCAACAGCATGACGCTCGCCGATGTCGCCTGCGGCTGCACGCTCGGCTATCTGGAACTGCGCGCCCCCGGAATCGACTGGCGCACCGCGCATCCCAATCTGGCCAGGCTCGCCGACAAGCTGGCGACGCGTGCGTCGTTCAAGGAAACGGTTCCCGTCGTCTGAACCGTCATTGCGACGAAGCCGAAGCAACCAGGAATATCAGCCGGAACTACGACCTCTGGATTGCCACGGCTCTAAGAGCCTCGCGATGACCTCCGGCATTCGTCAAGCAGAGAGCATGGCCCACGTCGTTGGACTCTGGCCGGCGGCTGCTTCTGGCGCCTCGAAACGGTGTTCAACCCGCTGCGCGGCGCCGGTTTTTCCTTTGTGAGGCAATTTTCTTCCCCTCCAAAAGTACCATTTAATTTCATGTGGCCTGGAATTAACATTCATCGTCTTGCAGATATTTTTATCGCCTTGCGGATGCTGGAAACCTTGAGACTGAAGTCGCATTGGAAATGGTGCGGTGAAGTGTCGGCGGCATGGGTGGATGCGGTGCGCGCTGCGCAATTTTCCATTAGACTTGAAGTGAATTAAACGTTTTGCCGCTCGCGGCCAACGAACTTTTTGGATTTGAACGATGGCAGACGAAGCTCAAAAAGAAGCTCAAAAAACCGAAGGCAAGGGCGGGATTTTCAGGAAGTGCCTGAGCTTGCGTACGGCCGTGGTCGGCGCACTCTTGGCCGGCCTTCTGGGCGGCGTGATCATCTGGGGCGGCCTCAACATGGGCATGGAATATACGAACCGTTCGGATTTCTGCATGTCCTGCCATTCAATGACCATTCCTTACGAGGAACTGAAAGAGACTGTCCACTACAAGAACCGTAGCGGAACGACGGTGCAATGTGCAGATTGCCATGTCGCCAGCAGCAAGACCCCCACCGACTACCTGTTCAAGTCGATGCAAAAGATCATAGCCGCGCGCGACGTCATCGGCCACATCAAGGGTACGATCGACACACCGGAGAAGTTCGAGGCGCATCGTTTGGTGATGGCGAAGCGCGTCTGGGCGCAGATGGAGAAACGCGACTCGAAGGAATGCCGCAACTGCCACGACTTCAACACCATGGATCCGGAAAAACAGAAGGACCGCTCCGTGGTCAAGCACGAAGGCGCCATCGAGGACGGCATGACGTGCATCGACTGCCACAAGGGGATCGCCCACAAGGCGGTGCATCACCTGCTGGAGCAGGAACAGGCGGCCCCGGCGGCGCAGTAAGGACTATGCTGTCGGTACGTGCGGCAGCCGCCCGCCGATACATTTTCGGATTATTTGAAGGAGCTTAGAGATGAAAAAGATCGCATTGTTTTTAACCGGTGCACTGGTCGCCGGCGGGGTGTCCGCGGCGCCGGACTGGAGCAAGGTTCCCCAGCGCAAGATGACCTTGTTCTATCCGGGCCAGGCCTCGCTTGAATGGGTGATGAACAAGCCTGACCACTCGGCGGTACCGGACATCGTGAACAAGAAGCGCACGTGCGCGAAGTGCCACGAAGGCGATGCCAACGAAATCGGCGACAACATCGTTGCCGGCAAGCCGGTCGGCAGTTCCAGGACCGTGCTTGAGCCGACGCCTCCGGCCGGCAAGGTTGGGTCCATCCCGGTGACGTTCCAGGCCGCGCATGATGGAGACAAGATCTATTTCCGCTTCGAGTGGGTGCCCCCCAAGATCGGCACGAAGAAGCTCGACCAGAAGAATGAAGTCAAGCTGACCATGATGTTCGACGGCGGCGGCACGGTCGAAGGCGCCGAAATCAATGGCTGCTGGGCAACCTGCCACAGCGATCTGCGCACCATGAAAAACGCCAAGGACGACAAGAAGACCAAGTACATCAAGAACGGCGATCTGGCCTCCGGCAAGTTCATGGACCTGATACAGTACCGCAGCGGCGAGAAGACGCCGGCTGACGGTTATGTCGCCGAATCCCGTTACATGGAAGGTGGCAAGGCGCTAGTCAAGGCGGAGGGCAAGAAGGAGGGCAACAAGTGGGTGGTGACCTTCGAGCGCACTTTGACCGGCGGCGGCAAAGGCGACCATGCCATTACTGCAGGCAAGGTATATAACTTCGGCTTTGCGATTCACGAGGACTACACCAACGCCCGCTTCCATTATGTTTCGCTGGGCTACCAGTTCGGGCTGGACAAACCCAATCCGGGCGTGAAGAGTTACATTGACGTACAAAAGCAATAAGGAGCAAAGTGGTCTTTTGACTACACTTTGTGCTGGCGAGCAGTACTTTCATCAAATCTGAGGAGACAGAAAATGACGATGAAGTGGAGAGGATGGGCGCTGACCACAGGCGTCCTGGCTATATCTGCGATGGCGCAGGCGGCACCGCCAACTGCGGCGATGCTGTCCAATGCCTGTGCCGGCTGTCATGGTACCAACGGCGGCAGCGCCGGCCCGAGCATGCCGAGCCTGGCCGGTCAGTCGAAGGAATCCATCGTCGACGCCATGACGAAATTCAAGAGCGGCGCACGCCCGGCATCGGTCATGGGCCGTCTGGCGAAGGGCTACAGTGATGCCGAGATCGCCGCCATGGGCGAGTTTTTCTCCAAGCAGAAGATCCATGTGACGAACCAGTCCCTTGACCCGGCGAAGGTCTCCAGGGGCGCCAGCCTGCAGGAAGCCAACTGCAGCCGTTGTCATATCGATGACGGCAAGGAAGGCAAGGACGACACCCCCGTCATGGCCAGCCAGTGGCTGACTTATCTGCAGATGCAGATGGCGGACTATCTGACGGGCCATCGCAAGATGCCGGAAAAAATGAAAGAGAAGGTCGATCCCATGTCCAAGGAAGACCTGGACGCCCTCTTGCACTTCTACGCTAGCGTTAAATAAGGGAGGAATGAACATGACTCTGGAACGCAGAAATTTCCTGAAACTGCTCGGCGCCGGCGCCGGCGTCGCAACCGCCGGGCTGGCCGGATGCGCCACGCAACAGCCTAAAACTGCCAGCGCGCCTACACGCAAGGTGGTGGTGATCGGCGGCGGCTACGGCGGCACGATCGCCGCCAAGTACGTTCGCATGATGGATCCGTCCATCGAGGTGACACTGATCGAGCGCAACGACCATTTCGTGTCCTGCCCGTTCTCCAATCTCTATCTCGGCGGACTGCTGAAGGATCTGTCGCCGCTGACCATCAAGTATGACAAGCTGGCCGCCAACCACGGCATCAAGGTGGTCCAGGCCGAGGTCACCGGCATCGACGCCGCGGGCCACAGCGTGACGACCAGCAAGGGTGTCTTCAAGTACGACCGCCTCGTGGTCTCCCCCGGAATCGAGTTCCGCACCGACGAGATCAAGGGCTACGATATGGCCTCCACGCCCGAAGTCATGCCCCATGCCTGGAAGGCAGGACCGCAGACCATCCTGCTGCGCAAGCAACTGGAAGCCTTGAAGCCGGGCGACAACGTGGTGATCTCCATTCCCCTGGCGCCCTTCCGTTGTCCGCCCGGCCCCTACGAGCGGGCCAGCATGATTGCCATGTACCTCAAGCAGCACAAACCCGGCTCCAAGGTCATCATTCTTGACGCCAACCCGGACATCGTCTCCAAGAAGGGCCTGTTCATGAAGGGCTGGAAGAAGCACTACGATGGCCTCGTTGACTACCGTCCGGCCAAGAAGGTCACGGAAGTGGATACCCGGAATATGACCGTGCTGATCGAGGGCGTCGAAGAAGTCAGGGGCGCCGTCATCAACCTCATCCCGCCCCAGAAGGCCGGTCATATTGCTCATGTCGCCGGCCTGGTGGGTGACGACAAGAAGTGGTGCCCGGTCAATCCAATGACTTTCGAATCCACCCTGCACAAGGACATCCATGTCATCGGCGATTCCTCTATCGCCGGCGCCATGCCCAAGTCTGGCTACTCGGCCAACTCGGAAGCCAAGGTCTGCGCCAGCAGTATCGTGGCATTGATGAACGGCAAGGAAATCACCGAAATGTCCGGCATCAACACCTGTTACAGCTACCTGTCAGCCAAGGAAGCCGTCAGCGTCACCGGCGTCTATCGGGTGAACAAGGAGAAGAATGTCATCGAGGCGGTACCGGGCTCGGTTGGCGTCTCTCCCGATCTCTCCGAGGTCGAAGCGATTTATGCCGAAAGCTGGTTGAAGAACATCCTGACCGAAATGTCGACCTGATTGCTGCTTTACGCTCCAAACAAACCCCGCCGTTGCGGG
>JAXMKV010000050.1:0-7825 GCA_034371155.1 Gallionella sp. | reverse complement strand
CCTGGAGCAGGCGATGGGCGCTGCTTTTGGAGCGGCCAATGGTTTCACCCAGCACCCGAACACTTTGTTTGCCAATTTTGCC
Source organism: Gallionella sp. (assembly GCA_034371155.1). GTDB lineage: Bacteria > Pseudomonadota > Gammaproteobacteria > Burkholderiales > Gallionellaceae > Gallionella. The sequence continues at coordinate 7,743 of JAXMKV010000050.1, read as the reverse complement.
AATCTCAGTGACAATGCTTCTGCTAGCCGCGCGTATAGCTTGTGTCGTTCTGTTTTTTTGTCATTAACTAATGATACAGATATACCGTGGCTAGTTCTGCGTTTTGTCCCGTTTTAAGTGGGTAGCCCAAACCCTGTCGGGTGCTGCAATATTTTTTGGCAAAAGCTACGCCGCCAACCTGTCCCCTAGCCAATTTGCAACTAACTTTGTCAACGACCTGGTCGGCAACCACGCCACTGCAGCCGACAAAGCCTGGGCGGTCAGCTTCATCACCGACAAAATGGCCGGCGGTGCCAGCCAGGCCGACATCATCGCCGAAATCACCCAAGTGTTGTCCTCTATCCCTTCAACCGACGCCAGCTGGGGCGCAGCCGCCAGCCATCACAACACCGGCATCGCCACAAAAATCATCAACAACCTCGCCGGTAACACCGCCAGCGCAGCCGACAAAGCCAATGCCGTCGACTTCCTCGTCTGGCAAATGGCCTCAGGACTCAGCTTAGGCGACATGATCAGCCATCTGGTCACCCTGCTCGACAGCATCGACCATAACGACCCCATCTGGGGCGCGACAGCGGCACTGTTCGACAACCGCACCGAAGTGGCAAAATATTATTCCGTCGACAAAGCCGGAAACGCCCTCGACCTTGGCACCCTGCAACAAGCACTGAAAGCCGTCACCGCCCATGCCGCCAGCGTCGCCGCCGCCAAAGCCCTGTTTGACAATCCGCACAGCGGCGTAGCGCAGGACGGCTACATTGCCGGCGCCACCGTCACCGTCAAAGTGCCGGGGCAACCTGACGTCATCGTATTCACCGACGCCCAGGGCAACTTCACCCTGCCTGCCGGCGTGTTTGGCACCATCACCGTCACCGGCGGCACCGACATTTCCACCAACTTGCCGTTCACCGGCATCATGACCGCACCGGCCGGTTCCACCACCGCCAATCCGCTGACCACCTTACAGCAAAGTTTTGTCGACAAAGGCCTGACCGCCGCCGAAGCGCAAAACTTGGTCGCCAAAGCACTCGGCCTGGATTCCAGCAAACTCGACTTCACCACCTTCGACCCCCTGGCCGTCGCCAGCAACCCGAATGCCACCCCCGAACAACGTGCACTTGGCGCACAAGTCCAAGCCGAAGCCGCCAAAATCGCCAACTTCATCGCCGCCGCCAGCAGCACCCTGCAAGGCGCATCCGGCACAGATGCCGCCACAGCGGGCGCGGCGGTATTGAATGCATTGGCCAACGCCATCGAAAATGACAGTGCAAACGGTGACGGCGTCATCAATTTTAGCGACCAAGCCATGCTGCAAAGCATCCTTAACGACAGCGCAACCGGGTCAACCGACCCCGCACTGAACGCCGCCGCAGGCACCATTGCCAACGTCGCCGAAGCCTTTTCGTCCATGCTCGCCGCAGCAGCCGATAACGTTAATAACGCAGTGGCAGCCGGAGGCAACATTAACGACATATTAGCCAACATCGCCCAGGCACAGGTTGTTGCCCAAGGCGAAATGGCCGCGCAAATGCAGGCAGCAGCGGCTGCAGGCGGCGACTTCAGTGGGATTGCATCCGGCTTTACCGGCGATGCGTTTAATGACGCGGCAAATGCCGCTGAAATTGGGGTGATTGCTCCAGCTCCTGCACCTGCACCTGCTCCTGCACCTGCTCCCGCTCCAGAGCCATCACCTGCACCTGCACCTGCTCCCGCTCCTGCTCCCGCTCCAGAGCCATCACCTGCACCTGCTCCTGCACCTGCACCTGCTCCCGCTCCAGAGCCATCACCTGCACCTGCTCCTGCACCTGCTCCCGCTCCAGAGCCATCACCTGCACCTGCACCTGCTCCAGAGCCATCACCTGCACCTGCTCCAGAGCCATCGCCTGCACCTGCTCCAGAGCCATCGCCTGCACCTGCTCCAGAGCCATCTCCCGCTCCAAGTCCTGGTCCAAGCCCAACACCGGACACCACCCCACCGACCATGGTTTCCGCCGCAGTGGCGGCCAATGGCCTGTCAATCGTCATCACCTACAGCGAAGCGCTGACCGGCACTGCCGAAGCGGCTGACTACGCCATTACACTGAACAGCGGCAACACTACCGTGACCAATGCCGTAGTGATCAACAGCACCGTCACCCTGACCGTGGGCCCCCCAATTATTACCGGCACCACTGTCACTGTGGCTTACACCGCCAGCGCGGGTAATGTCACCAACTCCATCAAGGATGCCGCAGCAACACCCAATAGCGCACTCGACCAGACGCTGACAGCAGTGACCAATAATTCAACGGTTACCGCACCAGATTTCACAGTGAATGAAGCCAATGGCGTAGTCACTTTTGACGGCACGGCAACGGGTGATATTACATTTACTCTGGCTGATGATACCGTGGCAACTTTCACTCGTGGCGGTGTTACTGCGACCACCACCGCCGACCTTTCTACGATTACCAAGATTACTGTTGGCAGCGATCAAACGCTCTCCGCCACAGCTGCTCAGGTTACGGGTAAGACCATTGATGGCACGGGCACGGTGGCGGTGACGGCGCTGAATGCCTCGGCAACTGCCGATCTGAGCGGCATTACTGCCACGACGCTTACTGCTGCATCTGCCGGTAATGTCACCTTTACCGGCGCGTTTGGCAAGGCGGCGGTTACGGTGTCCAGCGGTATGCTGTCCATCGACAACACTGCCACAATGGGTAACGCGACGTTTGAAGTTTCTACGGGTGCCTTTTTGGGCGGTTCGGCAGAAAAACTGGTGGGCGTCACTATATCGGGTGAAGGCACCGTCTCAGTTGGTATGTTGGCTGCAGATAGTGACTTGTCAAGTATTACTGTAACCCACGTAAACACTGTGGTGGCATCAAATATTGATATCAGCAGCAACAATAATCTTGGTTGTGTCGATATATATAATGTGGCATCAGGCGCTACTCTCACTATGACCGCAGCGCAGGCTTCCGGCAAGACAGTCTTCAGCAACGACAACGGCAACGTCATCATCACCGGCCTAGCCGCCGATACCAACCTAGCGAATATTTCTGTCAGCGGCACTGTCACCGGCACAGTCACAACCTCAGTCAATCTCACCAACGTCGACCTCACCAAGCTAACCGCGCTAACCGTCGATGATGGCACGGACGCAGCTATCACCGCCACCGTCAGCCCGCAACAATACGCCGCATGGAAGGGCGCGGTTACCAAGGGCGCCAACGACATCTTCAAATCCAGCGACGAAACCGCGCCCACCACCACCATCACCAGCGCCGCCTACGATGAGGACAGCAACACGATCACCCTCACTGGCACCGACTTCGACACCCTGCTCGAAAGCGGCGAAAGCACCACCACCGACATCAAGGGTCGGCTGGACTGGACTAAGCTGGTATGGGACATTAACGGCGATGACAACACGACCGCAGATGTGACGTTCGCACTTGCCGACATCGATTCCGCCAAGGCAACCAGTGACACCACGCTGACCATCAAGCTCACCAATACCAAGGGCGCCACGCTCGAAGGCACGACGGGTTATGGCACAGGCCAATCGAATGCCGCCGACACCCTCGACATCGCCGCCGGTTTCGCCCGAGACATTTCCGACAATGCCGCGACGGACGATGCACTGAGCGATGGCGTTATCACCATTCAAGGCGATATTACCCCACCCACCATCCTCAGCGTCACCGCTCCCACCAACGACACCTACAAGGCCACGGATAATCTCGACTTCACCGTGACCTTCAGCGAGCCAGTGGATATTACCGGTTCGCCACGCTTGGCACTGACCATCGGCACTGATACCAAATACGCCACCTATAACAGCGGGACAGGCAGTAACACTCTGACTTTCCGCTACACCGTTGAAATCGCCCTGAACGACACTGACGGCATCGCTGTCGCCTCGCCTCTACAGTTAAATTCCGGCACGATTGTGGATCAGGCAACGACACCCAACGCCATAATTGATTTGACCTTCACCCCGCCCACCACCACCGGCGTGCTGGTCGACAGCATCGCGCCGACCATCAGCGCCGTTTCCATCCCGAATGAGGTCATGAAGATCGATGATGTGGTCACCGTTACCATCACGGTAGCCGACGCCACGGGCGAAATACTGACGCTGAAGAATGGCTCGACCATCGGCGGTTTCACCTTGGGCAGCCTCACCAAAACCAACGACACCACCTACACGGCGACCTTTACCGTGACCAGTGGCGGTACCGATGTGGCAGCGGATAGCAACATTCCCGTCAGCGTCACGCTGGTTGATCCGGTGGGTAATGAAAGTACGGTTTTTACGACGGCGATTACACAAGATAACGACGCCATTGATGCCAATGCCCCTAGCGCCCCGAGCGGCCTCGACCTGGCCGAAGACGACGACACCGGCGAATCCAACAGCGATAACCTGACCAATAAAACCAACGATCTCACCATCAGCGGCACGGCAGAAACCGGCAGCACCGTGACGATCTACGCCACCGACGGCACCACCGCTCTTAACACCGGCACCGCCACCAGCGGCAACTTCAGCATCGACATCAGTCTGGTCGAAGGCAGCCACTCGCTTACCGCCAAGGCCGCCGATGCTGCGGGTAACGTGTCGGTAGCTTCGAGTGCATTGGCGATTACGGTGGATACGACGGCGCCCTCGCTCGCGGCAACATCTCTCGGTTATGTAGAGGTCACCAACACCATCACCGTGACCGGCACCGGATTCAGTACCCTGCTCGAGAGTAGCGAGAATGCCGACACGGAGATCAAGGCACGGCTGGACTGGTCAAAACTCACTTGGGATATTGATAACGACGACACCGACAATGTTTCCTTTGCGGTGGGCGACATCTCGTCCGCCAAAGTAACCAGCGGTACCACCCTGACGATTGTACTCGGCAGCGACAAGGCGACTGCCTTGGAAGAGGCAACCGGCTATGGCGGCGAAAATGACTACCTCGACCTGGAGAGTGGGTTCTTTGGCGATAAGGCGGGGAATATGATGACGCATGAAGCGGCGACTGCGCCGATCACGATTACGCCGGCTCCGGACGAAACGCCGCCGAATTCGACGATCACCTCTGCCGTTTACGATGAGAGAACAGGGAATCTGCAAATTTTAGGCGCTGGTTTTAACTCCATTCTGGAGTCTGGAGAAAGTCAGGCCACAGATATAAAATCTCGCCTTGATTGGTCCAAGTTGGTGTGGGATTTAAACGGCGATGACGATACGACTCCGAACATCACTTTTACCGAATCAGACATCCAGGGTGTCCACGTTAATTCTGATGCTAATTTATGGGTTGTGCTTGTTGCTCAAAAGCAATCTGACATTACTTCTAATCTCCAATACGCCTATCGCGGCGGCGAAGATAAGCTGGACGTGACGGCTGGCTTTATTCGTGATCTGGCTGGTAATGCCGCAACCACCGATAGCGTCTCGAACGGCTGGCTGAATACCATCTACATGGCGATGCTGTCATCAGGTACGGCGAGCATCGCCCCAACGGCCAAAGCCACGCAATTCACAGTGGTTAACTTCGAGCCAGGCGATGTTATCGAGTATGCCATTAATGCCGCTAACGTCACGAGCCAGCAACTGCACTTCGACAACGGCGTCGATAGCGGCCAGACCTACACCGTCACCAATCTCGGGGCATCCGTGACATCGGTAACGCAGTACCAAGTTGAGGGCAATATCGTCATCGGCGCATCGACTGTTACCAGTTTCACGACAGGCTCGGGTGACGATACGCTGGTCAGTTCATCTACAAGCCAGGTCACCTTCAATAGCGGTAGCGGCAATGACAATCTGACCGGCGGCAGCGGGGACGATCTCTTCAAGTTTGCCAACGCTGATTTCACCAGTGATGACACGATCAACGGCGGCGATGGAGAAGATACGCTCTGGATTACCGGCGCGGCCACCATCACCGACGCGCAGTTCACCTATGTGAGCAGCATCGGTTCGCTCGTACTCGATGACGGCCAAACCCACAGCATCACCTTGGGCACCAACGCAAGCACGGCCTTCGATAATGCAACGGTCACCAACCCGATCAACATCGGCATCATGAACGGCGGAACGGCGACGTCAATTACGCTGGATGCCTCCAGTGCGACCGTTGCTGTTTCGATCTCCAACAAACCCAATAATAGCGGTGCTGCCGGGACAATGACGGTGACAGGCGGTAGTGGTGACGATATGTTCATCTTTGGCGACGGCACGGCGGTAGTCAATTTTGCTGCGACGGCTGTTGCCAACGGCGATGACAATATCTACATTGCCGCCGCGAATAACTCGGTGACGCTGGACTTCTCTGATTTCCTCAGCTTAACTGCTGCAAATTTGACCGCAGTTGATTTTACGGAAGGCCTTGATCTGTCGGGCACCAACAACCTCGGCATCGTCTTCAACAAGGCGTTCTTGAGCGATAGCGATATTGCAACGTCTGCAGCAATAAGCAAGATTGCCGTCGCCGATAACAGCAAGGCCGTGGTGCTGTGTGCGAACGTAGGAAATAACTCTACCGCCTCGATGGCGTGGGATATCTACTACATCGAAGATACCGATACCAGCCCCTCACAGACATGGGCCGTCACGCTTGTTGGACAGGTCTATGCCGATAATCCGGGAGCAACAGCAATACAGATCTCGCAGATGACCTTTGCTTAATCACTAAACCCCGAACGCGCGACGGGGTATGTACCCCGTCGCAACGTTTTGATGGCTAACTAACAAAAACAATAGGGAAACCCGCGTAAGGCGCAACAAGGAACAAGGGAACAATAGGGGAACAATAGAACAATAGGGGACAGACCCCAATTAAATCCAACAAACCCAACAAACCATCCAACTTTTCAACAGGTTGGGTGGTTTTTTTTATGCGCTTTTTCGCATAATGGCGCTTATGTTAAATTACAATTAAGGGGGCTTGACTCGATTTAATTTGCTATATTAGGCTTTTCTAAATTCATGGAGAGCTTGTTATGCCAACGATCAGTATGTTTTATGGGATTTTAGTGATGATGTATTTCAGGGATATTGATCATCATCAATCACCGCACATCCATGTTGAATATCAGGATTTTACTGCCGTGTTAAGAATTCCAGATGGTGAGTTACTGAGTGGTGATTTACCACCTAAAAAACTTAAAATGGTTCAAGTGTGGATGGCTATTCATGAGGAAGATCTACTTGCTGACTGGAAATTAGCTGTTCGTGGTGAACCGATATTTAAAATTGAACCGTTACGTTAAGTTATGAATCCGCGTGTTGTTACTGTAGAAGTTTTAGAAAACTATCAATTACACCTTACATTTAGCAATGGTGAAATGCGTATTTTTAATGTTGCTCCTTATTTAGATTATCCAGCTTTTAATCGATTGCGTGACAAGGGTTATTTTACATTAGCAAAAGTGGCGCACGGTACAGTGTGTTGGCCTGATGATATCGACTTTTGCCCTGATACTATCTATTTAAGATCGAACAATCAACAATCGGGAAACAAACGGGGACAGACCCTAATTAACCCGCGTAAGGCGGATTCGCGCTAGCAATCCGCCACATTCGTGGTGATGACAATTGACCCCTGCTCGGATTTTCCAAGCGGGGGTTTTTTATGTCTGCCTGTTTTTACTGTTCGATTGTTCTCGATGTTGTGCGTTGATTGGCGGTTTGCTAGCGCGAAACCGCCCTAGTGTGTCATGAAGAAAGGTGAAAACCTTTCATGCTGTATTAAA
>JAXMKV010000049.1:0-4963 GCA_034371155.1 Gallionella sp. | reverse complement strand
GTCGCGGATGTCGGCCGGGGCGGAGATGAGCTGGCCACCGCCGGGAAAATCCGGCGCCGGTAGCACGGCGAGCACCTCGTCGAGCGTGGCGGCCGGTTTCTTTATCAGCAGGCGCGTGGCCTCGGCTACCTCGCGCAGGTTGTGCGGCGGAATTTCGGTGGCCATGCCGACCGCGATGCCCGAGGCGCCGTTGAGCAGGACAAACGGAAGTCGGGCAGGCAGCAATGATGGCTCGACCATGGTGCCGTCGTAATTTGGAACAAAAGCAACCGTGCCCTTGTCGATTTCGGCGAGCAGCAGTTCGGCGATCGGCGTCAGGCGGCATTCGGTGTAGCGCATCGCCGCTGCGCCGTCGCCATCGCGCGAGCCGAAGTTACCCTGGCCGTCGACGAGCGGATAGCGCAACGAAAAGTCCTGCGCGACGCGGACCATCGCGTCATACACACTGGTATCGCCGTGCGGGTGAAACTTGCCGATGACGTCGCCAACGACGCGCGCCGACTTGACGTGCTTCGCCGTCGACGGCAGGTGCATCTCGTTCATTGCATGCAGGATGCGGCGCTGCACGGGCTTAAGGCCGTCCTCGACCTGCGGCAAGGCGCGCGATTTCACCACGCTCATGGCGTAGGCGAGGTAAGCACGCTCGGCGTAGCTGTCGAGGGGGAGCGCGTCTTCGGGAAAAATCGGCGCTGGCGGGACGGCAGGTGGAGCTGGTGGAGCGGTTTCGAACAGGTCGGGAGTTTCGTGATTCATACGTCAGCCTCGGCAAGGTGGCCCTTGGATTCCATCCAGGCGCGGCGGCCGGCAGCCTCGCCCTTGCCCATCAACAGGTTGAAAAGTTTCAATGTTTCGTCATGGGCATCGCCACGTTCGAAGACCGGCAGCACGCGGCGTGTGGCCGGGTCCATCGCGGTTTCACGCAGCTGCTCGGGATTCATTTCGCCGAGGCCCTTGAAGCGGCCGACCTCGATCTTCTCGGGTGCAAAGCCTTCCTTGGCGAGGCGGTCCTTGATCGCGTCGAGTTCGCCGTCGTCGAGCGCGTAAAGCCGCTTGGCCGGTCGCTTCTTGCCGCCCGCCGGCACATCGACGCGATAGAGCGGTGGCTGGGCGATATAGACATGGCCACGCGCCAGCAAAGCGGGGAAGTGGCGGTAGAAGAGGGTGAGCAACAGCGTCTGGATATGTGCGCCATCGACGTCGGCGTCGGACATGATGACCAGCTTGCCATAGCGGAGGTTAGAAAGGTCCGGGTTGTCCGTGGCAGCATGCGGCTCGATGCCCAAGGCGACGGCGATGTCGTGAATCTCGTTGTTGGCGAACAGGCGGTTGGCCTCGATCTCCCACGAGTTCTGCACCTTGCCGCGCAGCGGCAGGATCGCCTGCGTCTCGCGGTTCCTGGCCATCTTGGCTGAGCCGCCGGCGGAGTCGCCTTCGACGAGGAACAGCTCGTTTTCTGAAATGTCGGTGGATTCGCAGTCGGAGAGCTTACCTGGCAGCACGGCGACGCCGGACTGCTTTCTCTTCTCGACTTTCTGTGCGTTCTTTTGGCGGGCTAGCGCCTGCTTGATCGCCAGTTCGGCGATGGCCTTGCCGGCCTCCACATGCTGGTTGAGCCAGATTTCAAAGGGGTCGCGCACCATACCGGCGACGAGCTTGACCGCTTCGCGCGAGTTGAGTTTTTCCTTCACTTGGCCCTGGAACTGCGGGTCGAGGATGCGCGCCGAGAGCACGAAGCCCATCTTGCCGCAGATGTCCTCCTGCTGCAGCTTCACGCCGCGCGGCAGGAGCGCGTGGTGTTCGATGAAAACCTTGATTGCGTCGAATACACCGGTGCGCAGACCGGATTCATGGGTGCCGCCGGCTACCGTCGGGATCAGGTTGACATAGGACTCGCAGGGCGCGGCTTCGGACCACCAACCGAAGGCCCAGGCGGCGCCTTCGCCTGGGGCAAAACTTTCGTGATCGGCACCGGCGTAGTTCTCGGCGGCGAAGAGTGGGGCGACCGCCAGCTCTTCGCCAGCGATTTCCTTCAGATAGCCAGACAGACCATCCGGGTAACGCCAAGTCTTCTCCAGCAACTTGCCATCGGCCTGTTCGATCGCCAGTGCGACCTTCACGCCGGGCAGCAGCACGGCCTTTGAACGTAACAGACGTTCCAGTTCAGCCTGCGGCGCCTTCGGTGCATCGAAATACTTGGGATCGGGTACGACACGCACCCTTGTGCCGGTCTGCCGGCCGCATTCACCCCGTACTGCCAGCGCCGATATTTTCTCTCCGCCCTCGCTGAAGCTCACGGCATGAACTTTTCCTTCGCGTCGGACTTCGACCTCGACCGAGAGCGAGAGCGCATTGGTCACCGCGACGCCGACGCCGTGCAGGCCGCCGGAGAAGGCGTAGGCCGTGTTGCCGGATTTCTTGTCGAACTTGCCACCAGCGTGCAGGCGCGTGAAGGCGAGCACGACGACAGGAATCTTCTCCTCGGGATGCAGACCGACGGGAATGCCGCGGCCGTCGTCGGTGATCGTGACGGCGCCATCCTTAGCGACAAGCACGTGGATGTTCTTGGCAAAACCACCCAAGGCCTCGTCGGCGGCGTTGTCGATGACTTCCTGGATGATGTGGGCCGGCGAGTCGGTGCGGGTGTACATGCCCGGTCGCTCGCGCACGGGTTCGAGTCCCTTGAGGACGCGGAAACTGGATTCGTCGTAATTCTGTTTCATGGTGGGGTGCAAGCTTGCCTTGTCAGTCAGTGGCAGCAAGGCGAGAAATGAATGGGGGAAGTGCCTGTTATCAAAATAAACGAAAACATACTTTACGCCGCCGCACGTTTCCGCTATAGTGCGCGCCTTGTTTATGCGCGCCCGTAGCTCAGCTGGATAGAGTACTTGGCTACGAACCAAGGGGTCGGGCGTTCGAATCGCTCCGGGCGCGCCACAAAATCAAGGGGTTAGCGAAAGCTAGCCCCTTATCATTTGTGCCTGGCTAGCACCGGGCTAGCAAAACCACCAAACTGATAGCCCGTCTAGCGCCGTCTCGCCAGCGCCGACTTTTCATGTCTTGCTTTGCTGGGAGCCCCTCTGGGGCGGACGGGAGCGTGGCGGCCGAGGCGGAACGAGCAGCGCAGCGCGAGCCGCCGCAGGCCGACCGCAGGGCGGGCGGGGATCAACACCACAAAACGCGAAGCGCTGAATAAACCACCGCGCAGCGCCGTATAACGATCTTGGGACGGCCGGGGGCGCAAGACATAACAGACCATTACCCGAACCCGTAGGGCGCGCAGCGGTCGGCCACCAAGCGAAGCCCTGCGCAGCGACTGGCCGACTTTGGGTAATGCGCTGTTATGTTAAAGCTCGACGCGCAGCGGCGAATTTACCCCCGGCCGGCCAGGGTGCAATCGAGCACAGCGAGCAAGCCGGGGTTGCGGTAGCCGACGGAGCCGCGAGCGCAGCTGGCGGCGCAGACGGCGGGCAGCGTGCGATAAGGCCAGCCAAGACCAAAAGTCGGCGCTGGCGGGACGGCGGTAGCAGGAGAGGCAAAGCCAGTGGCGCAGCCTCTGGCGTGGTGGAGCACACGACACGGTAGCCGCCTGCAAGCCGCAAGCCGGCGAGCAGACTTACCGCTGGCCGGAGCAGTGGCGCAGCGGCGGCGGGGCAGGAGGTGCGGCGGTGATCGTGGGCACTGAGCCAGTGCGCGGCTTCATGCGCGCTGGCGTGGTTCAGGATGCGACACGGCAGCGACGGCGCGGGGCTTGCGTGCGCAGCCAGCAAGCGCCGTGACGGAGCGGTCCAACAGGCAAGTGAAAACACTTTCCGCTGACCAGTGCAGATGGGACCCATTCCGCCATACCGCGCAAAGAAACGAAGTACCCCCGGTCATTTCCTCCACCGGGGGATAGTCTATCGAGCGCGTAAATTCAGGCCAGTTTCCGGAAAAATCCCATATGATTTCGATGTCGGGATCGTTTTCGAGGGAAACATGGGCGCGAAACGCGAGGTGATCGGATCGAGGTGCAGCGTTGATATCCGCAGCCTCACTCGCGCCGGCTTGCGGCAGCCGGGTGAATGTCTGACGATAAAATGGCACTCAAGCCATCAAGGGGCGCTGCCCGGCAAGGCGATGGTGACAATGCTCGACGCCGAGCGCCTACATATCGTCCATTTCGAGTCAGATATGCCAGAGGAAATTCTTGACCTGTCCTACACGGCAACTGCTTTTGGCGGCCGACGTGCTTGGTTCCAGTGCACAAAACTGGGCTGTGGCAGGCGGGTTGCGGTGCTGCATACGACACCGGAGGGATTTCGCTGCCGGCACTGCACCCACCTCGTTTACGGTTCCCCGTTTGAGCAACCCTATGACCGGCTACTGCGTCGGATGCGCCGAATTCGGCACCGCTTGGGTGGCGGCAATAATCTGATCGAATCACCTCCGGTCAAACCCAAAGGGATGCACTGGAAAAGATACGGCGAACTAATCAGGACTGAAGCTGAACATTGGCAGGCAATTGGCAAGCTACTCTACACGCCACGAGACTATCACCATAGGTTCCCCACCAAATGAGGAATGGTCGCTAGAGCTTGCAGCAGTCCGGTATTCACGTGGTTGCAAACCCTTATCCGATACTGCCGAAGATTTACGATATCCATCTGTAAGAAGCTTTAATTCCATGGCTTTTGCTTCCTGCGGGCTAAGAGTTTGTGTGCGAATCATCATTTTCGTTTAATTACTCAGGTATTGGAAACCCATTTAAGAAACCGTACAGGGGGGTAAGTTCACGCGATCCGCTACCATGGTGTCTGTTGATCGACTAGAGAGGAAACCACTTAGGAAACGCGGAAATAACCCCGCACAACACATGCCAATGGTATAATATGGGTATTGATGTGAAGCGTGTGAGGAACATTATGGGTGAGCGCAAACAGATCAGCTTCAGCGAGATGGAATACGGCGCCAAGAAGAAGCAGAC
>JAXMKV010000048.1:0-15394 GCA_034371155.1 Gallionella sp. | reverse complement strand
CTTGGCTTCGCCGCCAAACTTCTTCGACAAAACCATGGTGATCGCCGCCGTCAGCGTGGTCTTGCCATGGTCAACGTGACCAATCGTGCCCACGTTTACGTGCGGCTTCGTACGTTCAAATTTGCTCTTTGCCATGATTATCGCCCCTTAAATCAAAAATTATTTCTTGTTCATGATCGCTTCGGCGACGTTGCGCGGCGCTTCAGCGTAATGCTTGAATTCCATCGTGTATGTTGCACGGCCCTGGGTCGCGGAACGCAACGAAGTAGAGTAACCGAACATCTCGGACAATGGCACCTCAGCCTTGATAGCCTTGCCACCACCCATCATGTCATCCATGCCCTGCACCATGCCGCGGCGTGAAGAAAGATCCCCCATCACTGTACCGGCATAATCCTCAGGCGTCTCGACCTCAACCGACATCATCGGCTCCAGCAGCACCGGATTAGCCTTGCGCATACCGTCCTTGAAAGCCATCGAAGCCGCCATCTTGAAGGCGTTTTCGTTGGAATCTACATCGTGGTAAGAACCATCGAACAGCGTGACCTTTACATCCACAACAGGGAAGCCTGCGAGCACACCACTAGGCAATGTTTCGCGCAAACCCTTTTCAACCGCAGGAATGTACTCGCGCGGAACCGTGCCACCCTTGATCGCGTCGACGAACTCAAAGCCCTTGCCCGCCTCATTCGGCTCCATCTTGATCCACACATGCCCGTACTGACCGCGACCGCCAGTCTGCTTGGCATACTTACCCTCGACCTCAACCGCCTTGCGAATCGCTTCACGGTATGCCACTTGAGGCGCACCCACGTTTGCTTCAACGCCAAACTCGCGCTTCATGCGGTCGACCAGAATTTCCAGATGCAACTCTCCCATACCAGACATGATGGTCTGGCCGGATTCTTCGTCGGTACGCACACGGAAAGAAGGATCCTCTGCGGCCAGACGACCCAGCGCAATACCCATCTTTTCTTGGTCGACCTTGGTCTTCGGCTCGACGGCAACGTGGATCACCGGTTCCGGGAACACCATGCGCTCGAGAATGATCGGCTTGTTGACGTCACACAGCGATTCTCCGGTAGTCACATCCTTCAGGCCGATACAGGCAGCAATGTCGCCCGCCAGAATCTCATCCACTTCCAATCGCTCATTTGCGTGCATCTGCACGATACGACCGATACGCTCTTTCTTTCCGCGAATCGGGTTGTATACCGTGTCACCCTTTTTTAGCACGCCGGAGTAAACACGCACGAAGGTCAATTGCCCCACAAACGGATCGGTCATCAGCTTGAACGCCAGCGCGGAGAAGCTTTCGCCGTCATCCGCCTTGCGCGTGAGGGGCTCACCCTCTTCGCTCTCGCCCGTCACGTCAGGGATATCGGTAGGCGATGGCAGCAACATGATCACCGCATCCAGCATACGCTGCACACCCTTGTTCTTGAAAGCGGAGCCACACAACATAGGCTGAATTTCGCACGCCAGCGTACGGGCACGCAGACCCGCAACAATCTGCTCTTCTGACAACTCGCCATTCTCGAGATACTGATTCATCAGATCTTCGGATGCCTCAGCTGCAGACTCAACCATCTTTTCGCGCCATTCATTGGCCGTAGCAACCAACTCCGCCGGTATCTCCCGATAATCGAACTTCATGCCTTGCGACGCTTCATCCCAATAGATCGCTTTCATCTTCAGCAGATCGACGACACCAACAAAAGTATCTTCAGCACCGATAGGAATCACGATCGGAACAGGATTCGCCCTCAGGCGAACACTCATCTGTTCAACAACCTTGAAGAAGTTCGCACCGGAACGATCCATCTTGTTGACGAATGCCAGACGCGGAACCTTGTACTTGTTGGCCTGACGCCAGACCGTCTCGGATTGAGGCTGCACACCACCCACCGCACAGTACACCATGCAGGCGCCATCCAGCACACGCATGGAACGCTCCACCTCGATAGTGAAGTCAACGTGCCCCGGAGTATCGATGATGTTGAAGCGATGCTCAGGATACTGATTCTCCATGCCCTTCCAGAAGCAAGTTGTTGCAGCGGAAGTAATGGTGATACCACGCTCCTGCTCTTGCTCCATCCAGTCCATGGTGGCAGCACCATCATGCACTTCACCAATCTTATGGCTTACGCCGGTGTAGAACAGGATACGCTCAGTTGTCGTAGTCTTGCCCGCATCGATGTGCGCGCTGATGCCGATATTGCGATAACGGCTAATGGGTGTTTTACGTGCCACGGTAGATACCTAACTTGATCTGATTTAGAAACGGAAATGCGAGAAGGCCTTGTTTGCCTCTGCCATACGATGCACTTCTTCGCGTTTCTTCACCGCACCGCCACGCCCTTCGGACGCGTCGATCAACTCACCCGCCAAACGCAACCCCATGGATTTCTCGCCACGCTTGCGTGCAAAATCTTTCAGCCAACGCATCGCCAGAGCAACACGACGGGAAGGACGCACCTCAACCGGCACCTGATAGTTCGCGCCACCGACGCGACGGCTCTTCACCTCAACCTGAGGCTTGGCGTTACTCAAAGCCAGATTGAACACCTCGATCGCATCCTTGCCCGTCTTTTTGCCGACCTGCTCCAACGCACCGTACAAAATACGCTCGGCTACCGACTTCTTGCCGGAGGTCATCAGTACATTTACAAACTTGGAAAGATCCTGATTGCCGAACTTCGGATCAGGCAAAACTTCACGCTTGGGGACTTCTCTACGTCTTGGCATATCAACCTCGAATAATTGCTAAAAATTACGCTTTCTTGGCACGCTTCGCACCGTACTTCGAACGCGACTGCTTACGATCCTTCACACCCGCCGTATCCAGGCTACCGCGCACCATGTGGTAACGCACACCCGGCAAGTCTTTCACACGACCACCGCGCAACAGCACCACAGAGTGCTCCTGCAGGTTATGCCCCTCACCGCCGATGTAGCTAATCACCTCAAAACCATTGGTCAGTCGCACTTTGGCCACTTTACGCAACGCAGAGTTAGGCTTCTTCGGGGTTGTCGTATAAACACGAGTACACACGCCACGCTTCTGCGGAGAACCCTCCAAAGCCGGCACCTTGCTCTTTTCTACGATTGCAACACGGGGCTTGCGAATCAACTGATTAATGGTTGGCATTATCTATACATCCTAATTAATAATTTCAAATCTCTTTAAAATCAAACAAATGAAAAAGAATTACCGTCGCAAGCCAGCACTAGGCATGTGTCGCGACGGCAAAAAAGGTTGCGAATTCTATTGAGAAACCCCAGGGGTGTCAAGCAATTCGCCCGAAACAACCGCATCCGCTTCCTGTATTTCGCGCCCTTCAGCGATATCGATACCCAAACGCTGTTGGCGCCGGGTAGTGTGATAAGCCAAACCGGTGCCCGCAGGAATCAAACGTCCGACAATCACGTTTTCTTTCAGTCCACGCAGATCGTCACGTTTGCCCATGATCGCAGCCTCAGTCAGCACGCGTGTTGTCTCCTGGAAAGATGCGGCGGAAATGAACGAGTCAGTAGACAACGATGCCTTGGTGATCCCCAGCAACATGTACGAGAAGGTTGCCGGATTCTTACCATCGGCGGCCATGCGTTCATTTTCTGCCAGCACATCTGCGCGCTCCACCTGTTCGCCGGTGATAAAGCGGGTGTCGCCCACGTCGTTGATCTGCACGCGGCGCAACATCTGGCGCACAATCACCTCAATGTGCTTGTCACTGATCTTCACACCTTGCAGGCGGTATACGTCCTGCACTTCGTCGGTGATATAACGCGCCAACTCGTCCACACCCAGCAGACGCAAAATGTCATGCGGATCCGCAGGACCGTCAACAATCATCTCGCCACGGTTAACTACTTGCCCGTCGTGCGCCAAGACGTGCTTTTCTTTGGTAATCAGAAACTCATTGGCGATTCCATCAACATCGGTAATCACCAGACGCTGTTTACCCTTGGTATCTTTACCGAACGAAACCGTCCCGGTAACTTCTGCCAACATGCCAGCATCTTTCGGAACACGCGCCTCGAACAACTCGGCCACACGCGGCAAACCGCCGGTGATATCGCGCGTCTTGGACGATTCTTGCGGAATACGCGCGAGAACATCACCCACGCCGACATGCTGACCATCTTCGACAGTAATAATGCAACCCGTCTGGAAGGTCACGCTTACGGGTGCCTCGGTACCCGTCAACTTAACTTCTTGTCCACCATCGTCGATCAGACGCACCATCGGACGAACACCCTTGCTTGATGCCGAGGCGCGTTTTGGATCAATCACCACCAAAGTGGACAAACCGGTCACTTCATCAATCTGCTTGGCAACGGTACTACCTTCCTCAACGTTTTGGAATTGCACCTTGCCGGCATATTCAGTAATGATGGGGCGCGTATGCGGATCCCAGGTTGCCAGCAACCCTCCCGCCCGCACTGCATCACCCTGTTTGACTGCCAGAACCGCACCATAGGGCACTTTGTGACGCTCCCGCTCACGCCCGTGGTCGTCAACGATAGTCAACTCAGCGCTGCGCGCCACCACGATCACTTCGCCTCGCACAGTGGTCACAACTCGCATGTTCGGGCTGTACTTCATGACACCGTTAGACTTACTCTCCACTTGGCTGGCCACCACGGTACGGGAGGCCGCACCGCCGATATGGAAAGTCCGCATAGTCAGCTGAGTTCCCGGCTCACCGATGGATTGCGCCGCAATCACACCGACCGCCTCGCCCACATTCACCATGCCACCGCGACCGAGATCGCGACCGTAGCACTTGGCACACAGGCCGAAACGGGTTTCGCAATTCAGCGGCGTACGAACACGGACCTCGTCGATACCCAATGCCTCGATACGCTCCACTGCAGCCTCATCAAGAAGCACCCCCGCCTCGTACAGAGTTTCGGCCGTATCGGGGTTAACCACATCGGCACTCACTACACGACCGAGAATACGCTCACGCAATGCCTCGATTACCTCACCGCCTTCGACAATTGCTTTCATCGCGGTGCCATTGTCGGTACCGCAGTCATCCTCGATCACCACCAGATCCTGCGTAACGTCCACCAGACGACGGGTCAGGTAACCCGAGTTTGCCGTCTTCAACGCGGTATCCGCCAAGCCTTTACGAGCACCGTGGGTCGAAATGAAGTACTGCAACATGTTCAGACCTTCGCGGAAGTTCGCGGTAATCGGCGTCTCGATGATCGAACCGTCCGGCTTGGCCATCAGGCCTCGCATCCCTGCCAGCTGGCGAATCTGCGCTGCCGAACCGCGCGCGCCGGAATCGGCCATCATATAGATGGAGTTGAACGATTCCTGCATCAAGGGCTTGCCCTTTTCCATGCGTGCCTGACCCGTTACACGATCAACCACCGGCTCGCTGCCCAACTGCTCCATCATCGCCTTGGCCACGATGTCGCCGGTGCGGCCCCAGATGTCCACCACCTTGTTATAGCGCTCGCCGTCGGTCACCAGACCGGAGGTGTACTGCGTGTGAATCTCGTGCACTTCCTTCTCGGCGGCGCCGATCAGCTCGTTCTTCTGCGGAGGCATCAGCATGTCGTCCACGCAGATCGATATGCCGGCTCGGGTCGCATAAGTGAAGCCCGTGTACATCAACTGGTCGGCCATAATGACCGTGTCGCGCAATCCGCATTGGCGGAAGCTGGCGTTGATCAGACGCGAGATTTCTTTCTTCTTCAGCGTCTTGTTAATCAGAGCAAACGGCAAGCCAGCAGGCAACACCTCGGACAGCAAGGCGCGACCCACGGTCGTTTCATAGCGCGTCAACTTCTCCACCGGCTGGCCGGCCTCATCCTTGTTGATCTCCTTGAGACGCACCACCACTTTGGCTTGCAACTCGACTTCGCGCGACTCGTAAGCGCGCGACACTTCGGCAATATTGGCAAACATCGAGCCTTCGCCCAATGCACCGATCTTCTCGCGCGTCATGTAGTACAGACCCAACACGATATCCTGCGATGGAACGATGATAGGCTCGCCATTGGCGGGGGACAGCACGTTGTTGGATGCCAGCATCAAAGTGCGGCACTCCATCTGCGCTTCCAACGACAAGGGGACGTGAACCGCCATCTGGTCACCGTCGAAGTCGGCATTGAATGCCGAACAGACCAGCGGATGCAGCTGGATTGCTTTGCCTTCGATCAGGATGGGTTCAAATGCCTGGATGCCCAAGCGGTGCAGGGTCGGCGCACGGTTCAACATCACCGGATGTTCGCGAATTACCTCCTCAAGAATATCCCACACGATTGGTTCTTCGGCCTCAACCATGCGCTTGCTCGCCTTGATCGTGGTTGCCAGCCCCATAGCTTCCAGTCTGCTGAAAATGAACGGCTTGAACAGTTCCAGCGCCATCTTTTTCGGCAGGCCGCACTGATGCAGCTTCAACTGCGGGCCGACCACGATGACCGAACGTCCGGAGTAGTCGACGCGCTTGCCCAGCAGGTTTTGACGGAAACGACCGCTCTTGCCCTTGATCATGTCAGCCAGCGACTTCAACTGGCGCTTGTTTGCTCCGGTCATCGCCTTGCCGCGGCGACCATTGTCCAGCAGTGAGTCCACAGCCTCTTGCAGCATGCGCTTTTCGTTGCGCACGATGATCTCCGGCGCTTTCAGTTCCAGCAGGCGGCGCAGACGATTGTTACGGTTGATCACGCGGCGATACAGATCGTTCAGATCGGAGGTGGCAAAACGACCACCGTCCAGCGGCACCAGCGGACGCAATTCCGGCGGCAACACCGGCAACACTTCCATCACCATCCATTGCGGCTTGATACCCGACGCACTAAACGCCTCCAACACTTTCAGACGCTTGGCATATTTCTTTATTTTGGTCTCTGAACCCGTTGCGGCCAGTTCGGCACGGATGGTTTCGATCTCGCTGGCCACATCCAGATTGGACAACAATGCCCGCACACCTTCAGCACCCATCATCGCGGTAAATTCGTCACCGAATTCCTCCGTCTTGGCGAGATAGTCGTCTTCGGACAGCAGCTGGCCGCGATTCAGCGGGGTCATGCCCGGCTCGGTCACCACGTAGGCTTCGAAGTACAGCACGCGTTCGATATCGCGCAGCGTCATGTCCAGCACCATGCCCAGACGGGACGGCAGCGACTTCAGGAACCAGATGTGCGCAACCGGCGAGGCCAGTTCGATATGGCCCATGCGCTCACGGCGCACCTTGGACAGGGTCACTTCAACGCCGCACTTCTCGCAGATCACGCCGCGATGCTTCAGGCGCTTGTACTTGCCGCACAGGCACTCGTAATCCTTGACCGGTCCGAATATCTTCGCGCAGAACAAGCCGTCGCGCTCGGGCTTGAAGGTACGGTAGTTGATGGTTTCCGGCTTCTTGACTTCGCCGTAGGACCAGGAACGGATTTTCTCCGGCGAGGCTAACCCGATCTTGATCGCGTCGAATTCCTCTTTTTGTGTGACCTGCTTGAACAAATCCAGCAATGATTTCATGTGAGACTCCTATTCGTCTTATGCCAGTGTCGCGATTAGTGACGTTCCAAATCCATGTCGATACCCAAGGAACGGATTTCCTTGATGACCACATTGAAAGATTCCGGCATGCCGGCATCGATCTTGTGATCGCCCTTGACGATGTTTTCGTAGACCTTGGTACGGCCCGCCACGTCATCCGACTTGACCGTGAGCATTTCCTGCAAGGTATAAGCGGCGCCGTAGGCTTCCAACGCCCACACTTCCATCTCACCGAAACGCTGTCCGCCGAATTGAGCCTTGCCACCCAACGGTTGCTGGGTCACCAGGCTGTACGGGCCGGTGGAACGCGCATGCATCTTGTCATCGACCAAGTGATGCAGCTTCAACACATGCTTGTAGCCGACCGTGACTTGACGATCGAATGCCTCGCCGGTGCGGCCATCGTACAGTGTGGTTTGCCCGGACAGCGGCAATCCAGCCAGTTCCAGCATGTACTTGATCTCTTCCTCGCTGGCACCGTCGAATACCGGGGTCGCGAACGGCACACCCTTGGTCAGGTTGCGGCACAGTTCGATGATCTCGTCATCGCTGAACGAGTCGAGATCGACGGTCTGACCGTTGTGATGGTTGTATATCTTGCCCAAGAACTTGCGCACTTCGGTGATCTTGGCGTTGGTTTGTAACATCTCGTCGATCTTCTTACCCAAGCCTTTGGCCGCCCAGCCCAAATGCGTCTCAAGAATCTGGCCGATATTCATACGCGACGGAACACCCAGCGGGTTCAACACGATATCGACCGGTGTGCCATCTGCCATGTAAGGCATGTCTTCCACGGGAACGATACGCGACACCACGCCCTTGTTGCCGTGGCGACCGGCCATCTTGTCGCCGGGTTGCAAACGACGCTTCACCGCGACATACACCTTGACCATTTTCTGCACTCCGGCTTGCAGCTCGTCGCCCTGAGTCAGCTTTTTCTTCTTCAGTTCAAACGCGGCATCGAACTCGACCCGTTTTTGCGCCAGACCTTCTTTGACCTGCTCCAATTGAGCCGCCACTTCATCGTCAGCCACGCGAATATCGAACCACTGGTGGTGCTCGATGCTGTGCAAGTACTCCTTGTTCAGCTTGGTACCCTTGGCCAATTTCTTCGGACCGCCGTTGGCGATCTTGTTGTGCAGCAGTTTCTCCAAACGTGCGAACACGTCAGCCTCGACGATGCGCATCTGATCGGCCAGATCCTTCTTGTAACGAACCAGTTCGTCGTCAATGATCTGTTGCGCACGCTTATCTCGCTGCAAACCTTCTCGAGTGAACACTTGCACGTCGATCACCGTGCCGGAGATACCTGCATTGACTCGCAGAGAAGTGTCCTTCACATCGGATGCCTTCTCGCCGAAGATCGCACGCAGCAATTTCTCTTCCGGTGTCAGCTGTGTCTCGCCCTTCGGTGTGACCTTGCCCACCAGCACGTCGCCGGGACCAACTTCCGCGCCGATGTGCACGATACCGGACTCATCCAGACGCGCCAGTTGCGCTTCGGCCAAATTCGGAATATCACGGGTGATTTCTTCCGCGCCCAACTTGGTGTCGCGTGCGGCAACGGTCAACTCTTCGATATGGATCGAAGTGAAACGGTCTTCGGCCACAACACGCTCCGAGATCAGAATCGAGTCCTCGAAGTTGTAACCATTCCACGGCATGAACGCGACCAGCATGTTCTGCCCCAGAGCCAACTCCCCCATATCAGTGGATGCACCATCCGCGATCACATCGCCGCGCGCGATCACATCGCCCACCTTCACCAGCGGACGCTGGTTAATGTTGGTGTTCTGATTGGAACGGGTGTATTTGGTCAGATTATAGATGTCCACACCGGCTTCACCCGGTGTGGTTTCGTCATCATTGACACGCACTACGATACGGGCGGCATCCACGTAATCGATGCGACCGCCGCGCCACGCCTGCACGGTCGTGCCTGAGTCAACCGCCACGGTACGCTCAATTCCGGTTCCAACCAGTGATTTCTCGGCGCGCAGACAGGGGACGGCCTGGCGTTGCATGTTGGCACCCATCAACGCGCGGTTCGCATCGTCATGTTCCAGGAACGGAATCAGCGAAGCGGCGACCGACACCACCTGCGACGGCGACACATCCATGTACTCCAGCTTGTCCGGCTCGGCCAGCACGAATTCGTTGTGCTGACGTGCAGACACGATGTCGTTGGTAAAGTGACCCTTCTTGTCCAGCTCGGCGTTGGCCTGCGCGATGGTGAACTTGCCTTCCTCGATCGCGGACAGATAGTCCACATCGTCGGAAACCTTGCTCTTCGATACCTTGCGATACGGCGTCTCGATGAAGCCATACTCGTTGGTGCGCGCATACAGCGCCAGCGAGTTGATCAGGCCGATGTTCGGACCTTCCGGCGTTTCGATCGGGCACACGCGACCATAGTGAGTCGGGTGCACATCGCGCACTTCGAAACCGGCGCGTTCGCGCGTCAGACCGCCGGGGCCCAGCGCGGAGATACGGCGCTTGTGGGTCACTTCGGACAGCGGGTTGGTCTGATCCATGAACTGCGACAACTGGCTGGAGCCGAAGAATTCCTTCACCGCTGCCGAGATAGGCTTGGCGTTGATCAGATCATGCGGCATCAGGTTGTCGGCTTCGGCCTGCCCCAGACGCTCCTTGACGGCGCGCTCCACGCGAGCCAAACCGGCGCGGAACTGATTCTCCGCCAACTCACCCACAGCACGCACACGACGATTGCCCAGATGATCGATATCGTCAATCTCGCCGCGCCCGTTGCGCAGCTCAACCAATATTTTGACCACCTCCACAATATCGTCATTGGACAACACGGGGGCGCCCGTCAACTCCTCTCGCCCCACGCGACGATTGAATTTCATGCGACCGACCGACGACAGATCGTAACGTTCCTCATTGAAGAACAGTCCTTGGAACAAACCCTCCACCGCATCCTCGGTTGGCGGCTCGCCGGGACGCATCATGCGATAGATCGCAACGCGCGCAGTCCACTGATCGACGGTCTCATCGGCACGCAAAGTCTGCGAAATGAACGCACCATGATCCAGATCGTTGGTATACAAGGTTTGTATCTTCGTGATGCCCGCAGCCTGCAGGTTGGCCAGCAACGTATCAGTCACTTCGTCGTTGGCATTGGCGATGATCTCGCCGCTATCCTTGTCCACGACATTGGTCGCTATCACACGCCCGACCAAAAAGTCTTCGCCAACCGCCAGCTTGTCGATGCCGGCTTCCTGCATTTCGCGGATATGGCGCACAGTGATACGCTTGTCTTTGGCAACAATGACCTTGCCGGTTTTGCCGAGAATATCGAAACGCGCCACATCGCCGCGCAGGCGCTCCGGCACCACTTCAAACTGGATACCCTTCTTACCGAAGTGGAAGGTGTCAAACTCGAAGAACATCTTGAGCATGTCTTCGTTGGAATAACCCAGCGAACGCAGCAGGATAGTGACCGGCATCTTGCGGCGACGGTCGATACGGAAGTAGACGTAATCCTTGGCGTCGAACTCAAAGTCCAGCCAGGAACCGCGGTAGGGAATAATACGCGCGGAGAACAACAGCTTACCGGAGCTATGAGTTTTGCCGCGGTCATGCTCAAAGAACACGCCGGGCGAACGATGCAACTGGGAAACGATCACGCGCTCGGTGCCGTTGATCACGAACGAGCCAGTGTGAGTCATCAGGGGCATCTCGCCCATGTAGACCTCTTGCTCCTTCACCTCCTTGACCGTCGGCTTCGATGCCTCCTTGTCGAGAATAGTCAGACGCACGCGGGCGCGCAACGGCGACGCATAGGTCAGACCGCGCTGCTGACACTCTTTGACATCAAATGGTGGCATGCCCAACTGGTAGCTGACAAAATCCAAACGCGCAAACTTGTTATGGCTTTCGATCGGGAAGATGCCGTTAAATGCCGCCTGCAATCCCTCGTTCTTGCGCTGATCCGGCGGGGTGTACGCCTGCAAAAACGCGGCGAACGACTCCAGCTGGGTTGACAACAGAAAGGGAACCGGCAACGCACCGACCCGTTTAGCAAAACTCTTACGAATACGTTTTTTTTCGGTAAAAGAGTAGCTCATATAATCTCCACGATCGAAGGAAAACAAAGTGTTGGCGCGATCCCGTTCTCAGGGTTTAATCGGCACCAAAGGACAGAGGGCAGAAAGCAAGTCAAACTTCCTGTCCGCTGGCCTCTTAAAAGCGGCAAAAGGCTGACGGTACTCCGCCAGCCTTTTAACAACGTACAGTCTTACTTGATTTCGGCAGTAGCGCCAGCCTCGATCAATTGCTTGGCAACTGCATCAGCATCAGCCTTGGATACACCTTCCTTGACTGGCTTAGGTGCGCCGTCAACCAGATCCTTGGCTTCTTTCAAACCTAGACCGGTGATGGTACGAACCACCTTAATGACGCCAACCTTATTGTCGCCAGCGGCGGTCAGAATAACGTTGAACTCGGTTTGCTCGGCAGCAGATGCTGCGCCACCGGCAGCGCCGGCAGCAGCCGGTGCCGCCATCGCCGCAGCGGATACACCGAACTTCTCTTCAATCGCCTTGACGAGCTCGTTTAATTCCAGCACGGACATGCTGTCCAGAGATGTCAAAAATGCGTCTTTATCGAATGCCATTTTAATTTTCCTAACTATTAAGTAATTAACAGATCACGCAGCAGCAGGTTCTTTGCTCTCGGCAACCGCGCTGAGCACGCGAGCCAAGCCAGAAACCGGCGATTGCAGCAAACCACACAGTTGCGCCAGCAAAACCTCTTTCGACGGCACGGAAGCCAGCGCATTCACGCCTGCGGCATCCAGCATTTTGCCGTTGTAGGAGCCTGCCTTTACAACCAACTTGTCATTCGTCTTGGCGAACTCATACACCACCTTGGCGGCAGCGACAGCATCAGCACTGATGCTGTACACCAACGGACCAACCATCTTGTCCGCCAGCGACTCGAACGGAGTACCTTGCACCGCACGGCGCGCCAGCGTGTTTTTCAACACGTGGAAATACACCCCCGAATTACGCGCATTGGCGCGCAACTTGGTGATGTCGCCGACCTGGATGCCGCGATACTCTGCCAAGACGATGGTCTGTGCCTGTGCAACTTGCGCACTGACTTCCGCGACCACGGCTTGTTTCTGTTGCAGATTGAGACTCAAGTCTTCCTCCATTATCCGGAACGCACTTTACGCACGCCCCATCGGTTACAACTGCGACCTTGAGCAAGGAGAATTCACATTTCCTGCCCGCGGGCACACCATCTACGTGGGCCGGCATATCGCTATGCCATTTAAGTTTCGGAAGCGGAGCCCCCTCAACACCTACGGTCTTGGATGCTGTCAGCACGCCAGCATTCCAAAATAGAGCTGGCGGCAATCGCCGCCAGCGAATTCACAATCACGCAGCAGTCAAACTTGCCTGCTCAACGCGGATGCCCGCCCCCATGGTGCTGGAGATGGATACCTTCTTCAGATACACGCCCTTAGATGCCGCAGGTTTGGCTTTATTCAGCGCATCGATCAAAGCCAGCAGGTTTTCGCGCAATGCCTCCGGCGCGAACGAGGCGCGACCGATGGTACACTGAACGATACCGTTCTTATCCGTGCGATATTGCACTTGGCCTGCTTTCGCATTTTTTACCGCGCCAGCCACATCCGCAGACACCGTGCCCACCTTTGGATTCGGCATCAAACCGCGAGGGCCGAGAATCTGACCCAGCTGACCGACCAAACGCATCGCGTCCGGTGATGCAATCAACACATCAAAATCCAGATTGCCAGCTTTGATCGACTCAGCCAGATCATCGAAGCCGACGATGTCCGCACCTGCCGCTTTGGCCTCATCAGCTTTGGCACCTTGCGCGAACACTGCCACGCGCATGGTCTTGCCGGTTCCTTTTGGCAACACGACCGAGCCGCGCACCAACTGGTCGGACTTGCGAGCGTCGATACCCAGATTTACCGCCACATCAATTGACTCATCGAACTTGGCACTGGCGTTTTCCTTGACCAAGCCCAATGCATCGTTAATCGGATACAGCTTGTTGCGATCAACTTTTGCAGCGACCGCCTTGTAGCGCTTGGAAACACTAGCCATGTTATACCCCCTCCACGGTGATACCCATGCTGCGCGCGCTACCGGCGATAATTCGCACGGCTGCATCCATATTGGCGGCAGTCAGATCAGGCATCTTGGTTGTTGCGATCTCTTCAGCTTGCTTGCGCGTCAGTTTGCCGACCTTGTCGGTATGCGGACGGGGACTCCCCTTCTGAATGCCGGCAGCCTTCTTGATAAGAATGGTTGCAGGAGGGGTCTTCATGATGAAGGTGAAGCTCTTGTCTGCGAACGCGGTGATCACCACCGGGATTGGCAAACCGGGCTCGACACCCTGCGTCTGCGCATTGAACGCCTTGCAGAATTCCATGATATTCAAGCCACGCTGGCCCAATGCCGGACCGATCGGTGGACTTGGGTTAGCCTTACCGGCAGGCACTTGCAGCTTGATGTAGCCGACTACTTTTTTTGCCATGATGCACTCCTATCAAACGGGTAATAACGAAACCTCAGGTCTCTCCCCAATTATGAGAAACGCAAAACGGGAAACCGCATCTGCAATATTTGCAGACTGCGTTCCCCCATTCACGATTCTCGCCCTTCAGCCTTTTTCGACCTGGCCGAAATCCAACTCTACAGGCGTCGAACGACCAAATATGGTCACCGCCACGCGTAATTTATTCTTGTCGTAATTGACATCTTCCACCATGCCATTGAAATCCGTGAACGGACCTTCCTTGACACGCACCGCCTCACCCACCTCAAATAGCACTTTGGGACGCGGCTTCTCAACACCCGCCTGCATCTGCTGCATGATGTTATCGACTTCACGCTGCGAGATCGGTGTCGGCCGCATCGCCGAGCCCCCCAAAAAGCCAGTCACTTTGGGTATGCTTTTCACCAGATGCCAACTCTCATCGGTCATCTCCATCTCGACCAGAACATAACCCGGAAAGAATTTGCGCTCACTGATACTCTTTTGACCGGACTTGAGCTCAACCACCTCTTCGACGGGCACCAGAATCTGACCAAACTTATCCTGCATCCCCTCGCGCTGAATACGCTCAATCAAAGCACGCTGCACGCTTTTTTCAAACTGGGAGTACGTATGAACAACATACCAACTTTTGGACATCACTCCCCCCGCCCCATCAGTTCATTCACCACCATCATCAAACCGGCGTCAACTGCCCACAGAAACAAGGCCATGGTGATTGCAAACAAAATCACCACCCCCGTGGTTTGCACTGTCTCCTTGCGCGTCGGCCAGACCACGCGCTTCGCCTCAGCCACCGAATCCCTGCCAAACGCAAAGAAACGCTTTCCGGGCTCACTGAGATACACCATCACGGCAGCCAGCAAGACACCCGCCAAGACGACAAGCACCCTGACCACATCCGCACTATCGTGCAGCTGATAAAAGCCGGCGACACCCGCAACCACAAACGCGAAAGCAGCGAGTAACTTAATCTTGTCTAGCATGCGCGATTATTCCAATTAACAACTTTAGCTTGGCAGGCCAGGAGGGTCTCGAACCCCCAACCCTCGGTTTTGGAGACCGATACTCTACCAATTGAGCTACTGGCCTATAAATTAGGATTGAGGACGCGGGATCGAGCCACACTCAGCTCAACACCCGCAATCCTCAATCTCGATCCTGCTTCTTACTCGATGATCTTTGCAACCACACCGGCGCCGACAGTACGACCGCCTTCGCGAATCGCGAATCGCAGACCTTCTTCCATCGCGATCGGGTTGATCAGATTCACAGTGATGCTGACGTTGTCGCCAGGCATCACCATTT
>JAXMKV010000047.1:0-45137 GCA_034371155.1 Gallionella sp. | reverse complement strand
ATCACGCACAGATCATTAAACCCGCATCCCCTGTGGGAGCGCGGTTTAACCGCGCGATGTTTTTTACAGCACTTCAATCGCTCGGTATAACCGAGCTCCCACAACAATACTCCGCTTCTTCACGCACAGATCATTAAACCCGCATCCCCTGTGGGAGCGCGGTTTAACCGCGCGATGTTTTTTACAGCACTTCAATCGCTCGGTATAACCGAGCTCTCACAACCCCTCAGCCCCCTGACAATGTCCCGGCGGGCGAAACAATAATCGGCACCATACTCGCCATCGCATCACTGTCGGCCTGAAACAGATCCTGCGGTAACGGCATTCTTCCCCTGACTTGGTGTGGTAGACACAAACCGATGCGCGCACGGGTCGTTTCCAGACAGGGCGATTCGGCATGCCATAACGGTGCTTCACCGGACAGGATGCGGTTAATGTGCGCCATTTTTCCCGAAGTCTCGCGCAAGTAGTAATTGAAGCGGTGGCGCAGGCGCTCATCGAGCAAGCGTGAGCCAAGGTAACACAGCTGGGGTAAACGACTGGTGCGCAACAGCGCCTCCGCGTTGGCCAGCACACGCATACTGCGCCATGCCGCCTCGGCCCGGCAATCAAAGTTACGCGCCATATAGGCTGTCAGCTCATGGCGGTGCTGGTCGAGCAGTTCGGCGGGAGAAACATACAGATGTGGGCGGATATGAGCATCCATCGCCCATTCTGCCGCCGCATGCGTCAGCAGCGGTAGTTCGATCCACATGCGCTCATGCGCCGGAACAAAGTGATTGTGTGCAATCACATCAACCAGCAGGTGGCTGGCAAAACCAATAGTGAGCGCAAGCTCTTCGTCGTTCCTGGCGAGGGCGATCTGTTTGTGCACGCACTCCCAGCGATGCGTCTCGTCCAGTTCCGCCGCACCGAGATAGCGTCCAACCAGCGAAAGATCGGGAAGGCAAGCGCCCGCCAGCACCAACCTCGGATAGGCAGCGACAGCACGACGAATATTCGGATCAGTCAGCGGGATTGCCCATAACAGCAACTGGGCAAAATAAACGTGGGTATACAGCCCCCATGCAAGTGCATCGCCACTGTACAGCGCCAGTGGAATAAACCAGTGCCAGCGTCTTAAGACGTTTCGCATACCCGCGCTTCAGTCATGCACTGCAAATGCTTGCATGAGTCTATTGCCGCAGTGCAACGAATCGCATCCGCGCTATTTTTCACGGAGGTCAAATCACCAAACCGATAAGATACGATGGCAACAGCCCAAAAATCACCGCAGCAGACAGAATCAGCGGGAGCAGAAACATCCCCGTCAGTTCAGCACGCCCTCTCGGTTCCTCTTGCCAATTCGGAATATTTGCCTGCATCAGCAAATTCTTTTGCTCGCGACGAATATCGCGGATCCGTGCCTGCAAATCCGCATCCATGTTTTTGCGCAGTTCAATCACATAGGGATCGCCAAGCAACTCGTCCTTCTGCTCCGCGCTGAAAAAATGGTCTGTGAAAAATCTCATGGCCGTTTCCCTGTAAAGTCATCGACAAGCAGCCAGATGACTGCTCTAGGCGGACAAGGTAGACAGGCCAAGTTGCAACCGCGTTAACTTGCGATTAAAGATTTATTGCGCGGAGAGAAAACGGACGGGAACCTATCGGAAATTTATCGCGCGGTTAACCGCGCTCCCACAGGATAGGCTGCGGGTTTTGTGGGAGCGCGGTTTTACCGCGCGATTGCGGTGCGACGAAAACCATCGCCATGGATAAACCTCGTTCCCCACAGTGTGACTGTCAGGAGCAAACAACCGTCAGGTCAATTGCTGACCATGCTCGCGCGTCGCATGGAACTGCACCTTGGGCCAACGCTCCTGAGCCAGACGCAGATTGACGCCGGTATCGGCCAGATAGGCATAGTTGCCGTCCACATCCTTCGCCAACCGTCCCTGATTCGCCTTGACGAATTCGTTCAGGTGATTCGCATCGGCACAGGTCACCCAGCGCGCGGTGTGAATACCCGCTCGCTCGAACACCGCGTCCACACCGTACTCGTCTTTCAGCCGATGCTCGACTACCTCGAACTGCAACTGCCCCACCGCGCCGATCAACGGCGTGTTGTCCACCAGCGGCGAGAACACCTGCACGGCCCCCTCTTCCCCGAGTTGGCGCAAGCCTTTTTCCAGCTGCTTGGCCTTCATCGGATCGCGCAGACGCGCGCGGCTGAACAACTCCGGCGCAAAATAAGGGATACCTTTGAAAGTGAGTGCTTCGCCCTCGGTCAGCACATCGCCGATCTGCAACTGGCCGTGATTGTGCACACCGATGATGTCGCCCGCATAGGCCTCATCCATACGCGTGCGTTCGTTGGCCATGAAGGTCACCGCGTTGGCCAGCTTCATGTCCTTGCCGGTTCGTCGATGCTTCACCTTCATACCCGGACTGTAACGACCCGAGCACACGCGCAGAAACGCGATGCGATCACGGTGGTTCGGATCCATGTTGGCCTGTATCTTGAATACAAAACCGGTGAAGGCGGACTCGGTCGGCTGCACCATACGTTTGTCGGTCTCGCGCGGCAGCGGCGCGGGAGCCCAGTCCACCAATGCGCGTAAAACTTCGCGCACACCAAAATTGTTGATACCCGAACCGAAGAACACCGGGGTCTGTTTTCCCTTGAGAAATTCCTGCAAGTCAAACGATGCGCCCGCGCCCACCACCAGCTCGGTCTCGTCGCGCATGGTCTGCATCTCGCTCGGACATTGCTCGGTCAGTCTGTCGATCTGCGCGCCCTTCAGCACTTCGACATCCTGATCGGCCTTTTCCTCGCCTGGTGTGAAACGCATCACTTCGTCGTTCAACAAGTGGTACACGCCCTGGAAACGCTTGCCCATACCGATCGGCCAGGTCACCGGCGCGCAATGGATCTTCAGCACCGATTCGATTTCGTCCAGCACCTCCAGCGGTTCGCGCACTTCGCGGTCCATCTTGTTGATGAAGGTAATGATGGGCGTGTTGCGCAAGCGGCACACCTCGAGCAGCTTGATAGTCTGCGCTTCCACACCCTTGGCCGCGTCCACCACCATCACCGCCGCATCCACCGCAGTCAGCACGCGGTAGGTGTCCTCGGAAAAGTCTTGGTGGCCGGGGGTGTCGAGCAAATTGATTACACAGTCGTCGTAGGTGAACTGCATCACCGAGCTGGCCACCGAAATGCCGCGCTGCTTCTCGATCTCCAGCCAGTCGGAGGTCGCATGGCGACCGCTTTTGCGCGCCTTCACCGTACCCGCCATCTGGATCGCACCGCCGAACAGCAACAGCTTTTCGGTCAGCGTAGTCTTGCCCGCGTCGGGGTGGGAAATGATCGCGAAAGTACGACGGCGTCTGACTTCTCGCACCACATCGGCCGTGGCGCTCTCCGTCAACGAAGAACTGGAATCAACTGCGGGGGTGTTCATGAACGACTATCCTTGCGAACCTTGTAGCAACATAATCCGAGCAGCCAGCCAAACCAACTGCGGATGAAACGGAAATTGACACTTGAAATCTGCACGCATGTTATCAGAAGTAAGTATCGCTCGGTATAACCGAGCTCCCACAAATCCCAGCTCCACCCGTGGAAGCGCGGTTCATCCGCGCGATGGTTTTCCACAGTGCAGCTATCGCTCGGCAGCTTTGCATAGCCATTCCACATAACCCATCAAAAAACGATGGGCAAGTGGCTGGTTAAGCCCACAAACCCAAGCCCCACCCGTGGGAGCGCGGTTGTACCGCGCGATGGGTTTTCACAGAACTGCTATCGCTCGGTATAACCGAGCTTCCAAACCCCCCAAGCCACCCTGTGGGAGCGCAATTCCATTGCGCGATAGCTGCGCAATCAGGCCTGATTGCGGTCAAATGATTTGGCAACAAATCTCAAACACGGACTACCGGAAGACTCCAAGACATCAAGCTGCGGCTTGCGTCGGCTCTTGAAATCCATCGCGCGGCAACCGTAGGGAAATCTTACATCCCATGTGATGTAGTAATACGCGCACTCAAGGCAGTTAGGCTCCTGCCACGTCATTCCCTTATTGGCCGGCATTCCGATAATCACCGAGCCGCGCGACGCGCCAACTTGAATCTTGTCCTGCCATCTTCCGCGCCTGCCCCTCTTCCCGGAAGACACCGCCCAGCACGACATACTCGGCATTTTCGGCAGCGGACAATCGCAGCAAAAACACCGGCTGTCCG
Organism: Gallionella sp.; assembly: GCA_034371155.1. GTDB lineage: Bacteria > Pseudomonadota > Gammaproteobacteria > Burkholderiales > Gallionellaceae > Gallionella. The sequence continues at coordinate 40,919 of JAXMKV010000047.1, read as the reverse complement.
TCCTCCGGTGGCGGCATCTCCGCCGCCTTGCGCGGATCGGTCGTGCGCAACAACTCCACAGTGAAATCATTGCCGTCCTGAGAGGCCAGCCATTCGCCGCCGGTTCGTTCCCATTCCCGCGCCAGCGCGATATTCGCCGTATCCTGTTGCACAGATGCCGCAGTTGCGAGCGGCGGCATCTCCACCGGCGGCGGCGCCGTCATCGCCACATCCTGCTCCTGCGGATACCGGTTCGACATCCACCAACCCAATAGCACAGCCGCCATTCCCAGCCCAAGCGCCAGCGCAACACGCCCTCCTCTGCCGGAACGCGGCAGCACGACAGGCTCCTTGGCAAGCCACTCGGGCTGTGGCTCTGGTGCCACCGCCACCTTTTCGGCTACCACCGTTTCCGGCACAGCTGCTTTCTCTGGTACAGCTGCTTTCTCTGGTACAGCAGCCTTCTCTGGCACTGCCTTCTCCGGCGGCACCGTTTCCAGAGGAGGCGGCATAAACAGCTGGGGAGGTGGCACGGCACGCGGCGGCATCTTCACCCGTTTGTCCGTCACCGGAACATTCCGGAACAAGCTTTCCAGCACGATGTGATCGAGCACAATCGTCTGATAGCCGGCGGCCACCGTCAGGCTGGCAATATTATTGCGGGCGGGCGGGAAAATAACCTGCGGGAATACCCGGCGCAGCAACTCCTCTTTGTTTTTTTCACCCTGAGGGAGGATAGAAAAGAACCCCGCCTGCGTCAGCTCAAGCAGAAACATGGGCGTGTCACCCACGCGCGCAGAAACGGTAAAGCGTGCCGCCACCTCGTACAACTTATCCGTGATCTGGTTGATCTCCGGATCAATGTCTATATCGATCACGGGGCGAACCACCTGTGCAGGCATGCGCCCTGTCAGCGGTGATTCCACTGACAGATTCCGAATGTACAACTTCAGCAAGCCATATCGCTTTTCGGACATCATCACCTCAATCCGGCCAGTAGTCCGCGATAAAATCCTGCCCGGCCCTGTCCTCGCTCACACTCCGAAAAAAGAGCGTCTTGGGAGAAAACCGGTAATCGCGTTTCACCGCCGCCAGTCGTCCCGTCCATCCGTGCGGAACCGTGCAAACATACTCACCAGCGCCATCGGTTTTTCCGCACCGCGCGCCCTCGCCCGAAATCTGCGCCCCCGCCACGGGACGCCCGCTGCCGCCAAACAGACTATCCCCGGAAAGGCGGACACTGCCGAAGATGCGAACCGTCGCCGCAACTGCCGTTTCTTTTTTGGGCGGGGGAACCTCCGCTTGCGCCACCTCATGTTTCACCTCCGGCGCTACCGGTGCAACCACCGGTGCGGCAGGAGGCCGCGCAGCGGGAGGCGCGGTCTTTACCGGTTGCGGGAATGACTTCTCCCGCACCGCCTCAAACACGTCACCCGGCGTAGCAATTGGAGCGGCGGGACTCCTGACCGCAGCCAGTTTGGTTTCCGGCGACAATACGCGCCCCTCCGCCCTGCCTGCCACATCCACGCGTGGCGTTTTCTTCGCGCTTACCGTCACCTTCGCCGCAGAAAAACTAAAGCCATCTTTTTGAGCCTTGAGCGCCCCCTTGAAACCGACAGGCATCAGACAGCGGTACACACCCAACCCATCCGTCCGGCCGCAAACCTCGCCCTCCGCACTAACCTCCGCATCCGCGACAGGCTGACCATCCGCACTGACCCGACCACTGACCACAACCGGAGCCTCCCCCCCGCTCGGCAACTTGGCGGCACGCACCTGCGGCTCCGACCATGTCTTCTCCGCGCCCGGAATACGTCCCCATGCCCAGATCGAGCCATTGCCGTCCACGGCCTGCGACCAGTTTTTGCCCGCGCTGATCGCTCGTATATTGGACAACCCGGCAACCTCGACCGGCCTATTGAGGACAACATTTTCCCCGTCCGCGCCGACGCGCAAACCGCCCCACGACCATACCGAACCCGTCGCGGTCAAGGCCAACACATGATGATCACCGGAAGCAATAGCGACAACCTTGCCCAATCCGCCGACCGACAAAGGCTTGGCAGAAACCGTAAACGCATCATGCCGGCCACCCCCCAATTGCCCGCGCGTACCGCTGCCCCATACCCACACCCGTCCCTCACTGTCTAGCGCCACGCTATGCCAGACACCGCTGGCAATCGCCGTCACTCCGCCCAGGCCGAGTCTTGAGGGCTTGTCCAACCGCTTGAAATCCCCCGTACCCAACTGTCCCGCACTATTGTCGCCCCATACCCAAATGGCACCGCCCGCATCCAGCGCCACCGAATGCCGCATCCCCGCCGCGACCGCCGCCACCCCTTCCGGGATAGTCAGCGCCTGCGGAACACGGATCGCAACACGCCCCTCCAGCCCCAACTGGCCGTACTCACCCGCACCCCACGCCCATAGCCTGCCATCCTGATCGGCAAACAGACGATGCGAACCCCCTTCCACCGCCCACGAAGAAACGGTGAAAAAAGAAAAAACCGCACACATCATGATGAGAACGGAGTGAAGAAAATGGCGGGACATGAACAAACGGGACATCCTGATAAAGTTAAATAACCTCCGGCAAAGCCAGAGGCTTATTGGGTAAGCCCCCTCAAAGTGGCCCATAAAACCAAGAGCCGTCCCCAGCGGCACTCACTACCTCCCCCTTTATCAAAGTGGGGAACATCCGCGACTCTCTCCATTCTGCATGATCACCGCAAAGGTCAACTTGGGAGACGCTGATTTATTTGTCATCCCCGCGAAGGCGGGGGTCCAGTGACTTTATTTAACTGGGTTCCCGCCTTCGCGGGAACGACGAAACCGAATAAATCAGCGTTTCCCTTGGTGAGTCCCACGGCATAGCCGGAGATTTACCTCACTAAATTACGCTCGGCAAGACGGAAAAACTATCGGACGCATCCAGAAAAAACCACGCACTGCCTGAAAGGAGATAGACGAAATGGTGGGACTTATGGGCAGCCTTCATGGGCGAATTCTACCCCAGCCTCCCGCTGCGGGGGAACAGAATCTACGCCGTTCATTACATGAGCATCATGTCGGGCTGAAGCCCGACCTACAAATACTGTGAGAGCACGGTTTAACCAGCCACTTACCCATCGTTTTTTGATGGGTTATGTGGAATGGCTATGCAAAGCAACCGCACAATGGGTTTTTACAGTAATCCTATCGCCCGGCATAGCCAATCTCCCACGGGGAAAGGGCAATGCTGTTTTTGTGGGAGCGAGCTTCAGCTCGCGATAGCAATCCCGAGCCACCTATCGCTCGGTGAACCGAGCTCCCACAAAAAAGACAGTTGCTCCCACAAGAATGCACTCCGCTTCATCCTGCACGGCTCATTCAATCCACACCCCTTGTGGGAGCGCGGTTGTACCGCGCGATGGGCTTCCTCAGTACCGCAATCGCTCGGCATAGCCGAGCTCCCACAAGACCACACTCTGCTTCATTCCATTATTATCAGTGCATCATCACCGCACTGTTGGCATCCGCCATCACCACGCTGTGTACTGAACCGGCACCCCAATCCACCCCGTTCAAAACGTCGGACAATAGTTTGCCTATCGCCAGACCCAACTCGTGATTGAGAGACAAACCAAGAGTCTGCCCGGAAACTAGCTTCAAATTCAGCAGTGCCGCCCCGGGCACGGAATCCAGCGCGACATCGGCCACCAGAACAGGATGCTCGCCCAGAGGAAAAGAAGCCGCCTGATTGGAAAAAACCGTCTTGTAATCCGCCCCCGCCAGCACCGCATCACGCTTGAACTCCATCACAGCCTGCATTGCCGGCTGCGCCAAATCCTGTGCCTGCTGTTGGAAATCAAGCTTCACCGACTCGTTCAACAAATCCCTCAAAGCCAGACTCTTGGCCCGCGTCAACCACATCCTGAACTCCACCTGATCCTGCGTGTTGAATCTGAAAAGTAGACGATCCTCCAGCGGCACATAGGTAAAATTGACCTGATTAATCTTCATAAACTCATCCCGTAAAAAAACCTCCCGCAGGAAGTGCTCCAGTGCGACAGAACATACCTCGAATTCCATTGCATGGCATCCGTGCTGTAGTCGCTTCTTTATGGACAACTCATTAAAACGATGTCTCGTTTAAAGAATTCAACCGCATTCGCGACGTTAATAGTAGTCTTCATTTTTCATGCCCGCTGACTTGAATATGTGAGTGGTATGTGCAGCATCCTGCTCGATAGCATGCAGTCGCATAGATTCCCACGCATCCGTATCTATACCCAAATCCATTACAACCTTCTGCCCAGGCTTCAGGTTTTCGAGTGATTGCCGTAAGGCCGAAATACACTTTTGTACCAAGCGCCTACGATTGGTGGGTATGACGACAGCAGAAATCTGTAGGCCATCGAAGTTCTGCTGATAGTGCATGTTCTTGTCGGCGGTGACCAAGGCATTGAAACCAGCATCGTTGGCAGCGCGCAGCAGGTTGCCATTCTTGAGACCTTCCCATCCCATGTCCTGCACCGTGGAGGCATCGAAATAGCAAGCCATCCAGCCCTTCAACTGCTTAGGAAATACTCATCGATGAGGACGCGCATTAAGCGGCCTTTTTTAACTCAAGAAGAGACTCGGCCTGATGAAGTGCCTCAATTGCCTGTTCGCGTTTGATGGTTGGGTAGGAATCCAGAATTTCATCCAACGTCAAACCATCGGCAAGGTTTTCGAACAAAACAGCGATGGGAACGCGAGTACCTGTGAATACGGGAGTGCCGCCGAGAATGTCGGGATCGGAAGTAACTACAGAGGCATCCATCGCAAAACTCCTTGTTAAACGCCAATGCCACACGCGGCCTTTAATGGCTGGTTAAGCCTCCACAAAACAGCACGCTGTCTCAACCTGCACCGCTGATTAAAACCGCATCCCCTGTGGGAGCGCGGTTCATCCGCGCGATGGTTCTCTACAGTGCTGCTATCGCTCGGTATAACCGAGCTCCCACAAAACTGCAATCTGCCTCATCCTACTATCGCTCGGCATAGCCAAGCGCCCACCAAACCCCCGCAACGCCCCCTGTGGGAGCGCGGTTCATCCGCGCGATGGTTTTCTACAGCGCTACTATCGCTCGGCATAGCCAAGCTCCTACAAAACAGCACGCCGTCTCATCCTGCACAGCTTATTAAACAATTACAAGGTCGGGGTTTAACCAGCGGCTTGGCTAGTGTCTTGTGCCAGCTTAGCCGAATGGCTATGCAAAGCCAACCCGACATGAGCGTTAGTCGGGATGAATCCCGACCTACAAATACGGCGCGATGGGTTCCTGCGAGGTAAAACCGGTGTCCGGCTATCGGGCAATAACTCGCGCGGCCAAAAAGCTATTTGTGCCGCGCCAACCAGTCACTCACCAACGCACTGGCTTCCTGCACCTGCTCGGGCGTCATGACCGCTTCGGCCACTTCCCGGTTGTACACCGCGTCGGCATTGCCGGCATCCCGCGCCAGGGTGATCCACTTGTACGCCTGAACCGGATCGCGCGCCACGCCCTGCCCACTGTAAAACAAGACCCCCAGATTATTTTGCGCGCCGTGCAAGCCCTGTTCCGCCGCCCGCTGATACCACGCCGCAGCCTGCGCAAAGTCCTGCACCACACCCTCGCCGTTGGCATACCGCACACCCAGATTGAACTGCGCATGCGCATGCCCCTGCTCAGCCGCGCGACGATACCATACCACCGCTTCGCTGTAGTCCTGCGGCACGCCGTCACCATTCACATACTCCACCGCCAGCCGATACTGTGCCGGCGCATTACCCTGCTCCGCCGCACGGCGGTACCAGACCACCGCCTCCCGGACATCCTGCGCCACGCCCTGTCCGGCTGCATGCTTGGCGGCAAGATTCAACTGCGCTACCGCATCACCCTGCTCCGCCGCACGGCGGTACCAGAACACCGACTGACTGTAATCCTGCGACACGCCCAGGCCATTGGCATACATCACGCCCAGATTAAACTGCGCCACCGCATCGCCCTGCTCCGCCGCCTTACGGTACCAGGATACAGCCTGGTTATAGTCCCGCGACACCCCGAGACCTTTGGAATAAATCACACCAAGATTGACCTGCGAAGAAACTTCGCCCTGATCCGCCGCTTTGCGGTACCAGGAAACCGCCGCGCTGTAATCCTGCGCAACGCCCCGACCCTTCGCGTACATCATGCCCAGCGCAAATTGCGCCGACGCATCACCCGCCGTCGCCAGACGCGTGAACTCCTTCAGCGCCACAGGATAGTCAGCGTTCGCATACGCATCCTGCGCCGCCTGCAAATCAGCCCTGGCACCTGTGCTGAACACAAGCAGAAGGGCGCATAGAACAAGAGTGGAAAATTTTGTCATGTCAGTCAGCTCCATCCCAGATAGCTTATTAGAACACCGCCCCCCGTAGGAGCGCAATCCATTGTGCGATGGCACTCGATAAATTTCATTAAAACCGCCCCCTGTGGGAGCGCGGTTCATCCGCGCGATGGTTTTCTACAGTGCCGCTATCGCTCGGTATAACCGAGCTCCCACAAAACCATGCGATGCTAATGCAACTCCTTGTAGGTCGGGTTTTAACCCGACATGTCGGGCTGAAGCCCGACCTACAAATATTTAGCCTCATCCTGCTATCGCTCGGCATAGCCGAGCACCCACAAAACCCCCGCCACACCCTCTGTGGGAGCGCGGTTCATCCGCGCGATGGTTTTCTACAGTCCTGCAATCGCTCGGTATAACCGAGCTCCCACAAAACTGCAATCTGCCTCATCCTGCTATCGCTCGGCATAGCCAAGCTGCCACAAACCACGTAGCACCTTCTGTGGGTTGTACCGCGCGATTGCTCTTTCGAATCCCGAAACGAACAGCGGCCTTGCGGCCGCCATTTTTGCACCTGTTGCGAATTCCACCTGCTTCGCCCGGAAGCGGCTCCGTGCAAGCCATGCAGCCCGACGGATTCCGCGCACGGACTTAGGCGGGAGTCGCGCCCTTCATCTTGTCGAGCACACGGCTCAGATTGCTCAGCGACATCAGATGCGCATAAATCCAGCCCATGTAACCCGACTGGAACAAGTCGTAGGCATCTTTCTGTTTCAGCTTGAGCAGCTTCTGCTCGTCAATGATGGTAATGCCGTTCAGCAGGTAGTTCTCGCCGCCCGCCAGTTCCGCTTTTGCACTCATTTCGGTGAACAGATCCAGATCCTTCAGCTTCTTGACGAAGGCTTCGGTCAATTGGAACTGCCCTTGGTAATTGTTCATGAAATCCAGCGCAGCCTGCAGGAACGGAGTGTTCTCGCCCTTGTCGTTGAACAGCGGCTGACCGTCTTTCTCGTTCAGTCCTGGGAAGGCTTCATCAATGCAAACCGCAAACTGCTTGGCATCGCTGCCGCCGGCCAGCACAAAGGGATAGCGGCGCACAAATGCCGGGATGTAACGCGCATCCCATTTTCCATCAGCCGACACATACAGATTCTCGTCGTTGCGCATGCTGAGCAGCGCGACCGGAACGGTTACATCATCAGAGACTTTCGCGAAGACAATGGGGTATTCCTTGGATGCTTCGATAAACTCAATGCCGGTGAGAACAATGGAGTTGGTCTTTGCGGCAAACTTGAAATCACCGGACGGCGCGATCTTAAAATTCTTGTGGGTCTCACGGTTCAGGGGAACGGGTTTGTCATAAAACATCAAAGTTGTCATATCTGCTATTACCAAATTAAAAGTTAATAAAAACTGCCAATCCGACCGGCGGGAACCTCACAGCCCCCGCCCGCCTTGCGCCGCTTACAGCGAGATACGGCGGCGCAATTCTTCTTCCGACTCAGGGAAACCCTGCACATTTTTCGGCAGGCTCATACCGTTGCCCTTAACGTTGATCAGTGGGCTCACCATACCGACTATGCCGCCGCCAACGCTGATCTGATGGCCCACATTGTCGGTCGGGTAGGCGTTCTGCAACAGCGTGCCGCCGTCCGCATTCACGGTGGAGTACGAACCGCCGGACATCCCGTTGAAGGTCATCGCCAGTTGCGCGGCATCCTGTGCTGAGATCAGACCGTGCATATCAGCCAGCGAGTTCAAGCCTGGGATCAGCACCTGACCGATGTACATACCGTTCAGACGCACCATGCCGGGTGGGTAAGCACCCAGATGAATCACGTTATCCGCGACCGCACCGTTAATGTTGATCGACGTCAGACCCGCATCAACACCGCCGGCAGTTGCCAAAACAGTCGGTGTATTAACCTCGACAGCATTTCCAGTGATTCCGACCGTACCGGTACCTGCCACCAATACTGTTGCAATCGTGGCGGTGATATTCGGCACTTTAGGCGCATCCGGCGTTGCCCCATCGTTACCATCAAGCAGAGAAATACCAGCCGTCAGCATCACCGTAGTACCGGAGATGGTATTCAGCGACATATCGTTGACATCTGCCAGCGTGATGACACCACCAGACGCCGTCACATTGCCCAACACATAAGCAGTTACGCCATCATTGAGCGCACCCACACCAAAGTCGTTGGCCGCGTTGTCCAGCGTGATATTGCCCGTGCCGGCTGTCAGCGTGCTCGTACCGGTCACCAGCAACTGGCCTGCGCCTGTGTCGGTGATCGTGGCACCCACACCGCCGTTGGCGATGCTGTTCGCCACCAAGGTGCCGCCTATCGTCGCCACGCCGGTGTAGTCAATCGCACCACCCGCATCAAACTGCGCGTTGCCTGTCGCATTCACCGTGGACAGTGTCAGCGTGTTGGCATCGTCCAGGTTAAGGTTGCCCGAAGACACTACGGTCACCGCGCCACCAAAATCGTTGGCCGCGTTGTCCAGCGTCACCGTCTGGCCCGCTGCATTGATGTTGGTCGTACCAGAAATGTTGATTGCACCCGTTTGAGTAATGGCGCCTGCAGCCACCAAAGCGAGGTTGCCTGTGTGGGCGATGCTCGCAACAGCAATGCCCGCATCTTCAGTAATCGACACGTCGCCCGTCGTGCCCCCAAACACCGTGATCGCACCTAGCGTGTTGGCACCATTCGTCAGGGTGATGTTGCCACCCGTCAGACTCACAGTGCCCGCGCCAATCTCAATCGCGCCAGTCTGAGTAATGTCGTTGAGACCCGCGTTCAGCGTCAGGTTGCCCGTGTGATTGATACCCGCGATGCTGATACCGTCGTTTTCCGTGATCGACACATCACCCACACCTGCGTTCACTGTGATGTCACCCATCACGTTGGCCAAGCCCAGATTGATGATGCCGGCGGTCAAACTCACCGTGCCCGCACCCACGTTGATCACATTGGTTTGCGTCATGTTGCCTGTCGAACGCAGATCAAGGCTTGCGGCCAAGATACCTGCAATCGACATATCGCTATCTTGTGCAATCACGACAGCGCCTGTAGCGCTGACGGCCAATGTGCCGAGAATCACGCTATCACCGCCGACCATGCCGAGGTTGATGTCGTTACCCGCGAAAGTGGCGTTGCCGGTGACATTGATAGTCGCCGCACCAGACTGGGTAATGTTCTTGTTACCCGTGCCCACCAAGGTACCATCGATACCGACCCAGTCGGCTGCAACGGTAAGGTCGGCACCCGTCGTGACATTGGAAAGATTGACACCCGACGGCGCCGCAATGGTGGCACTGCCGCCTGCCGTGATCTGGGCAGAGGCTGCCATATCGATGATGCCGGCGACGTTGCCGTCGTTGGCTACAGCAGGGTTAGAGGGGATCAACACGTTGCCGTTGTTGTCATAGCCTGCAACCACAAAGATATCGCCCGTGCCCACAGTCGAAACGGTCTTGCCACCGTTGATGAATATCGAATCACCGGCCCCCAAAGCGATGTTGCCGTTGCCGCCGGTAGCGGTAACATTGGCGTTGATAATCAAATCATCGGTTACGAGTGCACCTTGGGCAGCAAGGATGATGTCGCCACCACCCGTATCAGACACCAGCGCATTCACCGTCAACGGAGAAGCCGCCGTCACCACTTGACCACCGCCGGTAGAGGTTGTACCCACTACAACTTGGGCAACACCGCTAGCATCAAAGGCACTCAGGGATTCGATTCTCAGACCCGAGCCACCAACCTCGCTCAGGAAGATTCCAGCCCCGGCACCAGTAGTCGATGCAGCGAACTTGAGGACATTCGTAACAACTGGCGTGCCGATAGCGCCAATACTGCCGCTCGTGGTCGTCTTCATGACCAGATTGCCGAAGTCATTGATCGACTGACCAACACCGTCACTGGTGATGCTACCTGTCGCGCCGATGTAAGCAGTCAGGTTATTTGCGACATTGCCGCCGTCAATCAGGCCATTCAGCGCGACATTGCCACCACTGGATTCGATGGCCAAACGCGCGCCACCGGAAACAACAGTTGGAACACCCGCGATCAGGGCATAGACACCGCCGTCGCTTGCCGCGTTACCGCCCGTTGCAGAATCAACGTAGATGTTTTCGATGGTGACACCGCCCGCTGCGGCAGCGTTAACAACGCTGTTCAAATCACCCACATCTGCACCAATACGTAGTGCTGTGCTATCGGCCTTGATGGTAACAAAGCCCGGCGCATTGATCGTGGCGCCGGCATCCATGGTGAAGGAGCCGATACCGGTTGTGGCGATAAAGCTATCGCTACCGCTGACGGTGTTGTTTTCGCCCACGTTAATGGTCGTGCCTGCCTGCATGGTGACAGCATAGACATTCTGAATCAGCATCGAGCCATCAACATTGATTACAGCCGATGCGGCTGGTGCAATACCTGCCTGCAATTCAACCTCATCGGCGTTCTGGATGGTCAGAGTACCAGTGCCCGTACCTGTTGATATCACATTCAAAACAGAGTTGGCCACGAATACCACGTCGTTGCTCGCACCCGGTGTCAGCGTCACATTACCAGCTGCGGTCTGCGCACCGACAAAAACAATGTCGGCTGCAGGCGCAACGAAGGTTGCAGTATCACCCGTCGTGACGTTCAGCGCACCCTGATTGTCGAAGCGTCCCTGGACCGTCAGCGTACCGTCGTTGGTCGCCCCGTTCTCCAAAGTCACATTGGCACCAGCTGCAATGAAATTGCCACCGGAATCATTTGTACCACCAAGTGCCGCCGCGACACCACCCGGAGAAGCGACACTGAGAACGGTTACCGACAGATCGCCACCGTTGCCATTATTGGAGTCCAGGTTGACGTTGTCCGATAGCGTAATGCTGCTGTTGCTGTGCGACTGCGTCAAATCTACCGCCCCACTGGCCGTCTGGATAGCAAAGGTATCGTTGTCCAAGTCCTTGAAGGTAATCGAATGAGCGTTATCCAACCCCTGTGCAATAACGCGGTCAAGCTGAATCAAGGCGAAGCTATTGCCCACGCCCGTGATGGTGATATCGGCGTTGGTGACATCCGTCAGTACCGTTTCGCTCGAACCCGATTTCAGCAGCAGGTTTGCTGCGATGATGTGGTTGTTGCCTAAAACTGTATTAGCGGCATTGAGCACATCGGTGGCACCTTGGAAGTTCAGCGAACCCGTACCAACGTTGATCTGCACATTTGGGAGCGTCAGCGTGCCGGTACTGGAGAGGTAACCGTAGTTGTTATTCGCGGTGAATACGGTTCCAGTAACGTCAATATTCCCCGTGTTGCGTATCCACACGCTGCTGGTTCCGCTGCCATTCAGCGTCACCGCCGGAACCAGAAGCGCGGCCGAGGTGTTGTCAATGGCGATCTCGTTGACCGTGCCTGCATTGGTCGTTGTCACTGTCAGATTGCTCAGCGCGGTCTCCAACGCATCGGTCGGACCGACCAGCACGGAACCCGGCAACACGTTACCGATACGCTGCGCCGCCGTAGCGGTCAACGTATTCGATGTCACGTTGTTAGTCGCACCGTTGTTGTCAGTGATGTCACCGTTGGTCGCAACCAGTGTGACCGCGCCAACCCCCAGAGTGTCGTTCTTCACCTGTGCCAACTGGATGTTGGTGTCGGCGGTCAGGCTGATGAGGCCAGTGCCCGCACCGGCTGCACCGCTTTGCACCAGAGAAGCTGCATCCATCACAATATTGGAGCCCGCGCCCTGCGCATCCATGTAGATCGCGCCGTTGCCTGCGGTCTGCACCGTAGCAAACACGTTGATGTTGCCGTTCTGCGTGGTCAGGTCGATCGCGCCATTATTGGCGGCGTTGGTGATCGTCGCGCCAACACCATTGACTGTCAGATTGCCGTTCGGTTGGATCAGCGAGATGTCGCCAGCGGTGCTGTTGACCGCAGTCAGACCCGCACTCGTGGTGGTCTGCACAGCAATCGGATCATAGGCACCGGCATGAGAGATGCCGATGCCGCTGTCCGCACGCAAGGTGACGTTGGTCGCAGTCAGCACGCCGGAGTAGCCCGCACCTAGCGTTCCGTCCACAATCGCGCCGCCTGCGGCCTGTGCAAGCAGTTCTAGCGTCGTCACTGAAGCCGGGGCAAGATTGCCCACCACAGTGATATCGCCAACCTGTGCGGCGGAGCCGATGGTCAGGGTTGCCGCCGTGATGTTATTGGCTTCGGTGTTATCCACACCAAGCGTCACGCCATCGGCTGCTGTCACGCCAACTTCAATCGCCTGGGTCACATCGAAAGGCTTGAGGGTGACCGTTGCCGTACCCGCCGCAACAGTACCACCAAGGGTCAGGTTATCGGCAATCAGGTTAACCGCAGCACCGGCTGTGGCACCACCGGTGGTCGTGATGTTGCTTCCAGCCGCACTGATGATGTAGGCATCGACCGCTTGCGCCGTGAGAGTCACTGCACCGCTGTTGGTCGTGATATCTGCCGCCGCAACGGTCAGGTTACCCGCCGTCTCGGTGACATTCACCGCACCGACACCTGCATTCGTACCGCTCACCGCCACGCCAGCCGCGTTGGTGTTGACAAACTGCACGGCGTTGTTGGTGTTGGCGAAAGCAATCGTACCGACAGTCGTCTCAATCGCATTGGCTGCACCAATGCCATTCAGTGCAGTCGCCGTCAGGTTGCCGGCGACCACATTGTTGAAGACCACTACGTCACCGACGATAGCGCCGCCGACTGCAGAAAGATTCACGTCATTCGCGCCGGCATTCAATGCACCGTTCGGATCGAACGTGATGCTGCCCGATGCCGTCGTCACATCAGCGTTGGTGACCGTGGTCAGCGTGTCGTTAATGTTAATGCTGCCGGAATCCGCCAGCAGCGTCACCGTGCCGACGGAGACATTGGTCGTCGCGCCTGCACCCACAACCGTGATACTGCCGGTCTGGGTAGTGCTGCCGATGGTCAAACCACCGGTACTGGTGATGTTCAACAGTTCGAGGTTGTCGATCGCCAGCGTCGCAGCATCATCGGTTGCCCCCGTGCCCACGGCAATGTTCTGTGCAACATCGTTGGACTTGATGGTCGTCAGGCCGGCACCGGAGTTGATCGCACCGCCCAGCGTCAGATTGTCGGCGATGACGTTGATGGCACCGCCGTTGCTGACCACATCGCTACCCGCCGCAGAAATGATCGCCTTGTCGGCAGCCGTGGTGTTGAGGGTGATCGTGCCGCCGGCGGCGCTGATGATATCGGCAGCGCCGATGGTCATGTTACCCGCTGTTTCTGTGATGGTAATCACGCCATTGGCGGCGTTGCTTGCCGTCACCGTCACGCCGGTAGCCTTGGTATCCGTGACCACAACGTCGCCGGAGGTGGAGTTCACCAGTGCAATGGTGGTAGCACTGGTTTTCAGCGGACTCGCCACCGAGCCGATACCCGTCGCCGCATTCGCATTCAACGTACCGGCCGCCACATCGGTGGCACCGCCGGTTGAACTACTGATGATGGCGCCAACACCGCTGGCGTCATCGTCCGCCTGTACCGTGGCGGTGCCTGTCGTGGTAATACCATTTACGGTGTTCTGGCCGAAGATAATGTCGTTGTCAGCCCAGACCGAAACGCTTGCATTGCCACCATTGAGTGTGTTGTTGATCGCAACATCGCTGGCAACGCCATTGGCACTGATATTGATGGTGCCGTTGTTGCTGGTCACCGTATCTGTAACCGTGATAGTGCCATTAACAGATTGCAAATCGATGGCGCCGGCCTGCGTCGTGATGCCCACAGTCCCGACCGTGCCAATCTCAAACGCATCGGCATCGTAATATGTCAGTGCTGCGGCAGCTGTTGTCAGGTTGCCCGCAATTCTGGACACGTTGTTGGTCAACCCCGACAGATTGAAACTGCCTGCCCCCAACAATTGCAGCCCGCCGGTAGTCACCGCCTGCGTCTGCGTTACCGCACCGCCTGCTGTCAGCGTGATGGTGTTCGCCGGAACAGCGGACGATCCGACCGTCAGGCCATTGACGGCAGCTTCCGCCACACCGTCGCCGGTATGATCGGAAGTCACACTGCCGATGCCAAAGCCACTCACGTCGGTGTAGCTCAACGTCGCCGTGGCACCCGTGAGATTACCCGCCAGTATCGCCACATCGTTCGTAGCAGATGCCAAGCTGGCTGTTGCGCTGGTGTCGCCCAGCACAAGCAAGTTGGCCGCCTGTATCCGGCCACCGGTGCCGGCTGCCTGAGTGATGGCACCGCCGCCCACTGCATTCAGGGTTACCTGGCCTGCGGTCTGCACCACCGCGCCGACGATGCCCGACTCCAGCGAAATGCCCGTTCCCGCTAGGCTGCGCAGCAGGATGTCGCCGGTTGCAGTGGCGCCGCCGATATTCTGCACGCCCACACCGCCGCCGGCCAGAATGCCGCTCTCCCCGGTTGCGCCGGTACCGGTGATGCTGATTGCGCCCGCACCCGTGCTGATGACTCCGGCCCCATCCGTCAGCGTCACACCCGTGCTATTGAGGCCGCCCCCAGCTCCACCCACACCAGTGATGGTGATCGCGCCATCCACTGCGCCCACCGCGGTGGCAGTTGTTTCCAGATAAACGCCCGAATTAACGATACCGCTGCCCGCACCGCCCGTGCCGGAAATAGTTATCGTACCCGCGCCGGTGTTCGTGACGGAGGCATTAGCTGCATTGCCATAACCGATCTGCACGCCGACTTGACCAGCGCCAGCACCGCCGGCGTCGCTTCCGCCCAAACCGGTGATGGAGATTGCACCGCCGGTAGAAGCGATAGAGGTCAAGCCCGTCGAACCGTCAAGCAGAACGCCGCGCGCCTGATCAACCGCCGCACCCGCGCCATGCAGGGTGATGTTACCGGCACCGCTGGAGAGGCTGGCGCCAGCAAGTGCGATACCGTGAGTCAAGGCACCCGCGCCGCTGGCATTGAGCGTGGCCGGAGTTGCACCGCCGCCCAGCACGATGTCTCCGCCGCTGCTGGCGATGGAGGTGCCGGTCAAGAGACGGATCGCACCGCCGTTCGCGCCGTCACGATCGGAATTCAGCGTGACGCTATTCGCTGCTGTGGTTGTCACATCCGCGCTGGTGTTGAACTCGATGTTGCGGTTAGCGCGGATATCCAGTGCCTTGCCCGCCAGACCCGTCAGTGCGATGGTGTTGGAAATAGTGACGTCATCGCTGGCGCCGCCCGTGGCATAGATCATCACATTGCCGTCTGCGCCGATGCCGCCGCTGGTGGTGATGCTGCCGGTATTGGTGACGCTGACATCACCCGTACCCGCTTGGCTGATGCCGGTGATATTCAGCGGTGCGCCGGTGTTGACCAGCGTGATAGCACCGCTGGTGATGTTGCTCGCGTTAAATCCTGTCACCGCGTTGGCAAGACCAAGCGTCGTGCCGCCGACCGAGCTGGTGGTGAGGGTTCCGCCGGTAATGGTGCCGGGTGCATTTTGGGCGATGGTGCCTGCCGAGGTGAGGCCAATTGCGCCTGCGACCGTGTTGATCGCTTGATCAACGGTCAGGTTGCCGGTCGTGGTCGTGACCGTCGCGCTCTGGGTCGCCGTGGTGATGCCGGAAACCGACGCGAGGTTCGCGCCGCCCGTGCCGGCTGCTGCCACCGTGCCGATGCTCAATGCGGCATTGTTGGTGTAAGCAAGCGTCGAAGCGCCGCTGAGATTTGCCGCCAGGGTCGCGACGGTGTTCGCCGCGTTCAGGGTCACTGCACCGCCGGTGTCAACGATCTTGAGGCCGCCTGCATTGATGACGCCTCCTTGGCCGATGGTGCTGCTGCCGCTCAGTTGCACGATGCCGTTGGTACCGGCACCGCCGCCGCCCGTTGCACCGCCCAGCGTAGTGATTGCCGGTGTCGTGATGGCACCGTTACTGTTCAGCAGGGTAACCGTGCCGCCTGTGCCGCCGGTCGTAGTGCCACCGCCCGTTCCGCCCGAAGCGCTGATGGCCCCGGCCAGATTAATGGCCGAAGCCACGCCGTTGGTGGTGACGAATACTTCGCCGCCTGCACCGGCCGTGCCGGTCGTACCACCGCTGTTACCGCCGGTGGTGGTGATGGTGCCACCTGCTCCAGAAGTGACGCCCTGACCGGTGATGGTCACCGCGCCGCCTGTGCCGCCTGCATAGGTGGCCGCGCCTGCATTCGCGCCGACAGCGCTCAACGCTGCCGTCAAATTGACCACGCCGGTCACATTGATGTTGCCCGCGTTGCCGCCGTTACCAATGACCGCGCCGCCGCCATTCGTGGTGATCGCCGCCAGCGTCAGCGCATTGGCTACGCCTGCATCTACCGTCACCGAGCCTCCATGCGCACCCAACGCGGCGTTGTTGCTCAGACCGCCCGTGGTGTCAATCGTACTTACGCTGGATACGCCGTTGCCGGTAATATTCACCGTTCCACCGAATCCGCCGAATGTCACGCCAGAGCCACCGGTTGCGGTAACTGTACTGAGCGTAAATGCGCCATTGGCTGTCACGGTCACGTTGCCCCCATAACCACCGACAGAGGCCAGCGCGTTTGAACCCGCTGCACTGATTGCACCCGCACCCACCGTCGAAGCGGTCGAAACCAGTGTAACCGCACCGGCGTCCCGCCCAATTTGACCTCCCGTTGGCGAACCGCCTGTGGTCGTGATGGTGCCGGTACTGATGGCACCCGCGGTCGTGATGCTCACTGCACCGCCCACCGTGTCGCTGGCACCCACTGTGTTGATCGCGCCCGTCGTGGTCGTGTTCGTACCCGTTGTCTGCGTCAAGCTCTTGGCCGTGATGCTGTTAGCACCAGCAGCTACAGTACGCGCATTGGTGATAAGGATGTCGCCCAAGCGGGTCGTACCTACCGCGCCGCCAAAAGTGATATCTCCCGTCGTGCCTGTATTGAGTGTCAGTCCTTCGGTATATGCCGTGGTGGCATCTACCGTACTGGTGAAGTTAACACTGGAATCTGCACCAGTCGCCTTGTCGGCATCAATGGCTACGCTGGTGCCGAGAACCACTGCACCCGTGAAAGTGGCGGTCGCCGCAGCTGCGTTGTCGTCATCCAGATTGATCGCCGCACCGTTCAGATTGATCGTCGCTGCCGTCACATCCAGGTCGGCCAGTGCTTGTGTTCCACCCACGATTCCACCGAAAGTCGCCGTGCCCGTGTCAGCTGTCACTGTCAAGGTGCGGTCGTTCGCGGTCGCATCATCTGCATTGATCGTCGAGGTGAACGTCACGCTGTTGTCCGCAACCCCGTTCGTATTGATCGCTACGTTGTTGCCCAATACGACTGCGCCCGTGAAGGTCGCCGTCGCACCGCCCGCACCAGCGCTCGCATCCACCGTCGCACCGTTCAGGGTAATCGTCGCCGCCGTTGCATCAAAGTCGGCCAGTGCGCGCGTCGCGCCCACGTTGGCAAAGGCTGCTGTGGCTCCGCCTGCTGTCACCGCCAGCGTGCGGTTGTTCACCGCCGCATCCGCGTTGATTGTTGAAGTAAAGCTGACGTTATTGTCCAACGCGCCGTCAGTGTTGATCGTGACGTTCGCGCCCAGATCCACGTTGCCGCCCGCAAATGTTACGGTGTTGCCACCCTGGTCGTTGACCGTAAATGTCGTCGCGTTCAGGTTGATAAACGCTGCCGTCACATCCAAGTCGGCCAGCGCCTGACCACCGCCCACGATACCGCCGAAAGTCGCCGTGCCAGCAGCGCCTGCCGTCACCGTCAAGGTGCGGTCGTTCGCGGTCGCATCGTCTGCATTGATGGTCGAGGTGAACGTCACATTGTTGTCGTTCGTGCCGTCTGTATCAATCGTCACGTTGTTGCCCAAGACAACTGCGCCCGTGAAGGTTGCCGCCGCACCGCCTGCACCATCATCCACGACCACCGAAGCGCCGTTCAGGTTGATCGTTGCTGCCGTCACATCCAAGTTGGCCAGTGCGCCGTTAACCGCACCGCCCACGCTGCCGCCGAAAGTCGCCGTGCCCGCGCCTGCCGTTACTGTCAGTGTGCGGTCGGCCAGCGTGCTGTTGTCAGCATTCACCGTGCCATTGAAGTCCACACTGCTGTCCACACCCGTTGCCTTGTCGGTGTCAATAACGACGTTCGCACCCAGCACCACTGCGCCATTCAGGCCCACCGTTGCCGCTACCGCATCATCATCATCCACGTTGATCGCTGTGGTGTTCAGGTTGATCGTCGCTGCCGTCACATCCAGGTCGGCCAGGGCGCCGTTAACCGCGCCACCCACGATGCCGCCGAAAGTTGCCGCGCCTGTGCCTGCCGTTACTGTCAGTGTGCGGTTGGCTACCGTGTTATCGTCTGCATTGATGGTCGAGGTGAACGTCACATTGTTGTCGTTCGTGCCGTCTGTATCAATCGTCACGTTGTTGCCCAATACAACTGCGCCCGTGAAGGTTGCCGTCGCACCGCCTGCACCATCATCCACGACCACCGAGGTGCCGTTCAGATTGATCGTCGCGGCGGTCACATCCAGGTCAGCCAAGGCTTGAGTTCCGCCCACGCTGCCGCCGAAAATCGCCGTGCCCGTGCCTGCCGTCACCGTCAAGGTACGGTCGTTCGCGGTCGCATCGTCTGCATTGATGGTCGAGGTGAACGTCACGCTGTTGTCCGCCACTCCGTCTGTATCAATCGTCACGTTGTTGCCCAATACAACTGCGCCCGTGAAGGTTGCCGTCGCACCGCCTGCACCCGCATCGACTACCACCGATGCGCCGTTCAGGTTAATCGTCGTGCCCGACACATCCAGGTCGGCCAAGGCTTGCGTGGCACCGATACTGCCGCCGAAGGTCACTGCGGTCGGGCCCGAGACGTTGATGGCCAGAGTGCGATTGTTGGCGGCAAGGTCGGCGTCGATGGTGCTGCTGAAGCTCACGTCGCCGTCAGTGTTGGATTCAATCGTGTCAATGACAATATTAGCGCCAAGAGTAACCGGGCCGGTGATCGACACGTCGGCGTTGTTGGTCGAAATATTTCCGCCCAGCGTGACACCGGCGTTGCCGGTGATGGTCACGGTGCCGATGTCGAGGGCTACCGTGCTGGTGCCGATCTGACCGACAGCCACTGTGCTCGCGCCTGCATCCAGCGTGACGGTTTCATCACTGGTGCCGACGATGCCGGCCAAGGCGCTGATGGCGCCGCCGGCGGTGTTGACGGCAAGGTTCGAGCCGTTGGCCAGAGAAACAGTAGCCGTATTAAAAGCCACTGCGTCGGCGGTCGAGGTAAAGGTTGTTGGCGCACCGCCGTTCATCACCAGGTTGTTGCCCGCCACTGCCGTATAAGTCTGCTGGTTGGCGTTGTAGGTTGTGCCGTTAAAGTTGATCGCGGCGGTGGCTGCATTGCCGACTGCCGTCGCGCCCGTCACGCCAGCGGCTGCGCCGCCGATGTCGGCGAGGCTGATGGTACCGATTTCAGCGCCATTATTGACCGTCAGGCTGCCCAGGGCGCCATTTGCTGCCGCGCCGATGGCATCGTTAAAGGCGACGGCCGACCCGTTCAGAACATTCAGCGTTCGACCAGCAGAGGCCGCAGAGTTGACGGTACCGTTGAAGGTGATGACGTCATTGTTGAGCGTGGCGCTGCTGACGGTGGTATTGGTAGCGAGGGTCACCGGGCCGTTAAAGACGATGCCGTCGTCGGCGCCGGCGGCGGTAAGTACCATATAGGCGCCATCGAGGGTGATGCCCGTCGTGCCGGTAACCTGGATGCCCATGGCGGTATTCACGCCGTTAATCTCGACGTCCTGGAGGCTGACGGTGGCGCCGGTGGCGGTGAGGCCAGCGAGGTCGTTGAGGTCGGAGCCGCCGTTGTCGCCGAAGGCGTTGCCTTGCAGGGTAACGTTGCCGGCGGCGCCGGCGCCGGCGGTGCTGGCGTCTAGGGTCAGCGTGTCATCGTGGAGACCATCGCCGCGGATGTTGCCGGTGATGGTGATGTTGCCGGCGGCAATGGCGGCGTCGGTCTGGGTATCGATCGTGCGAACGCCGCTTACAATGACCGCATCGTTGATCGTTACGTCACCACCGTCGGTGGTGATGTCCGCGGCCAAGGTGGTGGATGCGCCGGAGCCATTGATGGTGAGGGAGTTGGGTTTGCTGCCGGTGAGGTCAATGGCACCAGTGGAAGTGACATTGACGCTGCCGCCCACGCCGTCGGCGTTGACGATCAGGTTGAAGTCCATGGCAACGACGTTGTCGCCGCCAGCGTCGTTAAAGGTGATCGCGCCGGTCTGGCCGGCTGCGCCGATGATGACGGTTTCGATGTTGGCGTTCACACCAATGAGGCCTGCCTCGGTGATGTTCAGCGCACCTGCCGCACCAGTGCCAACACCAATGGTTGTCGCCACCGTGCTGCCGGTGAACTGGACGCGTTGCGTTCCCGTCGCTTGGCCGACGAAGCTGACACTACCGAAGTTGGTGTACGCGTCCGACGCCAGAGTGATGGTGCCGGTACCGACCGTCTCAGTGCTGGTCAGTATGTTCGCGCCACCGGCATCGAACATGATGGAGGTGGTGCCGTTCAGGGCGATGTTCAGCGCCGACAGATCCACACTGGCTGCGTTGCTGAAAATAATGTTTGCGCCCGTGGCACTGATGGTGCCCAGATTGGTAACCGAATCGGCGGTGAAAATGATGTCGCCCCCGCCTGCGGTCAGGGTCAGATTGCGGGTGCCGCCGGAACCGGCGAAGGCACCGAGTAAGATGCTCCGGTCGATGCCAGCAGCAGCCGCATCGGTGATGATCTGCACATCGCTGGCCAATTGAATGGTACCGCCGACGCCGGTGAAATCGATATTGCCGGCGTTTCCGCTGCCGGTATCGCCGGCAGTGCTGATAATGCCACTCAAGGTCAGGTCGCCGACGGTGGTGATATCGAGCGCGGTGTTGCCATTGCCTGCACCGTCACCCAGCGTGGTGGTGCCCAGCGAGAAGGTGTTGGCGGTCACGACGAGGTGGTCGAGGCCGGAGATGGTGGTGGCGCTGACGTCAACCGTGCCGGTGCCCGCCAGCAGTTGCAGGCCCCTATCCCAGCCGCCGCCTGCGGCCACTGCACCGTTGCCGTTGATGGTGATGTTGCCATCCGCGCCAGCGGTATCGGTGTCAATAACTGTCGAAGCATTAACTAGCGTGACATTGCCGGTCAGCGTGACATCGTTGCCCGGCAGATTCGACGTGGTGATGTTGCCATTGAGGGTGATGCCAGTGCCAACCGTCCCAGCGGTCATGGCGACCGTATTGATCTGGTTCCCCGCGCCGATTGCGCCTACGCTGATGGTTCCAGTACCGGCATTCAGGGTGAGGTCTTCGTCGCTGGTGCCGTCAATGTCGAGCGCGGAGATCGCGCCGTTGTTGCTGTTGACGGTCAAACTGCCGATGTCGCCAAGGGCCAGGTTGGCGGTATTGAAACTGATGTTGTCGTTGCTGCTGGTGAAGGTTACACCGGCGGCGTTATTCATCACGATATTGTTGCCTGCCGCAGCCGTGTAGGTCTGCGTGTTGGCGTTGTAGGTGGTACCGGTGAAAGTCAGCGTCGTGGTGGCGGCATTACCGATAGCGGTGGCACCGGTAACACCCGCAGCCACTCCGCCAATATTGGCAACGCTGATGGCGCCTGTTTCGGCAGCATTGTTCACGGTGAGTGCTGCAAGCGCGGTGGTGTTGCCAATGGCACCAGAGAAGGTGGCCGAGTCAGCACCGGATGATACGGTCAGGGTAGCCGGGCCAGCGCCCCCGTCAACAGTACTGTTGAACGCGATGGTGCCTGCGCCCACGCCGTTGGAGTTAATCGCGACTGTGCCATTCCCGGACAGGGTGGTGGCAGACACAAAGGTGATGCTGTCATTGGTGGTGGTGACGTCACCGGCAGTGGTGATGCCGCCTGTCGCGGTGATGCTGACTGCGCCGTCAGCGGTGATGTCACCCGCTGCGGCAAAAGTCGCCGTGCCGCTTTCATTGATGGTCACCGTGCCAACGGCGGCAGTATTGATGGTGTTGTTCACTGCCAGATTGGTACCGGTGAGCGATACGCCACCGATGAGGCTGGTATCAACTGCTCCGTTAAGCGTAGTGGTGCCCGTGCCGGCGACTTGTGTGAGGCTTGCTGCGGTAATCGCGGCCGCCGTGACATCAGCGGCAGAGTTGATTGTGATCGTACCCAGGCGAGTAGCGCCAACGGTGTTGCCAAAGACAACGTTGCCCGTGCCCGCCGTGATGGCCAGATTGTCCGCACCTACGTTGGTTGCTGTCAGGGTGCTGTTAAACGCGACATTGCCGATACCCGCGCCCGAGTCCAGCGCTATGCTATTCAGGAGCGTAGTGGCGGAATTGAAGGTGATGTTATCGTTGGTGGTGGTGATGTCGCTGCCAGTGGTGGTGGTGCCGGTGATGGCAACAGCGCCGTCGGCGCTAATATTTGCCGCTTGGGCGGCAGCGATGCTGACACCTGTCGCGCCCGTCAGGGTTACACCGCCATTGTTGGTGGTGGTAATAGGGGCATTGACCGCGACACTGCCGCCACTGATCAGGGCCAGAGTCTGGTCTTGCGTGAGCGCGCCGCCCACGGTGATGGTTCCGGCATTGGCATCGCCAATTTGCAGAGTGCCGGCGGTGACCGTGTCCATGTCCGCATCAGTCAGGGTGAGCAGGCCAGCGCCACCTTCCAGGCCGATCGTGCGGCCATTGGTGGATTGACGCAGCGTGGTGGTGCCGGTATTGGCTACCCCATTGTTGACCGTACCACCACCGATGGTGAGTGTGTCGCCGATTAACGTTACATTGCCAGCCGTTGCTCCTGCGGTGATATCGGAATTATTGGTTAATGTCCCGTTTCCTGCATTGACGGTAATACCGTTGACATCGCCAGAGATGACATTGGTGACGGTAACGCCGACACCGGCGATACTTACTGCGCCACCCACACCAGTGATGTTACCCGCCGTTGTAACCGCGCCGCCAGCCGAGATGCTGATGGCGCCATCGGCGGTTTGTGTGCCAGCGATTATGAGCGCGTTGTTTTCGTTGATGAAGATGCCGCCCGTACCGGTTACGCTGCCGGTGTAGCTAAGCACGTTGGTTGCCAATTTATTGGCGTTGGTGCCCGTGCCGGTCGCTGCCGTAGTGGTCAGCACGTCGGCTTGGATGGAGCTATTGCCATCGGCGTCGGTCACTGCACCCGCAGCATTTAGGGTCACATCCCCAGCTGTGGCCTGGGCGTTGATGGTGCCCACTTCGATATTGCCAGCCGAAGTAGTAATTGAAATGTCGTTTGCATCGTTGTCCGTGGAGGAAACGACGTTCACCGCAGTGACTGCGCCTGCGCCATTGATGCTGATAGCACCGTCTTGAGCCGTCACGTTGGTCAGCGTGGCACCGCCGGCCGTGGTGGCCAGCGTGATGCTGCCCGCACCGGTAGTCACGGCACTGGTAAAGGTGGTTGTTCCGACGTAGTTGCTGCTGAGATTGATGCCGCCGGTGGTTGTGGTGGCGTTGGTAATTGTGGCTGCGTTGGTGTCAAGCGCACTCGTCGCACCGATACCGGTGGCTGCGGTAAGCAGGACGTTGCCAGCGGTAATTTTGGTAGCGGCATTGTTGACGGATTCATTGATGCTTCCCGCACTTGCGGTCAGGGTGGTGCTCTGTGTTCCCGAGTTGATAGTGCCAACAGCAATAGTACCGGCTGAGGCAGCAATATTCACAAGCCCATTGGTTGTAGTCGCATTAACGGTGCCACCTTGATATTGGGACAATTGAATGCTAGACCCGTTGTTAGTGGCAACCAAGCTAAGTGCACCAGAAACGTTTCCAAGATTGAAGCCCTGAGATCCCATTGTATTCGTGGCAAGTGTCGCGACATTTATCGTGCCCAACGATGCAATACCACCCACGCCCGCATTCAGCGTTAAGTCCCCGGTAAGCGTCAAGCTCGATCCTGCCGCAACGCGTATTTGATCTACCGCTGTCAGCACAAGAGCGTTGCCCGAGTTATCGTTCAACGTGCCTCTGAACTCAATGTCCCCGCCACCTGCGTTTGCACCGCCGCCCGCCGCAATGGAACCTCCAATAGTGACGTAGTCTGTCAGCGTGGTGATTGTCATACCAGTCGTATTGAGCTGGGTATCAATGTACTCATTGGTAATCAGTGTGTATCCGGCATTGATGGGCGTTGTACCACCCGCCGTGGCGGCGGCATCGTTGATTTCAATGTCGTTCGGGTCAATCAGGAACATACCTGTCTTGCCCTTTGGTGCCAGCGTATTAACGTTGCCAGTAAGAACAGCGGTCTTACCAGACACCTCGACAAAACCGCCATCGCCGCCTTCCGCGCCACCACGAGCTTCAATGTTGCCGGTGAAGGTGGTATTGGCATCCATCGCCAGCACGCGCACGTCACCGCCATTGGCGGTGGCGTCGGCTGCGGACGCATTGAGGGTGCCGCTCATGCTGGCGCTGCCGCCTTCGGCCAGCAGCAGGATTTTGCCGTCGCGCTCGACCAGCCCTTGGGCTTCGATGATGCCTTCGTTGTTAACCACGGTTGCAGCCAGATCACCGGCGCCTTTGGCGCTCAGGTAGACGCTGCCGCCGTCGGCCTTGATGAGGCCCTTGTTGGAGGCCAGCGCGTTGACCGCGCCTTCGTTGACGGCGACTTTGATGAGGCTGTCACCGGCGATGTCGAGGGTGATGCGGTTGCCTGCGGCCAAGGCGACGGTGCCGAGTTTGGCGGTGATGATGCCTTCGTTACGGACTTCGGGCGCGAGCAGGGCGATGTAGCCGCCTTCCGCTGCGGTAAGGTTGCCCAGGTTGACGACGGAGCCGGCGGTGCCGCCGTTGCTGAAGACGTAGTTGCCCGCTGCGAAATCGGCATCGCTGATGTCGAGGCTGGAGGCGACCAGGCCGCCGACGTCAACTTTGGCGGTGCTGCCGAACAGTACGCCGTTGGAGTTGACCAGGAATACTTTGCCGTTGGCGGTGAGTGATCCGAAAATTTGCGATACGTCGCTGCCGGTGACGCGGTTGAGGGCAACTGCGCTGCTGTTGGGCTGCGCGAAGTTGACGGCCGCGTCGGCGCCGATGTTGAAGCTGCCCCAGGTGACGACCATGTTCTGGGTGGATTGGGTGACGTTCATGCCGGCGCCGTATTGGCTGATGGCGCCGCTGCCGCTCACGATGTTGCCGTTGGTGGGCAGTGCGTTGTTGTCCAACGCGTAGGTGTTGCCGTAGAACCCGGCCAGGAGGGTGGCCAGGAGGGTGTGTATGACGGGTCGGGGGCGGAAGGTGTAAGTCATGGACTTACCGCCGGAAAGCTTGACTGTGAAAGACTTGAACAGGTTCTTGGTCTTGGATGGTTTTGCTTTGTTGATGTTTTCCACAGTATGCCCCTTAGCTTGATTTTGTGTGTTTCGTGCTTCGTTTTTTTCAGTCCCGAACAAGGCCGATTTTTCGTGCCCGGTCGCGATCTTTCCCTGTTTGCTATCCATTTTGCTATCCATCGCTTAGAACCACTTGACCAGTTGCAACCACGCACGCACGCTGCTGCTGGTGCCGTCGCTGTCGTTGCCCAACACGTCGCGCCCGCCGTTGCTGCCGATTTTGGCGGCGAGGTAGGAGCGGAAGGAGTAGTTTTCTGCCACGTCGAGGTTCAGGCCGATACCGGCGCCGGCCAGGTTGTAGGCACCCTGCAACGCGGGGTTGGTGCCTTGCCAGCCGGCCCAGGAGCTCTTGTAGAGCTGGATGTGGCCCATGTCGACGAATCCGACCATTTGCATGTTGCCGTAACCGGCGTCGCCCATGTCTTTGCGTACTTCAACGTTGAGCAGGTAGCCCTGGTCGCCGGAGCCTTCGCCTTGCGGGTAGGCGCGCACGCCGTTGGCTCCGCCCAAGGAGAAGCGGGAGGAGGATTCAAGGTTGCGCGAGGCGATTTGTCCGGTGAGCGAGGCGAACAGGGCCAGGCCGTCGTCCACGCGCTGCATGCGCGCTATGTTGTAGTTGAATTTGTTGTAGCTGCCGGCGGTTTGCGGGCCGGCTGCATCGAACACCTGGTTGGCCGGCCAGCCGGAGAGGTCAACTCTGCCGCTGGCGTAGCTGGCGCTGAAGGAGTTCATACCGCCGCCGCCGATCAGGCTGTCGCGGCTGTCGCCGGAGATGCCGACGCTAAAGATGTCGTCGCCGATGACACTGGTAGTGATGCCGCCCACGTCGTTCTGCATTTTTTTCTGGTCGTAGCCGACGGTGCCGTACAGGTTGAAGTTGCGGCTGCGCACAAACCGGTGCAGCGCGTAGAGGCTGGCTACCTGTGCATCGCCGGTGGCGTTGAGGGCGGAGAATTCGCGGCCCAGTGTGTAGCGCATGGCGGAGTAAGCGCCGCCGACCTTGGTGCCCGCCGTGCCGACCGGCAGGGTGTAGGACAAGCGGCCATAGTGCATGCCGCTGCCGGTGGTCATGACGCGCGCGCTGAGCTGGTCGCCCATTTTGAGGGGGCTGTTGACATTGAGGGTGCCACCGACGCGAATCTGGCCGGTGAAGCGGTTGCCGAAGGTGTCGATGTCGACGTTGCCGTCGACTGCGCCAGTCTGCTCGGCATCGACCACGAGGTCGGAGGTGCCGACGGTGGCGCCGGGGACCAGAGTGGAGCTGACTTTGACGCCGGAGAGGTCGTTGGAGAGCAACAGGCCGCGCTCAAGCTGGCTGTCCTGCACGATGGTGCCTTCGCCGGCGGAGGCGGACACGAGGCTCTGGACGACTTGTTCGTCGAGCCAACCGTCGCCGCTGACGTTGACTTTGACTTTGCCGATATGGCCTTCGAGGATGGCGATCTGTACCACACCAGCGCTGATGTCTTGGGCCGGCAGGTAGGCGCGCGCCACGAAGTAGCCGCGGTCGCGGTAGTGACGGCTGATTTCGGCTGCGGCACGCTCAAGGTCGGAGAGGCTTTGTTCTTTGCCTACCCAGGGTGCGACCAGTGCCTGGAGTTCGCTCTCGGAGAAAGCGGTGGAGCCGGTGATCTTGAATGATTTGGGCGTGACCTTCGCGCCGCCTGCCCTTTGCTTGACGGGAACATCTTCACGCTGCACGTCGATGCCGGGGCTGGCCTTTTTCGGTTGTGGCAAGTCTTTCTCGCGCACGGTGTCCAGTATGGCACCCGCGTCAGGTTGCGGTGCTGCGTTTACGTACGCCGGAGCGGCTAACACGCCCATTCCCAGAATGATTGCGATTTTCGACTTGGTAAACTGACTCATGGCTGGTTCCCTTATTGTGCTTAATGACTTGGTTATTTTATTTGATTCGTTCTGCTCGCGCTGCGCGTTTGTCTTCATGTAACAAATATTTCATATAACAAAAATAGGACAGCAGGCCTTTTGCCTCTGTCCCGATTGTTGCTTTTGATTGCCGCGCCTTTAACCGCGCTCACCATGTTTTTTCCTTGGGTCTATCCCAAGTTTGTATTTGAAGTCCACTTTCGAAATCCCCATTTCGAGCAGGCTGCTACTGGCCGTCCCTGTTATGACCAACCCCTGTTTTTCAAGCAGGGTTAATCGAATTCCTCGGCAGGGTACAACATCCGCCGGAACTGCGTCAACCACCCCCCAGAGTTTTTTGGCTCCACGACTGCAATCGCGCGGATGGCCTTACATGAGACTTAAGCCCAATATAGCCAAGGTCCACCGCTAGGGAGGCGCTGATTTATTCGTCATCCCCGCGAAGGCGGGGATCCAGTGCCTTTATTTAACTGGGTTCCCGCCTTCGCGGGAACGACAAAACCGAATAAATCAGCGTTTCCTTAGCGGGTGTTCTGAACGATAGCAAAATTGTGTCCCTTGTTAAAAATTCAAATTCGGGCAAGGCAAGCAAATGGCGGAGCGCGTTGCTGGGAACCTCTTCGAGGTAAACCCGCGCCCCCTGGTTAGGCTAAGATTTTGTGGGAGCTCGGCTCTGCCGAGCGATTGCGGTGCGGCGAGAACCCATCGCGCGGATAAACCGCGCTCCCACAGGTTCTGGCTAAGATTTTGTGGGAGCTTTGCTCTGCCGAGCGATTGCAGCGTGTCGCGTCGGGATGAAGCGGAGTGTTGTCTTGTGGGAGCTCGGCTCTGCCGAGCGATTGCGGTGCGGCGAGGACCCATCGCGCGGTTGCTTTGCATAGCCATTCCACATAACCCATCAAAAAACGATGGGTAAGTGGCTGGTTAAACCGCGCTCTCACAGGTTCTGGCTAAGATTTTGTGGGTGCTTGGCTCTGCCGAGCGATTGCAGGCGCCAAGGAATCAGCCAATCTCAGTTAAATGACCTCCGGCAAAGCCGGAGGCTTATTGGGTGAGCCCCTCAAAGGGGCCAATAAAACCATGAGCCGCCCCCGGCGGCACTCACTACCTCCCCCTTTAAAAAAGGGGGAGCGAGGGGGATTTGAAAACTTATAGTTACCCATCCTTCGCAAATCCCCCCTAGCCCCCCTTTACCAAAGTGGGGAACATCCGCGACTCTCTTCATTCTGCATGATTGCTGCAAAGGTCAAACCTTGGTGAGTCCCCCGGCATAGCCGGGGGTTTACCTCACTGAATTACGGCTAAAAGAACTCGACCTGGGTATGGAGAGTCTTTTCCGTCAACAGTTTTTGCTCTAGCAGTTCGCCGTAGCAGCGGACTTGGTTGCGCCCGTGGGCCTTGACGTAATACAGCGCCTCATCGGCTTCGCCAAGCACCATGCCGGGTGTCGAGTTGGCGGTAACGGCGGTATAGCCGATGGAGATGGTGACGTTGCCGACTTGGGGGAAGATATGCTGTTCGATTTTTCTGCGGAACTCGTCGAGTTTGTTGTTGGCATCGGTAAAATCGACATCGCGCATCAGTACGACAAATTCTTCGCCGCCGAAGCGGTAGAGGCGGTCACGCTGGCGGAACGATCCGCGCATCAGGTTGGCCATCAGAATCAGCACTTCGTCACCATATAAATGACCAAAGGTGTCGTTGACCCGCTTGAAGTGGTCGATGTCGATTACTGCCAGCCAGTGGCTGCCGTCCTTGGGCGAGCGCCGTTCGACACGGTCGGGCGCGTCGTGCTCGGATTTGATTGCCGAACTCAGCAGCACCGCAAAACCGGTATCGAAAGTCTTGCGGTTGAGCAAGCCGGTGAGCGTGTCGCGCTGGCTGTCTTCGAGCAGCGCCAGATAGTTGCGAAACACGGCGACCACGCCGCGCGCTACGGCCAGTGCTTCAATGTCGAAAGGCTCGCGGCTCCGCATTTCGAACAGCACCAAGGGTTCGTCGTTCATCAGCACGGGAATACAGCAGGTGTACATCCCGTTTTCCAACGCGCTGAGATCGCTGCCCGCAGCCAGGCTTTGGCCCATCACCGACTGGTCGGCGACCGGCTCAAAAAGATCTTCGGAAAGGATGCCGTCGCTGAGAACCACCTCGTCCGCCTCGTTCCATGCAGACAGGCTCACGAAATGCTTTGCGTCCTTTTTGAGCACATCATACAAGCGGATGCTCTGCGGGCCGACCAGCCCCAGCAGGGACTGCATCGCGCTCAAACGCACCAGCGAGCCGTCGCGGTGGCGCGTTAGCGTCTCGATGGAATGCAGCAACTCGCGGGGACTTGCGCCTTTGTGTTTCGGTTTGTCTGAATGCATGGCCTGTGTGATACAACGATAGTATCCGGGCGCATTTTACCTCATCCGCCGCCGGGGTATCGCCTGTCGCGTCCCGCTTTACTCACGCTGCGATCCTTATCGTGCGCTTTTCGAAAACCGCCATCGCTGTCAGAATGCGTGCTTCGATCAACGCGCAGGAGACTCCCATGAAAGCACCCGTCCGTGTCGCTATTACCGGTGCCGCCGGCCAAATCGGCTACAGCCTGCTGTTCCGCATCGCCCACGGCGACATGCTGGGCAACGACCAGCCGGTGATCCTGCAACTGCTTGATCTGCCGCAGGCACAGCAGATGTTGCGCGGCGTGATGATGGAACTGGAAGACTGTTCCTTCCCGCTGCTGCAACAGGTCATCATCAGCGACGATCCTCGCGTCGCTTTCAAGGATGCGGAGATTGCCATGCTGGTCGGCGCGCGCCCGCGCAGCAAGGGCATGGAACGCAAAGACCTGCTCGAAGCCAACGGCGCGATATTTTCCGAACAGGGACGCATTCTTAACGAGGTCGCCGCGCGCCACGTCAAAGTGTTGGTGGTGGGCAATCCGGCCAACACCAACGCGCTGATCGCGATGAAAAACGCGCCCAACCTCGACCGGCGCAACTTTACCGCGATGATGCGTCTGGACCACAACCGCGCCATCATCCAGGTCGCGAAGAAGCTGTTCCAGCCGGTGCGCGATATCAAACGCATGATCGTGTGGGGCAACCATTCCGGCACGCAGTATCCCGATCTCGACCACGCCCAGATTCGCGGCATTCCGGTGCGCGACCTGCTGCCCGATCAGGAGTGGGTGGAACGCGAATTCATCCCCACCGTGCAGAAGCGAGGCGCGGCGGTGATCGAAGCGCGCGGCCTGTCGAGCGCGGCCAGCGCAGCCAACGCGGCGATCTCGCACATGCACGACTGGGTACTCGGTGCCCACCACAATAACTGGGTGACCATGAGCGTGCCTTCCGACGGCAGCTACGGCATCCCCGAAGGCGTGATCTACGGATTCCCGGTGCGCTGCAAACACGGCGATTACCACATCGTGCAGGGACTGGCGATCAGTGAACTGGGACGCATACACATGCTGGAAAGCCACAAGGAACTGCTCGACGAACGCGAACATGTAAAGCATCTGCTCTAGTGTGGCGCGCCATTCTGCGGGGCGCTATCGCTCGGCAGAGCCAAGCTCCTACAAACCCCGCTGCTCTTTCGGTGGGAGCGCGGTTCACCGCGCGATGGTTTTCTGTGGGGCCGCTATCGCTCGGTATAACCGAGCTCCTACATCCCTGGCTATTTCGGTGGGAGCGCGGTTACACCGCGCGATGGTTTTCTGTAGAGCCACTATCGCCCGAAAAAACCGAGCTTTCTACAAATCCTGAGCCTTGCTGGCCCAGTCTGACAATAATTTTGTTTGACCTGAGCCCTTGGAAAACTCCAAAGACTCAAGGCGAACACAACTCCTACACCTCACGTGCCGGATTGACCGGCACACTCGGCTGCAATCATGCTTCTTGCTTCAGCAACATTCCCTGCTGGAACTGTTCGATCGAGCGGGAGATGATCATCGCCTCCTCGGAAGGGAACTGGCGGATCACTTCGCCGGATTCCGTATCCACCAGCTTGACCAGTTGTTTATTGGTCTCGCTGTCCACGCTGAACTCCAGGTTCTTGTTGCTCTGCTTAAGCACCTTGTTGATATTGTCCACCACATTCTTCAATTGTTCGGTAGAGGGCTGTTGTTCCGCCGCCTGCTTGACCGCGACCCGTGGAAGTTCCACAGAGGCACTCGGTTTGGATTGAAGATTTGAGGGGGTCGCCACCATCACATCCGGCGCGCTATCGCTAGCGGGCTTGGCCGGCATGGGAGCCTGGGCCATATTGCTATTATTTTGGATGAGCATTTTGATTCTCCTTCATCTCAAAAACCCCGACCGGTTATCCGGCCGGGATTTTTTCATGCTTAACGCAACAGACTCAACACGGTGTTAGGCAATTGGTTAGCCTGAGCCAACATCGCGGTACCAGCTTGTTGCAGGATCTGGTTACGGGTCAGTTGCGCTGTTTCAGCCGCAAAGTCCGTATCCTGAATCCGGCTACGCGCGGCAGTGAGGTTCTCACTGGTTGCGCTCAAGCTGGAGATCACCGACTCGAAGCGATTCTGGATCGCACCGAAGGTGCTGCGCAGGGTACTCACTGCATTGAGCGCAGAGTCGATACGCTGGATCGTCAAGTTGGCATCGGCCACCGTTGCAACCGTGGCACCAGACAGCGAGCCACTGTTAGCCGCCAAGGTACCGGCAAGACCGCCGTTCAGACCGGTGGCAACCACATCAGCCGCGCCGCCGAAGGTGATATCCGCTGCCGAAGTCAGACTCAACGCACCGTTGCTCACCGTTGCGAACACACCGCTCACCTGACTGTTGATCGCAGTCGCCAGTGCGGTAGAGCTAGCGTAAGTGCCGGCCAGCGAAGAACCGTTGATAGTCAGGTCAGCCAGCGTGACACTGCCGCCGGCCACACCCGCAGTCGAGCTGGCGATGGTGCCGAAACCTGCTGTCGTCGCTGCCGCATTATCCGCAGTGATACTGACCGCAGCCGAGCCGGTGGTATTGTTGAGAATCTCCAGCGCGGAACCGTTCACACTCACCGTATAAGCGTTCGCGGCGAAAGCAGTATCAAGTGCCGACTGCAACTCACCCTGAACATCAGTGACTGTCGTGTGGGTGCCAACCAGCGAGATCGCCTGACCATCGATGGTCAGAGCGACACTGGTACCCGGGTCGGCATCCGCGCCCGGCGTTGCAGTGCCCGAGAGGACTCCCAGTCCCGCAGTTTCGGAAGCGGCATCGGCCACAGTGATGTCGGGTGCGGTGGAAACTGCCCCTGTTGCCACTTTGCTGATGGTGATGGCACCCGCATTGTTCGCAACAGTGTAAACGCCAGCGCCGAAGGCGGCAGTCAATTTTTCCTGCAGACCACCCGCACCGGTCGCCATAGCATCATAGCTGGCGAAATCGGTGTTCAGCGTGATAGCCTGGCCGTCGATGGTGAAGGTCGCGTTGGTCGCGGTTTGTGCCGCTGTACCCGCAACACCTGCCGTATTCACAAACCCTGCGGCAGCCGCACCGGCATCCGCACCACTGATAGCAACCGCAGCCGAGCTGTTGAGGCTCTTGAATTCGTAGCCGGTGCCCGTATCCGTGACGTTATAACCCGCCAACTGGCTTTGCAGCTCTGCCAATACGCCGGCACGGTCTGTCAGATTGGTTGTGAGCGACACGGCAGTCGCACCGACGGTGAAGTTGGCATTGGTGCTGGCAACCAGATCGGTACCGGCCACACCAGCTCTTGCACCGGCTGCAGTGATACCAGCCGTATCGGAAGCCGCATCACCGGTGATATCGATCGCGGTGGAAGCTGCGCCGGTGGCAACGCGGGAGATCGTGAATGCGCCTGCCGTATTGCTAACAGTGAACGCGGCACCCAACTGTGTTTCGATGGCGGCAGCCATGTTGTCGAAGGACAGGTAGTTCTGATCCAGAGTCACGGTATTGCCATCGACCACGATCGTGCTCGGATCGCTGGCGGCAGTGCCTGTCACACCGGCCACATTGGTGATACCCGAAGCGAGGGCTTTGGCGTTAGAGGCGGTGATATCCACCGGATCAACAGCCCCAGCATTGGTGATGACGATTTTGCCGGAAACCACGGCTGCGGAATAATCGGCACCCAGTGCGGAAGCCTGCATCAACGAGGTCAATTCAGCGGCGAATCCGGTGATGTTCACACTGTTTGTGGCCATCGTGATGGTCGTGCCATCCACCTGGAAGGAGGCCGCCGTATCAGCCGCTGCGCCGGCAACACCCGCCGAGGCAACGAAACCAGCGGCAATCGCATTAGCGTCCGCGTTGGAGATCGAGATCGCGTTGGTTTGTCCCACATTGTTGCTGAAGGTGAGTGCGCCGGTGGCGTTATCGCCCGTGACGGTGGCAGTAGCCAGCTGGCCACCACCCAAACGCACTTGGGTCTGGAGTTCAGCAGCCAACGCGGTTACCGTGCCAAAAGCCGTGTTCAAGGTAATGGAGGCTGTATTGGTGCCATCCGAAACATTGAACTGCGCCAAAGCCGCACCGGAAAAGTTTGGTGTCAGGGAATTTACCACCTGAGAGTTGTAACCAACAATCGCCGCGCTGGTTCCGTCGTTGTCGAAGGAATTCACGGTCAACGGCTGCGAAGTGCCTCCCACCAGCGCCTGGAAGTTGAAGTCTGTGGCGGTAAAGTCTACATGCCCGGCGGTGAGTGCCGTGCCAGCCACGCTGAAGTCGGTAGTGGCGACCGTATTGACTGAATTGGTACCACCGTCAAAGGTTGCTGCAGCCGTACCGAACAGACGAGTCGCCGGATTCAGCGTCAAGCTGCCGGCAGTCGCTGTTGGGATTGCGGCAACACTAAAGTCGGCCGCCGTGATGGCACCGGTGATGGCGCTACCGCCGGTTGCACCAGCCCCCAGTACAGCCGAGGTAGTGGTCGCCACGGCACCCGTTGCGCTGGTGCGCATATTGGTGGCCAAGCCCACGCCGATCACTTCACCGGCATTCGCGCCGATTTGGAAGTTGGCATTGCCGAAGCTGCCGTCAAGCAGCTTCTGGCCGTTAAATGAAGTTTGCGATGCGGTACGGTCAATTTCAGCCAGACGCTGTGCCACTTCCAACTGAATCGCGGCACGGTCGCCAGCGGAGTTGGTGGAGTTGGCCGCCTGCACCGCGAGTTCGCGGATACGCTGCAAGTTGTCGGTCACCGCAGACAGCGCGCCCTCACCTGTTTGCGCCAGTGAGATACCGTCGTTGGCGTTACGTGCTGCTTGGTTCAGACCGCGAATTTGCGTGCTGAAGCGCTCGGAAATCGCCAGACCGGCGGCATCATCTTTCGCGCTGTTGATACGCAGACCGGAGGACAAACGCTGCAAGGAGGTTTGCAGCGCGCTCTGAGAGCTGTTCAGGTTGCGTTGGGCATTCAGCGACGCAATGTTGGTATTGATGATTGCAGGCATTTTAATTCTCCTTAACTATCTGATTTTTATCCGGCTTGCTTCGCCGTCACCGTCGGTTTGCCCCCGGAAACCGGGCATTTTCAACCTCCGTTGGGTACTTTATCGGTCAGCGTCGGGGAAACTTTAGGGTAATTTGTGTTGACGGCGGTAGGTGTGTTGTAGGAGCAAGCTCTTATCGCGAGCTGAAGCTCGCTCCTACAGGATGGCAGGCAGCAAATACCGCTTGCTTCCATAAATGAGAAAATGGCCGGAATCTGTAGGAGCTCGGTTGAGCGTGTGGTGTCGGGGCTTTAGCCCCATACAGCCACGGCCTACCCCTCGCGGGTGCACCGAGCGATTGCGATCCGGCGGAATTCTATCGCGAGCTGAAGCTCGCTCCTACAGGACGGACGGTGTGAGCTCTTATCGTGCGCTGTAGCTCGCTCCTACACTCCTAATATATGCCGTTACAACCAGGAGGCATTCCAATATGGGTAATCACCGATTCTGTCGCAGAGACCGGCGCGCAGCGGGTTAGCGACGATGTAACGGGCCACGCTGGCGATGTCTTCCTCGGCACGCAGGGCATGGTCGTGAAAGCCGGGTTGCCAGATACGCCGTTTAAGCAGCAGGGATACTTTGGCTTTGTATAGTCGCCCGGCATCAGACAGTTTGCCGTCTTCTTGGAGTTGCATCAGCCAATGAACATGATCCGGCATCACTACAAAGGCCAGCGTCCGGGCGTGACGCAAAACGGTTTCATCGTAAAAGCATCTGGCGGCGGTTGCCGCAGGTTCATATTGGGTGAATAGCTGCTCACGCGCCCTGGTCACAATGGTAACCTGATAGAGTTGATGCGGTATCGACGCGCGTCCGATACGGAGGTGGTTGCTGTGCGGTGGAGACCGTTTCTGCATGCGGGAGATTTTAGCGCAAACCTTATCGTGCGGTTGCTTTGTATTCCACTAGGGTGTCAGAAAACAACACCCAAGTGACTCTGTAGGAGCGAGCTTGAGCTCGCGATAGCAATCTCAGGCCACCTATCGCGCGGTGAACCGCGCTCCCACAGGGAACGCGCGAAGCTGTTTTTGTGGGAGCGAGCTTGAGCGTGTGCTGTTGGGGCTTCAGCCCCTTACAGCCACGGCCTACCCCTTGCGGGTGCAGCTCGCGATAGCAGCCATTTCCTTATCTATAGGGATGTTCGCCACGGGTGAAATCGACCAGTTGCCCGCCATGCTCGATCAATATCTGCCCTGCCTTGATGGATTCCCGTTGCATTTCGGCCACGATATCCTTGGCGCGCCATTGGGTGGGGATGATGACCACATCGACCGTGATGTCCTTTAGTACGTCACGGAACACAATCTCCTGCCCTGCTCCCGGCACGAAGGTGCCCGCCTTGTCCGGATCGGAATCCACTACCAGCGGGAAACGCCGTGCGTCCGCGCCAAACTGGTGGATGAAGGCGGCGGCCTTGCCGGTTCCGCCCCAGATCGCCACGCGTTTGCCGCTGGTCGCCAGTTCGTCCAGTTGACCGGTGATGGCAATTTTGCTCGCGGCCGCTTGTTGATAAAAGCGTTGGGTGGCCGCCGCTTGTTGCTGTATCGCTGCGGGTATGGTCAGCTTGACCAAGCCATAGACCACTTCGCCGTCGTAGCCGTGGCCGAGTTCGACCCCTTCGCCGACGCGGCTCAACAGTGTTTTGAACGAGGCCGTGGTGAAATGCGACACATGCTCGTAGAAGAAGTCGGCCAGCCGGTCGCTCTCGAATACACGGTCTATGCACGGCACTTCAGCGAAAAGGTAGCAAGGTTTGTCCAAGGCCGTTGCGCCCCAGGCGAGTTGCTCCAGCAGGACAGCCGGTTCAGTCAGGTGCTCGATGACATGGCGAATCACGATGGCATCGGGCTGGAATGCCGCCATGTCCTGTAGCGGCTCGAACAGTCGCGCATAGAATTCCACCCCTCTACCGGTCTCCGGGCTGGCATTGGGATCAAAGCCGACGAATTTGCCTGTCTGACAAGCCTCGGACAGGCCCCGCACAAAATGACCTTCACCACAGCCGATCTCCACCACCGTCGGTGACGAGGGCAGACGTTTGACCAGCTCGTCGCGTGTCTGCGCCAGATGCCCCTTCCATATTCCCCCCTGATTGAACATGCGGTTGGGGTTGTCCTGATAGGGGATGGCGTCGTAGGTGAACGAGCGGTTCCACACGTGAGTACATGACGGGCATTGCACAAAATCCTGCGGCAGGCGCGTCATGGCTTGCGCTTCCGCTGCGGATTTGGGCCAACCCAAGGTGGCGAGTGTTTGCAGGCCGCCATCGAAGAACGGGGCTGCAACGCTGTGGGCGCAGACCGGGCAAGGGGCATGCACCATGTTGGCTGTGTTGGTTGGATTCATTTCCATTGGCCTGTCGTCAGAAAAGTTGTTCAGGAAAAACGGATTATCTTGGATTGTCGGCGGCAGCGCCATGATGCCGCATCGCGAGGTACTCCTCGCTCCTACAAAAAGTTCTAGTTGCTCCCACAGAGTTGATCCAAGGCCCCCAAAGCACAGCTCGAAACCCCGTAGGAGCGAGCTTCAGCTCGCGATAACAGCACTGGGTTCCTATCGCGAGGTGAACCTCGCTCCCACAAAAAGACAGTTGCTCCCACTGTATGGCGGCAACCGGTCTTCGTGGGAGGCCGGTTTACCGGGCGATAGCTCCCCCGGAGTAGCAATCGCTCGCTGAAGCGAGCGCCCACGAGTCGGTGAAATAATGGATGGCCGAGATTCACTGTGAGAGCAATTTCTTGAAATAGGTGATGGTTTCTTTCAAGCCATCTTCCAGCTGAACCTTGGGCTCCCAATCCAGCGCCTTTCTGGCCAGAGTGATGTCCGGTTGACGCTGGATGGGATCGTCGGTCGGCAGCGGCAGATAAACCAGTTCGCTCTTTGAACCGGTCAGGCGCAGCA
This sequence comes from Gallionella sp., assembly GCA_034371155.1. Classification (GTDB taxonomy): domain Bacteria; phylum Pseudomonadota; class Gammaproteobacteria; order Burkholderiales; family Gallionellaceae; genus Gallionella. The sequence goes on along the minus strand of JAXMKV010000047.1, from coordinate 2,947 downwards.
CGGTTTCCGCCAGTTCTCGGATGGTGAATTCGCCGGGGTTGCCGAGATTCATCGGGCCGGTTTCGGTGTCCTGCTTCATCAGCGCCATCAGTCCGTCCACCAGATCATCAACGTAGCAGAAAGAGCGCGACTGGTTGCCGTCACCATAAAGCGTGAGCGGCTCTCCGCTCAGGGCCTGCACAATGAAGTTACTGACCACGCGCCCGTCGCGGGGATGCATGCGCGGCCCGTAAGTGTTGAAGATGCGCGCCACGCGGATGTCCACCTTGCTCTGCCGGTGGTAATCAAAGAACAGCGTTTCGGCGCAACGCTTGCCTTCGTCGTAGCAGGCGCGCGGGCCAATGGGATTGACGTGCCCCCAGTAGCTTTCCGTTTGGGGATGAACTTTGGGGTCGCCATACACTTCGCTGGTGGAGGCTTGCAGGATGCGTGCGCCGCGCCGCTTGGCCAGCCCCAGCATATTGATCGCGCCGAGCACGGCGGTCTTGGTGGTGGAAATGGGGGTGTTCTGGTAATGCACCGGGCTGGCGGGACACGCCAGATTGTAAATACGGTCCACCTCCAGATAGACGGGTAGCCAAACATCATGGCGAATCAACTCGAAATTCGGCGCACCCAGCAGGTGGCGGATGTTGCTCTTGGTTCCGGTGTAGAAGTTGTCCAGACAGAGCACTTCTTCGCCTGCCGCAACCAGTCTTTCGCACAGATGTGAGCCGATGAAGCCGGCGCCGCCGGTAATGAGGGTCGTGGATATCATGATGCGCTCCCTTGTCTGTTTTGATAGTTATGCCACATGCCCCACATGGCATCCTCGAAATGTCGTGCAAACCGGGCTGCATCATACAGCGGCGAAGCCAATACTTGCGAGCGCAGATTGCCACGCAACTCGGCCAGACCGTTGAGATCGGCCGCGAAGGTAACTGCCTTGGCAAGGTAGTCTTGCTCATCTTGGGCAATCCAGTTAGCCAAGCCTGCATTGTGTGCAACGGTCTCGCCAACATGCGAGAGAAAACGGTCTCCCCGCTTGGTCAGCACCGGCACGCCCATCCACAGCGCCTCGACACTGGTGGTGCCACCTGGATAAGGGAAGGGATCAAGTGCGATATCCACGCGATGGTAGGCTGCCAGCAGTTCGGCACGGGGCGAGTTCGCCTCCAGAATCAACCGTTCTCCGCCGATGCCATGCGAAGCAAAACGCGCCAACGTATTGGCCCGCAATGCTTCGTCGAACAGTTCTTTTGTTTTCAAAAATAGTCTGGAACTTGGCACGGCATTCAGCACCTGCGCCCACAAAGCGACGACAGCATCGTTCATCTTGGTCAGATGGTTGAAGCAGCCAAAGGTGATATATCCATTCTCCAGCGCGGACAATGGATTGCATTTGATTTCCACGTCCGGCGGCGTAAAGCACAGGTAGGTTTCCGGCAGGCACCATATCTTTTCGACGAAGTGTGGCTGTTCTTCCGGCGGTGTGACATGAGGGTCGCCGATCAGGTAGTCGATCTCCGCCACGCCGGTGGTGCCAAAATAGCCCAGCCAGGTAGCCTGCACCGGAGCCGGCTTGCAACAGAACATTGGCAACCGGTTGTAATTGGTATAGCCGGAGAGATCGATCAGGATGTGGATGCCATCGTCGTGTATCTGCCGTGCGGCTATCGGATCGTTTTTGCCGTACAGTGGTTTCCATGCCGAAAACCTCGGGAGCAGACGTTGCGTAAAAGAATCGGTTTGAACATTGGTGGGGTAGGCCACGATCTCAATTCGTGCAGGGTCGCAGTGTTCGAGCAAACCTTGCAGGAAATAGGCGACCGGATGGGCACGAAAATCGCCGGAGACCAGACCGATACGCAGGCGTTGCGGTTGCATTTCGCAGCGCCAGCTTGAGTAAGCTTGCCCCGCTTTGCGCCTGACCATTGCCCCGTAGCGCGCCGCCTCGACCACGGCCACGTTGGGTGTCACACCGGCAGCATAGTTGACGACAAAGCACCAATTGCTCAGTGCTTGATGCAATTCCGGCTGAATCGCCAATGCTTGCTGAAAACTGGCAGCTGCCATGCCGAGACGGCCCTGATCCTGCAGCGCGCTGCCCAAATTCGAGTAGGCTTCGGCGTAGGTCGGTTTGAGGGTGACGGCCTGCTGCAGACAGGCCACCGCATCGGAAAACTTCCCCACCGTTTTGAGCGTATTGCCCAGATTGTTGTACGCCTCGGCATAAGTGGGTTTGAATGCGATGGCTTTCTGAAAACAGACAATCGCCTCGGCGCGCAGATCCTGATTTTTGTACACGACCCCCAGATTATTGTAGGCGTCGGCATAGTCCGGTTTGATGGAGAGCGCCTTTTGGAAAGAGGCAATCGCCTCGGAAAATTTCCCCTGCGCCGCGTATGCATTTGCCAAGTCGTTATGCGTCTCGACAGAGGCGGAATCGAGTGCCAGTGATTTCTTAAAACAGGGAATCGCCTCGGCCATATTTCCCAAGTCGTAAAAAACCTTTCCCAGATTCCGATGTCCGGCAACGAAGTCCGGATTCAGTGACAGCGCTTTTCTGAACGCCGCAACTGCCTCGCTCTGCTTGCCCTGCCCACTGAGCACGATGCCCAGACTGTTGTGGTAACTGTACTGCCTCGGACTTGACTTGATCGCTTGGTTGATCATTTGCACGGCAATCTCTTTTTCGCCCCACTGGTTGATGATCAGGCCGGACAAGTGAAGCGCGTCAGCATGGTTAGGCTGGACACTGAGAATCTGCCGGTAAAGCGCTTCCGCTTCGGGCAGCCGCCCCGCGTTGTGGTGTTGCACCGCAAGCTGCATTGCCTGCGGAATGGCGGAACGGTTGAAGGCCGGTTGAGCCGCTTGCGCCGATTCGTTGAGGGCGCAGCACTTTTTGTATTTCTTTCCGCTGCCGCACGGGCAGTCGTCATTTCGGCCGGGTTTGTTTGTCATGATG
>JAXMKV010000046.1:0-3522 GCA_034371155.1 Gallionella sp. | reverse complement strand
TGGCGGTGAGAGTCCCGGGGCGCCGGCCGGATCATCGTCAAGCTCCTATACGAAACCCCAGATCGCCTAGCGGTCTGGGGTTTCTTCTTTGCGGCGCGGAAAACTTCGCGGCAGAAGTCGTTCCTGCAAGCGCGTAGGGTGCGCTGCGCGCACCGCACCGACAAGGACGCCGACATGCCGGTGCGCGCGGCGCACCCTACGGGAATGCAGTGCAGCTTCGCGAGCAGAGCTCGCTCCTACAGGTCATCAGTGCTCGTCTCAGATTTAAGCTTTATCGGCATCAATAGAAAGGTTTCCTTGAAGGTGGTCTTGTTGCCATTGGCTTTTATTGGCGGCTCTTTCGGCTGGATCTTGCGCTATGGCAGTTATCTTTCCCTGCGCGGCCTTCTTCGGCTTGCCGTTTTCTATGCAAGCTGAAGCCTCGTCGTTATCATGCCAGCCTTGTTCGTGGCGGGGCCTGGCATGCTGGAATTGTTGAAACTTCTACAGGATGGTCGATTCCATTCCGGTGAAGCCCTGGGGGCGAAGCTTGGGATAAGTCGCAGTGCCATCTGGAAGCAACTGCAAGGCCTGGAGGCCGAGCTGGGGATCGAGGTGTTCAGGGTTCCTGGTCGGGGCTATCGGTTGTCTTCGCCCATGACCTTGCTAGATGCCCAAGAGATATCTCATGGTGCTGATGGCTTGGATTGGCCAATCACTGTCGAGTCCAGCGTGGACTCTACGAACGCCGAGATCTTTCGTCGCCTCGATGCTGGAGTGCATGCGCCTTTCGTTCTGCTTGCTGAGCGTCAGACCGCTGGGCGCGGCCGGCGGGGGCGGGTCTGGGCCAGTCCTTTTGCCGAGAACCTTTATTGCAGCGTCGTTCTGCGTGTAGATGGTGGCATGAGTCAGGTGGAGGCCTTGAGTCTGACTGTAGGCCTTGCTGTCGCTAAGGCGCTGCAATCCATTGGCATCGACGGTGCGCGACTGAAGTGGCCGAATGATGTGCTGGTCGAGGGTCGCAAGATATCCGGAATTCTCCTGGAGCTGGCCGGGGATCCGGCAGATGTCTGTCACGTTGTGATTGGTGTCGGTATCAACGTCAATATGGCGGTCGATGTGCCTGCTGTTATCGACCAGCCCTGGACCTCAGTGCGCCAGTGCCTTGGGCGCGTGCTCGACCGTAATGAGTTGGCCGCCAAGTTGTTGTTGCAGCTTCGAGATTGCCTTTCCATTCATTGGCAGCGCGGGTTTGCCGGTTTGCGCGAGGAGTGGGAAGCGTTGCATGCGTGGCGCGGGCGGTCTGTGGCGTTGACGGCAGGAAACAATGCGACTCTGGGTGTCGTGCTTGGGGTTGATGAGCGAGGCGCTATTCGGCTGAGCGTGGATGGCGTCGATCGCGCCTTCAGTGGGGGCGAGTTGAGCCTGAGGTTGCAACATGATTCTTGAGCTCGACTGCGGTAATAGCTTTATCAAGTGGCGGGTGATTTCCGTGGATGGAACGCAGCGCCTTCTTGCTGGCGTGGTCGACTCCGATGCCGCTCTCTTCGAGTCGTTGGCAGCTGCGCCTGGGTTACGGGTAAGTCGCTGTCGCTTGGTTAGTGTGCGTAGCGACGCCGAGACCGAACAGTTGGTTGCACGTCTGCGTGAGTCCTTGGGGGTGGGTGCGGTATGCGCTCAACCTGCTAGTCAGGTCGGGGTTGTGCATAACGGTTACGAAGACTTCCGGCGTCTTGGTCTGGATCGTTGGTTGGCTGTGCTGGGCGCCTATCATCTAGGGCAGCGTGCTTGTCTGGTGGTGGATCTGGGGACAGCGGTGACCGCTGACTTCGTTTCTGCCTCAGGTATGCACCTGGGCGGCTTCATTTGCCCGGGCTTGCCGCTCATGCGTGATCAGTTGAGCACGCACACGCGGCGTATTCGCTACGACCGGCAGGTGGCTCTCGCTGCTTTGCAGGAACTGGAGCCTGGGCGCTCCACTGCGGAGGCTGTCGAGCGAGGGTGCGTATTGATGTTGCGCGGTTTTGTTGCCGAGCAGTTGCTGCAGGCGCAGGCTCGTTTTCCTGAGGGCTTCGAGGTCTTCCTGACTGGAGGCGATGCGGATCTGGTGCGAGATGTGGTCCCGGGAGCGCAGGTTGTTCCTGATCTGGTATTTGTCGGGCTGGCTATCGCCTGTCCCTTGAGCTGAGGCGAGGTATGCGCTGGTTTCTGCTATTGCTCCTGCTACTTAACGCCTTCTATTACGTCTGGCATCAGCAGCAGGCTCCCTTACGTGCCAAAGAGGTGGCTCCAGCAGGTGCTTATCAGGCGGCGCGTAAAGATATCCGTTTGTTGAGTGAGGCGGATGCGCCGCGCTCGCGTGCAGATTCGCCGACACCGGCTGATGCGGCTGTTCCTGATGCGGCTGTTTGCCTCTACCTCGGGAGTTTCGAAGAGGAGTCGAGGGCCAGGGTTGTGGAACAGCGTCTGTTGAGTTTGGACATACAGGCTGAAGTGCGCGGTGTCGATGCGGCGGCGGGGGTCGAGTATTGGGTTTATCTGCCGCCTCTGGCTTCCCGTCAGGCCTCGCTGAGGCAGTTGCGCGAACTGCAGGCCCGCCGTATCGATAGCTACATCATCACTCAGGGCGAGCTGGCGAATGGCATATCGCTCGGCATATTCCCTCGCAATGACTCGGCCAATAGCGTCATGCAGCGTTTGCGGGATGTGGGTTACGAGCCGCAGATTCGCGAGCTCTCGCGCGCGCATCGCAGTTTCTGGGTGCGCGTTGCTCCGGAAAGTCGGCGCTTGGCAGATGAATTTTTGCTTGGGCGGCTCGCGGGTGACTTCGCAGGTTTGCAGCATCAATTAATGCCTTGTGAAGGCGTTGCATTGCTCCAGTAGTTTGCATAGAATGGCGCCCGCTTCGCAGGGTGGTCAAAGTTGGTTCCCGACGAAGATGTTGTCAAAGTAGCTAACCTCAAGATTTTAATGAGAAAAAGCTTGACAGCAGGGTGGCAGATCTAGAAAATGCCGCCTCACTTTGGAGGGGTTCCCGAGCGGCCAAAGGGATCAGACTGTAAATCTGACGTCATCGACTTCGAAGGTTCGAATCCTTCCCCCTCCACCAGATTCAGCGTGAGCTGCAAGCTCCGCGGGTATAGTTCAGTGGTAGAACCTCAGCCTTCCAAGCTGATGATGCGGGTTCGATTCCCGCTACCCGCTCCAGGTTGTCGTTGGCGCAACAGAGTATGGCTCATGTAGCTCAGCTGGTAGAGCACACCCTTGGTAAGGGTGAGGTCAGCGGTTCAAATCCGCTCATGAGCTCCATCTAATGAAGGCAGATATGAAAGTATCTGCCTTTGTTTTAATGGCGGCATGGCTTGCTCAATTCTTCGCTAGGAGACGGTCAAGATGGCTAAAGAAAAATTCGAACGTAACAAACCGCACGTCAACGTTGGCACCATCGGTCACGTTGACCACGGTAAAACCACTCTGACCGCTGCTCTGACCCGTGTCTGCTCCGAAGTTTTCGGTTCCGCTCGCGTTGACTTCGACAAGATC
>JAXMKV010000045.1:0-22450 GCA_034371155.1 Gallionella sp. | reverse complement strand
CTGAAATCGCACGAAAGCTTCAAGGCCAAGCTCGGGCTGCCCTTCGAACTGATTTCCGACATCGAAGGCGTGTTGTGCCGCATGTTCGACGTGGTCAAGAACAAGATGCTCTACGGCAAGAAGGTGCTCGGCATCGAGCGCAGCACCTTCCTGATCGATGCCGACGGTTTCCTGCGCCAGCAATGGCGCGCGACCAAGGCCGACGGCAATGCGGCCGCCGTACTGGACGCCGTGCGCAAGCTGTAAGTCAGGGATCAGGGATCGGGAATCAGGAATCAGATAAATCCATCACAACGTGACGCCGCCTTGACAAGCAGCTGATCCCTGATCCCTGACACTCTGATCCCTGACACTCTGATCCCTGATCCCTGATCCCTGAGACCTGATCCCCGATATGAACGCCAAGCGCGCCAAACCTGCGAAAAGTTCGACCACCAAGCTGTTCGTGCTCGACACCAATGTGCTGATGCACGATCCGCTGAGCCTGTTTCGTTTCGAAGAGCACGACATCTACGTGCCGATGATGACGCTCGAGGAACTCGACGCCAACAAGAAGGGCATGTCGGAAGTCGCCCGCAATGCGCGCCAGAGCAGCCGCCTGCTGGACGAAATCGTCACCGGTGCCGAGCATCACATGGCGCACGGCATCGAGCTGAGCGGCCCCTCGCGGCAACTCGCCACCGGCCACCTGTTCTTCCAGACCGAGGCCATCAACGGCGTCCTGCCGATCTCGCTGCCGACCGCCAAGGCCGACAACCAGATCATCGGCGTAGTCATGCACCTGGGCCAGAAGTTTCCCAAGCGCCCGGTCATCCTGGTGTCGAAAGACATCAACATGCGCATCACGGCCCGCGCGCTGGGCCTCGAAGCGCAGGACTATTTCAATGACAAGGTACTGGAGGATACCGACCTCCTCTACACCGGCACCCGCGAACTGCCGCCCGATTTCTGGGACAGCCACGGCAAGGGCCTGGAATCGTGGAAGAAGGACAGCCGCACCTATTATCGCGTCAAGGGTCCGCTTTGTCCGGAATTGCTGGTCAATGAGTTCGTCTGGCAGGACGGCGCGCAACCGCTGCAGGCCTGGGTAAGAGTCGGCGCCGGCAAGACGGCGGAACTCGAGACCCTGATCGACTACAGCCACGCCAAGAACGCCGTCTGGGGCATCACCGCGCGCAACCGCGAACAGAACTTCGCCCTCAACCTGCTGATGAACCCGGACATCGACTTCGTCACCCTGCTCGGCCAGGCCGGCACCGGCAAGACCCTGCTGACACTGGCCGCGGCCCTGACACAGACGCTGGAGACCAAGCTCTTCGCCGAGATCATCATCACCCGTGTCACGGTTCCCGTCGGCGAGGACATCGGCTTCCTGCCCGGCACCGAGGAGGAGAAGATGACACCGTGGATGGGTGCGCTGGAAGACAACATGGATGTGCTGAACAAGTCCGACGACGAAGGCGGCGACTGGGGACGTGCAGCGACACGCGACCTGATCCGTTCGCGCGTCAAGGTGAAGTCGCTGAACTTCATGCGCGGCCGCACCTTCCTCAACAAGTACCTGATCATCGACGAAGCGCAAAACCTGACCCCCAAGCAAATGAAGACGCTGGTCACCCGTGCCGGCCCCGGCACCAAGGTGGTATGCATGGGCAACATCGCACAGATCGACACGCCCTACCTGACCGAAGGCAGCTCCGGCCTGACCTACGTGGTGGACAGGTTCAAGGGCTGGGATCACGGCGGCCATGTCACGCTGATGCGCGGCGAACGTTCGAGGCTGGCTGACCACGCGGGTGAAGTGCTCTGAACCATGCACACCTTGAGCCGGAATCATCCATTGGTACGTAGGTCGGGCTTCAGCCCGACTGCTTCGACCATGCCGGGACAGGCATGCCGGGTTAAACCCCGACCTGCTCGGAGCCCCATAAAATGAAGTTGCTCGGTACCGATGCCAGCCCCTACGTCCGCAAGGTGCGGCTGGTATTGCTGGAAAAGAATCTGCCCCATGAATATCTGGTGGATGCGCCGCGTGATCCGGGCAGCCACGTCGCGCAGGTCAATCCACTGGGACGTATCCCGGCACTGATCCTCGATGATGACACCTGCGTGTACGACTCGCCGGTGATTGCCGAATATCTGGATAGTCTAAACGATGCCCCCGCGCTGATCCCGCGCGGCGACGCGCTGGCGCGCATGCGGGTAAAACGCTGGGAAGCGCTGGCAGACGGCGTGATGGACTCGGCGGTCGCCGTGCGCAACGAGCGCATCCGCCCGGAAGAGAAACAGGAGCCGAACAACATCGTCCTGCACAACAACGCCATCAGCCGCGCCTTGGCTCACGCGGCCGATATACTGGGCGAGCGCACGTGGTGCGAAGGCGAGTCCATCACGCTCGCCGATCTCGCGCTGGCCAGTGCGCTGGTCTATCTCGACCTGCGCCAGCCTGAACGCGACTGGCGCGGCGCGCACCCCAACCTCGCCATCTGGTTCGCGCGCATCTCCGCACGCCCTGGTATGCGCGCCACACAGGGCAGTTGACCATGAGCGATATCGAAAAATCCGACACAGAATGGCGCGATGAACTCACACCCGAGCAATACCAGGTGTGCCGACAGTGCGGCACCGAACCGGCGTTCAGCGGAGCCTATTGGGACTGCCACGATGCCGGCATTTACCGCTGCGTCTGCTGCGGTGCGGCCTTGTTCGACGCGGAGGAGAAATTCGATTCCGGCAGCGGCTGGCCCAGCTTCCGGCAGCCTTACACACCGGAGAACATCATGTCGCGCACCGACACTTCCCACGGCATGCAGCGTGTGGAAGTGCTGTGCAAGCAATGCGGCGCACATCTCGGACACGTTTTTCCCGACGGCCCTCCTCCGGCGGGGCTGCGTTTCTGCATCAATTCGACCTCGCTTGCGCTAGACCGTACCTGACCACACCAGCTCCCGTTGCGGTAGCGATACCCGACTAACTAACCAAACGACGAATCCATCATGAAACTGCTGTTCGACCTGTTCCCCGTCATCCTGTTCTTCATCGCCTTCAAGGCATTCGACATCTACATCGCCACGACCGTGGCTATCGCCGCCACGGTCGTTCAGATCGCCTGGGTCAAATGGCGGCACGGCAAGGTCGATGTGATGCTGTGGGTAAGCTTCGTCATCATCGCGGTGTTCGGTGGCGCGACATTGCTGTTGCATGACGCCACTTTCATCAAACTGAAACCCACCGTCCTGTACTGGCTGTTCTCCGCCATCCTGCTGTTCTCCAACCTGCTGTTCAACAAGAATCTGATGCACGCACTGCTGCACGAGAAGATCGCCCTGCCCCTGCCGATCTGGAACCGGCTTAACCTGATGTGGAGCTTGTTCTTTGCCGTTCTGGGGTTCATCAATCTGTACGTCGCATTCAATTATTCCGAAGAGGCCTGGGTGAATTTCAAACTGTTCGGCTTCACCGCGCTGATGGTGGTATTCATCCTCGCGCAGAGCGCCTGGCTGGCGAAGTATGTGGACGAAAAGAAGGAGTCGAATTGATGTGGTATGCCATTGTGGGAGATGATGTCCCGGATAGTCTGGAGAAGCGTCTTGCAGCGCGCCCCGCGCATCTGGCGCGCCTGCATGCATTGCAGAACCAGGGCCGCCTGCTGCTTGCCGGCCCGTTCCCGGCAGTGGATGCCGCAGACCCCGGTCCCGCGGGGTTCACCGGCAGCTTGATCGTCGCCGAGTTTGCCTCCCTGCAGGATGCCCGGCAGTGGGCCGATGCCGATCCCTATGTCGCCGGCGGCGTGTACGAAAAAGTCAGCGTGCAACCGTTCAGAAAGACACTCCCTGCATGAGCCGCCCCCGCACCCCAATCCTGATGAAACCACTAGCCATTCAACCAAGTCCACAAGCTGACAAGTCGCTGGTTATTTCCCTCAATGCGGAAGGGGGAGCCAATAATCGCCACGCGAATTCCCCGACGATGGATTCGATGCGCGCGCGCCTTGCCGCGCTCGAACCTGTCGCGCTGGACATCCGCGACGACAGTCACAGACATGCGGGACATGCCGGCGCGCGTGGCGGCGGCGGACATTATTTGTTACATATCATTTCCCCGCGCTTCACCGGCGAGAGCACGGTTGCGCGCCATCGTATGGTATATTCCAGCTTGGGAGAAATGATGCTGCGGGATATTCACGCGCTCAACATACAGGCGCTCGCGCCTGATGAGATTTGATAAACTTTTTGAAAGGAAACAGCATGACAAAATCCGGAAAATTCGCAACACTCCTGCTCTTGGGCACTCTGGCCGCCAGCTCGGCCTACGCTGAAGAGAAATCCTCTGCTCTGGTAAACGGCGTATCAATTCCACAGTCGCGCATCGACTTGCGAGTCAAAGCAGCTGTCGCACAAGGACAAGCAGACAGCCCGGAGTTGCGTAAAGCAATCCGCGAGGACATGATCAACCTTGAAGTAATGGCACAGGAAGCCGCCAAACTGGGTCTGAACAAAAGTGAAGAAGTAGTGCAACAGGTCGAACTGGCAAAACAATCCGTACTGGTGGGCACATTCGTACAGGACTTTGCCAAAAATCATCCTGTCAGCGAAGACCAACTCAAGCAGGAATACGAAAAACTGAAAGCCAAGCTCGGCGACAAGGAGTACAACGCCCGCCACATTCTGGTCGAGACTGAAGCAGAAGCTAAGTCCATCATCGCGCAACTGGGGAAGAAAGCCAAATTCGAGAAACTGGCCGAACAATCCAAAGATGCAGGTTCTGCTGAACGCGGCGGTTCGCTCGGCTGGACCGTTCCCGGCAACTTCGTACAACCTTTTGCCGATGCCCTGCTTTCCATGAAAAAAGGTGAATACACCAAGGAACCGGTTCAATCGCAGTTCGGCTGGCACGTCATCAAACTCGACGATGTGCGCCCGCTGAAAGTACCGCCATTCGCAGAACTCAAGCCGCAACTCCAGCAACGTATGCAACAGCAGGCCGTCCAGAAAGCCATCGCCGATCTGCGTGCCAAAGCCAAGATTGAGTAATTACAATCGGTAATCAAATAAAAAGGCGACCCGTGGTCGCCTTTTTATTTTCACTCGCAGCATCATGCGTACACGCTATCTACCTGATACGCATACAGCCCCCGCCTAAAGAACGATCTCATCCCCCTCGCGCGCCAGCCTGACCTGCAAACCGTTCAGACTATCCGCGTGACGTTCCAGCGCAATGGCAAAGACCCGCTCCAATTCGTCATCTGTTCTCATCGGCTCATGGTGAGTGCAATAGAGCGTCTTCACACCCGCCGCTTTCGCCAGCTCGATGCCACTATCGAACGTGCCGTGCCCCCAGCCTTTTTTCGAGGGATACTCTTCTGCGGTATAGGCGCAATCGGCGATGAGTACATCCACGCCCCGGATCGCTTCTACGATGGATTGGCGCTGCTCAATGATGAGTGATTCAAACACAGCATATCCGTCATCCTCCCGCGCGTAGATGTTGCTATTCGGTTCGTGATCTCCGGTAAAGAAAATCGACTTTCCATTGCAATCGACGCGGTAGCCAAGGTCGATCACCGGATGATTAAGCATGACGGGCGTCACCGTCGCACTGCCGATTACCACCGCCTCGTGCGGCATAGCCGTCACATATTCGATACGCGATTTCATCTCCGCTTCTCGCACCGGAAAATAGCTGTACTGCATCTGCACGTTCATGATGCGTTCCGCTCCTTCGCCGGTGAGCGGGTCGAACGGGGCGTACAGAAACAGCTTGTTGCCCGGAATAAAGATCGGCGTGAAGAACGGCAAACCGTGGATGTGATCCCAATGGCTGTGCGTGTTAAATATGTGTGCAGTGACAGGCAGCGACCCCATCAAAGACTGCGCGAGCTGAAATATCCCGGTGCCGCCGTCCAACACGATGAGATCGTCAGTATCGCTGCGCACTTCGATGCAGGTTGTGTTCCCGCCGTAGCGCACGGTACCGGGACCCGGCACCGGAATGGAACCCCGCACACCCCAGAACCTGATTTTCATTCGTCCTCTCCCCGGTTGACCCGCGCATATAACTCGGCTTCCTGCACCAGTTTATCGGTGCCGCCCAGTTGTGCGATGATGGAATCCAGATCGCCACCGAAACGCGACATCAAAAAGTCGGGCAAGTCGTACACCACACTATTTCCGGAGGCTCCGGGCAATAGCGTCTTGCTGATCTGGTCGGCAATGAACACACAGTTCTGCACGCCGTCCCGCTCGGAAGCCTGATGATGGTTGCGGATATGCGAAGAGATATCGCTGGGAAACTGCCAGCGATCAACCAGCATGGCACCGACCAGAGTGTGGTCTGCACCTATCGTCTCCAGCTCGGCCTGCTGTAGCGAGATATTTTCCCGCGCACTCTTGTCCAGCGCCAGGCGAAACTCCTGCGGCATGAATTGCGCGAACACCACTTTGCCGAAATCGTGCAGCAAACCGGTGAGGTAGCAATCGCCCGAATCGGCTTCTTCCACCTGAAACTTCTGGCATACCATGCGCGCCAGACTGGCGGTCAGCAGTGAGTGCATGAGATAACGCTGCATATCGAATCCGGCGGCATTATTTTCCGGCAGCGCCCCGATCGCGGCGAACGACAGCGCCATATTTTTCACCGTATTCAAACCAAGATAGACCACGGACTGGTTGACCGAAGTGATCTGTCTGGGAAAACTGTAATAAGCCGAATTCAACGCGCGCAGCAACTTCATGGTCATCACCGGATCCTTCTCGATGACCTCGACCAATTCTTTCGGCGAACAGTTGATATCGCGGGTCAGCTCAAGAACGCGCTGCACGCTTTTCGGAAAAGCCGGCATCTTCTCGACTGCTGAAGACAGCTTTCCGGTCAACTCCGGGGAAAGTTCAGACATGGAAAATGCCGGGCTCCCGCCCGCCAATGAACCGCCCATGGCGCGTCTCAGCGCACATCGGGAATCTCTTCCACGCGGATCAGCATATGCCGCTGCTCATGCGAACGCGACGTGCTGCGCGAGCTGACCGTATTGTCGTCACGCTCCGTTTGCTGCCCGATATCGCCCACCGACAGCCACTCGCCCAGAAGCCCTGAGACCGTGCTGGAAGTCTGCTGTATGCGCGTGGCACCGCTATTGTCTGGTAGCAAAGCCTCGTCCCGCGCGCTGATCTCCAGCGTGACGCGATCACCGCTGATGCGCGGCAGCACGTAGAAACCGCTGCTCACGTCACGAAAATCCGTGCTGTCGACAACCTGCTGCGTGCCGCCCGCATACTGAATAATCTGGCGCTGCGCCACCGGCACACTCTGGCCAGTGCGTATCCTCGCACGATTGCCTTCCAGCACTTGCAGTTTCTGGGTCTTGCGCCCCTCCTCAAGAGAGCGGGTAGACACGACATGCGTGCCCGCCCGGTCGCGCCCCTGCCCGATTTCGACATTCGCACCTCCGCTGCCGCCGCTGCCCGGCACACGGACACGCGCCTCACGGCTTAACCCGACATCGCCGGAAAACTCGGTGAGCCGCGACACAGTCTCGCTGTCGACATCCTGCATCACACTAATCATGAGGCGGCGCGGCGCGACATCGATACTTTCCAGCGCACTTTTGAGTTCGCGCAGATGGCGTGGTGATGCGCGCAAAATGAGCTGGTAGCCCATACCGCTGGCGACGGCATCTTTCTCCAGCAGCGGACGGATAACGGGAAGAATTTCTGCCGCACTGCGATGCTTGAGCGCCACCACCTCAAGCTCCGCCTGAGCCGCCGAGGATAACGATGCCAGCAGTAGAAAAAATATCGTCCTGTTCATTTTTCTTCCGCCGCGAACTAGCGTGCCACCCGCAGCGTCAGGCTTTCCGTCGTACCACCCAATTGCAGGGGAATCGCACCCATACCGGCGCGCATGCTCAGATTGGCCGAAATACTGCCGGACACATCCTCTCCCCGGATGCTCACCGAGCCGTTTGCACTCAACACGCCCCCTCCCATTTTGAGCTGAGCGAAGCGGTACGTACCATTCTCGTAGGACAGTTCACCGCTGAGATTATCGAAGTGCGTACGTCCGCCGGGCAAATTCTCGCTACTGCGTAAACGCGCCGTTTCAACGATATTGATGCCGTGGATTCCACCCTTCTTGACGGCGAAAGTACCGCTCAATCTCGCCGAGTCCACCAACTGCGACAACGTGCCAGCCTGCATCTGGAAATGCCCGCTGGCATCCATATCACCTTCCAGTAAATCGCTCACGTTGTTCAGGGTGATAACCTTGGCCTCCAGCTTGCCCTCCGCACGCCAACCGGATTGCCAATCCAGCATCACCTCACCGAGCAGCACACCACCCATAAGACGCCCGTCCAGTTCAGTGATCCGCAAACCCTTTTCGGTCAATTCCCCCTTGGCATTCAATTCGTCGAACACCCAACTCGGCAGCAGCGGCAAGGCTGAACCTCGCACCAGGATCGCAGCCTGCAACTTGTCAGCGGATGCGGCGGCGAGATCGAGCGATATCTTCTTCCCTTCCGCGCTAAGATTCGCGTGCGCAAATTTTCCCGACGCATCGAATCCAAGCTCACCGGCGATGCCCGACAACAGCACCCCGTCAGCCTCCAGCTTGCCATCGCTCAGCACGATGCGGCGAACGGGATACTGCATATCAGCAGCCAACTGCCGCAACCCGTGCGTGACCTGCATGATCGCCGCCCCGTTCACCTGCACACCGTCCAATTCGAGGCTGGAAACCGGCTTGACCGATGAGAACAGCGCGGATGGATGGAACTTCACCAACACCTGCCGCGCGTTCATCTGGGCGGAGGTGCCGAGCGCGACATCGCTCAGTACGACTTGCGGCATGGGCAATATGCGCCCCGTAAATCCGCCTATCTTCACCGGTTGCCCCAGCTTCTCGCTCAACACCTGTTCCCAGTGATTCGCATAACCGCGCGTAGGCAACACGGCGGGAACGGCGAACAGCCCCACCAGCAGTAACACAAACAGCCCCGCACCTATCTTTCCCCACGGCAACGGGGATTTCCGCACATGCGGCACGGCGGGTTTCACCGACGGCTCAGCTTCTTGTGCCAGCGCCGCCTGCTTGCTCTCCAGCGCACGCTGCTCCGCTTGTCCCCATGCATAAGCCTGCGTCTCGGCAAGCTTGCGAACTTCTTCTTCGGTAGGCATATGCGACTGTACGGGCGGTTTCTTGACTGCTGGCGACACCGCTACACTTTCCGACTGCACCTCTGGAACGGGCCCCTTGGCAGGCTCGGATATCGGCTCTTTCTGCTGCGTGAAATTCTCGATTCCCAGCGATGCATCGACTTGCGGCTTGGCAGGCGGCTCGACCGGTAGGGCCGGGATAACGGTCGCAGTGGAGACCTGGTCGAATCCGGCGAAACTAAAAGGCTCCAGCTTAATCTCAGGCCCCGACTCACGAATCGCTTCGCGCGCATTCTCGGCGGCCTGCACAGCAGCATCGACCAGCTCATACACCTGATGCTCGCGTCCGTGCTTATCCTTCTGCGCGCCGCGATATTGAAACAGCGCGGCATATTCCTCGCTGAGACGCGAGACGAAGTCATAATAGGGCCGGGAGATGTATATCTGGTCGATACCGGCGAAACTCATCACCCGCTGCGCATCGTTGATACCGTCGCCCACCATGTTGCTCTGGCCGTTCATATCCTTGACGATGCTGATCGGCCCGAGATGGATACCGATGCGCACGTCCAACCCCGGATAATCCTTGTGATCGTTGGCAATGACAGCCTTGCGGAACAGCATGGCGATTTCTAGCGCAACCTCAGGATGCTGCATAAACCCGATGGCGGCACCGTCACCGGTATCGAGGATAATGCGTTCGCCATCCTCCTGCGCATCCAGCAGTTCGGAAAGCAATTGATTGAATTGCCTTTTGATCTTGATCTGTTTTTTGACCGATTGTTTGGTGTAGCCCACCACATCGAAGAACAACACCGTCGCGCTGGTCGAGCGCGAATGCGAATCCGCCGCCGCTTTGGGTTTCATGCTCTCGATGTGCGGTGCCGCCAGCACGATCTCAGCGGTCGACTTGAGCAGCGCCGCATCCGCTTCCTGCCGCGCCAACTCATCGCCACCCACCTCTTCGCGCGAGGACAACTCCGCCTCTTCGCGCACTCTGGCCGCCTCCTGCTCAAACTCCATATGCACGGCTGCGAATTCCGCCTTGGCCTGGCGTTCGATCTCTTCACGCGCTTTGGCATCCTGCTCGGCTTGGCGACGTGCTGCTTCCGCCACATCTCTGGCCTGACGCTCGGCCTCTTCACGCGCTTTCGCCTCTGCTACCGCACGCTGTCTGGCTTGCTCGGCCTCCTCGCGCGCTTTGGCTGCCTCCTGCTCCGCCTTGAGCCGGGCTGCTTCAGCCTCGGCTCGGGCACGCCGTTCGGCCTCTTCGCGCTCACGCGATTCCTGCTCCGCTTTGGCTTTGGCCGCCTCCAGTTCGGCGCGCACCTTGGCAGCATCCTGCTCGGCCTGCCGACGCGCAGCTTCCGCCACCTCCCTGGCCTGACGCTCGGCTTCTTGACGAGCCTTCGCCTCTGCAGCCGCTCGCAGCCTAGCTTGCTCGGCCTCCTCACGAGCTTTGGCCGCCTCCTGTTCTGCCTTCAGGCGTGCTGCCTCGGCCTCGGCTCTGGCACGCCGCTCGGCTTCTTCACGCTCGCGCGCTTCCTGTTCTGCTTTGGCTTTGGCCGCCTCCAGTTCGGCACGCACCTTGGCAGCCTCCTGCTCGGCATGCCGACGCGCGGCTTCCGCAGCGACCTTGGCCTGACGCTCGGCCTCTTCGCGCGCCTTTGCCTCCGCAGCCGCTCGTTTTTTGGCTTGCTCGGCCTCCTCGCGCGCTTTCGCCACCTCCTGCTCCGCTTTGAGGCGAGCGGCTTCGGCTTCCTGCTTGACTCTCAGCTTAGCTTCCTCAATCTTCTGCAGGGCCTTTTTCTCGGCCTCTGCCCGTGCCTCGGCCTCCGCCCTGATACGTGCGGTTTCCGCCTCCTGCTTACGCTTGGTTTCCGCTTGTTCGGTTTCCTGCTGTTCCCTAAACTTGGCCGCATCGGCAGCCGCCTTCAGCTTCGCGGCTTCCACCGCCAGCACTTCTGCCGTAGGTACACGATGAAAGGAAGTGAAATCGAGCTCTTCACCGGCATCCTCTGTTGGCTTTTTGGCAGGGGTACCGGTTTTGACCGGAACGATCAGTTTGGCAGCATTGCCCGCCTTAGCTTTATCCTGAACAAATCCGCCCCTTTCGAGCTCCTGAAACAACTCGACGAGCAGATGGCGCAAACTGGGTGCCGCGCGCTTCCCAATCTCGGCAAAATTGGCATTACCATCCACCATCAGCAGGGCGCGCTTGGCATCGCCAAACAGGAGTGATGTCTTGTTGGCAACCTCGGCCTCGCCTTTGGCGGTTCTGACGAAAAGGATCTTGTTATCCATGCCGCATTCTAACTGATAGCCGCATAAAATCGAGGGGGATCATGGCTTTTTCGGCGCCTGTTTCGGCGGTTTACCGTCATTTTTCTCCTCGCCGCTGTCACCGAACAACCGGTTTAAAAAACCGCCCAGTCTGACCCCCACGGCAGTACCCAGTCCCGGTCCCAAAACAGCCGTCCCAACGGCCGCTCCGGCCAGCGCGCTGCCACTGGGTCTGAGGCGCGGCTCCTCCAGCGAACCGTAGACCACCACGGGCACACTCATCAACCATCCAGTTCCCTTCATGTCTGCATCCAGCGCCCCGTTCAGCGACAACGAAGAGTCAATATCCAACCGGCCTTCGGCATGCAGCGAACCGGAAACGATCTTCAAATCGCGGAAATGGTAGCCTGCCGCATCGATGCGGATCAAACCGCTCAAATCGTCAAAGCGTGTCGCCCCTCCCACACTCGGCGTGCCGACATTGCTAGCCGCCTGCACCAGATCGACTTTGCTCAACACGCCTTTCTGCAAATGAAAACTTCCGGTCAGGCGGAGATTGGCCGGGAATGTGTCGAAGTCATCGATCTTCATGGAAAACTTCGCTCCGCCATCCATGCTGCCCGTCAGTAACACCTCATTGCTCAACGTCTTCACCAGCGGCTGCACCGCCACCCCTTTGACCGCCACATCGGCGTTCAGCACCCGTCGCTTACGCTCGATCGTGGCGGTGCCGGAGGCGTGCCCGCCATACAGTTTCGCACCGAACGGCCTCAGTTCCAGACGTCCCGCCTCCGCCAAGACTTTGGCCTTGGCCTCATCGATAAAGAAGGGGGGCGCATGCGCGGCCGAAATATGCAAGGCCGCACGCGCGAGCCCGACCTCGCCGGTGAATTGCCAGCGTTGTTGCAAAGCCTTCAAATCCGCCCCGGATGACTGCAACCGCCCCCGCACATTCATCGCCCCCGACATCACTGGCATGGTTTCCGACATCGCCGAGACCTGTTGCAACGAAGTCTCCACCGAAGCAAGCTTGACATCAAGCGACCACCCATCGGCGAATCCCAAGCGGACGGAACCGCTCGCCCGAAAATCACCAGCCGCCGCAACGAATTTCGGCACCACCAATTCGCGTTCGCTCAAAATACCTTCAAAACGCAGATCATCGAACTTTACCTGCGGCATCTGCCGGAATGCCCAGTCATGCGCCTCCACCTGCACGGCGAAACGCCGCCCCGCCATCGGCAGAGCGGTCGCGGTCAGCTTGCGCTCGTCCAGCGCAAACCACGCACGCGCCAACATCCCATCCGCCCCGAAAGTCAACTTACCTTCAAACGGCCCCAGATCGGCCTCCGGTAAGAGCATCCGCGTCAATTGCACCTCGCGCACCGCCACCCCAGCCCCGGCAGTGAATAACACATCCGCCAGCTGGCGAACCACGGTGAGCCTCGCCGAACCATCGCTTATGCTGACACGCTTTGCCTCCAGCCGCCCCGCCAGCAAGGCCGCCATGTCCGGCGTCACATCCACCAGAGCGAAGACAATTCCACCGGCACCCAGCCGCACCCCGTGCAATTCAAGATGCGGCAACGGCGACATGGCGATCCGCATGCGCTCGATACTGACGGGGATATGCAAGCGCTCGGATAAATCACGCTCCACCTTCGGCACGTAAACCTCCAGCGGTGTCAGGTAAAGCGCCAGCAACGCCAGCATCGTAAACGCTGCCAGCCATACCCAGAATCGCTTCACGAACCGCATAAAATCACCAGAGATGAGCTTGACCGAGCGAGACAATATCACTATCATGCGCACCTCTTCATTCCCTGATAGCTCAGTCGGTAGAGCGACGGACTGTTAATCCGCAGGTCCCTGGTTCGAGTCCAGGTCGGGGAGCCAAGAAAATCAAGGCCTTGCAGCGATGCAGGGCCTTTTCTTTTGCGCTCGTCATTGAAAAGTCCGCAGGTCGGCATTGAAGCCCTTGCCCCATAAGGCTTCCAGAGGCGAAAAAATCCGATGGTGGGTATCCCAATAGTCCGTGTGTGGGGTATGGCGATGCGCTTCATGGGCTCATTGTAATGCCCTGAAGGATGGCCGTGAGAACTGAAAAGCTGCGAAACTGAAATCCTGAAAAGCTGGGGGGCTGACCGGCAACTTCACCGCCCCGCTGCCCGGCTGGAGGCTCAGACTTAGGCCATAGGGGTGCCGAGAGGAAGTTTTCAGGGTGGCGGGATGACAGGAGTTTCCGGACGGGGATGGTGGCCGGGGCAATGGGGCAGGTTTTGAGTTGAAATCGCCGGGCACCAGACATTGACGCAATTTAAGGACGGCGTTATTTCTAATGCAATTTTTTAAAATTATTATCGTTAAGTTGCTGCAACAAAACAGCCGGCTTATTCATCAACTCAGGATTCTTCTCGACCAAAATTAGCTGCTCAGTAGTTAGGACATTTGTAATCACCTGCGGCCTGCCGTTTATCTCTAACTTGATAATGATTAATGACCCAATTCGCGCCGCAGTCTCTGGTATGTCTTTTATCGCATTCAAGTAAGCTGCTGCCGCCTCTGCATTATTCCTATTTACTTCTGACTGCGTCTTTTCAATCGCCGCTATGCATAAGGAACATCAATTTCAGCTTCACTAGGCCGAAATACATAGGCATTTCGGCATATATACATTTTCTAATAAAAGGCGCAGCCTCTCCCAGTTGCGAATGTTGACTATGGCAACTGCAGCCACCAGGACTTCAAACTTATTAGGGAATCTAAATGAAAAAATTATCAGTCTTTTTTTGTGCGCTGGCACTGCCATTTATTACAACCGGTTGTGCGTCTGTAACAGGCTCTCCAAATCAAAGTGTTTCAGTTCAAACCCGCGAACTAGCCGGTGTAGAAGTCGCTGGTGCATCGTGCGAACTTACAAATGACGAAGGGAAATGGTTCGTCACTACCCCAGGCTCTGTAAGCATTCATAGGTCAAATAAGGATTTACAGGTTTCATGCAAAAAAAGTGGTTTTGAGCCTGGTCGAGCAGCAGTGGTTTCTGATACAAAGGGAGCAATGTTTGGCAACATTATCTTAGGTGGAGGTATCGGCGCGATCATTGACCACAATAACGGTTCTGCATACGAATATCCAACTGTAATAGATGTTCTTATGGGGAGCTTCACAAAAATTGAATCTCCAAAGAACCCATCAAATCAGCAAAGTAATCCTCCATCAGTTCAAACTAACACTGCTTTAAAATCACAGCTCGCAGCTTCAGATGCATCTGCTGGCACTACATCTGGAACACCACCAGCAAGTGAAACCACGCAACAAAAATTGCGGGATCTGCAAGCTCTAAGGAAAGACGGGGTAATCACTGAAGAGGAATACCAGAAAAAGAGACAACAACTTCTTGATAAGCTGTAAGTTATGGCGGAGTAATATCAATGTTGAATAATGCTGTGTTTCGCTCATAACTAATTGCTGGAATTCTTGGGAATGTAAATCAATGGCACCTCGTTAATTCAGCACCAGATATGCTCCGAAAAAGCCGAGGGTGAGTGGGGATGCAAAATCTGCGACACTGAAACTCTGGCCGTGCAACTTGACGCGCTTCACCCCTTGGAATAGGATTAAATCCTACTGCATTTGGGATTCTTATCGTGCGAACCACACAGCAATTCAGCATTACCTTACCCCTTGAGATGGCAGATATTGTAAAAACCAAAGTTGCCGCTGGGGAATATGCCACTGAAAGCGAAGTGATTCGGGATGGACTCCGTGTTCTGATGGCTCGTGACCGCGCTATGGAAAGTTGGTTGTCTCAACAAGCGGGGCCTGCCTATGATGCGCTCAAGGCTGATCCTGCAAGGGCTGTTAGCATGAGTCAGGTTCGAGAAGCACTTGCTGCTGAGCACAAAAAAGCAACTGAAAAAGCGTAATGCGTTACACCGTTGTATTTTCTCCCGAGGCTCTGGATCAGCTTGCTTCGCTCTATCGCTACATTGCCGCAGCAGCATCCCCAAGTATTGCTGAACGCTATACCAATGCCATCGTTACCTACTGCGAGAATTTGCACACATTCCCAAACATTGGCACTTGTCGGGACGATGTTCGTCCTGGCCTGCGTATCACAAACTACCAGAAGCGAACGGTGATCGCCTTTGCTGTCGATGCCGAAATGATATCCATCATTGGTGTGTATTACGGTGGGCAGGATTACGAATCTGTATTGCAGTTCGACTTCGACAATTAGAAATAAAAAACTTTTGCTTTCAGGCCGGGCAGGTTTCCAGCTTTTTGCTGCCCCTCCCCCCATGCACTCAAATTCGGAACATCAATTTCAGGTTCGGCTGGCGGCAAGTTCGGGTTCGTTTCGGCAGCGGGGAAAGTATTTTGATGATTCGTTTCAAAAAATTTCTTACACCCTCCAAAACGGCGGCTTAAAGTGCCTGGGTAAAACTCAACGCGCAGGGATGGGTAGTTTTAAACGCGCACCAACAGCCCATGATGAACATTCAGTGCCCATTGGGAGTTCTCCCGCAGATAGGAGATGGCATTTGACAGGGCAGGCCAGGAACGCTTCCAGCAAACGCGATGTACACACTTCGCCGATTATCGTTAGGCAGCTATAAATCCCGGCAACTTGGAAGCCTTCACATCGAAGGTTGCCGTCGCTCGACATCCAAGTCGCCGGTTTTTGGCAGCGATCAGGCAATCAGCGAAATCGGCAGTCGTATCCTTCCAGATGAAAAGAGCTTCCTCGATGGCTGACTCATCTTCGAATCGAACATCGACCGCATCAAGTAAGCCCGAGATGGCTTCAATGATCATATTCTTCGGCAAACTGTATCGGCTACGCAGCACCCATTCAGTTTCCAAGAGAACCAACTGACTTACGAAAACACGGCGCCCTGCCGCGACTTCACGCTTGATCAGTTTTCGTGCCTTCTCAAACTGCGCTTCGTCATCCCGAACCAGAAAGCGAACGAGAACATTGGTGTCGACCCCCAGCATCACCGCGACAACTGCTCAACCGGAACGGGCTTGCGACCCTTCTTGTGTAACGCACCCGCTAGTTCGGTGATGCTCTTGGTCTTCACCCGCATGACTACTGTAGCGTCAGGCATCAACGTGAACGTCATGCGATCTCCGGCTTTCATGGAAAGCTTATCCCGAATTTCCTTGGGAATTGTTGTTTGTCCCTTACTGGTAAGTGTGGCATCGCTTGACATTTTAATCTCCTTTTGTCCTTACGATTGATATTATAGTAAGGCGATTGATTGCTGGCAACCTGATGGTGACTTGTTATCTGGATAGCCGATATCCGGCAACAGCCCTGACTGGTCTCGATTTTCGAGAAAACCCATATTTCATGCTCCTTGCAGCCGGACACCACCGGAATCATTGAACCACCTCCCAATAACCAAATGATTCTGTTTGATTTTTAACCGGACACTAGTGAATAGCAATGCTGAATAAGGCGATTCAAGGGTGGGTCAAAATTCAATGCAATTGGTGGGTCAGATTTGGGTGCAATTCAACACGTAATGCGTTACACCTATAAAAAAGGCAGCCCATCGGGCTGCCTTTGTTTGATCCTGCACGTCTCACATCAGCGCACGACACAACCACCCTGGTTAAGAGACGGATTGGGATTTGAATTCCCCCCACCGGAGTTGATCTCGCTATCCCCGGTCGACATGAAAGCCGGAGCGGAAGCAAGTCTGGACAAGACCTCGTTGTTGCCAAAGCCTGTCTCTCCGCGTCCCAAGTCGATTTTATTTTCGCCCTGGACCAGAATCACATGCCCATCGTGCACCGTGACATACAACCCAGGATCGCCCTCACTGGCCTCGGCACCAAACAGTTTTTCCACATCACCCGGTATCGTGTCCGGCTTCGGTGCGTTGTTCTCCATGATGCTGCGCGGAATGACCTGAATCGGCACCGGCTTGCCCGTATCACGCGCGATGATGGCGGCCTGCTGTATGGCCACAATGAATGAACCACC
Source organism: Gallionella sp. (assembly GCA_034371155.1). Classification (GTDB taxonomy): domain Bacteria; phylum Pseudomonadota; class Gammaproteobacteria; order Burkholderiales; family Gallionellaceae; genus Gallionella. The sequence continues at coordinate 5,017 of JAXMKV010000045.1, read as the reverse complement.
GGGAGAAACCAATACCACCTCGCCGGCCCACACATAGACACCGGCACCGTTCAGCGGATCACCCTCAGTCGCTCCCGGATTGGCCGCGCCACTTGCACAGGGACCATTACACCACGCATCGAAGCCGGTTCCCCGTATCCCGATAGTGGCATTGGCCACCTTAAAGTCGTAGTTGTCATGGTTCACTCGCCCGATCAGACCCGTGACCACGCGAACACTTCCCTTGAGCAACCTCAGAACAGCATTCTCCTGGACATCGGCTTGCTTGTATTTAAACTTTTCTACATGGAAGACGGTTCCCTTCTGCAAAGTGATACGCCCCCCATCGCGGAACGCAACAACAGAATGCCCCTTCTCGGAAGTGCCAAGCAAATCACCCTCATACACCGGCCCGCCCAATGCCAGCTTGCGGACTTTTCCGGACGCGTCTTTGGCGGTGAGCTCACCATTCACCAGCATCACCCGCCCAACCACCTGCGACTGCGCAGCAAGTGTCGGTGGAGAGGATTTGGCTGCGGGCGTTTCGTCATCGGCACATCCCTTGGTGGCGCAGATGCGTGTGCTGAAATCGGTACCCCGTATCCCGATGGTCGCGCTCGCCGCGCGCAGTTTGTAGGCATCGGGATTTCCGCGCTTTCCAATCAAGCCGGTCACCGTACGAAATCCGCCCTTCAGCAAACGCATCACAGCATTATCCGCAGCGGGCTTATCCCTGTTGAAACTAAACGCATCAATCTTGAGGTTGGAATGGGGACGCAAGGTCATCTTCGCGCCATCGTTCAACTGAACCTGGGCATAGCTGTCTTTCGCGGTGATAAGCATGTCGCCTTCCAGCACTTCGGATTTAGGCCCCATCACCTTGATCGTACCGTCTGCACGTTGCGCCACCAAAGTTCCGCTCATATAACCGACTTTGCCGACAGAAACAGCCGGCTCTGCTGCTTGAGCAGCAAAAGACAGCACCAACAGCCCAGCACACATCAAAATATTCATCATCATGCCTCCACGAATAAGCCGCTATCAAAACATCGCCGACAACTCAAGATGAGCGCGCCAATCGCCCACTTTTTGCGTCACGTCGTTGCCATCGTTGATGATACGACCCGCATCCAAACGCACCGAAAACTTCTCGCCATAGCCCGCACGCAAGCCCAACCCGGCAGATGAAATGAACGAACTCCCGCCATTCGTCACACGAGCTTCACCCGCATCAAAAAACGCCAACCCTCGAAAACGCAACTCCCCCTTGCCCCAATCCGGACTATAACCTTCAACATTGACACGAGCCGCGCTTTCACCCCCCTCGCTCCCCTCGGAAAAGCCGCGAACGCCATCAGCTCCGCCCAGACGCATCTGTTCACCCTGAATCAACACATCGTTGCTGAACTGTCCATTCAGTGCAGTACGGAACTGCCAATCCCCGGCCACCAGTGTCGAGTAGCTCGCACCGTAGCGAACAACCTTGTAACTCGAGTTGGGCTGGGTCCCGTTCAGCACGTCGTAGGCGGCAAAATCCGCCCCCCGCCCCTTGCTCATGCCCGGAATATTGGCGGCGAGGGAGACATTAAAGGCCAGATCGCTTTCCGCGTATTTACCTTGAGCGGCATAAGCCACACTCAGCGGCATCACGACAACCTCGTTATACAGCGTCGTCACCAGAGGGGTGGTCATCTCAATACGCCGGAAATCGCGCCAATCCAAACCGAAAGAAAGCTTGGGATCAAACACACCGAAACGCTCCAGCGCATAGTTGTAGCGTGCACTGAAAATCAATCCCCCGCCCTGAAAATTATTCAGACCGCCCACCACGGAATTAACGTTCGAATATCCCCCAAAAAAATCGAGGCTGTTTCCCGACTGATACAACGGGACATGGTAACTCCCGCCCAACACCGTGACACGGTCAGTATGTTCCGGCGAAGTCTGGAATTGCAGATTCATCACATGATCTTTGTCGAACAGATTGGCATGGCGGAACGACACACCCAAACGGCTGCGGCCAGTTTCGGGCGACCCGCTGTTATTCAACGATACGCCCCAAGCGGTTGGCTTGCTATCGACAACGATGACTTGCGCATCCACCTCACCCTCCTTCTCGCCGGCCTTGAGCACCACGTTCAACTGGCGTGCAGGATTTTCATTCGCCACTTTCAACTCGCGGGCAATTTGCTTGGAACGTGGCACCGCGCCAACCCTGACCGACGGCAGCGCATTCAGCACATTCGCCTCGGTGACGAACTCGTTGTGCTTCACGACAACCTTGCCAAAGCTGCTTTCCACCGCCTGAAAATGCACGTTTCCTTTTTCCAGCTCCTGCTCCGGCAACAATATATGCACCGCACTATATCCCCGCGCGACATAAAGCTCCTCGACAGCTTCAAGCGCCCGCTGCACATCAGAGAAGTCTTTATTTTTGCCGACGAAAGGCGCCACCGCCGCATCGATCTCCGCTTTGCTCAGCAACTTTGCACCATCGACGGTGTAGCTACTGATATCGAAACGCAGCATCACCGCAGCGTCATCGGCTTCGGGCGATACCGCATTGGATGCGGCTTCCTGCGCGACGCTTGGCAGACTGAACAGCAGCAACCAACCCAACAGAACTCCTCTGCTCACGCTACTCATCTTCTTCATATCCCACCCTTTTCCCGACAAATCATAAAGTTAATTACAAACCGGCAGCGTTCTGCTCGGTGCTCCCTCAGCCGATGGCAACTCGGTAGCCGCAGAAATAGCGGCTGCCGATTCTGCATTCTGTCTTCTTGGATCGGTTTCATCCGTATTGGTAGACTGTACCGCATCAAACATCGAAGACACACTGGACGTTGCCACGATGGTATTGAGTATCGGCTGCTGCACCAAGGGCCCAGTCGGCACATATACATAGCCATAATCAACGGGGATGGAATTGGTGGTCGATGCGTAAGCAGTCAGCGATATCCCACCCGGTGCCACCAATTTTGCGCCATTGGCCGTCGTCACTGGGCCAAACGCAGAAAGGGCTGATATGCTCCCCTGCACGGAACGCAAATTCGCCGTCGAAGCGAAAGTCACGCCGGAACCTCCATTCAGCAACATATTACCCGTCGTCGATGTCAGACTGCCTGCGATCGAAAGCAGGTCGGTAGTCGATGATGCGCCGGAAGACACCGCCGTCAGGTTGATATTTCCGCCTGCCGTCAGCGATGCCGAGCTTCTGACCGTAATCGGGCTGTGCGCCGTCATATCGAGATTGCCGGATGCATTGACCGCTCCCGCCACATCGATTCCGCCGACATTGTCGATGACAATACTACCGCCATTAATGCTACTGCCATTATTGAACAGCGTACCGATCAGCAACGGCGCGGCCGTGTTGTACACCACCAGATTGCCCGAGGTGTAATTCAACGCGGAGGAAATATAGGAAAACTGGTTGTTTCCGGTAAACATCGCGCCGCCATGCGATGTAAAACTCAACTCATGGGCGAGCAGATCAGAAAGCGCATTGATCGCCCCACCCGCACTGATAGACAACCGGCCCAAGGCATTAACCACTTGGCCGCTTCCCTGCCCGAGCAGAGCACTACCCGATACCGGCCCCTGCGGCGACAGCGGCGTATTGCTAGCGCTGACGACTTCGGTATAACCGCCGTTGCCGTTGGGGGTAAACGTGGTGGAAACCAGATTGTTCATGCTGAAATTCGGCCGACTCATCAACTGGGACTGAATGGCCGTTCCCGTACCATTGGAAATGCCGATGGTCACATCGCCGACAAACGAATCGTTGGCAGCGCCATAGTTGAATGTGATCACCCCATTGGTATTCAACACCGCTTCAAACTGGGACGTTAATGACTGATTCCCAAATCTTGCCACATCGTAACGCACCCTGACATCGCTACCGCCAAAACCAATGCGAATATCCTTGCCCACATTGGCCTGAATGATCCAATCATTCCATGCCGGTGCAATTGCCTTATACCCACCGAGCCCACCAAGAGAATCCGAATAAACCGATGTCCCAGAACCGAACATAATCAGACCATTGGTGGTGATGTAGGCCTGACTATAGGCGGTGCCAAAATAATTAAACGCGAACGGCAGGTTGTACACAAAAAATGTGTCGTCAATATATCCGCCGCTTCCCTGTGCCAACAGATTGACGCCGCCTGTCGCATTCAACACCACATGGCGTTGCGACTGAATTTGCTCCAGCGTGATATTCGCCCCCGACAGGGTAATGTCCCGGGTTCCCGCAGCGCCTCCCGCCAAACTGTTCGAGATAATCCCGGTTATTTGATTGATATCGCCGGTCGTGGTGACATTAATCGCCCCGGTCGTTTGCAACCCTGCCTGTAGGGTGACCAAACCGTTTGCATTCAGGCTGATCGCCCCCGAACCGGTATTGGTAATTGCTGAATTCACCTCGATGTTGCGCGATGAATTCAGCGTCAGACTATTGGCACTATTCCAACTCACTACATCATTCACAAAAATGTCGCCGTTGCCCGTTCCCGTAGCGTTGGAGATGACAACATTACCCAAATTCAGATTGGCACTCAATGTCGCCCCAGAAATATTCCCAGCATAGAAATCAATATAGTAATCCAGAGGATCGATCAACCAAGTCCCGGCCTCACCATTCAAGGCCGCGGTGGTAATCCGAGCCGTGTCACTGACCTGAACGTAAGCCGCGCTGGTATCAATGAAACCGCCATTGCCTCGTTGCGGTGCGGAGGCATCCAATGTGCCGCTGACACTAACGCTGCCGCTTTGCATGTCGGAAAGTATCTTGATCTCACCCCCGCCCGCGCCTTTGGCGCTGACGGTGCCGCTGACTTCGGTGCGCCGACTGGAACGGAACACGATCTTGCCGCCCTGCATCACAGCACTATCGGCACTGACGCTGCCGGTGTTTTTGACCACCGCGCCGAACAAACCGAGATTGCCCGCTTCCGCAACGAGTTGGCCGATGTTGGTGGCATCACCCGCCGGTGCGGTGATGTTGACCCGCAGGTTGGGATCCAGGCTGTTG
>JAXMKV010000044.1:0-38336 GCA_034371155.1 Gallionella sp. | reverse complement strand
ATAGCACCCGCAAGGGGTACGCCGGTGGGTGCCCCGCTGCTGCGCAGCGACCCTTCCGCAGCACCCGCAAGGGGTACGCCGGTGGGTGCCCCGCTGCTGCGCAGCGACCCTTCCGCAGGGGGCGATGCGCGGGCGGTCAATCGGGCGATTAGGTGGTTATAATGCGCGGCTTCAGGTGCCGACGCGGCTTTCCGCCGCCGAGGATAAACGGGAAACAGGTGCGCGGCGATTCGCTGCCATGCCTGTGCTGCCCCCGCAACGGTAAGCGAGTGCGGATTTGCCATCATGCCACTGTGAGTGATCATGGGAAGGCGGCAAATCAAGACTTGCGAGCCCGGAGACCGGCCTGAATGCGAAGGTACGGGAGATGCTGCGGGCGGCGCATCGGCAAGGATCGAGCGCGTTTTTCGTTCATTCTGCTTTCGTTCTGCCTGCGGCATGTCCCGATTTGTTAATGTTCCAACGGGGACGTTTGGGACTGGCTCGGGAAACTCATCATGAAACACAGGCAACTCCTCGCCGCACTATTGTGTGCGGTCACTTCTTTTTCACACGCGGCGGCTTCCACATCACTCGACGAGGTGATGGTCACGGCGACGCGCGTGCCGCAACCTCTTGATCGTGCGTTGACGCACACCACCGTCATCGACCAGAAAGCGATTCGGACATCGCAAGCCGTGGATGTCGCGTCGCTGCTGAAAAATCTGGCCGGTGTGGAGATATATCAAAGCGGTGGCATCGGCAAGCAGAGCAGTCTGTTCATGCGCGGCACCAATTCCACCCATGCGCTGGTGTTGCTGGATGGCGTGCGTATCGGCTCCGCTACGGCCGGAATGACGGCGATAGACCAGTTGATGCTGGATCAGCTCGAGCGCATCGAAGTGGTGCGGGGCAATGTCAGCAGCCTGTACGGATCGGAAGGCATCGGCGGGGTAATCCAGATATTCACCCGGCGCGGGAAAAGGACGCCATCCTTCAGTGTGGGCGGCGGTGCGGGAACCCATAACACGCAACGCGCAGCGGCGGGTTTTGGCGGCGAGGTGGCGGATGCCTCGTTCGACGTGCGGGTGTCGACGTTCAGAACGGACGGCGTGTCGTCGGTAAAAAGCAGCCTGGTGCCGACGGTGAATCCCGACAGGGACGGTTATGACAACACCAGCCTCTCCGTCAACGCCGTTTACCGGTTCAGCGCCGACGACAGTTTGTTGCTCTCGCTGTTCGACAGTCTCGCCGATAGCCGCACCGATAATTCCTTCGGATTGATGACCGATGTGAACGAGAGTACGGCCAACGTCGGCAAGGTCTCGCTGGCTTCGGATAACCGCATCGGAGATTTCTGGCAGAGCCGGCTGCAATGGTCGCAGGGTGTGGATGACACGCGGAATTTCCTGAACGGCGTGCCGGATATCGTGTTGGGCGCGCAGTTCAAAACTGTCAGCGACCAGCTCGCCTGGCAGAACACCCTGCAACTGGGCGAGCACAGCGTGCTGAACCTAGGCGTGGAGCAGCTGAAGCAGCGTGTGTCGAGCAGCACCGTGTTCACCCGCACCAGCCGTACCGATGACAGTGTGTATGCGGGCTACAGCGGTGTGTATGGCGCGCATCAGGTGCAAGCCAATTTGCGCCGCGACCGCTATTCCGATTTCGGTGTGGCAGATACTTACCTGCTGGGATACGGTTACGCGCTCACCGACGCGTGGCGTGTGACGGCCAGCGCGGGAACCGCCTTTAAGGCCCCGACGCTGAACGATCTGTTCTATCCCTTCGTTAATTACGGCTTTGGTTTCTCCTATGCGGGCAACCCTAACCTGAAACCGGAGCGTTCGCGCAATACCGAACTGGGGCTGCACTATACCGCCGGCGGGCAGCGCGCAGACCTGGTGTACTTCGACAACCGCATCCGCGACCTGATCGTGAACAACAATCTGCCAGCCAGCACCATGATCAACCTCGGCGAGGCGCGCATTGACGGCTTCGAGGTGGCCTACGCCGGACGGTTCGGTGACACGGAATTGAAAGCGGCGCTGACGTTGCAGGATCCGCGCGACAGCCAGACCGGTCTGGCACTGTTGCGCCGTGCCAAGTCGTTTGCCAGTATGGGCGCGACGCGGCAATTCGGCGTGTTGCGGATGGGCGGCGAGTGGCAGCACAGCGGCTCGCGGGTGGATGTGGATATCAACACGTTCACACGCACGACGCTGGCCGGTTACGATGTGTTCAACCTCACGGCCAGCTACGCGCTGGACAAACGACTCGACCTGTCATTGCGCGTGGACAACCTGCTGGACAAGGACTACATGCTGGCGCACGGTTACAACACCTTGGGCCGCACGCTGTTCATCGGCTTGAACTACCGGCAGTAAGTCGGCAGGGGCGGTATTCCCGCCCTTGCCTTTCGCGTGGCTTGGTATACTGTCGCCACAATCGAACGAGTACCGTATCAGGGAGAGGTAATGAACACCAGTCAGACAAAAAACATTGCGATTTTTGCGGCACTCGCCGTGCTGATGGCCGCGACGCGCGACCATCATTTCGGCTCCGCCTTGCACCTGCCCGATGCCTCGCTGGCGATATTCCTGCTGGCCGGGTTCTATCTGCCGCGCTGGGCTTTCCCGGTATTGTTGGTCGAAGCCGGGCTGGCCGATTATGTGGCGATCAATTACGGCGGCGTGAGCGGCTGGTGTTTTTCTCCCGCTTATTGGTTCCTGATTCCGACCTATTTCGCCCTGTGGTTCGGCGGTCGTTTTTACGCGACGCGCCAGCGCTTTACGTTGCGCAGTCTGGCCGAGTTCGGCGGCATCGCTTTTGCAGCGACCACGATGGCGTTCCTGATCTCCAATATCAGTTTCTATTTGTTCGCGCCATATTTCGCCGAGGTCACCGTGGCGCAATATGCCGCGCAACTCGCCGACTATTTCCCCCAGTATCTGGCGGGCGCGTTCCTGTATCTGATTCCTGCCGCGTTGCTGCACGTTGTCGCAGTGCATCTCGCGCGCCGCACCGCGCAACAGGCCTGATCCGCGCCGCGCGTTCGCCGTAGCATGACCAGCTACCAGCTTTATGCCCGTCTGCTTGGCTACGTCAAGCCGTACTGGCGGGCTTTCGCGGTTTCCATCCTGGGAATGGTCGTGGTCGCCGCGACCGAGCCGCTGGTCCCCGCTTTGATGAAGCCCCTGCTGGACGGCACCTTCGTCAACAAGGATCAGGAAATGATGCGCATGGTGCCCGCCGTCATCATCCTGATCTTTCTGGTGCGCGGTCTGGCGACGTTCGTGGGCACCTACGCGATCAACTGGGTGGGCAACAAACTGGTGATGGATCTGCGCGACGAGATGTTCCGCAAGCTGTTGAGTCTGCCGACGCGTTACTACGACGACCACGCCACCGGTTCGCTGATCTCCAAGCTGACTTTCGATGTCACTCAGGTGACCAACGCAGCCACCACCGTCGTCACCATTGCGATCCGCGACAGCATCGTCGTGCTCGGTTTGCTGGGCTGGCTGTTTTACCTCAACTGGAAACTGACCATGCTGACGCTGCTGATGGCACCGGTCATTGCTTTCGTCATCAGCACCATCAGCCGGCGCATGCGCAACAGCAGTCGCGATTCCCAGCGGGCGATGGGCGACATCACCCAGGTGATCGAGGAGAGCGTCGGCGCACACAAGGTGGTCAAGCTTTTCGGCGGCCAGCAGTACGAGAGCCGCCGTTTCAGCGAGCAGGCCAACTGGGTGCGCCGTCACGCGATGAAACAGGCGGCGGCGGCATCGGCCAACGTGCCGCTTGTGCAGATGGTCGCCGCCGTCGCGCTGGCTGTGATCGTCTATCTCGCGACCCTGCAATCGCAGGCCGACGAGACCACGGTGGGCGGGTTCGTTTCCTTCATCATGGCGATGCTGATGCTGACCGCGCCGCTCAAGCGGCTGGCCGGGGTCAGCGAATATCTGCAGCGCGGTCTGGCGGCGGCGGAAAGCGTGTTCTCTTTGCTCGATACCGAGAGCGAGACCGACAGCGGCACAGTCAGCATCGGCCGCGCGCGCGGCGAGTTGCGGTTCGACAAGGTGCAGTTCGCCTACGCGCCCGATGCGCGTCCGGCGCTGCAAAACATCGCCCTCGACATCCGTGCCGGCGAGAATGTCGCGCTGGTGGGGGCGTCCGGCAGCGGCAAGACTACGCTTGCCAACCTAGTGCCACGTTTCTATTCGCCGACCAACGGCTGCATCACGCTGGACGGCCACGACCTCAACGACCTGACGCTCGCCAGCCTGCGCGCCAACATCGCCTTGGTCAGCCAGGAAGTGGTACTGTTCAACGATACCCTTGCCGCCAACATCGCCTATGGTCAGATGCGTGAAATCGGCGAAGAAGAGATCGTTGCCGCCGCAACCGCCGCCCACGCTATGGAATTCATCCGCGAATGGCCGGAGGGATTGAATACGCTGGTCGGCGAACGCGGCGTGAAGCTCTCAGGAGGCCAGCGCCAGCGCATCGCCATCGCCCGCGCCATCCTCAAGGATGCGCCGATACTCATCCTGGACGAGGCGACCTCCGCGCTGGACAGCGAATCCGAACGGCATGTGCAGGCCGCGCTGGAGACGCTGATGCGGGGCCGCACCACGCTGGTGATCGCGCACCGCCTCTCCACCATCGAAAAGGCCGACCGCATCGTCGTGATGCAGAAGGGCGAGATCGTCGAGATTGGCACGCACCGCGAGTTGCTAACCAAGGGCGGCGTGTATGCCCAGCTGCATCGCATTCAGTTCGCGGCAGTTGGGGAACAATAAAACCCCGCACCACACAAGGTTGACTCCGCCACGGCAAATAGCCTAAATTGTACGACCCAACATTTTCAACCATCTATCAGGAGATAAAACATGGCAGTTCTCGTCGGTAAGCAAGCCCCGGATTTCAATGCTGTTGCCGTTATGGGCAACAACGAAATCAACGCAACTTTCAACTTCAGCAAGTTTACGGAAGGCAAGTACGTCGTTCTGTTTTTCTATCCGCTGGACTTTACCTTTGTGTGCCCGTCCGAGCTGATCGCGTTCAATCATCGCTTGGACGAGTTCAAGAAGCGCAACGTGGAAGTGATCGGCGTGTCTATCGACTCGCAGTTCACCCACTTGGCATGGAAGAACACTCCTGTCGAAAAGGGCGGCATCGGTCAGGTTCAGTACCCGCTGGTCGCGGACGTGAAGCATGAGATATGCAAGGCCTACGATGTCGAGTTCGATGCCGCCGGTGTCGCGTTCCGTGGCTCCTTCCTGATCGACCGTGCTGGCAAGGTGCGCCATCAGGTGGTGAACGACCTGCCGCTGGGCCGTAACATCGACGAGATGATCCGCATGGTCGATGCGCTGCAGTTCACCGAAGAGCACGGCGAAGTCTGCCCGGCTGGCTGGAACAAGGGCAAGGCCGGCATGAGCGCCACGACGGAAGGGGTGGCCAAGTATCTGGCTAATCACGCCAACGAACTGTAAACACCGAGTTTTCCAGAAACGACAAAGGCTCCTACGGGAGCCTTTGTCGTTTCTGATGCTTGGATTGTCAAGACGAGCCGTTGTAGTTTGCTAATGCTTCTTTTGCGGAAAAAAGTTCAACATTTCGCTTGGCTGCACTCCGAGCGTTTCGGCCAGAATGCAAATGTTGATCAGCGCAAGGTTGCGTTGTCCTCGCTCGATTCCGCCAACATAAGACCTTGCGAGGCCACTTTCCAAGGCCAGACGCTCCTGCGACCATCCGCGCGCCTTTCGCAATTCAATTAAGCGCTGTCCAAATAATTCAAGAGGGTGGTAGTCCATCACGCCAGCCTTGTAGTGAAAACAGGTGTGAGGATATGGAGTTGACCTATATGCGGCGACGCCCTATAGTGCCACGCACTAAGAGTGACATTTTGCTGCATCAATGTGTATATTTCGCTTTAAGAATTAATTTTCGGCTCTTGGCTTCCCACGCAAATGTTGGTATTTGAACGCCAATAAAAATCACAACGTTCAAAAATGGAGGACTCAGCTCCGCTGAGTTGTACTCTGCGGAATCGTACATTTATATGAGAACGGGATAAGAAAATGGCTATGGTTTTTTGCAAGGGGTGCGGCAAGGAAATTCATGAAACTGCAACCGCCTGTCCACAGTGCGGTGCTCCTCAGGTTACAAATAACAACCAAATCTCAAACGACGCGAAACTCATGCTTCTCGTCGAGTACAGGAAAAAATCTGGATGGATCGCGGCGCTTTTGAACTGGATCATTCCTGGGGCGGGCTATATGTACTGTGGAAGAACTTTTCTTGGTATTGCGGCACTGCTGTTCATTGTGGCGGCTTACATGACGATAGGGCTGCTAGCTATGGTCTTTACTCCCTTTTTAATAATTGATGGTTTTCTATCGGCACGTCGCTACAACAAACAATTGATTGTGGAGCATTTCGGGAAGACAGCTTAGCGCTGTTTACGAACCTGCGTGGGCTGCTAGGGAAAATAATTTTCAGGGGATTCCGATGGTGCAATGCCAGCAGATGTTTTCATACGTGGTTGATCACGACTATGGGTTTGCCCCGAATCCAGAAAATGGCTTGTGCAGTTTGGCGCGCTGCAAATTCGGCAGTCCGGGGAAAGCCAACCTCGTCGAGAAGGCCAGAGTGGGCGATTGGATACTTGGTACGATAGGCAAGCGAAACTCCCAAGGCAATAGTGGTGTTCTCATCGGTGGATTGGTGTATGCGATGAAAGTAACCGAAAAAATATTGCTTGAGGAATACGTCGAAAAATATCCAAGTAGGCGTGATGCCATATTTCGAAACGGGTGCGACCAGCCAGAGTTTGGCGGTCGATATGCTTTGCTGTCGACGGTCTACTTCTACTTTGGCTGCGAGGCAATCAGTCTTGACGAGCTACCGCAATATGACGCTCATCCTCTTTTCAAAAAGGGGCCAGGATATCGCAGGGATTTCGATGAATCTTATGTTCAGAAGCTGGAGAAATGGCTGTTGGCCAACTATCAGATTGGCAAGCTCGGCGAGCCATGTTTGGCTATTTCTGGGCATGAGACCGCTGTGACTTGCCCCACTTGTTGACGGCTTGTGCGGCAAATTCATCAACATGACCAAGATGTTAAGGCTTTGCGCATTGGAGACAAGTAGTGAACAAATACAAAGCGGCCATATTTATACTTTCGTTCATAAGCAGCCATGCTCTTGCAGACCCCTTGGGAGATTTTCTGGGAGCTGTTGTTGCCGGAGCAATACAATCCTCTATTCAAGGGGCAGGCTCTATCCGGTCAGCTGAGCAGTACTGTGAAGCAATCGAATCCAATCAGCTCATACGAACATTTGCGACACAGCTTGACAGATATGGTGCCGTGCAATTGAGTGTGGAAAATGGCAATAAATTCTATGAATTTCAGCGCTTGGTTATGGATAACAATAGGGGCCAACTTACGCAGTGGGTATATCAGCGTTTCGGATTGAGAGGCCCATCAGATAAATGCTACGGCGACTGTAATGAAAGATCGAAAGTTGTATTGCGTTGGGCAGGTGCTTGCGCAGCCAAGCATGCTGATGATGATTTATTCCTTTTTTTCATGCACAACCTCGGCACTGATAGAGTGGAATATGAAAGAAAAAAAGCCAAAAATGACGCGGAATATTCTGTGTATGCCTCGGCCGGCGGTCTGGACGGACATTATCTTTGGGTGACGCTGATGGCAATTGCATTGCCTAATGGCATCAGTGCATTAGAGGCCACAGGAAAGCCTAACGTGGAAGCTCTTCAAGCGCATATGGATGTATGGGTGAAGGAGCAGGAGAAGACCAACATGGCTAATGCAGAATTGGCGCGAAAGGCAGAGGAAAAGCAAAAGGCGGAGCAGAAATTTGCGAACTCACCCAATGGTAAGTTATTTGGCGCATATCAGGTGATGGCGGCTATCAAGCAATGTGTTGATATCAGGGAAGGCTACGCCATGGTGTATGTAAACGATGTGCAATATGCGAAGTCGAAGCAGTTAATGCGCCGAATTGAAGCGGCATTAAATAATAAGTTGCAAGGGACAACAGCGGACGAGCTATGGAAAAAGGCTGCATTAACAGTAAATGTTCAGAATAACTTTGGTATGGGCAGGTTGCTTGGAGTTGATGAGTTTCAGGTTTGCCAGATTTTCGTTCAGAAGCTTGATGGGATCGGCCAAAAGACATTCGGTAAGAGTGCACCGCAAAAACCTTGGTAGTCAATTATTGCTAATGTAAAAGGGAAAATATATGAGCAAGATGCAGGTGTCTATATTGGTGAGTATCGCGATAGTTGTCGCCACGCTGGTCGGCGTTGTGTATTTTCAGCAGACAGGAAGCAAGTCGAGCGAGCAAGATGCGGCGCATCTCCCTCCGGTGGCTGTGACATCAACCCTCCAAGAGATTGCTGAAGTCAAAGTAACAGATGATCGTGTGGACACGGTGGCCGGAAAACTTGCCGCCGGTGAAAAGGTTAGCAATGACGCCTCGATTAAGACACTTACCCTCGATGGGAAGACTGTATATGAGAACGAAGAGGCATATTTTCTGAGTATTGAAAAAGCTTTCTCCGGTTTGGACAAAACTGTTGTGTTGGTTTCAATCGGCTCCGGAGGCTCGGCATGCCCAGCTCTATATCGTTTTGTGCTGGTTCGAAAAAATGGCGCGGTCGAAGTGACTGATGAGTTTGGTACCTGTAGCGATTTGCTAACAGTGTCGATCAATCAAGGGGAAATTAGCGTGTCGCTTCCAGATATGGGTGGGCGCGGAAACGAAATTTGGAAATTCGCGGGCGACAAGTTGGTGAAGTTCGCAGAACTTGATATGAAGTCTATTCAAGCGGCCGAGCGCTTGGTTTTTGAAGAAAGCCAGCCCATCAAGGTGAGAGGGACGGTCGATGCCAAAAATCGGGAGCTAATATTTGCGCACAAGGTAATGTTGGAGGGCTGCTGGAACCGTGAATATTTGGTGGATCGCTTGTCCATTGTAGACGGGCTAACTCTTCCATCTGTGCGAGGCGAGGCTGATTTTATGGTTGTTATTGATTGTCCCAATGCGGGCCCCTTTATTTCCGATATCGCAATGTCTGGCGGGGTTTGAGGTCGGAGAAGGTTGTATTTCGGTGATTTCGTGAATGAGTGTGGCTGTAACTGCACGTGTTTAGAAGGCTATCGTATTCGGTAGCCTTTTTGCATTCGCGCTGGACTGCTAGAATCCGCGCCATTGCATACTTGAGCGAGAGTCCATCATGTTGGTCGGTTTCGTCTTCCTTTATCTGATCCTTTCCATCGGTATCGGCATGTATGCCGCCACCAAAGTGCACAACGCGCGCGACTACATCACCGCCGGGCGTTCGTTGCCGCTTTACATCGTGCTGGCCATGGTGTTCGCCACTTGGTTCGGCGCGGAGACGGTGCTGGGTATCCCGGCCACCTTTATGGAAGAGGATTTGGGCGGGCTGATCTCCGACCCGTTCGGCGCGGCGCTGTGCCTGGTTTTGTTCGGCCTGTTCTTCGCGCGCAAGCTGTACCGCATGAACCTGCTCACCATCGGCGACTTCTACCGCCAGCGCTACGGGCACAAGGTCGAGGTCATCGCCGGTATTGCCATCGCGCTGTCTTATCTCGGCTGGGTGTCGGCGCAGATCACCGCGCTTGGGCTGGTGTTCAACGTGCTGTCCGACGGCTCGATCACGCAGGCGCAGGGCATCCTGATCGGCGCGGCGGTGGTGCTGATGTACACGCTGTACGGCGGCATGTGGTCGGTGGCGCTCACCACCTTCGTGCAGATGATCGTCATCGTGGTCGGCCTGCTCTACATCGCCTGGCTGGTGAGCGGCATGACCGGCGGCGTCGCGCCGGTGATCGAGCATGCGGTGCAGAACGAGAAATTCCATTTCTGGCCGGAGCTGAATACGGTGGCCATGATCGCCTTCATCTCCGGTCTGCTGACCATGGGCTTCGGCTCCATCCCGCAGCAGGACGTGTTCCAGCGCGCCAACTCATCGAAGAACGAGAACGTCGCGGTGTGGGGCACGGTGCTGGGCGGTGTGGCCTACCTCGCCTTCGCCGCCGTGCCGCTGTTCCTCGTCTATTCGGCCAATCTGATTGACCCCGCGCTGGTGGCGAAGTGGATGGCCGAAGATAGCCAGAAGCTGTTGCCCGAGTTGGTCAAGGCGCATCTGCCGCTGTTCGCGCAAGTGATCTTCTATGGCGCGCTGCTGTCGGTGATTATGAGTACGGCCTCCGGCACGCTGTTGGCACCATCGGTCACGCTGTCCGAGAACGTGCTCAAAGGTTGGCTCACGCGCAAGAACCTGTCCGACCACAAGATGCTGGTGCTGACGCGATGGGTGGTGGGTATCTTCGCGGTATGCGTTACGCTCTATGCGCTGTGGGCGCTGGATCAGGAGACCGGCATCCACCAGATGGTGGAGAACGCCTACAAGGTGACGCTGGTGCTGGCTTTTACGCCGCTGGTGGCGGGGCTGTACTGGAAGCGCGCCACGACAATGGGAGCGTATCTGGCGATGGGGCTGGGTGTGGCGACTTGGTTGCCGCTGGAGTTTCTCGCGCCGGAAGCCGAGATACCGCCGCAATTCGTCGGTTTCCTGATGAGTATCATCGGCATGCTGGCCGGTTCGCTGTTGTCCGGGCCGCGATCCGGTGCAGGCATGGACAATCGACCGCACCATTCCCGTGAGCGCGCGTCCGAATAGCCAGTGTCATATTTCTGTCACGATTCTTTCATACCCTTGTCATGCCAAACAACGGCCAAGGGGAAAGAATGAGTGCAAAAGTGTTGATAGTGGAAGACGAGCCGGCGATCCAGGAATTGCTGGAGTTCAACGTGAGGCAGGCCGGATTCGAGGTGATGCGCGCCGATAATGCCGAGGAGGCATGGCAGCAGATTCGTGCCAGCCAGCCGGATCTCATCCTGCTCGACTGGATGTTGCCGAACACCAGCGGCGTGGTGCTGGCCAAGCAGTTGCGTGCCGATGCGCGTACCCGCGATGTGCCCATCATCATGCTCACTGCACGCGGCGAGGAGCGCGACAAAATACAGGGGCTGGAATCCGGTGCGGATGATTACATCACCAAGCCGTTTTCGCCGCGCGAACTGATGGCGCGCATACGCGCGGTATTGCGGCGGCATATTCCGCAGTTCCCGGATGAGGCGGTCGTCACCGGGGGCTTGTCGCTGTCACCCGCCACACATCGCGTGACCGCCGGCGACAAGGTGGTGGATTTGGGGCCGACGGAATTTCGCTTGCTGCATTTTTTCATGACACACACCGAGCGGGTATATAGTCGCACCCAGTTGCTCGACCAGGTGTGGGGCACGCAGGTATTCGTCGAGGAGCGCACGGTGGATGTGCATATCCGCCGTTTGCGTGCCGCGCTGGAGCCGTTCGGGATGGAGGTGTTGATTCAGACTGTGCGCGGCAGCGGTTATCGTTTCTCTCTCACTTAAGGGGTCGTATTGCAGGATTTCTGGTTTCGTTTGAGCGTCCCCCTCGGCTTTGGGGTGCTGCTGGCTCTGATTCTGTGGGGATTTGTTTCTGCCACGTTAGCGATGGGGTTCATGCTTTTGCTGCTGTTCGGCATTATGGTTCACCACGCGCGGCAATTGAATGCGCTAGGTGTCTGGCTGAACGATGCCAAACTGGAGGCGATTCCGGATTCCAGCGGAATATGGGGAGATGTGTTCTCGCTTCTGTTCAGGATGGTCAAACGCCACAATCAGACCAAGCAAGAGCTGGCGACCGAGTTGCGTCATATCGAGCAGGCTACCGCCGCGTTGCCGGAGGGTGTGGCCATTCTCAACGAGGTGAACCGCATTGAGTGGTCGAATCCGCTGGCGCAGCAACACTTTGGCCTTGATCCGGAGCACGATCAGATGCAGGACATCACTTATCTGGTGCGCCAGCCGGAGTTCATCGAATACCTGCATGCATCAAGTTTCAGTGAGCCGCTAGTGATGAGCCCGGCACGCCACGAGGAGATGGTGCTGTCCATCAAACTGATTCCTTACGGCGGCGACAAACGCCTGTTGATCAGCCGTGACATCACCCAACTGGCACGCATCGAGGCGATGCGGCGCGATTTTGTGGCGAATGTCTCGCACGAGTTGCGCACACCGCTGACCGTGGTCAACGGCTTTGTTGAAAATCTGCAAGATATGCCGGACATCAGTCGCGAGGAAGCGCGGCGCGCCCTGCAATTGATGGCCGAGCAAACCCGCCGCATGGAAAGTCTGGTGTCCGATCTGCTCACGCTGTCGCGTCTGGAGAACGATCAGTCTCCGGTACGCGAGGATGCGGTGGACATGGAACTCTTGTTGGCGGAGGTGGAGCAGGAAGGGCAATTATTGAGCGGCGGAACCCACGCGTTGCGGTTGGAGATGCATTGCGCGGACAAGCTGTTCGGCAACCGCGAGGAGCTGCGCAGCGCGTTTGGCAACCTGCTCAGCAACGCGATCCGTTATACACCCGCAGGCGGCACCATTTCCATGCGCTGGGCACAGCGCGCGGGGCAACCGGTTTTTTCGGTGCAGGACAGCGGTATCGGTATCGCCGCGCAGCACATCCCGCGTTTGACTGAACGCTTCTACCGTGTGGATCGCAGTCGTTCCCGCGAGACCGGCGGAACCGGGCTGGGCTTGGCCATCGTCAAGCACATCGCCATAAGGCATCAGGCCAAGCTGGAAGTTTTGAGTGAGGAAGGGAAAGGCAGTACATTTACGCTGGTGTTTCCGGTCAAGCGAGCGGTTCGCTGAGATCGGATACGCACCGCAACAGCGTCATATCAGCGAGAAGCTGACGCGTTCGTAGTCAACGCCGCGCTCCACACTGAACCCCATCTTGACGTTTTCTGTTTCGCCGTTCTGGTGCAGGATTTCCACCACGCGTTCCGGACGGAACCAATCTCGGGGAATGATCAGGCTTGCCGGTATTTTAAGAGCCGAAACCGCCTGCAACAGAAATGAGGGAACATATTTCTCCGACACGGTCAGATTTACCCCCGTTGCCCGCATGCTGATGGCCTCCGCTGTTCCGGGCAGATAACGTACGCCAATCTGTAATTGCCCGTTCTGCGTCACGTTCGCCCAAGCGGTGGCCCCCAGCATGAAGGTTTCCGCGTCGCTGGGGCGTAGGGCGATCAACTGGTTGTAGTTCAATCGTCCGCCGAAAGTATCGCCGCGCGTGAGCTTGGCACCGAGTATGCTTTCGTTCTCGAATTGCCAGGTCTCCAGCGGGAAGCCCATCTCCAGCAGTTCCTTGTCGTGCGCGTCCTGTAACACGCGACCAAAAGTTTCGATCTGGCGTCTCGCTACGCTGTCGACACCGCTGTTTCGTCCAGGCTGGCGAAACGCTTTGCCGGTAAGATGCGCATAAATTCCTTCCATCTTGTAGCAGAGTTGTGCATCCTGCGCGACCGGGCGGCGTTCGCCGAAGCGGTTGTTGGTGTCTTCACACCAGCAGCGGTGCAGGTGAGTGAGAAACTCGATGCAAT
Source organism: Gallionella sp. (assembly GCA_034371155.1). Classification (GTDB taxonomy): domain Bacteria; phylum Pseudomonadota; class Gammaproteobacteria; order Burkholderiales; family Gallionellaceae; genus Gallionella. Next base: position 24,816 of record JAXMKV010000044.1, on the reverse strand, counting down.
CATGCGCGCTGCAATGTTCGCACAGGTTTACCTGCTTGGGCGTCTGGCCCTGTTGCAGCAGGATGGTCTTGACCCGCAGCAGTTTGGAGAGCGGCACCATCTCCAGATAGCGAATGCTTTCGCTGTGCTTGGTCTGCTTGGCCTGCTGCAAGCCGGTCGTGCTGGCCAGATCCACAGCAAGGGGCATAGCATCCCCTTTGCTGATAGTGAAGCCGCGCTCGGTTGTGACGGAAGTGCTCCATTGTGCCAACCAATGATCCAGCAACTGCAATTGTGAACGGGTCAGTTCCGCCGGGCGGGCGTAGCAGGACAGCAGTGTTTTGACGTAGATATTTCGGCAACTGCTGCGGGGATGTTTGCCGTTGAGGGGGTCGTCGACTTCGGTGACGTGCAGTTTTTGCTCTTCGGCAAAAGCGAACAGTGCGTGCAACTGGTGCCAAAGCTTGGCATCGAACTCGTAACCGGTGCGCAGATGTTCGAAAATCTCCAAGCCGCTATATAGCAGACAGCGCTGGCACAGCAGTGCGCCGTGCTTGGCGAGTTGTTTGTCCCCCGCCATGTAAACCTGCAAACAGCGCTGATAGCCGAGAACAAGAGCCTGCCAGAGTTGCACGATGGCGACGAATACCATCAGTTCGCTTTCATTTAGGGGCAGGGGCTTGGCGATCAGTTTCTTGGCATAGTCATCCTGTACATAGCCCACCGTTTCGCGCAGACGTTCCAGCGTGTTCATCCGCTCCAGACCACGCATCGGGTAACGGTTCAATTCGTTAATCTGGGTCAGCAACAGGCTGTGCGCCAATTGCAGGTTGGTCAGTTGCAGTTGCCCCAGCCATTGTGCGCAACTGGCTTCGTCCTTGAACAGGGGATTGGCGCGATCGTCGGTCGGTTCGAGGGGCAGGGTCAGCATATCCGTTGTTATTTTTGCATGAGGGGCACACTTTCTACGAGGTGCGCCTTTCAGTCAAGCGGGAGTGAGTGGCGTTATTCGCGGATCATAACAATACCCGCTCAATGCCGCCGTCGTTGGCTTTCGCCACATAATCCTTCAGCCAGTTTTCGCCCAGCAGATGGCGGGCCATCTCAATCACGATGTAGTCTGCGCTGGTGCCGCTGTCGTCGCTATAGCGTGACAATCCCTGCTGACAGGAGGGGCAGGCGGTGAGGATCTTGATCTCGCCCTGATAACCGTCCGCACGCAGTCCGGATACCCCTTTGCGCATCTCTTCTTCCTTGCGGAAGCGCACCTGGGTGGCGATATCCGGGCGTGTCACGGCAAAGGTGCCGGATTCGCCGCAGCAGCGGTCATTCAGCGGTACGCTGGTCGCCATCAGCTCGTTCACTACCTTCAGCGGTTGATGGGTCTTCATCGGCGAGTGGCAGGGGTCGTGGTACATGTACCGCACCGGCACGGCATCGTGCTGCTCCGCCGGAGTCTCCAGTTTCACGCCACGTTCCAGCAGATACTCGTGGATGTCGAGCAGGCGGCAGCCGGGGAATATCTTGTCGAACTGGTATTGCAGCAGCTGGTCCATGCAGGTGCCGCAGGACACCACGACGGTTTTGATATCGAGATAGTTCAGCGTGTTGGCCACGCGGTGGAACAGCACACGATTGTCGGTGGTTATTTCGGTCGCCTTGTCGCCCTGTCCTGCGGAATTCTGCGGATAGCCGCAGCACAGATAACCGGGTGGCAATACCGTGATCGCGCCGGTCTCGTACAGCATCGCCTGTGTCGCCAGCGCGACCTGGCTGAACAGCCGTTCCGAGCCGCAGCCGGGGAAGTAAAACACCGCATCGGAATCCTCGCTCACCTTGCGCGGATCGCGGATGACCGGTACGACGCGGCTGTCCTCGATGTCGAGCAGCGCACGCGCGGTCTTGCTCGGCACATTGACCGGCAGCGGCTTGTTCATGATGTGGATCACCTGCGCCTTGAGCGTCGCGCGTCCCAGTGTCGCCGGCGGATGCCTTGTCTGGCTACCCAGCACACCGAATCGTTTTGCGATCCGGTGTGCCAGCCGTTGACCCATATAGCCCCAAGCTATCATCACCTTGCGGATCATTTTGATAGTGGCCGGATCGGTGGCGTTGAGGAAGGTCATCGCGGCGGCGGTACCCGGATTGAATTTCTTCTTGCCCTGCTTGCGCAGGAAATTGCGCATCGCCATCGACACATCGCCAAAGTCGATATCGACCGGACAGGGAGTCTCGCAACGGTGGCACACGGTGCAATGGTCGGCGACATCGCCGAATTCATCGAAGTGCGCGATGGATATCCCCCTGCGGGTCTGCTCCTCGTACAGGAACGCCTCGATCAGCAACGACGTGCCGAGTATCTTGTTGCGCGGCGAATACAGCAAATTGGCGCGCGGCACATGGGTGCTGCACACCGGTTTGCACTTGCCGCAGCGCAGGCAGTCCTTGATCGAATCGGAAATGTTGCCCAGCTCGCTTTTTTCGAGGATCAGGCTTTCCAGTTCCATCAGGTTGAAGCTGGGCGTGTAGGCGCGCTCCAGATTGCTGCCCTTGAGCAATTTCCCTTTGTTGAAACGTCCCTCCGGATCGATCTTCTGCTTGTAGTCGGCGAAGGCGGCAATCTCGCTGTCTTCGAGGAAATCGAATTTGGTGATGCCGATGCCGTGCTCGCCCGAGATCACGCCGCCCAGATCCTTGGCCAGCTGCATGATGCGGTCTACTGCCGCATAAGCCTGTTGCAGCATGGCGTAATCGTCGGAGTTGACCGGGATGTTGGTGTGCACGTTGCCGTCGCCCGCGTGCATGTGCAGCGCGACGAACACGCGGCTCTTCAGCACGTTCTGGTGGATGGTGCCGCACTGCTCCAGGATGGGTTGATAGGTGCTGCCGCTGAACATCTGGCGCAGTGGTTCGCGCACCTCGCGTTTCCACGAAGCGCGGATGCTGTGGTTTTGCAGGGCCTCGAAGACCGAGTCAGTCGCTTGTAGGTCGAGTTTTAACCCGGCATGCGTGCGATCAAGTTGCTGTCCGGCTGAAGCCCGACCTGCGTTATCTTCCGCCTCGTGGCTGGGTTGATCCAGATTGTCCAGCAGCCACTGCCAGCGCGCGCGCGTCTCGGTGAGCAGCTGCCGCGCGGCCTGCGGACGGTTACCGAGCAGCTCGGCATCGCCCAATTGTGCATCGTCCTGATAGCGCAACGGCAGTTCACCTGTGAAGAATTCGTCCAGCTTGTCCAGCAGTGCCAGCTTGTTCTTCAACGACAGCTCGATATTGATGCGCTCGATGCCGTCGCAGTAATCGCCCATGCGCGGCAGCGGGATCACCACATCCTCGTTGATCTTGAACGCGTTGGTGTGCTTGGCGATGGCGGCGGTGCGCGCGCGGTCCAGCCAGAATTTCTTGCGCGCCTCGGCGGACACCGCGATGAAACCTTCGCCGTGGCGCAGATTGGCCAGACGAACGATCTCGGAAGCCGCTTGTGCGGCGGCATCCGCATCGTCGCTCACCACGTCGGCGACCAGCACCATCTTCGGTCGTGTGCCGCGTTTGGCCTTGGTGGCGTAGCCCACGGCTTTCAGATAACGCTCGTCGAGGTGCTCCAGTCCCGCCAGCAAGGCATGCGGGTGGGCGTCCAGATAATCCTTGATCTCGACGATGGCGGGCACGGCCTCGCGCACCTGGCCGAAAAACTCCAGACACACGGTGCGCGTGTGCGTGTGGGCGCGATGCAAGAGGAAACGTGCCGAGGTGATGATGCCGTCGCAACCTTCCTTCTGGATGCCGGGCAGGCCGGAGAGGAATTTGTCGGTGACATCCTTGCCCAGCCCTTCCTTGCGGAATGCGCTGCCGGCGATGCTCAGGATCTCCGGCTCACCGCGGGGCGTCTTGCCGTCCGCCTCGTGGCGGCTGATGCGGAAGTTCGCTATTTCGGTGTCGTGGATCTTGCCGAGGTTGTGCTCCAGACGTTCGACTGTCATCCACAGCCCGTCCGGCATGACCATCTTCCACGATGCCAGATTGTCCAGCGCGGTTCCCCATAGCACGGCCTTCTTGCCGCCCGCGTTCATCGCCACATTGCCGCCGATGCATGACGCATCCGCCGAGGTCGGATCGACCGCGAATACCAGTCCGTTCGCTTCCGCCGCTTCCATCACACGGCGCGTCACCACGCCCGCACCGCAGTGCACGGTGGCGTATGGCTCGGTCAGACCCGGCAGCGTCAGGCGTTCGACCGGCGACAGCGTGTCCAGCTTCTCGGTGTTGATCACCGCAGAATGTTTGGTTAGCGGCACCGCGCCGCCGGTATAGCCGGTGCCGCCGCCGCGCGGAATGATGGTCAGTTCGAGTTCGATACAGGCGCGCACTAGTGCCGCGACCTCCGCCTCCGTGTCCGGTGTCAGCACCACGAACGGATATTCCACGCGCCAATCGGTGGCATCGGTCACGTGCGAGACGCGCGCCAGACCGTCGAACTGGATGTTGTCCTTGCGGGTGAGCCTGCTCAACACGCGCAACGCGCGTTTGCGCAGTTGCAGCGTGTGCTCGAATTCGGCGGCGAACTGGTTGACAGCGGCCCCGGCGAGTTCGAGCAGGCGCTTCACTTTCTGGTTATCTCCGCGCCTGGCTTCGATGGCATTCAGGCGGTGGTGCAGCGCGCCGATCAGTGCTTCGCGCCGTTTGCGGTTGGATAGCAGGTCGTCTTCGAGATAGGGATTGCGCGCCAGCACCCAGATGTCGCCCAGCACTTCATACAGCATTTGCGCCGAGCGCCCGGTGCGGCGTTCCTCGCGCAACGTGTTGATGATGTCCCACGCCTCGGCGCCGAGGATGCGCAGCACGATCTCCCGGTCTGAGAAGGAGGTGTAGTTGTAGGGGATTTCACGCAAACGTGCGGTCATGGTGTTCTCTGGTTCGGCAAGTCGCGCATTTTACCCGAATGCGGCGTGCGGCTCGACCCCGTGCATAACACGGATAAAATACCGGAATGAGCGATACCGAGAAAAACGATGCGAAATTGCGCTTGTTCTTTGCGCTGTGGCCGGACGAGGCGGAGCGTGCCGCGTTGGCCGCATGGCAAGAGCCGTTGCGCGAGCGCTGCGGCGGGCGCGTGATGCGGCCGGACACCCTGCACACCACCCTGCTGTTCCTTGGCGACGTGGCGGCCGGGCGTCTTGAGGCGCTGCAACTGGCGGCACGGGAAGTCACCGCGCCGCCCTTTGAACTGGAGTTCGAGCTGGCGCGCTATTGGGGACACAACCACATCGTGTTCGCCGCGCCGCGCAACGTCCCGCCGCAGCTGGTGCAACTGGTGCGCGATCTGGAGCGGAATGTGGCGAGACATCGATTTTTATTCGACCGCCGGCCTTATAAACCACATGCCACGTTGCTGCGTCACGCGCAATGGAGCGATGCGCCCTTGCCCGCCTTCCCCGTGGCGCGTTGGCGGCTGCGCGAGTTCGTGCTGCTGTGTTCGCGCCGCGAGGAACAAGTGGCGCGATATGAGGTGCTGCACAGATTCCCGCTGGGTTAGAATCAGCGAAACCCACGAAAACGATACCCGATGCAGAACGAACCCAAGGTGCTCACTCATTACCAGCGCGTCGGCGGCGAGGAAAAGATACGCGAACTGGTGCGGCGTTTCTACGAACTGATGGATGAATTGCCCGAAGCCTACGGCATCCGCAAGATGCATGCGGAAAGTCTGGATGGCGCGTCCGACAAGTTGTTCAAATATCTCTCCGGCTGGATGGGCGGGCCGCAGCTGTTCGTGCAGGAATTCGGTGAGCCGTTCCTGCGCCGCCGCCACTTCCCCTTTGCCATCGGCGAAGCCGAGCGCGACCAATGGCTGATGTGTATGGATCGGGCGCTGGATGACGTGGTGGAAGAAGCGGAATTGCGCCGCGAGCTGTCCGGCGCTTTTGCCAAACTGGCCGATCATATGCGCAACCGCGCCGGGTAGGGCTTTTAACGGAATCTAACGATGCTGCATGCCTTCACACTGAACAGCGGTCGCCTCTCGCGCATCCATTTCGAGGAAGACGACGATCTGCGCACCGACCAGCCGATCTGGATCGATGTCGTCGCGCCCACCGAGGAAGAGCGGGACTGGCTGGAACAGACCTACCGGCTGATACTGCCGAAGCCAGCGCATCTGCGCGACATCGAGGCCAGCGCACGTTTCTACGAGGAGGGCGGCGAGCTGCACCTGCGCTCGGACTTTCTCTACGGTAAGGAGAGCGGTTCGCGTAGCGTCACCGTTGCCTTTGTGCTGACCGGTACCACGCTGATCAGCGTGCATGCAGAAGATTTGCCGCTGTTCCGCCTGATGCGCATCCGCAGTCACGGACAGTCGGGCGAGATCGAGGACAGCCGCGATGTGCTGATTGACCTGTATGCGATGGACGTGGAGTTGTCGGCGGATGCGCTCGAAGAAGTGTATGCCGATCTCGGCGGAGTCAGCGGCAGGGTGCTGGGCGACAAGGCGCTCAGCGACCGCGAGGCCGCCGAGGTGCTGGCCAGCATCGCGCACGGCGAGCACATCAATGGGCGCATCCGCCGCAACGTGATGGATACCCGCCGCGCGATTTCATTCCTGATCCGCAGCAAGCGCCTGACTCTGGGCCAGCAGGACGAGGCGCACCAGATCGTGCAGGACATCGACTCGCTCGACGGCCACACCGCATTCCTGTTCGACAAGATCAACTTCCTGATGGACGCCACGGTCGGTTTCATCAACATCAACCAGAACAAGATCGTGCGCCTGTTCTCGGTCGCCTCGGTAGGCCTGCTGCCGCCGACGCTGATCGCGTCCATCTACGGCATGAACTTCCATCACATGCCGGAGCTGTCATGGGAGTTGGGCTACCCGTTCGCGCTGTTGCTGATGCTGTTGTCGGTGGGTGTACCGTTCTGGATGTTCCACCGCAAGGGCTGGCTGAAATAAGAAGCAGCCTTCAAAATTGCTGCGGATTGCGTCTGCGGCGTTGCGCGGTACTCGAAATCCTCATGTACATTAAGTACATTCCGGTTTCTGCGTTCCGTGCGCCTTGCATCCATCCACCCTCGCGAATTTTTAAGGCGGCTTCTACTAACGAGTTTGCTGAAGTTGAGTCGCCACGATGCGTTCGATGCACCACGACGCGGCGGCGAGGCCCATCGCTGCGGTGACTGTCACCGACGAACCGTAGCCGGAGCAGCTCAGGTCTCCCGTGGCGCAGGCGGTGCTGCGCTTGGACGGTTCTTCCAGATACACGCAGGCCGCGCCGAACTTGCCGTTCTTCTTCGGCTGGATGTTGTAGTCCTTGCGCAGCATGTTGCGTATGCGCGCCAGCAGCGCGTCCTGGGTGGTGCGGCCGAGGTCGTCGCAGCGCAGCTTCAGCGGATCGCGCTTGCCGCCCGCCGCACCGCACACTACCAGCGGAATCTTGTTGAAACGTGCATGCACGATCAGCGCGGCCTTTACCTTCGCCTCGTCGCAGGCATCGATCACCGCATCGAACGCGCCCGCTGGGATCAGTTGTGTCATGTTCTCTGCGGTCAGAAAGTCGTCCACCGGGGTCACTCGGCAATCGGGATTGATGTCGCGTATCCGTGTCTCCAGTGCGGCCACCTTAGCCTCGCCCAGCGTGCTGGTCAGCGCCTGAACCTGCCGATTCACGTTGGACACCGCGACATGGTCGAAATCGATCAGCGTGATGTTGCCTATCCCGCTGCGCGCCAGCGCCTCCGCCGCCCAGGAGCCGACGCCGCCGACGCCGATTACCGCGACGCGGGCACGGTGCAGCGCGAGGCGCGACCCCTCGCCGTACAGGCGGTCCAGTCCGCCGAAGCGGCGGTCATGCGAGTCGTCGAGGAGGTGTGTCATTTCAAATGGGCTGCATGGCAGTTCGGATCGGGGCGGGCGATATTATCGCAGAGGCCATTCGGGGGCGATCGAATCGCGTCACTGCGAGGCCGAGGTGTGCCGGGTAAGGACGTAGCTGGCGCGCGGGAATCCCAGCGCTTCGGCTCGTTCCAGCAGAGACTGCAATGTCGCGTCCGGCAGATTCGGCTGGCGCGACAATATCCAGCTGTAGGTTCGGGTCGGCTCACCGACCAGCACCCATTGGTAATCCGGATCCAGTGCGAGTATCCAGTAGTCACCATAGAACGGGCGGAAGAAGCTGACGCGCAACTTCGCATTTCCGCTGTCCGCGACGATTTTCGCGACACCTTTGGCATCCTCGAATTTCCCGTCGCGGGTACGGCAGCGGTTGTGTACCCGGATCATTTCGTCGCGCAGTTCGTAGATCGCCTGGGTATCCGATACGCACATCGACTGAAAGCGGTTGGGGATCATCGCAATCTCGTACCATTTGCCGAGGTAACGCGATAGATCAACCTGGCTTGCTGTCGCCAGCGGGGCAGCAGTTTTTTCATCGCAACCGGACAGCCCCAGCAGCAGGGCGGTTAGCAGCGGCAGGACGGAGAGTCGGAGTGATTTTTTCATGGAGTCGGGTCAGTTGGTGAATTGATCGGGTGAGGGCATCCCGGGCAGGACGGTAAGCGCATTCCGCGTGGTAGCTTGCGCGATCTCTTCCACGCTCATGCCGCGCAGCTCCGCCAGCGTTCGTGCGATGCGCGGCAGGTATTGCGGCTCGTTCGGCTGGCCGCGTTCGAGGAAGTCCGGCGGGATGTCGGGTGCGTCGGTCTCCAGCACGATGGAATCCAGCGGCAGCGTCGCCGCGAACCCGCGCAAACGCGTGGCGCGCGGGTAAGTCATCGCGCCGCCGAAGCCCAGCTTGAAACCCAGCTTGATGAATTCGTCCGCCTGCTGGCGGCTGCCGTTGAACGCGTGAGCGATGCCGCCGCGCACCGTGTGCTGGCGCAAGTGCTTCAGCACGGTATCCTGCGCGCGGCGGATATGCAGCAGTACCGGCAGCTCGAACTCCTGCGCGAGTTTCAGCTGCTCGACGAAGAAATGCTCCTGTTGTGCGCGGTCGTAATGGTCGATGAAAAAGTCGAGGCCGATCTCGCCGACCGCGACGGTATCCGGCTGCGCCAGATATTCGCGCAGGTCGGCGAGGTCTTGCGGCAGCGCGCCGTCGGTGTACATCGGATGGATGCCATAGGCGGGCGCGCAGCCGGGATAGCGTTCGCACAGCTCGCGCACGATGCCGAAGTTCGCGCGCGCGACCGAGGGCACGACGATGCGGCTCACACCTTCTCTCCCGGCAGCTTGCACGACGCCGGCCTGAGCATCGCCGAATTCGTCGGCGTCGAGATGGCAGTGTGTGTCGATGAAATTCATAAAATCAATCCCGTCACCCGCAGACTTGCACAGATTCCGAATCCGCGCTCATCTGTGTGATCTGCGGACAGGAACAATCACGATATCGTCAGCACGATCTTGCCTATCATCCCGCCCGCCTCGATCAGCCGGTGTGCCTCGGCAGCCTGCTCCAGCGGCAGCCTGTGCGTGACCAGCACACCGAGCTTCCCTTGCTCGACCAGCTTGGCACCTTCCTCCAGTATCTTGCGCTGGCGCACGCGCTCGTCGTGTAGGTTCAGTGCCTGCGGTGTCAGCATCAGTTCGAATCCGAGCGACAGGTTGCGCAGCCGTGCGAGTTGCACATCGGCTGCGGCGAGTGGTGTGGCGAGCACGCTGACCACTTTGCCGCCGATGCGCGCCGCGTTCAGCGAGCGGATGTAGGTCTCGCCGCCGACGGTGTCGAGCACCACTTCAACGCCTTTGCCCCCGGTGCAGTCCAGCGTCTCTTTGACGAAGTCCTGCTCCTTGTAGTTGATGATCTTGTCGGCATGGAGGCCGCGCGCCAGACCGGCCTTGCGCTCGTCGCCGACCGTCACCACAAGATGTGCGCCGAGGTGATGCGCCAGTTGCAGCGCGACATGGCCGACCCCGCCCGCAGCGGCATGGATCAGTATCGTCTGGTCTGCTTGCAAGGCGGCGCGCTCGACCAGCGCCTCCCACGCGGTGATTAGCACCAGCGGCAGTGCGGCGGCATCATGCACGCTGAGGTTGGCGGGTTTCGCCGCGCAATACTCCTCGTGCAGCGTGGTGTATTCGGCGTAGTTGCCGGGCTCGTCGCCCAGCCCGCCGTTGCAGAAATACACCTCGTCGCCGATCTTGAAGCGTGTTACCAACTTGCCGACAGATTCGACCACGCCCGCCCCGTCGCAACCGAGGATCGCAGGCAGTTTGTCGGGATGGTAGGCAGGCTTGGCGCGCAGCTTGGTATCGACCGGGTTCACCCCGGCGGCGGCAAGCTTCACACGCACATGGTGCGGCGAGGGTAGTTCCGGTATCGGGATGTCGCGCAGTTGCAGCACGTCGGTACCGCCGGGCGCGGTGGCGAGTATGGCTTTCATATTTGGACTCTCCAAATCTGTCATTCCCGCGAAGGCGGGAATCCAGTTGAATAAATACTCTCCGCAACGCGGAGACAAAATCTCAAATGCATGATGAATAGAAGCGCTGGATTCACGCGTGCACCCGCAAGGGGTACGCCGTGGTTGTAAGGGGCTAAAGCCCAAACAACACACGCAGCGCGGGAATGACGGCATTTATGAGAATTCTCGCTATGTTAAACTCCGCGCACTATTTTTGCGAGATAACATCATGTCTGGAAACAGCTTCGGCACCCTGTTCACCGTCACTTCCTTCGGCGAATCGCACGGCGCGGCCATCGGCTGCATCGTGGATGGCTGCCCGCCGGGCATGGAGTTGAGCGCGGAATACATCCAGAACGACCTCGACCGCCGTAAACCCGGCACCTCGCGCCATGTCACCCAGCGCCGCGAATCGGATACCGTCGAGATATTGTCCGGCGTGTTCGAGGGCAAGACCACCGGTACCCCCATCGCGCTGCTGATCCGCAACGAGGACCAGCGCAGCAAAGACTACGGCAATATCGCCGACACCTTCCGCCCCGGTCATGCCGACTACACCTATTGGCAGAAATACGGCATCCGCGATTATCGCGGTGGTGGTCGCGCCTCGGCGCGCGAGACGGCAGGGCGCGTGGCAGCGGGAGCCATCGCCAAGAAATGGCTGCACGAGACCTATGGCGTGGAAGTGCGCGGCTACCTCGCGCAACTCGGCGAGATCGCGATCCCGTTCAAGAGCTGGGGCGATCTGCATGAGGAAGGCAACACCTTCTTCATCGCGGATGCCACCTACCTCGGCCAGCTGGAAGACTACATGGACGCGCTGCGCAAGTCGGGCGACTCCATCGGCGCCAAGCTCGCCGTGGTGGCGCACAACGTACCCGTGGGCTGGGGCGAGCCGGTGTTCGACAGACTGGATGCCGATATCGCCCATGCGCTGATGGGCATCAACGCGGTGAAGGGCGTGGAGATCGGCGCGGGTTTCAACTGCGTCACGCAGAAGGGCAGCGAACACGGCGACGAACTCACACCCAATGGTTTTCTCTCCAACAACGCGGGCGGCATCCTCGGCGGCATCTCCACCGGGCAGGATATCGTCGCACACTATGCGATCAAACCCACTTCCAGCATCCGCATCGAACGCAATTCGATCAACAAGGCGGGCGAGGCGGTGAAGGTCTCCACCGAGGGGCGGCATGATCCTTGTGTGGGGATACGGGCTACGCCGATTGCGGAGGCGATGGTGGCGTTGGTGTTGATCGATCATGCGTTGCGCAATAGGGCGCAGTGTGGGGATGTGGTTTGTGAGACGGTGAAGCTGAGATAGCTACTAATGACAATCGCGCATTTATATCGCGGTGTTAGTGCCCAGATGTATGAAGAATCGAACGGTGAATTACGTCCCAAGCAATCTTCATCATTTTCAAGAGCACCACAATATGGGAAAGATGAATGGGGGAATTGCTTTTATGGTGATACTCCGCTTAATTCCGTAGTCGAACATCAACGACATCAAGCTGGCTATCCAACATCAGGCATATCCACGACACCTCACTTCGAGCGCGCGCGGTTTTATGCTACTTGTGGTGGCCAGATGGAGTCTGGCTATATTTTCATTATTGACCAAGCTCTTTGCAGAGATCGTGAGGTAACGCTGTATGTGGTGAACGACATAGTTCCTCACCCCAGCGTGATTGAAGACGATGAAGTTATCTTGGTCGCGAAAGATTTTGGTGTTTTGCCTGCTGGCATTGTTGTCGATGTTGTTCGGGTTCGAGGCTGGCAAGCGTAGGGCGCAATAACCAACGGGCATTGCGCCGGATGGATACAAATCAAAACCGTCGGGGGTTGCCCGACAGCAAGTTACTTTCTTTTGCTTCGCCAAAAGAAAGTAACCAAAGAAAAGGCGACCCTAGTTTGCCGCCCCTTCGGGGTTCCCTCGCTCAGACGCAAACGAGCGGGGCTGCGCAACTCGCACGATCCGCTACGCGGCCACGTGCTCAAACAGTGCTCGCCCAACTTCACCGCTCGTTCACGTCTGAGCGAGGCGGCGCACAAGGGAAGGCAAGTCAATGGCGGTTTTGATTTTCAAATTTGGCTACGCGCTGCGCGCTCAGGCAGACCTCGCCGACTATCACTCCCCCGCTTGCGCGAATCGACAGCTAATCACGGTTTCTCCACCAGACGGATGCACACGCCCTGTTCGTCAAAGAGCTTTTCGAGTTGGCTGAACAGTTCGCTGTCGTCGCGCCGGCTTTGCCAGAGGCCGTCGTGCCATGCGTAGTGGAAGCCGCCGGATCGCGCGGCGACCCAGATCTCCTGGTTGATGTCGTGGCGGTTGACGATGATCTTCTGGCCGTTGTCGAACTCAATCTCGAGTACGTTGCCGCTTCGGTTGCATTCGGCATCACCGCCGCATTCGTCGGCGGCCGATTCGATGCGCACGAGGGCGGCATCGGCCAGTTGGTTGAATTCGCTTTCAGTCATGCTCCGCCCTTATAATCCGCCCGACAAACCGGTTCTTAATCCTTGGTGAAAAATCATGCGTCTAAATCTTCCGCTGGGCATTATCGTGGTTCTGGTCTTGCTGCTGCAAGGCTGCGGTAAAAAAGGCCCGCTCACGCTGCCGCAATCCTACGCTCCGGATGTGTCTTCATCCCGGGCGGAGGGATGATCATGGCGGGTCCTTTCCATTATCGCGGCGACGCGTTGTGTGTCGAGCAGGTGCCGCTGGCGGATATCGCCGCGCAATACGGCACGCCCTGTTATGTCTATTCGCGGGCGGCGCTGACCGGGGGCTATCGCCAGTTCGCCGATGCGCTGCTCGGGCGCGAACATCTGATCTGTTACGCGGTGAAGGCGAATTCGAATCTGGCTATCCTGAATGTGTTCGCGCGTCTCGGCGCGGGGTTCGATATCGTTTCGGGTGGCGAGTTGCAGCGCGTGATCGCGGCGGGCGGCGATGCGGGCAAGGTGGTGTTCTCCGGCGTGGGCAAGAGTGCCGCCGAGATGCGCATGGCGCTGGAGGCCGGCATTCTGTGCTTCAACGTGGAGTCGTCCGCCGAGCTTGATCGTCTGAACGAGGTGGCGGGCGGCATGGGCAAGATCGCGCCGGTCAGTCTGCGGGTCAATCCCGATGTGGATGCGAAGACGCATCCTTATATTTCCACCGGCCTCAAGCAGAATAAATTCGGCGTGGCATACGGCGAGGCGGTCGCGCTGTATCGCAAGGCGCGCGACTTGCCGCATCTGCGTGTCACCGGGGTGGATTGCCATATCGGTTCGCAACTCACCGAGACCAGCCCCTTCATCGCGGCGGCGGAAAAGGTGCTGGCTCTGGTGGATGAACTGGCGCGGGAAGGCATCCGTCTCGAACATATCGATCTCGGCGGCGGCCTGGGTATCCGTTACGACGAAGAAACGCCGCCCGTGATCGCGGAGTATGTGGCCGCATTGCTGGGCGCGCTCAAGGGGCGCGGCGAAAAACTGATCCTCGAACCGGGGCGTGTGCTGGTCGGCAATGCCGGAGTTTTGCTGACGCGGGTCGAATATCTCAAGCATGGCGAGGAAAAAAACTTCGCCATCGTCGATGCGGCGATGAACGATCTGATGCGTCCCGCGCTGTACGATGCGTACCACGATATTCTGCCGGTGCAGCGCGCAAGCGGTTCGGAGCAGACCTACGAAGTGGTCGGGCCTATCTGCGAAACCGGTGACTTCATTGGTCGTGAACGGAAACTATCCATCGCTCCGCAAGCCTTGCTGGCTGTGCTTTCCGCCGGGTCGTACGGTATGAGCATGAGCTCCAATTACAACACCCGTCCGCGCGCTGCCGAGGTGATGGTGGACGGCGGCGCGGTGCATCTGGTGCGCGAGCGCGAGACGGTGCCGCAGTTGTTCGCGGGCGAACGCATCGTCGGGTGATGTTGTAATTTTCACAAAGCGAATTGAAAAAATTTGTTGCACGAATTTTTGAACGTGGATACAGTGCCGTTGCCGCAAGCGCTATCGCTGTTTCATCGGGGCGTTTGGGTGTGCAGTGAGTCGTAGTGAATGTTCTAAATTTTTATGGAGAATGAAAATGGCAACATCCGATACAAAAGCAAAGACGCCCGCAGCCAAGAAGCCCGCAGCGAAAAAGGCAGCCGCTAAACCAGCAGTCAAAAAAGTAGTCGCCAAGAAGCCTGTTGCAAAGAAAGTAGTCGCCAAGAAGCCCGCAGCAAAAAAAGTCGTAGCCAAAAAACCGGTAGTGAAAAAAGCAGCCGCCAAGCCAGCAGTCAAAAAAGCGGTAGCGAAAAAACCGGCAGCCAAGAAGCCCGTAGCAAAGAAAGTAGTCGCCAAAAAGCCTGTAGCGAAAAAAGTCGTAGCCAAAAAACCGGTAGCGAAAAAGCCTGTGGCCAAAAAGGTGGTTGCCAAGAAGCCGGCAGCGAAAAAAGTCGTAGCCAAAAAGCCAGTAGCGAAAAAAGTTGCGGCCAAGCCAGCAGTCAAAAAAGCCGTAGCAAAGCCCGCAGCGAAAACGGCGGCAGCAAAGAAACCAGCAGCCAAAAAACCGGCTGGCAAAGGTATTCTGGGCGCGTAGTCTGTATCGCTAGGGCGGTTTTAGATTGCCGCCCTTTTTTGTGGTTCGGGCTTTCACCAGCAACCCGTCTCGTGCGGGTGGGTTGTTGTTCTCTCTCGATTTCAGAGCTCTGCGCGTCATCGTGCGGCAGAGTGTGTGCGCTTCCCCGTCTTTCAGGAATTGAGTCTGCCGGACATCCCGGTTATTGATCGTTCCATATTCGTGATCCTGTGCGGTTTGCTGTAGATCTGGCTTGAGTCCTTATTTGGAGTTCGCAGTCGGGAGGGATTCCGACACAATACGGCGGGCGATATTCAACAGTTGATGGTCCCCGATCAGATCAGGAATATCGTCGCCAGTCCCAGGAAAATAAAGAATCCGCCGCTATCGGTGATGGCCGTGATCATCACGCTGGAGCCGGCCGCCGGGTCCCGCCCGAAGCGGTGCAGCGTCAGCGGGATCAGCACGCCGAGCGACGCGGCCACCAGCAGGTTGAGCACCATCGCCAGCGTCATCACCAGGCTGAGGGGAATGCTGTGGTAGATGAGGAAGGCGAATATGCCGACTAAGCTGCCCCAGATCAGCCCGTTCAATCCGCTCACGCCGATCTCCTTGATGAACAGTTTGCGGGCATTGCTGCTGTTGATCTGTCCGAGCGCCAGAGCGCGCACGATCATGGTGATGGTCTGGTTGCCCGAGTTACCGCCGATGCCGGCGATGATGGGCATCAGCGCCGCCAGTGCCACCAGCTTTTCGATGGAATTCTCGAAGATGCCTATCACGCGCGAGGCGATGAAGGCGGTGACCAGATTCAGTGCCAGCCAGGTCCAGCGGTTCTGCACGCTCTTCCACACCGAGGCGAAGATGTCTTCCTCTTCGCGCAGACCGGCCTGGTTGAGCAAATCGCTGTCCGATTCCTCGCGGATGAAATCCAGCACCACGTTCACCGTCACGCGCCCGACCAGTTTGCCGTCCTCGTCCACCACCGGGGCGGAGACCAAGTCGTAGCGCTCGAAAGCCTGCGCGGCATGTTCTGCTTTTTCGTCGGGATGCAGTTGGATGGTGTCGGTCAGCATCAGATCGGTGACCACTGTGTCCGGCTCGTTGACCACGATCAGATTGATTGGCAGTACGCCTTTGAAACGGTCGTCGCGATCCACCACGAAGACCTGGTCGGTGTGATCAGGCAGCTCGTCGAAGCGGCGCAGGTAGCGCGACACCACTTCCAGCGTGACGTCCTCGCGGACGTGGGTGATGTTGAAATCCATCAGCGCACCGACCGAGTCTTCCGGATACGACATTGCTTCGCGCAACTGTTCGCGCTCTTCGATGGGCAGCGACATGAACACGTCGCGCATCACGTTCTGCGGCAGGTCGGGTGCCAGATCGGCGATCTCGTCGGTATCGAGCTGTCCGGCGGCGGCGCGCAGTTCTTCGCGGTTCATCGTCGCGATCAGCGATTCGCGCACCGCGTCGGAGACTTCGATCAGGATCTCGCCGTCGCGCTCCGACTTGACCAGATCCCACACCAGCAGGCGCTGTTCGATCGGCAGCGCTTCCAGGATGTAGGCGATATCGGCAGGATGCAGGCCGTCCAGCTTGCGCCCGAGTTGGGCCAGGTGCTGCTTGTGTACCAGTGTGTCGAGCAAGGTGTGGCGGTCTTCGCGCGGCAGTTCCTGCTTGTGCACCACCTCTTCCAGCAGGGCGTGTTTATGCAGCAGCGCTTCCACCTGTTTGAGGTGATCCTGCACATTCTCGGTGTAGTGATTGCTGGTGCTGGTGGTGTCGGTCATCGCGCAAGCCTTGAAAGTCGCGCGTATTGTAAAGAAAACACCGCTGTGCCGCTCAGGGAATTTCCGCGTAGTTCATGCGCGCCAGGATGATGCCGGTCTTGCGCAGCAAGCCGCGCGCTTCGCGGTGTTTGTCGTAATAACGCGGATTGGGCACCATCGCTGCGAGTTTGGCCGCCTGTCCGGCAGAGAGCCCCGCCGCGCTGGTGCGGTAGTAATGGCGTGCGGCGGCCTCGGCACCGAACACACCGTTGCCCCATTCGATCACGTTCAGGTAGATCTCGAAGATGCGCCGCTTGTCCATCACCGCCTCCAGCATCAGCGTGATGAGAACCTCTTCCGCTTTGCGCCAAGGCGTGCGTTTGGTGGAGAGGAACAGGTTCTTGGCGAGTTGCTGGCTGATGGTGGAGCCACCCGCGACAATCTTGCCCTTCTTCATGTTCTTCTCGTAGGCCTTCTGGATACCCTCCCAGTCGAAGCCTTCGTGATCGACGAACTTGGCATCTTCCGAGGCGATCAGCGCGCGCTTCAGATTATTGGAGATCTTCGCGTAGGGCACCCACTTGTGTTTCAGTTCGGCATCCGGATTCGTGTCCTGCATCAGCTCCAGCCGGTCATCCATGAACGAACTGGTGGAGGGATTGAATTTGATCCACCAGAGGATGTGCGCGAATATCCACAACTGGTACAGCACCACCAGCGCGAACAATGCCAGCAGGATGCGCCAGCTCCAGTAGCGGAATGTTTTCATATCGCGCGGAACTTATCGAGTACGGGGCGGGTATCCGGACGCACGCCGCGCCAGATGAAAAACGCCTCGGCGGCCTGTTCGACCAGCATGCCCATCCCGTCGGCGACGCGCGCACCGTGTTGACGTGCGAAGGCCATGAACGGTGTCTCGCGTCCGTACATCATGTCGTAGGCGAGCGCGTTGGGGGCGAAGATGGTGGGTGGGAGCGGGATTTCGCTGTCGGTGAGCCCAGCGGAAGTAGCGTTGATGACGACATCGAATTGCAGGCTTTCCAGTTCATCGTATCCACAACCGGAGACGTTTCCATGTATTTCTAACGTGGACGCGAGTTGTTGAGCTTTTTCGGCGGTGCGGTTCGCAACGACGACTCTTGAATCTGCATCGATCAGCGGCAGTGCGACACCACAGGCAGCCCCGCCCGCGCCCATCAACAACACGTTCTTGCCATAAAGGGCGATTCCGAGGTTGCGCTCAATGTCGGTAACCAATCCCGCGCCGTCGGTGTTGTCGCCGATGATTTCATCGCCGTCGAACTTCAACGTGTTCACTGCCTGCGCGATCTGCGCTCGTTCGCTCCATTGCGTGGCGAGTTTGAATGCTTCGAACTTGAACGGCACCGTCACGTTGCAACCCTTGTAGCCCTCGCTGCGCAGGCGCTCTATCGTCGCGGCGAAGCAGTCCAGCGGTGCTTCGATGGCCTCATACGAAATATCCTGCCCGGTCTGTTCCGCGAACATGCGGTGGATCAGCGGCGATTTGCTGTGCGAGATGGGATTGCCGATCACGGCGTATTGGTCGGTCATGGTTCTGGCGATGCGAATAAGTGGCGCGGATTATAGCGGGTTAATCCGCGCGCTTCAGTACGCCCGCAGCCAGACCGCAGAGCGCCATCGCCCATACGATGGCAGCGCCAGCGGGTAGGTCGAACCAGATCGACAGCAGCAGTCCCGCGCCGTAGCCCGCGATGCCGACCGCGAATGCGGCGGGTAGCCGACGGCGCTTGAGCCGGTGGGTGGCGAGCGCCGGCACGATCAGGCTGGCGAACACGAGGTAGACGCCCACCAGTTGCACCGATGCGGTCACCGCGAGGGCGAATGCCGCATAAAAGCCCGACGGGCCGATATATCGCTTGAACAGCGGCCAGCCCGCCAGCAGCGCGGCACTCAGCATCGCGGTGGCGATCAACTGGGGTTGCGTCACCCACAGTATCTGGCCGACCAGCAAGTCCTGGAGATGTTCGCCCGCATGCACGTCGCGGCTCATCAGCAGGATGCCGCCGGTCGCAGCCAGCACGAACAGCAGGCCGATCACGGCTTCCTGGATATCGATGTGTCTGCGTTCGATGTAGGCCAGCATCGCCCCGCCCAACAGCGCGCTGGTCGCGGCGATGACTTGCACGGCCAGCGGGTACTCGGCGGCGCCGAGCATCCCTGCGGCGATCACGCCCAGTCCGGCGATCTGCGCGACGGCGAGGTCGGCGAAGATGATGCCGCGTTGCAGCACCTTCATGCCGAGCGGGACATGGGTGGCGAGGATCAGTATCCCGGCGATGAAGGCCGGGAGAAAGATGGAAAGATCTGTGGCGTTCATCTCAGTCCGTTCAGCAGCCGCTCTATGGTGTCGTCGAACAGGCCGTACAAGTCCTGCGCCTTGTCGCTGCCGCCAACACTGAACGGCAATTCCACGGCGGCGATGTGCGCGCGTTCGGCGATCCATTGCGACGGCTTGCGGCTCTGGTATGCGGCATGCAGCACCATGCGCGCGGGCCGTTGCTGCAACGTCGCCAGCACCTGTGACAGGTGCGTCACACTGGGCTCCATGCCGGGCTTGGGCTCCAGCGCCGCCACTTGCTTCAGACCCAGCCAAGCCTCCAGATACGGGAAGGCCTTGTGCTGTACGACGATGCTCACGCCTTTGAGCGGCGCGGCACGGGATTCCCATCCGGTGATCGCGGCGCGCCATTTTCGCTCGAAGTCGGCTAGCCGTTGCCGGTAAAGTGCGGCATTGCCGGGGTCGAGCCGGATCAGCCGTTTGCCGAGCGCATCGGCGACGGGCAGGAAGTTGCGCGGGTCGGTCTGGATATGCGGGTTGCCCATCGCATGCACATCGCCTTCGCTCCGGTCCAGCCGCGCGGGCGTTTCCAGCATCACGACGAATTGCGCCGCCTCGAAATGGCCGTCGCTTCCGGTTTGTACCTTGCGGTTGCCGGATTCGCGCAACACCACCGGTAGCCAGGCCGTTTCCAGTTCCGCGCCGGTGCACACCACCAGATCGGCGCGGCGCGCCTTCGCGATCAGGCTGGGGCGTGCCTCGATATGATGCGGGTCTTGCAGCGCGCCGGTGGCGGTGTAGACGACGGCCTGGTCGCCCGCCAGTTCCTGCGCGAGCGCCGCCCATTCCGGTTCGCAGGCGAACACGTTGAGCGCGGCGTGGACTTGGCTGCCGAGTAGCAGCAGAGAAATTACAGAGAGGATTCTTTTCATGGCACTGTCCTTTCGGTTGCGTCATTCCCGCCGCGCGGGAATGACGGCGGTTCGTTAGTAACTATGGGCGCTATGCGCGCCCAGGCTCATGATGTATTGCACGAAGAACTGGTTGTCGGACAGGCCTTGGCGGGAATTGTCCTGTGCCAGTTGCAGGCGCAGGCGCGAGAATTCGCTGGGGCTGTAGTCAAGCATCAGGCTGGTGCGTGCGGGTCGGAAGGCGTAGTCGGCGATGACGTTGCCGGCATTCGCCGCGCCGATCTGCGCGACACCAGGATCGAGGCGGTCGTAGCGCAAACCGGTGCGCCATTGCGGCATGAACTGGTACACGCCTTGCAGATACCAGCCGGTTTGCGTCACGCTGAAATTGTCGGTCACATTCGCAGCCGCGGTATCGTAAGTCAGTTGGCCGCTTTCCTTGCGCCGGAAATATTCGCCTTGCACCTTCACGTAACTGTTGCGCACGTTGCCGTTCGGAGCATATTTCCATACGAAGTCCAGCCCGGCCGTCTGGCTGTCGCCGCTGAAGCTGTTACTCACGCCGCCGACCGTTCCCGGCAGATCAGGCACGGCATCGCTGACACGATCCGCCGCGCGAGTCTTGTGCAGCGATGCGCCGATGCGCCAACTGTGTTCGATGCCGATGTCATCGCCGGCATGCGCGAACAGCACGCCGGAGCCAGCGCCATTCTTGACGCGGTCCGAGCCCGGGAAGCCGCGTCCGCGCCCGAGCTCAGCGCCCAGTTCGATGAAGGTGTCGGCAGGCACCAGCCATTTGACTTGCAGGCCGTCTTCGGCGAGCTGGTTTTCCCATAGAGCGGCGTAGACCAGCGGCTGATCGACGAAATCCCAAGCGTGGGCATGCTGCTCGTTGAGATAGCCCAGCCCGGAGAAATAGCGGCCAAACTTGAGGTTGATGCCGTTGCCCGGTGCGGATGTCTGCACATAGGCGTTTTCCACGCTGATGCCGCCGGTTGGATCGAGTGCCAGCGTGGCAACGCCGCGATAGTCGGCGTCGATGTTGGCGCTGATGCCCAGCTCGGATTCGCCGAGATTGAAGCCCTGCTCATGCCCCATGTTTGGGTTCATCGCGAAACCGGTGGCCGGGATGGCGGGGTCCTGACGCACAGCACCGTAAGTGCCGCCCAGTATCAATGCAATCGCCGGGTTGAAGGCGTTGTCGCCGCCGGCAGTGGCGGACGATGACGCAACATCGGCTGGTCGGGGCTGAGCTTGGGCAGCGTTGGCTTGTTTGCCGGTCGCTTCGGCGGTCTGCAAGCGTTGCTCCAACTGGGCGATGCGCTGCTCGTAGCTTTGTTTCAGTTGTTGAATCTGCTCGCGGATGGCTTGCAGGTCGGCGTCGCTCGCGGCGGATGCGTTGATCGAATGGGACAATAGCGCGGCAACAGCCACGCTCAAATAGGATTTCTTGAACATTTTTTACTCCGCAAAAACAATAGAAAATTCGTTCAGGAAGCAGGATGGGAAATATCCGGCCTGCTTCCTGAGAGAGATGTCGATTGGGTTAAATGGAGTAAGGCGGGGCGCGAGCCGCAAAGGCGGTGAAGGCGGCGGAACGGAACGAGGCGGAAGCGGCGGTGACGAAGTGCGTATCCTGCCTTGCCGGGATGAATTGATGCGTGTGGCTGCCGAGGGTGCTGCCGAGTTGCGCGTAACTGGCGCATAAATCGCAGATCCGGTCGTGCGGCTGAGATTGATCCTGAGAGCGTTGCTCCAGTGTGTGCGCGATGCTGTGCGTCAAGCCGCCGAGCTGGCTGAGCAGTAAGGTGAATACGAGCAACAGACGAATGGGCAGAGAGCGGTGCATGGGGCGCATTCTAGCCTACTCGCTTTCCAGTCGGTCCGACGAAGTGAAGGTCCAGGTGCGGACGATGGTGAGGATGTCGGTGTCGCGGGTGATGTCCGGCGGCAGCGGGGAATAGGGCGAGGCGAGTTTGACGATGCGCATCGCCGCCGCGTCGAGGATGCGGTGGCCGGAGGAGCGGCTGACTTCGACGGTCTCGATACTGCCGTCCGAGCGGATCGAGACGCTGAGTTGCAGCTTGCCAAAAAGATGTTGGCGGCGCGCTTCTTCCGGGTAGTTCAGGTTGCCGATGCGCTCGACTTTGACGCGCCAGTCTTCGATGTATTGCGCGAAACGGTATTCCTGTGTGCGCGCACCGATGAACTTGCGGCGCGGCAGTTTCTGGTACGCGTCGAAGTTCTTGTTTATCTGCGCTTCCAGTCGCGCGATCTCCAGCGACTTTTGCACCAGATCGTCGCCGCTGCTGGAGTTGTCGGATTGCTTTTTCACATCCGGACGGGCGACCGTGTAGTCGCTCCTGATCTTGGTCAGCATGCGTTTCGATTCCTGCTCCAGATCGGCCACGCGTTTGGCGACCTGTTCGGGCGAGAACTGTTGATCGTCGCTGATGGTGGGCAGCGGCGTGCTGGCCTTGCGATCTTCCGTGGTGTTGCCGCCGCCGTCGAGATTGGCTTGTGCCAGTGCGTCGGCTTGCAGGGGGCGGGAGCGGGACTTGCTGTTGACCAGGACCACTTGCAGCGGTTGGGCGAAGCTGGCGGCATTGCGCGGATCGGGCATCACCAAAGCCACGCCGAACAGGGCGAAGGCGTGGAACGCGAGGGAGAAGGCCATCGCGCCGGTCAGCGGCAGTTTCAGCCCTGTCAGCACTCGGTGCTCTCCTCCGCGATAGCTTCGATGAAGCGTGTCTTGATGTCCAGATCGATCAGGTCGATCTCGCCGATGGCCAGACGCACGAGGGTGTTGGCGGGTGTCTCCGGCAGCGAATGGGCGCGGAAGATCAGCGGGATCTCGGTCAGCTTGACCAGATTCTCGCGCAGCACGGTGGCCGTCACGACGCATTCTTCGCTGCGGGCCGCCTGTTCCTGCATCAGCCAGCGCAGGCACCAGTAGCGTTCCATATGGCGCTGGAAGTCGTTGTAGATGGTGTACATGGTGTCGAAGTCGCGCATCGCGGCATAAAGTGCGGGGTCGTTCTTCTCGTAGGCGGGTTCGCCTCCGTTCAGCATGGCGATGATCTGGCGCTGGTTCACCATGTCCACGTAGCGGCGCAGCGGCGAGCTGGACCACATGTATTGCGCCACGCCCAGCCCCTGATGCGGTGCGGCGACGGTGCTCATCTTCACCTTGCCGCCCTGCTGGGTGCGGTAGATCGCGACGAAGCCGTGCTCGGCGATATGTTTGCCCCACTCGCTGTTGACCAGGATCATCAGCTCGGCCACCACTTTGTCGATGGGCGAACCGCGGCGGCGATTGGTGATGGTGATGCGATCATCTTCGATCTGGAAGTTGTAATCGACCTGCTGGGTGCTGTTGTCGGACGGCTTGCCGCGTCCCGCTTCCAGCTTCTGTGCCAGCTTCCACAGCAGCGTCAGTTCCGGCGCATAGGGATAGTCCAGTTTTCCTGCCGCGAGCGTCTCTTCGTTGAACAGAGGTTCCAGCGTATCGTGGCGCAGGTTCGCGGCGATATGGATGCGTTCGACGCGGCTCTCGTGATTCAGCAGTTCCAGCGTTTCGGCATCCACTTCGTTGTACATCGACAGCGCCGGACAGATGTGGTCGGCGCGCAGGGTGAAAGCCTCGACGATGCTGTCCGGCAGCATGGTGATCTTGCGTCCCGGCATGTACACGGTGGACAGGCGCTCCCCGGCGAGCTTGTCGCCGGAGGAATCGCGCGGCAGGCCCAGCGCGGGCGCGGCGATATGCACGCCGATGCGCCAGTTGCCGTTGTCTAGCCGTTCCACCGAAAAGGCATCGTCGATCTCCGTGGTGGCGGCATCGTCGATGCTGAATGCCCGCGCCCCGGCCAGCGGCAAGTCATCCCATGTGCCGATTTCGACCGGAGGGAAATCCGTGCCTTTGGGGAAGTGTTCGAACAGGAAACGGTTCAGGTGGTAGTCGTGACTGGAAGGCAGGGCGCCGCAGCGGTCGAGCAGATGCGCGGCGGAAAGATGGGTGGCCGCACAGGCCGCTTCCAGTGCCTTGGCTTCGAGGGTGTTGCGATCCGGTTTGTAGAGCAGCTGCGACAGCTTGTCGGAAAACTCCGCCGGCAATTCAAAGCGGCTGAGTCGCTCGGTATAGCCGGCCTGCAACTCCAGTTGCTGGCGCTTGCGCTCGGCACCGGCCAGCGCGGCCTTGAGCACATCCGGTGGCGCGGCGCGGAAGCGCCCCTTGCCCTTGCGGTGAAAATAGATCGGAGCCGCATGCAGGCGGATCAGCGCGCCGGCCGCTTCCAGAGAGCTCGGCGCGTGGCCGAAATACTCGGCGGCGATCTGCTCGAAGCCAAATTCCTCCGGCGGGCAGCATTCCCAAAGGAAATCGATTTCTATGCCCTCGGCCAATTGTTCCGCCTGCGGCAGGAAGTCCGCCAAAGCCGGCTGGGTGAAACGCAGCATCACATTGGCGGTCTTGATCTTGCTGCGCTTGCCGGACAGGCTTTCCACCTGGAGTGATGCGGTGTTGTCGGTCATGAGGCTGCCGACCTTGAATGTGCCGTCTTCTTCGTAAAGGATATTCATTGGGGGCTGCGAGAAAATTTGGCCCGAATTATAACAGCTAGGGCGCGGTGTTCCGGTTTCGGCAGTGTCCCGTCCTAAACTAGGTTGACAGTAAAACGTCGCTTTACCTCTCGTCCAGGTAAGCCGTTAAAGACGCCTGATGCACCGCATCGGGCGTTTTGTATTTTAGCGCCAGATGAGGGCGCTCATGGTTGTAGATATGGATCGATTCCTTAATCATTTGCGTCGCCTCCCTTAAGTTTTTCGGGATCTGCAGCAGGAACTCGTTCTTCAGAATACCGTTCACCCTTTCGGCCAACGCATTCTGAT
>JAXMKV010000043.1:0-6880 GCA_034371155.1 Gallionella sp. | reverse complement strand
GACCGCAATGCCCTTCTCCTGTGCTGCGGGGGTGATGATGGAGGCGACGTTGTCGAGAACGGCGGAGAGGTTGAAGTCGGAATCCTCCAATCGCAGCTTGCTCGCCTCGAGCTTGGACAGATCGAGGATGTCGTTGATGATGGACAGCAGGTGCCGGCTGGCGCTGTCGATCTTGGTCAGCCGCTCCACCTGCTCCGGTGTGGCGTCGGCGCGTTGCATCAAATGGGTGAGGCCGATGATGGCGTTCATCGGTGTGCGTATCTCGTGGCTCATGTTGGCCAGGAAGGCGCTCTTGGCAAGGGTGGCAGCTTCGGCAGCGTCCTTGGCTTTTTGCAGTGACTCTGCAAACTGCCTGCGCTGGGTGATATCTACTCCAAAGCCAATGAAATAATCGGGGGCACCTCCCTCGCCTTCATGGAAGTAGGCGGTCAATTCGACCGGAATAGTGTGACCATCACGGTGTCGTTGGTCCGTTTCCAGGCGCACAAAACCATTCATACGGATATTGGCAGCGACGTCGGGATAGGTGTCGACCGTAATGTGCGCATCGATGTCGGGAATGCTCAGCTCCAGCATTTCCTCTGGCGAGTAACCCAGGAACTCAGAGGCATAGCGGTTAGCATAGATCAGTTTTCCGCTGCTCACCTCGGCGCGGGTTATTGACGTGCCGACGCTCTCAAGCGCGAACAGGGTGTCATTCAATGCAGCGGTGCGCTCGGCCACCAGCTCCTCCAGGTGATTGCGATACTGGTTAAGCTCGATGCCGATGCGCTTCTTCTCGGTGATGTCATCCTTCACCGCGACGTAGTGACTGATCGATCCGTCGGGCTGGCGCAGCGGCGTAATGACGGCGAATTCGATGTATTCGGTACCGTCCTTCTTGCGGTTGTGGAATTCCCCCTTCCACGACTGCCCCTGCGTCAGGGCTGCCCACATCGCGGCGTAGGTTTCCGGCGGCGTCTTGCCAGAGTGAAGGACACGAGGATTCTTCCCGATTACTTCATCGTGAGAATAGCCTGTGACCTGCATAAAGGCATCATTGACATATTCGATCTCGCCATCGAGTTTGGTGATCACGATACTTTCCGGACTCTGCGCAATGGCGAGCGACAACTTGCGCAGTGTCGCTTCGCTTTCCTCGGCCCGTTTTTGGGCGGCAAGCGCATCTTCCATCAGGCTCAATGCGGCGCGGGAAGACTGGCGTTGGATTTCGAGGGCGGCGCTCAGTTCGGCACGGCGCCGGGACTCGCTTTCAGCTAACTGGAGGGCTGCGCGCTTGCGCTCGGTGATGTCGGTCGCAACGGCGAAGATCAGCTGATCGGCGGTTGAAACACCCGCAGACCAAGCCAGGAGCCTGAACTCACCGCTTTTTTGGCGGTATCGGTTTTCGAAATAAAAAGTATTTGCCCCGTGAGCGATTTTGTCCATCTCGGCGATGGTTGCGGCTCGGTCATCCGGATGGACCAGATCAAGAAAATTGACCCCCACAAGGTGCTCGCTGCCATACCCTAGCAAATCCGCCATGCTCTGGTTCACGCGCTGGATCACGCCGTCAAGCTTTGCGATCAGATTCAGCCCCATGGGCTGCTCAAAGAATTTGTTGAAGGCTTCCCCCGCCCGCACCCGTTCGGTGATGTCCTGAAAAAAGCCAGTGACTTTGCCGCGCGCCCGATCCGGCTTGCCCACGGCATGAACACTGCGCCGGTTGCCTTTCGCCGTGATGATTTCCAATTCCAAATCAAACGGCTCGCCCTGCTCGATCGCGCCCTGCACCGCCTGCTCGATAATCGGCCGGGACGCGGGCGTGTAGTAATTGATGCCCTCATCCACCGTCAGCCGGTCGGTGCCATCCAATTCGTAGATGTCGTAAACACCTTCCGTCCAAATCGTCTGCAGGGTGTGAACATCGATCTCCCAGCCGCCAACTCGTCCTATTTTTTCAGAACTCGTCAGCAAGGCCTGGGTGTGCCGCAGCGCCTCCTCCGTCTGCTTGTGCTCGGTGATGTCGCGGGCGATACCGTAGAGGCCAATGATCTTCCCGTGTTCGTCGTGGATCGGATATTTGCGGTTATCTACCCAGCCTTTTCTGCCGTCCTTGGTCAGGGTCTCCTGGATCTCGTGGACCATCGGCATGCCGAAGAAGATCTGTTTTTCGAGTCGGTAGTAGATATCCGCATATTCTTCGGGAAAGACATCGTAGTCTGTCTGGCCGAGGAGGTCGGTCCAGTGATCGGCGGGATCGCAAAGTGACACCAGCGTCTGGCTGGCCCCGGTAAAAACGTGATGACGATCCTTGAAATAGATGTAGTCATCGGTATTTTCCATCATGGCCCTGAAATTGACCATTGTGGAAACATCAGACAATGTTCGCTGCAAAGTCTTCGGGTCCTGCAGCAGCAAATCGAGCACTAAGCCCTCTGGACCGAACGCCTTGCTGTACTGCCCACTGATGCAGCGAATGCGGCCGTTGGCATGCCTGAGTCGAATGTTGAAGTTGGCGGACGTGCCGGGATCGCCAGATGAAAAAAGCATGTCGGCGATGTCGGTGTCGTGCGGGTGAATTTGTTGCTTCAGGGAAACTCGGGCGGACAGATAGTCGTCCGCTGTGAAGCCGAGCAGTGCTTCAATACTTTCGGTCACCGACAAAATCGGTAGCAGCCCCGTTAAGGCCAGACAGACTCTTGCTTCAAGCACGCCGTCATTCTGGCCGGCGGGAAGCGCGCCGTCGCAGCTTTGGAGCGGGTTCATGCGTCACCTCCACCCGGCGTCTGGGGGACAAAGGGAACGCTGTCATCCGGCACATAGTCCGCATAGCGCGGCGGCTGGCCGGACTTGGCCAACAGTTCGTTGACCTCCTGCTTTATCGAAATGATGCGGCTCTCGCGACCGAGCATTGTCTTCTGCCAGCGGTGCAGTTCGTCAAGTTGTTCATGCAATTGCGTATCGGTGTGCTTGCGTTCAGTGATGTCCTGAATCGTGCCATACATTGTCACAGGCTGTCCTTGGGTATCCAATATCAGTTTGCCCAGTCCATGAACCCAGCGCTCGGCCTGATCATTGTGGCGGATGATGCGGTATTCCTTGTCAAAAGCCCGGCCCTGCCCCATGACTTCATTTTCAAGATACTCATGCATCATTGCGCGATCTTCGGGATGTATCAGTGTCTCCCATTCCACCAATGTATGGTCTTTATTGGCGTCGATACCCCACAGTGAACCAAGCTCCTCTGAGGCTTTCCATGTTCCTGTTTTAATATCCAGCATATAGCTGCCCAGGCTCGCGATAACTTGTGACTCCTTGAGCAATGCTTCGCTCTTGCGCAAAGTTTGCTCCGTATTTTTCCGCTCGGTGATGTCCAGCACGATCTGCATCAGCAACGGCGACTCGTCGTGCGTCATTTCAAGATGAACTTCTACCGGGTAAAGCGTGCCATCTTTGCATCGATGATGCGAAATGAAGCGGATGTTTTCTTTTTCCGCAGAGAGTAGCGGTGCGAGCAATGCCGCATACGATTCACGAGTGAGTTCCGGCTTCAGGTCCAGAGGAGTCATGTGTGCCAGCTCTTGCTGTGAGTAGCCGATCTTGTCTAATGCACCCTTATTGGCATCCATGAACAACCAGGTCTGGGGATCCAATATGTAAATCTCATATTTGGACTGGTCGAGCGCACGACCGAACAGAGTGAGCTTATTCTTGTTGCGAGTCCGTTGCACGATATGCCATATCTCATGGGATATCAGTTGCACGGTCTCAATATCAAGGTCGGTGTAGTCTGTTTTCTTGTTGCCTACACCCGTCATCATCACCACCTTGCCGTTCTCGATCACCGGCACCGAGATCAGCCGCTGCAACGGCGAATGTCCTTGCGGCAGGCCATGCTTATGCGGATAACTTGGGTAGTCATTGAACACGACCGGCTTTCCTTCGCGCAGTGCGTCTGCCCAGATGCCCGCCTGGCTCAGTGGATAGTGCGAGTCGTAGGCAGCAGTGCAATAATGTTCAAGGGTGCGGCGCGACCAAGCCACCAGTTCGATCTCCTCACCGCCGTTGTTGACGAAATGAATGAATGAGATCTCGCTGCCGGTCAGGTTCTCAGCCATTTCCTGACCGCGTTGCATGAAACTCTTCTCATCCATCTGCTCTGCAATTTCGGGTAAATCCAGCAGCGCTTTGGCTCGCTGTGCCAGTATCCGCAGAACAGCTTCGTTCTCCTTGAGTTTGGTGATGTCGACATGCGAGCCGATCAGGTGAGTCGCAACGCCATTGCCATCGTGGAGTTTAGTGCCGCGCGACAGTATCCAGCGGTAACTGCCATCCCGATGCTGCAGTCTGAACTCGCTCTCGTAATCCGTACTGCTGCTGCCCAAAAAGTCATGTAACACTTTTTGGGCAGCAGCAAGATCGTCGGGGTGGATAAGTCGTTCCCAGGTCGCAAACGAACCGGCAAGCTCGTCCGCCTGGTAACCGAGCTGCGCCTTCCATTCGGGTGAATAGGTCACGCTGTTGCTGCGCAGGTCCCAGTTCCACAAGCCGGTGTTCGATGCGCGGACAGCCACCGCCAGGTTCTCCTGTGTCCGCGCCAGCCGTATATAGGGGTCCTCAATCGTTTCCACGACAATGGCGCGATAGATGAACAAGTAGGAGATCACCTTATAGATGTGCCCCAGCACGTTGTAGCCGCCGGTCATGGTGGTGTAGAGCGTGAAGAAGAATTCCCCCATCCCCATGACGCAGACGGCGCCAAACAGCAAGGGGACGTTGAACGGCTGTTGTTCTCGCATCTTTTTCCACAGCAGCAGTGCCGTGATCACATTGAGCGCGATGGAGAGGTACTCCAGATTTTTCTTCAGTGGCGTAAGCCCCTCGCCCGGAATGAAGGTGCGCGGCAAGACATCCTGATGAAACAGCACCAGCCAGTTGATCAATAATGTCAAGGCGGCCATAGCGCCTATCAGCAGGTAGCGCGTTCGGGCGGTGGTGAACGACGACCAGGGCCTGATGGCCACAACGAGTAAGGCGATCGCCGCCAGCAGACGCGCGGCTATCCAAAAATTGAGTTGCTTGTCCGCATTGTTCGGCGTGACGAACTCCGGCATACCCTGATAGGCGATGGTGTGTGAAAAGTCCAACCAGCCGATTGCAAAGAACAGGCAGGCCAGCACCGTGATGTTGCTGGGCAGCGTTCGGCTATGCGCGTTCCAGCCCACTGCGAACACCATCATGGCAACGACGATGGAAGAGACTTCGAAGAGCGCGTGCAGGGGCAAATAGCCGCTGATACCACCGGCATCAAACTGGGGGGGCGACAGCCAAGCCAGAAACTGCACGACCGCAAGCAGCAGCAGGAAAGCACCGATGCGTCTCATCGCCGGCTGGTAGGCCGGGTGCAGGCTTTTCAGTATCTGAAACTCGATAGATTGCATGTTTGGCTTATCTCCAAGCGAAATTTAATTCCGCACCATCTTTAAGTTATGGCTCATTAGGGTCGCGGCTGTCTGTCAAGTTGGCGATTTAAGTGTTTTCACTGTCACGGTAGCTTTCGGCTATCGCCACAAAATCATCGAAATTCTCGATAAATGCATCAACCATGTCGGGATCGAAATGTTTGCCGCGTCCTGTCATGATGATGTCGCGTGCCTCGCTGTAGGGCATGGCGGATTTGTAAACTCGCGGCGAGATCAGCGCATCAAATACGTCAGCCACCGCCATCAGGCGCGCGGAAATAGGAATTTCGTCGCCTGCCAGCCCATCCGGATAACCGCTGCCATCCCATTTTTCATGATGCCAGTGGGCGATTTCCTTGGCCAGAACCAGAAATTCCAGCGGTGTATCGATATCGCGCTCTGCCTGTTCAATGGCATCAGAACCGAGTTTGGCATGGGTCTTCATGACTTGCCACTCTTCTGCTGTAAGTGCGCCGGGTTTCTGCAAGATATTGTCGGGAATACCCACCTTTCCTATATCGTGCAAGGGCGCAGATTTGGCCAGCAAGTCAATATTATGCGAGTTGAGGAAGGCGGAAAAACGTGGATGCTGTTGCAAGCCGATTGCCATGCGTTTCACATAGGCTTGGGTACGCAAAATATGGTTGCCGGTTTCCGGGTCGCGCGTTTCGGCCAAGTGCGCCAATGCGCGGATGCTGAGCCTCTGCGTCAGATCGTTTTCCACCATGCGCCGGGATACTTCGGCTTCGAGAATGGCATTTTTGTCTTTCAGCCAGTCGCGGGATTGCTTCGCCTCGAGTTGCGTGCGCACTCTGGCCAAAAGGAGGGCCGGCTTGATCGGCTTGGCAATGTAGTCGGCGGCACCGATCGCCAGCCCCCGCTCTTCGGCATCGACATCGTTGAGCGCGGTAACGAAGAGCACGGGGATGTCAACGGTGGCCGGGTTTTTACGCAGGCGATCCAGCACCGCGTAGCCGTCCAACCCCGGCATCATCACATCCAGCAAGATGAGGTTCGGACGCGGCTCGCTCGCCGCCGCGCGCAGCGCGTTCTCGCCCGAATTGGCGGCACGCACTCGATAAATGGGCCGCAACACATGCATCAGGATAGCTAAGTTGGCGGGTTCATCATCAACGATCAGCAGAGTCGCTTTGTCCATCTTGCCACCCAAGGCGCGCAATCCGCGAGCGGTGTCGAGACCGGCGAATTCAGCCAAGGGGCGCGGCAACTCGCTCAGAGGCTGTGGCAGGGTGGGCGGTGCAGCGATCGCGTCATCGGCGCGTTTGGCCTCTTGACCCGCTGGCAACCATTTCAGCAAGGTGGCAAAGAGTGTCTCCGGCTCGACCGGCTTGGTGATGAAGTCATTCATCCCCGCGTTTTGACAGGCTTGGCGATCCTCGTCGTAGGCATTGGCCGTCATCGCCAGGATCGGACGG
>JAXMKV010000042.1:0-343106 GCA_034371155.1 Gallionella sp. | reverse complement strand
CATCAAGCGCGTGACCGACATCATGAGCGAGATCACGGCGGCATCCTCCGAGCAGAGCCAGGGCATCGAACAGGTCAATACCGCCATCACCCAGATGGACGAAGTGACGCAGCAGAACGCGGCACTGGTGGAAGAAGCGGCGGCTGCTGCGGAATCACTGGAAGAACAGGCACAGAACCTGTCGGTATCGGTGGCGACCTTCAAGGTGGACGAGAGCGGCAGTCGTACCGTGGCGGCGCGCGCACCGGCTCCGGCGCGTCATCCGGCTCCGGTGGCTCGCAAGCCGGCTCACCCGGTGGCCAAGTCCGCGGCGGGCAAGGCGGTCGCTAGGCCCAAGCCGCAGCCCAAGGGCGATGAGGACGATGGCGAGTGGGCCGAGTTCTAATCACAGCAGGGTGGCAAGGACATCCAACCTTGCCACCCTGCCCTGTATCTTTGAGGCTATCGAGTTTTCATCATGCTAACAGCGTGCGATGTCGCACAGGTCGCGCTTCAATCGGCACCGATGCAAGTCTAGCCCGATAGGGGGTTAAACTCGGAAAATCCCTGCTCGGTAAGCGGCATCCTCGCCCTTTACCGATCCGTTTTCACCCTCTGGTGCCAAGAACCATCTAGGTCTGAATGACGTGCTGTGTCGGGATGAATCCCGACCTACAACGGCTTCATGTTGGCTCATTCCTGGGGATGTTTCTGGAAGGCGACACCGGCCGTTCCATGCCTGCGGCGAGGTAATCGACCGCCCCCTGCCCGGCCGCCCTGCCGCTGGCAAAGCAGGCGGTGAGCAGATATCCGCCAGTGGGCGCCTCCCAGTCCAGCATCTCGCCCGCGCAGAAAACTCCGGGCACTCCGCGCAACATCAGCCTGTCGTCAAGCGCGCCGAAGGTCACACCGCCCGCGCTGCTGATGGCTTCTTCCAGCGGGCGCGGCGCAAGCAGACGCAGCGGTAACGCCTTGATGGTCGCCGCGAGCCGTGCCGGATCGCGCATCTCTTCGGCACTCAGCACTTCGCGCAACAGGCCGGCCTTGGCGCCCTTCAGTCCGAGACGGCTTTGCAGATGGCTGGAAAGCGAGCGCGAGCCGCGCGGATGCGCAACCTCGGCTTGCACGAATGGCAGCGTCCGGTCCGGCAACAAATCAAGCGTCAGTGTGGCATGGCCCGCGCGTTCGATCTCGTCGCGCAAGCCTGCGGAAAAAGCATAGATCAACCCGCCCTCTATCCCCTGCTCGGTGATGACGCATTCGCCCTGCCTGGAGATATCACCGAAATGCGCGATGACGGATTTTAACGGCTCTCCGGCATGGCGGCTGCGGAAATGCGCACTCCATGCCATATCGAATCCGCAGTTGGACGGGCGCAAGGGAGCGGTCGTGACACCGCGTTGCGCCAACAAAGGCAACCACGCGCCATCCGACCCGAGCTGGGGCCAGCTGCCGCCGCCGAGCGCCAGCACCACGGCACGGGCGCGCACCTCGCTCATACCGTGCGGGGTATCGAAGCGCAACGTGTCCCCGGCTCCCCAGCCGCACCAGCGATGGCGCACATGGAAACGTACGCCCTGCCCGCGCAGACGGTGCAACCAGGCACGCAGCAGGGGGGCCGCTTTCATGCCCTCGGGAAATACGCGACCGGAACTGCCGATAAAACTGTCGATACCCAAGCCCTGCATCCAGTCGCGCAAGGCCTGCGGAGGAAAGGCACGCAGCATCGCCTCCATGTGCGGGCGGCGGGAACCATAGCGCGACAGCAAGGTTTCCAGTGGTTCGGCATGGGTGATGTTCATGCCCCCCTTGCCCGCCATCAGGAACTTGCGTCCCACGCTGGGCATGGCATCGTAGACATCCGCATGCAAGCCGTTTTGTGCCAACACCTCCGCCGCCATCAATCCGGCGGGGCCGCCCCCCACGATCACCACATGCTCAGACATCGTTCTTCACACTTGCGCCGTACAGCCTGCCGGAAAGCAGACTGGCGGAGACGATGAGCATGGCCCCCAGCCAATCGCGCAGCTGCATCGCCTCGCCTGCCAGCCAGTAGGAAGAGGCTGCCGCGACGACCAACTCCGACAGCAGCAGCAGGATGGCACGATTGGCCGGCAAATGGGTGATACCGTATTGCACGGCAAAACTGGTGGCGCACAGCGCGATGCCCAGCAGGACAAGCACGCCCCAGCTTGACGCGTCGATCAGCGACAGACTTTCCGTCACGCCTCCCTGCCACCAAAGCAACGGCAAAGTGAGGAGCACCGTACCCGACCATACGCTATAGGTCTTCGCCTCGACGCTCAAATTCGTAGCGCGACGCGACACCACATTGGACAGGGCAAATCCCATCCCCGCACTCAGCCCTATCCATTCGGCGACGTTTTGCGGGAACGGCAGCCCGAGCTGCGGCTCCCACAGCATGATCGCCGCGCCGCAGAACGATAAGGAGATGACCAGATAACCGTAGCGGTTGAGCTGCTCTCCGAGTAGCCAGCGGGAGAACAGGATGGTCCACACCGGCGCGAGGTAGAACAGCAGCAGCACACGCATCACCTCGCCTTCCAGCATTGCCAGCACATAGCCGAAATTCGCCCAACCCGCACTCAGCAGCAGGCATAGCGCCCACCACACCGCGCCGCGCTCGTTTGATCGGCTCAGTTCGCGCCATACGCGCGGCAACATGAACACACCGAGCAGCATGGCCAGCAGATAGGTAATCAGGGTCGCCAGCGCACCCGACACGCCGGCATCCAGCAACACCCGGAAGGGATACCAGATCAGCCCCCATACCAGCGCTCCGCTCAACACACCGGCAACCGGAAATAGATTTTGTTTTGTTGGCACTCGCCCGACCTTTATAATGCGCGTTCTTACGCGCGCTGCGACCCTGAAGATGAATCCTGACCTGCAAAAACTGCAACCCTACCCGTTCCAGAAACTCGCCGCGCTGTTCGGCGAGGTGAAGCCAAATCCGGATTATCGTCCCATCAGCCTGTCCATCGGTGAGCCCAAACACGCCACGCCGCAGTTCATCAAGGACGCACTGGTATCCGGGTTGGACGGGCTGGCGAATTATCCCACAACGGCGGGCAGCGACGCGCTGCGCAGCGCGATTTCGGAATGGCTGGGTCGGCGTTACGGCATCCCTGCACTTGATGCCAAAACGCAGATCCTGCCGGTGAATGGCAGCCGCGAGGCGCTGTTCGCCTTCGCGCAGAGCATCATCGACCGCAGCCGACCCGATCCGGTGGTCGTCAGCCCCAACCCGTTCTACCAGATATACGAGGGTGCGGCGCTGCTGGCGGGGGCGACGCCGCATTTCCTGAACACGCTGCCGGAGGACGATTTTGTGCTGAACTACGCGCAATTGCCGGAAGATGTCTGGCAGCGCACGCAGCTAATCTACGTGTGCTCTCCGGGCAACCCGAACGGCCATGTAATGTCGCAACAGGAGTGGAACACGCTGTTCGAGATGAGCGACCGTTACGGCTTCGTGATCGCCTCGGATGAGTGCTATTCGGAGATATACTTCGAAGACCGCAAGCCCTTGAGTGCGCTGCAAGCCGCGCGCCAGATTGGGCGCAACGACTACAAGAATCTCGTGGTGTTCTCCAGCCTGTCGAAGCGCTCCAACGTGCCGGGCATGCGCTCCGGCTTCGTCGCGGGCGACGCCTCCATCATAGGCAAATTTACGCTGTACCGCACCTACCACGGCTGCGCGATGAACCCGGCGATCCAGGCCGCAAGCATCGCCGCGTGGAACGACGAGGCGCATGTCGCCGAGAACCGCCGCCTGTATGCGGAGAAATTTGCGCAGGTAGTCGAAATCCTGAAACCGGTGCTGCCGGTAGCCCTGCCTGATGCCGGTTTCTACCTGTGGGTGCGCACCCCGATCAGCGACACCGCCTTCGCGCAGGCGCTGTATCGCGACTATAATGTCACCGTTCTGCCGGGCAGCTATCTGGCGCGCGAAGCGCGCGGCGTGAATCCCGGCGAAAATTTCGTGCGTCTGGCACTGGTCGCCAATACCGCCGAGACTGTGGAAGCCGCACAGCGCATCGCTCGTTTCGTCTCATCGCTTTAACTAAAACTCAAACTGGAAATCATCATGGATCAATTGCAACAAATCATCGAAACCGCCTTCGAACGCCGCGCCGAGATCACCCCGCGCAATGCCGATGCACAACTCAAGGAGGCGGTCGATGCCGTCATCACACAGCTCGACCAAGGCAAACTGCGCGTCGCCGAAAAGATCGACGGCCAGTGGGTCACCCACCAAT
Source organism: Gallionella sp. (assembly GCA_034371155.1). Classification (GTDB taxonomy): domain Bacteria; phylum Pseudomonadota; class Gammaproteobacteria; order Burkholderiales; family Gallionellaceae; genus Gallionella. The sequence goes on along the minus strand of JAXMKV010000042.1, from coordinate 338,844 downwards.
GGCTGAAAAAGGCCGTGCTGCTGTCGTTCCGTCTGGAAGACAACGCCTTCATCAAGGGCGGCTTCACCAACTACTACGACAAGGTGCCGTCCAAGTTCGCCGATTACAACAGCCGCGACTTCCGCGAAGGCGGCTTCCGCGTGGTACCTCCGGCTGCCGCACGCAAAGGCGCATACATCGCCAAGAATGTGGTGCTGATGCCCTCCTACGTGAACATCGGTGCCTACGTCGATGAAGGCACGATGGTTGACACATGGGCGACGGTCGGTTCCTGCGCGCAGATCGGCAAGAACGTACACTTGAGCGGCGGCGTCGGCATCGGCGGCGTGCTGGAACCGGTGCAGGCCAACCCAACCATCATCGGCGACAACTGCTTCGTCGGCGCGCGCTCTGAAGTGGTCGAGGGCGTGATCGTCGAAGACAACGTGGTGATCTCAATGGGCGTGTTCATCGGCCAGAGCACCAAGATATACGACCGCGAGACCGGCGAAGTGCATTACGGTCGCGTGCCTGCCGGCTCCGTGGTGGTCAGCGGCAGCCTGCCCTCCGCCGACGGCAAATACAGCCTGTACTGCGCGGTGATCGTCAAGAAAGTGGATGCGAAGACACTGAGCAAGGTCGGCATCAACGAGTTATTGAGAGGTATCTAAACCCAGGACATGGGATACAGGATTCAGGAAACAACCGCTCGCCCTGAATCCCGTATCCTGTATCCTGAAATCGAGGTGACCAAATGATCATTACGCCGCTGCTGCAACTCGCCGCCGACAAACAGGCCTCCGATCTGTTCTTCTCGGTCGGCGCGCCGGTCAACATCAAGATCGACGGCATCGCCATGCCGGTGAATGCCCAGATACTCGATGCCGATGTCATCAAGCGCATCGCCTACGAACTGATGACGCCGAAACGCATCGCCGAATTCGAATCCGAGATGGAGATGAACTTCTCTTTCCGCGCCAACGGCATCGGCAGCTTCCGTGTGAATATCTTCCGCCAGCGAGGCGACATCGCCATCGTGATCCGCTACGTCAAAGGCAAGATCGACAACATGGAGAATCTGCATCTCCCCAACGTGCTCAAAGAACTGATCATGGAAAAGCGCGGTCTGGTGCTGGTGGTTGGCGCGACGGGTTCGGGCAAGTCCACCACGCTCGCTTCCATGATAGAACACCGCAACGATAATAGGAGCGGCCATATCCTGACCATCGAAGACCCGGTCGAATACATCTTCGGCCACGGCAAATCCATCGTCAATCAGCGCGAGATCGGCACCGACACCCGCACCTACGAGAACGCGCTGTCCAGCGGTATGCGCGAGGCCCCGGACGTGCTGATGATCGGCGAGGTGCGCGACCGCGAGACGCTCAAGCACGCGCTGATCTTCGCCCAGACCGGGCACCTGTGCCTGACCACACTGCACGCCAACAACAGCTACCACGCGCTGAACCGTATCGTGAACTTCTTCCCCTACGATTCGCGCCAGAGCGTGCTATCGGACTTGTCGATGTGTCTGCGCGCAGTGATCTCGCAGCGCCTCGTACGCAATGTGCAGGGCAAGCAAGTCCCGGCGGTGGAGGTGCTGCTGAACACCTCGCTGATCGCCGACCTGATCAAGAACGACGAGATCGACAAGATACGCGAAGCCATCGAGAAGAGCGTCTCCAGCGGGTCGCAAACGTTCGAACAGGCGCTGTACAAACTGTTCAAGACCGGACAGATCACCAAGGAAGAAGCGATGCGCAATGCCGACTCGGCCAGCAACCTTTCAACCCTGATCGATTTCTCCGAGCGCACCAACACCATGAAGATCCCGGTGTTCGACCCCAGCCTTCCTCCGCCCAAGCCCACGCAACCTTCCGATTTCAGCGGGATCAAACTGAATCTGGACGAGCCCAAGTGAAACTTTACGGCATCCCCAACTGCGGCACAGTGAAAAAAGCCCGCGCTGCACTCGATGCACGCGGCATCGCCTACGAGTTCCACGACTTCAAGAAACTGGGTGTCACCGAAACCATGTTGTCCGGCTGGCTCAAACAGATAGGCTGGCAAAAACTGCTGAAGAAGACCGGCCCGACCTGGGCCCAGTTGCCGGACACGGTAAAGGCCTCGATCAAGGACGATGCCTCGGCGCTGGCGCTGATGCTGGAAAAACCGAATGTCATCAAACGACCGGTGCTGGAACGCAACGGCAAAGTGCTGGCGACCGGCTTCAGCGAAGCCGATTACGAAAAGATCAAAAACTGACTTAATCCGCAGATCACGCAGATTCCACCGATTTAAAACGTCTCAAGCCTGCGGAAAAAGAAAGCGATTTATGAGCGACACACTAGACCTGGCCAAACAACTCATCGCCCGCCGTTCACTGACGCCGATGGACGACGGCTGCATCGACATCATCGGCGCGCGTCTCGCCCCGCTGGATTTCAGCCTGGAAAAAATGCGCTGTAGCGAGGTGGACAACCTGTGGGCCCGGCGCGGAAACGACGGCCCGCTGGTCTGCTTCGCCGGACACACCGACGTGGTGCCGACCGGACCGGTCAACAAGTGGGACAGCGATCCCTTTACCCCGACTGTGCGCGACGGCATGCTGTACGGGCGCGGCGCTTCCGACATGAAAGGTTCGCTCGCCGCCTTCGTCACTGCGATCGAGAAATTCACCGCCGCGCATCCGCAGCATCGCGGCTCCATCGCGCTGCTGCTGACCTCGGACGAGGAAGGCATCGCGGTGGACGGCACAGTGCGCGTGGTCGAAGCCTTGCGCGAACGCGACGAGCTGATCGACTACTGCATCGTCGGCGAGCCGACTTCGGTCGCCAAGACCGGCGACACCATCAAAAATGGCCGACGCGGTTCGCTATCCGGCACGCTGACCGTAAAAGGCGTGCAGGGCCACATCGCCTACCCGCATCTGGTCAAGAACCCTATTCATCTGGCCGCGCCCGCCATCGCCGAACTGGCCGCAACAGTGTGGGACGAAGGCAACGAATACTTCCCGCCGACCTCCTGGCAGATCTCCAACATCCACGGCGGCACGGGTGCGACCAACGTCGTGCCGGGCACGGTCGAGATCCTGTTCAACTTCCGCCATTCGACCGCCAGCACCGTCGATAGTCTGAAGCAACGAGTCCACGCGATCCTCGACAAGCACAAGCTGGAATACGACCTCGAATGGGAAAAGTCCTCAGGCAAACCCTACCTGACACCGCACGGCAACCTGGTCGATGCGGTCGCCGCCGCGATCAAGCAGGTCACCGGCCTCGATACCGAACTATCCACCAGCGGCGGCACCTCGGATGGTCGCTTCATCGCCGACATCTGCCCGCAGGTGATCGAGCTTGGCCCGCTCAACGCGACCATCCACAAGATCAACGAGTGCGTGTCCGTGAAGGATCTCGATGCGCTGTCCGAAATCTATTACCTGACCCTGCGCAAGCTACTGGCCGAATGAAATCTCTCATCCTGATCCCGCTCGTCGTCCTGCTGTTATGGGTCGTTTATATTTTTCTGTCCAACCGGCGCAAGCCCGGTAGCGACACTGCCCGCAACAGCAGCAGTGACAGCGGGGGCACCGGCTCGTCCGACAGTTGCGACACCGGCAGCGACGGCGGCGGATGCGGAGGAGGCGACTGATGAAGACTCAAAGCGGCGATTATTTCTCAGGTGCGGCACAACAGCTCCACACGGTGCGCGACTGGCTGCGCTTCGCGGTCAGCCGCTTCAATCATGCCGAACTGTTCTTCGGTCATGGCAGCAGCAATGCCTATGACGAGGCCGCCTATCTGATCCTGCACACCCTGAACCTGCCGCTCGATCAACTCGCGCCGTTCCTGGATGCGAACCTGACCGAACACGAGCGCAACGATGTGCTGAACATCATCCAGCACCGTGTCGAGCAGCGCGTCCCCGCCGCCTACCTGACCCATGAAGCCTTCCTCGGCGAATTCAGTTTCTATGTCGACGAGCGCGTCATCGTGCCGCGCTCCTTCATCGCCGAACTGCTGTGCGAGCAACTCAGCCCGTGGATCGCCGAACCGGAAGAGATCAGCAGCGTGCTCGATCTGTGCACCGGCAGCGGCTGTCTCGCGATCCTCGCTGCCCACGCCTTTCCCAACGCACTCGTGGACGCGGTGGACCTGTCGCCGGATGCGCTGGCGGTGGCCGAGCGCAACGTCAGCGACTATCTGCTGCAAGACCGCATCGAATTGATCGAATCGAACCTGTTCGCCAAACTGAGCGGACGCAAATACGACATCATCATCAGCAACCCGCCCTATGTCGATGCCGAGTCGGTCGCGCTGCTGCCAAAGGAATACCTGCACGAACCGGAACTGTCGCTGGGTAGCGGCGACGACGGACTGGATGCCACCCGCGTGATCCTGGCGCAAGCCGCCGATCACCTCACCGACAACGGCATCCTGATCGTCGAAATCGGCCACAACCGCGACGTGCTGGAAGCCGCCTACCCCGACCTGCCCTTCACCTGGCTGGATGTGACGGCGGGCGACCAGTTCGTGTTCATGCTGCACAGGAATGATCTGCTCTGATGTCGTCGGTCGAGCATTACGAAAACTTCCCCGTCGCCTCCGTGCTGATGCCGAAGCGGCTGCGCAAGCCGGTGGCGGCGATCTACCATTTCGCGCGGGCGGCGGACGACATCGCTGACGAGGGCGAGCTGACGAACGACGAGCGTTTGCTTCATCTGGACGAGTTCCGCGCCGAACTGAAGCGCATCGAAACCGGCGTGACGCCGCTAACGCCGCTGTTCCGGAACCTCGCCGCCGAGATCGGCGAACACGCGCTGCCGATGCAACCGCTGTACGACCTGCTCGATGCGTTCTCGCAGGATGTGGAGAAAAAGCGCTACGCGAACTTCGACGAACTGCTGGATTACTGCCGTCGCTCGGCCAACCCGGTGGGCACGCTATTGCTGCATCTGTACGGCGAAGCCAGCGAAGTCAATCTCCGTTACAGCGATGCCATCTGCACCTCCTTGCAGCTGATCAATTTCTGGCAGGACATCGCGAAGGACTGGGCCATATCCCGCGTCTACCTGCCGCAGGACGATCTGGAAAAATTCCACGTCAGCGAAGCGCAGATCGCCGCAGGCCAGACGGACGACAATTGGCGTGCGCTGATGAAGTTCGAGGTGGATCGCGCAAGAGAGATGATGCTGTACGGTAAACCGCTGGGAGCAATACTCACCGGGCGCATCGGGCTGGAGATGCGCATGATCATCCAGGGCGGCCTGCGCATCCTCAACAAGCTGGAGGCCGCCGACTACGACATGTTCAACAAGCGCCCGGTATTGCGCCCGTTCGACTGGGTTATCATGCTGGCGAAAAGCGCGCCATTTTGATAATTCGGGTGGGTTTCTTGCGCTAATACGATCAGGAGAACGCGATGGACGTCGAACGTTTTAAGGAACGCAAACAGGATTTGATGACCGCTGTGCAACGGCTGGATGAGGCCTGCGCACAGCCCTTCTCCAGCTTCATCCGCGATTCGGTGATCCAGCGTTTCGAGTTCTGCTGGGAACTGGCATGGAAGACCTTGCGCCTGAAGCTGGAGGCGGAAGGCATCATCGCCAACACGCCGCGAGAAGTCTGGCAGCAGGCGCTGCAAACCGCGCTGATCGACGATGGCAACGCGTGGTCAGAAGCCCAACGGAATCGCAATCTCACCAGCCACACTTACGATGAAAAGCTGGCCGACGAGGTATACCGCTATGTGCTGCAAGAGGCTTTGCCTTTATTCCGCAAGCTGGCGCAGGAGGCCGGAAAATGGCAGGTTTAAAACCCGAATTCGGCTTGTCCACCCGCGTGCAGAATGACTTGCGCGCCGCGTTTTCAGCCTACCCGGAAATTGAGCAAGTGCTCATTTTCGGCTCGCGCGCCAAAGGCACCTTCAAGGATGGCTCCGACATCGACCTTGCCGTTTTTGCGCCCACCATGAGCACAGCACGGTTCGCCGAATTGTGGGATAGCCTGGACGCCTTGCCGCTGATGTTCAAACTGGACGTGTTGCATTGGCATACTCTGGGGAACGAACGCCTTAAAGAAAAAATTACCGTCGAGGGGAAGGTTTTTTATTCCATCGAACAAATGGCCAAAGCATGACTCCAGACCAGTATTGCCAGGACAAGGCCGCCGCGAGCGGCTCCAGCTTCACCAGCAGTTTCCGTTTCCTGCCTGCCGACAAGCGCCGTGCGATGACCGCGCTGTATGCGTTTTGCCGCGAGGTGGACGACGTGGTGGACGAATGCTCGGATGCGAACATCGCGCGCACCACGCTGAACTGGTGGCGCGGCGAGGTCGCCGCGATCTACGGCGGGAAGCCCACACACCCGGTCTGCATCGCGCTGGTGGAGATCGTCAAACAGTTCAACCTGCCGCAGGAACATCTGCAGGAGATCATCGACGGCATGGAGATGGATCTCGACCAGCCGCGCTATCCGGACTTCAAGTCACTGCAACTGTATTGCTACCGCGTCGCTTCGGTGGTCGGCCTGCTGTCGGCGGAGATATTCGGCTACACCGACCGCGAGACACTGAAATACGCGCACGATCTCGGCATCGCCTTCCAACTCACCAACATCATCCGCGACGTGGGCGAGGATGCGCGGCGCAACCGCATCTATCTGCCGATGGACGAGATGCAGCAGTTCGGCGTGACTGCGGCCGACATACTCAACTCGAACGAGACTGAAGCATTTCAAAAATTGATGGCTTTCCAGATCGAACGCGCGCGGCTTTACTACAAACAGGCATTCGATCATCTGCCTGCCGTCGACCGCAAGGCACAGCGCGCCGGGTTGATCATGGCCGCGATCTACCAGGCCGTGCTGAATGAGGTCGAAAGCAGCGGCTGCCATGTGCTGAAAGAGCGCGTGTCGCTCGGCACGGGTTACAAGATGTGGCTGGCGCTGAAAGCATGGTTCAAAAATTGAAAACAGACTCCTTCCCCCTTTCAGAGGGGGAGAGCAAAGCGAGGGGGCAACTGGGATGGGGGTAATACTTGATGACTACCCACAGAATCGATCCAGTAACAACGACAAGAGCCAGATCACTGCGATCCAATATGACCGATGTCGAGCGCATACTATGGCGTGCATTGCGGGGTAAACAGCTTAACGGTCATAAATTTCGTCGCCTGTATCGAGGAAAAACTCGCAATCGAACTGGATGGCGGACAACATCAGCAGCAACACGACTACGATGAACAGCGCGAGGCATTCATGCATGCTCAAGGCTGGCGAGTGTTGCGATTCTGGAACAACGAAATCTTGAATAATCTGGATGGAGTGCTGACAACGATTGCAGGAGACTCAAGGGTTTCACCCCCTCCCTAACCCTCCCCCTGAAAGGGGGAGGGAATATGATGCGACAAAACACTCAAATGAAATCATGAGCAATCACCCAGACATCCATGTCGCCATCATCGGCGGCGGCTATGCCGGCATGGCTGCCGCCGTCGAGCTTGCCGCACAAGGGATTCCCGTCACGGTATTTGAGAGCGCGAAGCAGCTCGGCGGTCGCGCGCGCGGCGTGGAATACAACGGCATGCAGCTGGACAACGGCCAGCATCTGCTGCTCGGCTGTTACCGCGAGACCTTGCGCATGATCGAAAAGGTCGGCGGCGACATCGGGCAGGACTTCCTGCACCTGCCGCTGCAACTCGACCTGCACGGACATTTTTCGCTGCAAGCGCCACATTTTCCCGCCCCGCTCCATCTTCTGATCGCGTTGCTGAAAGCTGAAGGCCTGACTTGGGGCGAACGCATCAAGGCCGCGCGCTTTATGCTCATGCTACGCGGCATGGATTTCCATCTGCCGCAGGACATCACCGTCGCCGAGTTGCTCGCGCGATACGGTCAAGATGCCGATCTGACGCTCAAGCTGTGGGAGCCTCTCTGCATCGCCGCGCTGAACACGCCGATCCACAAGGCTTCCGCACAGGTGCTGCTGAACGTGCTGCGCGACGCGCTGAATCGCACCCGTGCCGATTCCGACATGCTGCTGCCGCGTCTGGACTTCACCGCGCTGTTCCCGCAACGCGCCGCTGCCTATATTGAACAGCACGGCGGCAAGGTGCTGCTCTCCTGCGGTGTCGAGAGCATCGTCCCCAAGAATGACGGAATCGAACTCATCACGACACAGGGCACACACACTTTCAGCCACGTGGTCTGCGCCGCGCCGCCAGTCGTCGCCGCGAAACTGCTGCGCCCGATAGCTGAGCTCGCCGACACCGTGCGGCGAATCGAGGCACTGGAACACCAGCCCATCTACACCGTGTACCTGCAATATCCCGCCCACGTCACGCTACCCCACCCCATGCTCGGCCTGCACCGGCGAACCAGCCAGTGGCTGTTCGACAAGGGCCGCATCGCCCGACAGCACGGGCTGATCGCCAGCGTCATCAGCGCGGAAGGCCTTCATCAGGAACTGTCTCAGGAAGAACTGGCAGGCAAAGTGATCGCCGAGCTGCGCGACGAATTCGGCATCGCCGAACAAGCTGAATGGTACAAAGTCATCGCCGAGAAGCGCGCCACCTTCTGCTGCTCTCCCGATCTGCAACGCCCGGCGCAACAAACCGCTCTGCCGGGTTTGCTGTTGGCGGGCGACTACACGGCGGGGGATTATCCGGCGACGCTGGAGGGGGCTGTGTTGAGCGGAATACGCTGCGCAGAACTTTGTCTGCCTGGGCGGAAGTAAGCGGTGTTGTCGTAATAGGTTTCGTCTTCGTTCTCTGCCGCCCAACCCGGCACGCCGAGCAGCGGCACGGGATGAAGCTCCCGTGTGCTGCGACATCTTTGCGGATTGTCGAGATAATCGGCCAGCGATTCATCCAGATGCGCTAGCCTTTGCGCCAGCGGCCAATCAAAGAAACCCGGCTCGACCCGCAACAGCAGCCCCTGGCCGGTAAGGCCGACATAAGGCTTGAGCATTTTTTCATACAAGCCGTGACCGAAAATAAAAAATCCCATGCTGCGATGCAACTCCGCCCGGCGTTGCCAGAACAGCCGCTTCCATTGGAAATCGCGCAGCAATCCGGCCAACTCGTCATCAGCACAGGGAATGATGACGCCGGATTCGTCCAGCAAAGTGCCAGTGTCGCGTACCGCACCGCGCTGGCTACCCGCCGCGCTCTCTTCGTGACGACCATCGGTCAGGGCAAAATAATGGCGCGCATTGATGGCCGCCTTGGCTTTGGGAAAAGCCAGCCATACCAGCGCATTGAGCATGTCGTGCCAATTGTCCGCGCGAGTCTGAACCTCGCCCTTCAGATAGCAGCGCGGCTCATACATCTCCTCGATGGGCAGCTTGCCATAGACCTGGGGAACAAAATGCAGGGGCATCCCGTTCTGCACGGTGATATGCCGTCCGACTAGCGCCCTGTTCAACGCGTGCAACCCCGGAAAATCTTCCTCCCCCAACGACGCGACGGCCGCCCGCAGCGGCGCAAAGGGCTCGGCCTCCAGCAGGGTTCGTTTGTGCCATTCCGCCAATATCGTCATACAGGGAAGTTCAAACAATTCGTACCGCGTTACCCAGACAAGGGGGGGAGCAATAAATTCTCCGTTGCACTCTGCCTGAAAATCTCAGTCTTACACTTGGCAGAGAGTCATGCATTCCCTATCCCCCTCGTCGGCAAATTGATCTGCTTGGCAAAATCCAGCATACGCTTGATCGGCAACACCGCGCTCGGGATGATGGCCGGGTCGACATGTATCTCGTTGTTGCCGCGCTCCAGCACTTCCGCCAGATTGAGCAATCCGTTCATCGACATCCACGGGCAATGGCTACAACTGGTGCAGTTCGCCCCCTTCCCGGCAGTCGGCGCTTCGAGGAAGAGTTTGCCCGGGCACAGGGTGCGCATCTTGTGCAGGATGCCGTTGTCGGTGGCGACGATGAATTCTGTGTTGGGCGAATTCTGCGCGGCCTTGATGAGCTGGGTGGTGGAGCCGACCACGTCAGCTTGCTGGATCACGGCGCGCGGAGATTCGGGGTGTACCAGCACCAGCGCGCCGGGATGTTGCGCCTTCATCTCCTGCAACTCTTTCGCCTTGTATTCGTCGTGCACGATGCACGAGCCCTGCCACAGCAGCATGTCCGCGCCGGTCTGTTGCTGCACGTAATCGCCGAGGTGGCGGTCGGGTGCCCACAGTATCTTTTTGCCCTGCTCGTGCAGGTGCTTTACTACCGGCAGCGCGATGGAGCTGGTCACCATCCAATCGGCGCGCGCTTTCACGGCGGCGCTGGTGTTGGCGTACACCACTACCACGCGGTCGGGGTGCGCATCGCAGAACGCGGCGAACTCTTCGATGGGGCAGCCGAGATCGAGCGAACATTCAGCTTCGAGGTCGGGCATCAGCACGCGCTTTTCTGGGTTGAGTATCTTGGCCGTCTCACCCATGAAGCGCACGCCCGCGACGACTATCGTTTTGGCCGGATGCTGGTGGCCGAAGTTGGCCATGTCGAGCGAGTCGGACACGATGCCGCCGGTGGCTTCAGCCAGGTCTTGCAGATCGGGATGGACGTAGTAGTGCGAGACCAGCACGGCATCCTGTTCTTTCAGCAGGCGCTTGATGCGCGCGATGAGTTCGGCTTTTTCGGCGGGCTCGGGTTCGCGCGGCTTCTTCGCCCAAGCGTGCGCGGTGCTGCAACTAGTCTGTGCAGCATCGGGATGGTCGTAGGCGATTTCAATCTTGTTTTCTTGCATAGGGATTCCTTGTTGCTTTTGGGGGATCAAATCCCCCGCTCACTTTGTTCGCCGCCCCCTTTGGCTAAAGGGGGCTCAGTTCTCGCTCAGCATTTTGGAGGAGACTCAACTATAGCAGTGCCGTCTCCAAGATTCCCTGCGGCAGTCCCTCCCTTTAACAAAGGGAGGTTAGGAGGGATTTGAAGTTGATATCTTCAAGCGCTCATTCACGGTCTGGAAGATAACATCCATCACTGCTTCAGTCTCCTTCAATACCTGCCTGTCGTCAAAGCGCCGCACCTTGATTCCCAGCTTCGCCAATTCCTCATCACGTGCAGCATCCTTGGTCCGATGCCCTGCTTCAAGGTGTTGCGCACCATCCAGTTCGATCACCAGCTTTGCTCTCGGACAATAGAAGTCAACGATGAACGATAACATGGGTTTCTGGCGGTAGAGCTTTACACCGCATATTTGCCTGTTCCGCAACCTCTGCCACAGGCACTGTTCGGCATCGGTCATGTTTGAGCGCAGCGATCTGGAAAATTGTTTCAGCGATTTGTTGTAGGGCTGCACAAATCCCCCGCTCTCTTCGTTCGCCGCCCCCTTTCAATAAAGGGGGCTCAGTCAATCGCTCCAGACTGGAGAGAACCTCCACACCAGTTCCTCCCTTTATCAAAGGGAGGCTAGGAGGGATTTAAATCTTTCCGTCCCGGCAACTCCAATATCGCGGCCCTATTGCTCGGCGAGAACACTTTATCCGCCGCTTCGTTGCAAGGCAACCATTGGTGATCCAGATGCTCGCGCGGCGAAAGTCGGACGGCGACGCGCTGCGGCAGCAGCAGGCCGAACACATGCTCGGTGTTGTGGGTGATGCCGGGCGGGTAACGGTGCCGCCAGTGGGGATAGATTTCGTAGATGTTGCGGGTGTTCCAGTCGCTCAGCACATATTGCGAGGCATCCAGCCCGGTCTCCTCGTGCAACTCGCGGATCGCCGTAGCGGCCAATGCCTCATCCGGCTCGCAACTGCCGGTCACCGACTGCCAATAGCCGGGATGGTCGGCGCGTTCCAGCAACAACACATCCAGATCGGCGGTGTAGATCACCACCAGCACCGAGACCGGTTGCTTGTAGCGGGTCATACCCTAGACAAAGAATATCCAGAATGCCTTGTTGCGCTGGCGCCAGTACACCACGGTGTCGGCCAGGATGTCCTGCGCGATCTCGCGGTCGTTGGCGGACAAGCCGAAGGTGTCGCTGACGTTGCGCAGCAACAGCACGTAACCGGCTTTTTCGCCGTGCCAGGACAGATCGCACAGATCGTCGGCCAGCGCGTCCCAGTTCGCGCCGAATTCCGGCGGGAAAGCGGCAGCCTGCGCCAAAGCGGTGAGAAGATTCTGCTTGCCTTTGATGCCCTTGAGGTCGGCATCGAACAGGGCGAAATTCCCTTCATTGGCGGCGGCGCGCAAGTCGTCCGCCGCGCATGCCAGTGTGTAACTTCCCGCCGCTTGCGGATCGTTCAGTTGTTGTGCCAGCGAATTCATGGCTGCTCTCCGATACGTTTGAAAGTTCGATAGTGATCCGGTGTGTAATAGCACTCCGGCAGTTCGCCGCATACGATACGCCGCGCTCCACGGGTGCGCACGCCCGGTGTTCTCACCGTATATTCGCGGTAATAACCGCGCGGGCGTTTCGGCAGGATGCGCTCGCGATTCTTGAACAGCACACCGTCACGCTCGTAAGCGAACGGCCCGCCCTGTTCGATCGCACGCAATGTGTCGCGCGCCTCGGCAGGCAATTCGGCCAGCGGAATGACCGGCAATCCGCCCTGCTCCGCCGCCGCAGAAACCTGCGGCAACCACAGCAACAACGCCAGCAGCCAGAGACGCAGGTGGCGCGACATCATTTATTCCTTGGCGACTTCCGCAGTCGTCTGCACTTGCTGGCGCAGGCGGATATGCAGGTCGCGCAACTGGCGCTCATCCACTTCGCTGGGCGCATGCGTCAACAGGCATTGCGCGCGCTGGGTCTTGGGGAAAGCGATCACGTCGCGGATCGACTCGGCACCGGTCATCATCGTGACGATGCGATCCAGGCCGAACGCCAGACCGCCGTGCGGCGGCGCGCCGTATTGCAGCGCGTCGAGCAGGAAGCCGAACTTGAGTTGCGCTTCTTCCGCGTCGATATTGAGCGCGCGGAACACCAGGCTCTGCACTTCTTCCTTGTGGATACGCACCGAACCGCCGCCCAACTCCCAGCCGTTCAACGCCAGGTCGTAGGCCTTGGCCAGACAACGGCCCGGATCGGTTTCCAGGAACTCCAGATGTTCGTCTTTGGGCGAAGTGAACGGATGGTGGCAGGCCGTCCAGCGTTTGGCTTCGTCGTCGTATTCGAACATCGGGAAGTCCACGACCCACAGCGGTTCCCATGCCTTGCCGTTGACGTAGCCCTTGTCGTGGCCGATCTTGCTGCGCAACGCGCCCAGCGCGTCGTTGACGACCTTGGCCTTGTCCGCGCCGAAGAAGATGATGTCGCCGTTCTGCGCACCCGTGCGCTCCATGATGGTCTTCAGCGCCGCTTCGTGGATGTTCTTCACGATGGGCGATTGCAGGCCGGTCTCGTTCAGTTGGGTCACGTCGTTGACCTTGATGTAGGCCAGTCCCTTAGCGCCGTAGATGCCGACGAACTTGGTGTACTCGTCGATCTCGCCGCGGGTGAATGCAGCACCACCCGGCACACGCAAGGCCGCCACGCGGCCGGTCTCGGAATTCGCCACGCCAGCGAACACTTTGAACGCGACATCCTTCACCGCATCGGTGACTTCGGTCAGCTCCAGCGTCACGCGCAGATCGGGCTTGTCCGAACCGAAACGCGCCATCGCTTCCGCATAAGTCATGCGCGGGAACGGGTTGGGCAGCTCAACATCCATCGTTTCCTTGAAAATGCTGCGGATCATCTCTTCCATCAACGCGGTGATCTGCGTCTCGTTCAGGAACGAGGTCTCGATATCGACCTGGGTGAATTCGGGCTGGCGGTCAGCGCGCAAGTCTTCGTCGCGGAAGCACTTGGTGACTTGATAGTAGCGATCAAAACCCGCAACCATCAGCATCTGCTTGAACAACTGCGGCGAGTGCGGCAGCGCGAAGAACTCGCCCGGATGCACGCGCGACGGCACCAGATAGTCGCGCGCGCCTTCCGGCGTGGACTTGGTCAGCATCGGCGTCTCGATATCGATGAAACCGCGGCTGTCGAGGAAGCGGCGGAATGCCATCGCGACCTTGTAGCGCAGCATCATGTTCTTCTGCATCTGCGGACGGCGCAGGTCGATCACGCGATGGGTCAGACGCACGTTCTCGGACAGGTTCTCGTCGTCGAGCTGGAACGGCGGCGTGACTGCGGTGTTCAGCACCTCGATCTCGTGGCACAGGATCTCGATCTCGCCGCTGGTGATATTCGAATTGGTCGTGCCTTCCGGGCGACGGCGTACCTTGCCGGTGATGCGCAGCACGAACTCGCTGCGCACCGACTCGGCGATCTTGAACATCTCAGCACGATCCGGATCGCACACGACCTGTGCCAGACCTTCGCGGTCGCGCAGGTCGATGAAGATCACCCCGCCGTGGTCGCGGCGGCGATGAGCCCAGCCGCAGATGCTGACGGTCTGGTCAAGTTGGTCGGTGTTAAGTAGTCCGCAATAATGAGTTCGCATATTCAGCTTCTGATGGTTAGTCTTGCATTGAAATCCGGTGTGCCCGCGCCGTCTGTACGCTCTCCGGCGTAGCGACCACGCCCATGGACACGATGGTGCGCAGCGCAACGTCCACGGTCATATCCAGTTCGATGGTGTCCGCGCGGCGCACGTAAAAATAGAAACCGTTGACTGGGCTTGGTGTAGTGGGGATGAACACCGCCACATACTCTTCGTCTAGACGCCCACTCACATCGCCCGGCACATTGGTCTGGAAAGCCAGCGACCAAGCCTTCGGATGCGGATAACGCACCAGCAATACCTTGCGGAACGAGTTGCCGCTGCCTGACAGCAGGGTGTCGCTGACCTGCTTCACGCCCTTGTAGATGCTGCCGACGAACGGCACATGCAGCATCGCCTTTTCGGAATACTCCCACATGCGCTGGCCGAACACGTTGCGGATTAGCAAGCCAGTCAGCAGCACCACCGCAAAGGTCAGGATGATGCCCAAACCGGGAACATGCACAGGCAGCCAGCTATCCGGATGCCAATGCTCCGGCAACAGCAGCAACGTCTGGTCCATCGTGCCGATGGTCAGGTTCAGCACCCAGATGGTGATGCCGAGCGGAACCCAGACCAGCAGCCCGGTGATGAGGTATTTTTTCATCCGTCTCAGCTGGCCATCGGGCAGGAGCCCGAGGCTGCGCAAGGCGCGCATTCTGCCTTGGGCTTGTCTTTGAAGTCGGTGGCGTAATAGCCGTTGCCCTTCAACTGGAAGCCGGCGGCAGTCAGTTGTTTAACAAAGGTTTCCTTGCCGCATTCCGGGCAAACGGTGAGCGCTGCATCGCTCATTTTCTGCATCACGTCTTTCTGCACACCGCAGCTGGAACAGGCATAAGCATAAATAGGCATATATCCTCCTATCGGGTAAATTTCAAAGGCGCGCATTATACATTAGGGGGGTATCCTGCGCCCCCCATTTACGACCATTCCGGGGCGCTTTGTCGCCTTGCCACAGGCCCCGCAAAAGACCAAAAGACAGCAAACGAAGGTTCTGCCACCCCCGCTTTTGCCTGATCTTATTCCATGTACATGCCGCCGTTCACATGCAATGTGACGCCGGTGATGTAGGACGCGCCGGGACCGGCGAGGAAGGCGACGGCATTGGCGATGTCGGCAGGCTGGCCGAGGCGCTTCAGCGGCACATGCTCGACCAGCTTGGCGCGCTGCTCTTCGCCCAACGCGTGGGTCATGTCGGTGTCGATGAAGCCGGGCGCGACGCAGTTCACAGTGATGTTGCGGCTGCCGATCTCCTGCGCGAGCGACTTGGTGAAGCCGGCCATGCCGGCCTTGGAGGCGGCGTAGTTGGCCTGGCCCGGATTGCCCATGCTGCCGACCACCGAGGAGATGCTGATGATGCGCCCGCCGCGCGCCTTCATCATCGCGCGCAACACCGCGCGGGAAAGGCGGAACACCGACTTGAGGTTGGTCGTCAGCACGTCGTCCCACTCTTCGTCGCTCATGCGCGCCAAGAGATTGTCCTTGGTGATGCCGGCGTTGTTCACCAGTATCGAGATCTCGCCGAACTGCTGGCGGATCGCGCCCAACACCAGCTCGGTCTGCGCCGCATCGTTGACGTTCAGCGCCATGCCGGAACCCTTGATGCCTGCTGCGTCCAGATACGCGCCGATAGCCTGCGCGCCGTTCTCGCTGGTCGCGGTGCCGATCACGGTCGCGCCCTGCTTGCCGAGTTCCAGTGCGATGGCCTGTCCGATACCGCGCGATGCGCCGGTCACCAGTGCGATTTGTCCTTGCAGTGTCATTTGCTATCTCCCCAAAGTTATCAACTTCCCCCTTTGAAAAAGGGGATGGAGGGGGATTTGAATTCCGATACGAGCAATCCCCCCTGCCCCCCTTTTTCAAAGGGGGGGAAATTATCAGGCCAACGTAACCAGTGCTGCTTTCAGCGCTTCGCCGTCGTTGATGGCCAGCGCCTGCTGATTGGTGTCGATACGCTTGTTCAATCCTGCCAGCACCTTGCCCGGCGCACATTCGACGTTGTGGGTGATGCCCTGCGGGCCGAAGGCCTGCACGGTCTCGACCCAGCGCACCGGCGAATACAACTGGCGCACCAGCGCATCCTTGATCGAAGCGGCGTCGCTGTAGGCGGCAACATCGGCGTTGTGCAACACCGGGATGGACGGCGCATTCACCGCGACATCGTTCAGGTAGGTGCGCAACTGCTCGGCAGCGCCCTTCAGCAGACTGCAATGCGACGGCACGCTCATCGGCAGCATGATCGCGCGCTTGGCACCCTTGGCTTTCGCCAGTTCCATGCCGCGCTCGACTGCGGCGCGATTGCCGGCGATCACCACCTGGCCGGGAGAGTTGTAGTTCACTGCTTCCAGCACATCGCCCTGCGCGCCTTCGACGCACACCGCACGCACCGCTTCGTCGTCCAGACCGAGGATGGCCGCGATGCCGCCCACGCCTTCCGGCACGGCTGTTTGCATGCATTGCGCGCGATAGCGCACCAGCGGCAGCGCATCGGCAAACGCCAACGCGCCGCTGGCTACCAGCGCGGTGTATTCGCCCAGGCTATGGCCGGCCATGATCGCGGGTGTCGCGCCATTCTGCGACTGCCATGCGCGGTACACCGAGACACCGGCAGTCAACATGATGGGCTGGGTGTTCACCGTCGCGTTCAGCTCGGCGTCCTCGCCCTCTGCGACCAGAGTCCACAAGTCCTGCTTCAACACGTCGGAGGCTTCAGCGAAAGTGTCGCGCACCGCAGCGAAGTCGGCATAGCCGTTCATCATGCCGCGCGATTGGGAGCCTTGGCCGGGAAATACGAATGCGAATTTAGTCATATGAAAATCAGTCGCTAATTAGACGTTAATCGGTAGGATGGGTTGAGCGTAGCGATACCCATCACCTTATGCTCACGAATATTTGTTGGGTATCGCTGCGCTCAACCCAACCTACATTTTTACCACTTGATCAACACCGCGCCCCAGGTAAACCCGCCACCCACGGCCTCGATCAAAATATTCTGCCCGGCCTTGATGCGGCCATCGCGCACGGCGGTGTCCAGCGCCAGCGGGATAGACGCGGCCGAGGTGTTGCCGTGATGGGCGACGGTGACCACGACATTGTCCATGCCGAGGCCCAGTTTCTTCGCGGTGGCTTCGATGATGCGGATGTTGGCCTGATGCGGCACCAGCCAGTCGATGTCGGTGCCTTTCAGATTCTGCGCCTCCAGCACCTCTTCGACCACGTCGCTCAGCACCTTCACCGCGAACTTGAATACTGACTGGCCGTCCATCTTGATGAATGGATCGCCGTCGACTTCGCCGTTGCGCACGTTGCCTTCGGCCTTCAGCATGCCGCGATGGCTGCCGTCGGAATGCAGCTTGGCGGCAACGATGCCCGGCGTTTCGGAGGCTTGCAGCACCACCGCACCTGCACCGTCGCCGAACAGCACGCAGGTGGTGCGGTCGTTCCAGTCCAGCATGCGCGTCAACACTTCCGCGCCGACCACCAGCGCGGTCTTCGCCTGGCCGCAGCGGATGTACATGTCGGCGGTATTCAGCGCATAGACGAAGCCTCCGCACACGGCCTGCATGTCGAATGCCGCGCTGCCGTTCCGGATACCGAGCTTGTCCTGCAGGATGCAGGCGGTGCTGGGGAATATGTGGTCGGGCGAGGTGGTAGCGACGATGATCAGGTCGATCTCGTCCGCCGCGATGCCCGCCGCTTCGATGGCCTTGCGGCTGGCTTGAAGCGCGAGGTCGCTGGTCAGTTCGCCGTCGGCGGCGATATGGCGCTCGACGATGCCGCTGCGCGAAAATATCCAGTCATGCGTGGTATCGACGATTTTCTCAAGGTCGTAATTGGTCAGCGTCTTGCCCGGCAGATAGCTGCCAGTGCCGATGATCTTTGCGTATTTATGGGACGACATCAGACGACTCCTCGCTCCGTGTTTTGACGCTCAAGATGCCACTTCTCTACATGCTCGCTGATGTGCGCTAGCATGTCCTCGCGCGCTTCGCCGGCGGCGCGTTCGATGGCACAGCGGAAAGCCAGCACATCGGCCGAACCGTGGCTCTTCACGACGATACCCTTCAGCCCGAGGAAGCTCGCGCCGTTGTAACGGCGGTGATCGACCCTGCGCTTGAAAGCGTTCAGCACCGGCATCGCAACCAGTCCCGCGAGCTTGGTGAACAGGTTGCGTTTGAACTCTTCTTTAAGGAAACTGCCCAGCATCTGCGCCAGCCCCTCGGTGGTCTTCAGCGCGACGTTGCCGACGAAACCGTCGCACACCACCACGTCGGTCGTACCCTTGAAGATGTCGTTGCCCTCGACGTTGCCGTAGAAGTTCAGGTCGCTGCCGCGCAACAGTTCGGCTGCCTGTTTGACCACCTCGTTGCCCTTGATATCTTCGCTGCCGATGTTCAGCAGACCGACCGTCGGGTTGGGTTTATGCTCCAGCGCCGTCACCAGCGTCGACCCCATCAGCGCGAATTGCAGCAGATGTTCGGCGGTGCAGTCGGTATTGGCACCCAGGTCGAGCATACAGACCTGGCCTTTCTTGGTCGGCAGGTAGGAGGCGATGGCGGGACGGTCGATGCCCGGTAAAGTTTTCAGCACATAACGCGCGGTGGCCATCAGCGCGCCGGTATTGCCGGCGCTGATGCAAGCGGCAGCCTCGCCGCTCTTGACCAGATTGATGCCGACACGCATCGAGGAATCCTTCTTGCCGCGCAGCGCGGATTGCGGCTGCTCGTCCATGCCGACCACTTCGGTGGCGGGATGGATGCGCAGATGCGCGGAGGTATGCGCGCCCGAAGCGCGCAACTGCGCCTCGATGGCATCGGGAATGCCGACCAGAACGATGGTGTCGCCGGGAGACTGTTTCAGGTATTCGATTGCGGCAGGAACGGTGACCGACACGCCATGGTCGCCGCCCATCGCATCGATGGCTAATGTGACATCCACTCAGCGAATCCCAAATTGATTGGAAGAAAAGAAAACGCAGCCGGTCATGATGACCGGCTGCGTCATTTCAGGGCTTACTCGCCCTTGGTATTAACTACCTTCTTCCCGCGGTAAAAGCCGCTTGGGCTGATATGGTGGCGCAGATGCGCTTCGCCCGTGGTCGGCTCGACGGCCGTCGGCGGATTGGTCAGAAAATCGTGGGCGCGGTGCATACCACGCTTGGATGGGGATTTTTTGTTCTGTTGGACTGCCATGTTATCTACTCCTAAAAAAACTATTTGACCACTTTCAACTTTGCCAGAGCCGCAAAAGGATGCTTTGCGCTCTCCGCCACATTCTCTCCGCCAGCCACCTTACACACACCCGGTTCATGCCTGGGGGCGATAGGCAGGCTCAACAAAACCTCTTCTTCCAGCAGGTTCCACACATCAAGCTGCGCTTCGGCGAGGACGCTATCAAACTCGTCCTCGTCATCACCCAGCGCATCCAGCGCCGCCTGATCGCGCAACATCAAACGCGTTTCGAGCCTGACCGGATATGCCAGCGGAGCCAAACAGCGCTGGCAAAGCAATTCGCACTGTCCCGCCACATCGATTTCCAGCGAGGGCACACCCTGTTTATCCTGGCCCCCTCGCACGGTGTAAGCCAACTCACCCTGCGTATCATTCAACACATCGCTCAGGCGCAGCAACTCCGCAACCTGCACTACCCCTCTGATTTCTTTGCCATTTAAGGCAAAATCCAAGCTATCGATGAAAGGTCGTGCGGACATGAGGCGCGCATGATATATTTTTCGCCGCTCCCTGTCAAAAATCCTAAGGAAACTCCTTGAATTCTCAGTTGCTTGTCCTCGCATCAACCTCAATTTACCGAGGCGAACTCCTCGCCCGCCTACAACTCCCCTTCGAAACGGCCGCCCCCGAAGTGGATGAAACGCCGTTGCCGGGCGAATCCGCCCGCGCCACTTCGCAGCGCCTGGCACAGGAAAAAGCCCGCGCCGTCGCCCGAGCCTATCCCGACGCGCTGATCATCGGCTCCGATCAGGTCGCCCTGCTGGACGGACAGCAGATCGGCAAACCGCTCACCCACGACAATGCGGCAAAGCAATTGCGTGCAATGCGCGGCAAGACCACCGTCTTCTACACCGCGCTCACGCTGCTGAACAGCAAAACCGGCAACATGCAGACCGAAGTCGCGGAAAATCACGTCACACTGCGCGACCTTGACGATGCCGAGATCGAAGCCTATCTGCGCAAAGAACAACCCTATCAGTGCGCCGGTAGCGCGAAATCCGAAGGATTGGGCATCGCGCTGATGAGCAAAATGAGCGGGGACGACCCGAACGCGCTGATCGGCCTGCCGCTGATCCTGCTGTGCAACATGCTGCGCCGCGAAGACGTGCGCCTGTTCTGAGCATGGATAAAGGAACGCTGTACCTCATCCCTTGCACGCTGGGCGACACCCCCGCCACGCAAGTCTTGCCGCAGCACACCATAGACGTGGCACGCAAGCTGAAGCATTTCGTGGTGGAACAAGCCAAGACCGCGCGCCAGTTCCTCTCCGCCCTCAAGCCCGAGTTGCCGATCCAGTCGCTGCATTTTGCCATGCTCAACGAACACACCGAAGCGCGCGAACTGGCCGATCTGCTCGCCCCCCTGTTGGCCGGCGAGGATGTGGGCATCATCTCCGAAGCCGGCTGCCCCGGCATCGCCGACCCCGGCGCGGACTTGGTCAATCTGGCGCATCGCCACGGCATCCGCGTCGTGCCGCTGGTCGGCCCGTCCTCCATCCTGCTGGCGTTGATGGCCTCCGGACTGAACGGCCAGTGCTTCGCCTTTCACGGTTACCTGCCCATCGCGGAAGAGGATCGCGCCAGAACAATCGCAGTGCTGGAAGCGGAGTCGGCAAAACGCAACCAGACCCAGTTGTTCATCGAAACGCCCTACCGCAACGACAAGATGTTCCATGCCCTGCTCGCCCACTGCCGCGCGCAGACGCTGCTATGCATCGCCTGCGACATCAGTCTTCCCGGAGAACTTATTCAGACCCGCAGCATCGCGCAATGGAAATCGGCACCGCCCCCTCCATTGCACAAACGTCCCAGCCTGTTCCTGCTGCTCGCCGCCGCACAGCAACGGTCATGACACCGGAGATCGCCTATCTTGCCGGTGGTTGCTTCTGGGGCATGGAAGAGTTGGTGCGCCAGATTCCCGGCGTGTTGTCCACCGAAGTCGGCTACACCGGGGGCGACACCCCGAATGCCAGTTACGAACTGGTCAAGACCGGACGCAGCGGCCACGCCGAATCGCTGAAAGTGACGTTCGATCCGGCACAGTTAAGCTACCGCCACCTGCTGTTCGAATTCTTCCGCATGCATAACCCCACCACGCCAGACCGGCAGGGCAACGACAGCGGCACGCAATACCGCTCGGCGATCTTCCCGGTGAGCAAAGAACAACAAGACATGGCCGAAGAAGTCATCCGCATCGTCGAAGCCTCAGGCGAATGGCAAACGCGGATCGTCACACAGATCATCCCCTTCAAAACGTTCTTCCGCGCCGAGGAATATCACCAGCAATATCTGATCAAACATCCGGGAGGCTATACCTGCCATTACGTCCGGCGCATGAAACTGGGGGAATGAAGCGCTATCGCCCGGACAAATCGAGCGCGACGGCAAGCGCCTTCCCTGTGGGGGCTCAATTCAGCCAGCCACTTAGCCATCACGTGAAGTCACTTTACCCGCCGCATAGTACCTTGGGTTAACCCGGATAATTTATTTTGGACAACTCACCACCTGTGGAGAGGGTGTTCAAAACATTGGAATGAATGCCCACTTTCTAAAACGGCATCGACCGTGGCACAGTGTAGATGGAGCGCAGGTCGGCGGCTACTTCCTTGCGCAGCTTCCAGCTCAATAGCATTTCTCATGGACATCTCACCAACATCCCGATGCTTGAAATCAGTAGCAATCGGCGTACCGAGTTGTTCGAGCTATTTTACTTGCGCCCGATCTTGACGATCACCCACTGCTTCTTTTCGCCCTGCATCATTTCAAAGCGCACTGCGTCACCGGCCTTGAGGTCCTTGGGCAAAGGATCGCGCAACGCAAACCACATGGTCATCGACGGCCAATCCAGTTCGGCGATGGGTTCGTGCGCGATCTGCACCTTGCCGTCCTTGGTGTTCACCGCTTTCAGTACCCCTGTGCCTGCGTGCGTGGTGGCGGCCTGCTGCGTAGCTGTGTCGTGTTGATGCTCATGTTCGTGCGATGCGGCGCGGGCGGCGGTGCCGGTCGCCAGCAGGGCGAGAATAAATGCGAGAGTCAGAGTTTTCATGATGTTTCCTTTTCGGGTTGGTTAATGGTTGGAGTAGATTCCTTTTGCTTGATCAGCGCATAGATCACCGGGATCACCAGCAGCGTGAGCACGGCTGAGGAGATCATACCGCCGACCATGGGGGCAGCGATGCGGCGCATCACTTCCGAGCCGGTGCCGCTGCTCCACAGAATGGGCAGCAGACCGGCCATGATGGCGACCACGGTCATCATCTTGGGGCGCACGCGTTCCACTGCGCCGTGCATGATGGCGGCCTGCAGTTCGGCGGCGGTCGGCGAACGTCCTGCATCGGCGCAACGCGCCTGAATGTCGCGCCAGGCATGTTCCAGATAGATCAGCATCACCACGCCGGTCTCTGCCGCCACACCGGCCAATGCGATGAAGCCCACGGCGACTGCCACCGAGAGGTTGTAATCGAGCAGCCACAGCAGCCACACGCCGCCCACCAACGCAAACGGTACCGACAGCATCACCACCAGCGATTCGGTGACGCGCTTGAAGTTGAGATAGAGCAGCAGGAAGATCAGCAGCAGCGTGATGGGGATCACAATCTTCATCTTGGCGATGGCGCGCTCCATGTATTCGAACTGCCCGCTCCAGGTGGCGTAGTAGCCGGGCGGGAACTTCACCTCTGCCGCCACCGCCTTGCGCGCCTCGTCCACATAGGAGCCGATGTCGCGCTCGCGGATGTCCACGTAGATGTAGGCGGAGAGCAGGGCATTCTCGGTGCGTATACTCGGCGCGCCCTTGCTGAGGCTCAACCTGGCGACCTGGCCGAGCGGAATCATCGCGCCGTCCATGGTGGACACCAGCACCTCGCGCGCGATCCGTTCCGGCGTGTCGCGCAGTTCGCGCGGGTATCGCACGCTCACGCCGAAGCGTTCCAGACCTTCCACCGTGGTGGTGACCATCTCGCCGCCGAGCGCGGTGGCGATGACGTCCTGCAATTCACCGATAGTCAATCCGTAGCGCGCCAGCGCCAGCCGGTCTGGTTCAATATCGAGATAGAAACCGCCGGTGATACGCTCGGCGTAAGCGCTGGTCGTGCCCGGTATGTTTTTGATCACGGCCTCGATCTGCTTGGCGAGGCGTTCCATCTCCTCCAGATTCTTGCCATACACCTTGATGCCGATGGGCGTGCGGATGCCGGAGGAGAGCATGTCGATGCGCGCCTTGATCGGCATGGTCCACGAGTTGGCCACGCCGGGGAACTGCAGCGCGCGATCCAACTCGGCGATCAGCTTGTCGGTGTCCATGCCATCGCGCCATTCCTCCTGCGGCTTGAGGTTGATCACCGTCTCGAACATCTCCAGCGGTGCCGGGTCGGTGGCGGTTTGCGCGCGGCCCGCCTTGCCATACACCGAGGCGACCTCGGGGAAGCTCTTGATGATCTTGTTCTGCGTCTGCAATAGCTCGGCGGCCTTGGTCACCGACATGCCGGGCAACGCGGTGGGCATGTAAAACAGCGTGCCCTCGTTGAGCGTCGGCATGAATTCGCTGCCAAGTTTCATAGCGGGATAGATGCTCAACAGCATCGCCAATGCGGCGATGGCGAGCGTGGTTTTCTTGCGGCGCAGCACGGTGGCGATGAGCGGGCGGTAGCCGGCGATCATCCAGCGGTTGAGCGGGTTTGCTGATTCCGGTTTGATCCTGCCTTTGATGAACAGCAGCATCAGCACCGGCACCAGCGTGACCGAAAGCAGGGCAGCGCCGGCCATGGCGAAGGTCTTGGTGAACGCCAGCGGCGCGAACAGTCGGCCTTCCTGCGCTTCCAGCGTGAACACCGGCAGGAAGGAAACGGTGATGATGAGCAGGGAGAAGAAGAGGGAGGGGCCGACTTCTTTGCAGGCGGAGAGGATGGCTTGGGCGCGTTCGCTCAGGTTTGGCTCCCCTCTCACGTTTACGGGAGAGGGGCTGGGGGAGAGGGTGCTTTTGCTGTCAACTTCCAACCCTCTCCCTAACCCTCTCCCGCGAGCGGGAGAGGGGACTGATGCGCGGGAGGTATCCAGCCGCTCCAAATGCTTATGCGCATTCTCAATCATCACAATCGCCGCATCCACCATCGCCCCAATGGCAATCGCAATCCCGCCCAAACTCATGATGTTGTAATTGAGGTTCAAAAAGCGCATCGCGATGAACGCGATCAACACGCCAATAGGCAGCATCACGATGGCGACCAGGGCGCTGCGCGCATGCATCAAAAACACCATGCACACCAGCGCCACGATCAATCCCTCTTCCAGCAGCGTCTTCTTCAGCGTAGCGATGGCGCGCTGGATCAGTTCGGAGCGGTCATACACGGTCTGGATGGTCACGCCTTCCGGCAAGCCGGGCGCGATCTCGGCGATCTTGGCTTTTATGTTTTCGATCACCTCCAGCGCGTTCTGCCCGTAGCGCGCCATGGCGATGCCGGACACCACTTCGCCTTCGCCATTCAACTCGGTCAGGCCGCGCCGCTCGTCCGGGCCCAGCTCCACGCGGGCGATGTCGCGCAGCAGCACCGGCGTGCCGCGCTCGGCTTTCACGACCAGATTTTCGATATCCGCTTTGCCGCGCAGGTAGCCGCGGCCGCGCACCATGTACTCGGTCTCGGCCATTTCCACCACACGCCCGCCGACATCGCGGTTCGATTCGCGGATGACCTGTGAAACTTTGTTCAAGGAAATGCTGTAGGAACGCAGCTTCAACGGATCGACCGTCACCTGGTATTGCTGCACGAAGCCGCCGACCGAGGCGACTTCGGCGACGCCATGCGCCTTGGTGAGTTGGTAGCGCAGATACCAGTCCTGCATGGTACGCAGCTCGGCGAGGTTGTGTTTCTCGCTGAGCACCGCGTACTGGTACACCCAGCCCACGCCACTCGCATCCGGCCCAAGTTGCGGCGACACGCCGCTGGGCATGCGACCGGCGATGCTGTTGAGATATTCCAGCACGCGTGACCGCGCCCAGTAGATGTCTGTGCCGTCCTCGAAGATCACGTACACGAAAGACGCGCCGAAGAAGGAGAAGCCGCGCACCACTTTCGATTTCGGCACGGACAGCATGGCCGTGGTGAGCGGGTAGGTGACCTGGTCTTCCACCACTTGCGGCGCTTGGCCGGGGTACTCGGTGTAGACGATCACCTGCACGTCGGAGAGATCGGGCAGTGCGTCCAGCGGCGTCTTCACCAGCGCATAGATGCCTGCCAGCGTGATGAACAGGGTGGCGAGCAGGACCAGGAAGCGGTTCTTCGCCGACCACTCAATGATTGTGTTCAGCATGGCTCGTCTCCTTTGACTGCATCTTCGTGACGACCCATTCGCCCTCGCCGCGCTCCACGATCTCGAAGCTGATCGCTCTACCCGGTTTGATATTAGCCACCAGCGACGGATTCGCCAGCGCAAAGTCCATGATCATGGCGGGCCACTTGAGCGAGGGGATGGGGTCGTGGGTGATGCTCACGGTACCGTCACTATTGATCGCTTCCAGCGTGCCTTGCGCCTGATGCCCCACCGTTTTGCTTGGTAGGTCGGACTTCAGTCCGACTTGTCGGGATGAATCCAGACCTACATCTGCCGTTGCAACCGCCATACCGCCCAGCGCCGCCTTCAAATTACTCTCCGAATCGAGCAGGAAGTTGGCCGAGGTCACGACCTGCTCTCCTTCTTCAACACCGGAGAGAACTTCGATGTAATCGTCACCGCGACCGCCAAGCGTGACGGTGCGCGGTTCGAAGCGCCCTTCAGCCAGACGCACCAGCACCACCTTCCGAGTACCGCTGTCGATCACCGCCGAGTCGGGCACGGTCAGCACCGGGCTTGCACCGCCCACCGGCAGCTCGACCTGCGCGAACATCGACGGCTTGAGCAAGCCCTGCGGATTGGCGAGTTCCGCCCGCACCTGAACCGTGCGCGTCGAGCTATTCAGCGTCGGATAGACGAAGGCTATCTTGCCGTCAAAACGTTGCTCGGGATAAGCATCGACCTTGACCCGCACCGCATCGCCCGCCTTGATCCCGGCGATCTCCTGTTCGGCGACATCGGCGACGACCCATACCGTGGACAGGTCGGCGATACGGTACAGCTCTTCGCCCGGCATAAAGCGCATGCCCTGCACCGCCCGCTTCTCCAACACGACGCCGAAGATCGGCGCATGGAAAGTCACGCGGTTGCCGCTTACCTTACCGTCCGCGACGTCCCAGTTCTTCAGGCGCGCGGCGCTGGATTCGGCGAGCCGCCGCATGCCGTCGCGCGCCTCGTCGTCGGCATCCTTCAACGCGTCTATGGCTTGAGCGGCGAGTTCGCGTTCGCGCCTTGCCGAGACCAGCTCAGGGCTGTATACCTCGAACAGCGGCTGGCCCTTGGCAACTCCCTGACCCGTAGTGTTTACATACAGGCGTTCCACCCAGCCTTCGAATTTTGGCGCGATGACGAAGGTGCGGCGCTCGTCGATCTCGATCCGCCCAACCGCGCGCAACGTCTTGTCCAGCACGCGTAGCGCCGCCGCCTCGCTCTTCACACCCAGCTTCTGCACCTTGTCGGTGCTGATGGTTATCTGGCTCGCGCCGCCCTGCTCCGCACCGCCCTCGTATACCGGCACGTAGTCCATACCCATCGCATCCTTCTTCGGTACAGGCGAAGTGTCCGGTAGCCCCATCGGATTGCGGTAGTACAGCAGCTTGCGCTCGCTCTTGGCCGCGACGGCTTCCGATGACGGTACAGCGGAACGCGTACCCAGCCAGTAGCCGCCCGCGGCCACGCCCGACAGCGACAGCACGGCGACGATGATGACGGAAATGTTTTTCATAATTCTTCTCCCAACAAACGTTCGATCTCGGACAGCCGCAGTTGCGCATCCACCTGAGCCTTGAGCAGTTGCTGTTTCGCCTTCAGGATTTGCCGTTGCGCCTCGATCAGCATGGCGAATTCCACCTTGCCGGTCTCGTAGCCCGAGAGGGCGGACTGGTAGGACAACTCGCTCTGCGGCAGCGATCGCGTCGCCGCCAGCGACTCGGTGCGGCGCGCGGTCTCCAGCCCGTACAGGCTCTCGGATAACTCGGACAACGTCTGGTTGAGCAGCGCTTCCTTGCGCGCACCGGATGCCGCCAGCAGTGCTTCCGCCTCGCGCTCCTGCGAACGGCGTGTGCCTTGTTGCAGCGGGATGTTGATCTCCACCATCAGGTCCCAGCTCCTCACCGAATTGCCGGACTGGGTCGGCGCAACACCCAGCGTGAAGCCGGGATAGCGGTTGAGCTGAACGAGGTCGCGACTCTTTTCGGCGGACTGTATCTGCGCCTCGGCGATCTGCAACTGCGGGTTGCGCGCACGCAGCTTCTGCTCCAGAAACGGATAGTCCAGTTGGACGGCGGCAGGCAATCGCCGCAGTTGCGAC
Organism: Gallionella sp.; assembly: GCA_034371155.1. Lineage (GTDB taxonomy): Bacteria > Pseudomonadota > Gammaproteobacteria > Burkholderiales > Gallionellaceae > Gallionella. Next base: position 310,755 of record JAXMKV010000042.1, on the reverse strand, counting down.
GGCTCGGCCAGTTCCGCCATCGCGGGACGCGACAGCAAAGAATTCAAGCGGCTTTGCTGGTGATGCCGCTCGCTCTCCAGTTCGATCAATTCGGCGCGCAGCATGGTCTGCTCGACCTGCACGCGGATGACCTCCTGCTGCGCAGCCAGCCCATTGGCGTAGCGCGTCTGCGCAACCTGCTCCAGCGTGGTCAGCCACTCCAGCGTCTGCCGCGCCAGCCGTTCGCTGCCGTACAGGTAGTAGTACATCGCGTAAGCCGTCTTGATCCTTCCGGCCAGTTCGGCCCAGGTCACCGCAGCCTGACCATCAGCCTGCGCCACCTGTGCCTCGGCCACCTCGCGCTGCAAGCCGCGTTTGCCGAACCATGGCACGCTCTGCATCAGCAGATAGCGCGTGCTGCCGACTTCCGACGGCCACAGGCTGGGCGGACGGTTCGTGCCCTGGTTGGTGACATCCATCAACTCGGCGCGCAGCACCGGATCAGGCAATGCGCCGGCGGGCTGCACGCGCTGCACTGCGGCATCCGCCTCGTATCGCATCGCCGCCAGCTCGGGATTGTGCTCGCGCGCATAGGCCAGCAAACCGGCGACGTCGCTGCCCAGCGGACGCTCGGCGGCGACGGCCGGAAGCGGGCCGAGCAGCATGCCGACGAGCAGGTAAATCGGTATTCGTTTCATGATCTGTTCCTCGCATTGATTCCATCGGACAGACGCGATGCGACCGCCGAACGATGCGAAACGAAGTCAGTGACTAGATCGGAGCCAGATCGGCTCGGGGAAACAGCAGACGGACTCGTCCCGCGTCAAGCGCGAACGAGGGGCGGGGGAACGAGCGGAGCGGAGGTAATGGAATGGAACGAAATAGTACAGGGTGTCACCGCTGCCGCAGCTTGCGGTGCCTCCGGTGCCGGCAGCCCGTGCATCGCCAGATAGCCGCTGCACGCCAGATGGCAGATGCCGCAAGCATTGCAGGAGGTATCCGCCTGATCAGCCGGTGCAGCCTGGCCCGGCGCAAACGAAGCATCGGCATCATGATGCTGATGCTCACCGGCATGCTGCATTTCCTGAACGGCCGCCTCGTGACAGTCGCCGCGCTGCGCCTGCATGGACACCGATGCCGCGAGTGCACTGCCGCTGAACAGCGGCAGCCACAGCAGCATCAGTACGGCGACAAATTTTTTGGACAGTTGTGACATGCGCCTAGCTTGGCTAAACCGGCAGGGACTGTCAAGAAGAAATATCTCGCAGGCGATACCGGCCCCCTGCCCTATCGCCGCTCGATCACTTTACGGTAGATATCCAGATAGGCTTTGGCGCTGGTCTCCCAGCTGAAATCTTTGCTCATACAGTTCTTGCGCAACGCATTCCACTTGCGCGTATCCCGATAGAGTTCGACTGCGCGCAAGATAGTGGCGTGAAGATTGGCGGGTGTCATGCCGTGAAAAACAAAACCGCTGGCCGTTCCGTCCTTGAGCGATTCGGGCGTGCAGTCCACCACCGAATCGGCCAGTCCGCCGGTGGCGTGCACGATGGGCGGTGTGCCGTAGCGCTGGCTGTAGAACTGGTTGAGACCGCAGGGTTCGAAACGCGAAGGCATGATGAACATATCCGCCCCCGCTTCGATCAGATGCGAAAGCTCTTCGCTAAAACCGATATGCGCGCCGATCTTGCCCGGATAACGCTGCGACAATTCGCGTACCGCCGTCTGCATCTCCGCATCGCCGCTGCCCAATAACACCAGCTGCACCGGCAATTCGACCAGTTGCGGGGCGATCTCCAGCAGCAGGTCCAGCCCTTTCTGATAGGTGAATCGGCTGACCACGCCAAGCAAAGGCACATCGGGGTCGGGAGTCAGGCCAAGTTTGATCTGTATCGCTTCCTTGTTGGCGGCCTTGCCCGCCATACGCGCGGCGCTGTAGCGCTGCGCAAGGTAAGCATCGGACGAGGGATCCCATTCCGTCGTGTCGATACCGTTGAGAATGCCGGTCAAACGCTCGCGTCTGTCATACAGCAGCCCCTGCATGCCGAATCCCAATGCTTCCTGCTGTATCTCTTGCGCGTAGGTCGGGCTGACGGTGATGAGATGATCGGCGTAGACCAGCCCGGCTTTGAGAAAGGAAAGGTTGCCGTAATACTCGACACCGTGAATGGAAAAACTGGCGGCAGGCAGATTGAGTTTGGTTGCCGTGGCAAGCGGGAATATCCCCTGAAAAGCCAGATTATGGATGGACACCACACTGGCTGCGGGTAATTTTGCCAGACGCAGATAAGCCGGAGCTAGACCGGTCTGCCAATCGTTGCAGTTAAGCAGATCAGGACGCCAGTCCAAGGGTGACTCGCTGCTGCAAAGTGCCGCCGCGACGCGGGACAACAAGCCGAAACGCAACGCATTATCCGCCCAATCGCGCCCGCCCGCATCCTGATACGGCCCGCCATCGCGCTGGTACAGCTCGGGACAATCCAGCACCAGCAGCGGCACGCCGTTGGACGTCATCCCTGTGATCAGGCGCGAGGAAGGGAAACCGGGCAACTTGTCGAAACGCGCGGCGATATTGTAGGCACCGAGTTGCACCATCACCTGCCGGTATCCCGGCACCAGCACACGCACATCCACGCCGATCGCGCGCAACGCGGCGGGCAGCGCACCGCTGACATCCGCCAAACCGCCGGTCTTGATCAGCGGTGCCACCTCGGAGGTGGCGTACAACACTTTCATCTGTTCCATTGCATCAACCTTAAAAATATCCAGCCGAATCGTACAACCGAAAAAACATCAACCCGTCACCGGCTTGCTCTGCCATATCTTTTCGGCATAGTCGGAAATGGTACGGTCGCTGGAAAATTTGCCCATGCGGGCGACATTCAGTATGGCTTTGCGCTGCCAGGTGCGGCGGTCGCGATAAGCCGTTTCAACCTCGTTCTGGCAGGCGATATACGACGCATAGTCGGCCATCAGCAGATAATGGTCCTTGCCCATCAGATTATCGACGATGGGCTGGTAACGACCATGCTCCTCGGGTGAGAAATAACCGGAAGCGATCATGTCGATCACCGCGCGCAATTCACCGTTGTTCCAGTAATAGTCCTGCGGGCGATACTCCTGCTGATACACCCGCGCCACTTCCTCGGTGGTCAGGCCGAAGATGAAGAAGTTCTCTTCGCCGACTTCCTCGCGTATCTCGATGTTGGCACCGTCCAGCGTGCCGATGGTCAGCGCGCCGTTGAGCGACAGTTTCATATTGCCGGTGCCGGACGCCTCGGTGCCCGCCGTCGAAATCTGCTCGGACAAATCGGCCGCCGGAATGATGATCTCGGCGGTGGAAACATCGTAATTCGGGATGAACACCACCTTGAGACGGTCACCGATGCGCGGATCGTTGTTGACGATATCGGCGACATCGTTAATCAGCCGGATGATCAGCTTGGCCGTGACGTAACCGGGTGCCGCCTTGCCGCCGAAGATCACCGTGCGCGGCACGGTCTCATCGTCCGGATTGTTGCGGATGCGGTTGTACAGGGTGACGACATGCAGCACGTTGAGCAGCTGGCGTTTGTATTCATGGATGCGCTTGATCTGCACATCGAACAGGGAATCCACATTGACCTCGATGCCCAGGCGTTCCTTGATCAGTTGGGCCAGCCTCATCTTGTTGTCGCGCTTCACCACGGCGAACTCGCCCTGAAACGCCTCGTCGTCGGCGAACGCCGCCAGCTTGTCCAGCTGGCTCAGATCGCGCACCCAGCCGCTGCCGATACGCCCGGAGATCAGCGCCGATAACTCCGGATTGGCCTGGTTGAGCCAGCGTCTCGGCGTGATGCCGTTGGTCATGTTGATGATCTTGTCCGGATAGAAACGGTGGAAATCGGCAAAGATCGTCTGTTTCATCAGCTCGGTGTGTATCCGGGCCACGCCGTTCACCGAGTGGCTGCCGATGATCGCCAGGTGCGCCATGCGCACGCGTTTGTTTCCCCTGTCGTCGATGATGGACATGCGTCCGAGGATGTCGTTGTCGCCCGGATAGCAGTGCATCACTTCCTTGAGGAAGCGGTGATTGATCTCGTAGATGATCTGCAAATGGCGCGGCAGCACGTCCTCAAACAGCGCCACCGGCCAGGTTTCCAGTGCTTCCGGCATCAGCGTGTGATTGGTGTAGGCGAAGGTGCGGCAGGTGATGTCCCACGCCTTGTCCCAATCCATACGGTGCAGATCCACCAGCACGCGCATCAATTCCGGGATCGCGATGGAGGGATGGGTATCGTTGAGCTGGATCGCCACCTTGTCCGGCAGCGCGTCGAAGTTCTCATGCGATTTGCTGTAGCGGTAAAGGATATCCTGCAGCGAAGCGCTGACAAAGAAATATTGCTGCTTCAGGCGCAGTTCGCGCCCCATCTCGGTGGTGTCATCGGGATACAGCACTTTGGACAGGTTCTCCGATTCGTTCTTGTCCTCGACCGCCTTGATGTAGTTGCCCTCGTTGAAATAGCCGAGATCGAAATCACGCGAAGCCTTGGCCGCCCACAGGCGCATGTTGTTGACCGTGGCCGTGCCGTAACCCGGAATGGGTGTGTCGTAGGCCATCGCCATCACATCGTCGGAATCCACCCAGTGATAGCGTATGCCGTTGGCATCCGGGTACTGCACGACGCGCCCGTGGAACTTCACCTGATACAGCACTTCCGGACGCGAGAATTCCCACGGGTTTCCGTAACGCAGCCAGTTGTCCGGATGCTCGATCTGGCGCCCGTCCTCGATATGCTGGGTGAACATGCCGTACTCGTAGCGGATGCCGTAGCCGTAACCGGGCAAGTCGAGCGTCGCCATCGAATCCAGGAAACAGGCCGCCAGACGCCCCAGCCCGCCGTTGCCCAGCGCGGCATCGTTTTCCAACTCGCGAATCTTCTCCAGATCCAGCCCGCAATCCTGCAATACCGCGCGACACTCCTGGTCGAATTGCAGATTCAGCACGCTATTCATCAGGGTACGCCCCATCAGGAACTCCATCGACAGGTAATACACGCGTTTGACATCGCTGCGGTAATAGGTGCGCATGGTCTGCATCCAGCGCTCGATCAGGCGGTCGCGCGTCATATAGGCGGTGGCATGAAACCAGTCGCGCTCGGTCGCGGTGATGGGATCCTTGCCGACCGAGAAGGTCAGACAATCGTTCAGGGAGTTCTTGACCGACTCCACATCGAAGCACGCTGCCTTGGTCTTGCCGACGGAACCTCGTTTATTCGTAGCCATATGCTATTTCCTTTTTTCTGCTCGACCGTATCCGGTCATTTCTTTTCGTGGTGACCGCCGAACTCGAAGCGCAGTGCGGACAGCAGCTTATCGCCGTAATCCGCCTCGCCGCGCGAAGAGAAACGGTTGAACAAGGCCGCCGTCAGCACCGGAGCCGGCGTGCCGGACTCGATGGCGGCGATACTGGTCCAGCGCCCCTCGCCGGAATCGGACACCTTGCCGCCGAAGTTCTGCAAGTTCGGATCCGCTTGCAAAGCGTGCGCGGTCAGGTCGAGAAGCCAGGAGCCGACCACGCTGCCGCGCCGCCACAATTCGGCGACCTCCGACACATCGATATCATAGCGGAACGCCTCCGGCTCTCGCAGCGGTGTGGTCTCGGCATCGATCTGGCGCGTGATGCCGCCGACATTGGCGTGGCGCAGCAGATTGAATCCCTCGGCATAGGCCGCCATCAAGCCGTACTCGATACCGTTGTGCACCATCTTGACGAAGTGCCCCGCCCCCGCCGGACCGCAGTGCAGATAACCCTGCTCGGCCGTGTTCGGCACGCCGCTGCGCCCTTCGGTGCGCGACGCAGTCTCCACCCCCGGCGCAAGTGTGGCGAAGATCGGTTGCAGGCGTGTGACAGACTCCTGATCGCCGCCTATCATCAGGCAGTAGCCGCGCTCCAGCCCCCATACCCCGCCGCTCACGCCGACATCGACATAGTGAATGGCGCGCGGTGCAAGCTGGCCGGCGCGCGCGATGTCGTCCTTGTAGTACGAATTGCCGCCGTCGATGAGGATATCGTCCTTGCCCAGCAACGGAGTCAGTTCGGCGATGCTGGCATCAACCACGGCGGCGGGCAACATCAGCCACACCGCGCGCGGCGTGCTCAGCTTGCCCAGAAAATCCTCGATGCTGTCGGCGGGTGTTGCACCTTCCTTGACCAGCGCCTGCACCGCCTCGCTGCTGCGGTCGAACACCACGCACTGATGCCCCGCGCGCTGCAAACGGCGCACCATGTTCGCCCCCATACGTCCCAACCCTATCATTCCGATCTGCATATCTTTCTCCCCGTGTTATTTAAATCAGTTCTTGCGGCCAGGCGGCACGATCCATGTGCCACTCGGCCCCCGTTATCCGGGCGGCAGGCAGCGCCTCGCCCCGTGCGATGCGCTGCAAAGCCCCGCACTTTCCGGCACCCGCGACCAGAAACAATTTCTCTCGCGCCCCATTCAAGACAGCCATGCCCAAGGATACGCGCTCCGGCGGAGGTTTGGGCGCGCCAAACACCGGCACCGCATTCTCGCCCGACTCCGTCGCCGGATTGCCGGGAAACAAACTGGCCGTGTGACCGTCTTCGCCCATGCCGAGCAACACCAAATCCAGCCGCGACGGCAGGCGTGCCGCATATTCTGCGGCGGCCCCGGACGCGCCGAGTTCGGCCGCTATGGCGTGCACGTTCTCCGGCGGGATGACGATATGGTTCAGCAAAGCCTCCCGCGCCATGGTGTCGTTGCGCTGCGCATCACCGGACGGCAAACAGCGCTCGTCACCGAAATAGATCCGCACATGCCGCCAATCGACCGGCATCACGCGCAACTGCTCATAGCAACGGCGCGGCGTCTCGCCGCCCGCCAAAGCAAGGTGAAACACCCCGCGCGCGGTGATCGCCTGCGCCGCCAGCTCGGCGATGCGCTGCGCAGCAGCAGCAGCCAGCGCCTGTGCATCCGCATGGACGACGATGGCTTTGGCACCGGGCAGATTCCGCTTCATTCGCGTTCCCCGGCAAGTTGCGCGGCACGCAATGCCGGCCCGTACAGCGCGGCGCGATCATTGAGGATCACCCGAACCGGCATCGCTTCCAGCAGCGGGCGCATCCTGCCCTTGTTTAAAAAAGCCGCCATAAAATCGCCGTTCTGCAACAACGGCAATATCTTCGGCGCGATGCCGCCGCCGATATACATGCCGCCCCGGCTCATCACCTTGAGCGCCAGATTGCCCGCCTCCGCGCCGTACAGACGCACGAACCAGCCCATCGTCTCAACACAGATATCATCGGCGCAAGACAGTGCCGCAGCGGAAATCGCGGCGGCGGCATCGCCTTCATCCATCTGCTGTTGCAGCCATACCGGCGTGTTCGCCTTGCGGTAGCCGCGCAGAAAACGGTACAGGTCGGGCAGGCCCATGCCGGAAACGATGCGTTCCCAACTGACATGACCATAGCGTTGCTGTAGCTGTTGCAGCAGCACCATCTCCATTTCGCTCTGCGAACTGAAGCTGGCGTGACCGCCTTCGGTGGCGAAGGGGTGATGGCGCTGGCCGTCCCAATACATTCCGGCCTCGCCCAAGCCGGTTCCCGCCGCGATCACGGCAAGATTGCCAACCGCGTCAGGTGTGCCGCATTGCAGCGTCAGCAGATCATCGCCTGCCAGCGCGGGAATACCGCAGGCGGTCGCTTCCAGATCGTTGAGCAGACTACAGCGGATGAAGCCGAAACGCTGTTGCAAAGCATCGGCATCGATCAACCAGGGCAGATTGGTGGTACGCACCACCCGGCCCTGTATCGGGCCGGCGATGCCGAATGCGGCATGATGGACGGTATCCGCAGTGGAAAGGAAATCCTCCAGCAGGATATCGAAACCGGCGTGGTCGCGGCTGGGATAGCTTGACTCGCGTTCAACGCGCACCCGTGCGCCGTCCACCTCGACGAGCGCCAGTCTCGTCTTGGTTCCGCCCACATCACCCGCGAGGAACAGCCTCATCTCAGTAAGCCTCCAGATTGGCTCCGTCCAGATTCAGCGAGTGACGCCAGAACTGGTCGTCACGATCAAACAGGCGATAGGTGCCGCGCGGCCCCCAGGTGCCTGCCTGATAACCGTTGATGAAATCACGCTCCATCGACCACACCTTGAGGATCGGATCGACCACGCGCCACGCCGCCTCCACCTCGTCGATGCGCAGGAACAGCGAATGATCGCCGTTCATCACATCGAGCAGCAGACCTTCGTAGGCATCGAAATCGTCCTCGCCGCCTTTACGGTATGTCGCATCCAGGCTGATGGCGCGGGTACGCAGATCCAGTCCCGGCACTTTCACCTGCATCTCCATCTTGAGGCAGTCGTCCGGCTGTATGCCGAGCATGATCCAGTTCGGCTGGCTGGGGCCGGTGCGCGTGTGGCGCAGCAGATCCTGCGGCGGTTTCTTGAAACGGATGCAGATCGCCGAACTGTTCTCCGGCATGCGTTTGCCCGTGCGCAGATAGAACGGCACGCCCGCCCAGCGCCAGTTGTCGATGAACAGCTTCAGCGCGGCATAGGTCTCCGTGGTGCTGTCCCGAGCCACACCGGGCTCTTCCAGATAGCCGGGCACCGCCTTGCCGTCGATGTTGCCGCTGGTGTACTGGCCGCGAAACGCGTGGGCATGCACCGCATTCTGGGTGATGGGGCGGATCGCTTTCAGCACCTTCACCTTCTCGTCGCGCAGATGCTCGGCCGACATATTCACCGGCGCTTCCATCGCCACCAGCGCCAGCAGTTGCAGCAAATGGCTCTGGATCATGTCGCGCAATGCGCCCGCGCCCTCGTAGTAATCGGCGCGCCCCTCGACCCCCAGCGTCTCGGAATGGGTGATCTGCACGTGGTCGATGTAATGGTGGTTCCACAGCGGTTCCAGCAGCATGTTGGCGAAACGGAACACCATCACGTTCTGCACCGTTCCCTTGCCGAGGTAATGATCGATACGGTAGATCTGCGGCTCGTTCAGATGGCGGTACAAGCTGGCTTGCAGCGTCTGCGCGCTCAGCAGATCGTAGCCGAACGGCTTTTCGATCACCACGCGGCGCCAGCCGTTCTGTTGCTTGAGCAGGCCGGCATTGCCGAGACCTTCCACGATGGTGGGATAGTCGGACGGGCGCACCGCCATGTAATACACCATGTTGCCGGGGAAGCCGCTATCGCTTTCCAGCATCTTGCGCAGGCGCTGGTAGGCTTCCGGGTCACCGGGCGGCACCGCAAAATAATGCAGGCGCAAGAGGAATCGCGCCAGCGCCGACTCGTCGATCGCCTGCGCATGGTGCGCGCGCAAATTCTCGGTAACGGCACTCACCCACTCCTCGCGCGTGCGCGGCACGATATCGCACGCGAGGATCACCACATCTTTGGGCAGACGTCCGACCATCTCCAAATGAAACAGGCCCGGTATCAACTTGCGGCGGCTGAGATTGCCACCCGCACCGAAGATCGCCAGAGTACAGGGTTCCGATATCTTCATTTCCATCCTCTCGCTATTGAGCTTTCCATAATCGAAGACAGCCCCGCCGTATTCTGTGGGGCGGGCTTCAGTCCGACATGCCGGACTGAAGCCCGATCCGCTGCAATTCGCACAGGATCACGAATCATGGAAAGGTTAAATGGTACACCGCACAACATGGCTCCGATTCTAGCACGCGGCAACACGCGCCCGCGCCGCCGGCATGCGCGATATCAACGGTTGCGCGCCGATTCCAGCTCCTGATCGACCAGCGCGGTCAGCTGCTCGAAACCGAAGCGGGGCAAGGGCTTGCCGTTGACGAAAAACTCCGGTGTTTTGGTAACGTTCAAAGTCCGCGCATCCGCAATATCCTGCGCGATCAGCTCCGTGATCTCCGGCGCCGTCATATCGAACGCCATCTGCTCCATATTCAACCCCAGCCCTTCCAGCGGCTTCCACACCAGGGAGAGCTGCGGCGTATGGTTTGGCGACCAGTCTGCCTGCGTCGCCAGCAACGCCTCCAGCGCCTGCCAGAACTTACCCTGTTTGCGCGCCGCCTCAAGCACCGCGACGACCTTGTCCGAACCGTTATGGAACGGCGCGTAGCGCAACACGAGACGTATCTTGTCCGGATGCTCGGCCATCAGCTGTTTGACCCGTGGATAGAAAACCCGGCAGGTCTCGCAAGCCGGATCGAGGAACTCGACGATGACCACCGGCGCATCCGGCTTGCCCAGCGTCGGCGAATGCATGCGGATCAGCGCCGCGCGGCCGGCCTCGGCGAGCTGCCCGGCCTCTTTTTCCTGCTGGCCGGAATAAACCAGCACACCAAGGGCGAAGGCCAGCAACAGCGCCACGGCGGAAGCGACGAATAAAGTCTTTTGTTTCATTTTTCACCTTTGAAATGAGTCGCGAGCAGCAGTCCCGCGACGATTGAAAATGAGACCAGCGACAGCAGCGGAATGGTCACAAAACCGAACCAGACCACCTGCACCTCGGAACAGGGCACGCCCTGCTGGCAGGGCTTGATACTCTCCGGTATCCAGCCAGCGACCAGCGCCAAATGGAATGCCGCCAGCAACCAGCCGGCAACGGCCAGCGGCAAGGCATAGCGCACCACGCGCCGGTCGAACGGGAACAGGCCGGCGGCGAGCACCAGAACGAGCGGGAACATGGCGATACGCTGGTACCAGCACAACACGCAAGGCGTGTAACCCATGACTTCGCCAAGGAACAGCGCACCCAGCGTGGAAACAGTCGCCACCAACCAGGCCGCGAACAACCAGAACCAGCGACGATCCGCGCTTTGACCGAACGACTCCATAAACAGATTCTCCCCAGATTCGGCAGTCTAACAACCCGCGATGACTCCTGTCATCCGCCATGTGGCGGATGCGCCACTGTAGCGCATCCGCCGCTGTTACGAAGGTATAATCCGCCGACCGGCAACGCAGGCATGACCTGCCTGCGAGAGCCGCCGGCCCCATCATCGAGACACGAGAAAGAAGCGGCGAATGAAGCTCGCGATTGCACAAATCAACTGCGTATTGGGCGACCTCGCGGGGAATGCCGCGAAGATACTGGCGCAGGCCGAACAAGCCGCACGACAGGGAGCGCAACTGCTGCTGACCCCCGAACTCAGCCTGTGCGGCTATTCGCCGGAAGACCTGCTGCTGCGCGCCGGATTCTACCAAGCCTGCGACCGGACCTTGCGCGAACTGGCCGCGAAAACCTCAGGCATCGCCATCGTGGTGGGTCATCCGCACGAGATCGACGGCAAACACTACAACGCCGCCTCGGTGCTCCAGAACGGCGCGGTGACGCACACCTATCTCAAGCACCATCTGCCCAACTATGCGGTGTTCGACGAGGAACGCTATTTCAACCACGGCAGCGACCCTTGCCTGTTCGATATCGGCGGCATCCGCTTCGGGCTCAACATCTGCGCCGACATATGGGAGGCACCCGCCGCAAACCAGGCGCACAAGGCGGGCGCACAAGTGCTGCTGGTGCTGAACGCCTCGCCCTACGCCATCAACAAGCAGACCTCGCGCCATCGCGCCGTGCGCGAGCGCACTCGCGACACCGGCATGGCGGTGGTCTATGCCAACATGGTCGGCGCGCAGGACGAGCTGGTGTTCGACGGCGGTTCTTTCGCGATGGACGGTTCGGGCAAACTCACCGCGCAAGCCTGCCGCTTCGAGGAATCACTCTTGCTGGTCGAATTGCAGAACGATTTGAGCCCGACCGGCGAGCTGTGCGAGACACTGGAGGAAGAAACAGAAGTCTATCGCGCCCTGTGCCTGGGCGTGCGCGACTACATCGGCAAGAACCGTTTCCCCGGGGTGCTGCTCGGCCTGTCCGGCGGCATCGATTCCGCGCTAACACTGGCCATCGCAGTCGACGCGCTGGGCGCAGACAAGGTACACGCGGTGATGATGCCGTCGCCCTATACCGCGCAGATCAGCTTGGACGATTCGCGCCAGATGGTGGATACGCTCGGCGTGCGTTACGACGAACTCGCCATCGAGCCGATCTTTCAAAGCCATCTGGACACCCTGCGGCAGAACTTCGCCGGACGCGGCCCGGACACCACCGAAGAGAATCTGCAAGCGCGCATACGCGGCACCCTGCTGATGGCCCTGTCCAACAAGTTCGGTTCGCTGGTGCTGACCACCGGCAACAAGTCCGAAATGGCGGTGGGCTATGCCACTTTGTACGGCGACATGGCGGGAGGGTTCGCCGTGCTGAAGGATGTCAGCAAGACACTGGTTTACCGCCTGTCGCGCTATCGCAACACGCTCGGCGCGGTGATCCCGGAGCGCATCATCACCCGCGCACCCAGCGCCGAACTGCGCCCCGACCAGACCGATCAGGACAGCCTGCCGCCCTACGACACGCTGGACGACATCATGGCCTGTTATGTCGAACAGAATCTCTCCATCCCGCAGATCGTGGCCTGCGGCCACGCCGAGGCGGATGTGCGCCGCGTGGTTCATCTGATCCGCATCAACGAGTACAAGCGCCGTCAATCGGCGGTGGGGATCCGCATCACAGAACGCAGCTACGGAAAAGACTGGCGCTATCCGATCACGGTGCGCTATCAGGACGACTTCTAGGGTTCCGCAACGATCACTCTAAGCCCCAGAACGGCTCTTGCGCCGACAGGCGCTTGACCGCGCGGCGCAGCGCGACGAACTGGCGCGACAAGTCGTGCGCGATCCAGCCCTTGGCCAGTGCCAGCGCCTCCCGCTGTTGCGGCAAAGCCGCCGCCAGTTCGCTATCCAGCAAGCGGTGCGCCACCGCCACATCATTGATCTGTCCCAGCACCTCCTGCATGGCGGACAGAGTGGACAGATAGCGCTTGGCCGCGCGTTTGTCGAACAGGCCGGCGAAGAACTCCGCGCTGTAGCGCAACTTTTTGGCGAGGATGCGCAGGGCGTGCAAGCGGTCGGCATCGGCACCGGGAAGATGCAGCGCGGCACGATTGATACGCCTGGACAGCCGCTCCAGCCGGCGCGCGGCGAAATCCCGCGCCCTTGGCAAGCCGCCGCCGATGTCGTGCCAGTAGCTGCCGCTCATCCAGATGGCGATGCGCAGCAACAACTTCTGCAAGTCCACAGCCTGCTTTTCCCCGCGCAACTCGGCATAACAGGCATCGCGTCGCGACTCCGCCTCGGCAAGCAAAGCCTGCAATCCGGCATGCCCCGGCATGCGGTCGCGCAGCGGCAGCAAAGTATGACCGACGAACACATCCCACTCGCGCGTGCGTCCGAGCGCGACGCACAGTGCCGCGACATCGCGACTCAGGCCGCCCAGCACCTCATCCGCCCCCAGATTCTCCGCCATGCGCAACACCACGCGCAGACGGCGCAGCGCCACGCGCATCTGGTGCAGATATTCGGCATCGTCACTTTGCATCGCACCGCGCAAATTCCCCTGCAAATGGGACAGGCACGACCAGATCAATTGTTGCAGCACCTGCGCGAGACCGTCTTTCCCGCCCGACACCGGAACCGAGGCCTTCACCGGCGATTCCGTGTATCCCGCCAGCAAACGGTAGCCCTGCTCCGCCTTGCTCACCGCCTCCAGCTCGAACGGCACGCTGTCCAGCAACACCAGCGCCAGCTCGAACACCTGCTGCGGCTCGCCGGATTTCAACTCCAGTTCCACCTCGCAAATCGCGCTGTGATGCTGGCCGGTACGCACCTCGCCCTGATCCATGCACAACTCGATCTGCGCGCCATGCCATGCCAGCACGCGCGCCGAGCGGGAAAAATCCGTGACGAATACCGGCTGCAACTTTTTGCGCAGCGATGCGGGCAGATAGGCATCCCACTCCCTCGCCTGCGGCGCGGAGAAATCCAGCGCCTCGCCGCTCACCGGCATCTCCCACTCGTCGCGCCGGTGCAAACCGGCCTGCACCGAGCCGCCGCCTTTCAGGGTTTGCAACCATTGCCCGCCCGCGCGGCGCAGACGCAGCGCGACCGCAGATTTTTTCAGTTCAAGCTTGGGCGTGTCGTAATAGACGTTATACAGACGGCGCGTTACCGGACGCGCCAGTTGATGTTGTTTGAGCAACGGATGACGCTTCAGCCGGGCAAGCGACTGCGGCGTGATGCGCAGCTTGAGTTCGGTTTCCGTCGACATGGCGCGTTACCCGGTCAGTTAAAAATAGCGGGAAAACTATAGCACCAATCCCCGCCAATGGGATTGATTGATGGGTATCGCTGCGTAAATTCGTTCACCAACCTCCCCTTAAACCGCCTGCCCCGCCGCATACCCCGACGCCCAAGCCCACTGGAAGTTGTAGCCGCCCAGCTGCCCGGTCACATCCACCACTTCGCCGATGAAATACAGCCCCGGCACTTCGTTGCATTCCATGGTCTTGGACGACAGCGCGTGCGTGTCCACGCCGCCGCAGGTGACTTCAGCCTTGGTATAGCCCAGCGTGCCGCTGGGGGTGACTTGCCAATCGTGGATGGTTGCTGCGATCAATTTGCGCTGTTTGTCGTTGTATTGGTTCAGCGGCAGGTTCGCTACGCCTTTCAGTTCGCCGCACCACGCATCGGCGAAACTCTTCGGCCACCATTGCGTCAGGTAGTTGCTCAATAGTTTCTTGCTGCCTTTCTGTTCGGTCAGCTGCGTTTCCATGTCGAGGTCGGGCAGCAAATCGATGTGCAGCGGCTGGCCGTGTTGCCAGTAGGAGGAGATTTGCAGGATCGCCGGGCCGCTGAGGCCTCGGTGGGTCACCAGCATGTTCTCGCGGAAGCTGTGCTTGCCGAAGCTGACTATCACGTCGAGCGACACGCCGGTCAGGTCGGCATAGGGTTTCCAGTCGTCGGGGGCGACGCTCAGCGGCACTAGGCCGGGCCTGGGCTTGACGATGGGGATGCCGAACTGTTCGGCGACATGGTAGCCGTAAGGCGTCGCACCGGCCTTGGGGATGGACAGGCCGCCGGTGGCGACGACCAGCGACGACGCTTTGAAATCGCCGCGCGAGGTGGCAACATGGAATTTGCCTTTGCCGCCTTCTTCCTTCGGTGCGTCGTACTTGATCTCTTCGATCTCGCAGCCCATGAAGCGCTTCGCCCCGGCCTCGTCACATTCGTTGCGCAGCATGGCGACGATGGCCTCGGAGCCGTCGTCGCAGAACAGCTGGCCCAGCGTCTTTTCCTGGAAGGCGATGTTGTGCTTGTACAGCAGCGCGATGAAATCCTGCGGCTTGTAGCGCGCCAGCGCGGAGCGGCAGAAGTTCGGGTTGGACGAGATAAAATTGTCCGGTGCCACCTCGCGGTTGGTGAAGTTGCAGTTGCCGCCGCCGGAGATGCGTATCTTCTCGGCGAGCTTTTTGGAGTGGTCGATCAGCACCACGGAGCGACCGCGCTGCGCGGCCTGCATCGCGCACATCAGGCCGGCGGCACCTGCGCCGATGATAATCACATCTGTTTTCATATTTGTTCCGTATCGCCCGCAGGCATTGATTGAATAAGTATTCCCCGGTCGAGCCGGAGACTTTAATTTGCAGGCCCCTCAAAGGGAGCGAAAAACCGGGTATTGCCTCAAAGCGGCAACACACGCTGCCATCCCCATTTGTAAACGGAGATGGAGGGAGATTTTAAGGTGTGGTGTTAGCCATCCTGCCGCCAATCCCCCCTAGCCCCCCTTTTTCAAAGTGGGGAACTTCCGCGAAGCCCACCTCATTTTGGAGCGTATTGCCCGACGAAAGCCGACACCGCATCGCGATATTCGATCCAGCCGACGGAGCCGCTGTTGCTGTGTTCGCCCCCCTCGATCAAGCGCAGCATCTTGGGTTGCGGCGCGGCCTCGAACAACTGCCGCGACATCTCTACCGGTACTTTTTTATCCCAGGTGCCATGTATCAGCAGCACCGGGATTTTCACTTGCCCGATCTTTTCCAGCGAGTCGAAACGCTGGTTCAGCAGCCAGCCTATCGGCAGGAAACCGTACTCGCGTTCGCCCATCGCCCGCATCGAGGTAAACGTGCTTTCCGCGATCAGGCCGGCTGCCTCGGGATGGCGCGTCGCCAGATCGATGGCGACGGCGCCGCCCAGCGAATGTCCGTAGATAAAGGCCTGCTGCGGCCTCACCTTGCGCGCTTCGAGCAGATGGAGCCAAGCCGCTTCGGCATCCTCGTAAATCTTGGCCTCGCTCGGCGCGCCGCCGCTGCTCATGCCGTAGCCGCGATAATCCACCAGCATCACGTTGTAACCCAGCTCGTGCAGTCGCCGCGTGTGATCGAGGTTGTTGCCGATGTTGCGGTAGTTGCCGTGAAAATAAAGCACGCTCGGCGCGTCTTCCCGCGCGGCAGGCACCCACCAGCCGTGCAGCTCACCCTGCTCCGCGCCGCTGCCGACCGCGACGCGCAACTCCTCGAAAGCCATCCCCATGCGCGCCGGCGTAGTCTGCAACAGCGGTGACGGCTCGAATACCTGCTGCTTCTGCGTCGCCCACATATAGCCGCAAGCCGCCAGATACAGCGCGGCCAGACACCCAATGCCCCAGGCGATAGCGCGAGTCCAGCCCTTCAAACTGCCTGCTCCAGCTGCGCGCCCTCATCCAGCCGCTTCCACAGGCAAGCGCCTTTGCTGGCCTTGTCGATCTCGGCCAGTTGCTGCATATGCGCCGCCAATTCTTCGGCGGAAGGTTGCAGGACACGCAAGACCGGGCGGGACGCGTCCAGATTCAGCACCGCAGGCTGGCGCGTCGTCCGCGCGGAATCGCTGCCGAGCAGGCTTTCCTGACCGCGCGTCATGGCGAAATACACCTCGGCCAGCAGTTCGGTATCCAGCAACGCGCCGTGCAGCGAACGGTGCGCGTTATCTATCTCATAGCGGCTGCACAGCGCGTCCAGACTGTTCTTCTTGCCAGGATGCATCTCGCGCGCGAGCTTGAGCGTATCCAGCACCTCGTTCTGCAACGCCGGCAGACCGAGCAATTCCAGCTCATGGTTGAGAAAGCCCATATCGAACGGCGCGTTATGGATGATCAGCTCTGCGCCCTCGATGAATTCCATAAAACCGCTCGCGATGTCGGCGAACACCGGCTCATGCTGCAAACGCTCGTAAGTCAGGCCGTGTACCGCCACCGCGCCCGCGTCGATGTCGCGCTCCGGATTCAGATAACGGTGAAAGCGGCGGTTCGATATCTTGCGCCCGTCCAGCTCGATCGCCGCCAGTTCGATGATGCGATGCCCCTGCCGGGGATCCAGTCCCGTGGTTTCGGTATCCAGCACGATCCTACGCATGGTTCAGCCCCATCTTTTCGCCCGCCAGTTTTCCGGCCACCGATTCCACGCCGCGATTGGCCAGTGCATCGGCGCGCTCGTTGCCGTCATGCCCGGCATGCCCCTTGACCCACACCCACTCGACCTGATGCTGCGCGGCCAGCACATCCAGCCGCCGCCACAGATCATCGTTCTTCACCGGCTTCTTGTCCGCCGTCTTCCAGCCGCGCAACTTCCAGTTGTGCACCCATTCGGTGATGCCCTGCTGCACATACTTGGAGTCGGTATGCAGACGCACCCGGCAATGCCGCGTCAACGCTTCCAGCGCGGAGATCGCCGCCAACAACTCCATGCGGTTGTTGGTGGTATGCGGTTCGCCGCCGAACAGCTCGCGCTCCTTGCCCTTGACGCTCAGCAGCGCCCCCCATCCGCCGATGCCGGGATTCCCCTTGCATGCGCCATCGGTAAAAATCTCGACTACTTCATCGCTCATTCTGTCTCGGTCTTCTGTGTGATCTTGTTATTCACTTTGGGTGCGACCGGCATCAGCTTGCGCACCAAACCCTCGTTCCAGCGCGGCTTGATCAGCCGCATGCCATGCACGCGCTTGACCGCATGCAGGAAATACACGCCGCCGCTCACCGCCCACCAGCGATCCCCTGCCGCCTCCATGAAGGCACTGCGTCCCAGCCACTTGGCGCTATGGAACGGCGGCGCATACGCGGCGAAACGTCCGCCCGCTACTTCCAGCCCCAACAGCGCCAGCCAGTCCTTGAGACGCGGCAGCGCGATGAACTGACCGCACCACGGATAACCCTGACGCCGCCCCAGCGCGCGGTGCAACCCCCACAGGCTGAACGGATTGAAGCCGCTGATGATCACGCTGCCCTCGGGCATGAGCACGCGCTCGACTTCGCGCAACATCTGGTGAGGATGCGCGGAAAACTCCAGCACATGCGGCAGCAGCACCAGATCCATACTGTCGCTGGCGAACGGCAACTCGTCACAGCGCACCCGCACCGCGTTGCCCGCCTGATTGCCCGCGCTGAAACGCAGGGGGATACGGCTGCCGCGCAAGAAATCCTGCTCCGGCAAGCCGAGCTGCAACGCGTTGAAACCGAAGATATCGCTCACCGTATGGTCGAAATATGCCTGCTCCCGCGCCAGCACATAATTCCCCTGCGGCAGGGCGAACCATTCGCTCAAACTTTGCGCTGTTACTTTAGAATCCGGCATAAACTTCTTTCCCGATGAACATCATGCCAGCCATTACCCCCGTCCCCGCCCTGCGCGACAACTACATCTGGGTGATCCACGATGACCGCCGCGCCATCGCCGTCGACCCCGGAGAAGCCGCGCCGCTGCTGGCTTTCCTCGAAACGCACGCCCTGCAACTCGGGGCCATCCTGTGCACCCACCGCCACGCCGACCACACCGGCGGCATCGCAAAACTGCGCGAAGTATACAACGTGCCGGTGTACGGACGGCGGCATCCCGGCAATTCGCGTATCGCCGGCAACCCCCACATCACCAACGACCTGCGCGAAGGCGACCGGCTGGAACTCCCCGGCCCCGACACCGGCCCCGCCATCACCTTCGACATCATCGAAACCCCCGGCCACCTGGACGACCACATCGCCTTTGTCGCCCCCGGAATGCTATTTTGCGGCGATGTGATGTTCGGCGCGGGCTGCGGCAGAAACTTCGAAGGTTCACCGGCACAATTGCACCACTCCCTCCAACGCCTGGCCGCGCTGCCCGACGAGACACGGGTCTATTGCGCCCACGAATACACCGAATCCAACATCCGCTTCGCCCTGCTGTGCGAACCCGGCAATGTCGCGCTGCAACAACGCCAACGCGACACAGACACCCTGCGCCGGCAAGACCTGCCCAGCCTGCCCTCCACCATCGCCCTGGAAAAGGCTACCAACCCCTTCCTGCGCTGCACCAGCCCGGAACTCATTCAAACCATGCGCACCCGCGGCCTGACAGACACCAGCGAACTCGCCGTATTCACCGCCCTGCGCGAATGGCGCAATCATTTCTGATTGCGGACAACAGCGTTCTGGTTTATCCTGCGCGCCCTTTCGGAGAGGTGGATGAGCGGTTTAAGTCGCACGCCTGGAAAGCGTGTGTGGGGTAATACCCCACCGCGGGTTCGAATCCCGCCCTCTCCGCCAGAACAATCAATTAAGCCCATATTTATATGGGCTTTTTTGTTTTTGCAGTATGCGCGACTATCAAATCCTAAATCAATTTCCAGTCCGGTTAGGATGTTGCCAACACCGCTGCACGCATCGGCAAAGTGGTAGCCATAGGTTCGGCAGCATTTGACTGGCTTGAAAATGACCGGACTGACACGCACACTGAACACCGCCCAACATGCTTTAACTTGTCAGGCATCCGCATCAAAATGATGCGTTGGAATCTCATCATCAGGTTGATGCGTATATTCAAACAGATGCAACTGATCCTGCGGTGAGCAGGCGGCACCGGTCGAATCCTGCCGCGGCTGCAAAAACTCCCGGATGGTGATCCATTTCACTTCCCCGCTCGGCAAGGCGTTGAACAGCTTGATGGCCAGTTCTTGTGTCAGCATTTGCGAATTCATGCCCTCCACGACATAGACCTCGCACTCGTACGTGCCGCCATATGTCTCTAGTATCTCCCTGCGGTCGTTGCAGACGAACATGGCATTGTGCAACCCCAGCCGGGTCGGCGGATGAATCGAATAATCGAGCAGGCGAAGCGAACCGTCCGCATTGCGAAATTCAGTTGGCAAAGCCGATGATCCGTAGCGGACAATAAATCGCATTATTCACGACAGTGTTGTAGGTCGAACGGTTCCGATTGTAATACCTGGATTCATCGCCGTGGGGCGAGAGTCGCCATTCCACGAGACACGTCCCGCCCAGTTCATCGGTCTTTTGCCACGTCGCATAGCGTTGCGTAAACGTGCCGTCAAATGTCTAGGTGCAGCGGGTTGTATGCGGAGGTGTTCCATTTTCGATGGCTATCGAATGGCTGATACCCGCTTTGCGGTGAACCAAAATGCCGTCTTAGCCAAAATCAAATGCCACACTCCCCCGTTTTCGATTTACCATCGGCCAACTTTTCAGCATTGGAAACAAAAATTGGATGTAACAAGCTTGATCCTACTGCTGACATTGGCGGCATTGGGGTGGTTCTGGTTGAACAGTCTGCGCATCCTGGAGGCGGCGCGCGCTGCGGCCAAACAGGCCTGCCGCCAGGCGGAGGTGCAATTTCTCGACGACACGGTCGCCCGCAGCGGGATAGCAATCACACGCACCGCATCGGGGCAGAGGGCGTTGCGCCGCACCTATCGTTTCGAATTCAGCGAGACCGGCGACACCAGGCTCGACGGGCAGGTCGTCATGCTGGGCGACCGTATCGAATCGCTCACGATGTCGCCCTATCGGATATTGCCATGACCGTCATTTCGTGCGCCTCGTGCAAAGCCTGTTGCTGCGAACTGGAAGTGATGCTGATGGCCGACGATGATATTCCGGCGAGTTTGACGGAACGGGATCGCTGGGACGGCTGGATCATGAAACGCCTCAACGACGGCTGGTGTGCGGCGCTGGACAGAAACACCATGCTATGCACGATCTACTCGCGCCGCCCGATGATCTGCCGTGACTATCAGGCGGGCGACAGCGACTGCATGCGGGAACGGCTGCTGCACAACATTCCTTCCGCCTAACCGTAGCGCTGCCGGTCTTCCCGATCTTTTTCCAGCTTGCGCAGCACATTGTTGCGGATGTTCACCAGCAGGCTACTGGCGGCATGATTGTGTATAGGCAGGGGAATCAGGTAGGTCGGGATATCTTCCCCGGAAAAGCACGCATGCTTGCCGCGCATCAGCAACGGCACACCGCCCCATTTCATCACCCCTTGGGCCGGAGTACGTGTTCCGATGGCGACACAGACATCGGTCGCAACGAACCACGGACTACCGTCCTCATCGAAATCGTAGCGAATCTTGCTCCCGTTGCCGTCGGCATGGATGATCTCCCCGTCCCATACCGGCTCGGCAAGACGCGAAACAAGCCGGGCGAACCAAGGCAGACCGCCGATGATAGACAGCGAGATGAGCATGAGCGCGCCCACGAACAGCAGCATCACGCCGACCGATGACGCGAAGAAGCCCCCTCCGGAATCGGTGAACATACCGAGCAACAGCAACAACGCGCCTGTCGCCAGCAGCACATAGGCCACGCTTGCACGTACTTTGTTTTGGCGCTCATATCCCTCCCCGGATTCCGGCTGGCGGCAATCCTATCACGGCAAATCTCACCCTGCCGCCCCGTGCATCGGTGATAGACTTTCGCCCTCTATGGACATCGAAAAAATCTCCCGGCAGCTTGAAGGTACGGGCTATATCGTTCTCGCCGACGCGCTGAATAACGACTTGCTGGAAAAACTCTCTCTGCGTTGCCAAGATGACGACCCGGCACGCTTTCGGGCGGCACAGGTAGGCAGGGGTGCGACCAAAAAACAAATCGGAACGATACGCAGCGATGTGATCGATTGGCTGGATGCGGCGAACGTCACCGACCAGATCTATTTGGCCCGCATGGACGCATTACGTCTGGAACTGAACGCGCGGCTCTTTCTCGGCTTGTTCGATTACGAGTGCCACTACGCGATCTATGGCAAAGGGAATGGCTATGCAAAACATTCCGATGTGCTGCAAGGCCGGAAGAACCGGGTCTTGACCACGGTGCTGTATCTGAACAAAGGCTGGCGGGCCTGCGATGGCGGCGAGTTGGTGATATTCGACCCGCCGGGGAAAACGGTCATCGCGACCGTGGCACCGGACTTCGGCACGATGGTCTTTTTCCTGAGTGAATCTTTCCCGCACGAAGTGCGCACCTCCCACACCACGCGCAGCAGCATCGCCGGTTGGTTCCGCGTCAGCGGCAGTTGATCCGCCGAGCGGCCTTCCACGTAGCGTGCTCGCCGACTTGGGGCGATTTACAACAGGCTGGCCGGCCCCGTGCTGCTGTTCGCGACGATCCACTCGCCATCACTCTTGCTGACGGCATCTGCCCGCACGGCGATCCTGAGCGCCATACGGACCGACTTTTCGACATACTCATCGGCATTCGCATCGCCGACTTCGCCCTTCTGGACATAAGCCGCGAATATTCTTGATGCCATATTGGCGATGACACTTTCGCTGTGTTGCAGGCTGAGAAAACGTTCTTCTGACATGACTTCTCCAGTATAAAGATTCATTGAATCCTAACGGCAAGAATGCGATCAGCCGCCTTTGGCCGCTCCCGCGATTTCGGCGATCTTGCCGAGCGAGTCGGTCAATTCCCTGATCTTCGCCTCCAGCCCGATGCTGCGCTCGTTCGCCGCCGCCGCTTTGGCCTGTTCCTGTTTAAGGCTTTCGCGCAGCTGCTCAATCATCTTCAACTGCTCCAGCGAGAGCCGCCTCTCCTGTTCCAGCTCGGCATTCTTTTTCGCCAACTCCCCGTTTTCCAGCGCGCCCAGACTCCTCATCTTGTTTTCCATCTCGGCGGCCTTGCCGGTGATCTCGGCGACCTTGGCCTGCTCCTGTTTTAGGCTCTCGCGCAGCTGCACGATGGTCTTGAGATGTTCGAGCGAACGGCTTCGTTCCTCTTCGATCTGCGCATCTTTCATCGCCAGATCGAGGGATTTGTCATCTGTCTGCTTGCCTTGTGCTGCGGGATTATTGGCATCTTCGGCATAGGCGCGAAGTTTTACGGTCTTGTCTACGGCACTCATTTTCGTATCCTGTTCTGCGTCGAACTTAAAGGGTGCATAAGCATAGCGTATTACCCCGCCGGAAACATCCCCGGATGAAACCCCGTCCGCCGTCAGAACGGCAGGAACAGCGCTGTCGCCATGGTCTGAACGACTCGCGTCAGCGCGCGCTGCGACTTTTCCGCCAGTGCCACGGCGAACATATCAAGACGCCCGATCATCTTGCCAAACTCGCGCTCAAAGCTGAGATTGCGGTCGCCCTCGTTCGACTCGTTGCTCAGCAACAGCAATTGCCCGTCCTCGTCGCGAGCATTGGAAAGCTTCCACACCGTGATCTCGATATTGCGCGCGACATTGTAGATCGCCTGCGGATCGATGCTGTCGATCAGATAGAACTCCGTCTTGCCGCCGTGCGCCTTGATCAGCATGGTTTGCAGACCGACGATCAGCGACAGCACGCGGTCGCCAGTGAAGTCGGCGCGCAATGCCTGATGGATTGCATCTGTGCCCTGCGCTCCATTGATCTCGCTGAAATGCCAGTCGGTGCGATGATCGAACACCCGGCTCACCCATCCCTCCGCTTCCGCCGTGCTGCTTTTCCTGAGTTCGCGTGGATTACGTTTGTACAGCTTTATCATCAATAGCTTGAGGCTGTCCGTGTTCTCGCGATACTCGACATCGGCCAGCCTGTCCATGTCGGCCTTCACCAGATGGCTGAGAGAGCTATGGTCAGCCTCTTTCGGCACCGGCTTGCCGCCGGCAGCCGGTGACGGGGCGGCACACCCGGCCAGCAACCAGACCGACACGGCGGCGAACACGAACAAAACAACGGCGGAATCTCTCACACGGAACCCCCAAGTGCATGGCGACACGAAGCTGTCGGTGTTTATAACCCAAAGGGCGGCGCACGCCAACCGGGATTTCGCACCCACCAGCCGCCGGTTTTGCTTTAGCATATCCCTCGGTCTGACCACCTCAATTCGGAGTTTAAGGAGCGAACATGAATTCACTGATCTTTTTCGGTCTCGTCGCCGTCGTGCTGTTCTACGGCATCACGCTGTACAACCACTTGGTCAACATCAAACATGCTGTGTCCAAGGCTTGGGCCAATATCGATGTGCTGCTCAAACAGCGCCATGACGAACTACCCAAGCTAGTCGAGGTGTGCAAACAGTACAAGGAATTCGAGTCCTCCACCCTGCAAAAGGTGATCGAGGCACGCTCGCAGGTGCAATCCGCGCGTGAGCGGCAGGACATCGGTGCGCTGGGCGCAGCGGAAAACATGCTGCGCATGGGGCTCGGCAGCATCTTCGCGGTGGCCGAAGCCTATCCTGAGCTGAAGGCAAATGAACATTTCATGCAGTTGCAAACCCGCATCACCGGGCTGGAGAACGGCATCGCCGACCGCCGCGAACTGTACAACGAAGCGGTGAACATCTACAACGTGGACATCGAGCAATTCCCCGCCGTGCTGGTCGCTAACATGTTCAGCTACGCGCCGAAGCCGTTGCTGGAATTCTCCACGCGCGAGAAGGCCGACGTGAACATGAAGCAACTGTTCGGCTGACACCGCCGCGCGATGCTCACCCGGCTGCGCCGCAGCTACGCAGAACTGCTCACCTCCGGGGCGCAGCTGACCCTGCTGTTCATCGGCGTGCAGGTCGGCACGCTCGATGGCTGGCTCATCAGCCTCTGTCTGATCGTCTGCCTCAGCTTCATCGCATGGTTATCGGTATTGAAGCGGCTGCGCGCCATGCGCGGCACGCCGACCTCCAGAATCGTTTCCGCCGCGCAAGGCTACGTCGAATTGACGGGCAAGGGCAGATCCTATGGCGACACCCCCTACTTCAGCACACTCTCGCGCCTGCCTTGCCTGTGGCATCGTTACCTCATCGAGGAAAGGAACAGCAAAAACGAGTGGCGCACAGTGGACAAAGGAGAGAGCAGCGAACCCTTCCTGCTGGATGACGGCAGCGGGGTCTGCGTCGTGGACCCCGCCGGCGCGGAGATACTGACCATGCACAAGGAGACTTGGCGCGAAGCACAGTTCCGCTACACCGAGTGGAAGCTGATCCCGATCGACAACCTGTACGTCCTAGGAGAGTTTCGCACCGAAGGCGGCAGCTCGTCGCACTTCGACTCGCGCGCGGAACTCAACGCCCTGCTGGCAACATGGAAGCTCGACATGCCCGCCCTGCATGCGCGTTTCGATCTCGACAAGAACGGCGAACTGGACATGCAGGAATGGTTGCTGGCACGCCAGGCCGCCAAACGCGAAGTAGCCAAGAAAAAGACTGCGGTGCATGCCCAGCCGGACCGGCATTTCATCGTTCAGCCGCGCGACGGCAAACTGTTCCTGCTGAGCAACATCTCGCCGGACAAACTATCGCGCCGCTACCTGTTCTGGGCATGGGCCCATCTGCTGTTCTTCTTCGCCGCGCTCGGCGGCATCGGCTGGGTGTTGCAGCAAGCCTGGCTCTGAGCCGATCACTCCGAGAGACGTGTTGGGCAAGCCCTCATTATTGGTAGTATTCGCAATATTTTTTGGAAGGAACACGAATGACCGACTCACTGCATATCGTCTGCCCCCACTGCGACGGAATAAACCGAGTACCCGCTGCGCGCCTGTCTGAACAACCCGTATGCGGAAAATGCAAGCAGCCCTTATTTACAGGAAAATCGCTGGCCTTGGGCAGCGGCAACTTCGGGCTGCACGTCTCGCGCAACGACCTTCCGCTGCTGGTGGATTTCTGGGCTCCCTGGTGCGGACCTTGCCGCATGATGGCACCCGCTTTCGAGCAAGCGGCGCAACAGCTTGAACCGGACTTCCGTCTGGCCAAGCTGAACACAGAAGAAGCGCAAGAATTGGGGCAGCGCCACAATATCCGGAGTATTCCGACGCTGGCGCTGTTTAAAGACGGACGAGAAATAGCACGGCAAGCTGGAGCAATGGATACCGCCGGCATTGTGCGCTGGACTCGTCAAGCAAATAGCCTATAGGGTGCCTCTAAAATTCAAAATCGAAGCAAGACAAGACGTAAGCAATACAATATTGCAACGATAGAAAAAATGATTGTAGTACTTCAACATTGAAAAGCCCCCCATGCACGAAAAAACTGGCAGTCAGTTCGGTGTAAATTCTGTTCGATTTAGTTTCATCACAAAACACTTTTCGTGAATTCACTCATTTTCATCGATGGAAAATGTGGTGGCATCTGATTCCATGATTTTTCCCCTCAAATACTCCCAATCCACGCTACAGTGGCGGCATCCCAATAGATGAGCGAACTACCACCTCAAAATCAGTCTGACAAATTTTAATTCCTCAACGCCTTCCCATTCTTCAACATATGCTCAATCCTTGCCTGCGTCTTCTCGGTCGCGAGCAGTTCCATGAAGTTCTTCCGCTCTAAGTCGAGCAGCCATTGTTCGTCCACCAGACTGCCCACATCCACATCGCCGCCGCACATGGTTTCGGCGATGCGGCAGCCGATGTTGTAGTCGTGTTCTGAGATGAAGCCGCCTTCGAGCATGTTGACCATCGCGGCCTTGAGGGTGGCGATACCGGTGCGGCCTGCTACTGCGATCTGGCGCTGGTGCAGCGGCGGGCGGTAGGCAGTGGCGGTTAGTGCCCTCGCTTCTTCCTTGGCGACATGCAGCAGTTCGAAGCGGTTCAGCACGATGCGGTCTGACGGCCTGAGATAGCCCATCTCGCGCGCGAGTTCGGCGCTCTTGGCGACTTCGCCCATGGCGATGTTCTGAAAGTAACGCCGGAGGAAAGGGAATACGTCGATGCGATTGTCGTTGGCGAAGCGTTGTGCTTCCTGCGCGGCGCGCTGCGCCATTTCCTTGCAGCCACCACCGGCGGGCAATACGCCTACGCCGACTTCGACCAGACCGATGTAACTCTCCAGCGTGGCGACGATGCGCGCGCAGTGGATGGAGAATTCGCAGCCGCCGCCGAGTGCCAAGCCATTCACTGCGGCGATGGTCGGCACCAGCGCATATTTGAGGCGTTGCGAGACCTGCTGGAATTTGGCGACCACGGCTTCGACATGCGGCACGTTGCCGGTGGCGGCATTGAACACGGAGACTATCCCGCCGCCGCCCGCGACGGTGTATTTGACGCGGTTCGCGGCCTGCTTGAACTTGTCGAACATGGACGCGTGTTGCGCCGGTTCCTGCACACCCTGCATCAGTTGCAGCAGGTTCGCGCCGTAGGAGAACGGCGGCTCGGTTTGCCACAGGATCAGCGCGCTGAAATTCGCCTCGGCCTCGTCCACCGCGCGCAGCATGCCGTCCAGAACCTCGTTGCTGACGGTGTGCATCTTGCTCTTAAAACTGAGGATTGCGATGCCGTCATTCATGTGCCACAGCCGCACGTCGTCGGTTTCGAATATGGTTTCGCCGTAGTGGCGGGTTTCGCCGATGAGGGCGTCGGGAAAGAGTTGGCGTTGGTAAACGGGGAGTTGGGAGCGGGGTTGTAGGTCGGGTTTTAACCCGACAGCGCCTTGTAGGGATGAATCCAGACCTACAGGCGCGTAGGGACTTAAATCCCCCCTGCCCCCCTTTTGCAAAGTGGGGTTCAAACCGGCTGTGCTTTGACTGTCCGCTCCCACCTTGGATAAAGCGGTGTTCAAACCTGCTTCGCCGCCACTTTCTATTCCTCCCCCACTTTTCGCCCCTCCCTTTGACAAAGGGAGGTTGGGAGGGATTTTATTTTGCGATGGCGCGTAGGAACCGTGCGCGGTATGCACTCCAACGCGATCAGGCTCGGTCACCCATGTTGGCAGCGGCGTATTTGCCATGGCTTTGCCCGCCGCGATGTCGGCGGCGATCCAGCACGCCACCTGTTGCCAGCCTGCCGCTTGCCATATCTCGAACGGCCCGCTGTCCCAGCCAAAGCCCCAGCGCACGGCGAAGTCGAAGTCGCGCGCGTTGTTGGCGATGGCTTCCAGTTGCAGCGCGCAGTAGTGGAACACGTCGCGGAATGTCGCCCACAGGAATTGCGCTTGCGGATGCGGATTGGCGCGCAATCCGGCAAGTTTTTTCGCCCAATCGCGTTCGCGCAGAATATCTTTCACGCCATCGTCCACCTTGGCATCGGACAGTTTGTATTCGCGCGTGTGCAGATCCAGCACGTGGATCTCCTTACCTATCTTCTGGTAGATGCCGCGTTTGGTTTTTTGCCCGAGAGAACCTTGATCGACCAGATAGTTGAACCAGCCCGGCAGCTCGAAATGTTTGTGCCACGGGTCTTCGGTGAGGTTCTCGCGCATGGTGTTGACCACGTGCGCGAACACGTCGAGACCCACCACATCCAACGTGCGGAAGGTGGCGCTCTTGGGGCGACCGAGATAACGCCCGGTGAGTGCGTCCACCATATCGAATCCGAGGTTGAACGCCGCCGCGTGGTGTTTGGTGGCGAGCATGGAGAACACGCCGATGCGGTTGGCGATAAAGTTGGGCGTGTCTTTGGCGCGCACCACGCCCTTGCCCAGCGTGGAGACGAGGAAGGTTTCCAGTTGGTCGAGCAGCGGCGCTTCGGTGGTACGGCACGGGATGAGCTCGACCAGATGCATGTAACGCGGAGGGTTGAAGAAGTGGATGCCGCAGAAACGGTGGCGCAGTGGTTCGGGGAAGGCTTCAGCCAGTTGGTTGATAGACAGGCCGGAGGTGTTAGTGGCGAAGATGGCGTTGGCATTCACGAACGGCGCGACCTGGCGGTACAGGTCGGATTTCCAGTCGATGCGCTCGGCGATGGCTTCGATGATGAGGTCGCACTCGCGCAGTTTTTCCAGATGCTGCCCGTAGTTGGCCGCTTCGATGTAGCTGATGCGGTTGGGGCTGGAGACGGGTGCGGGGTCGAGCTTCTTCAGGTTATCCAGCGCCTTGATCACATTACCGTTCGGGTCGCCTTCTTTGGCGGGCAATTCGAACAGCAGCGTCTCGACATTGGCGTTGCTCAGGTGCGCGGCGATCTGCGCTCCCATCACACCGGAACCGAGCACGGCGACCTTGCGGATAGGCATCTCTTTGCTCAAGCTGTTCTCCGATATTCAAGCATCATTGCGATCTCCGGAATTCGGGATGTTCTCCACGCGTTTGCAGATTACACCGATTGTCCCGGCGGCAATCGCCGGGGTCTGCGATCTTCGCCGACGGCGACGTAGGTCAACTGGGCTTCGGTCACTTTCAGGCAGGTCGGGTTGGCCGGATCGCGCTGCACATACACCTCGACATCCACCGTCACCGAGGTGTTGCCGGTCTTGAGTATGCGCGAATAGAAGCTCACCACATCGCCGACGAACAGCGGTTGTTTGAACACGAAAGAATTGACCGCCACAGTCACCACCCGTCCCTTGGCGAGATGCACGGCGGGAATGCTGCCGGCGATATCCACCTGCCCCATCAGCCAGCCGCCGAACACATCGCCGGTGTAATTGGCATCGGACGGCATCGCCACCACGCGCAGGGTCGGCTCACGCTTGGGCAGGGTGGTTTCAGCGGAATGATCGTCGTCCATGCTCATCGTCTTTCGTAAAGTTCCCGTATCTCGGTGGCGAAACGTTGCGCGATCTCGCCGCGCTTGATCTTGAGCGTCGGCGTCAGCAGGCCGTTCTCTATCGTCCAAGACTCGCGCAGCAGCAGTACGCGATTGACTTTGGCATAACCGGGGAAGCCGCGCAGGTTGCGCGCGATACGCCGCAGGAATTTGGCCTCGACGCGGCTGTCGGTGAGCGCTTCCGGCATCTCGGGACGGATGCCGATCTCCCGCGCGAAATGCAGCCAGCCCTCTTCGTTCAGAACCGCCAGCACGATCAGATAGGGATGCGCCTCGCCGAACACCATCACCTGGTCGAACAGCGGGTCGTGCAGCATGGCGATCTCCATGTCGGTCGGCGGCACTTTCTCGCCGTTCGACATGACGATGATCTCTTTGATGCGCCCGGTGATGGTGATATGCCCGCTGTCGGAGATATGCGCGACATCTCCGGTGTTCAGCCAGCCTTCCCCGTCGATCATGGCGCGCGTCGCTTCCGGATTGTTCCAGTAACCGAGCATGACGTTGGGCCCTTTGACCAGCAGCGCGCCCTGCTCGCCGAGGCGCACCTGAACGTCGCGTATCGGCTGTCCGACGCTCTCCGGACGGTTATTCTCCAGATGGTTGCCGGAGATCACCGGGCTGGTCTCGGTCAGGCCGTAGCCCTGCACCACGTGCAAACCGAGCCCGACGAACATACGCGATATATCGGGCGCAAGCGCGGCACCGCCGCTGATCGCCGTGCGCAAGCGCCCGCCCATCCGGTCGAGTATCTTCCGCGCCACCAGTTTTTCCAGCAACGGCCACAACAGGAACGAAGCCTTCCATGTCCCGCGCCCCTGCGCGCGCTCGAAACGCGCCCAGCCCGTTTCTACGGCGAAACGGAACAATGCGCGCCTGAACGCGGAGCCCTCGTCCAGCTTGGTGATGATCGCGCTATGGATGCGCTCGTAGATGCGCGGCACCGAGACCAGCAAGGTCGGGCGTATGCTCTGCAAGTCTTCCGGCAGCTGGGTGATGGAACGGGCGAATGCCACGGTCGAACCGGTCATCACCGGCAGGTAGTAGCCCAGCGTGCGCTCGAAGGTATGCGACAAAGGCAGGAACGAGAGGAACACGTCTTCGCCGCGCACCGTGAAGGTGTCCAGACAGGCATGCGCATTGCTCAGGATATTCGCGTGACTCAGCATCACCCCCTTCGGCTTGCCGGTCGTGCCGGAGGTATAGACGATGGTCGCCAGCTCGTCCGCTTGTCCCGCCGCTGCCAGCGGCAAAGCGCCTGCCGGCGGCAGGAATTCGTTCATGGATTGCAGTGTATGCTCGTTGCTGTTGCGTATCTCGTCGATGCTGACGAAGCGCAGCACGGTGCGCAACTGGTCTCGCACGGTGCGCAGCGCCTGCCATTGCTCCAGATTCTCGAACAGCAGCACTTTGATGCCTGCATCGTTGGCGATGTAGGCGATGTTGTCCGGGCGATCCACCACGTAAAGCGGCACCACCACCAGCCCGAGCGACATCGCGGCCTGATCGAACATCATCCAGTGCGGGCAGTTGCGCAGCATGATCGCGACGCGGTCGCCGCGCTGCAACCCCAGTTTCGCCAGTGCCGTCTGCCAGCGTGTCACCTGGTCGCTCATCTCGCGCCAGGTCAGATCGCGCCAGTCATTCTGCTGAAAATACCGGTACGCGACCCTGTCCGGCGTGCGCCGCACGCGCTCCAGAAACAGTCCGTGCAAAGTCCCCGCCTGCCGGGGATTGATCACCTCATCTTGTTGCGCCTGCATCGTCCCTCTCCGCCGCCTTCAAACTGTCGAATCGAATGTCCCGCCGTCATTCGCGCGCGCCGCCCGCCCGCAGGGCATCCGGTGCAAAATCGTCCACCATGATGACCTTGCGCCGCAGCGCGTAATCCCGTTCCAGTTGCAACGCCTGTTCCGCGTTGATAAGTCCGTGTTCGCGCGCCTCGGCGATGCGCGCCCATTCTTCCGGCGCTTTCAGCCGGCCCGCCTTGCGCGCCGCATCCAGCTTTTCCTGCATGGGTTCGCATGCCAGCGTGCTGAGCAATGCCGCCTCCAGCGCGCCGACCGCATCCATCTCGTCGTCCGGCAGATACATGCCGGCAGTCAAGCGGTCGCGCGCCGCGCCCGGCTGCATCAGCAGCGTGGCGACCTGATGGCCCAGATGATCGGATGGCGGTGCCAGCCGGGCACCCAGCGGGAATATCAGCGCGCCCAGCTTCCAGCGCAGCAGTGTGCCGGGGAAGTTCTGGATCACGCCCTCCAGCGCCTGCTGTATCCGGTACAGCGCATCCTGCATCGCCCAATGCAACAGGGGCAGATCGTCCACGGGACGGCCATCGTCCTCGAAACATTTCAGCGTGGCCGAGCACAGATACAACTGGCTCAGCACGTCGCCGAGGCGGGCGGAAAGTTTCTCATGCCGCTTGAGCGAGCCGCCCAGCACCGCCATCGCCATGTCCGCAGACAGCGCGAACGCGGCCGAAAAACGCGTCAGTTGCTGGTAGTAGCGGCGCGTCTCTTTGCCGTGCGGGGCCGGGATGCCGCGCCCGTTGCTCAGTCCGAACACCAGGCTGCGCGCGGCGTTGCTCAGGGTGAAGCTGATGTGGGCGAACAGCGCCTCGTCGAACCGGATCAGGGCGCGCTCGTGGTTATGGTCGTTCGCCGCCGCGATCTCTTTCAGCACATAGGGATGGGAACGGATCGCACCCTGCCCGAAAATGATCATGGTGCGCGTCAGGATGTTTGCACCTTCCACGGTGATGCCGATGGGGGTCTGCTGGTAATCGCGCGCCAGATAGTTGTCCGGACCGAGACATATCCCTTTGCCGCCATGCACGTCCATCGCGTCATTGATGACGATGCGCCCGCGTTCGGTAGCGTGATATTTGATGATGGCGGAGATCACCGATGGCTTCTCGCCAAGATCCAAAGCCAGCGCGGTAAAACGCCGCGCCGCATCGATCATGTAGGTGTGCCCGCCGATGCGCGCCAACGGTTCTTCGATACCCTCGAACTTGCCAATGGGCAGTTTGAACTGTTTGCGCACGCGCGCATACGCGCCGCTGGTGCGCGCCGCCATCTTCATGCCGCCGATGCTGCTGGCGGGCAACGAGATCGAGCGCCCCGCCGCGAGGCATTCCATCAGCATGCGCCAGCCCTGCCCGACGCGCGAAGTGCCGCCGATGAGGTAGTCCATGGGAATGAACACCTCGCTGCCCTGCGTCGGGCCATTCAGGAAGGCAGAATTCAGCGGGAAATGACGGCGGCCGAGACGCACTCCCGGCGTGTCGGCGGGAATCAGCGCCAGCGTGATGCCGCGATCCGCCTCGCCGCCCAGCAGGTGTTCGGGGTCATGCAGTCGGAACGCCAGCCCCAGCAGGGTGGCGACCGGTGCCAGCGTGATGTAGCGCTTTTCCCAGCTGAGACGGATGCCCAGCACGCTCTGCTTGCCGGCGAATTCGCCGTGGCAGACAACGCCGTAGTCGGGGATCGCACCTGCATCCGAACCGGCAAACGGCCCGGTCAGCGCGAAACACGGCACTTCCTCGCCCTTGGCCAGACGGCGCAGATATTTTTCCTTCTGCTCGGTGGTGCCGTAATGCAACAGCAACTCGGCAGGGCCCAGCGAATTCGGCACCATCACGGTGACCGCCGCCGTGCCGCTGCGCGAGGCCACTTTGGCGACCACGGCGGAATGCGCCTGAGCGGAAAACTCCAGCCCGCCGTAACGCTTCGGGATGATCATGCCGAAGAAGCCTTTGTCTTTGAGGAATTGCCACACTTCCGGCGTCAGATCGGCGCGCCTGTGGGTGATATCCCAATCGTCCAGCATCGCGCACAGTTGTTCGACTTCGTTGTCAAGGAATGCCTGCTCTTCCTTTTTCAGCGAACACTTGGGATAGGCCAGCAGCTTGTGCCAGTCCGGTTGTCCGCTGAACAGGTCGCCGTCCCACCAGACCGATCCGGCATCGATGGCCTCCTGTTCTGTGGCGGATATCTGCGGCAGCACTTTGCGGAAGAAATTCAGTACGCTGCCGCTGATCGCGTGACGGCGCACAACGGGAATACCGAACAGCACGATGAAGATGAGCAGCGCGACATAGACTCCCCACAGCGAGGCATCGGAGATGCGCGATACGATCGCTACCACCGGCACGACCACCATCAGCGCCAGCACCCAGCTGGTGATCGATGCGCGGAAGAACGCCAGCAGGATGAATATCGCCGGCGCCAACAGAGTGATCCATACCATGTTCGTAATTCTCCCTAATCCTTATTATCGTCCCGGCGTATCGCCGCACTTTAACGCGGGAACGCCTGCCGCACAACGGCCAACTACGGGTCAGGGATGTTTTCTGAACGCGATGATCACGGCCCATGCGCCCAGGGCGAGGTAGCACAGCAGAGACCACTCCGGTATCCCGAGACCGAGAAGAGCCCAGCCCTTTTCCGCGCATTCGCCGGAGCCGTGCATCAACTCCTTGAACACCGCGCCCATCGGCATCGTCTCCAGCATGTAGTCCAAGCCGGGGCCGCAGGCGGGCACCTGGTCTTTCGGCAGGCTCTGTATCCAGATATGGCGCGCGGCGACGGCGACACCGCTCAACGACAGCAGGCCGATCAACGCGGCATAGATGCGCTCGCCCAGACGCTTCGGGCCGTGCAGCGCAGCCAGCGCAAACAGTACGAGGATGGCGATGAACGCCACGCGCTGCACCATGCACAGCGGGCAAGGATCCTGATGCTTGACGTATTGGAGGTAGAAGCCGAAACCCATCAGGCCGCTGGCGTACAGCGCACCGGCGAGATACAGCCAGCGATTGGAGATTGAACGCCAGAACGCCAGCATCATTCTGTCTCGTCTATCCACATCGCCTGTATCGCTTCGAGCACCTTCTCGCCGCCGTGGCTGTGATCGTCGTCGAAGCCTTTCAGCCCGACCACCCAGTTGTGCAGGTCGGTGAAGCGCACGGTGCGAGGGTCTACGTCCGGATGTGTTTCAGACAAAGTGATGGCGATGTCGCGCACGTCGATCCATTTCATGTCGTCACTCCTTGACCATATTGATGGTGTACTTGGGTATCTCGACGACCAGATCCTGATCCGCCACCACCGCCTGACAGGACAGGCGCGAGGTCGGCTCCAATCCCCAGGCCTTGTCGAGCAGGTCTTCCTCGCTTTCCTCGGCGGCCTTCAGGGTGTCGAAGCCTTCGCGCAACACGACATGGCAGGTGGTGCAGGCGCAGGATTTCTCGCAGGCATGCTCGATCTCGATGCCGTTGGCCAGCAAAGTGTCGCAGATCGTGTCGCCGCTGCGGGCTTCGATCACGGCACCCCGTGGGCATAATTCGACATGAGGCAGAACGATAAGCTGTGGCATCTAACCCTCCAGTTCTGAAATATTCTGTCCCGCCAGCGCGCCTCTCACGCTGCGGTCCATGCGGCGCTGGGCAAACTCTGTGGTGTCACGGTTCAATTTTTCGATGCCGCGTTTGATAGCGTGATGATCGCTCTGTTGCAGAATGGCATCCAGGTCATTTAGTGACAGGCCGATAGACTGCCGCTCGGCGGCGCTCAACAGATCGCCGTCCTGTTCCAGCGCGTGCTGCACCGCTTCGAGCAACTGCTGCGCCTCGGTCTGCTGCTCGCGCAGTGCGCGCGCCAGCATATCGTCCTGTGCGTGTTGCGCCGACTCCTGCAACATGCGCGTGATCTCGGCATCGCTCAAACCGTAGGAAGGCTTCACCGCGATATGCGATTCAACGCCGCTACCCATCTCGCGCGCGGCCACGTTCAGCAGGCCGTCGGCATCCACCTGGAAAGTCACGCGTATGCGCGCCGCACCCGCGACCATCGCCGGGATGCCGCGCAGCTCGAACTTCGCCAGCGAACGGCAGTCGCTGATCAGCTCCCGCTCGCCCTGCACCACATGGATGCTCATCGCGGTCTGCCCGTCCTTGAAGGTAGTGAACTCCTGCGCGCGTGCGGTCGGGATGGTGCTGTTGCGCGGGATGATTTTCTCGGTGAGGCCGCCCATGGTCTCTATGCCGAGACTCAGCGGAATCACGTCCAGCAGCAACCAGTCGTCGCCGCTGCGGTTGCCCGCGAGCAGGTTGGCCTGGATCGCCGCGCCGAGCGCGACCACCTTGTCCGGATCGAGATTGGTCAGCGGCGACTGGCCGAAGAACTCGCCGACCGCATGCTGCACCTGCGGCATGCGCGTGGCCCCGCCGACCATCACCACGCCCTTGACATCCTCGACCCCCAGCTTCGCGTCGCGCAAGGCGCGGCGCAACAACTGCAAGGTGCGCTGCACCAGATTCTGCGACATCGCATGGAACTCCGCGCGGGTCAGCACATTGTCGACCAACTCGCCGCGTGACAGCACGGCCGTGATGCGCGTCTCGGTGTGGTCGGTGAGCTGTTCCTTGGCGGCGCGCGCGCGGGTCAGCAGCAAACGCGTGTCCTGCGGGCTGAGCGCGGAAAGGTTGTTCTTTTCCAGCAGCCAGCAATGGATGCGCTGATCGAAATCGTCGCCGCCCAGCGCCGAGTCGCCGTTGGCCGCAAGCACCTCGAACACACCGCGCGACAGGCGCAGGATGGAAATATCGAACGTGCCGCCGCCGAGGTCGTATACCGCATACACGCCTTCGGCGGCGTTATCGAGGCCGTAGGCGATCGCTGCGGCGGTGGGTTCGTTGAGCAGGCGCAGCACGTTCAGCCCGGCAAGCTTCGCCGCATCCTTGGTGGCCTGGCGTTGCGCGTCGTCGAAGTACGCCGGTACGGTGATCACCGCACCGACCAGCTCGCCGCCCAGCGATGCCTCGGCGCGCTCGCGCAGCACCCGGAGTATCTCTGCCGACACCTCGACCGGGCTCTTCGCGCCCGCGACGGTGCGCAGTTGCAGCATGCCCCCCTGCCCTGAGTCTGCCGAAGGGGTATCCACAAAGCGATACGGCAGACGACTGATGTCGCCGATGTCCTTCAAGCCACGCCCCATAAAGCGTTTCACCGACACGATGGTGTTGACCGGGTCTTCGCTCTGCGCGGCCTGCGCCGCTTCGCCGACGGTCACATCGCCGTCCGCCGCATAGCGCACCACCGAAGGCAGCATCGCGCGGCCGTTGTCGTCGTTGAGCACGACACTGATGCCGTTGCGCACCGTTGCCACCAGCGAGTTGGTCGTGCCGAGGTCGATGCCGACCGCCAGCCTGTGCTGGTGCGGCGCAGTGGAAAGACCGGGTTCGGAGATTTGGAGTAGTGCCATCTAGTCGTTTGTCGCCATGGGTAGGTCGGGTTCTAACCCGACACGCGGGCTATAAAAGCCCGACCTACAAGGCTGTCCTTATTCATCTATCGCGTCGTAAGCGGAATGTATCTCTTCCGCGAGTTTTTCCATGAAGCGCAGCTTGCGCACCAGTCCGGCGGCATCCGCATAGTTGTGTTCGGTATCGATCTTACCCGCGAGCTGCGCTTCAAGTTCGTTCGTCTCGCGGCGCAGGCGTGCTTCCAGCGCGTCCAGCACCTCGACCTCGCACGCTTCGTCCACCGCCTCGCGCCATTCCATCTGTTCCATCAGGAACTCCAGCGGCATCGCGGTATTGGTCTCCTCCTGCGTGTCCACCCCGTGCAGCGACAGCAGGTAGCGCGCGCGCGAAAGCGGCTTGCGCAGCGTCTGGTAAGCTTCGTTCACTTGGGTGGAATGCTGCATCGCGAGGCGCTGTTCGGTCTCGGGAAGATGGGCAGATTTATCCGGATGAACCTGTGCCTGCAACGCGCGATATTGCGAGTCGAGCTGCATCGCATCGATCACGAAGGACTGCGGCAGCCCGAACAGATGGAAGTGGTTTTGCTGCAAATTGAAACCGGCGGGTTGCATTACACCTTGAAACTTTCGCCGCAGCCGCAGGAATCCTTGACGTTCGGGTTGTTGAACTTGAAGCCCTCGTTCAATCCCTCGCGCGCGTAATCCAGCTCCATGCCGTCGAGATAAGGCAAGCTTTGCGGATCGACCAGCACCTTGACGCCGTTGCTGTCGAATTGGATGTCGTCGCTGCCGACCTCGTCGGCGAACTCCAGTTTGTAGGCCATGCCGGAACAGCCGCTGGTACGCACACCGATGCGCAACCCCGCGCCTTTACCGCGCTTGGCGATGAAGTTCAAAACGTGTTTTGCCGCGCCTTCTGTCAGAGTGATTGCCATATCCGTCTCCTTGAGATTTGATTTTCAGATGCTGCCCTTGCAGGCCGAGGTCTCCACATTCTCGCCGTGCTTGGCCTTGTAGTCAGCCACCGCCGCCTTGATCGCGTCTTCCGCGAGGATAGAGCAGTGGATCTTCACAGGCGGCAGCGCGAGCTCCTCGGCGATCTGGGTGTTCTTGATCGCCAGCGCCTGATCCACGGTCTTGCCCTTGACCCACTCGGTCACCAGCGAACTCGACGCGATGGCCGAACCGCAGCCGTAGGTCTTGAACTTCGCATCCTCGATCACGCCATCCTTGCCGACCTTGATCTGCAACTTCATCACATCACCGCAAGCCGGCGCGCCGACCATGCCGGTACCGACCATCTCGTCGTCCTTGTTCATGGACCCGACGTTGCGCGGGTTCTCGTAGTGATCCAGTACTTTTTCGCTGTAAGCCATTTTAAATCTCCTTAGGATTTAGGAACTGGGATTTAGGATTTAGCCCCCCAACTCCTACATCCAAAATCCTAAATCCTGCCTTTGTTAATGTGCCGCCCATTGCACAGTATTCAGGTCTATGCCTTCCTTGTACATATCCCATAAGGGGGATAGCTCTCGCAGTTTTCCTATCTTGTCGTTCATCAGCGCGATCACGTAGTCCACTTCTTCGACGGTGGTGAAGCGACCGATGCTGAAGCGGATCGAGCTGTGCGCCAGTTCGTCGCTGCGGCCCAACGCGCGCAACACGTAGGACGGCTCCAGGCTCGCCGAGGTGCAGGCGGAGCCGCTTGATACCGCGAGGTCCTTGACCGCCATGATCAGCGATTCGCCCTCAACAAAGTTGAAACTGAGGTTGAGGTTGTGCGGCACGCGCTGCTCCATGTCGCCGTTGACATGCACCTCTTCCATGTCCTTCAGGCCGTTCAGCAGACGGTCGCGCAGCATGCGGATGCGCTCGTTCTCGCTCGCCATTTCTTCCTGCGCGATGCGGAACGCCTCGCCCATGCCGACAATCTGGTGCGTGGCCAGTGTGCCGGAGCGCATTCCGCGCTCGTGGCCGCCGCCGTGCATCTGCGCTTCCAGTCGCACGCGCGGCTTGCGCTGCACGTACAGCGCGCCTATGCCCTTAGGACCGTAGGTCTTGTGCGCCGAGAACGACATCAGATCGACTTTCAGCTTTTGCAGATCGATCGCGACTTTACCGGTCGCCTGCGCCGCGTCCACATGGAACAAAATGCCGCGCTCGCGGCAGATCTCACCGATGGCTGCGATGTCCTGCACCACGCCGATCTCGTTGTTCACCAGCATCACCGACACCAGCACGGTGTCGGGACGCAGGCTGGCCTTGAACTTTTCCAGGTCGAGCAGGCCGGAAGGCTCCGGATCGAGGTAGGTCGCATCAAAGCCTTCGCGCTCCAGTTCGCGCACGGTGTCCAGCACCGCCTTGTGCTCGATGCGCATCGTGACGATGTGCTTGCCCTTGCCGCTGTAGAAATGCGCCGCGCCCTTGATCGCGAGATTGTTCGATTCGGTCGCGCCCGAGGTCCAGACGATCTCCTTGGGGTCGGCGTTCACCAGCGCGGCAACCTGCGCGCGCGCCAGTTCGACCGCCTCGTCCGCCTCCCAGCCGAAGGCGTGGGAACGCGAAGCCGGGTTGCCGAACTTCTCGGTGAGATAGGGAATCATCTTCTCCGCCACGCGCGGATCGACCGGCGTGGTTGCGGAGTAGTCCATGTAGATAGGCAGTTTCACGATAACCTCCTAGGCCTCGACAGCCGAAGATTTGGGCATCCTGTCCATAGAGACCGCCTTTGTGTCGCCTTGGTTCTTGTTGTAACCGTCCATCAATTGCTGCAAGTTGACCGATTCCAGGTAATCGAAGATCTTTTCGTTCAATCCCATCCACAGATCATGGGTGATACAGGCTCTCTCGTCGTGGCAATCGCCTTTGCCCCCGCAGCTGGTAGCATCCAGAGGCTCGTCCACCGCCAGGATGATCTCGGCAGCGGAGATTTTGTTCGCCGGACGCGCCAGATAATAGCCGCCGCCGGGGCCGCGCACGCTTTCCACGATCTTGTTGCGGCGCAGCTTGCCGAACAACTGTTCCAGATAGGACAGGGAAATACCTTGCCGCTCACTGATTGAGGCCAATGTCACCGGGGATTTGCCGCCGCGCATCGTCAAATCAACCATCGCCGTTACGGCAAAACGTCCTTTGGTGGTCAGTCGCATTTCATCATCTCCTGTTCGGTGAATGCCAAGTTTGGAAGCGTTTGAGCGTCGCCTTCGAGCGAAACTCTGCTAGAGGCGAATAATAGAATACCTGAATTTTTTAGTCAACTATCTTATTCAGGTGATTAGGGTCAAATTTGTCGGCGGTGGCACGCTCCTCGTCCACGCGCACGCCCATCTTCTCCAGCTGTTGCAGGATGAAATCGATACGCTGATCCACCGTGACACTGTGGCCGAGCAGGCCGTGCAGCGCCTTGGAGACCGGGTCGTTCTGGTCGTTGCCTATACCGTAGGCATTGAAGCCGCTGGAGACTTTCTTCTCTTCGTCGAGGATACGCGCCGGGATACCCGCTGCCGTCGCACCCGCTGGCACGTCTTTCACCACCACCGCGTTGGAGCCGATCTTGGCACCGTCGCCGATGTGGATCGGACCGAGTATCTTGGCACCGGCACCCACCACCACGCCGCTGCCCAGCGTCGGATGGCGCTTGCCCTCCTTCCACGAGGTGCCACCCAGCGTCACACCGTGATAGATGGTCACATCGTCACCGATCTCGGCGGTCTCTCCGATCACCACGCCCATGCCGTGGTCGATGAACACGCGTCGCCCGAGGATGGCCCCCGGATGGATCTCAATGCCGGTCAGCCAGCGCGTCAGGTGCGACAACAGCCGCGCCAGCCACTTCAGCTCCATGCGCCACAGACCGTGCGCCGCACGATGCAGGATGCGCGCATGCACGCCCGGATAGCAGGTCAACACCTCCAAGGTGTTGCGTGCCGCCGGATCGCGCTCGAACACACTGGCAATATCTTCTTTAATGTTGCTAAACATCCGAATGTTCTTCCAGATAACGTTTTTTCAGGCGGGCATTGTACTCGGTCGTGACGCTCAGCATACCGCGCAGGATGTTGATCTCTTCCGGCTCCAGACGAGCCCGCGCATACAGGCGGCGCAGGCGTTGCATCATGCGCGTCGGGTTCTGCGTGGTGAAAAAACCGATCTCGAACAGCGTCTTTTCCAGATGCGCATACAGCCCTTCCAGTTGCTCGTGCGATGCGGGGCGCGATTCGGTTACTTGCGGCACAAAACTCTGCGCGGTGGTCGCCAGCTCGTAACTCACCACCTGCACCGCCGCCGCGAGATTGAGCGAGGAGAAATCCGGATCGGTGGGAATGTTCACCAGCAGCTGCGCCTTGCCCATCTCCTCGTTGGTCAGCCCGGACATCTCGGTGCCGAACAGCAAGGCGACCGGCTGCACCGACGCCTGCTGCAACACTTCCGGCATCGCCTCGCGCGGCATTTTCACCTCAATGGAGATGTCGCGCAGCCGCGCCGTCATCGCCACCGTGAACGCCACACCGCTCAGCGCCTCGTCGATGGAGGCACACACCACCGCGCTGTCGAGGATGTCATCCGCCCCCGCCGCCATCGCCGTGGCTTGCGGATCGGGAAAGCGATAGGGGTTGATCAGGTACAGATGGCGCAGCCCCATAGTCTTCATCGCGCGCGCCGCCGCGCCGATGTTGCCCGGATGCGAGGTGTGGCTGAGGACGATTCTTATCCGGTCAAAATGATTTTGTTTATTCAAAGCCTGATTCCAACTAAAATGCACGCTGAGGGAACCGTTCTGCCGTTCCCGATTTGTTTAGTTCATTAAAAAGGTCGTACCCACTATGCATCCCATGCTCAACATCGCGGTGAAGGCCGCGCGTCGCGCCGGCAACCTAATCTACCGTTCCGCCGACAAGATCGATCACCTCACCGTCACCAAAAAATCCCATGCGGATTTCGTCAGCGAAGTGGATCGCGTCGCCGAGCAAACCATCATCCAGACCCTGCTGGAGGCCTATCCGGACCACGCGATTCTAGCAGAAGAGAGCGGCAGCCAAGGCGACTCGGAGTTCGTCTGGATCATCGATCCGCTGGACGGGACGACCAATTTCCTGCACGGCTTCCCGCAGTTTTCCGTGTCCATCGCGCTGCAACATAAAGGCATCATCACCCAGGCCGTGGTGTACGACCCCACCAAGAACGAGCTGTTTACCGCCACGCGCGGGCGCGGCGCGTTCCTCAACGACAAACGCCTGCGCGTCACCAAACGCCTGCATCTGGCCGACAGCCTGATTGGCACCGGCTTCCCCTACACCAAGTTCGACCACATGGATGCCTACATCGGCATCTTCAAAGACCTGATGCAACAGACCTCCGGCCTGCGCCGCCCCGGCTCCGCCGCGCTGGATCTGGCGTGGATGGCGGCGGGCCGCTATGACGGTTTCTTCGAGACTGGCCTGCATATCTGGGACATCGCCGCCGGCACGCTGCTGATCACCGAAGCGGGCGGCATGGTCAGCGACCTGCACGGCTCCGACACCTTCCTCAAGACCGGACATGTCTGCGCGGGCAACCCGAACATCCACCCGTTGCTGCTGGACGTCATCAAGCCGCATCTGACCCCGGAACTTAAAAAGTAGCGCCGGTGTAAAACTGCCATGATCGAAATCTCCGGACTGACGTTCGACTACCCCGGCCATCGGGCCTTGGACAACGTGAACCTGACGGTGGAACCGGGCAGCGTCACGGCGCTGGTCGGACCGAACGGTGCGGGCAAAACCACGCTGATGCGCTGCATCGCCGGACTGGAGACGCCGCTGGAAGGCAAGATACGGGTGGCGGGAATGGACGTGATCGAACAGCCGCGCGAAGTGCATCGGTTGATGGGGTATCTGTCGGACTTCTTCGGTCTGTATCAGGATCTCACCGTGGCGCAGTGCCTGAAATACGCCGCAATGGCGCAGGGACTGGCGGAGAGCGACATCGCCGGCGCGGTCGCCGTCACCGCGCAACGTCTCGACCTGTCGGCGCGGTTGCAGCAGAACAGCGGTAGCCTGTCGCGCGGACTGCGCCAGCGCGTCGCCATCGGACAGGCCATCATCCACAACCCCAAGGTGCTGCTGCTGGACGAACCCGCTTCCGGTCTCGACCCGGAGGCCAGAGCCGGTCTTGCCGCCTTGTTCCGCCTGTTGCAGGCGGATGGCATGACGTTGCTGGTGTCCTCGCACATCCTCGCCGAGCTGGACGAATATTCCAGTCACCTGCTGTCCCTGCGCGACGGGCGCGTGCTGGAGAACCGCGCGTTGACCGCGCACCCGCATCTCGGCATCGAACGACCGTTGCGCATCGGCCTGCTGCAAGCCGACGCTGGCATCCTCGCATGGCTGGAGCAGCAACCGCAGATCGCCTCGTGCAAGATGCACGACCATGTCATCGAACTGGCCTTCCTCGGCGACCACGGCGCGCAGGCGCAACTGCTGAAGGACCTGGTCGCCGCCGGATTCGCCGTCACCAGCTTCGCGGAACACAAAGAGAATCTCCAGCAGAGCTATCTGCGCTCCGTCGCCGCCCACCTGGAGACACGGCAATGATGAATCCCGAATTCCGCCGCAACCTTTGGCTTTCGTTCTCGACCCACCGCCTCATCGCCATGCCGGCGCTGACCGGACTGGCCTTTCTGGCTCTCGCCATGTCGGACATCAATGACACGGCGAAGACCATGTACACGGCCGCGAGCGCCCTGTTCATCTTCATCGTCTGGCTATGGGGCACCAGCAACGCCAATTCCGCCATCGTCGACGAATTGCGCGACCGAACCTGGGATCAGCAACGCATGAGTTCGCTCTCTCCGTGGAGCATGACCTGGGGCAAGCTGTTCGGTGCCACCTCTTTCAACTGGTACGGCGGCCTGCTTTGCCTCATGGTCGCGGCCCTCTCCGGCATCGCCGCGCAACAGCCCGCCTGGCCGGTCGATCTGCTCTCTCTGGTTGCCGGTGCCGTGATGCTGCACGCCGGGATCATCGCGCTGAACCTGCATACCGGACAGCTCGGGATGCGCGTCATCCAGCGCGGCGGGCTTGGGTGGCTGGCCATCGTCTTCGTGCTTTTCACCCTGCCGGCCTTCAGCAGCCGCGACGGCAACATCACCTGGTGGTCGACCGAAATCGACAGCAAGCTGTTCATCCTCGTCAGCGTCCTGTTCTTCGCGGCCTGCGCCGTGTTTGCCGCGTGGCGCGTGGTCTGCAACGCCTTGCAGGTGCGCACCTTGCCCTGGGCATGGCCGCTGTTCGCCTGCGTCCTTTCGCTGTATCTCGCGGGATTCTTCGTCATCGCCAGCACCAGACCGCTGTTCACCTTGCACTCTGTCGCCCTGAGCATCGCCGCCGTGATGACCTACGCGGCCCTTTTCACCGAGCAGACCGGGATACTCACCTGGAAGAAACTGCGCCTTCGCCAACGGGCCGCCGACTGGCGCGGCTGGCTGGAACACCTGCCGCTGTGGCCGACCACGCTGCTGCTCACCTTCGTATTCGCCCTGTTCTCCACGCTCGCCCAGCCGGACGATGCCGCTTCGCGGCCCGACTACATCGCGCTCTTCGCCGCACCGCTCTGCCTGGCGCTGATGGTGCTGCGTGACGCGGCCGTCGTGCTGTTCTTCGCCTTTGCCCGCAACAACCGGCGGGCGCTCGGTGCCGCCATGCTCTACCTGCTGGTCATCAACGTGCTGCTGCCCTTCTTCGCCAACGTCGCCGGACTGCCGCTGCTCGGCTACCTGTTCCTCCCGTTCAGCGACCAGTACCCGGCGGTCACCTCCATCTTCGTGATGGCATGCCATGCCGCCATCGCGCTGGCGCTGGTCATCTGGCGCGTGCGCGAAACGGAACGGTCGCAGGCGTGACCCGATCCCGGCACGGCAACACGGACTAGCATGGACTCCATCTTCATCCTGGCGCTGGTGACCATC
This sequence comes from Gallionella sp., assembly GCA_034371155.1. Taxonomy (GTDB): domain Bacteria; phylum Pseudomonadota; class Gammaproteobacteria; order Burkholderiales; family Gallionellaceae; genus Gallionella. The sequence continues at coordinate 265,995 of JAXMKV010000042.1, read as the reverse complement.
CTCATCGTGCTGGTGTTCGAATACACCAACGGCTTCCACGATGCGGCCAACATCATCGCCACGGTCATCGCCTCGCGCGCCATGACACCGGTGCAAGCCGTGCTGGTGGTGGCCTTCTTCGAATTCCTCGGTCCCCTGCTGGGCGGCACGGCGGTAGCCAACACCATCGGCAAATTCGTCACGCTGGACGACCTCGACAAGGTCATGTCGCTGACCATCGTGCTATGCGGCCTGCTCGGTGCCATCGCCTGGAACCTGCTCACCTGGTGGCGCGGCATCCCGTCCTCTTCCTCGCACGCGCTGGTCGGCGGATTGGCCGGCGTGGTAATGGTCGCGGCTGGTAGCGACCATGTCTCCTGGGGATTCGCCGAACTGATGCACGGCCAGCTGACCGGCGTGGCCAAGGTTCTCGTCGCGCTGATCCTCTCACCCATCATCGGCTTCTGGATCGGCTTCATCCTGCACCGTACCATGCTGGCACTGCTGCGCGGCGCGCACCCCTCGATCAACCGCGATCTGCGCTATCTGCAATACGTCACCTCCGCCGGACTGGCCTTCTCGCACGGGGCGAACGACGCGCAGAAGAGCATGGGCATCCTCACGCTGGTGCTGCTGCTGGGCGGCTTCATCCCCACCTTTGAAGTGCCGTTCTGGGTGATGCTGGCCTGCTCCGTCACCATCACGCTGGGCATCCTCTCCGGCGGCTGGCAGATCGTGCGCACGCTGGGTTTCTCCATCTACAAGATCCGCCCGCTGCACGCGCTCGATTCGCAGATGACGGCGGCCAGCGTGATCTTCGCCTCGTCGCTGGCCGGCGCGCCGGTATCCACCACCCATGTGGTCGCCTCGTCCATCATGGGCATCGGCGCATCGGAACGCCCCAAGGCCGTGCGCTGGGGCAAGGCGCGCGAGATCGTCACCACCTGGCTCATCACCATTCCCGGCTCGGCCTTGATGGCGATCTGCTGCTATTTTGCCGCGCAACCCTTTCTCTGAGGAGAACACATGCTCGAAGCGAACAAAACCCTACTCGCCATCATCCTTGACCGGGTCTTTCCCAAGGTGCCGAACTTCTTCGAGATGCTGAGCGAACAAAACGAAAAAGTCAGCCACACCGTCGATTTGCTGGTCGAATACATGCAGCACGGCGACCCCGCGATCGCCGCCGCACTCAAGGAAAACGTGCACGAGGCGGACATCATCAAGGTGCGCAACCTGCACGAGCTCAACGAGGCTTTCTCCACCCCCATCGACCGCGAGGACATCTATCGCGCCATCATGAGCCTCGACGACATCGTGATGTACTGCAAGACCACCGTGCACGAGATGGACGTGCTGGGGGTCAGCCCGGACAATTTCATGCGCGACATCTCGCTCCATATCAAGAGCGGAGTGGACTCGCTGGCGAAAGGCTTCGCCAAACTCGCCACCCACCCCGCCGAGGCGGCGCACGATGCCGATGCGGCGCGCAAATCCGAGCGCCACGCCGAAAAACTCTACCGCGTCGCCCTGCCCACCCTGTTCGAGGGAAACGACTACATCAACATGTTCAAACGCCGCGAGATCTACCGCCACCTGACCAACGCCGCCGAACACATGGCGCAGTGCGCCAACACGCTGCACGACATCGTGGTAAAAATCAGCTGACGCGACACAAAATCCCTCCTCACCCTAAAGTTTTCCCCGTGCGGGCCGATGAATACCCTCACAAAGCAAAGAAAACAAGGCAGTGTCAGAAACAATCGCAGCAAAGAACCATTTGGAGGTGCATCATGATCATCTTTACCGTATTAGGATTTTTGACCGACGGCCAACGCTACGTCGACTTCAATTCCAGTGTCCGTGCCGACACCCCCGCAGACGCGATCGAGAAAGCCAGACGCGAACATTCCAACCTGGTCGTGTCCAGCGTCATCCGTTCCGGCAAGATACTCCCTCATTAACCTTCAAACATACCGCCATCCCAGATGGCGGTATCTTCACCCTCCGCACGCCCCCGTAAACGCCGCTGTTGTGGCATGATTCGCCTGCATCGCAACAGACCGAGCAGGCTGCACAATTGACAGAGCAAAACACCCCCGCCGAATCCGCCAAGCACACGCCCATGATGCAGCAATACCTGCGCATCAAGGCGGAGCATAGCGACAAACTGCTGTTCTACCGCATGGGCGATTTCTACGAACTGTTCCATGACGATGCCGTGCGCGTCGCCAAACTGCTCGATATCACGCTCACCCAGCGCGGCGCCTCCAACGGCAATCCGATCAAGATGGCGGGCGTGCCCTACCACGCCGCCGAGCAATACCTCGCCAGGCTAGTGAAGATGGGTGAATCGGTCGCCATCTGCGAACAGATCGGCGACCCCGCCACCAGCAAAGGCCCGGTCGAACGCAAAGTGGTGCGCATCGTCACCCCCGGCACCGTCACCGACTCCGCCCTGCTGGAAGAGAAGCGCGACAACCTGCTGCTCGCGCTACACCAGCGCCACAACGAAGTCGGCCTCGCCTGGCTCAACCTCGCCTCGGGTCAATTCACCCTCGCCGAAGTCGCCGCCAAACAACTGCCTGCCGAACTGGAGCGCCTGCAACCCTCCGAGATATTGTTCGCCGAAAGCAAGACTGCGCCGCAGTTCAAGAACGCCGCGAACAAATCCCTGCCCGACTGGCACTTCGAGCGCGACACCGCACACCGCGCGCTGTGCCAGCAATTCGGCACGCGCGACCTCGCCGGATTCGGTTGCGAGGAATTCACATTGGGCCTGAGCGCCGCCGGTGCACTGCTCGGCTACGCCAAGCTGACGCAGGGCCAAAGCATCGCCCACATCCGCAGCGCGCAGGTCTACCACGCAGACGAATACGTGCGCATGGACGCCGCCACCCGCCGCAACCTGGAGATCACCCAGACCCTGCGCGGCGAACCCGCGCCCACCCTGCTCTCGCTGCTCGACACCTGTGCGACCAACATGGGCAGTCGCTTGCTGGCGCACTGGTTGCATCATCCGTTGCGAAATCGCAATGTATTGCGTGCCCGACTGGATGCCGTGGACGAGCTGGATGAGAGACACAGCGCCGTGCACCAGCGACTCAAGCCCAGCGTGGACGTGGAACGTATCACGGCACGCATCGCACTGAAGAGCGCCAGACCGCGCGACCTTTCCGGTCTGCGAGAAACACTGAAGACCTTGCCGCAACTGCGCACCGCTCTGGTAGGTCGGACTTCAGTCCGACACGAAAATAACGATGTCGGACTGAAGTCCGACCTACAAAACCCAACCCTTCTCGTTCGCCTGGCCGATGCCCTCCAAGCCGACACAGCCCTGGTCGAACTGCTGCAAAAGATGTTGAAGGAAGAGCCTTCCAGCGTATTAAGAGAAGGCGGCGTGATCGCCGACGGTTACGACGCAGAATTGGACGAGCTGCGCGGTATCCAGACCAACTGCGGCGACTTCCTGCTGGCGCTGGAGAAGCGCGAACGCGAACGCACCGGCATCGACAAACTGAAAGTGGAATACAACCGCGTGCACGGTTTCTACATCGAGGTGAGCACAGCCAATGCCGACAAGGTTCCGGACGACTACCGCCGCCGCCAGACGCTGAAGAACGTCGAGCGCTACATCACGCCGGAACTGAAAACTTTCGAAGACAAGGCGCTATCCGCCAACGACCGTGCACTGGCGCGCGAGAAATGGCTGTATGACCAGTTGCTGGACGCGCTCGTCCCGAGCATCCCGCAACTGCAACGCATCGCCGCCGCGATCGCCGAACTGGACGTGCTCGCGACTTTTGCCGAGCGCGCCGCGACGCTGAACTTCAGCGCGCCGCAGTTCAGCGACGATGCGCAGATCGACATCAAGCAGGGCCGCCATCCGGTCGTCGAAGCGCAAGTGGATACCTTCACGCCGAACGACACCACCCTCAACGACGCGCGCCGCATGCTGCTGATCACCGGCCCCAACATGGGCGGCAAATCCACCTATATGCGCCAGGTCGCCATTATCGCGCTGTTGGCTCATGTCGGCTGCTTCGTCCCCGCTCAGGCTGCGGTGCTGGGCGAGATCGACCAGATCTTCACCCGCATCGGCGCATCGGACGACCTCGCCAGCGGACGCTCCACCTTCATGGTCGAAATGACCGAAGCAGCAAACATCCTGCACAACGCCACTGAAAAAAGTCTGGTGCTGGTGGACGAGATCGGCCGCGGCACCAGCACCTTCGACGGCCTCGCCCTCGCCTACGCCATCGCGCGCCACCTGCTGGAACTCAACCGCAGCTACACCCTGTTCGCCACGCACTATTTCGAACTCACCCGACTGGCCGAAGAATTCACCCAACTCGCCAACGTCCACCTCGCCGCCATCGAACACCAGCACACCATCGTCTTCCTGCACAGCGTCAACGAAGGCGCCGCCAGCCAGAGCTACGGCCTGCAAGTCGCCGCCTTGGCGGGCGTGCCGAACAGCGTCATCCGCAACGCGAAGAAACAGTTAGTGAAGCTGGAACAGAACAGCGCCGCGCAGAACCCGCAAGGCGACCTCTTCGCCGCCCCGCCGCCGTATGCAGCACCGGAGCCGGAAGAGCATCCACTGCTGTCGGCGCTACGCGATCTGCAGCCGGATGAGATGAGCCCGAAGGAAGCGCTGGAGAGGATTTATCAGTTGAAGAAGCTAACTTAGAAGCACCATACAACGGCGGTCAAAAACTGTTAGCATAGCCGCCAGTTTGATCGAGACCGAGACAGGTTGTATCTAACGTAAGGGATAGGGACCTTGCAAAATGATGCTTTCTTTAACAGGGAAATTTAAAGCCTTTACGGGGCGGATTGAGTCCCCGCAACTTTCGACGCTGCGTGGCATATCGCTGTTCAGCCAGATTGCCACCGGAGAATTGCGCGCTATCCGCGGTTTGCTACATCGCCGAACCTACCTGCGGGGGGAGGTTATTTTTGATGAGGGCGAAAAGGCCCAGGCAATCTATTTCATCCTGCAAGGCAAGGTACTCGTCTGCCACCAAGGAAGGCCGGTGGATGGCTTAATCGCAGAGTTGGGGATTGGACAATGTTTTGGTGAAATGGCCCTGCTGGATAATTCGCCCAGAATGGCTCAGGTGCGTGCCGCCGAAGACTGTGTTTTAGACGTACTATTCCGCGAAGATTTTCTTGCTTTACTCCAAACACACTCGCACATCGCCTCCAAACTTTCCCTTGAGTTGGCGCGCATGATGGGCGAACGTCTCCGCCAAAGCGCGAGCAACTTCGTCCTGTAACTATCGTGCAGTCCAACCCATCTCGCATAGGGCCAATTACATGGTGCGGCATCATCGGCAGCACCTGCCTGCTGATCTTTCTGTTCCAGAAAATCCTCTGGCTGGTCGTGCCATTCCTGCTGGCGCTGCTGCTCTATTACCTGCTCTCCCCTTTCTGCAAAAAGCTGGTGATGTCGGGGTTGAGTCGCGATGTCGCGGCGCTGATGCTCAGCGGGATATTCCTGCTGGTGATGACCGGCGGGTTGCTGCTGATCTACCCGGTAGTTATCGCCAACGCCGGTGAATGGCATCACACCCTGCTGCGCTATTTCGAAGGGGGCTCGCGCGCGATCGAAACACTGCTCTACGCGATGCAACAGAAATTTTCCTTTCTGCGCCACAGCGACCTGAGCGTGGCGGTGCGCGAAAGCATGCTCAGTCTTGCCGAGAATTTCTCCGACAAGCATCTGGGCGAAGCCATGATCACGGCGGTCACCTGGCTCCCCTCGCTGGTATTCGCCCCCATCATCGCCTACTTTTTGCTCAAGGAAGGCGCGCAATTGCGCGCGATGATCTGCGAATCTGTACCCAATGCCTACTTCGAGAAATCGCTGTATCTGTTGCACGCGCTGGATCGCAGCGCGCGCATGTACTTTCTCGGCATGCTAAAACTGGCAGCCATCGACGCCAGCTTTCTGATCAGCGGACTCTGGCTGATCGGTGTCCCGTCGCCGCTGGCGCTCGGTCTAATCGCCGCCTTACTCGGCTGGATTCCCTACATCGGCCCCATCATCGGCTGCGCCCTGGCCGTGATGGTGGTCGCCACCGACCTTCCCGGCAACATGCCGCTTATCTATGCAACGATAGCGCTGTTTGCCTCGCTCAGGATTCTGGACGATTTCTTATTCGCCCCTTATGTGATCGGCAAGAACATGAGCATTCACCCCTTGCTCACCCTGCTGATGTTCTTTATCGGGGAAGCCATCGCCGGCGTAGCCGGCCTGATGCTGGTCATTCCCATTCTCGGCATCATCATGGTCATCGGCGAGACACTGGAGATCATCTTCCGCGACAAACGCCTGAGAGCCCGCCACCTCCATGCCAGAGCGCTGCATCAGCGGGCAGCCAGCCGGGATTTGGTCATGCCGCAAAATTAACCACGGGAACGCAAAGTGATCGAAAGACGAAAATCGGACTCGGATAGTCACTCCATCAAGGAAATCGAATTTGTCGCCTCGTTGGGCGCCGAGTTCACCGACTCGATCGAGTTGGACGACACATTGCGCAATACCACGTTGCGCGTGATGGAGCATTTGGATGGCGAGGCCGCCTCGGTGTTTCTGCTGAATCAGGAAGGAACTCATCTGATCTGCCGTTTCTGCGCCGGCCCCATGGACATCACCGGCTTGACGGTTCCTTTCGGCACGGGGATATTGAGCCGGGCGATGATGAACAATGCGCTGGAAGTAGTTCTGGATGTATGCGGTGACAAGGACTTCAACAGCGATGTGGATGCAACCACCAGTTTCGTGACCCGCTCCATCTTGTGCGCGCCGTTGTCGATGAAAGGCAAACCTTTCGGCGCAATCGAGATCATCAACAAAACGGGGCCCAATCCCTTGTTCACGGAAAAGGATGGCCGTCTGCTTTCCGCGTTATCCGCCTTGTCCGCGTTCGCCATCCACCATGCGCGCATGACCGAAGAACGCGTCGCGCAGGAAGCGCTGCGCCAGGAGATCCATCTGGCCGGCGAAATTCAGCGCAGCCTGCTGCCCAAGGATCCCGAACCGGGCTTTCCCGTCTTCGGCATCAATGTGCCGGTTCAGGACATCTCCGGCGATTTTTATTCCCATGTGGTGTTGGCGGACGGTCGCATCGCCTTCAGTCTGGGCGACGTATCCGGCAAGGGCATCCGTGCCTCGATGCTGATGTCCAAGACCATCAGCCTGTTTCAATGCCTGTGCCGAACCATGCTGCATCCGGGGAAGCTGCTCTCCGCCATCAACGACGAAGTGGTGGAAACGAGTTCTCACGGGATGTTCGTGACCATGATTGCCGGCATTTACGATCCTGCCACCCGGGAGATATCGTTCTCCAATGCCGGGCATCTGCCGCCGATCTTGCGCAAGTCTAACGGAGAGTTCGTGAGTTTCGACGCGCAAATGCCGCCGCTCGGCATCGTCCCCGGGTGTGAGTTTCCTAATGAATCATTATCATTGCAGGGAGGATGCTTTTATCTATACAGCGACGGCGTCACGGAAGCCGGGGGCGAACAGGAGCTGGGCGAAGAAGGCCTCAAGGCGATGCTGAATGAATTCGCCAAACTGCCGCTTGCACAGCGCCTGCGCAGTATGGTCGAAAGGCTTGATGCCAGCAGCCAGCCCTTGAGCGATGACATCACCCTGCTGTCCATCGAGGCGGATGATAGCCGACCGCTCGGAACGCTCAAGTTTCCGTCCGACCCGGCCACTTTGAAGGAAATGCGCAGCCTGGTTCGTGATATGGTTACGGGCGCGGGTGCCGCAGAAGCCCTGGCCGAAGCCGTCGTGCTCGCGCTGAATGAGGCCTGCATGAATGTGATCCAGCATGGCTATCACGGCAGCAATCAGGGAGAATACGAGTTGCGCATCGCGCACGATAAAAACAGGCACGCAATGATTTTCGAGTTGCTCGACCACGCGGCCACGGTCGATCCGACAAAAATCAAATCGCGGCCACTGGAGGATGTTCGCCCCGGCGGATTGGGGGTCTATTTCATACAACAGGTGATGGATGAAATGGTCTACTGCACCCCGCCGGAAGGTTACGGAAACCGGCTCTATATGAGCACAAGCTTGGACAAACCAACCCCTCTGGAAATGCCATGACACACACCGTTAAAACAAATGGAAAATTGCAGATCCTTTCCCTCTCGGGCGAGATCGATATGCACTCCTCGCCCGCCGCCAGACAACTGATACTTGGCTTGGTCAAAAACAATCAGCCGCTCGCCGTCGATCTGTCCGCCGTCAGCTATATGGACAGCTCGGGGGTCGCCACATTGGTCGAGGGTTTCCAGCACGCCAAGAAGCAGAACCAGGGCTTTGTTCTGGTCGCGCCGAGCGGAAGCGTCTTGGGCGTCATCAAACTGGCACGCCTGGACAAGGTGTTCCGCATCGTCAGCAGCCTGCCGGAGTGCGATGATCTTGCTTAACAGCGTGTTGCGCCCGCCGCTGCATCTGATCGACTGGCTGGGCAGACAGACCGTCAAGATGTGCAACGAAGTCGGCTTTGCCAGCGCGCTGTTGCTGGAAAGCCTGTATTGGCTGGTGATGGGTCACTGGCGAAATCAGCCCGTTCGCCTTGCCCCCGTGTTCAGGGAAGCGGTCGAAGTCGGGGTTCGCGCCATCCCCATCGTCTCCATTGCCTGTTTTGCCACCGGCACAATGCTGGCGATGCAGGGCATACATACACTCCGGCAATTCGGGGCGGACTCCCAAGTCGTCATGGGTATCGCCTATTCGGTGAGCCGCGAATTTGCCCCGCTCATCACCGGCATCTTCGTGGCGGGACGCTCCGGCTCGGCGGTCGCCGCGCGCATCGGCACCATGATGGTGTCACAGGAGATTGATGCGCTGCGAGTGATCGGAGTCAATCCGGTGCGTTATCTGGTGGCACCGTTGCTGGTCGCGCTGATGTTCACCATGCCCTGCCTGACGGTGCTGGCCAATCTGGTGGCCATGCTGGGAGGCGCTTTATATTGCATGGTGGCGCTGGGCATGCCGCTGGAAGTGTTCTTTGATCGCAGCTTTGCGGTACTGACCACATCCGATGTGTTGGGCGGAATATACAAAAGCATCGCTTTCGCTATGCTGATCGCCATCATCGGTGCAGCGAATGGCTTTCAGGTAAAAAGTGGAGCCGAAGGCGTCGGGCGCGCAACGACACGATCCGTGGTGCTGTGCATCGTATCCATCATCTTGGCCGATATGCTGTTCACCGGATTCCTGAGCCGTTGATATGACCTCCCGAGACATTCCCGCCATCGAAGTCAACAAGCTGGTCTCGCATTACGGCACTCGCGAGATCTTGCACGGCATCGACATGACCGTGGCTCAAGGCGAGATCATGGTCATCATGGGGGGCAGTGGCTCCGGCAAGAGCACCCTGCTGCGCCATTTGCTCGGATTGCATCGCGCCACCTCCGGCTCGGTCAAATTGCTCGGCCACGACATTACGCGCATCTCGTCAGCCGAGATGTTCGCCCTGCGCAGGCAGATGGGCGTCTCGTTTCAGGGCGGAGCCCTGTTCAATTCGATGACCGTGGGCGACAACGTCGCATTGCCGTTGCGCGAGCACACCAAGCTCGACGAGAACACCGTTCAAATCATGGCACGCATGAAGCTTGAGGTGGTCAACCTGAACGGCTTCGAAGACCTGATGCCCAGCGAACTATCCGGCGGCATGCTGAAGCGCGCCGCACTGGCGCGGGCCATCGCGCTTGATCCACGCCTGCTGTTCTTTGACGAGCCATCAGCGGGACTCGATCCGGTCGCCTCGGTAGAACTGGATGAGCTTATTCTGAACCTTCAGGAAGCCATGGGCATGAGCATCGTGGTGGTAACCCACGAACTGGAGAGCGCCTTCAAGATCGCGGATCGCATTACAGTGCTCGATCATGGGAACATTCTGATGGTAGGCACCGTGGATGAGGTGCGCGGCTCGGATCATCCTCGCATCGTCAGTCTGCTTCAGCGCCAGCCGCGCCGCGACGAGATGGATGGGGAAGCTTATTTGCAACGCTTAACACGTGAACTTGTATAGGGTGAAATAATGAAGCGCGATAACATCAACTACACATTGGTCGGCACATTCGTCTTGTTGTCGATGGCCTTGCTGATCTACGCGCTGGCACGACTCAGCGGCCATACCGAAAAACACGATGTCTACTACACCCTGTTCCCCAATGTCGCGGGGATCGCCGACGGCTCCCCCGTGACCTATGACGGCTACCAGGTCGGCCATGTGCAAAGCGTAGAGCCCATCAGCCGCGACGGACGCATCCATTATCGTGTGGCCTTGTTGTTCAAACACGACTGGAAGATACCGGCGGACAGCACCGCGTCGATCAGCTCATCCGGACTGCTGTCAGGTCAGCTAATCGATGTGCAACAGGGCAAGAGCACGGACTTCCTGAAACCGGGACAGAACATAGCATCACTCGACGCTCCCCCGCTGATCGCCGCGCTGGGCGGTCTGGCGACCGATTTGCGCAACATCGCACGGGATGACGTGCGCCCTGCTTTGCAAAACCTGAACCGTCGCGTGGACAGTTTGGGCGGCATGCTGGAGAACAAAGGCGGAATGACCCTCGATCAGGCAAACGCCGCACTGGCACGTTTGAACACCGCAGCGGAGAATCTCGGCGACCTGCTCAACACCGAGAACCGCCGGCACATGAGCAGCATTCTGAAAAACGGCGATCAAAGCACGGAAAAACTCAACCAGGCCATGGATGAATTTGAACGGACCGAAGCCGATATTCGTTACGCCATGCAGCAAACCAAAACCATCCTGTCCAATCTGGAAAAAGCCAGTCGTCACATGAACGAACTGTCGCGCCAGCTGCACGAAAGCCCCTCCTCGATTTTCAACAGCCCTGCCCCCGTCGATCCTTCGGAGTCGAAAAAATGAGAACGTCCATCAAACTGTCGATTTGTTTTATCGCGCTGACACTATCGGGATGCCAATCTGCGCCCCCCGTTCCTACCGACAAATATTACCGTCTGGAAGCCGCACAAGGCGATGCATCGGCCACCGCGATATTGCACGGCGCGATCTATATTGCACCGTTAAGTGCAGACGGCCCCTATGCCGAACGCGCCATGCTGTACAGCACACCCGAGCAGTCGCGCGAGTTGCAGCAATATCACTACCGCCACTGGAATGAACCGCCGGCGATCCTGTTGCAGGAACACATGAGGGCAAGCTTTGAAGCGATGAAACTGGCCTCCCGTGTCACCACCATCGCAATGGGCGACGACATCGGCCATGTGCTGGATGCACGGATAGTGCGTTTCGAAAAAATCTCCGGCGCAAATCCCCGTGCCGTGGTCTCACTACATCTCGCCCTGAAAAAAACCAAACCCATGAAAATGATAATGGAGCGAAGTTACAGCGAAGAAGTGATACTGGGCGATGACAGCCAGCATACCTACGTGCTGGCCTGCGAAGCCGGATTGAAAAAAATCTACGAGCGTTTTTCCAGGGATTTGAAAGCACTTCGATAACAGGCAAGGCCGCACCAAAGCGTAGCCCGCCTGTTGCGATAGAGATACATCGTTATGGGTGAGCGTGTTGACTGACACGATAATACGGAGGTGTCATGCATAAACTCAAGAATGAAGCCGCTTTATTCAAGGAAGCGTTCAGGGCCGCAATAAAATATGCCGAGGGTCGCGGAGTGGTTGAGTTCGAACCGAAAGACTCGGCAAGCGAAAAGCTGCTGTATGTCTACAGGCTGATGGTGCACGACAAGGTCATCGTGCCCTTGCCCGAGGATCAGGTGGCCGAAAAGTCGATGCGGCACAAGCTGGCGATCTGGTATTCAAAACAATTGCCAGCGGACCATCCGCTGCTGAAGTAGCGATATGAGGTGAACGCGGATGTGTCCAGCCCGCACTTTGAAGAAATCACTTCTTGGCGATCTTCACGGTCTCCCACTGATTTTTGTTGCCCTGCATCATCCGAAGCGAACACGGTCGCGAGGGTGTCCAGAATTTTTTGTAAACATGAATTTAAAGGGGCCGTGTTCGCATTAAGTTCGCCCCGCAACATCCGTGACATGCCACATCAATTTCAGGGGAAAACCACAGTTTCCAGTCAATCACTCAGGTCGTGCTTGCCAGCCAGGGATTGAATATCTCAGCGCCGACAGTCTCAAAATCAGACACGTTTCGCGTTACAACAGTCATTCCATGCACCAGTGCCGTCGCGGCTATCAGTGCATCACGATGCGGTCGTGGGTCCGGTACGTTTAGTTTTGCACAACGCTGCGCAACAGCGATATCTACCGGCAGAATACGGCCGTCGAATGCTGGCAACACATGACCATCGAGCCAAGCGCGAAGTACGCCCCCTTGCGTTGGGTCACGCCGTTCGATCAGGAGTATTCCCGTTTCCAATTCCAGGATAGTGATGGCAGACAGAAACATGCTCGTGGCCGAAACGCTTTCCGCCCATGCGGTGACATTCTTGTCCGCCTTACCGGCTTTTGCTTTTCGCAGCTCTGAAACGATATTGGTATCGAGCAAGTACATCAGGCCAAGTCCGCAGGGTGGTAAAAGTCATCACCTAACCGGGGTGGGGTGAAATCAATATCTGCGACGCCAGGCATGGCCAGCAGTTCAACGATGCTCGTCTGACTGCGGGTGACCCTTTGGTATTCCTCAATAGTCAGCAATACGTGCGCAGGCCGACCACGATCTGTAATGAATACGGGGCCGGATGCAGCGGCCTTTTTTGCCCGACTGGCATCTTGGTTGAACTCTCGACTGGATAATGTAGTGATAGTCATAACCCCCTCCTTTTGCTTAATTGTAGAAACGTTACTACACCTCTTGGCGTTCAGCAATAGCTAGTTAAAAAATCAAAGCTATAGGAATTGAGCTCCGGCAAAGCTGGGGGCTCACAAATACGCCGTCCGTGCTCAGTGGCTGGCTATCCGCAGCGGCGCGATAGCTTGCTCCTCGCATCGTTGCCGGGTTGCTACGTTAAACGCCAATCGCTTCCTGTGGTTCTCTTCATGGAAACAACCCCATCCGCATAGCCTAGCCACCCACAACAGGCTGCCGCGCATGCTGCTGGGCCAACCGGTAGATTTCGACGAGGTCGTCTTCGCTGACATCAATCACGCTGTCCATCTGGCTGAGCGCCCAGTGTATGTCGCGCTGTTTCAGTAGCACGCCTTCCATCTGCCCCAGCTTCCACTGAACGCCGCCCAATTCGCCGCCGCTGACCGGCAAAGCGGGCTCGGGCGCGACGGGTTTGTCAGGGCGCGCGGGATAATGTCTGCCGGGCAGCAGGTTGTTGATCAGCAGCGCCAGCAGCAGCGAGAATGCGGCATTGGCGGCGACAATATAGAGCGCCCACATGCCGCCCATGTCGTGAAATTGCGCGCTGCTCAGCACCATGGTCAGCGCCGTCGCGGCTCCCGGCGGATGCAGTGCGTCAAGCAGATACATCAGCAGGATGGACAGACCGACGGCAAGCGCGCCCGCCAACAGGGGATCGGGGACGATCAGGATGCAGCACCAGCCTGCCGCACCGGATACCAGATGTCCCGCGACCAGATTCCACGGTTGCGCCAGCGGGCTGTGCGGCACGGCAAACAGCAACACCGCCGAGGCGGCGATCGAGCCCAGCATGAGCAGCGGATAGTGGAGCTGCGGCAGAAGGTGCAGTATCAGCCCGAGCAACAGGATCGCCACGCCTCCGGCCAGTCCGCTGCGGAATTTCTCGCCGAGCGTGGCCGGGGTCGGTCGGGGCAAAAACGGTTGCAGCCATTTTTTGCTCAAGGGATATGCTCCTGAAATGAGTAGCGGCTCAAACGATGCCGCATGCCTCGTCGAACGCCAGTCTCGGATTGCGCGGATAAACACCGCTCATGTCGCCGTAGCCGAGGTTGCAGAGGAAGTTGGCTTGTACCGATGTCCCGGCGAAGAACAGGCGGTTCACCATGCCTTCATCGAAGCCGGACATCGGGCCGCAATCGAGGCCGAGCGCGCGCGCCGCGAGGATCAGATAGGCGCCCTGCAATGTTCCGTTGCGGAAGGCGCTGATACGCGCCGTCTCTTCATCCTTGTCAAACCAGCTGCGCGCATCGGGGGCATTGGGGAAAAGCTTGCCCAGTTTCTCGAAGAAACGCAGGTCGTAACCGATGATCGCGGTGACCGGCGCGGCAAGGCTTTTGGCGCGGTTCCCTTCCATCAAGGCCGGCTGGAGTTTTTCTTTCGCTTCTCTGGATTTGACGAAGACGATACGGGCGGGACAGCAGTTGGCCGAGGTCGGCCCCATGCGAAACAGGTCGTGCAGACGATGCAGCATCTCGTCCGAAACTTCGCGCGCCTGCCAGGCGTTGTGGGTATGCGCGTCAAGGAACAGTTGGTCGAGTGCGGCTTGATCTAGAGGAATGTTGGACATGCCGGTCTCCTTTGGTTGAAATCGTAAAACGCTGCGGCAAAGCTGCAGGCTTATTGGGTGAGCCCCCCAAAGGGGCCAACCATGAGCGGCCCCCGGCGGTACTCACTACCTCCCGCCTTATAAAAGGGCGAGAACTTGCGAGGGACCGAGGGGGATTTGAAAACTTGGAGTTGCCCATGCTTTCGCAAATCCCCCTGCCCCCCTTTTCAAAGTGGGGAACGTCCGCGACGCTCTCCATTCTGCATGATCGCCGCAAAGGTCAAACCTCGGTGTGTCCCCATGATCGCCGCAAAAGTCGAACCTTGGTGAATCCCCCGGCATAGCCGGGGGGTTAGCTCACTGAATTAGCGCCCTAAACTTTGGGGCGACGCTGCTCCGGGCGCAGGCGCGGCAGCAGCAACACATCGGCATCATCCGCGCTCAGCGCGCGACCGCCGCCATCCTGCAAGGGTTGTTCGAAGTCGTTCCAGCCGCGCACGCCTGTTCTGAGCGAGACGACGCTGACGAAACCCATTCGCAACATCATGTCTGCGGCCAGCACGGAACGTTTTCCGGAACGGCAGATGATCACGATCTCCCGCTCGCGACTGCCTGCCAGCAGCGGCAACGTTTCGTCGTAATCCCATTCGCAGGATTGTTCCAGCACTCCGCGCGGAACATTGATCGAGCCGGGGATATGCAGCAGTTCAAATTCTGCCGGTTCGCGCACGTCCAGCAGAACGGGGCAGTTTCCGGCGGCCAGGGAGCGGCTCAGGTCCCACGGCATGATTTCCTTTACCCGGGTGAGCGCCTCGGCAATCAGGCCGTCATAGTCGCTCACCGCTGCCATTTGCCTTTCCGCGCACACCGGCCCGCTCATCAGGTATTTTGAACCACGATCTTGGGGAACACGGCGCTGTGATCCTGCGCCATGTCGGCGACCTTGACCGCGATGCGGCGCGCGATCTGTTTGTAGACTTTGGCGATATTGCCGTCCGGGTCCGCCACTACCGTGGGCTTGCCGGAATCGGCCTGTTCACGGATGCGGATGTCCAGCGGCAGGCCGCCGAGGAATTCCACGTCGTAGTCGGCACACATCTTCTCGCCGCCGCCCGCGCCGAAGATGTGCTCTTCGTGGCCGCACTTGGAGCAGATATGCGTGCTCATATTTTCGACGATGCCGACGATCTTGATGCCGACCTTTTCGAACATCTTGAGCCCCTTGCGCGCGTCCATCAGCGCGATGTCCTGCGGCGTGGTGACGATCACCGCGCCGGTGACCGGCACTTTCTGCGCGAGGGTCAGCTGGATGTCGCCGGTGCCCGGCGGCAGATCCACCACCAGGTAGTCGAGGTTGTCCCACTTGGTCTGGTGCAGCAACTGGTCGAGCGCCTGCGTCACCATCGGGCCGCGCCAGATCATCGGCGTGTCGTCGCCACCGATGAGAAAACCGATGGACATGGCTTGCAGGCCGTGGCTCATCATCGGCTGCATGGTCTTGCCGTCGGCGGATTCGGGCTGGCCGCTGATGCCCAGCATGGTCGGCTGCGACGGGCCATAGATGTCGGCGTCCATAATGCCGACGCGCGCGCCCTCGGCGGCCAGCGCCAAGGCCAGATTCACCGCCGTAGTGGACTTGCCGACCCCGCCCTTGCCGCTCGCCACCGCGATGATGTTCTTCACGCCTTCCACCAGCTTCACGCCGCGCTGCACCGCATGCGGCACGACCTTGCTGGAGACCGTGACACTGATCTTGCCCGCCGCAGGCAGCGCGGATTTCAGTTGCGCCTCGACCATGGCGCGGATCTCGCCCCACACGCTCATGGCCGGATAACCGAGCTGGATATCGAGCGACACATCGTTGCCGCTGATCTTGATGTTCTTGACCGACTTGCCGCTGACAAAATCTTTTTTGGTGTTCGGGTCGATCAGATTCTTCAATGCGCCTTGCACATCGGTTTCGCTAAAACTCATCATTCACTCCTGGGTTGGTATTCGTCCGGTAATCCACCGGCACTTGGTTGACTGAATCAGTCGGTATTGTAACGGATGGAAGCGGCCCTGTGACCCCGACCTTCAACCGTGCCGCCCCTTGTAGCATAGCGCGGCGGCATGCACGACTGCCGAATAAGGGATCGCCGCCGCCCCGCTCCATTTTTGCCATGCATCCGCCAGCAGCGCATCGACATCGTCCACCACGGGGTCGCCAACCATCACCTGGCGCAGGCCTTTCAGTCCGCCGCACTGTATCCGCATCTCCTGCGCGTGCGGGAGCGGCTCATCCTCATGCAGCCTTTTCAGCGCAAATGAAAAACCGTGACGAAGATGATCATGGAGTTCGACGCAGCGGGAACAGCTCGCCGCACTTTGGCAGAGGATGATCTCCCGTTCGGCGATTTGCACCCGCTCCGAACGGGCACAGGAGACACAGCGGGTGAGCACGGCTTTGGCAAACGCGCAGGGCCGTTGCTCCATCGCGGCCAGACGTTGCCGGAAAGCCGCCTCATCCACGGTAACTAGTCGTCCCCCAGCTCCGGCTGCGGTTCACGCACCTGATTGAGCAGATCTTCGGCGTCGAATTCCGTTTCGGCATGGATCATCCTGACGAAAGCGGGCGAATCTTCCGGCAATTCCGCTCGCAACTGTTTGACCCTAGCCGCCGCGTCGCGGTAACCCTCATGCTGCTCCAGCTTTTGCAATTGCCGGATCGGAAACTCGGTGACGCTGTAGATGAAATAGGCCATGGTTGTCTCGCTTGCGCTTGCCCGACTAACTGGCGGGACGTTTCAGAAAGGTGATGACGTTGCTGCCGGGTGCGTTCTTGCTGGCGCAACTGCCTTCGCCGATACCCAGCATCTGCTCGGCCTCGTGCAGCAGGTTGACGACATCCACATAGTGTTTCTGCTTCACCATCATCAGCGCGGTATAGCCGCCCTCGTTGCGGGCCAGCACGTCCGCTCCCGCCTGCAACAGCACTTCGACCACCGCCGTCTCGCCGTAACCGGCCGCCAGCATCAGCGGTCGCACGCCGTAGCCGATGGCCGCCTCGACATTTGCGCCCGCTTCGACGAGTGCCTGCACCACATCGGCGAAACCCCGTTTCAGATCAGCGTTGTAGGCGGCCCTGGCCAAGGCCGACCAGCCGTGTTCGCCGGTCGCATTGACATCGGCACCGCTTTGCAGCAGGAGCCGCACCATGGGCAGATCGCCCGCATGCGCCGCCAGCATCAGCAGCGTGTCGCGGTTCCCGTCACGCGAGTCGGCATCCGCGCCGGCATCCAGCATCCGCCTCACTGCGGCGGCATCTCCCGCTTTGACTGCCTGAACCAGTTCCGTCACCCCGGCCTCCGCTTATTTCTGCACGGTCTTTTTAAGCGCGAGGCGCACCGCTTCCGGCGTCTTCATGATGTTCATGAAGCTGTTCTGCCCCATCATGCTCAGGTCGGGGAAGTTGATCGCGATACGGAAGCGCGCATACAGGGCGTACACCTTGTTGCCGGAGACCAGCACATCGTAGGGCAGATGCGCGGTGGATTTCAAATCGCGGAAATCGATCTCTTTCATGATGAACTGGTCATCCATGTACTTGCTCTCGCCGCTGCCTTTCATCGCCACGCCGAACAAGGTTTCCTGTTTGCCGGGGACATCCACGCGGAAAACTTTGCTCACGCCGTTGGCGTTGTTCGAAAGTTTGGCATCCACCGCCTGCACCGCCTCTTCGTAGCTGGCGTATTCGGCCAGCACGCTGGGCTCGTCAAAATACTCCATGCCGATCATGTAGTGATATTTGCGCGCGGCTTTGGCTGTCATGCCCTGCGCACCGAATTCTTCCACGCGTCCCAGTGCCTTGCCCAAACTATCGGAGACACCGCCCAGGTCGCCCTTCATGCGGTACACGTTGGCCATGTAAACCGGATTGGTGTAACTCACCTGCACCTCGTCCTTGACCTTGGTGAGCGCCACGCGCTGCACGACACCGTAGCCGCCGTGTTCCGAGGCCGCCGCATTCTTTTTCAAATCACCGTTGGTGACGATCAGAATCTGGGCATCGGCATAGGGCGAATAGTTACCCACCACGTCGAAGCCCGCACCGGTCAAAGCGGTCTTGGTCTGTTCGACCTTTTCCGCGAGTGTTCCGGCACCTTTCGAAGCCAGCACGAAAGGTTTGAGTTTGGCATCCGCCGCTTGCGCGTTGACGGTGAACAATAGCAAGGCCGACAGCAATACACTTTTGATTCTCATCGTGCTTCTCCTTAATGGGTGAACTACGGACCTACGGGGTTGATGCTGTATCTTCCTGGGGCTGCGGATGGAACCAGGCCAGTTTTTCCCTGAGCGTGACCACGCCACCGACGATGATGAGTGTGGGGGCCTGCGGTTTCTCGCGCTCGGCGATGGCGGGCAGCGTTGCCAGCGTACCGGTGATGACGCGCTGGTTCGGCGTGGTGCCCTGCTGCACGATGGCGATGGGGGTGGTGTCCGGCATGCCGTGTTCGACCAGCTTGGCACACAGAATGTCGAGGCCGTGCAGCCCCATGTACACCACCACGGTCTGGCGTGGACGGGCGAGCTGCTCCCAGTCGAGATTCATCGTGCCGTCCTTGAGATGGCCGGTGACAAACACGCAGGATTGCGCATGGTCGCGGTGGGTCAGCGGAATGCCCGCGTAGGACGCCACACCGGAGGCAGCGGTGATGCCGGGCACCACTTGGAAGGCGATACCTTCTGCCGCCAGCGTCTCGATCTCTTCGCCGCCGCGCCCGAAGATGAACGGATCGCCGCCTTTCAGACGCAGCACGCGCTTGCCTTCTTTGGCGAGGCGCACCAGCAGTAGATTAATTTCTTCCTGCGGCAGCGTGTGGTCGTTGCGCTTCTTGCCGACGAAGATGCGGTCCGCATCGCGACGCGTCATATCCACGATGGGTTTGGACACCAGATTGTCGTACACCACCACATCGGCCTTCTGCATCAGGCGCAGCGCGCGGAAGGTGAGCAGGTCAGGGTCGCCGGGACCGGCACCGACCAGATACACTTCGCCGCGCACAATGTTGTCCTCGTCAGCCAGCATCTGTTGCAGCATGGCTTCGGCACTGGCCTCATCGCCGGTCAACACCTTCTCGGCGACCACGCCATCGAACACGGTCTCCCAGAAGATGCGGCGTTTGGCCGGATTGGTCACGCGCTGTTTGACGGACTCGCGGAAGCGCTCAGCAAATGAGGCGAGGCGGCTGTAGTTCTGCGGGATGACGGTCTCGAGCTTGCCGCGCATGATGCGCGTCAGTACCGGCGAAGCGCCGCCGCTGGAGAATGCCACCATCAGAGGTGAACGGTCGAGAATGGCGGGCATGATGAACGAGCACAGCTCGGGATCATCCACCACGTTGACCGGGATGTTGCGCGCCTGCGCCAGCTCGGAGACCTGTTTGTTCACCTCGCGGTCGTTGGTTGCCGCGATCACCAGCGCTACGCCGTCCAGATGTTGCACCTCGAAACGCGCGACGATAGCCTGCACATTGGGCTCGGACAAAAGCGCCGGATAAATTTCCGGTGCCACCAAACGCACCGTTGCACCCGCCTCGAGCAGCACGCCAGCCTTGCGTTTGCCGACATCGCCGCCGCCGACAACGAGGCACAGCCTGCCCGTTATTTTTTGAAATACCGGCAAATAGTCCACGTTATCCCTTCACCGCTTTCAGGATCAGCGGCACCAGCGCTTCCGGCAGCTTGATCTTGCCTGCCAGCGCGAACGCATGTGCGCTGTCGGACATTTTGTCCCAAGTCTTCTTGATGATGAGCATCCACTTAGCCTCGTCGTAATCCGGCTTCTGCTGGGCAAAATGCAGTATGTAGTGTTCGATGAAACACAGATCGACCACGTCTTCCATCAACTGCGTCTCGGGATTGGTCTTCAGGTCCTTTTTGCCGACAATGGTCTTCACGCGATCTATCATCGCGTCGTCGTAGCCGACCTGCTTCATCAGCGCGCCAGCGGTCTCCGCATGGAATTTATACAAGTTGGTGCGCCACAGCATGTAGCCCTTCTTGTCCATTGGATAGTCGCTGCGCGGGCTTTTCCAGCGCTGGATGTGCTGCGCGCGGCAGGCCAGCTTCACCGCCTCGGATGCATCCGGTGCGAAACGCTCCTGCATCTCGGTCATGCGCTGGGCGTAGAGCAGTTCTTTTGGATATTCCTTGCCGTCAGCAACTTCCTTGTTGGGGTCTTCGAAATTGGCCTGGTCGAATGCCGCGATGGCGGCTTGATACATGCTGGAGTTCATAGTGCTTTCTCGATAAGTGTGATTGACGATTGCTCCTTGCAGCGCCGCACAAAGGCGACGAAGCGTGTAGCCCAGTAGCAACTGCCGATGGTGCGCAAATGAGTGTATGACGCCAGCAGGTTGTTGACGATCAATCCATCGCGCCCGCCATCGATGCCGTAGCCGCGCTCGACATGGTAAGCGAAGCGGGTATCCGCCGGTAGGTTCTCCAGCGAGGAATAATGGAACTCGTGGGCGCGGATCTGTTTCGCCGGGGCATCCGGACGCGGCCACAGATGGGCCTCGCCTTCTTTCAGATGCACATAGCCGCGGCCTATCGGTTTGGCATGCATCTTCACATCGCCGGGGATCGCACCAACCATTTCGTAGCTGCGTCCTTCGTAGGCAATGCCGCGCGACAGATACATCAGCCCGCCACATTCGGCATAGGCCGGCATGCCGTTCTCTATCGCCTGCCTGATTTCGCCGCGCAGCGTCGCGTTCGCTTCCAGTTCGACCGCGCAGGCCTCGGGGAAGCCGCCGCCGATATACATCCCGTCCACCTCCGGCAGGTGCGCGTCGTTCAGCGCGTCGAACTGCACCAACTCCGCGCCCGCCGCCTCCAGCGCGTCGAGATCGTCGGCGTAATAGAAGCCGAAGGCGCGGTCGCGGGCGATGGCTATCTTCACCTTCTCACCGACCGTTATCGGCAATACCTCGGCAGTGCGCGGCGCAGGCAAAGGCTCCTTCTTCGACAGCGCAAGCAGCATATCCAGATCGACCTGTTCCGCGATGGCCTGGCCGATCTGTTTGATCTTTGCGTTGGCTGCGATGGATTCGTTGGAAGGCATCAGGCCGAGATGGCGCTCGACGATGGACAAACGCTCGTCGTGCTGGATCGCGCCGACCACCGGCACGTCGGTGTAATGCTCGATCACCGCGCGCAGTTTGGATTCGTGGCGCTTGCCGCCAAGGTTGTTCAGGATCACGCCGGCGATGCGGATGTCCTTGTCGAATGCCTGATAGCCGAGGATCAGCGGTGCGATGCCGCGCGTCATGCCGCGTGCATCGATCACCAGCACCACCGGCAGATCGAGCAACTTGGCCAGCGCGGCGTTGCTGTTGCTGCCGTCCAGCGCGAGGCCGTCGTACAACCCCTTGTTGCCCTCAACCAGATTCACCTCGGACGCATGGCGCGCGAAGGTCGCGACGACATCGTCGTTTTCCATCAGATACAGGTCGAGGTTGCGGCAGGGATGGCCGGCGGCTTGCGACAGCCACATCGGGTCGATGTAGTCCGGCCCCTTCTTGAACGGCTGCACCGCATGGCCGCGCGCAGCGAGCGCGGCGCAAAGACCGATGCTGACCATGGTCTTGCCGGAAGATTTATGTGCTGCGGAAATCAGAAAACGGTTGCTCATGGTTGCAACCTCACTTGCTTGTCATGCGTGACGATTATTTTTTCGGCGACTCACGCGGCACGAAATCCAGCACGCGGATGCCGATGGCCGTGATCATAAAGGCGACACCCAAGCCACCCAGTCCGAGCATCACTTCCCATTTCGAAGGCTGGTACGCTGAGATCGCGCCATCCGCAAAGGCACTGCTGACCTGGTATCCCGGGAACATATCCAGCGGGAACGCCTGACCGCCGATGATGAACACATAGAGCAGTGCGAAGCTCCCCAAAATGACCAGCATTGAAGCGGTGACGACGCATCTGATCTTCCCCATGCGCGGATGAAATATCAGCAACAAGGGTAGCAGACTGCCCAACACCACATAGCCAGCCCAGAACAACCATGGGTAGATTCCGCCATCAATCAGGATGAAATATTCGAAAGCGGTCTGTTTGGAAAAATACAGATTGGTCAGGTGGTAAATGGCAACCAGAAAAAGCGTACCCAGCACGAAGATGCCGAGCAGATTCTTCATGCGGCTAAGTATCGCCGGATCGTGTTTCCTGTCGTTCCATCTGTACATCGCCGATTGAACCACAAGGAATACCGCCATTCCCCAGCCGAAGGACATGACGATGAACAGTGGCGGCAGAATCGCCGAACCATAAGCTGGGCGCGCGACCAGGAAGGCAAAAATCAACCCGGTACCGGTGGTCAAGAGGATGCGCCAACTGAACACGACAAGGCCGACGGGCTTGACCCAAGGGTTCATGCGTTTCTCGAACAAGGTCCACATATACAGTGCCACGAGGGTAAACAACCCGCTGTAAAGAGGAAGGTTCCACGCGAATACCGAGGTCGGGTTGAAATTGGTCGCGGCAACGATAACCCGGTCGGGGCGTCCCAGATCAAGCATCAATACAAACAGGCCGCCGGCCAGCAGTGCGATCGAGAGCATACCGGCCAACGGTGCTCGCTGCTTGTAAACGACCTTGCCGAACACCGATCCTATGGCGGCGACATTAAGTACACCGGATGCCGAGACGATCATGAAGATGGCGAACACGTGCGGCATACCCCACACGATCTGGTTATTCATACCGGTGATGACGTGCCCGTGATGCTCCATCTGATAGACGGCATACAAGCCCACCATGACCACCAGCGCAGCCAGTGTGAGCAAAATGTAATAAAGCGGGCTTCTTAATATTGGCAAGGTATAGCTGGACATTTATAGCCCCTGGTAACGAACGCCGGTGTTCAGTTTCAAATCAGCACGCAGTTGCGTCGTGGCAACGTTCTGCACTTTTTGTGCGATGGCGCTGTTCGGATCGTTCAGATCACCGAACAGGATGACCTTGTTGGAACATGCCTCGACACAGGCGGGCTGTTGCCCCTGATCGATGCGGTGCACGCACAGCGTGCAACTTTCCACCGTGCCCTTGCCGCGCGGCACATCCGGATTCTGGTCATGCACATTCTCATGCACGAACGAGCGGGCTTTATACGGGCAAGCCATCATGCAATAACGGCAGCCGATGCAGCGGTGCTTGTCCACCAGCACGATGCCGTCGGCGCGTTTCATCGAGGCATTGGTCGGGCACACGTCCACGCAGGGTGGGTGCTCGCAGTGCTGGCACATCATCGGCAGCGATATCTCGCGTCCGGTGCTGATGTCCTTGATCTCGATCTTGCGTATCCATTGCGAATCGGTTGCCTTGGTCTCGCCGGACAGACCGTTCTCGCGGTTGCAGGCGGTGACACAATCGTTGCAGCCGGGCTTGCACTGGTTGGTGTCGATCAGCATGCCCCAACGCACCTTGCTGCTCGCGCCTTCGCTCTTGGCCTGCGCGACCGAGTACAACATCATGCCCGGCGCAAGGGCGACTGCCGCCGCGCCGACCGAGGTCTTGAGAAAATTACGGCGATTCATGTCCATATCGCTCATTTGATGCCTCTCTGCTGCAACCATGCGCTCTTGCGCGTGCCGGAGTGACACTCGAAGCAATCCAGCTTGACCGCCTCGTACTTGTGGCAGCCGACACAGAAGCTATCGTCACGCGCGATCACACTGTTGTCCTTGGTGCTGGCATGGCACTCGATACAGGTTTTCAAACTATGTTTCTCGTCGCGGATACCACGACGCAAGGCATCGTCGCGCCCGTGCTTGAGCAGATGCATGTGGTTCTTGCGCATCCACTGCGTATCTTCCACGCACTGTCCTCCCTTGCCGATATCCAGCTTGGGCGATGCCGTCTCACCGGCCCAGGCCAGTGAGACACACAGAGTCAGCAACAGGGATACAAGCAGCTTCATCACTCACCCAGGCCCATCTGAATATAACCGGTCGGGCACACGTCCGCGCAGATATGGCAGCCGATACACTTGTTGTAGTCGGTCGCCACATAACGGCCCAAGGTGGCCTCGGTCTTCTTGACGCGGTACACGGCGGTCTGCGGGCAGTACACCACACAATTGTCGCACTCGAAACACATGCCGCAGCTCATGCAACGCTTGGCTTCGGCAACGGCATCCGCTTCAGCGAGCGGGTTTAGACGCTCATCGAAGTTACCCAGTGCGGTCTGCTCATCCAGCGTGATGACGTGGCGCTGCTTGCGCGGCGTGAAACCGAAGTGACCGAGGAACAGCTTGTCATGCGGGATGATGTAGCGATCCGAACGGTTGTCGAAGTTGTGCACGGCGATATTGGTGTTGCAGGTTCCGCGCAGCGGCTCGTGCGTCTCCTTGATCTCGATGCCCTTTTCGGCCAGCTTGCGCATCAGGTCGAACTGGTGCGCGTCGATCTTGGGACGTTTCTCCAGATCGATGCCCTGCAGGAAGTTGTGGATACCGTCGGCGGCGATGGAGCCGTGGCCGATGGCCGTGGTCAGCAGATGCGGACGGATCACATCGCCGCCGGCGAACACGCCGGGCTGTCCGTTCACCACATAGTTCTTGTCGGTGGAGACCGCGCCCTTGCCGTTGTTGAATTCTTCCAGACCGGTGAAGTCCACCGCCTGACCGATGGCGGACACGATCAGGTCGGCTTCGAGGTCCTGTTCGCTGCCTTCCACGTTTTTGATCTCCAGCTTGGCGCCGACGAACTTGGCCTCGCACTGCATCACGCGCAAGGCTGTGGCACGACCTTGTGCATCGCGCACGATGCCGATAGGCACCAGGCCGCCCTTGATGGCGATGCCTTCCGCCAGTGCTTGCTCGATCTCGTGCTTGTTGGCCTGCATCTTGTCGATGGGGAACACGGAGGTCAGCGTGACCATTGCGCCTTCCTTGGCGGATATCTCGGCGACGTCATGCGCGAGTTGACCGGTGATGGCCAGTTCGGTGTCAGTCGGGTTGGCCTGGCTGATGTGGCCCAGACGACGGGCAACAGTCGCCACGTCGATGGAGGTGTCGCCGCCGCCGACGACGACCACGCGCTTGCCGACATGCTGCAAACGGCCATCGTTGAACGCCTTCAGGAAGGCGGTCGCGGTCACAACATTGGGCGCGTCCGAATCGGCGATAGGCAGCGCACGGCCAGCCTGCGCGCCCATACCGAGGAACACCGCATCGAACTCTTTGCGGATCTGCTCCAGCGTGATGTCTTTGCCGACATGGCACTTCATGCGGGTCTTCACGCCCAGATCGAGGATGCGCTGGATCTCCGCGTCGAGCACATCGCGCGGGGTACGGAAACCGGGGATGCCGTAACGCATCATGCCGCCGAGGAACTCGTGGTCGTCGAAAACTGTGACTTCATGGCCCTTCAGCGTAAGCTGATAGGCAACCGACAGACCGGCGGGGCCGCCGCCCAATACCGCGACTTTCTTGCCGGTGGGCGCGACGGCGGGCTTGTTGAACTTCAACTTGTTGGCGATCGCGTATTCGCCGAGGAAATGTTCGACCGAGTTGATACCGACGTGATCTTCCACTTCATTGCGGTTGCAACCGGATTCGCACGGTGCCGGGCAGACACGACCCATCACCGACGGGAACGGGTTGGCCTCGGTCAGGCGACGCCAAGCGTATTCCTGCCACGGCATGATTGGCTTGTTGTCGGCACCGACCGGTACCTTCTCAGTGCCGCGCACGATGGCCAGATAACCACGGATGTCCTCACCGGCCGGGCAGCTGCCCTGGCATGGAGGTGTGGACTGGATATAGGTCGGACACTTGTAGGAGTGGCTGGCCTTGAATATCTTCTGGTTCCAACGGCCCACCTTGTTGTCGCCATCCTTGTAGCGGCGGAAATTGATCGTTTGCGTGGTTTCAGTTGTTGCTGACATCGCTAGTCTCCAGTGAATTATTTCTTATCGCCTAAAATGATTGCGTTACTGACCAACTGGTGCACACCGCCCACCATCCTGCGGTCAAAACCGTAGATGGGCAGGACTTTGGTAAATTGCGCCTTGCAGATGGCACAGATGGTCGCCATAAAATTAACGCCGCTTTCGTCCGCGACTTGCTGCAGCACTTCCATGCGCGGCAACGCGCCCTTGACGCGCAGATCGAGCAGATCATCGGTCAGCAAGCCGCCACCACCACCGCAGCAGAAGGTCTGTTCGCGCGTGGTCTCCGGCGACATCTCGACGAAGTTGTTGGCCACCGCCTTGATGATGTTGCGCGGGATCTCGAACTGACCGCCGGCAAAGTCACCCATGCGCGAGCCGCGAGCCACGTTGCAGGAGTCGTGGAAAGTGATGATGTGTTTGTCGTTCTTGGACTTGTCGAAGGCCAACTCGCCGCGCCCGATCGCATCCCAGGTGAACTCGCAGATATGGGTCGGTTGTTTGTAACGATGATCCAGCTGCTTTTGCAGCATCTGCGCAAACCGGTCTACTTCATCCGCGCCGTCGCCCACGCCGGAAAGCGTATTCCAGAAGCTGTAAGCGACACGCCATGCGTGGCCGCACTCGCCGACCACGATACGCTTCACACCCAACTCCAGCGCGGCCTCGCGGATGCGCAACGCGATCTTGCGCAGCTGTTCGTAGTTACCGATGAACATGCCGAAGTTGCCGGCCTCGGAGGCCATCGAAGACAGCGTCCAACTCGTGCCGGTGGCGTGGAACACCTTGGCGTAACCGATCAGGGAGTCGATATGCGGCTCGGCAAAGAAGTCGGCGGACGGCGTGATCAGCAGCACTTCCGCGCCCTTCACGTCGATTGGAAATTTCACATCGATGCCGGTGTCTTCCTTGACATCCTCTTCCAGGCCTTCCAGCGTATCCAGCAGCGCCGGACCGGGCAGGCCGAGGTTGTTGCCGATCTTGTGCACCTTGCCGATGATCTCGTTGGAATACTTCTGGCCGTAACCGATGGAATCCAAGATCTCGCGCGCCGCCATGGTGACCTCGGCGGTGTCGATGCCGTAAGGGCAGAACACCGAACAACGTCGGCATTCGGAACACTGGTTGAAATAGTTGTACCACTCGTCCAGCACTTCGCGAGTCAGGTCGCGCGCACCGACCAGTTTGGGAAACAGTTTGCCGGGCAGGGTGAAGTAGCGACGGTACACGCTGCGCATCAAATCCTGGCGCGCGACCGGCATGTTCTTCGGGTCTTGCGTGCCGATAAAATAGTGGCATTTGTCGGAGCAGGCACCGCAATGCACACAGGCATCCATATACACTTTGAGTGAGCGGTATTTGGACAGCAACTCGCCCATCTTGGCAATGGCGCGGTCATGCCAGTCTTCCACCAGTTGGCCGGGGAAGCCGATGGCCTCATTGATCTTGTCGCTGGCGACGAACGGCCCCTTGCCCTCCATCGCGCCCGGTTTCAGTGCCGGGATGATGGGAATGACGCGGTAGGCCGGTGCGGTGATGTCCGCCATGCTAGCTCTCCGATTCCAGTTTTTTCGCCCAGGCCGAAATGTGCCGCTTCTCGCGCGGATTGTCGGTCTGGTTGCGTGTGGGTGAGAAAAAGACTCCCGGCGCATGCATCAGTTTGCTGATGGGGAAGATGGCCAGGAGTGCGGCAACTAGGAACAGATGCACATACAGGAGCGCATCAGCCGGCAACGGCTGTATGCTGAATCGCATCCATCCAAGATAGAAAGTTTTGACCGCGATCACATCGGTATGCGCGAAGAACTTCATCAGCAGCCCAGACCCGGCGATAGCGATGAACAACAGCAGCATCAAATGATCGGACGGTGTGGAAATATAACGGATGCGCTCAACAAACAAGCGGCGCGCCCACAGGCCCAGCGCGCCCACCAGCATGGTGATACCGGCGTAAATGCCGAACGGCTGTATAAAAGCGACCCAGCCCCAGACGGGCTCGGTGAAATAACGCAGGTGACGCAACGTCACCAATGCCAGGCTGGCGTGAAACAACCACCCCATGCTCCATATCCACAGATTAGCCTTGAACAGACTCTCGAAGAACATCACTTCGCGCGCCATGCGCAACACCACGCCACCCTTCGTGGTCGGTGCGGGAGTGGTCGGTATCTTCAACGGTGCGGGAGTCCGCGCATACGTATTGATACGGGACAACAAGCCCACGACGAACAGCAAGGTTGCCAGGTAGAACAGGATCGCGAAAAGTATGCTCATCTTTTTAGGATCTTGGAGTTAGGATTTAGGAACTGGGATTCGGGCAGGAATGAGGCAGGCAGTGCCCCACCAAATCCAAAATCCCAAATCCCGAATCCTGCTTTTTTAAACGCAACCGGTCGGCTTGGGCAGTCCGGCAATCTTACATGCCTGCTTGCCGGGACCGTACGGAAACAGACCATACAGGTACTCGCTGGTGCCTTTTTCCGGCCCGAGCTTTTTGCCGATGGCTTTGGTCAACACGCGCACGGCTGGAGCGATCTGGTATTCCTCGAAATACTCGCGCAGGAAGTTGATAACTTCCCAGTGCTGCTCAGTCATATCGACGCTCTCGGTAGTGGCGATGTACTTGGCCACCTCGGTGTTCCAATCGGTCAGATTGACCAGATAACCCTCTTCGTCGGTTTCGTATGATTTGCCGTCAACTTCGATATTAGCCATGCTCATTCTCCTTATTAAAACCGCTTAGTTATTTGTAACCACTACTTCTCGAACAGAGGCACTCCCCTCCGCCCAAACTTTTATTGCAATCCACCCCCGACAAACCGGGAAGCGCCTCGTACCTTACAACCAAGACTGGCAAGCGTTGTTGCTGGCCGCCAGATCGACAAAACCGCCGTAATCGACAGTGGATACACCCTCGATGAGACGATCCGCCAGACCGCGCGCTTCCAGATCGGGGAGCAGCACGTAGATCTTGAAGCGGCCCAGCGCTTCGCGCAGCTTGCCCTCGTGCGAATTCCCCGACGTGGCCGCGTAAACCGCATCTTCAGTCAGTAGGATGTCGCCCGATACCGCGACACGCAGGCAGCTGTCCAGCGTGCTGCTACTCAAGGGAGATTTGTTGATGATATGTAGCATTGTGTGTCCCCCTTAGAAACTCAGAACCACGTCTTGTTGATCCATCAGCGCGCCCATTTCGGCGCGTCCGAGCACTTTGACATCCACCAGCAGGTCGTCTTCCGTCAAGCCGCGCGCCTCCAGCGACTCTTTCTCGACATACAGCTTTTCAACGTCGTAACCTTCCAGCGCGCGATAGGTCGGCGAGAAATTCTTGATCTCGATTCCCTTGGTCTGCTGCCCCTTCTTCAACTGATAGACACCGTCATCCATGAACACCAGCGACACATCCTGATCGAAGGCGGCGGTGATCAACACCACTTCCAGCGACTCCAGCGCATAGATCGTGCCGTAAGGCGCTTTGCGGTTGACGAACATGAATTTTTTTACGGTCGCATCACTCATTTCGTCTCTCCTCAATCGCCAAAAGTGACCAGACGGTCACACTGGGTTCCCGCTTCGACCAACTGCCCCAAACCGGAGATGCGGAAGCCCTGCGCCAGGTTCTCATCCTTGATACCGCGACGCAGCGCGGCGGCCACGCACACCACCAGATCAACCTTGTGTTCTTCGGCCAGCTTGGTCCAACGGTTGACGATATGACGGTCATCCTGCGGCGGCTCGGTCAACTTCGAGGCGTTGTTGACACCATCGTGGTAGAAAAACACGCGCCACACCTCGTGCCCCTTGGCGATGGCCGCCTTGGCGAACATGTAGGCCGAATCGCTGGCCTGATGCTGGTACGGCCCTTCGTTGACTACGATTCCAAATTTCATTCTGCTCATCCTAAAAATTTGATGTAGGTCGGGCTTCAGCCCGACTCCCCAAATGTCGGGCTGAAGCCCGACCTACGCTTAGAAACGAATATGCGTCGAAGAATTGAGGTTTGCGCGTGAACCGCTCCAGTCATCGATCAGGTACTTGGTGAACGGCAGCCCGGTCTTCTCGAAGAAGCGCGGCCAGCCGATACGGTCGATCCAGTCGGCGATACGCTCCCATGGACGCGCATCTTCCTTGTACACGCGCAGGATATTCTTCACGGCATCGGCCACTTCGGGCCAGCGCGGTGCATTGTTCGGCAGACCTGAGGCGACCATCTTCATGAAAGTCGGCTTGCCGCGCGCGTTGGAGTTCTTGCCGCCCACCCAGATCGCCAGCTTGGAGTACTCCGGATCGTTGATCTGCATCGGCGGGCAGGGAGGATAGCAGGCACCGCAGCACATACATTTGGCTTCGTCGATCTCCAGCGAAGGCTTGCCGTTCACCATCGCGGGACGGATCGCCGCGACCGGGCAACGTGCCACCACGGTCGGACGCTCGCACACATTGGCGACCAGATCATGGTTGATGACCGGCGGCTTGGTGTGCTGCACGATGATGGCGAGGTCGGCCTGACCGCCGCAGTTGATCTCGCAGCAGGAGGTGGACAGGTGCACGCGGTTCGGCATCTCTTCGCGGCGGAACTCGTCGTACAGCTCGTCCATCAGCGCCTTGACCACGCCGGAAGCATCGGTACCGGGGATGTCGCAGTGCAACCAGCCCTGGGTGTGCGCAATCATGGTCACCGAGTTGCCGGTGCCGCCGACCGGGAAGCCGTGCTTTTCTAGCTCGGCGATCATCGGTGCGACCTTCTTCTCGTCCGACACGATGAACTCGATGTTGGAACGGATAGTGAAACGCACGCGGCCTTCGGCAAAGTTGTCGGCGATATCGCACAGCTTGCGGATGGTATGGATATCCATCTGGCGCTGGGTACCGGCACGCACCGACCAGACCTCGTCGCCGCTGTGCGCAACGTGGTGCAACACACCCGGACGCGGACGGTCATGGTATTTCCAGTTGCCGTAGTTCTTGGCAAGTACCGGATGCAGGTACTGTTTGTTATCCGGCACGCCGGTCTCTTTGGGTTTGCGCTTGGGTGCCGGTGCGGCAGTTTGAACAGCTTGATTCATCTCTATCTCCTCAGGCAGCTTGCTTTTTGGCGTTGATCTTGGCGACTTCGTCGTCCCAGCCATCGGTACGGACGTACGGGTTCATGCGCGGCGAATTGACCATTGCCGGATCCACATCGATCTCCATCGCATCAAGGAAGTTGGCCAGACCGATACGCTCGATCATCTCGCCGGTGCGCTCGTGCTCTAGGGCATTCTCGGCGAAGAACTCGATGGTGCGCTGGGCGAAATCGACCAGTTTCTCGACATCCTCATCGCTCTCCAGCTTGATGAACGGCATAATCACCGTACCCATCAGACCACCGATTTTCAGATGACTCTTGCCGCCGACCAGCACGGTCGCGCCCTTGTCTTTGCCCGGAGCCAGCGCGCCGGTCATCACGTTGATGCAGTGCATGCAGCGCACGCAGTCTTTGTTGTCGATCTCCAGTGCCTGTGTGTCATTCAGCGCTACGGTCGAAACATGCGCGTCCTTGCGTACCGCGCCGATATCCTTGATCTGGATCGCCTTGGTGGGGCAACGCGCCACCACGTCGTTGACCAGTTCGTTCATGCCGTGCTTGGCGAACCACTTCTTGCCCAACGCGTCGTCGGTGCGCATGTTGTCGCGCCAAGTGCCGATCACGGACATATCCGAGCGCTGGATGGAATTCATGCAATCGTTCGGGCAGCCGGAAAATTTGAACTTGAACTTGTACGGCAGCGACGGACGGTGGATATCGTCGAGGAAGGTATTCAGCACGGCGCGATGCGCCTTGGCCTCGTCGTAGCAGGATTGCTCGCAGCGCGCGGCACCGACGCAGGACATCGAAGTACGCACGGCCGGACCGGCACCGCCCATATCGAAGCCCATCTCGTTGATCTCGTCGAAGGCCTTTTGCACGTTATCAGTGGTCGCCCCCTGAAACATGATGTCTCCGGATTGTCCGTGGAAAGCGATCAGACCGGAACCATGCTTGTCCCAGATGTCGCAGAATTCGCGCAATGTCGCGGTGTCATAGTGCATACCGGGAGGTGGCATGATACGCAGGGTGTGAAACTCGGCAGCATCCTTGAACTTGGGCGTGCCGTCTTCGTTCTTCAACTCGGTGAAGCGCGGAATCACACCGCCGCCGTAACCGTACACACCTACCGTACCACCCTTCCAGTATCCCTTGCGGGTCTTGTAGGACTCTTCCAGCTGCCCCAGCAGGTCAACCATATAGTCTTTGTCTTTTGCCAGATCCTTCAGACCGGTGACGAAGCTGGGCCATGGGCCTTTTTCCAGCTCGTCGAGATTCGGGGTGTCATGCATCTTCTTTGCCATAATTTTTCCTTTCAGTCGGAGGCGATCATGCCGCACCGACAACTAGTTTCAATGACCCGCTAAAGACTGGGACTGGTAAAGCAACAAAACCGATACGCCGCAACCCGGCAATCGACAAGACTGCGGATTAGCATCAATTTCTCGATGTAGCCATAGTACGGGGGCAAGCACCGGCAAACCATCACCCTGAGCGGGTATTTTCTATAACCCTTAAGGGTGGTGTCGCGCTGTCCACCAGTAGTATTTCAATTGCAGCCCTAATAGGGATAGACTCGCACCATCCTGACAATAGTGCGGTAACAATACGACATGGCGAAAATCAACGGGTTGGCCAAGATTAACGTGCCGCTGGGCGGGCAGGAGATCGAGTTGCAACAGATCGACCACGCCGAGGGCGGCATGAGCCTGCTGCGCATCCGCATCCGCGAGGGGAAACGCTTTACCATCTTTGACATCGATCCCGCCTCGGCGCGTGAATGGGCGCAGGCGATGCAGGACTGGGCGGCCACCCAGCCTGCCGCAGCACAGAATTGAACACATGACCGAAATGATAGACGCGGTATTCGACATCCGGGGAGACAGACTCCCCGCCGCCTATCCTTTCGCCCTGTGGGATGAATTGGCGCGACGCGTCCCTCAACTAGGCGCAGATGCGTCCGTCGGGGTATTGCCGCTGCGCATCTCCGGAAAAGGGCAGGAGGTGTTGCTGCCGAAACGCTCCAAACTGGTGTTGCGCTTGCCCGTCGCGCTCGCCGGTCACGCCGCCGCGCTGGTCGAGGCACAGCTGGACGTAGAGGGGAACGAGTTGCAATTGGGGGAGATGAAGCTGCGCGAGATACAACCCTACCCCACCATACATGCGCATCTGGTCACCGGTGCCGATGATGAGACCGAGTTCATCAACGCCCTGGCCGAACGCTTGGGACCGCTGGGGGTCAGCGGCAAATGGATCTGCGGCCGGCGCAGCAGTCTGATTGGGCCGGAGCGGGCCGTACACGGCTACAGCCTGGTGTTGCACGACCTCAAGCCGGATGATTCGCTGTATTTGCAATACACCGGATTAGGCACCGACCGGCATCTCGGTTGCGGTATTTTTGTTCCCTATAAAGTTATCACCGGACTGGACTGACACGAAGTTTCTTTACAATCGCAAAGGAGAAAAAAATGGGATATACAGTAGCTGGCAACGAACTGGAAACCGATGTTGACGGTTATCTGCTGGAAGCAGAATTCAGCGAAGAGGTGGTCGGCGTGATCGCCGCCGCCGACGGGATCGAGCTGACCCCCAAGCACTGGGAGATCATCAACTACATGCGCGAGGAATTCCGCGAACACGGTCACACGCCCAACTTCCGCAACATGCTGAAGGGGGTCAACGAATTCTGGCCGGAAGCGGACAGCAAGGCGCTGTACGATCTGTTTCCGCTCGGCCCGGCCAAGCAGGCCGCCAAGATCGCCGGTCTGCCGCAGCCTTATGGCAAGGGCGGTTACTAATAGAACAGGCACCTTTTGGGCCGGATGCGATACACCCCGCACCGGATTTTGATTGTCAAACGGAGAATCGGATGAACATGGTAAACGTAGTGCTCGACATGAAGGGGCTCTCCTGCCCCAAGCCGCTCATCGGAGCGAAACGCATGGTGGATGAATTGGCCGCCGGACAGGTGTTATTGCTGATATCGGATTGCCCCGGCACCGAGGATGACCTTTTCGCCTGGGCAAAACAGACCGGCAACCAGATACTGAAGACCGAGAAGATCGCCGATGGCGGAACCGGTTTTCACATCCAGAAAGGCAAGGATCAGGTGCACAATGCCAACGTCACTCTGGATATTCGCGGCGCGGTCTGTCCCGGCCCCATCGTGGAGGCCAAAAAACTGCTGAACGGAATGCAGGCCGGCGAAGTATTGAAACTGGTCAGCGATTGTCCCGGCGTGCAGTCCGACATCGGCGGCTGGGCATCGGCCACGGGCATGACGATGCTGGAAAGCGTCGAGACATCGTCCGGCGTGCACGAGTTCTACATCCGCAAGGGCTAAGCGTTGCGTATCAAAAGCAACTGGTTCAAACCCGGCAAACAGCACACTCCGGAAGAGCTGGCCGGGGCTCTGTCTTTCGTCGCCTGGCGCATCGCCGACAATGCCCTGAAAAACACGCGCAAGGCGAATTTCGAGGTGGAGACCGGCCCGCAGTATTTTGCGTTTTTCAACGAGTTCCTGATCTTTCTGGTCATGGTCGCCGACCGCATCGCCTATCGCCGCCTGCCGGGAGAGGATCGCGCCATGTTCACCGGCACGCTGGCGAACCGCGTGGCGGAAACCCAGGCTGAAAACCAAAGCCGGCTGCTGGGCGGCGGCAGCCCGGCTTTTTACAAACAGGCTTTCATCGATCAGGTCAACCTGCGTGCCGACGGATATGCCGACTTCGACTATGGTGACGAGGGCCCATCGTTCAATTTCACCCGCTACCTCGCCTATTGCATGGGCGAAGTCATGAGCGAAAAAGACAGCGGCTGGATCATCGACCAGATGATGAGCATCGAAGCTCCCGCCGCCGTGGACAGGGTGGAAAAGACCTTCCGCGAACTGCTGGAGACCGAACCCCGACCGGCACGCCAACGCAAATCTGCCGCCGGTGACTGAGCATGAACCCCTTTGATCCGGACGACAGCGCGGCTTATCAACACTGGCGCGAGCGCAAGCTTGCGCTCGCCGTCACCGATACCGCCGATCTGATCGTCGAGATCAAAGAACCCGGCACGTTGAGTGCTGCCGAGCGCGACGCACTCCTGTCGCGCATCGCACGCAGCAACATGGCGATCTACGCTACTTCCACGGCGATGGATGAAGCAGCACTTCAGTGTCTCGGCGCACAACTCGGACTGCTGCGTCTGGATGCCAACTGGCTGGCCGGTGAACAAGGCATCACTCGGATCACCGTGTGCGATAACGATGGCCGGCGACAGGCATACATCCCCTACACCGACCGCGCCATCAAATGGCATACCGACGGCTATTACAACCCGCCGGAACGCCAGATACGCGGCATGGTGCTGCATTGCGCGCAAAGCGCCGGACACGGCGGCGAGAACCGTGTGCTGGATCACGAGATCGCCTACCTGATGCTGCGCGATGCGAATATCGACTTCATCCGCGCACTCTCCGCCCCCGATGTCATGACCATCCCCGAGCGGATTGACGAAACCGACGGCGTGCGCGCCGCCCAGAGCGGCCCGGTTTTCTCGGTCGATGAGCGGGGATATCTGCACATGCGCTACACCGCGCGTACCCGCAGCATCGAGTGGAAACAGGATGCCATCACCCTCTCCGCCGTGGCGGCGCTGGAACACCTGCTTGCGACGGACATGCCGCACATCCATCAGCTGAAAATGGAAAGCGGCATGGGGCTGCTGTGCAACAACGTGCTGCATGACCGCAGCGCCTTCACTGATGATCCGGCACATCCCCGCCTGCTTTACCGGGCGCGCTACCTCGACCGCCTCTCTTCTTGCTAGAAATGCCGGACGTGAAATGAACGCTGGGCAGCACACCCAAAAGAATTAGAATATGCTAATATTGCTCCCATCATCTTGCAAGGAGAGCTCCAAATGTTCGGCAATACCATCCAGGAAATCGATGCACCCGAATTGGCCCGATGGGTCAATGATAACGACCCCCAGCTGCGCATAATCGACGTGCGCCAGATGCAGGAGATCGCAATGGGCACCGTCCCGCAAGCGGAAGCCTTGCCACTGCATACGCTGCCGGAAAAACTCAATGAACTGTCCAAAGACGAAAAGCTGGTCATCGTCTGCCGCAGCGGCGCACGTTCCGCACAGGCCTGTTTGTTTCTTCAGCAGCAGGGGTTCTCCGATGTGTACAACCTGCGGGGTGGCATGATGGGCTGGATGCAAAGCGGATTACCTGCTCATCAACTCGGATAGAACCGCCGCACTTAATTTCCAACGGAGGCAACTTGTCCACCTACATGGAAAAAGTGGGGCGTGCACTCAACGAGCTCTATCTCGACGAGAACGGCGATCCGGTATAGCCGGTGTAATTTTTACGCGCAAAAAAGCCCGCAGTGATGCGGGCTTTTCATTCACGGCAATTTTTAGAAGCGATGGGTGTACATGACTTGATAGTTCACTTGCGACATGCTGGAAGTCACACCCGAACCACCCGTTGCCGAAACCGATGGCACAATAGTCAGCGATCCATCAACACTAGATACTTTGTTGAAAGCATAACCCGCGCCCAGTGTGTATTGATCCTTTACAATGGCCGGGAATAACGGATTCAGATATGCATCGGGAACCGGATTGTTCGAAGTCTGCAACCCTCCACGTAAAGTCAGATCATGCGTTGCTTTGTAAGCCAGACCGAACATGAATACATCCTGATCTTTCCAGTTTTGATACATCGTGGCATTCAACGTCGTACCAGCAAATGCCGCTGCCATCGGATTTGCCTGAGCGGCATCTGCGGTGAAAGCCATCTGGAAGTTCTTCATGACGTTAGCCCAGCCGATACGCTTGTAATCCGCAGCCACCATCAATTCGTCGCTAGCTTGATATGCGAGTCCGAATCCGTAGGTTTCCGGCCACTGGAAGTTCACAACAGAAATCTTTCCCGTCACCGGAATAGTCATCGGGGCAAATATGCCAGATGCTGCTCCGCCTCCAGCCAGCCCAGTGTCTATGTTGGCATTGAAACTCAACGAAGCACCATCGGCAGTCATGTCACCCAATGTCGTCTTGGAGTGATACACCGCACCTAGGGTCAACTGCGGGCTGACTTTATAAGTCATACCCAGCTTGCCGGCAAATCCACTGCTCCTCGCCATGCCCATCCAGCGGTCTTTATTGGAGAAATTGAAATACCCCCAATTCAATGGATTGGCAGGATTCATCATGGGCATAACAGCGCCCAAGGCGGTCACCATTCCTCCACCCAACGTGCCCCCTGCCTGCGTGGCCAAAGGATTCATGACTGTCGGCAGCATATCCATAAATTGCGCACCGCCCATCGCCATCTGCAAATCCATCGAAGCCCAAACGAAATCGACGGAACCGCCAATCTTGAGTTCGTTGCTAACATCATAAGCTAGCGGCACCGCAACTCGGCCCACCCCCACCTCGGAGCGGTTCTCCAGCCCGGAGCCGGGAGGCGTCATGAAGCTGGTGGAGCCAAAGTCCGTACCCATGCCCCCTTGAGCAAACATGCCGATGCCATAAGCGAAATTGCCACGCTTTTGCACATAGCCCGCCGCAGGCATGTAATAGGCTGTTCCAGTCGAGTCAGCTACAGCTGCACCAGCCTGTGCCTTCACTGTCGGGCCCAGTTTACCGAATGCCACATCCAGGCGACTCTCTCCGTCAGCCATCAGTCCGATTGTTGTCGGGTTATTCACCATCGCGGCAGCGCCGTTATCGTAGGCATAGGATGCGCCCCCCATACCGGTCGCAACCGGACCATATCCTTCCATGTTCATGCCATTGGTAGCATGAGCCAGCGGCGCTGCCATCATGCCGGCAGCAAACAAAGAAACAACAATCTTTTTAATTTTCATGTACTGACTCCCTGATTAGTTGATGGAACAGCAGCCCATATTGCAACCACTCCAAAGCAAAATTCGATTTGCTACACGAACAGGCAAATGTCGGTTTCACCCGCAAAGCCGAAGAACATAGATGCACCGCCATATTCGACATTGTCGATGAATTCACTCTTGTCGAACTCGAACAGATCGACAGTCATCTGGCAGGCGATGAATTTCACGTCGGCTTCCAGACACAGGTCGCGCAACTCTTCCAGCGAGGCGACGCCGTGCTTGGCCAGCTTCTGTTTCATCATCATGGTCGCCATGGATTCCATACCTGGCAGCATCTGCACCATCACGGGCATCGGCACGGGCATCGGCATCGCCGGGTTGGCCAGCGGGCTGATCTTCACGTCGGACAGATCTTTGCGCAGCAGTTGCAGGCCGTAGAACGTGAAGAATATCTGCACGTCATAGCCCAGCGCGGCAGCGGTGGAAGCCAGAATGAACGGCGGATACGCCATGTCCAGCGTGCCTTTGGTGGCGATGATCGCCATTTTTTTGGTGGTCATGCTCTAGCCCTCGCGTTGATTATTTTTTCTTCATCATGAAGATGTA
The DNA here is from genome assembly GCA_034371155.1 of Gallionella sp. Classification (GTDB taxonomy): domain Bacteria; phylum Pseudomonadota; class Gammaproteobacteria; order Burkholderiales; family Gallionellaceae; genus Gallionella. The sequence continues at coordinate 227,119 of JAXMKV010000042.1, read as the reverse complement.
CTTGCCACCTTCTTCTGTGGTCGACAGCAGGGCGTTACCGGTCTGATCGGCGAAAGCCTGCATATCCTTGACCGAGCCGCAGTCGGTGGAGATCACTCGGAGCACTTGCCCGCTCTCCATGTCCGCCAGCGATTTTTTTGTCTTCACAATAGGCAACGGGCAGGACATACCGCTGGCATCAAATTCTTTGTCAAAATTCATCTTTTCTCTCCGTACTGGTTAGTCAATTACAACACTACAAAATCAGGTGCATGAACATTCATGAGGCAGGCGCGCCATTAGGAACGCGGCACCGGATTGCGTCCATACCCATGACGGGTAAAAGCGATAACCCGATGGGGTTATACCCGACCAATCCGTATGGTTGTAAGCCGCATTCCTGCACGCGTATTCAGAGATCCCCGTTGCTGGCGGCCAGCATGCTGTCTTTCATCGCCTCCATGATGCGTTGCGCATTGCCGCGTATTTCCGCCGGCAGCGCCCGGATCATGGCGCGATCCATCATCATGGAAACGACCCATCGTCTGCCCTGCTCGTCTTCCACCAGCGCAATGCGACAGGGCATGAAGGAGATCATCAGCGGGTTTGCCGCGATCATTTTTTGCGCCGTGAGTCCGTCGCAAAAACTGAATATCTCCATGCGCCTGGCCGGTTTCCCGGTCAGTGCTTCGATTTCTTTATAAAGGGGACTGGCGCCGACGAACTTGAGATTGTGCTGGTTCGCGCGCAACTTGAGCGACTCCGCCGCATCCTCGAAACTGACTCCGGACTGGAGTTGCACCCGCGCGATCTGCACCTTCATGTCAGTGTAGGAAAGCGCCGCTTTGGGCGGTGCCGCGAATGCGGCCGGGGCACCGAACAGCAGCAACAAAATAAACCATCCTGTCATGTTGCGCATATCCGTTGCCCCTTTCGTCAATTACATCAACACATCATCCAGAATGTTCTTCAGCCAGTATCCGGCTAAAGCACCCTCAGTTTCCGAGCGTTGCGCGGAAACACCGCCACCGTCTGCCGCAACCATCGCCTGCTTTTCAGCATTGAAACGGTACACGTTCGCCACGTGCATCGCCTCGCTGTCGCTGACCATGCTGTAGCAGGTATTGGCGATGGTCGGATTCTGATCCGGAGCCCGTCCTTGCAGCATCTCGATGATCGCGGCGGCACAGACCTTGGCCTGCGAAGTGGCCATATGACCGGATTTCGGCAGCGCCGCCGAAACCGCATCGCCGATGACATGAACCTTCTTGTGCGCCTTGGACTCGTACGTAAGGAAGTCCACCGAGCACCAGCGGTTATCCACATTGACCACACCGGCCATGCTGGCCACCACCCCCGCCTTCATCGGCGGAATGACGTTCAACACATCCGCCTTGACGTCCTCGAACTCGGTCTTGGCAACCTTGCCGGCCACATCCACTTGGGTCACTGCGGCATTGGCACGGTATTCGATCATGCCGGGATAGAGATCCTTCCAGGCAGCCATGAACAAGCCCTTCTTCGAGGTGATATCCGGATTGGCATCAAGGATCAGCACTTTGGATTTCGGCTTGTTGTTTTTCAGGTAAGAAGCGACCTGGCAGGCACGCTCGTAAGGCCCGGGAGGGCAGCGGTACGGCCCCTTGGGGATGGAGAGCGCGAACACGCCGCCATCCGGCATCGCTTCCAGCTGGCTGCGCAGCAGAGTGGTCTGTGCGCCGGCTTTCCAAGCGTGAGGGATACTTTCTTCGGCAACCGCCGCGTTCAGGCCGCCGACCTGCTCGAACATGAAGTCGACGCCGGGCGCGATGATCAGCCGGTCATATTTGAGATGCCCCTTGGCCAGCATGACTGCCTGCTTTTCAGTGTCGATCGCCGTCACCTCGCCGTGTACCAGTTTGATGCCGTATTTCTTCTTCAGCGTGTCGTAGCTCTGCGTCAGATCGGCTATGGTACGGGTACCGCCCAGCACGGTGTTGCTCATCGGGCAGGAAACAAACTGCGCATTGCGCTCGACCAGCACCACCTCGATCTTGTTGTTGCTCCACATGCGGATATATTTTGCCGCAGTGGCACCGCCGAAGCCGCCGCCGACGATGACGACGCGCTGGCCTTTCTTGCGGAAAATTTCACTCGATGCAAATGCCAGTCCGGGGAAAGCGCCCACAGCGATACCGGCCATACTCAGTTTCAAAAAATCACGACGATCTAGCGACATGTTGTGCTCCTCAATGGTTGTTCTGGATACAGCGCTGCTCAGCGCTTCTGGGCTGCAAAGAAGGCACCGAGAAGCTCGAACTCTTCATCGGTATAGCCCTTGGCATGCTGATGCATCACCGTAGCGGGACGCGCGCCAGACTTAAAGGCCTTCATCTGTGCGACGAAGAGCTCCCTGTCCATGCCGGCCAACACTGCGGTTCCACCGACGCTGTGACCATTGGTGCCGTGACAAGCCGCGCAGGATGCGGCCAAGTTGCGCGCGTGTTTGTCGACCTCGGCATGCGCCCCGGCCATCGGCAACATCAAACCGACTGCACACGTGATTAAGTACAATTGCTGCTTGATCATTTTCATAGTTCCTCCCCCGTTAGAAAAATTCCCACCACAAAAACACAAAAATACCCACCGCGAACAATCACCTGGCGGCATCAGCCTGTCAACTAATTTCCACCTCGTCGGAACGCGCTTCGCCACGGTTGTCCAGCCAAGAAATGGCGATCTTGCCGCCGGGGCTGCCGCCGCGGAAGCGGAATATCAGATAGGGATTCTTGGATACGGAAGTGCCAAACTGGCCTTCCAGAACAATCTTGCCGTCGTGCTGCGCCTTGATCTCGGTGATGAACCAAGCCGGCACGAGATTTCCCGATTCGTCCTTGCGGCGACCGTTCTCCATCTCATGCTGCATCAGCATACGAACTTCGGTGATGCCATCCCGGACGGTAGCACGTATCTTGGTCGGTGCGCTCATCAGCAGCCTCCCGCCGTGACTTCCACCACGCGGGAGGCGCGATAGAATTTTCCGTTCGCCTTCACCAGCGCGATGACGCTGGATGTCTGCGCCATCTTAATCTTGGTGCTGATGTAACCATCAGTGCCCGGCGGGAAAGTGAAACTGGCGACCAGCATCGTCGGATTCTTGTCCGCCAGAATGAATATCTGCTCGGTGAGGGCCAGCGAACTCTCCACCGTGACCGGAACCACCGCGCCGTTAGCGGCCACTTCGGGGGCCGTCAGCAGGATGGCCGCGCTATCCTCAGGGATTGCGACACCCAACGCGTCGAGTGCGTCGTTCATGGTCTTGGCCTCGAAGGCGGCCTTTTGCGCCGCTGCCCCGGCCATCCCCGGATTAAGCAGACCGGCAGCCGCCAGAAATGCCAGCAGCCCCACGCCTCCGCCTGCTTTGAGGGCCTTACGCCGCTCGAGATCAATACCGACTTCCATCAAACAATACCCCCTCTTGATTCAGGAATAGCAACTAGTTCGCATCGTCTGCGATTTATTGCAACACCGTCCATCCCCACAATGGGTGGGCGAACTAACCCGTTGGGGCTACTTTTCAGCAAACGCTTATATAGCGACTGCCGTAATTGGCGCAAAAACTCGTCAAATAAATCCTGTCGCGTCGCAAAAATCGATCACCCGGACGATGCTGATCTTCAGTAACTCGCAATCACTTCAGACAGGTAAACGCCGGTCAGAATACCAGGTTCAGCATGATCATCAAGACCGCGAGAAACAGGATCGTCATAATCCCGCCGGCACGCATGAAGTCAGCTACCCGGTAACCGCCCGGCCCCATGAGCAGCGCATTGACCTGGTGGGTCGGCAGGAAGAAGGAGTTGGAGGTCGCCAACGCCACGGTGAGCGCGAACACAGCCGGGTTGGCCCCTGCACCGATGGCAATATTCACCGCCAGCGGGACCAGCAACACCGTTGCACCGACATTCGACATCACCAGCGTGAAAAACGTCGCCAGGACGGCGATGGCGAGTTGGAGCACCCAGATCGGCGTGCCACCCAGATGCAACAGAGTCTGCTCCGCGATCCATTTTGCCGTTCCGCTGGTCTCCACCGCGAGACCGAGCGGTATCAGGCTGGCCAGCAGGAACACCGATTTCCAGCTCACGGCGCGGTAAGCCTCCTCGATACTGAGCACGCGCAACAGGATCATGCCGATGGCACCGGTCATCAGCGAGATCGACAGCATGGTATTGGTAAACAGGATCAGCACGAGCGCGAGACCAAAACAGGCGAGCGCCGCATTGACCTTGTGCGGGCGCAGTTCCTCGCGCGGGAATTCGGTGGTGATGACGACGAAGTTTTTATCCTTTTCCAGATGCGCCAGCGCGTCCCAACTGGTGTGTACCACCAGCGCATCGCCCGACTGTAGCGGCAGGTCTCGCACGCCGTCACCCTCGCGCAGAGTCTTGCCGCCGCGATGCAGCGCCATCATGGAGATGCCGTATTTCTTGCGCATCCAGACATCGCGCGCACTCTTGCCGATGAGATCGGAACCCGGCGGGATCACCACCTCGGCGATGCCCGCCTTGGACGACGACAGTTGCTCGACGAAGGTCTCGAGTTCCTCGCGCAACTGCAAACCGTTGGCGGCGGCAAACTCACGCAGCCGTTCCGGCGCTCCAAGCAGGCCGAGCACGCTGCCGGGAACAATCTTGATGTCGCGCGCCGGACCGATGCGCAGGTCGTCGCTGCCGCGCAGGATAGCGATAACGCGCAGGCGGTTCGGCCCCTCGATATTGTCCAGCAGCTTGCCGACCAGAGGACTGTCGGACGGCACCACGACCTCATACATGGCGTAGTCCAGACCATACAACTTCTGGAAATAATCCATCGCACTGGCACCGCTGGTGACGCTCGTCACAGCCTGGCCCGGCAGCACGTAGCGACCGGCGAAGACAAAATAGGCGATACCGGTGCCCAGCAGCGCCAGACCGATAGGCGTGACGGTGAACAGCGACCAGGTCTGCATCTGCTGCTCCGGTGGCAAGGCCTTGTTCGATGCCAGAATCAGGTCGTTAAGCAAGATCAGCGGGCTGGAGCCGACCATGGTGATGGTGCCGCCAAGGATCGCGCAAAACCCCATCGGCATCAACAGGCGCGACATCGGCAGACCGGTGCGCGCCGAGATGCGCCCAACCACCGGCAGGAACAGCGCGGCAGCACCAACGTTCTGCATGAAGCTGGAAATGAAACCGACCGTGCTGGAGATGGCCGGGATAACGCGCGTTTCGGTGTTGCCCGCCACCCTGATGATGAAGCTCGCCACCTTGCTCATCAACCCTGTCTTGTCGAGACCGGCGCCGACGATCATCACCGCGATGATCGAGATTACGGCATTGCTGGAAAACCCGCCGAACAGATCGCGCCCGGACACCAGCGGTTGGGGCAGCGCAATCAAGCCACCGAAATGGCTGATGAGGCCCAGCATCACCATGATGGTAACTGCGGCCACATCGATGCCGACCACTTCAAACGCGAACAGGAACACCGTCAGCAGCAGCAGATTGAGGACGACCGCAATCTCACGGCTGGGCGCAAACATGAAAGCGGACACGCCGACCAGTGCAAATATAACGGCGGCAATGATGGTTTTAACTTGACTGGCTTTGGAACTCATTTTGCAATCGACTCCTATTGATCGTCACATGCTGTGCCGATATTTAAAACTGACCCCATTCCGCGCAAGCAGAGCCCTGTTCCAGCGCCCATTTTATGATGTCCCTGGTTCGCCGTCCGGAAGCTCGTTGTGGCACTCGGAGAAGATGCACGCCTTTCCGTTGCGGCATATCTCGGGGTCAACTGTCCCATACAAGGATTGGGTTCAACGCGTCGAATTGCATCAGGCTGTTGCACACATGATCGGCTGCGCCGAACCCGTGTAAATTCGCATGATGCTTTTCGCCGAAGAAGCTTACACCTTGGACGGTTTCCTGCAAGGATTGAGCGGATCGTCCTTGCCATCATCACCCAGCCATTCGCAGATCGCATCGAGCGCGAGGTCTTCATTCGGAAAAATGTGCCTCTGGCTGATATCCTCGAACAGCCCCGTGCGATGCATCACATCCAGAACCTGCTTCTTAAGGCCGGAAAATACCAGAGTGATGCCGTTGTCGCGCAGGCGTTCGTTGATCAGGCGGATGATATCCTCGCCGGATGCATCGAGATTATTGATGCCGTTGGCCACCACCAATACGTATTTGGCCTTGGGCTTGGCGGCCACCGCTTCCAGCACTGCATCCTCGAAATAAGCCATGTTGGCGAAATATAGTTGCCCGTCGAAACGCACCGGCACGATCAATTCGCTGATCTCCATGTCGGGGTAGTTATTAGCATCGCGCAAGGTACCGTCGATGTAGCGCCCCAGCCGGGCAACGCGCGGCTTCATGGTGCGATGCAGGAACAGCAGGATGGCCAGCCCCGCACCGATCATGATGCCTTTATCAAGATGAGGTGCCGCCAGCAGAGTCACGAAGAAAGTGGTGATGGCGACCACACCATCGGCCTTGTTGGCTTTCCACGCATGCTTGATCGCCCCCGGCGTGATCAGGCCGGTTACCGCCAGCAGAATGATGACACCCAGAGTGGCCTTGGGCAGGTGATACAAATAAGGTGTCAGGAACAGCAAGGTGACCGCCACGAACAGGCCGTTGAACACCATGGCGAAACCCGTCTGTGCCCCAGCCTGCAAGTTGATCACTGAACCGGTAAACGAGCCAGTGGCCGGATAGGCCTGGAAGAAGGAACCGCCGATGTTGGCGATGCCCTGCCCGACCAGTTCCTGATTGGGATTGAGTCGCTGCTTGGTCTGCACTGCCAAAGCCTTGGCCATAGAAACGCATTCCATGAATGCCACGAGTGCGATGATAACCGCTGCGGTGAACAACTGTGTGAAGGCATCCCAAGACAAGGTAGGCAACTTGAATGAAGGCAAGCCGGCCGGGATGGAGCCCACCACATCGCCGCCACTGCTTAGGCTCATCTTCCCGTTTTCCACTTTCTTGATGTGCCACAACTCGCCGTCGCTGGCAGCATCCGCCGGGACTTGCCCTTGCAGATAGAGCGAAACGGACGTTCCCTCAGCTGATGCCGAACGCTCGAACACCAAGCTCCGCATCTCTGCCAATCGTTCCTTGTTGGCCAGCTCCAGATTCGCTGCATCGAGATTCATCAGATCGATCTGGTAACGCAGTTCGGCGATCTGTTGCCGCTCATGCGCCTTCTCGGCTGCGCGCAGTTGCACCGATTTGGCGGTGACCTCCACCTTGTTCTGGTTGATCTGCTTCTGAGCAACTGCATAAGCGGAGACCAGTTCGCGCGCGCTCGGGTCGGCGATCATGGCAATCTCGCTCTTCTCCTTGTGTGAGAAACCGATAGTGACGCTGAGTACGGTGGTCACGACCACCGCGATCAACACGCTAGGTTTGGACAGCGCCTTAATCTTCTTCAGCCCCAGCATCAGTGCTAGCGCAAACAGCGACATCAGCAGCGTCGGCAGATGGGTATGGTCGAGCGCGTTCAGCATCTCCCATACGTCTTTCAGGAAGGAATCGCTGCGCCCCTTGGGGATGCCCAGCAACAGATCGAGCTGGGAGAACGCGATGATGATCGCCGCCGCATTCATGAAGCCGAGGATGACGGGGTGCGACACGAAATTGACGATAGTGCCCAGTTTGAGAAAGCCCATGCCCAACTGGATCACACCGACCATCAGTGTCAGCAGCAAGGCCAGCCCGATGTATTCATCGGTAAACGGCACCGCCATTGGTATCAGCGCTGCTGCCGTCATCAGCGAGACGATGGCGACAGGGCCGGTGGCGAGTTGGCGCGAGGAGCCCCACATCGCCCCCAGAATGGCGGGAATAAAAGCGGTATAAAGGCCGAAATACACCGGCAAACCAGTGAGCTGCGCATACGCCATCGCCTTGGGCACTAGCACCAGCGCGCCAGTGATACCCGCAATGAGGTCTGATCTGACCGTAATGAACTGCAATGGCCACCACAACAGAAATGGGAAAAAGCGTAGCAGCCGTTCATTCATGATTATCTCTGCACTCCAGAATTAATGGTTGCTTTTCACATTTTCCGCCTCGCCCGAGAGTTGATGATTGCCTTTCTCGTTTGTCCTTTCTCCCGCTTGCGGGAGAGAGTTAGAAAGAGGGGCTTCATCCGGAAGAGGAGAGCGTAGCGAGGAGTCGAGGTGAGGGGAACGGGCTTGCCCGTTTGGCAATTTTTCTTGGCACTCGGGGAAGATGCGCGCTGTGCAGGAACGGCACACCTCCGGATCCAGATTGTCATAGATCGGCCTCACCCAGTTCGACATCACCGGGAAGAAGTGCTCTTCGCCGATGTCTTTCATCGCGCCGGATTTCCTCAGGAAATCCATCGTCGCTTCTTTGCACGAATAGAAATACACTTTGCCGCCCATCTTCTTGCGGCGGCGGGCCTCCTGAGCCAGCATCTCGGCACCGGCCACGTCCACGAAGGTCAGACCCCGCACGGTAAGCAGCACCGATTTCTGCTGCGGATTCTCCTCGTCGATCTGGTGCAGTCGGTCGCGTACATTGTCGACCGCACCGAAGAACAATGCGCCATTGATGCGCATGATCGACAGCTGCGGACATTGCGGATGATCCTCTGCGCCAACAAAGTGGTAGGCCCCATCTTCCTTCGACGGCACGACAGCCCGCATGCCGGGCTTGGAGACGCGATACAGGTAGATCGCCAGTGAGAGCAGGATGCCGAAGAAGATGCCCTTCTCCAGATCCACCAGCGTGCCCAGCAGCGTCACCCACAGGATGACGGTCTCTCCCCGGCTGGTCTTCATAATGCTGGAGATATGGTGGAAATCGATCAGCCCCCATGCCACCAGGAACAGGATGCCCGCCATCGCCGCAGTCGGCAGATAGGCGGCCAGCGGAGCGACCAGCAACAGGATCAGCAGCAGGAAGATCGAGGCATACACCGTCGCCAGCGGCGTCCTCGCGCCGGCCGCATAGTTCACCCCGCTGCGGTTGAAGGAGCCGCACGAGGCATAGCTGGAGAAGAAGCTGCCGAACAGGTTGGACAGGCCTTGGCCGATGAACTCTTGGTTGCCGTCGATACGCTGTTCCGATTTCACCGCAATGGCGCGCGAAATAGAGACCGCCTCGGTCAATGCCAGCATGGTCACCACCAGCGCCGGGAACAGCACCTTGTGGATGGTCGCATAGGAAAAGTCCGGCAACGACAGCGGCGGCAGGTGCGCCGGCAGGGCCCCGACCGTCTTGATCTGGGTGATGTCCACGCCGATCTCCAGATTGACCAGCCAGGCCACCAAGCTGCCGACCACCATGGCCACGATCATGTAAGGCATCTTGGGCCAGAAACGCTTGGTCAATATGCCCGAAGCCAGTGTCACTGCACCGATGGAGGCCACATAGGGATTGATATCGCCGAGTTGCAGGATCAGTTGTTCGATCACCACGTGGAAATGCGCGCCGCGCTCGATGGCGATACCGAAGAAATGCTTCACCTGACTCGCCGCGATCAGTACCGCCGCCCCGGCCGTGAAGCCGATCACTACGGTATGCGAGATGAAGTTGACCAGCACCCCCATACGCGCCAGTCCGAGTATGAGCTGGAACAGGCCCACCAGAAAGGTCAGCGTCAGCACCATGCTGATGAACTCGGGCGAGCCGGGATCGGCCAACGGACTCATGGCCGCGAACACCGCGATGGAGATGGCCGTGGTCGGGCCCGACACCAGATGCCAGCTGGAACCGAACAGGGCGGCGATGATGGCCGGCACCATGGCGGCATACAGACCGTACTCCGGCGGCATACCGGCGATGGTGGCGAAGGCCACGCCCTGAGGCAACACGATCATCGCGCCAGTCAGTCCCGCGATCAGGTCGGCACGTGAGGATTGTTTGTCTATCAGATGCTTCCATTGCATGAACGGAAGCATCCTGCACAGCCAGTCTTTACAGATACGAGTACTAGTTTGAGTTGCCATCAGGGTTGCATCAACCTACGGTCTGGTAATAGAGGTTCTGCGGATGGTTGGCCTGTGCGAAGAAGAACCAGCGTTCTGCCAGCAGCCCGACGTATTGCAGTATAAACGCCAAGCCCAGTAACGCGGGAGTAGACAAGCTGAGCGCCAACAACAGCAACGGCAGCACGAAGGCCAGCAGCAGGAAAGCCGGTTTGATCGTGCGCAGAAAGCTCTCGCTCTTGCCGTGGAAAAACTCGCGCGTGTTGAACGAACCGCCCATCGCACCCATGGAACGCTGGGTGATCTTTGGGTGCTTCACGCCGATGGCTGTCTGGATGGTCGAGGTCGGCTTCAGGCGCGCATTGCGTACCAACGATGCCGCACGCCCGACCAGTGCCAACACGGTGATGATGATGGCCCAACCGGCAAAGAAGTCTGCCTGATCCGGCGCGGCAGAAGCCGCATAGAAAGCGGCCAGCACAAAGCCGGAGGCACCGCCCATCAGGATGTAGTTGATGACCGTCAGCGGCGAATGCCATTCGCGCAGGAACCGCAGACAGGCATAGATCATCGCGGTGCACACGAACAGCGCGAATGCCAGCAACGTACCTGCCACCCCGAGCAACACCGACAGATCCACCACCTGACCACCAGGCAACGTCACAATCTCGGGGCGGATGCCGAACAGATGCGACACACCAAACAGGAAAGCCACCCCCATGAAGGCGGGCAGCACGATCACTTCCCGCGACAACCAGGAAGTGCGCCATTGCGTCGCCGCACGCCATGCGCGTTCGGGACGGCCAAGGTGAAAGAAGGACGCGACCAGACCTGCAGCCATCAACACCATCACGATGAGCGTGCCGTAGCCGTAGAAGTCATCGGACTGCATCGGCAACAGGCCGAACAGCGCATATGACTGATGGGTGAACAGGGCGAGGAACAGGCCCTGCGCCGCACCGATCAAAGTCGTCAAAAAGATCACTGAGAATGCAGGTTTCATAATGTCTCGCTAAGTTCTGGTTACCAGGCCGACACGTCGTCCATCGTCGACTGATCCTTGTCCGGCTTGGGCAATTGCTGGTCGAGTTTGAGCGGATTATCGGCGCGCTCCAGCTCGTCGGCATGGATCTTCATCTTGGTCTTGCGACGCGGCAAATAGTGGTTGGAAGGATGTGTACCCCATTCCGGCATCAGCGCGTAGCCACCATCCTCGCGGATCGCCACCGACACCTCCGATTCCGGATCGTGGATGTCGCCGAACAGGCGTGCACTGGTCGGGCAAGCCTTCACACAGGACGGCTTGCGATCCGCTTCCGGCATAGTCATGTCGTAGATGCGATCCACGCACAAGGTGCACTTCTTCATCACCTTCTGCTTCTCGTCGATCTCACGCGCGCCGTACGGGCAGGCCCATGAGCAGTATTTGCAGCCGATACACTTGTCGTAGTCCACCAGCACGATGCCGTCTTCCTTGCGCTTGTAAGAAGCGCCGGTCGGGCACACCGGCACGCACGGCGGATCTTCGCAATGCAGGCACGACTTCGGGAAGTGCATCGTCTCGCTGTTCGGGAACGTGCCCATCTCGTAGGTCTGCACACGATTGAAGAACGTACCGGTCGGATTCTCGCCGTAGGGACGTTCATCCACCAGCGGACCGGCCGAGCCGGAAGTGTTCCATTCCTTGCAACTGGTCACGCAGGCGCTACAGCCCACGCACACGTTCAGATCGATCACCAATGCGAGTTGCGTCATTTCGCACCGCCTTTCATTTCAATCCATCCCGGCTGAACTATCGCAATCGCGCCCAGCTTCCCCCTTTGCAAAAGGGGGAGAGCTTGCGAGGGGGATTGGATTTTCGCGGCAAGAATCAAGCGCGCAAAAATCCCCCCTAGCCCCCCTTTTGCAAAGGGGGGGACAGTTTGGTGTTGATTCAACAGGCAGCTCATTTCGCACCGCCTTTCTTCTTGCTGCCAGCGAAATATGCCAGCCAGTTCGGCGCTTGCTTCATACCGGGATACCGCTTCATGGGCGGGAATTGCGGCGAGGTCTGCTTCGGTTCGCCCTCTTCCGCCTTGTAGATACGCACGCGCACGTCATACCACGCAGCCTGTCCGGTGATCGGGTCGGAGTTGGAGAAACGCGAACCGTCAGCCTGTTTCGGCAATTCTTCCGAGATCAGGTGATTGAGCAGGAAGCCCTGCTGCGACTCGTTCGCGTCGGGCGTCAGGTTCCACGCGCCGGCGGCCTTGCCGATGGCGTTCCAGGTCCACACCGTGCCCGGCTCGACCGACTCGCTGTAGCGCGCCATACAGCGCACCTTGCCCCATTGCGATTCGCACCATATCCAGTCGCCATCGGCGATGCCGGCGTTTTTCGCGGTCAGCGCGTTGACATACAGATAGTTGTGCGCGTGGATCTGGCGCAGCCATGCGTTCTGCGAGTCCCACGAGTGGTACATCGCCATCGGGCGCTGCGTCACGGCGGACAGCGGATACTTCAGCTTGTCGCTGGCCTGCGTCTCCAGCGGCTCGTAGTAGAACGGCAGCGGATCGAAATAGGTCTCGACGCGCTTGGCCAGATGCTTGGGCGGCTGGCGCGTGATGCTCTTGCCCTGCGCGGCCAGACGGAATTTCTGCATCACCTCGGAATACAGGTGGATCAGGATGGGCTCGGAATAGCGCGTGATGCCGTTGCGCTGCGACCATTCCAGATAGCCCTTGTTCCAGTTGCGCATGAACTGGTAGGAACGCGGCAGCACCTCATGGTGCACGCAATCGTTTTTGGCATACATCTCCCACTGGTTCGGATTCGGCTCGCCCTTCATGCTCTTCTCGCCGCCCTTGCCGCGCCAGCCGGACAGGAAGCCGATGCCGGAACCCGGCGCGGTCTCCCAGTTGACGATGAAGTCGGGATAGTCGCGGTACTTGCGCGCACCGTCAGCGGTGACAAACGCCGGCAGCTTCAGACGCGTGCCGAGTTCGATCAACACTTCCTGGAACGGCAAGCATTCGCCGGTACGAGGCATCACCGGGATACGCACCGAATCCACCGGGCCGTCGAACTCGGAGATCGGACGGTCCAACATGGACATCACGTCGTGACGTTCGAGGTAAGTCGTGTCCGGCAGGATCAGGTCGGCGAATGCGGTCGTTTCCGAATGGAAGGCATCACACACCACCAAGAACGGGATCTTGTACGTGCCGTCCTCTTCCTTGTCCACCAGCATGTTGCGCACTTCGCTGGTGTTCATGCTGGAGTTCCACGCCATATTGGCCATGAACAACAGCAGCGTGTCGATCTTGTACGGATCACCGCGCCAGGCGTTGGTGATCACGTTGTGCATCAGGCCGTGTGCAGACAGCGGGTACTCCCAGGAGAAGCCCTTGTCGATACGCACCGCTTCGCCTTCCTTGTCCACGAACAGATCGTCCGGGTCGGCCGGCCAGCCCAGCGGCATGCCGTCCAGCGGCGTGTTCGGCTGCACCGCGCGCGGGTCGTTCGGCGGGCGCGCGCAGGGCGGGATCGGACGAGGGAACGGCGGTTTGTGGCGGAAGCCGCCGGGCCGGTCGATGGTACCCAGCAGCGTCATCAGGATGGACAACGCACGAATGGTATGGAAACCGTTGGAGTGCGCAGCCAATCCGCGCATGGCGTGGAAGGCCACCGGATTGCCGGTGACGGTGTCATGTTCCTTGCCCCAGGAATCGGTCCACGCGATCGGCAGTTCGATCTTCTGGTCGCGTGCGGTGATACCCATCTCATGCGCCAGACGACGGATGGTGTCGGCAGAGATGCCGGTGACACCCTCCGCCCATTCCGGCGTGTATTCAGCGACGCGATCCTGCAACAACTGGAACGCGGGTTTCACGGCGACACCGTCGGATAGTTTGAACTCGCCCAGCAGGAAAGGATCTGCACCTTCCGTGTGTGTGATGACCGGCTTGTTGGTGTTGCGATCCCACCACAGCTTGTTCTGCGGGTCGTAGCAGCCCTCTTCTTCCGGCACCTCGGTGCGCACGAACATGCCGAACTCATCGTGTTCGGCATCCAGGTTCACCAGTTGGCCGGAATTGGTATAGCGCACCAGGAACTCGCGGTCGTAAAGCCCCAGCTCGATCAACTCATGGATGATGGCGAGGAACAGCGCGCCGTCGGTACCGGGACGGATGGGCACCCATTCGTCGGCGATGGCCGAGTAACCGGTGCGTACCGGATTGATGGAGATGAATCGACCGCCCTCGCGTTTGAACTTGGACAGCGAAACTTTAAGCGGGTTGGAGTGATGATCCTCGGCCGTGCCGATCATGATGAACAGCTTGGAACGTTCGAGGTCGGGGCCGCCGAACTCCCAGAACGAACCGCCGATGGTGTAGATCATGCCGGCCGCCATGTTGACCGAGCAGAAGCCGCCGTGCGCCGCATAGTTGGGCGTGCCGAACTGGCGCGCGAACATGCCGGTCAGCGCCTGCATCTGGTCGCGCCCGGTGAACAGCGCGAATTTCTTCGGATCGGTCGCGCGAATCTTGCCCAAACGCTCGCTCAGGATGCTGAAGGTCTCTTCCCAGCTGATCTCCTCGAACTCGCTGCTGCCACGCTCCGCGCCCGGCTTGCGGCGCAGCGGCTTGGTCAACCGTGCCGGTGAGTACTGTTTCATGATGCCGGAAGAACCCTTGGCGCAGATCACACCGCCGTTCAGCGGATGGTCGGGGTTGCCGTCGATATAGCGCACCTCGCCGTTGCGCAGGTGCACGCGGATGCCGCAGCGGCAAGCGCACATATAGCAGGTGGTCTTTTTGATCTCGGTGGTGGCACCGGCGACCGGTGGCGCCAGGGGGTCGTGCAATGGAGTCGATGACATAAGCTGAAATGTAAGGTTTGCGGTTATCGAAGCGTGATAGCCCCACGAAACTACCCGGATTTTTCGGTTCGCTAGTATGCGCATCGGCTTCTAGCGCCGCCATAGCCGTGATGAGGGGGACGACATAACCCGTTAGGGGGGTGTTCCCCTCAACCCATGAGGGCTATCGCAGAGTTGTCGTCGATGCTCTAGTGTGCGCGACTGGAATTCCATAAAAAGTAGTACCTTTCAGGGAGGCAAGTATGGCATTGGTTAACCCGCATGGCGGGGGCGACCTCAACCCGAAGCTGCTCGGGGGCGAGGATTTGATTGCCGAGTTACATCGCGCACGCGCATACCCCAAGGTGATCGTGAGTTCGCGCGAAAAGGGCGACATCATCATGCTCGGCATCGGCGGCTTCACGCCGCTGGAAGGCTTCATGACCCACGCCGACTGGCAAGGCGTGTGCGACGGCATGACCATGACCAACGGCCTGTTCTGGCCCATCCCCATCACCCTCTCCACCAGCCATTCCACGGCTGACGCCATCCCAACCGGCACTGATATTGCGCTGGTCGACCCCGAAGACGACAGCATCCTCGCCACCATGAAGGTGACCGAGAAATACGCCATCGACAAGGCGCACGAATGCGCCACCGTGTTCGGCACCACCGACCCCAAGCATCCCGGCGTGAAGATGGTGATGGAACAGGGCGAGGTGAATCTGGCCGGTCCGGTGAAGGTGCTGTCACAGGGCGGCTTCCCGCAGAAGTATGGCGCGATGTTCAAGACGCCCAAAGAAACGCGCGAACTTTTCAACGAGCTGGGCTGGAGCAAGGTCGCCTGCTTCCAGACACGCAACCCGATGCACCGCTCGCACGAATATCTTGCCAAGGTCGCCATCGAAACTTGCGACGGCGTGCTGATCCATTCGCTGCTGGGCAATCTCAAGCCGGGCGACATCCCGGCCGAAGTGCGCACCCACGCCATCATCGCGCTGACCAAGAATTATTTCGTCGCCAAGACCGTGGTGCAGGCCGGCTATCCGCTGGATATGCGCTATGCCGGGCCGCGCGAGGCATTGCTGCATGCGGTGTTCCGCCAGAACTACGGCTGCTCGCACCAGATCGTCGGGCGCGACCATGCCGGTGTCGGCAGCTACTACGGCCCGTTCGATGCTCACCACATTTTCGACAAGATCCCCAAAGGCGCGCTGGAAACGGAGGCGATGAAGATCGACATCTCCTTCTGGTGCTACAAGTGTGGCGGCATGGCCTCGGGTCGCACCTGCCCGCACGACGATGCCGACCGGCTCCAGGTCTCCGGCACGCAATTGCGCAAGATGTTATCGGAAGGCGAAGAAGTCCCCGCAGAGTTCAGCCGCCCCGAAGTGCTGGAGATATTGCGCAAGTACTACGCCGGATTAGCCGACAATGAAAATGGGAAGTGAAACCCAGCGGGCATTCGGCACGCTCGAAGACCAATAGATTGAGTGATATCTTGTGACTAATATTTTATTTTGAGGAGGAACTAATGTTTACGAGCAATCCATTTGCCACACTTTCAGAAGTCATTTCACCCGAAATGATGCAGGGGTATATCGTTCTAATGGTCCTGTTGGTCATGGGCGGCACGATACTCGACATGCTGCACAAGAAGAGCGCGAAGTACTTCTTCGAGAACGCGAAGAAGGCGCAGAAAAGCGCGAAACGCGAAGTGAGCGGCGGCGAAAAGATCGCGATGGCCGTTGGCGTGCTGACCAACGAAGTGATGACCGCCGGCGAATTCAGCAACCCGCAACGCCGGATATCACACCTGCTGATGATGTATGGCTTCATGCTGTTCGTGGTGACCACCGCCATCATGATCTTCTCGCCGGACACCACCTCCACCCTGGTGCCACAGCTATGGCATATCGGCGCGCTGATGCTGGCCGTCGGCGGCTACTGGTTCTGGTTCGCGATCCGCGTCGACGTGGCTGCGGAAGGCCTGTCCGTCTTCCGCTTCGAGCGTGCTGACCTGTTCATTGTCTCGCTGCTTGCCACCTCGACTTTCGCCCTGGTCTGGTCGTTCACCGGCGGCGGATTGGGCATCCCCTTCGCCTTGTTCATCCTGTCCAGCACCGTTCTCTTCGGCGGCGTTTATTGGTCCAAGTTTGCCCACATGTTCTTCAAGCCTGCTGCGGCCCACCAGAAAAGGATCATCATGGCCGATGGTGGGCGCGAGAATCTGCCTCCCGACTACGATTTGACGGATCCTGAAGTACAGCGCAAGTTTCCGGATATCCCCATGTATATGGGCAAGAACCCGCCCAATATGGGACTTTGTATCAAAGCTGAAAGAGCGAAACACTACTAACACCGACTTGACTAATTATCTATAAAGAATAGAGGAATAAATTATGCCAACCTTTGTATATATGACGCGTTGTGATGGTTGTGGAGAATGCGTCGACATCTGCCCATCAGACATCATGCACATCGACAAGAAACTGCGACGTGCATACAACATCGAACCCAACATGTGCTGGGAGTGCTATTCCTGTGTAAAAGCCTGTCCTCACCAGGCGATTGATGTACGCGGTTACGCCGACTTTGCCCCGCTAGGTCACTCGGTACGCGTGATCCGTGATGAGGAAAAGGGCACCATTGCATGGCGCATCAAATTCCGTAACGGCAAGAAAGACATGGAGCTGCTGGCACCCATTACGACCAAGCCTTGGGGCTCGGCGACACCGGACCTCGCAAAGGTGCCAGCCCCCGGCAAGGAAATGCGTGACAGTGAGTTGTTGTTTAACGAGCCCAAGTATATCCGCATGGATGAAGGTGGTTTACACACACTGAAATCCAATGGCTTGGAAATCAAAGAGGGAGTGCAATACTGATGAGCTACCAGACAATTATTGAAGACGATATCGACATCCTGGTTGCAGGTGCGGGCCTTGGCGGTACCGGCGCCGCATTTGAAGCCCGATATTGGGGGCAGAACAAGAAGATCGTCATCGCCGAAAAAGCCAACATCATGCGCTCCGGTGCAGTCGCCCAGGGTCTGTATGCGATCAACTGCTACATGGGCACACGCTTTGGCGAGAACAACCCCGAAGATCATGTGCGCTATGCGCGTATCGACCTGATGGGTATGGTGCGTGAAGATCTGGCCTTCGATATGGCGCGTCACGTTGATTCCACTGTGCATAATTTTGAAGAGTGGGGTCTTCCCATCATGCGCAACGAGAAGAAGGGGTCGTATCTGCGTGAAGGACGTTGGCAGATCATGATCCACGGCGAATCCTACAAGCCTATCGTGGCCGAGGCGGCCAAGAAGTCGGCTGACAAGGTATTCAACCGTGTCTGTTTGACCCACCTGCTGATGGACGAATCCAAGGAGAACCGGGTTGCCGGAGCCGTGGGTTTCAACGTGCGCACGGGCAACTACCACGTGTTCAAGTCCAAGACCGTCATCTGCGGTGCCGGCGGCGCTTCCAACATCTTCAAGCCGCGCTCTGTTGGTGAAGGTGCGGGACGTGTCTGGTACGCACCATGGTCGTCGGGTTCCGCCTATGGCCTGATGATCGAAGCCGGTGCGAAGATGACCCAAATGGAAAACCGCATCGTTCTGGCCCGCTTCAAGGATGGTTACGGCCCAGTCGGCGCCTACTTCCTGCACCTCAAGACCTATACCCAGAACGCCTACGGTGAAGAGTACGAGTCCAAGTGGTTCCCTGCGTTGCAGCAAATGGTCGGCAAGGAATACCTGGATCCGGAAGTCTCGCACCGCACGCATCGCCCCATTCCGACCTGTCTGCGCAACCATGCGATCATCAACGAGGTGAACGCCGGTCGCGGCCCGATCCACATGGTCACCATGGAAGCCTTCCAGGATCCGCATCTGGAAGAGATCGGTTGGCACAACTTCCTGGGCATGACCGTTGGTCAGGCGGTACTTTGGGCTGCCACAGACGTTGACCCCAAGTATGAAAACCCTGAGCTGACCACCTCTGAGCCTTATGTCATGGGTTCGCATGCTACCGGTTGCGGTGCTTGGTGCTCAGGCCCTGAAGACATATCCCCACCTGAATACTACTGGGGTTATAACCGCATGACGACTATCGAAGGTTTGTTCGGGGCCGGTGATGCGGTAGGCGGAACACCTCATGCCTTCTCATCAGGCTCCTTCACCGAAGGTCGTCTGGCTGCCAAAGCTGCCTGCAAATATATCGATGACGGCAAAGCAGAAGGCATCCGTGTCTCTGACGCTCAGATTGATCGTCGCAGGGAGCAAATCTACAAGCCTCTGGAAACGTACCGTGTCTATAGCAACGAAGTGGTTGCCGGCACCGTCAATCCTAACTTCATCAATCCGAAACAGGGTCTTGATCGTTTGCAGAAGATGATGGATGAGTACTGCGGTGGTTTTGGTGTCAACTACATGACCAACGACAAGCTCCTGAACATCGGCCTGAAGAAGATGTCAATTCTGGGAGAAGATCTGGAAAAGGTCGCCGCGTCGGACATCCATGAACTGCTGCGCGCATGGGAGTTGAAGCATCGTTTCCTTACCTCTGAAAGTGTGTTCCATCATACGTTGTTCCGCAAGGAGACACGTTGGCCGGGATACTACTACCGTGGTGATGCAATGAAGCTGGATGACCAGAACTGGCACGTGCTGACAGTTTCTCGTCGTGACCCCAAGACGGGTGAGTACACGATGGAAAAAGCGCCGCTCTACCACCTGGTGGGCGATGCAGAAAAAGCGCCGCCAGAAGGCCATCACTAAGCAAATGCAGGCTTGATTTCCCAATCAGGCCTGCGAAAATATATTCGCCACAACTTGTTAGCCTGTTAAAAGAGGACCGGCATTTTTTGTTGGTCCTTTTTTTGTCTATTCAGCGAACAGTGTGACATCGCTATGGATAACATTATGAAACACTGCGCAGGTGAGATATTTTATGAGCATTATTGAAAAAACAGATGAAGAGATATTAGCGTTGGCCCACCCGATGTGGGCTGATCTTATCAAGTACTCCAATGAAGCCAATTATGGTGCTTTCACGCGTCATTTTTCGAGCTCTTTTATTGCGGGTGCCAATGAAGTTGAAATGGGCAAACAATTTGCGAGAAGTGACCTTGCGAAAAACCTGTCAGATGACTATTCGTATCTGGGCATGATACGGCGTGGGGAATATGTCACTGTTTTGTATAAAGTGATAAACAAGAAAAATAATAGTGAATGGCTGGGCAGGCTGGTGCTGGGTTATGAAAAAGACAAGGTAAGAATCTTCGGCGCTACGCTGTTCTAAGAAAACCATAACCATAAAACCTCAGTTCAGCCCGCAGATGTTTTTTTAGGGTTGTCATTTATCAGGGCGTTCCAGTTATGTCAGATACGATTGAAGACGAAAAATTCGTTGAGCTGAATTACAAGGTCATCGACAACAAAACCGGCGACATACTGGTCACCGTGGACTATCCGCTTGGCTATGTTCATGGCGTGAATGATGTGATGTCTGAAGACGTGACCAAGGCCCTGTACGGCAAGAAAGTCGGCGACATCATCGATGTGCCGATCGACACCAAACTGCTCTACGGCGAGCGGGACGAATCGCTGGTATTCACCGATCGCATCGAGAACGTCCCGGAAGAATATCGGGAGATCGGTATGACCATCACCATGGAAAATGAAAAGGGCGAGCCGAGGAACTTCATCGTCACCCGCTTCGACGACAAGACTTTGACTATCGACGGCAACAACCCCCTTTGCGGCAGGGAAGTCACTTTCATGCTGGAAGTCTTGTCCATCCGCGACGCGACCGAGGAAGAGATCGAGCTTGGCGGGGCCGTCGGTGCCGATCCCGAGCTGAACGAGATACTCGAACGGGCACAATGACGCGCTCTACCCTCTATCTCCTCTACCCCGCGAACAAGGCACTGGAACGTGCCATTGCGGATGGACTCTGTTTGCTGAGCGAACAGGATGCAGCAGCGGCCATGCCGGATACACAAGTCGCCGTCGCGGACAACTTCCGCTACACGCGCGGAAATTATGAGCAGCACCGCTACAGCACCCGCATCTTCGAACGCCTGCGCGAAGCGCTGGAGGCATCGCTGGCTGCCTCTCCACGCGCGGAGACCCTGAACAAGCTCGGCAACATCCTCGCCGCACTGGGTCAGCAGCGCAGAGACGCCGCATTGTTCGAGCAGGCCGTCCAGTGTTTCGAACAGGCATTGGAAAGCTACACTCAGGAAGAGTCGCCGCAGGAATGGGCGGCCACACAATACAATCTCGGCACGGCCAATCAGGCGCTGGGCCGCTTGCTTGAGACGACCAACCCGCTGAAGCTCGCGGTGGATGCGTATACCAACGCCTTGCTGGTCTGGACACGAGAGGCGCATCCGGAAGCGTGGATGCAGACCATGCACCAGCTCGGCGCGGCCTTGTACACCTACGGCATCCAGCTAAAAGGCAACCGTCAACTGCAAAAGTCCGTGGTCGCCTACAAGAATGCGCTGGCTGCGCTCAACGCCGACGATCACGCACTGGAACTGACCGCCACCCATAACAATCGTGGCATCACCTTGCACCATCTAGGCGAGTCGGAAGCGAACCCTGACCGGTTGAAAGAAGCGATCAATTCCTACGAATTGGCATTGACGGTCGGCATGGAACAACAACTGCCCATCCATGTGTCCGTCATCTGCCGCGTGAACAAGGCGACAGCACAGAACGTACTGGCTCAATTGACCAACGATGCCGCGCTTGCGGAAGAGATGGCCGACGAATTCGAAGTAATCATCGAATGTTTCCGCCACGCGCTACAGCCGCTCTGCTTAAGGCATTGCGAAGAACAACTGAAACTGGCGCTGACGGCTTCAAGCAGCCAGGTTGCGGGGTAAAGAATGGATCAGACCCGCCCGGACAGTTTGTTATCCACTTCGATGAAGGAGCCGGTATCCGCCAGAAAACGGATCGTGCGCGCGCCGAAGCCGACTTCCGGACTGGCTTCGCCCTTGTCGATGGACAAGGTCAGCGCCACGCCCAGACGCGGAGACAGATTGTGGCTCTTGCAGACTTCCACGATCTTTTTCTTGAGCGGTTCCAGTTGTTTGACGAGGCCGTCCGCCAAATCGAATACATCCACCTCTCCGGCAACCGTCTCCGTGGATAACTCCCAGGAGCTGATCACGGGTTTGTCCAGATTGCTGTATGCGCCGGCGGCATTGACCGTAGTGGGTTCTATACCGAGTATGCGCGTGATGTCGTCGGGGTTGAAATGATAGCCAAGCAATGCAAAGTAAGCCCGTCCTTTATTCGATGCCACGGTGATGTCCTCGTCGATGATTTCCTTGGTCCGAGTATAACTTACAGAATGAGGTGTGCTGTTGTCCTCTGAAGCCACACAAGAAAAGAAACGCGACCCCAATGATCCGTGCCTGTTCTGCAAGGACCCGCGCGGGGTATCGATACAGCATGAACTTGCTTTCAGTGCGCGCGACACCTACCCGACCAGCCCGGGACACACGCTGGTCATCCCGCGCCGCCATGTCGCCAGTTTTTTCGAGCTGACAGCGGAAGAAGTCGCCGCCTGCATGCACCTCATCAAAGAGGAAAAAATACTCATCGACAAAGAGTTCAAACCGGATGGATACAACATCGGCGTCAATGTGGGACAGGCCGCCGGGCAAAGCATCTTCCATGTCCATATTCACCTCATCCCCCGCTACAAAGGAGACGTGGAAAATCCCCAGGGAGGGGTGCGGCATGTGATACCCGGAAAGGCATACTACACGCGCAAATAGTTCGTTTCACGGCCACCCGGGAGGGGCCGGCTTCGATATGCCTCCCGCTTTCGAGCAACAGTTTTCTACAACCAAAGGAGATAGGATCATGAGTGAAGAAAAGAAACCTTTTTGCCGCCCCAAGGTTCCAGATGGTCGCGCATTCCGCGTAACGACTCGTCAGAAAGAGATCGTACCGGGGCAGTTTTTTGTCGGCTATGAAACCATCTGGGAACCGGCCCAGAAAGAAGCGCCCTACACCACGCCCAAGAAGCCCTGAAGCAATCAGCAAAAAACGATCAGCCGCGCACCTGAACAAGGTGCGCGGCGGCTGAATGCTGCTCCCCGACACAACGATGTTGCGTTGAAAGCATACCCCTGCTTTCCGTTCATCCCTTCAATCAAGACGGAAAATCGGCGCTATTCGACGCATCATTTGCCCGTGATTGACCGATAATCCCGCAGCAGCAAACTGTACAAAATCAATCTGGAGAGTTCAATGTTTGGCGGAAAATTGAAGCAAGAGCTTAATGCCGTGCGGAGCAAACTGGCGCAGGCCGAAGAAGAATCGAACAAGTTGCAGGAAAACCTGAGCCGAATCGAAAACGAGCTCAACGCGGCACAAGCAGAAGCGGCTCAGGCCAAGACCGAGTGCGAAGTCTCGAAGCTGATCTACCGCAACATGCAAACATTCGGCGAATCCTTCGTTGCCATGCAGCAATCGCAGGTTGCCGCCGCCCAATCGCTGAAAGAGGAAAAAGCGAATGCGATCGAGGCTGCCAGCGTCTCCGCCGGAAATGGGGAAGCCGTCGAAAAGATCGCGCTCAGTCTTGAGGCGCTATCCTCCGACACCCTGCAATCCTCCGGCAATGTCGAGAATCTGGCACAACGTGCCGCCCAGATCGGCAGCATCATCCAGCTCATCAAAGAGATCGCCGACCAAACGAACCTGTTGGCGCTGAATGCCGCGATTGAAGCCGCCCGCGCGGGAGAACAAGGCCGGGGCTTCGCCGTCGTCGCGGACGAGGTCAGAAAGTTGGCCGAGCGCACATCCAATGCGACCAGCGAAATATCCGGCATCGTCAATGCGATCCAGGCTGAAACCAAACAAACCCAGGTGCAAATGACCCACCTTGCCGGAAAGTCACAGGAATTCGGACTCAACGTCGGCAACGTGATGCAAAGCATGAAACATCTGCTCGGCCTGTCCAACCAGATGGAAGGAACCATCTCAGCCGCCGCGCTGCGCAGCTTCGTCGAAGTCGCCAAGATCGATCATGTCCTCTACAAATTCGAGATCTACAAAGTATTCATGGGCATCTCCTCGCGGGATTCGGACAGCTTCGCCTCGCACACTGCCTGCCGTTTGGGAAAGTGGTACTACGAAGGCGAAGGCAAGGCGTGTTTTTCCAAACTTGACGGATACGCAGCCATAGCCGCTCCGCACCAATCATTCCACCAATACGGCAAAGAAGCCGTAGCCGAATTTACCGCCGGACGCGCCCTGCAGGGCATGGAACTGGTCGGCAAGATGGAAGCGGCCAGCATGGAAGTGCTTTCCAATCTCGAACGCATCGCCACAGCGGGCGAAGGTGATAGCAGCCTGCTGTGTCACGCAGCGACATAACGTAAAACACCCGATAAAGCCAAGAGGCTGGGGACGAAGCAAGAAAAAACAAAGGGGCCACCTATTAGCCGACCTGTGTCAAACGGGCAAACAAAGTGACCCCTTTAATCCCGCCACAGCAACATTTAGACATGGCTCGACTCCTGTCCGTCGATTGTCATTGGGTGATTTCAATTGGGCTCCGTCCCCAGAAGTTCGCAGAAGTTGGGCGGTTCAAACCGTGGTCTGTCCCCTGTTATTACTCCTGTCCCCTGTTATTACTCCGAGCCTGACCCCTTTTCACTCATCTTGATATGCGGCGCTTGAGAGTTGTGCGAGTTCGGAATTGGTAGCCATGTCAGTATCCTTTCTTGAATTTTGGTAAGCGGGTTACTTCGATTTTTTTGCCACGGGTTCACAGGTGTTGCCAAAGCGTTTGGATTTAATAGAGCGTAGGGTTAGCCCATGTCCTGCCGCTCGACGCAAGAAACATTGGGTCCAGTCATCCGCCTCCAACGTATAGGGATAGATGCGCCGCATCAGGCCATCAGGAATATCAAAGTGAATTGCGTCAGGTTCGAAAACTGCTGTACGGTTCTCGTGAATAAACTTTGTTGGAAAACGAATTTCATTCCGGAATAGTTGCGGATCGTTGAAATAACTGCACCCGCCCTCAATCTCGAAATATGCTAGGCCTTCCTGTAGTTGACGGTAGTAACTCAGGTAACTCTGACCAAGGCTTCGTTCTGGGCGAGTTCGCTCCAACTCATTCTTGGGTTTCTTGTACCAAGCAGCTTGCGCAGGTGTGAATTCCTTGACCACTAATGCCATATTGAGTCCCGGCATTCCTCCCTGCCAACCATACCCCGGTACGGTGTATGCCTCTCCCGGCGGCGCAAGTATTGGCAACTTGTTATCCATCAACCCGACAATGTTGCAGGTGTAGCGCTGCCAGTGCTGGTTCTGGACGCGCTGCACCTTAACGCCAATCAGCCATAGCCCGCCGTCTTTCAAACCATCCGCTTGCACCGGCAGATTGAACCGTTTCGCATACTGCGGACTCCACGCCCATTCGACGATCTGCGCCTGGTCGCCCAGCACGGGGTCGGAGATTTCAGGATGCAGTTTTTTCTGCTGATGAATGGGCAAGGTTATGTCTATGACAGACGCAGGCTGCGTAGTTTTAGCAGACTCCGTAGCAATTGCCATGGATGGCAACAAGGCCAACAGGCAGGCGATAAAAAACAATCTCAATGTTCGCTCCTTGTGTTGGCTCATCCCTCTCTCCTTGTTTCAAACACCGCATCATTCGGAAAAAATGGAAGAAAAGGGGCCCGGCTCGAATTGATTTTTGCACGCACCATCATTTTCTATTCCCAATTCCGTTTTTCATGTCATACCTATTTAGGCCGAAGAAGAATTTGAGCCTAGCCCCTATTAACTTACAGGGATCGACCTTAGCCACATAGCGGGTATTAAACAATAGACCAAAAAGCCTAGATATTTCGGCCTAGTGCCAGGCCGTTTGGCATATTTACCTTGGGGAGGAAGCAAGCATCCCCCGGCAAAACAGGGGAGTATTCCTCACCGCATTACGCGACAGCCTCGATCCACTCTCCCGGTGCCAGCCCGTCCAGTGACCAGTCGCCGATGCGGTAGCGGATCAAACGCAGGGTGGGGAGGCCGACGGCGGCGGTCATGCGCCGTACCTGGCGGTTCTTGCCTTCGCGTATCGTCAAGGCGATCCAGCCGGTCGGGATCGCCTTGCGGAAGCGCACCGGCGGGTCGCGCGGCCAGAGTCCGGCGGGCTCGTCGAGCAGGCTTGCCCCGGCGGGCAGCGTCATGCCGTCCTTGAGCGGGATGCCGCGCCGCAACGATTCCAGCGCCGCTTCGTCGGGTATCCCCTCGACCTGTACCCAATAGGTCTTGGGTAGTTTGTGCTGAGGATCGGTGATGCGATGCTGCAACTTGCCGTCGTCGGTGAGCAGCAGCAGCCCTTCGCTATCGGTATCCAATCGTCCGGCGGGATAAACATCGGGAACAGCGATATAATCCGCCAGCGTCGGATGCAGTCCATCGCGGCTGAATTGGCAGATCACCCCATAGGGTTTGTTGAATAGCAGGATGCGGCTCATTTTACTTTCTTAGGGAAACGCTGATTTATTCGGTTTCGTCGTTCCCGCGTAGGCGGGAACCCAGTTAAATAAAGGCACTGGATCCCCGCCTTCGCGGGGATGACGAATAAATCAGCGTCTCCTTAGCTAACCCAAATTTCAAGTTCCGGGAACAGACATGTCGACCCCAAAAATCATTTACACCCTGACCGATGAAGCGCCGGCACTGGCGACTTATTCGTTGCTGCCCATCGTTCAAACCTTCACCAAAGCGGCCGGTGTCACCGTTGAGACCAGAAATATATCATTGGCCGGACGGATACTCGCGAACTTCCCCGAGCATCTGAGCGCGAGCCAACGGATCGGCGATGAACTGACCGAGCTGGGCGAGCTGACGCTGAAGCCGGAAGCCAACATCATCAAGCTGCCGAACATCAGCGCCTCGATCCCGCAACTGAGGGCGGCGATCAGGGAATTGCAGTCGCATGGCTACACGGTTCCCGATTTCCCCGAAGAGCCGAAGACTGACGCCGAGAAGGAGATCAAAGCGCGTTACGGCAAGGTGCTCGGCAGTGCGGTCAACCCGGTGCTGCGCGAAGGCAACTCTGACCGCCGTGCCGCCGCCTCGGTCAAACAGTTCGCACGCAAGCATCCGCACCGCATGGGCAAGTGGGTTCCTGACTCGAAGACCCGCGTAGCGCACATGAGCAGCGGCGATTTCTACGGCAGCGAGAAATCGCTGACCGTGGCGGAAGCGACCTCTACCCGCATCGAGTTCGTCGGAAAAGACGGCAAGGTCAGCGTGCTCAAAGACAAGCTCGCGCTCAAAGCCGGTGAAGTGATCGATGCCGCCGTGATGAGCCGCCGCGCACTGCGCCAGTTCTACGCCGAGAGCATAGCCGCCGCGAAAAAGGAAGACGTGCTGCTGTCGCTGCACCTCAAGGCCACCATGATGAAGATCTCCGATCCCATCATGTTCGGCCATGCCGTGTCCGTGTTTTTCCAGAAGGTGTTCGACAAGCACGGCGCGCAACTCAAAAAAATCGGCGTCAACGTCAACAACGGTTTCGGCGACATGGAAGCCAAGGTGTTCGCCTTGCCGGAAGCCAAGCGCGCCGCGCTGGTGGCCGAGATCGCCGACTGCTTCCGCAACGGCCCGGCGCTGGCGATGGTGAATTCCGACAAGGGCATCACCAACCTGCACGTGCCTTCGGACGTGATCGTCGATGCCTCGATGCCTCCGATGATCCGCGACGGCGGCAAGATGTGGGGCGCGGACGGCAAGCCTTATGACACCTTGGCGATGATTCCCGACCGCTGCTACGCGGGCATCTATGTCGCCACCGTCGAGGATTGCAAAAAGAACGGCGCACTCGATCCCGCCACCATGGGCTCGGTTCCCAATGTCGGTTTGATGGCGCAGAAAGCGGAAGAGTACGGTTCGCACGACAAGACTTTCGAGATGAGCGACGACGGCGTGGTGCGCATCGTCGATGCGAATGGCAAGGTGTTGCTGGAGCAAAAGGTCGAACAGGGCGACATCTTCCGCGCCTGCCAGACCAAGGATGCGCCGGTGCAGGATTGGGTGAAGCTCGCCGTCACGCGCGCGCGTTTGAGCAACACGCCCGCCCTCTTCTGGCTGGACGAGCAGCGCGCGCATGATGTGCAGATCATCGCCAAGGTGGAAAGATATCTGAAGGATCACGACACCAGCGGACTCGACATCAAGATCATGGAGCCCTCCGCCGCCTGCCGCGAATCGCTGGCGCGCGCGCGCAAAGGGCTGGACACCATCTCCGTCACCGGCAACGTGCTGCGCGACTACCTCACCGACCTGTTCCCCATCCTGGAACTCAACACCAGCGCGAAGATGCTCTCCATCGTGCCGTTGATGAACGGCGGCGGCATGTTCGAGACCGGCGCGGGCGGTTCCGCGCCCAAGCATGTGCAGCAGTTCCGCGAAGAGGGCTGCCTGCGCTGGGATTCGCTGGGCGAGTTCCTGGCACTCGGCGTGTCGCTGGAGCATCTGGCGCAGACCTTCAACAACCCCAAGGCGCAGGTGCTGGCGGACACGCTCGACCAAGCGATTGGAAAAGTCCTCGACAACGACAAGTCGCCCGCGCGCCGCGTCGGCGAGATCGACAACCGTGGCAGCCATTTCTACCTCGCGCTGTATTGGGCGCAGGCGCTTGCCGCGCAGAACAAGGACAAGGAGATTCAGGCGCGCTTCGCTTCACTGGCGAAGGCGCTGGCCGACAATGAGGCGAAGATCAGTGCGGAACTGATCGCGGCACAGGGGAAACCGGTGGACATGGGCGGCTATTACCACCCGAACTTCGACAAGACATCGAAGGCGATGCGCCCCAGCGCCACCTTCAATGCCGCGCTGGAAGCCATCGGACAGATGCGCACCGTTGCCGGTTAAACCGCCCATGACCATGAGGAAGGCCTGATCGTGAAAAAATCCCGTTATCTCCTGCTGGGTCTGCTCGCCGTTGGAGCGGTCGTCGCCTACCTCTGGTTCAACAACCCGCTCAACGGGCTGTTAAAACACGCCATCGAAAAATACGGATCGGAAATGACCGGGGCGACCGTGCGCGTCGGCAAAGTGCAATTGTCGCCGACCGACGGGCACGGCGTGCTGTCCAATCTGTCGCTGGGCAACCCGCCCGGATTCGAGACATCGCACGCGTTCAAGGCCGGTCACGTCGAGGTCGCGCTGGTGCCGGAAAGCCTCACCAAAGACGTGCTGCTGATCCGCAAGATCGCCATCGAGTCACCCGACATCTCCTATGAAAAAGGCAAGAGCGGCACCAACTTCGACGCGATCCAGCGCAATGTCGAGCGTTACCTCGGCACGAGCAAGCAACAGAAAGCGGACGAACCCGGCCGCAAAATGATCATCGACTCGCTAACGATCCGCAACATCAAGGTCAACTACAACGGCATGATCGAATTGAAGCTGCCCGACATCGAGCTGCGCAACATCGGCAAACGCAGCGGCGGCGCGACCTCCGCGCAAGTGACCAAAGCCATCATCAGCGAACTGAACACCAAGCTGATGATCTCGCTCGCCAAAACCGTCGCCATCGGCGCGGTGGGCGGCGTGGCCATCGGCGTGGGCATGGGCATCAAGAGCCTGTTCGGCGACTGACCCGGACCGTTCAACCCCTATTCCAACCGAACCCACTCACATGAACCTCATCATTCAGGCCGTGCATGATATCCCGGCCGCACAACTGCAACATCTGGCTGAAACCACCGCTGCCGCGCGCGTCGAGCAGACCGGGGCGCATGTCTACCGTTTGCGCGACGCGCAAGCCGACGACGGTATCGCCGCCTATTGTCTCGAACACCAACTGGATTACGGTTATGTGCCGCAAGGCAAGCAGCTCGGCGATTTCGGCTTGCTGGTGATGGACATGGATTCGACGCTCATCAGCATCGAGTGCATAGACGAGATCGCCGACATGCAGGGCATCAAACCGCAGGTGTCGGAGATCACCGAATCCGCGATGCGCGGCGAGATCGATTTCGCCGAGAGCCTGCGCCGTCGCGTGGCCCTGCTCGAAGGACTGGACGAGGGCGCGCTGCAGCGCGTGTACGACGAACGCCTCAAACTCAATCCCGGCGCGGAGACCATGCTGGCAGAATTGAAGAAGCACGGCATCAAGACGCTGCTGGTATCAGGCGGTTTCACATTTTTCACCGAACGGCTCCAGAACCGCCTCGGACTCGATTTCTCCCAGGCCAACACACTGGAGATCGTCAACGGCAAACTCACCGGCAAGGTGCAGGGCAAGATACTCGACGCGCAGGGCAAAGCCGACTGGCTGCTGCATATCCGCGACGAACTGGCGCTCACCTCCGAGCAGGTCATCGCCATGGGCGACGGTGCCAACGACTTGAAGATGATGGCGCAAGCCGGCACGAGCATCGCCTACCACGCCAAACCGGTCGTGCGCGCGCAGGCGAGCTACGCGCTGAACTTCGTCGGACTGGACGGATTGGTGAACTTGCTGGATCACAACTGAACGTTTAAATGCGTTAGGCTGTCGCCGATACTCGCCCGTCCAAAAATGCGGGCGCGCACAGGGAGAGCCCATGAACAACCGTGTACGCCAAATCGTCGAACAGATCGCCGCGTTGGAAGAAGAACTGGATGCCGCCATCGAGGAGCACGAACAGCGCCTGCGCTACCAGATCGAAGGCAAGCGTGTCGTGTTCGAGCAAACCGTCCGCGACGCGCATCGGCGCGTCAAGCTGGGCATCTTCCGCTGGTTCCTCACTGTCCGCCCGCAGAACTATCTCACCATGCCCGTCATCTACGGCGCGGCCATCCCGCTGGCGCTGTTCGACCTGTGCATCAGCCTGTACCAAACCATCTGCTTCCCCGTCTACCGCATCGCCAGAGTTCAGCGCGACGACTACATCGTCTACGACCACCAACACCTGGCCTACCTGAACGTCATCGAGAAGGCGCACTGCCTGTATTGCTCGTACGCGGTCGGTCTGCTGGCCTACGCGGGCGAAATCATCGCGCGCACCGAACAATATTTCTGCCCGATCAAACACGCGCGCAAAGTGCGCGCCGCGCACGCCCGCTACGAACGCTTCCTCGAATACGGCGAAGCGGACGACTTCCACGGCAAGCTGGAAGCGTTCCGCGCGGAG
The DNA here is from genome assembly GCA_034371155.1 of Gallionella sp. GTDB lineage: Bacteria > Pseudomonadota > Gammaproteobacteria > Burkholderiales > Gallionellaceae > Gallionella. Next base: position 196,136 of record JAXMKV010000042.1, on the reverse strand, counting down.
CTCGCCAGGGAGAAGGCTGAAGCGATGGACAAGTCGAAAACATCGCCCCCTGATGCGACTGCCGGCACTCGCACCTGACGAAGACGCAGGCAGGGATGCCTATATATTTCGACCTATTGTTCTGGTGGGAGGTGTCGGGTATGGTGCGGCCTTCCTCGGAATTTATCGGTTGTTTACTTAACGTTAACCACCAATTCCATTAACTCACGAGGTTCCGCAGAATGAAACGTAATTGGGAAACAATTCGAGAGCTTCTCACGAAAGTCGAGGAGTGCACTCTTCCTACGGAGATGGTTCGTTTAGGTAGCTTTCCACCGGAACGGGCTGCGGAAGTTTCGTATCACATGGCTCTGCTTATCGAGGCGGGTCTTGTTAGTGGCCAAATGAGTCAATCCATTTCCCCAGAGGTAAAGGATTTCTTCGGTCAGCGTCTTACCTGGGAAGGGCATGAATTTCTTGATGCAATTCGCAGTGATACCGTATGGCAGAAAACAAAGAAGACTTTTGTCGAACAAAGTGTATCAATGACATTCGATCTAGTCAAAGCTGTAGCCAAAGAAACAGCCATTAGCCTCATGAAGACGGCACTTGGCGAGGGTGTAAGAAATTTTGTGTAAACGGTCATTAGGCAGGAAACTGCCGGCACCGTATTGAATCACCATCACGCCGCCAGCAGTTCCACCTTTAACTTCTTCCCCAGCACGGCCGCCGCGCTCGCCAGCGTGGTCAGCGTCAGGCTGGTGTCGTTCTCGTCCAGCAGACGGTTCAGTGCGGCGCGGCTGGTGTGCATTTTCTTCGCCATCGTGGTCTTGTTCAGGTTCTGCGCTTTCATCTCCTGCTCGATCTGCCATGCGATGACGCGCTTGACGGCGATGGCGGTCGCTTCGTCCAGCAGGGCGTTTTCGGCCAGGAAGTCGTCGAAGTCGCTACCGATATTTTTCTTGCTCATGCTCTTCTCCTAAGTTGTTTCAGGCGCTCTTTTGCCAGATCGAGATCGGGTTTGGGTGTCTTTTGTTGCTTTTTGATGAAGCCGTGCAGCAACACCATGATGCGGCCTTCCAGCACGAACAATATCCGTGCGATGCGCGTATCCAGCCTGACGCGCACTTCCCACACATCGCCGTCCAGATGCGCGACCAGTGGCATACCGAGCGGCCAGCCGAATTGCACGGTTTTTACATCTTCGCCGATGATCTTCTTGTCCATCGACGATAACCCACGCAGCCACTCGCGCACCGGCTCATTGCCGGTTTCCGTCTTGAAAAAGCGTACTTCCAAGGTTGGCTGCTTCATGCTGCAAGCGTACCAATTTTGGTTCGTCACAGCAAATCTTATTTACATGCAGGCACATGTATCTTCCACCTTCAGGGTTTCACAATAGCGTGGAGACGAAAGCGCCGAAGTTGTCGTCTGACCGCTTCCCGTTTGTACTATCATTCACGCGCAACTACTGCATGGGACGACACAAGCGATGACACAGGAAATCAGTACCGAAGTATTGTTGGAAAAATACGCCGAGGCGGATGAAAAGAGCGTGCAGGACGTGCGCCGCCGCGTGGCACGCGGGCTGGCACAGGCCGAGAGGCCGGAACAGCGCGCGAAGTGGGAAGAGGCGTTCTTCCTCGCGCAGGAGTACGGCTTCGTGCCTGCCGGACGCATCAATTCCGCCGCCGGACTGAAGATACAGGCCACGCTCATCAACTGCTTCGTGCAGCCGGTGGGCGATGCCATCTCCGGCACCACCGACGGCAAGCCCGGTATCTACGATGCCTTGCAGCAGGCGGCGGAGACCATGCGACGCGGCGGCGGTGTCGGCTACGATTTTTCCAGCATCCGCCCCGAGGGCGCGCACGTCAAAGGCACCAACTCGCGCGCCAGCGGCCCGATCTCTTACATGCGCGTGTTCGACCGCTCCTGCGAGACTGTGGAATCCGCCGGCGCGCGGCGCGGCGCGCAGATGGGCGTGATGCGCTGCGACCACCCGGATATTGAGAAATTCATCGGCGCCAAGGATCAGGGCGACCTGCGCAACTTCAACATTTCGGTCGGCGTCACCGACGCGCTGATGCAGGCAGTGGAGAAGGACGAGGAATTCGAGCTGGTGCACAGTGCCGAGCCTGCCGCCGCGATCAAGGAAGCAGGCGCCACGCAACGCGCCGACGGAAAATGGGTGTATCGCAAAGTGCGCGCCGCCGACCTGTGGAAGCAGATCATCGCCAGCACCTACGACCACGCAGAGCCCGGCGTGCTGTTCATCGACCTGATGAACCGCGACAACAACCTGTCGTATTGTGAAGTCATCGAGGCTACGAATCCATGCGCTGAACAGCCACTTCCCCCCTACGGCTGCTGCTGCCTCGGTTCCATCGATCTGACGCGCATGGTGAAAAACCCGTTCTCCAAGCATGCGGGTTTCGACCACGAACCGTTCAAGCAACTGGTGCATACCTCGATCCGCATGCTGGACAACGTGCTGGACGTGACCGCCTGGCCGCTGCCGGAACAGCAGCAGGAAGCGCAGAACAAGCGCCGCGTCGGTCTCGGCTTCACCGGACTGGGCGACGCGCTGGTGATGCTGGGCCTGCGCTACGACACCGACGAGGCGCGCGCTTTTGCCGCCGACATCACGCGCATCATGCGCGACGAGGCCTATGCCGCCTCCGTCGATCTCGCCATCGAGCGCGGCAAGTTCCCGCTGCTGGATGCCGACCAATATCTGGCCGCACCGCGCTTTGCCTCGCGCCTGCCGGACGAACTGAAAGACAATATCCGCCAACACGGCATCCGCAACAGCCACCTGCTCTCCATCGCGCCGACCGGCACCATCTCGCTGGCCTTCGCCGACAATGCCTCGAACGGTATCGAGCCGGCGTTCTCGTGGTTCTACACGCGCAAGAAGCGCATGCCGGACGGCACCAGCAAAGACTATGCGGTGGAAGACCACGCCTGGCGCGTGTTCAAGCAACAGGGTGGCGATGTGAACCATCTGCCGCCCGAATTCGTCTCCGCGCTGGACATCTCCGCCATCGATCACATGAAGATGGTGGCCGCCGTCGCCCCCTACATCGACACCTCGATCAGCAAGACCGTCAACGTGCCGGCCGACTATCCCTACGACGATTTCAAAGACCTCTACACCGAAGCGTGGAAGGCCGGATTGAAGGGGCTGGCGACCTACAGACCGAACAGCGTGCTGGGTTCGGTGCTGTCGGTCACGCCGGAGAAAAAAGCGGAAGAGCAACCGCAGGACTTCGTGTTCGACCAGGACAGACGCATCGTGCTGGATGCCGCGCCGAATCCGGCGCTGGCCTCGTTGCGCTGGCCCGGCCGCCCCGCCCTGCCCGCCGGCAGCGAAGGCTGGACCTCGCCCGTGGTGAAGCATCCGCTCGGCAGTTTCGTCGCCTTCGTCTCGCACACCTCGAACGGCTGCAACCATCCGTTCGAAGTGTGGGTGAACGGTTCCGAGCAGCCGCGCGGCCTCGGCGCACTGGCCAAATCGCTGTCGATGGACATGCGCACACGCGACCCGGTGTGGATACGCATGAAACTCGAAATGCTGATGAAGACCGCGGGCGACGACGCGTTCGACATGCCCATGCCGCCCGACTGCGAAGTAAAACGCATGCCCAGTCTGGTCGCCGCGTTCGCGCACCTGCTGAAATACCGCATCGAGGCGCTGGGCGCACTGGAGATCTCCGACGGCGTGACCACGCCGATGATGGATGCGCTGTTCGCGCGCAAGGAACCGAAGACCGGCACCGACGGTACCATGAGCTGGACGGTGGATATCTCCAACGCGGGCAGCGGCGACGATTTCGTGCTGGGTTTGAAAGAACTGGTATTGCCGGACGGCCAGCGCCGCCCCTACTCGATGTGGTTGTCCGGCGTGTACCCGCGCGCCCTCGACGGCCTGTGCAAGGTGCTGAGTCTGGACATGCGCGTGATCGACCCGGCGTGGATCGGCATGAAGCTGCGCAAGCTGCTCAACTTCGGCGAACCGCTGGGCGACTTCATGGCGCGCGTGCCGGGCGGCAACAAGATGGAAAGCTATCCGTCCACCGTGTCCTACGTCGCCAAGCTGATCATCCACCGCTATTCCATGCTCGGCGTGCTCGACGAGCACGGCTATCCGGTGCGGCAAATGGGCGTGCTGGAAATCCCGGAAGGCCAGCTCAAACCCACCGCCATCCGCACGATCACCGGCAAGCTCTGCAAGGAATGCGGCAACGCCACGCTGATCAAAAAGGACGGCTGCGAGTTCTGCACCAGCTGTGGTGCAATCGGGACGTGCGGCTAAGGCAGTGTGGGTGACCGCATAGTCTGCTGTGAATTACTAAAATGCAAAGTATCAACCTAGGCCAGATGGATTAAAATACGCCTGCACAATTTAACAAGCTGGTATCCGTTGCCTGATTACCTGCCCGAGTTTCAATTTATTTTTCAAGGATGCTCATGTTCCAAAACTTACGCCTCTGGGCCAAGATCATGCTGGCCATGGGAGCAGCTATCGCCATTGTCGGTGGTGTGCTGACGTTCATTAATCTGGCCAATATGCAAAGCCTGATCCGCGAGGCGGAACGTAGCGCTCTCGACGCGCACCTCAAAGCCATCAACAACGCCATCGTGGCCGAAAGCCGCACCGCTGAGATCATGAGCGCACTTGTAGCGGGCATCCCGATGGTGCAGGAACAATTCGCCGCCGGCGACCGCAAGAGTCTGGGCAGCCTGTTTGTGCCGGGCTACAAGCAATTGAGCCAGGATTATGGCGTCGAACAGTTCCAGTTCCACACGCCGCCGGCGATCTCCTATCTGCGCGTGCATAAACCGGAGAAATTCGGCGACGACCTGTCCTCGTTCCGTCATACCGTGATCGCCGCGAACGCCACCCGGAAAGCGGTGCAAGGCCTCGAAGGCGGCGTCGCCGGTCTCGGCGCACGCGGCATCGTGCCCGTGCAGCACAACGGCAAGCATGTCGGCTCGGTCGAATTCGGCATGAGCTTCGGCCAGCCCTTCTTCGATAACTTCAAGCTCCGGAACGGCGTCGAAGCCGCCCTGCATATCCTGGACAAGGACGGCTTCAAGACCATGGCATCGACCCTGGGCAAAGAGCCGCTGCTGGACAACGAAACGTTGACGCAGGCCATGAACGGCGAGCCGCAACTCGATCACCGCGACATTCAGGGGATTCACCATGCGGTCTACGCCGCGCAGGTCGCGGATTTCTCCGGCAAGCCTATCGGTGTGATCGAGATCGCCATGGACAGCAGCGGTTATCAGTCCATGTTCACCTCCGCACGCAACTCGTCCATCTTCGGCGGCCTGATGAGCATCCTGTTCGGACTGGGCCTGACCATGCTGGTCGCGCGCCATCTGGTCGCCCGTATCAACACCGTGGTCGCCGGGGTCAACCGCGTCGCCCAGGGTGACCTGTCCACCGATGTGGAACTCGACGGCGGCGACGAGATCGCCGATCTGGCACGGGCCACGCGCGAAATGCGGCGCAAGCTGCACGATCTGGCCGCCGAAGTCGGCGCCAACGCCGCCCAAGTGCATGCGGCAGCTCAGGAAATCGCCGGCACAGTCGAAAGCCAGGCGGCCACATCGACCGAGATGTCTTCCTCAGTGGCCGAAATCACCTCGACCATGGAAGAGCTGTCGGCCTCATCCACTCAGATCGCCGACCATTCCAAGTCGGTGGTGGAAATCGCAAACCATACGCTCAACGACAGCCGCAAGGGTTCCGAGTCCATGCAGTCCGTGCTCGCCCGTATGCACGACATCAGCACCGACAACGACCACAGTTTGCAGGAGATTGTCAATCTAGGCACCCTGTCCAAGCAAATCAGCAAGGTGATGGTCATCATCAACGCGGTGGCGGATCAAACCAAGCTAATCGCCTTCAACGCCGCGCTCGAAGCTTCCAGCGCGGGCGATGCAGGCAAGCGATTCTCCGTCGTCGCCGGTGAAATCCGCCGTCTTGCCGACAGCGTCACTGACTCCACCGGCGAAATCGAAGCGAAGATCAACGACATCCAGGACTCGATCAGCCGCCTGGTCATCACCTCCGAGAAGGGCGCGGGCGGGATCGCTGCGGGCACGACCGCCAGCGCGGCCACCTCCGAGCGCCTGACTGAAATCGTCAATGCCGCCAGCCAGACCAGCAGCGCAGCGCAGCAAATTTCGCTCTCCACCCAGCAGCAGAAAATCGCCAGCAACCAAGTGGTCGTCGCGTTACGCGAAATCGTCACCGCCAGCTCGCACACTGCGCAATCGATCACGCGCATTTCGCAGATCAGCAAGGATATGTCGGGGCTGTCGGCGCGTTTGGACGAGCTGGTGCGCCAGTTCAAATTAACGAAAAAAGCTTGATGCAACTTAGCCGCTAGCCTATTAAATGATGTTAAACAGTGACAAGATTTCCGTAGGTCGGGCTTTAGCCCGACCTACGGAAAATCCGGTTTGATTCCGGCTCGTCCGGCTTAGGAAAATGACGACATGAACCCTCTCTCCCGCCTGAAGCTGTCGCACCGTTTCGCATTGCTAATCGCCCTCGGCGCCGCAGGTTTTGCGCTGTATGGCTACTGGTCGCTCAAGACGCTGAACGAGTTGAAAATCAACGGCCCGCTCTACCAGCGCATCATTCAGGGCAAGGATCTGGTAGCGGACATTCTGCCGCCGCCGGAATACATCATCGAATCCTATCTGGTGTCGATGCAGTTGCTGGACGCGACGGACAAGAGCGAGCAGGCGAAGTTGGCCGAACGGCTAAATACGCTGAAAAGCGATTACGACACCCGCCACGAATTCTGGTTGAAGGAGAAGCTCGACGGCGAACTCGGCGAGTTGTTCACCCAGCGCGCGAACGCGCCGGCGCAGGCTTTCTATGCCGATGCCTTCAAGGAATTCCTGCCCGCTATCCAGAACGGCGACCGCATCAAAGCGCAGGCCGTGATGGCGCGCATGAGGCAAAACTACGAAGCGCATCGCCAGGTCATCGATCAGGTGGTGCAACTCACCAATAAGCGCAATGCGGCCGACGAAATCGCCGCGCGCGAGCGCATCGACAGCGCGACCGCGCAATTGCTGATTACCTTGCTCGTCACGCTCGGCGGCGTGGTAGTAATAGCGACAGTCATCACGCGCAGAATGCTCGCGAGCTTGGGCGGAGAGCCGGAATACGCGGCGCACATTGCTCATGCCATTGCCGATTTCGACCTCTCGGTTAGCGTCGAAACCAAGCCCGGCGACGAGACCAGCATGCTCGCCGCAATGAAGATCATGCAAGCCAACTTGGCGCAGATCATCGGCAACGTGGATATGAGCGTGCGTGTGCTGGCCGATGCGGCATTGCAATTGCAGGATACGGCGGGCATGGCTGCGAGAAACACCACACATCAGCAAGGCATGTCGCAATCGATGGCCGCCGCCGTCGAGGAAATGTCCACCACGGTCACCCAGATCACTGCCACGATGGAAGAGCTTTCCGCTTCGTCTTCCCAAATCGCCGAACACTCCGGCTCGGTGGCGGACATCGCCAACCACACTTGGGAAAAGAGCAAAGCAGGCTCCGATGCGATGCGCTCCGTGCTAACGCGCATGGACGACATCCGCGCGGACAACCAAACCAACCTCGGGGAAATCGTCGATCTCGGCGTCAAATCGCGACAAATCAGCAAGGTGATGGAAATCATCAACACCATCGCTGACCAGACCAAACTGATCGCCTTCAACGCCGCGCTGGAAGCTTCCAGCGCGGGCGAGGCCGGTAAACGCTTCTCGGTCGTGGCCGGCGAAATCCGCCGTCTGGCCGACAGCGTCACCGACTCCACCGGGGACATTGAGGCCAAGGTGCAAGAGATTCAGGACTCCATCAGCCGCTTGGTCATCACCTCCGAGAAAAGCGGTACGGTCATCAGCGCCGGCATGGACGCCGCCAGCCATACCGCGCAAAACCTCGGCGAACTGGTCGATGCCGCCGACCAGTCGCGCAACGCCGCGCACCAGATTTCGATTTCGACCCGGCAACAGAAAATCGCCAGCGACCAAGTCGTCATCGCCCTGCGCGAGATCGTCGGCGCCAGCGCCCATACGGCCCAGGCCATCGCCTCGGTAAGCCGAATCAGCGCCGAGATGACCGGGCTGTCGCTGGAGCTAAACGATCAAATCAAACGCTTCCGCCTGAACAAGCCGGGCGCGAAACAGGGCGCATGATGAAACGCATCCGGGTATTAATCGCCGACGACAGCAGCCTCGCGCGCAGCCTGCTGCGCGGCATCCTCGAAGACGAAGCCGACATCGAAGTCGTCGGCGAGGCAGGCAATGGGCGCGAGGCGGTCGACCTCGCGCGCGAGCTTAAGCCCGACCTCATCACGATGGACATCGAAATGCCGGTGATGAACGGGCTTGATGCGATAGAGGAGATCATGTGTAGCAAGGCCATTCCCATCCTTGTGGTGAGCAGTGTCGCGGATGCGGTCAATGCGCTCGATGCAGTGGGACGCGGTGCGCTTGAAGTCGTGGGCAAGCCGGACTACTCACCGGAAGAAGCAGCCAGCTTCGTCGCCAGGGTGCGCTTGCTGGCCGGAGTAATGGTCATTACCCGCATGCGCCCGCGCAAATCCGTCCTTGCCGCTCCGCCGCTCACCCCGTCGCCCGCCGCATTTCCGCGCCTCTCCGACAGCGGCGAATATGCCCGCGTATTCGCCATCGCCTGCTCCACCGGCGGGCCGCAGGCGCTCGCACAAATCCTGCCTGCGCTGCCGGAAGATTTCCCCTGCCCGGTGGTCATCGCCCAGCACATCTCCGACGGCTTCGCGGGCGGCATGGCCGAGTGGATGGCCCGATTGTGCAAACTACCGGTGCGACTGGCTGCCGACGGAGACCGGTTGCAAGCCGGGGTGATTCACATTTCACCCTCCGAACAGCATTGCAGCGTCGTGCCGACCCGGCGCATCGCATTCGTGAATCGCAGCGAACGGGACATTTACCATCCCAGTTGCGACGTGCTGCTAGCTTCGGTGGCCGAAGTCTTCGGGCCGCAGGCCGTCGGCATCATCCTGACCGGCATGGGGCGCGACGGCGCGCGCGGCATCTCCCGCATCCGCGCCATGGGCGGCCTGACGCTGGGCCAAGACGAGGGCAGTTCGGTCGTCTACGGCATGAACCGGGTGGCAATCGAAACCGGAGATGTTCAACAGGTGCTGCCGTTAAGCGCAATTGCCGACGAAATGGTGCGGCTGGCCGTGGGGAACGCGAAATGAGCCTGAACCTGCTGCCATTCAAGACGTTCATCAAGGAACACTGCGGCCTCTCGTGCGAAGAACACTGCGAGGAGAAACTCGTCCGCGCGCTGAGGGATCGCATCGCCACCCTCGCCCTCACCCCCGCAAGCTACCTCGCCCGGCTGAGCGGCGACGATGACGAACTCCAGACGCTGGTGAACCTGCTTACAGTCAACGAGACCTATTTCTTCCGCGAACCGGAGCAGATCGAACTGCTGGTCAAGCGACTCGCGCCGCGCCTCCTGTCCGCGCGCGGCGGCGCTTCACCTGTGCGCATCCTCAGCGCGGGTTGCTCGTCTGGCGAGGAGCCGTATTCACTGGCAATGGCGCTGATGGAAAAATACGGAACAAGCGTAACTCGCTTGTTTTCCTTCGCCGGCGGCGATCTCGACAGCACCGTGCTCGACAAGGCGCGCGCCGCCCGCTACACCGATTTCTCTTTCCGTGGCGTGCCGGAAGCCATGCGCAAGCGTTATTTCGTGCAGGAACAGCGCAGCCATGTGCTGAACGAAGATATCCGCAAGCTGGTCGATTTCCACGAGCTCAACCTGCTCGCGACGCCCTTCCCGCCCGCCTTGCTCGGCTTCGACATCATCTTCTTCCGCAACGTCTCGATCTATTTCGACACGCCGACGCGCAAGACCATCCAGTACAACCTCGTCTCGCTGCTGAAGGACGACGGCATCCTGGTCATCGGCACGGCGGAGACGCTGGCCAACGACCTCGGTGTATTGCCGCTGGTGGAAGAAGACGGGCTGTATTACTTCGTCAAGGGCAAACATCTGCTGCCGCCGGAAACCGCACCCATTGAAACACTCGACGCCATTCCAAGAGTCGCGGCGCAAGCGCCTGCCGCCGCCGGCACTGCGGACGACGGCACCCATGCGATACCCGAGTCTCCCCTGCATGCCCTGCTGCGGCATGCGCAGGAAATACTTACGCAAAAAGATGAACGTCGCCCCGCGATGCCTGTCGTAGAACCCGCGCAAGCCGCTTCCGCCCACGGGCAATTGGAACGCGCGCGCCATCTGGTGAACGACAGGCGTTACGACGAAGCCATGCCCGCGCTCGACGCCGTGTTGTCCGGCGAGCCGGACAACATCGAAGCGCTATTACTCAAGGCGCACGCGCTCATCAACCGCAAGGCGTTTGCCGCCGCCGAAGCACTGGCGCAACGCGTGCTGGCGACCGACTCCTGGTCCATCGACGCGCTGCTGCTGCAAGGCCTCGCCGCCAAATGGCAGCAGCGCAACGCCGATGCGATCCGTCACTTCAAGCATGCGGCCTACTCGCGCCACGAATGCTGGCCCGCGCATTACTATCTGGCCGACCTGTACCGCGACGGCGGCGAAACCGAACTTGCCATCCGCGCTTACCGCGTCGTCATCCAGTTGCTCTCCGGCAGCAAACCGGACACCGGCGTCAAGTACGTGCCGTTCGGACTGCCGACAGGAGAAATTCAATTCCTGTGCGAGCATCAGTTGGGCAAGTTGACCGGCGCAAAAGCATCGGCAGAACTGAGATAACCCATGGCAATCGACATCGCAAAATTCGTTATCCGATTCATCGAGGAAGCGCGCGATCACATCAACCGTTTGAACGATGGACTGGCCGCGCTCGAATCCGGCAGCGCCGACAAGGAAAGCATCAACGCCATTTTCCGCTCGGCGCACACCATCAAGGGTTCGTCGCGCATGCTGAAGCTGGTCACCATCACCGAGACGGCACACCAACTGGAAGACGTGATGGGCGCACTGCGCGACGGCACGCTGCAATTCAGCCCGCCGCTGGGACAACTGCTCTACCGCGCCGTCGATGCGCTGTCGGCGCTGGTGGATAAGTTGGCGGAAACCTCCGATGGCGCATCGCTGCCGCCGACCGACCAAGCCTTGTGCGCGGCACTGGCGCAGGCGGTTACGGGGCACGCTGCCGCTGAACCGGCAGCAGTCACAGAAGCACCTGCACCGGCAGCAGAAACTGCGGCACTGATCCCCGCAACACCAACACCTACTGTCGCACCGAGCCAGCCTGTGACCGCACCCGTACCCGGAACCAAACTCAAGACCGCCGAAACGGTGCGCGTGCGTCTGAGCAAACTCGACGAGCTCATCAAACTGATGGGCGAGGTGGTGTCCAGCCATGCGCGCATGCGCCAGCGCCTGCAGGATGTGCACGACATGGAACGCGAACTGATAAAAAGCGGCGACACACAGGCCGCCGCCGCACTGCACCGTTTTGCGCTGACGCTGAAGGATGACGTACAGGCGCAGGAAACCTTGATGGACGAGCTGCACGACAAGACCCTGCTGATGCGCATGCTGCCGCTCGCCATCGTGTTCGAACCGGCGGCGCGCATGGTGCGAGAACTGGCGCGCTCGGTCGGCAAGCAAGTCGAATGCACGGTGAGCGGCTCGGAAATCGAACTCGACCGCCAGATGATAGACAAGCTCTCCGACCCCATCATTCACCTGATCCGCAACGGCATCGACCACGGTCTGGAGACGCCGGAGAAACGCACCGCCGCAGGCAAGGCCGCACAAGGACGGCTGACCTTATCTGCGCGACAGGACGGTGGCTGGGTGGTGATCGAAATCGGCGACGACGGCGGCGGCATCCCGCTTGCCGCCGTGCGCGACAAGGCGGTGAAAAAAGGTTTTATCACGGAAGAAAAAGCGGCGGCGATGACCGATCAGGAAGCCATCGACCTGATTTTCCTGCCGGGTTTTTCCACCAACGCCATCATCACCGATTTGTCCGGTCGCGGCGTCGGCATGGATGTGGTGAAGCAGTGCGTGCTCGACGATCTGCAGGGCAGCGTCAGCGTCGAAACCAAAGCGGGTGCGGGAACCACCTTCTCGCTGCGCCTGCCGCTGTCGCTGGCAGTGATGCGCGTGCTGCTGGTGGAAGTGGACGGCCTGCCCTTCGGCTTCACCGCGCAATATGTGGCCGAGTTGCTGCGCCTGCCGCGCGAGGCGCAGATGATGGTCGCCGAACGCAACGCCGTCATCATCCGAAACGAATTCGTGCCTGTCGTGCCGTTGGCCGACCTGCTGCATATTCCGGCGCATCTGGCGCGCCCGCGCAAGACGAAGGCCGCCGCTTCCGGTGACATACTGCTAGCGGTGCTGCGCATCCGCAACGAAAAAATCGCCGTGCAGGTGGACGACTTGCTCGACGAACGCGACATGGTCATCAAGCCCATGCCCGAGCATCTGCGCAAACTTCCTATGGTGTCCGGCATGATCACCACCGGCAAGAACGAACTGGTCGGCGTGCTGCACGCCCCCGCGCTGCTGGATGCGGCACGCAAGTCTCGCAACAAGGCCATGTTTGCCGAGACGACAACCGAAACCGCAACGCGCCATTTCAACGTGCTGGTAGTGGACGATTCGCTCAACACGCGCGAAATCGAAAAGGATGTGCTGGAAGCTCATGGCTACCGCGTCACGCTGGCCGAGGACGGCCTCGACGGTTTCCGCAAAGCGATGGAAGGCGATTTCGACGCGGTACTGACCGATGTGGAGATGCCCAATATGGACGGATTCTCGCTCACCGCGTCGCTGCGGCAGGAAGAGAAATATCGCCACACCCCCATCGTCATCATCACCTCGCGCGAAAAAGAAGAAGACAAACAGCGCGGCGTGCAAGCGGGCGCGGATGCTTACATCGTCAAGGGCGATTTCGACCAGAGCAAGTTGGTGGATACGTTGAGGGCGTTGTTGGGGTAGGCGGGAATCCAGTTGATCCCTAAAACCGAAGTTCAGCCCGCAGATTAACGCAGATTAACGCAGATTTTCATGCGGTTAATTGCAGAGACAGCATCACCACAAAGGTGGGCAAAGTATCTAAGTAATGGTTGGTTTTAATCGGCGTTAATCTGCGAAATCTGCGGGCAAATGTTTTTTTTAGATTTAATTCAGAGAAGTGAAAGGCAACAAATGCGTATTCTGGTAGTGGACGACGACTCGATGGCCGGGGAAATGACGGCGGCGGTGCTGGAAGAGGCGGGGCACGAGGTGATCCTGTCCGAAGACGGCGTGGATGCCGCGGAGAAGCTCAATGCCGACGGCGGCATCGAGATGGTTATCAGCGACATGAACATGCCTATGGTCAGCGGCATCGACCTGTTCCGCGAACTCCGCGAACAAAACTGGGACAAGCCATTCATCTTGCTCACCGGCGACGAGCCGGAAGGATTGCTGAAGCAGGAACCGCGTCTCGACGGCTGTCTGCTCAAGGACTTCAGCCTCGAAGAGACTTTGCCGCAGATGATGGCCGAGGTGCTAGCGCGCCGTGCCTCGGCCTGAAATATAAAGGGATAGTCATGAACGAAACCAAACCTCTTTCCGCCCGCGAGAAGATCGCCAAACTACGCGCCTCTTTCCTGGCACAGTTGCCCGAACGAGCCCGGCAATCGCGTGCACTATTCGAACAGTTCAAGGCCGATCCCGGCAACCATGAAGCCGCAATCGAACTGCATCGCAACCTGCACAGCATCAAGGGTACCGGGCGCTCTTTTGGCTTCCGCGAACTCGGCGAAGCCGCCGCCCCCGGCGAGGATCTCGCGGCGCTGCTGGCCGATTCGTCCGCCGGAACTTTGCCGGAAAACTGGCAGGAACGATGCGCCACCTGCCTCGACAATCTCGATGCCGCAGTAACCGCAGCCTGTGCATCGAATAGCGGCAGCACCGAACCCGGTTTCACCATGGCGGCAAGCAAGGAGTCCTCCGGCGACAGCGGTGGACACCTGATTTACCTCTGCGACGATGAAACGCTCACGCTCGAACAACTGGCCAGCCAGCTCGCTTGCTTCGGCTACGAATCCGTCACTTTCACCGAACCCGAAAAGCTTTACGAAGCCGTGCTGGTGCGCCGTCCAAACGCAATCATCATGGATATCAATTTCCCGCAGGGGCGCAATGCGGGAACGGAAGTGATGGCCAAGTTACAGAGCGAAACCGACAAACGCATTCCGACGCTATTCCTGTCCGCGCGAGACGACTTTGCGGCGCGTCTGGCCTCCGTGCAGGCGGGCAGCGAAGCCTATTTCCACAAGCCGGCACGCGCCATTGATCTGGTGTCCACGCTCGATGAATTGACCTGCCAGCAGCAGCCGGAACCCTATCGCATACTCGTCGTCGACGACGAAGCCGAAATCGCCGGTTACCACAGCATCATCCTGCAAGAAGCCGGAATGGTTACCTATCAACTGAGCGAACCCGCCCGCGTGCTGGATGTGCTGCAGGAGTTCCGCCCCGACATGGTGCTGATGGACATGTACATGCCGGGTTGCAGCGGCCAAGACTTGTCCAAACTGATTCGCCAGATTCCCGATTACGTCGGCCTGCCTATCGTCTTCCTTTCGAGCGAGACAGACCGCAAGAAGCAGTTCTCCGCGATGCGTATCGGCGCGGAAGGATTCCTGACCAAGCCCGTCGTCCCCGAAGACTTGGTGGCGGCGGTGGCGATACGCGCCGAGCGCATGCGCACGCTGCGCTCACTGATGGCGCGCGACAGCCTGACCGGACTATTCAACCACACCACCACCACGCAGTTGCTGGAAAGCGCCATCTCCACCACCAAGCGCAACGGCGGGGGGCTGTGCTTCGCCATGATAGACATCGACCACTTCAAGTCGGTGAACGACACCCACGGCCACCCGGTCGGTGACCAGGTCATCCTTGCCTTGTCACGTGTGCTGCAGCAGCGCCTGCGCAACTCGGACATCGTGGGCCGCTACGGCGGTGAAGAATTCGCTGTCATCCTGCAAGATGTCACACTCGAACGTGCGGAAAAACTGCTGGACGAGTTGCGCCAGGACTTTTCCCGCGTCATATTCCATTCGGCCAGCACGGAATTCTCCTGCACCTTCAGCGCGGGCATCGCCGCGTATCCCGCGCACCACTGCATGGAAAAATTGCGCGAAATGGCCGACAAGGCGTTGTACCAAGCCAAACACGCGGGACGAAACCGCGTGGCGATTGACAAGTGCGAACAGGACAGCAAATGAACGACACCACTCTCGATCAAGTACTTTCCCGGCGGCGCGAAGCGCAGCAGGACATCGTCAACGTGGACGAACCTACGGTAAAACTGGTGATCTTCGCTCTGGGAAAAGATTGGTTCGCCTTTCACGGCGAGTTCATCGGCGAAATCCTCGCACATGCCGACGTGTTCTTCGTGCCCGGCTGCCCGCCCTCGCTAGAAGGTGTCATCAACGTGCGCGGCGACATCGCGTCTGTCATTCGTCTGAACGAAATGCTGCATTTGCCGGATGGCAATCCTGCCAACTCATCCATCCTGCTCGGTCGAGGCGGCGGTATCAACAGCGGCATCCGCGTGGATATGATCATCGACGTAGTCGATGTACCACAAAGCACCATCCAGCCGCCGCCGGCCACGCTATCCGACCATATGCGCCCGCTGACGCTGGGTGTGCTGCGTTTTCAGGAACAACCAGTGACTGTGCTTGACCTCAATGCGCTGTTTTCCGGCTACGCGCAAGGATTGGGATGAACATGGGCGACCGCGAATCGGAGCACGACATACTAAATATCGTGACTTTCACCGCAGGAAAATGGCGCGCCGGTTTTGAAGCTCGCACAGTGCGAGCATCTCGCCCCGAGCCAACCGGGGCCGCATGTGCGAACGTCGAAACGCTGCTCGGATTGGAACCGCCAACGGAGATTGTGACGCGCCAGCCTCTCCTGTTAAAACAGGCTGATGGCAACCGGGAAATTCTTGTTGGCAGTCCGGTCGACTTGGTTTCGTTACCGGCCAACGCCATTCATTCCCTGCCCTCGCTGCTGGCTGCTCGCTGCAAACTGAACGGATTATCCGCGCTGGCGCTGGAACACGATGCCAAAAACGTTATCTTGCTATTTTCCGCAGAAAAACTTTAATCTTGCCCTTCAATTCCAGATGAACAAGGCACTAGTGTAGTGCTGCAATCTTGACGGCACTTATGCGGCCCCCACTGTCGGGCTTTAACCAGCGGCTAAGCTGGCGTTTTGTGCCAGCTTAGCCGAATGGCTATGCTCGTCTGCTGCCTACCTTAAAAATAGTTTCCACCAGCGCCTGCGATTGTTCGGCACGGGTGCGGTCACTTCGATTACCTCCGGCTGACTCAGGCTGAGTATCCAGCCCGGCGGCGTAGGCGTCGCATTGTTGCTACAGGATGAGCCTAGTTGGCCGGGATCGTACACCTTGATCAACGTGGGTTGCTCCGCATCGTCGGCATAGACGATGCCGCAGTAGTGGTAATCGTGCTCCTTACGCAGCAGTGCATCCAGCGCGTTTATGCGTTGCACGAGCTCCTCACCTTGCAAAGGAACGTCAGGTAACGCTTCACCGACCTGATAGAAATACCATGCACCACACCTGACCCGCGCCCACAGCGCATCAAGTTGCTGCCATTGCAGCATGCCATGAAATCTGCCGTTCAGGCGAGCTTGGAAATTCATGGTGTGCGGTTCGTTCATTTCGCCTCCCGGTCTGAATCACTGGCGGAACGTCGCATGGCACTCCACGCAGTACTGCATGGTCTTGTTCAATGCGCGCAACGAATTCCGGGCATCCCCGTTTTTCAGCACGTCACCCAGATCGTCGCCGCTCTTGTGGAACTCGTAGCCCAGTTTACGGAAACGCTCGTTGCCGAACATGTCGCACATGGATTGCATTTCAGGGGTCAAGCCGAGCTGGCTATGCGCCGTATGGGAAGCATCTTCAAACTTGTTGTCCGCGATCAGGCCGACGATGGTCCTGATGGCCTCCACATGTCCGCGCATGTTCGCGAGCTGGTGCTGTTTCATCTGCGGCGACAGCCCCAGCGAGATGCGCGTATCCGCTGCCGCGTCTTGATGGTGGCCGTGGTGCATCATTCCGTCGGCTGCGAGCGCGAAATTCATGCCAGCGGCTCCGACTAGCGCCGCAACAGTGATCCATTTGTTCATTTTTCGATTCTCGGGTTGGTTATCGTGGGGTCATGCGCGCTGCGATCCAGGTGATGCCTACCGCGGCCGCCATCAGCAGGAAGGCGATGCCGATCCGGCTGATCAACTCCGGCGCGAGCAGCAGCAATGCGCCCAAGCCCAGCATCATGATGCCGGACATCAGCTTGAGCAAGCGTCCTTCGCGTTCGGTCAGCCTGCGCGCGCCCAAGGTGCGCGCGAACACGACGACGATCAGCGCCAGCG
The DNA here is from genome assembly GCA_034371155.1 of Gallionella sp. Classification (GTDB taxonomy): domain Bacteria; phylum Pseudomonadota; class Gammaproteobacteria; order Burkholderiales; family Gallionellaceae; genus Gallionella. The sequence continues at coordinate 178,660 of JAXMKV010000042.1, read as the reverse complement.
GCAGCACGTAGACCAGGTTGTAGGTGGCGAGATAACCGTAGCGTGCGGCGGGCGAAAGTTCGGCCAGCGTCAGCAGTCGCGTATAGACCATGGGGAAGCCCGCCGTGCACAGCAGTTCGTATAAATTGGCGGCGACGGCGAGGAAGGCCGTCGCGGCGAGCATCGCCGGCAGGCTGTCGGCGTTGAGGATCGCGCGGGCGCGGCGGAAGATGTCGGGCTTGCCCGACTCGGGGATGGACAGCGTGATGCCGCGCCCAAACAGGAAAAAATCCTTCACGTTCGCCAGGCCTACGAACACCGCCAGCGCGCCCGCCGCCAGCGTGACCCAGGCGAAGTGGCCGAATAACTGGAACAGGTTGAGCCAGGCGGACATGAAAGCAAAATACATCAGCCCCGAGACCAGCACGAACACGCCGCCTATGGTCAGCATGCGGGCACGGCTCTTCTGGTGCGCCATCATCGACAGCAGGAACAGCAGCACGAAGAAGGCGCAGGGATTGAAGGCGTCCAGCCCTGCCAGCACCAGCGTAAGCACGGGCAGCGACAGGCTGGCCGTGTCCACTTCGCCCAGCAGCGGCAGCCGCAGCGTTTCGTCCGGGCGGGTTGCCGGTGCCGCTGTCTGACCGCCGATGGTGCGGGCGCGACAATCGTCGAGGCGCTGGCGCAGCATGACGCCGCTGGTCTCGTCGCTGTCCCAGCCGACATGCATCTCGCCGCAGAACAGGAAGGCGGGCACGGAGGCGGCGGGCTGTCCGAGTTGTTGCGCCATGTCCTGATACTTCCGGACGTTATCGCCGTTGCGCGAAAGTTCCAGCGCATGCAGCCTGACCCAAGGGCGAGCCTCCGGAATGGCTTCGATGTAGGGATGCGCCGCCGCGCAGTGCGGGCAGGTAAGCGACCAGAAAAAATACAGTTGCACTTCCGGCTGTCCGTCCGCGCCCCGCGCCGGGTCGCCGGCATGTGCGGCGGGCGACAGCAGCGCCAGAAAGACTGCCACGAAGAGCAAGGAGCTTTTCAGGCTCATGGAGCAGACTCCCGAGTTTGGTTAAAAGTAAGTATTCCCCGGAAAAATTGGGGCTTTAGTTTGTGAACCATTCAAAGCGGCTTAACAGGGTTGCTTAAGAAGGTCCTCCTCTTGATGTTCCCCCGAAGGTGGCAGGTAGAGCGCCGTAGGTGTACGGATTTTACCTTCGAATCAGAGCCGCATCCCCTTTTTCGGCAGAGCTTCGCCCCCCCTCATGTTCAGGGACGATAACAAACGACTGTTCAATACCGATGAGGATGCGTGAACTGCTAAAATCAACCCATTGCAGCTTATGCTGAACAATCAACTGCCGACTCATTAGTTTTTTTGGTTTTTTGGTTTTATGATGTTCGCGCTTGCAACTTATGCAACAACTTCACAGGGCTTTCCCCAGCCATCCTGTCTTCTCGGCTCTGTGGCAGGTAATTTTTCAAAGAAACATCAGTTAAATATTTAAGGAGCCTCCAAAATGTACGACCTATTCAAACCCGAACAACCTGCCGGCCTGATGGATTTCGTGCGCGCGGCAAAATCCTGCGTCAGCGAAATCACGCCTGATGAGCTTCAGGCGAAACTGGACGCGGGAGACGCGCTGGTGCTAGTCGATGTGCGCGAATCCGGCGAGTTCGAGCATGGGCATATCGGCGGAGCGCATCTGGTGCCGCGCGGCATCGTCGAGGCTGCCGCCGACACGGGATATCCCAAGCACTATCCGCCACTGTCCGGCGCGCGCGACCAACTGGTCGTCGTTTACTGCGCCACCAGTGGTCGCTCGGCCATGGCGGCGGCAGTGTTGCAGATGATGGGATTCAAGAAGGTACTCAATCTCGCCGGCGGATTCGCGCGCTGGGAAGCCGAAGGCAAACCGCAAGTGCGTGAGGCGGAGTACTAGACTTGACCCCGTTGCCCTCCCCCATTCGCCGCGCCGCTCTTCTGGCCCTGCTGATGTTGGGGCTGGGTGCCTCGCCCTGGGCTGCGGCCGCAGAAATCTTGCGTGTGCTGGCATGGGAGGGGTATGCCGATGCGGAGATCGTGCGCGCATTCGAGCGACAGTCTGGAGCAAGTATCGAGGTGACCTACGCCAACTCCGACGACGACCTCTGGAAAAAGCTGAACGACAGCACGGTCCAATACGACGTGTTCGCGGTGAACACCGCCGAATTGCAACGCTATATCGACCGTGACCTGATCGTTCCGGTTAATGAAAAGAACATCACCAACCACGCGCTGCAATTGCCGAGGTTCCAGGATTACACGGCGATCGCGGGCATCGTGCGCAACGGCAAGACATACGCGATCCCCTATACCTATTCGGAGATGGGGCTGATCTACAACCGCAAGCTGGTCAAACATCCGCCTGCGTCCATCGACGCGCTGTGGGCACCGGAGTATCGCGGACGGGTGCTGGCGTTCAACACCAGCAACCATAATTTTTCCCTCGCCGGCATGCGGATGGGTGCGGCAAATCCGTTCCGGCTCACCCCCGCAGAAATGACCGTCGCTGCGCGGGAACTGGTCAAGCTGCGGCGCAACGTGCTGACGTTCTACGCCACGGCGGAAGAAGCTGTCGATTGGTTCAACAGACACGATATCGCGCTGGTATTTGCCAACTACGGCACACAACAGGTGAAGGCGCTGAAAGACGCGGGGGCTGACATCGGCTATGTGATCCCGCGCGAGGGCGCGCTGGCCTGGCTGGATTGCTGGGCGATCACACGCCACGCCAAGAATCCCGGATTAGCGGAAAGATGGATCGATCACACGCTGGGGAAATCCGCCAGCGAGCGGCTGACCTCCGCCCACGGCTTGGCCAATACCATCACGCCATTTCCCGACAGCCGGCCGGGCGACAAGATCATCTGGCTGGAACCGCTGGAGAATCCGTTACAACGCAAGACGCTGTGGGATAAAGTCCTCTCCGGCGAAACTCTTGAGGCATTCTGATCCGCTATGCGACTGAGCTTGGGCATCAAACTGGGGTTTTGGCTGGCACTGCTGGGGGCGGTGTCCACCGCCCTGACCGGCTATTACGTGTACGACCGCAGCCGCGCGCTGCTGGTCGAATCCTCGCAGGAAAAACTGCTCACCTCGACCCAAGTGCTGGCACAGCGTTTCAGCGGTTCCATTGCCAGCATCTCGGCAGATGTCCGCCTCATCGCCTCGCTGCCCCTGCTCGAACAAATCGCCGAACAGCCCGCAAATTCTGCCGCGCTCGCGGTGCATAAGCGGCAACTCGCCGAGCTGTTTTCCGGCCTGCTGTCCACGCATAGCGAATACTCGGAGATCCGCCTGATCGGCGTTGAGAACTACGGGCGCGAGTTGGTCAGAGTAAACCGTGTCGATCATGAGAGCATCCGCCTCAAGGTGATCGACGGCACGGGCTTGCAGGAAAAGAGCCACTTCCCCTATTTCTTCGAGACGCTGCGTCTGCCCGCCGGACAACTCTACGTGTCACAGATCGGCCTCAATCAGGAGCGGGGTGCGAACCACGGTTTTGGCAAACCCACCATTCGGCTCGCCACGCCCGTCCGCTCGAAAAATGGCACGCCTTTCGGCATCATCGTCATCGACGTCGACCTGGAAGACCAGTTCAACATGATCCGCGCCGATCTGCCGCCGGACCTCCATCTGCTGCTGACCAACCAGCGCGGTGACTACCTGCTCCATCCCGACGCGTCGAAAACTTTCGGATTCGATCTGGGGCGACCGTTCCTGATCCAAAACGACTTGCCGGAAACCGCTGTCGTGCTGGAAAGCAAGGCCCAGCATACCGTGCTAGAAATCCGCGACGAGAGCCTGCTGGGCAGCGGCGCACTGGCGACCTTCATGCGCGTCCCCTTCGGCGTGCCGGACGAACAGCGCTTCCTCATGCTCGGCCTGTACACACCGCTGGAGAACGTGCTGGCGAAAAGCAACAGCCTTGGTCTCAGCGTAATCCAGCTCACGCTGCTGTTCATCGCGCTGGCGACGCTGGTCGCGCTGGCGCTGGCGCGCGTGCTGGCGCGCCCGCTCAACCAGATGGCCGAGGCGGTGCGCATGCATGCGCTGGGACGCCCCTCCGCCGAGCTACCGGTCGAGCGCAACGACGAGATCGGCGACCTGGCCAAAAGCTTCAACAGCATGACGGTACAACTGAACGAGCAGATGTTCGAGATCCAGATGGCCGAGGCTCGGCTGCATGCCATTCTCGACCATGCGCCGGTCGGCATCTGGCTCGTCGGCGTGGATGGCCGCTATCGCTTCGTCAACAAGACGTTCAGCGATGCGGTCGGCATTCCGGAAAATCGCTTCCTGGCAACCCGCGATCTGACCGAACTGATGGGTGAAGAGGATGCCGCCAAATGCCTGAAGTCAGACCGCGAATGTCTGGCGCAGGACGGCCTGCACCTGTCGCACGAAACCCTGCACTTCACCGACGGTAAGCGACATCTGCTCGAAGTGACCAAGGTCAAACTGCGCGACAGCACGGCGGAAGTCGTCGGCATCATCGGCATCGCTATCGACATCACCGAGCGCAGACAGATGGAAACGCGCGAACAGGCGCGCAGCATGGTGCTCGAACAACTGTCAAAAGGTGCGCCGCTGGACGAAGTTCTGACAACTATCGTAAAAAGTGTGGAGGCGCAGAATCCGGTGTTGCTGTGCTCCATCCTGCTGCTGGACAACGAGGGGCGGCATCTTCACACCGGCGCGGCCCCAAGCCTGCCGGATTTTTACAACGCGGCGATCAATGGGGCCGAGATCGGCGAGGGCAAAGGCTCCTGCGGAACAGCGGCATACCGGGGCGAGCGCGTCATCGTCGAAGACCTGCAAACCCACCCCTACTGGTCGTCCTACCGTGAGCTGACGGAAAAAGCCGGCCTAGGCTCCTGCTGGTCCGAACCGATCCGCGGCAGCTCGGGCAAGGTGCTGGGAACGTTCGCTATCTACCAGCGCACCGCCACCAGTCCAGCGGCGGAAGACATCCGCCTGATCGAACAGACGGCAGGACTGGCGGGCATCGCCATCGAGCGCAGCCGCAACGCGGACGCGCTGAAACTGGCAGCGATGGTCTACCAGCACAGCTCCGAGGCCATGGCGGTGACGGACAGCGACAACCATATCATCGCGATCAACCCGGCCTTCACCCACCTGACCGGTTACAGCGCGCAAGAAGTGCTGGGCAGAAACCCGCACATCCTCAGTTCCGGACGACATGACCGCGCATTCTATGCATCCATGTGGAAAACGCTGAACGAAACCGGGCTGTGGCAGGGTGAAATATGGAACCGCCACAAGAGCGGCAATATCTTCGCCGAGTCGCTGCTCATCAACACCATCTACAACGACGACGGCTCGCCCTACCGCCGCGTGTCGCTGTTCTCCGACATCACCCAGAAGAAACTGTCCGAGGAACTGATCTGGAAGCAGGCCAATTTCGACAACCTCACCGGGCTGCCCAACCGCCGCATGTTCCACGATCGACTGGAACAGGAAGTCAAGAAGACCCACCGTGCCGGATTGCAGATGGCGCTGATGTTCATGGATCTCGACCGTTTCAAGGAAGTCAACGACACGCTCGGCCATGACATGGGCGACATCCTGCTCCGCGAGGCGGCGCATCGCATCGCTTCTTGCGTGCGCGAATCCGATACCGTGGCACGGCTGGGGGGCGACGAATTCACCATCATCCTGGGCGAGATCGAGGACCCGGACAGTGTCGACCGGATCGCCCAGAACATCCTTAACAAGCTCAACGAACCTTTCCTGCTGGCGAGCGAAGTCGCCTACGTGTCGGCCAGTATCGGCATCACGCTCTATCCCGACGATGCAACCAGCATCGATGCGTTGGTCAAGAACGCCGACCAGGCGATGTATGCCGCCAAGGACCAAGGGCGCAACCGCTACAGCTACTTCACGCCCACCATGCAGGAGGCCGCACAGGCACGGATGCGGCTGGCCAAGGATCTGCGCACCGCACTGCTGGAAAAGCAGTTCGAGATCTACTACCAGCCGATCATTTTGCTGTCCGGCGACGCGGCAACAACGGATAGCGATGCATCCGCGATACGCCACCGCCTGCAAAAAGCCGAAGCGCTGATACGCTGGCACCATCCGGTGCGCGGCCTGGTCAGCCCGGCCGAGTTCATCCCGATCGCGGAAGAGACCGGGCTGATCATCGAGATTGGCGATTGGGTGTTCTTCGAGGCCGCACGCCAGGTCGCCCGCTGGCGCGCCACACATCGCGCGGATTTCCAGGTCAGCGTGAACAAATCGCCGGTGCAGTTCCAGAGCGATGTCGCCGGACACGACACCTGGCTGGGACATCTGCGCGAGCTCGGTCTGCCGGGACAAAGCGTGGTGGTGGAGATCACCGAAAGCCTGCTGCTGGATGCCAGCAACACCATCAACGAAAAACTGCTCGCCTTCCGCGATGCCGGCATGCAGGTGTCGCTGGACGATTTCGGCACCGGCTATTCGTCGATGGCCTACCTCAAGAAATTCGACATCGACTATCTCAAGATCGACCAGTCTTTTGTGCGCAATCTGGCGGCGCATTCCGAAGACATGGCAATCTGCGAAGCCATGATCGTGATGGCGCACAAGCTCGGCATGAAGGTCATCGCGGAAGGTATCGAAACGGCAGAGCAGCGCGACCTGCTGACCGCCGCCGGATGCGACTACGGACAGGGCTACCTGTTCTCCCGTCCGGTGCCGGCAGCGGAATTTGAAAAACTGCTAGGTGAGGGAAAGGCCAATTAAAATTACACAACTTGAAGTTGCAATTTATGAGCAACCTTTAAGCTGCCTCTCGGACAGCGATATCATCCTTTGGCAGCAGAGCCTGTAGGTCTTTTAATCGGTTAATCGACAATTCCGAAAGAGCATGTCCGGACGACAAGATCAGAGTGCCATCTTTAAGATGGATGTTTCCTTCCAGAATCATCCCTGGGCGCAGTCTCCGTAGCGCGAGATGGTGCACATTCATGCTTCCGTGGCTGTTGCGTGTGCCGTGATTACCCAAGGTAATTCCCGCGACTCGCGGAGCTATAGACTGTTTAACATCAAAGTGCGGCAGACTCTTCAATTCAGTCTTGATTGCTTCATAGGCCACCGGCGAGTGGAGATGCAAGCGCTCCGACAAGGCCTGCGCAAGCTTTTCTTCCATCACGGCGGGGATGATGGGCTTCACCAGAAACCCGTTGATGTCGAGTGCCAGCGCGGACCCAAGTATCTCCGTCTGCGAGAATGAGGTCAGCACCACGATCCGCGTTTCCGGTTTTGCGTCGGTTTTCCCCGCGCGTATTCGCTGAATGAATTGCAGGCCGTTCATCCCCGGCATGTTGACATCGGTAATGACCAGATCGAATGCATGCATCTTCAGCAGCCCGATTGCAGTCGTCGCACGGTCGGCATCGACGACATTCGAATAGCCCATGTCACTCAGAATCTGAATTATGAGCTTGCGAGTGAAGTCATCGTCTTCGATCACGAGTATCTTCAGACCAGCTGTCTTCCGGACAGCTTCCGGCACAGAGGCGGTCAAGTGGGCGAACTTGTCCTTGAAGCGGTCGGCGAACCCCCTGAATGCATGTTCATCCATCGGTTTGGCAATGAAATAGCCCTGTGTCGTATCGCATCCGACGGATTTCAGCGCATCCCAGTCCTGCTGCGTCTCCACACCTTCTGCCACGCTCTTGAGCCGCAGCTTGTGCGCCATATCTATGCTCGATTCGACCACGATGCGCAGCGCCTTGTTGTCGGCGAAGTCCGTCACGAATGACTGGTCTATTTTTAACTCGCCGAAAGCGATCCGTGTCAGTTGTTGCAGACTGGACGAGCCGGTGCCGTAATCATCGATGGAGAGCGTAAATCCGTTCATACACAGCCGCGCCAGATTCTCCAACGCACACCCGACATCGGTCATGGCGGCTGATTCAGTGACTTCCAGTATGATAAATTGGGGTTCCATTCCGGCTTCGCCGACAATCCGGGTGATCTTGTCCGCCAGAGTCGTATCGACCAAAGAGGCCAGCGACAGATTGACGGAGATCGTCAGAAAATGCCCCTTGTCGTGCAGCGCACGCACTGCGGCAGCGGATTTTTTCAGGATATGGAAAGTCAGTTCGTCGATGTTGCCGCTCTGCTCAAGTTGCGGGATGAACAAATTGGGGCCGATCACGCCATGCTCAGGATGCCGCCAGCGCGCCAGTGCCTCGGCCCCCACCAGCCGCCCTGTTTTCATATCCACCTTGGGCTGGAAGAATGGTTCGAGCTGGCCGGCGCTGATCGCCTGCAGTATCTCTTCAAGCGCAAAATCCCTGACCGCAGCAGGCTGCTGCGCTTTGCGTGTCGCCTTGCCGTGCTTGAGCAGGTGCTTCTTGAGCTGTTCCAGAAGGATGGGCTTCTCGATCATCCCCAGCAGTTGGATGCCGTACATTTGCGCCATCTTTCCCACCGAGGTCAACACCTTGTCGTCCATTCCACTGACAAGAATGACGGCGGTATCCCGCTGCATTTCCCCCAGATGCCTGAGAAATTCCATGCCGTCCATTTCGGGCATATTCAGGTCGCAAAGCACGACATCGACCGGCTTGGCATCCGATGCAACAAGGATGTCCAATGCCTGTTTACCGTTGCCTGCCGTATGGATCGAAGCAACCCCCAAAGACTTCAGCATGCTGACCATGATGTCACGCTGGAAGTCGTCATCTTCCATGATCAAGACGCTCAGATTCTGGATATTCATCGCTCCCTCTCCCGAGTTCTTCCTGCAGAAATAAATGACTCCAGCCGGTCGAGCGCTTGATCAATGGATGCCTTGGCAGCGACGGATGCTCCCATATCGCTATTGCGTGCCGCCTGCTCCATCTCTTCGCAAGACTTCGCCAGAACCGTTGCGCCCACCATCCGGCTGGATCCCTTCATTCGATGTGCCGTGCTCTCCGCATCGGCGAGATTGCCTTGCCCGAGCATCTCCGCCAGTTGGGCAAGATCGCCACGGATGTGAACCAGAAATTCTTTCAATATCTGCTCATGCCCGGCACTGTCCGGCACGATGTTGTTCAAGACCGAATAATCGATGAGCTGCGCCCCGCTCCCCCTGTCATGTCCGGATGGCATGGCCGCTTCCTCGCCGCTCACCGCGATAGCAAGCCATTTCGCCAATACACTTTTAAGCTGCGCCAGATTGGCCGGCTTGACCAACAGCTCATCCATACCCGCGGCCTGGCAGCGTCCTTCTTCCTCTGCAAGCGCATTAGCCGTCCAGGCGATGATTGGCGTGCGGGGTCGCGACTCCCCAGTTTCGATCTTGCGCATCTCCCGCGAGAACTCGTAACCATCCATCTCCGGCATGTGGCAATCAGTGATGACCAGCGCGAAACGCCCCTCGCGCCACTTCGTCAGGGCGGCCAGACCGTTCTCCGCAGTTTCGGCACGCAGCCCGAGCAGCTGAATCTGGCGCGCCAGCAGATCCCTGTTGATCGGGTGATCGTCCACCGCCAGAATCAGCGGCGCATCGGCCACGCCGTTGAGCAGCGGGGCAACCTTGCGTTGCTCCACTTCCGGATGCATGTTTTGCACTGCCTCACCGGGAGCGCCGGAAATCGGCAGGGTCAGCGTAAGGCTGAAGACCGAGCCTTCACCAGGCTGGCTTTGCAACTCTATATTTCCGTCCAGCATCTCTGCCAGTCGCCGGCAGATCGCCAGTCCCAATCCGGTTCCGCCGTACATGCGTGCGGTATCCGCGCTCTCTTGCCGGTAGCTCTGGAACAATCGCTCCTGGGATTCCGGGGAAATACCGACGCCCGTATCCTTGACCGAGAACCGCAGCTGATCGCCGCTGTCGAGATGCTTCACAAGCTCGGCCCGCAGTTCGATCTCGCCCTGTTGCGTGAACTTGATCGCATTGCTGACGAAATTGTTAAGCACCTGCGACAGACGCAATGAATCTACGATGTACGCCGCATTGAGCCGCGCATCGGCATGCTGCCAAAGCATCAGGGATTTGGCGCTGGCGACACGCGAATAGGTATTGACGACATCCTGCAGCAAGGCCTGGATCGAAGTGGGACGTGGCGAAAGTTCCAGCTTCCCTTCCTCGATCTTCGACCAGTCGAGGATGTCGCTAACGATACGCAGCAGCCCCCTGCCGGAATCCCATGCCGCGTCCAATGTCGCATGCTGCTCCTTGTCGAGCTGCGTCATGGAAAGCAGCTCCAGCATCCCGAGCATGCCGGTAAGCGGCGTGCGTATCTCGTGGCTCATGGTGGCCAGGAAGGAATCTTTGGCCTTGTTTGCCAGCTCGGCCTTTTCCTTGGCGGTGACAATCTCCTGCTCATACTGCTTGCGCTCGGTGATGTCCTTGAACAGGATGCCGACTATCTTGCTGCCCTCGCCACCTATGCGCGAAGCGAATACGTCGAAATACCGGTGTATCGCGGGGGACGGATTTTCGAAACGGATGGCTTCTCCGGTTTTGACCACATTGCCGAATATCTCATACCAGCTTCCATCCTGGTCCGGGACGAGTTGTCTTATCGTCTTGCCCTGCGCATCGTGCAGCCCGGACTGCTTTTCGAAAGCCTGGTTGATCTCCACGAAGCGGTAGTCATTGGGCTTCCCGTCCGGGTCATAGAGCATCTCGATCACGCAGAAACCTTCATCCATCGCTTCGAACAAGAGGCGATACCGTTCCTTGCTGGTACGCGAGGCGGTAATGGCCTCATCAGCCTGTTTGATCGCTTTTATGCGCCGTTCATGTGAGAGGCTGAAAAGGATCCCCATCACAATAAATATACCGATCGAAACGAGGGACATCGGCGTTTCGATGCTGAACGAGAATTGCGGTGGGATGAAGAGCCAGGTAGCCAATGCGGCCGAAAGGACGGTGGACACCAACCCGGGGATCAGCCCACCAATCCAGGAGCTGATGAACACTGCTGGAAAGAACAAGAGCCATGCGTAGGGCTGAATGGCGGCCCAGAATGTCCATTGCAGCGCGAATGCAACGAGCGGCGGCAACATCGCCAGAAGTGGAAGCACAAAACTTTTATTTGCAGCTTTCAATGGAAGCCTCCATGGATTGCTTCACATGCGGGGCTAAACTGTACAAAAAAATTTTGTGGATTCATATAGGCCGAAATGCCTATATATTTCGGCCTAGTCAGTTTGAGCGTGACAATTACGCATAGACTGAATTGATCGCATGAAAGCGACAGCTTAACAAAGCTGCCGCTTTTGTTGGTCATATCGCTGTTGAACTACACAGCGCCAGTAGTTTTGACAACACTATTCATCATCAAAAATAATCAGAAATTTTGTAAGAGAATTACAAGCAGCCAGCGATTATTGTCAAAATCCGGCGTTTACCCGCGCAGCGCCTGCACTTCGTCTATCGTGATGCGCAGGCGCGACGATAGATTGAGCGCGACGTTCTCGATGATGACCAGTGCCAGCTCGGGATGCTGGCGCGACAGGGCATTGAAACGTTTTCGCGACAGCGCATAAACCTCGGCATCGCTGACGGCCACGGCATCGGTAACATGGCCGCCGCCCGCTATGAATCCCATGCCGCCGACGAATTCTCCCGGGCCGCAATTGATCAGGTGATAACTTTCCTTGTCGGGTATGGGAACCGATACTCTGATCGCGCCACGACGCACGATCAACAACTCATCGTCCTTGTCGCCGGCGCTAAACAGCACTTCTCCCGCTTGCAGGGCGTGAACCTCCAGCACCGACTCCAGATCGCGCAGCGACGCTTCGCTCTGTCCGGAGAAGACCGGCAGCTCTTTCAGTTCCAGCGCCGGCAGTTCCGTTGCGGCCTGTGTTGCCTCACCCTGTGACATCACCCATTCCAACGCCTCGTCCAATCGTTTGAAAGCGAAAGCCTTGTTGGTCGGCCCGACCACGCCGGTCGCTTTGAGGAAACGCTTCATCTTGAGTCCGCTGGGCAAGCCTTTTGGAATGTCGCAAAACACCAGATAAGCGTCGCATTCCTCCAGCCGGTCTTTGATCTGTTCCAACACGTGCGTGGCGGTGATATCGAGCGACTGCACCCGGCGCATGCTGAGAATGACAAACTTGCGCTCGCCGACTTCTTTTTCCAGCACGCCCTGCAACTGGCTGGCGGTGCCGAAAAACAGGCTGCCCTGAAGTTCGAAGATCACCGATTGGCCGGCATTGCGCGCCACGCGCTCCATGTCGCGCAATTTGAGCGCATGTTTGTGGAAGAACTCGCCCCCCTCGAAACGGTTGCGCACTACCGTGCTGCGCGTCTGTTCGCGGATGAACAGCAGGATCGCCAGCGCCACGCCGACACCGGATGCCGCGATGAGGTTGCCGAAAATGGCCACCATGATGACCGACAGAATGACGATGAAATCCAGACGGGTGGCCGGATTGAAAAAGAACGCCAGACCGTGCGTGTCAATCATGCGAAAACCGATGACGATGAGAATCGCGGCCAGCGCGGCGACCGGCACCCAGGCGATGAGCGGCGACAGCAGCAGCAACGCACCGAGCGAAAATAGTCCGGCCATGAAGCCGGATAGCTTGGTCGTCCCGCCGCTGGAAATATTGATCAGCGACGCGCCCATGGTACCCGCGCCGGGGATCCCGCCGATCAGCGAGGAAGCCATATTGCCCAGCCCCTGCCCCATCAGTTCGCGGTTGGAGTTGTGGTGCGAGCTGGTCATGGTATCGACCACCAGACAGGTCTTCAGCGTGTCGATGGACAGCAGCGCCGCCAGCGTCAGTGCGGGCAGCATCACTTTGGCCACACTGCTGAAATCGATACCGGAGAACGACTGCCAGTATTGGCGCAGGCCGTCGGTGAACGCGCCGGATTCCTGCCCCAGCGGGCCCACCAGCAGCGGGTTGTCGACGATCTCCATAAGCGCGGGATCGAACCAGGCCAGCCCCAGATAGCAGGCTGCTCCGGCGAGCAGCGCCAGAATGGCGGCAGGCACCACGCGGGTGATGCGCGGGATCAGCAGCATGGTTGCCACCACCACGCCGCCAACCAGCGCGGGTTGCCACTGCCATCCTCCGGGAGAACGCAGCGTCTCAATCAGCGAGGCCTCCGGCATGCCGAGGAATTTCGGAATCTGGCTGCCGATGATGATGAGGCCGACCCCACTGAGATAGCCGCTGACCACCGGGAACGGGATGAACTTGATCAACCTGCCGATGCCGGCCAGACCGAGAACGATCTGGATCACCCCCGCCAGGATACCGATCATGCCGAGCAACATCAGCGTGCCGACCGGGGATGAACCCTGCTGCGTGAAAGTGACCGCCAGCGCGGCCAGCACGGCGGCGGCCGGCGCGCACGGCGCGGTGATCAAGCGGGTGCTGCCGCCGGCGAGGGGGACGATCAACCCGAGCACGGTCGCCCCGAGTATCCCGGCCAGCGCGCCCTGCGCGGCCAGCGAACTGCCCAGCGGGGCAAAGATGGTCACGCCGAAAGCGATGGCGGACGGCAGCGCCACCAGCATGGCAGCCAGCCCCCCCCACATGTCGCCGGAAAAACCGGGACGCGACAGATAGCGTTGTTTGATTTCGGACAGAGTCACACGATGACCGTTTCTTGAATACATTGCCGACCGCTCATTCTACCGCCCAATTTTATTGGGCTTTGCATGATTTTGCGGCGGCGCTTCAATATATCGCTGTCGGATTTCACGCAGCCGAGTTCGCAAAAAGACATCAGGATCGCAGACGGGCCGTTTCATCGCGCAGGCGCGCCTCATCCCACCCCAAAGACACAGCGGCACACACCGCGATCCGGTGCAGTTCGGCTACCGGCAGCCGCGCCAATATCAGCAGGGGCAGACGGCGGCGCAGCAGATCGTCCAGATGTACCACCATCTCGTGCGCGGCACAGTGATGCAGATCGGCATGGATCAGCGGCACATCGTCAACGACACGCCGGGCGAGCCAGGCATCGCGCGCGGCGAGATCGAACACGGATTCGATGCGGCTTCCGTGGCGATGCATCAGCCAGTGCGCGCTTTCCGCGTCGATGCCGAGCGCCAGCGCACGCGCGGCGGTCGCCGTGCGCCAGGCGACGAAGTCCGGCGCGGGCTTCCACGGCAGGTCGCGCTGCCGCGTCGCGCACGGGCGCGGCTCGCCGAGCTGCGCGCACACCCGGTCCACGATCCGCGCCGCGTCTTCACGCGCGGAGGTGAGCTTGCCGCCGACGGAATAATGCGCGCCGTTGTGCGCCGTCTTCAGCTCCCAGTCGCGGCTGACGGCGGAAGGCGAGGCATCCCCGCTGTGACGCAGCACGCGCAGCCCGGCGTAACTGCCGATCACGTCCCGCCGTGTCCAGGCACAACCGAGATAGTCGTTGGCGGCCTGTAGCAGGTAATCGATATCGGCATCCTGCACGGCAGCCGCCGTCGCAACGTCTCGATAATCGGTGTCGGTGGTACCGAGCAGCGTGCGCCCGTACCAGGGAATGAGGAAGAACACGCGCCCGTCGGATTTCGCCGTGAGCAGCAGCGCCTCCCCGCCCGGCAATCCGGGCAGCACCAGATGAACGCCCTTGCTCAAACGGCACCACGGCTGCCCCTGCGCCAGCGTGCCTGTCCATGCCCCGGCGGCGAACACGATCTGCCGCGCGCACACATCGGCGTGTGCGCCGCTCACCCCGTCGTGTAGGCGGGCACTACAGGCGCGCCCCGCTTCTTCGAGTGTCTCTTCCAGGCGGCAGTAGTTCACGCACACCGCTCCGGCAAGCTGCGCGCCGTGGACCAGTTCCAGCACCAGACGCGCATCGTCTGTCTGGGCATCGGCATAGGTGAAGCCGCCGCGCAGCTGTCCGTCCGCCAGCGCGGGGAAGCGCGCGGAAAAGTCACGCCGGTTGAAATAGCGGTGCTTCATATGTGCATCGGGATCACGCGCCAGCAGGTCGTACAAGGTCAGCCCGGCTTGCAACTTCCACCTGCCGTTGCGGCTGTCGCCGTACACCGGCACGCCGAAGCGCAGCGGCCACACGCGGTGCGGCGCATGCGCCAGCAGCCTGCCGCGCTCGGCCAACGCTTTTTTCACCAGCTTGAGATCGAAGGTCTCCAGATAGCGCAGCCCGCCGTGGATGAGTTTGCTGGATGCGGAGGAAGTCGCGCCCGCCCAATCGCCCTGATCGACCAGCGCGACCCGGAGACCGCGCAAGGCGGCATCGAACGCGGTCCACGCGCCATAGATGCCGCCGCCGCACACCAGCAGGTCGAACTCTCCGTGCAGTGCGGCAAAGTCGCGTTTCATGCGTCCCTCGCCCGCAGCGCCTGCGGCGGCACATCGCTGATGAGGATATCGACCCCCAGTCGCAACGAACGGGCGATCTGCTCGTCGTCGTTGCAGGTGTAGACGGCGATCAGTTTGCCGCATTCGCGCGCCGCCTCCATCATCGCCTCGTCCAGCGTGGCGATATGCACGCATACGCCGTGCAACCAGGGTGCGGCCGCCAGCATCCGGCGCACATGGGCGACATCGTGCTGCGGCTCGAAATTCAGCACCAGCGGGCAACGCGCGGCAAGACCGTGCGCGCAAACCAGACTGTCCAGATCGAAGGAGGAAACGATGACGCGACCGTCGTCCGCACCGGCACAGGCCAGCGTGCGCGCCACCTTGTCGTAGCGGCGCAGGCGCGGCTCGCCCGGATGATGTTTGATCTCCAGCAGCAAGCGGCAATGGTCACGGTAGGCAGCGACAAAATCCGCCAGAGTCATCACGCCTTCTTTCGCCGCGCCGGAAAAATGCGCGGCGAAATCCATCGCGCGCAATTGCGCATGATCGAAATCGCCTATGCGCCTGTCCGGCAAACCGAGCCTGGCCAGATCGTCGTCATGCCACAGCACGGCGATGCCGTCGCGCGACAGCTGTACGTCGGTCTCGATCCCGTCGATGGCATGATGCAGTGCTTTGTCGAACGCCGTGCGGGTGTTCTCGGCGGCCTCGCGGTTGGCACCGCGATGGGCGTAGATCAGCGTCATGGCAAGCTCCCGATGAAGTGCCGCATGGCCTCCCTGAGCGCCGGAAAATGCGGGTTGTACATCAGGCGGCGCAGCGTGCCGGCGCGCAAGTTCTGCGGCGTGATCTCGCCCTGCGCGGTCGCGCCGCCGCTCTTGCATGCGGCGTAGCGCGCCATATCGTGCGGGTGGTAATGCAGGCAGTTGCGGTATGCGCCGTTCTCCCCGTAGTAAGGGTCGTCCTCCGGCAGCACGATGGCCGTGTGCGCCGAACCCAGAATATGGCGCTCCGGCACGGCGCTATCCACCCGCTCGACACATGCGGCGGAGATAGCGCCGGGAAGCGCACTCTCCCCGGCGGCGTACCACACCAGACGGTTCGCCGGATGCGGCGAACGCGCCATGAAGCGCCATGTTTCTCCGGAATCCACCGTCGCATCGTCCGCGCTGGCGGCGGCGAACAGCGGGATGTCGACGCTGCGCCGCGCCAGCGCGCGGTGCAGTTCGCGCGCCAGCGCATGCATCTGCACCGCCGCGTTCTTGGGCAAGGATTCGTATTTGTAGATATCGTCGTCGGGCAGGATACCGATCCAGCCCGCGCCGGGAAGCAGCCAGTCATACAGTCTGTACATTTTTGCCCAGGCCGCCTTCGGCGAAATCCGCAGGGCCGGGGCGAACAGAAACAAACCGCGCACACGGTGGTCGCCCAGACTGTGCAGCAAGCCCAGCGTGCCGCCCGCCGAGAACCCGCCGAGATAGAGTTCATCCGCTTCGGCGGCCAGACAGTCACAGCCATAGGCGACGGTCTTGGCCCAGTCCTGCCATCGCACATCGAGCAGATCGCCGGGCTGCGTGCCGTGCCCCGGCAACAACACCGCCATCACGCGAAACCCCTGCTCGCGGAAAAAATCACCCAGCGCGCGCATGAAGTAAGGCGAATCGCTCAAGCCGTGGATCAGCAGCACACCACGGCGATATGCCCGGTCCCGTCCGGCGGTAAAAATTTCGGGGTGCGACTCGAACGGCGCGTTGCCCGCGATGATATGTTCGGCATCATGCACGCCGAGCGTGCTGCGCGCCTGGTGAACGAGTTCGCGCATCTGCGCGGCATAACGCGAAAACGGCGGGGAATGATCGCTACAACGTGAGTCCAGACCGGACGGAAGATGGCGGGCGGAGAGTACGGGCGCGGGCATGGACGCTATCGCGCGGGGATACGCTAGCCGAGCAGGCTCGCCAGCGTCAACAACAACAGCAGGATCATCCAGAACACCACGGAACGCCAGACCAGACCGATGGTGCTTTGCATGAAATCGGCATCGGCATCATCACCGATACCGAGCTCCGGCCGGTCCAGCGGCAGACCGCCCTGCGGGATCGGCATGCCGAGGCGCACGCCGATGGCCCCCGCCCCGCTGGCAAGCAGAATACCCGCCTCGGCATCCGGCCAGCTCGCTGCCTGGGTGCGCCAGCAATAGGCGGTGTCCTCGAAATTGCCGACGATGGCGAAAGTGGCGGCGGTGATACGCACCGGCAGCCATTCCAGCAGGAGGAACGCCTGCCGCGAAAAAGCACCGAACTCGCCCAGTTCGGCAGTGCTTCCGTCACCCCAGAGCGCGCGCAGATATTGTCCGAGACGGTACAGCAGCGCACCGGCGGCACCGCCCAGCCCCACCATGCTGAACAGGACGAACCACACGATCACGCCGAACACATTGCGGTGCGATGCGAGCAGCGCTTCCTCGATGGTGACGCGCGCCACCTCCTCGGCATTTAGTTCGTGCGCGGGGATGCCGCGCCACTGCGCTAACAGACTGCGCGCCTGCTCCAGATCATCGTCGCGCAGCGCCCGGTGGATATCGGTGTAATAGTGGCTGAACTGGCGGAACCCCATGGTGAGATACAGCACCAGCACGTTGAACGCCCATGAGAACACCGGATGGGCGCGGTACAGCAGCCATGACAGCAGGATCACACCCAACAGCAGCGGCAGCACGGACAACAGCCATGCGATCCTGCCGTGCTGCCGCTGACCTGCATTGAAATGATGCTGGAAAAACCCGGCATAGGCCGACAGCCAGCCTTGCAGGTAGCGGCGCGAAGAAAGCGGATGAAGTTGCTCCAGCAGCAGCGCAGTGATCAGGGCAAAAAAGCTCATTCCAGTCTGTCCGGCTAATAAGACTCTTTATCCGTCCACAGATCCGGGGTAAAACGCACCACGCGGTTGCGCCCGGTTTCCTTGGCGTGATACAGGGCAACATCGGCAAATTTGATCGCCTGCCAGAACGTGTCGCTGTCACTCGGGAACTCCGAGATACCGATGGAAATGGTCTTGCTCAGCACCACACCCGGCAACTGGACCTTGAGCGCCTCAACCGATGCGCGAATCTTCTCGGCGACGCTGTCGGCGCTCTCGCGTTCGGTATCCTGCAGGATGATCATAAATTCCTCTCCGCCGTAGCGGATCACGATATCCGCCGCGCGCACCGACTGCACCAGCACCTTGGTCAGCGCCTTCAGCACGGTATCTCCGGCATCGTGACCATAGGTATCGTTGACGACCTTGAAGTAGTCCAGATCGAGCATCAGGACGGCGATGCGACCGTTGCGCCGCTGGTTGGAAGCCACCAGCGTGTCGATGTACTCCTCCAGGAAGCGGCGGTTGTGCAGCCCGGTCATGGCATCGCGCAGATTGGATTCGCGCAGGGTATCCATCAGACGCTTGGCCTCGATGACCGGTGCGGCCTCGCGCAAATAGACACTCAGATAAGGCACGACATGTTCCATGCGCGGCGAATCTTCCTTGGCGATCACCAGTTGCAGGATGCTGCCGACCGCGCCGGACTGGATGATGGGAAAGCAGACATGGCAATACTCGCGCCCGTCAGCCGGCGGCACGAAGGCGAAACAAATGCCCGGTGATTCCACGCTGTCGATCAGGTGTCCGGTACGCCGCGCCCGGCAGGTTTCGGAACGCACCAATATCTGCGGATCGCACCAGCGGCAATCGCCGCCCATCTCGCTGTCCACCACCACCGCCTCCATCTTGTTCTTGTTCGGCTCCATCTCGTAGATGGAAAAATGGCTGATGCCGAAACGGTCGCGCACCGCGTCCGCCAAACGCTGGTAGATCTCGTTGCGGGTTTCATCCTCCTCGATGGCCTGCTTGAATTGAGAGGCGTCGATCAGCCCCTGCACCATGTCGATGGTGGAATTCAACAGGTTGCCGTGCTCCTGCGAGGGTTTGTGCTTGAGTAACTGCATCACGTCGGAACGGATACTGCCCAGCCCATCGTTCAGGAATCGCATGAGCTTGTTCATATCGGTCGCGATGCGCCCAATCTCGTCGTCGGTACCTTGGCGAAGGCTGGCATTAAAATCGCCCTGGATCGCGTGGCTCACCACGACTTGCACATCGTGCGCCGTAGTGATCATCGGCTTAACCAGACGGCGGAAGAAGTACAGCATCAGCCCCATGAAGAATGCTACCGAGGCGACCATCACACCCGAGACGAACACCGCGTTGTCTTTCAGATGCCCGATCGACATGGTCACGGTCACCGCGCCCAACACCGTCCCGTTCGGCACTTCGTGGCATTGCAGACAGTTCGGCGACCCTTTGCTGTTGGCGACATAAGGGATGGTGCCACGGAACACCGGATCGCTCGCCTCGTTCATCACATCGAAATAAGGCTGACCGCTTTGCAGCACCTGGGCCTCGATCTCGTCTGCCGCGCTTTCCTCCCGCAAGCCCGCGCCAAACTGCTTGACCACATGCGGGCCTCGCACCACATGCACCGAAGTCAACCCTTCCACTTCGCTCAGGCGGCGCAGCAGCGCCTCTCGATTGGCGATCAGACCGTTGACCATATCCTCGGTCAGACCGACACGGATGATCTCGGCCGCAGTACGCACCTGGGTCTGGGCGGAGATAATGGAGAACTGCCGGAAGGAAAGCAGGCTGACCACGATCAGCACAGCGATCATAACAACGGCCAGAACAACAGAAAATAGAGTGACTTTTCGATTGAGATTCACGCATTGCTCCCGAGATTGACGTGGCCGCCTGATGGCGGCTTTTGTAGTTCCCGCAAGGATACCGCGAATCGATCTACCGCAGCAATTCGAACCGCCACTATTTTGCCCGAACGGGCATGGCGACGCGGGCTAAGTGGCATGGGGCTCAGGCGGATGTCGCAAGGCGTAATGAATGTGCAGCAAACAAAGATGACGCAAAGTGTATAGAACGCCCTCTTTCGGACGGAAAATCACCGAATATAAGGGACACTTCCAGTCTGCGCAGATGGCTATCCCGCTTACTGGAAGCAACTGCCTCGTACGCTTAAGAAGTTCAAAATCGAGGGGTTGCACTTCACTATGCCAGTAAGCGACAGTAAAGGTTAATAATTCACCTCCGCAAAGTCGCCGTTCATGCAAATCCAGCATGCTCCATTAGCCCATCCAGCACCAACAATCAATGCAATACATGACCACCAAATGCGGATAAAATTTAGGCTCATACAGCCATTAGTTTGTCACGACAGCGTGAGGATGTTCTTGTATGCCTATGCTAGGATTGACGTGTGGGATTTAGTAAAAGCTGCGTTGCCTTGGGTTACACATTAAAGCTATCGCGACAGTTCTTTTGCCCTACTTCAGCCCATACCCGCCTGAAAAGGTGTTGTCTGCTACCCGCTCTAAAGGTAACGCAATGATCAACAAACAATTCAACATAGAAAAACCTTCCGCATCCGTTCTCAAGCAGATGGCAGTGATTGTCCTGCTGGTGAATCTGTTCGTTGCTTTTCTGGCGGGACTTTGGTTAAACCATAGCAGGCAGCAGGATCAGGAAGATGCGGCCGTCGCAACGCGCAACATATCAAGCCTGTTAGAGCAACACCTCGTTGATGCGGTCGAAATGATTGATTTCAGCCTGATTGCCGCAGTGGAAGAAATCCAACGGCAAAATGCCAACGGCGGTGTCAATGCGCAGGCGCTGAATGGCTATCTGGCGCAACTAAAAGCACGCTTGCCAGATGTCATGAGTATGCGGATGGCGGATGCCCAGGGACAGGTTAAATATGGTAACGGCGTAACTCCCGACACCCGTGTTAATGTTGCCGACCGCGAATATTTCATTGCGCAACGCGACAATCCACAGGCAGGACTGTCCATCGCCAAGCCGGTGTTGGCTCGCATCGACAAAAAATGGGTTGTTATCATGTCGCGTGCTATTCATCTTCCGGACGGATCATTCGGTGGCGTGGTCTACGCGAACATTTCACTGGAACAATTCAGTAAAATATTTTCCAAGCTTGATATTGGGAAAAATGGAGTCATTGCACTGCGCGACAAGGAATTCGGTCTCGTTGTTCGCCATCCAGAGCCGCAGAATATCGAGGCCTCCATCGGGAATAAAGCGGCTTCGAGCGAATTTCTGGAGCTGACTCAAGCAGGGCAAACCACTGGAAACTATATCGCCACCCAGCCGATAGACAACATTGAGCGGGTGGTGACATTTCGCAAGCCAGCCTCTCTTCCCTATTACATTATTGTCGGCTTATCCACCGAAGATTTTCTGGCTGAATGGCGACAGGAAGCGGTCAGAGTTGCAGCGATGCTGGCGATATTCCTCTTGATTACGTTTCTGCTGACGTGGCTGTTTTACCGCTCATGGCTGCGCATTATTTCAGCCACCAAGGAATTGTCGGAGCAAAAAGATACGCTGCGCATCGTGGCCGACTACACCTACGACTGGGAATACTGGCAGGGGGCGAATAAAGAAATTCTCTACATGAACCCGGCATGCGAGCAAATCACGGGATATTCACAAGAGGACTTTGTCGCCACCCCCGCCCTGCTCGAAAGCATCATCCACACCAATGACCAGCATTTGGCGCAGAGGCACATAGCCCACTTTGCAAGCAACGAAGTTGACAATATTGATTTTCGCATCGTACGGCGCGACGGAGGAATTCGTTGGATTACCCACATCTGTCGGCCTGTATATGCGCAGGATGGGCAGTTTATGGGGCGCCGCGTCAGCAACCGTGACATCACTGAGAGCAAACAGACCGAGAACGAATTCAGGGCTATTGTGCAAACCACGGCCGACGGTTTCTGGCTGGTTTCCACACAGAGCGGGTTGATTGTTGATATCAATACTGCCTATTGCACTATGACCGGCTTCAGCCGCGAAGAGCTTTTGAACCAGCCGATTGCTCTGGTTGAGGCCGAGCAGGATCAGGAGAAGATCGCCCGTAATATACAGACGCTCATGAGCGGTGAGCCGTTAATTTTTGAAACACAGCACCGGCACAAAGACGGACACTCGATCGATGTGGAAGTCAGCGCCCGATTTATGCCAGAACGTGGAGGCATGATCGTGACGTTCATTCGCGATATCACTGGACGTAAAAAATACGAACAGGAATTACTTTCACAGAGTACCAGCCTCAATGACGCCCAGCGTATCGCCCACATAGGAAGCTGGGAGCTGGATCTGGTCAGTAATAAGCTGGATTGGTCTGAAGAAATATTCCGGATTTTTGAAATCGACCCGGCCCAGTTTGGCGCATCCTACGAGGCATTTCTGGAACGTATCCATCCCGACGATCTTGACATGGTCAACGCTGCCTTTACTGACTCGGTTGCGCAACGCCATCCTTACGAAATTTCTCACCGCTTGCTCATGGCGGATGGACGAATCAAGCATGTGCAAGAGCGCGGGTATTCCCTTTATGACGCGCAGGGTATGGCAGTGCGCTCAATGGGTACGGTACAGGATGTGACCGAACGGACTCAGATCGAGACGGCTCTAAAGCTCAGCGAATTGCATGCGAAAGAGAGTGATGCCCGATTCCGCCAAATTTTCGAGAACATGAGCAGTGGCGTGGTGGTGTACCGTGCTATAGATGAGGGTGAGGATTTTGTTTTCGAGGACATCAATCAGTCGGTGGAGAGAATTGAAGGAGCGCGCAGGGATGACCTGATCGGCAAGCGAGTTACCGAGGCTTTCCCAAGCATTCGCGAAATGGGTTTGCTGGAAATATTCAAGCGTGTATGGCGAAGCGGTCAGCCCGAACGATACCCGCTGAGCTTCTATGCGGATAACAAGATCGCCGGCTGGCGGGATAACTTCGCTTATCGTTTGGCATCCGGTGAGTTGGTCGTGATCTACGACGACGTGACCGCGCGCAAGCAAGCCGAAGTCGCTCTGAAAAAAAGCGAAGAGCGCCTCGCGGTTGCCACCAAGGCAGGCATCATCGGCGTATGGGACTGGGATGTGGTGAACAATCATCTAGTCTGGGACGATGCCATGTATCGTTTGTATGGCCTACACGCCGGGAGTTTCGGTGGTGCCTATGAAGCCTGGACCAGCGCCATCCACCCGGAAGATAAAGCACAGGCTGATGCTGCGTCCCAAGCCTCATTACGTGGCGAGATGGAATATAACGCCGAGTTTCGTGTGATCTGGCCTGATGGTTCAATACATTACCTCAAGGCGGCAGGCCATACCCAGTTCGACGAGAAGATGCGGCCGATACGCATGATTGGAATTAACTACGATCTGACAGAACAAAAATTGGCCGAAGCGAAATTGGGTGAAAGTAATCAGCTACTCAACAGCATCATAGACAACATCCCGAACATGATCTTCCTCAAGCGCGCGTCTGACCTGCGCTTCGAACTGTTCAACCGCGCCGGTGAAGAATTGCTGGGCCATGCGCGGGCAGATCTCATCGGGCACAATGACTACGACTTTTTCCCCAAAGAGGAAGCCGACCACTTTACCGCTAAAGACCGCGCCACTCTGGCGCAGGATGGGATCGTGGATATCGCGGAAGAGCCGATCGAGACTCCGCACGGGGTGCGTATCCTGCATACCAAGAAGCTCGCTATCCGTAATGAAAATGGGCAGCCCAAGTATTTGCTGGGAATTTCGGAGGACATCACCGAGCGCAAGCTGGCCGAGCAAAAGATCGCCGAGCTACTCGATTTTAACGGCAAGATTATTTCCGAATCGACGTTGGGTATTGCGGTCTATCGGGCAGACGGTGAGTGCATTGTAGGCAACGAGGCCGCTGCGAAGATCATCGGCGCAACCGTTGAAAAGATGTTGGCGCAGAATTTCAGAAAAATTGATTCCTGGAAGAAATCGGGGCTGTTTGATGCCGCGATTCGCGCATTGGAGACGGGCGAGAATCAGCATAGTGAAACGCATGTTGTGTCCAGTTATGGCAAGGATGTTTGGATTGATTTTGACTTCATTAAACTGGCTCGTGCAGGCGAACCGCATCTACTGCTGATCCTGACCGACGTGAGCGAATTTAAGCGTTCTGAGCAAGTCATTTCCGCAGCAAGAACGGAAGCCGAGAACGCCAACCGCGCCAAGAGCGAATTCTTGGCCAACATGAGCCATGAGATACGCACGCCAATGAACGCGATCATCGGCCTGTCCGACCTTGCATTGGGCACCAGCGAGTTGCCCCCCAAGCTGCACAACTATCTGAACAAGATACACACCTCGTCCAAGGCGTTGCTTTCCATCATCAACGATATCCTGGACTATTCCAAAGTCGAGGCCGGGCGATTGGAGCTGGATCAAACGGAATTGCGTCTCGATGATCTGCTGGAGAACGTGGCCGACTTGTTCAATGTGCGTGCCGAAGAAAAAGGCATCGAACTGGTGCTGGACATCGCTCCCGGTGTGCCAGAACGCTTGCTCGGCGATCCTTTGCGCCTCGGACAGGTGATGAACAATCTGGTCGGCAATGCGGTGAAATTCACCGAGCAGGGCGAGATCGTCATGCGGGTGCAGCAGTTGGACTCGGCAGACGGGATCAGCACGTTGCATTTTGCCGTACGCGATACCGGTATAGGCATGAGCGAAGAACAAGTCGCGCGCCTGTTTAAAGCGTTCACGCAGGCCGATAGCTCGATCACCCGCCGTTTCGGGGGAACCGGACTGGGATTGACTATCAGCAAAAAGCTGGTGGAAAAAATGGGCGGTGATATCTCGGTGATCAGCGAGCCGGGCAAAGGGAGTGCTTTCAGTTTTACGATTTGTCTGCCGGTATCGAATCAGGCGCACATCGAGCGTTCGCCTTCCGAGTTGAAGGGGATGCGCGTGCTGGTGGTGGATGACCTCGAAATATCCCGTCTGACCCTGCGCGAATTGCTTGGCTCATGGCAATTCCATGTGACAGAGGCGGCTTCGGGGCAGGAGGCGCTGGAACTGATCGAGCGCCGTGCCAATAACCCGGAGCAGGCTTTTGAGTTGGTGTTGCTGGATTGGAAGATGCCGGGCATGAGCGGTGTGGAAGTGGCACGGCGCATACGCGAATCGGTACAGCAGAAAGAGATTACCAAGTTGCCCGTGATCATCATGGTCACCGCGCACAGCAAAGATTTGCTGTTACAGGAAGCGCAGGGTATCCATCTGGATGCGGTACTCAACAAGCCGGTCACCTCTTCCGGATTGTTCGACACGATCATGGATTTTCAGGGTGGGCATAAACACCGTCACGATGTGCAATCCAGTGCCGATATCGTCGAGGATGCCTCGGCGATTCGAGGCGCACGCATTCTGCTCGCTGAGGATAACGAGACCAATCAATTGGTAGCGATAGATATCCTCGAACGCATGGGGCTGGATGTGACGGTTGTCAACAATGGCCGGGAAGCGCTGGAAATGTTGCAGCACACCGATTTCGATGCGGTGTTGATGGATTTGCAAATGCCGGTGATGGATGGCCTGGAAGCTGCTCGGCGAATCCGGCAGGCAGAACGCTGGAACGCGTTGCCGATCATCGCCATGACTGCGGCTGTGATGGAGCAGGATCGTGCGGCCTGCAGTGCTGCGGGAATGAATGGTCACGTTGCCAAACCCATAGCTCAGCAGAATTTGTTGCAAACGCTGCTGCGCTGGATCAAGCCGACAGCATACGCAACTCGAGCTTCAACCCGGAAAATTGCGGCCCATATCGGGCTGAAGTCCTGCCTGCGCTCTGAAGAGTTGCCCGGTTTTGATGTACCAGCGGCGCTGGATCGCTTGGCAGGCAATAGTGAATTGCTGATCGATTTATTGCGGAAATTTGCGATCGAGTTTTCCGATGCCCAAGTCACATTGGCTAAGTTTATCAAGGAGGGAGATATTCCGGCTGCCGCAGCATTTGCTCACCGCATCAAGGGGGCGGCTGCCAACCTCGGCGCAATGGAGCTTTTCCGTGCCAGCGAAGTGCTGGAGCAGGCGCTCAAGGCGGGT
Source organism: Gallionella sp. (assembly GCA_034371155.1). Lineage (GTDB taxonomy): Bacteria > Pseudomonadota > Gammaproteobacteria > Burkholderiales > Gallionellaceae > Gallionella. The sequence goes on along the minus strand of JAXMKV010000042.1, from coordinate 152,412 downwards.
TCTGCCGTAATCGACACGGCGGTTTTTGATAGCGCACTCGCCCGGGCAATGAATAGCATTTCACTTTTTGATCAGGCAGCGAAAACCATTCCAGATGCACACGAATTTGATTGCGATAAATGCAACTGGCAGTTGGCCGCGACGTTGATAATTCAAATGCGCAGACTCGTGGAAAACTACGAATTTGTGCCGTTTGAATTGATCGCGGCACTCAAAAATGCAATTGCTTGCGGCCCTTTTCAGGAAAGGTTGAAAGAGTTGGAGCGTGCGCTGGATAAGACGGATTACGACAAGGCTAGGTCGGTGCTGGAGAAACTGCCGTGCATAAAGGGACACTTTCATGATTGACAAAACAGACGAAAAAAATCCGCTCATTCTGATCGTGGATGACACCCCCACGAATATTCAGGTACTGGCGGAATCGCTGCGGGCAGACTATCGCGTCAGAGTGGCGGGCAGCGGCAAAGTGGCATTTGAGATCATCGCTAAAGTGGGCGCACCGGATTTAATCTTGCTGGACGTGATGATGCCTGATATGGACGGTTACGAAGTTTGCCGCCGCTTGAAACAAGCGCCCGAAACCAAAAATGTTCCAGTGATATTTGTCACCGCCAAGGCCGATGCGGTAGACGAAGAGTATGGCTTGAGCTTGGGCGCGGCGGACTATATCGCCAAGCCTTTTCACTTGCCCATCGTGGCGGCGCGAGTGCGTAACCACATCAATCTCAAAATAAAGACGGATCTACTCGAATCGCAGGCCATGCTGGACGGCCTGACCAATATTCCCAATCGCCGTCGTTTCGATGAAACGCTGGAAAGCGAGTGGAAGCGCGCGCTTCGCTTCGGCACACCGCTATCGCTTGTCATGGCGGACATCGATTATTTCAAACGCTACAACGACAACTACGGGCACGGGGTGGGGGATGAATGCCTAAAAAAAGTAGCAGCCGCACTGGCGAGTTCAATTGATCGACCGTCCGACCTGGTCGCGCGATACGGCGGCGAGGAGTTTATGATGATTCTACCCGGCACTGACGCGGCAGGTGCCCGTGCCATTGCCGAACGTTTTCGTAGCCATGTGGAAAGTTTGCGGATTCCTCACGAGTATTCGGATGCTTCCAATTGTGTGACGGTGAGCGTGGGGTTGGTCTGCATCAATCCAACTATCGATATGGCACTGGTGGAGGCGCTCAAGAAGGCCGATGAGATGTTGTATCAAGCCAAAGAATCCGGACGTAATCGGGTGTGCTGAAATAAGAGTCTGGGTTCGGCATGTGCTGCATGTGAGCTTTCTGCTTGGAACAACTGTCGCTGCCGCATTATGGATCGGCGCAATGACGGCCAAGTGTGAAGGTTTCGGTTGCCTTGGTGTTGGCGCTATCCTCGGCATGGCATTCATAGTTCAAATTTTTTCTGCAATTATCGGGGGAGTGCTGATTTGGTTGCAAAAATCAGAAGGTAAAGTGCGTGCGTGGCTAATCACCCTAGAGACATTGCATTTGTTGCCAGTCTTGTGGTTTGTTGGTCGAATGGCAATGAGCTCACTGAGCGTTCCAATACCGGTTGGCTGACGTAAAAACCGCAAGGCAACCCAAGCGGTTTTTATATTCTGAAACCCACTTTTGGCAATCCAAATGGTTAAGCAATCATCCCCGCCGCCACCGTATTGTTGGTCGCTTCGTCTATGACGATGAAGCTGCCGGTGGCACGGTCGATCTCGTAGCTGTCGAACACCAGCGGCTGCTGGATCTTGAGCGCGACACGGGCAATGTCGTTCATGTTCAGCTTCTCGACGGCGTGCTGCTCCAGCGTGTTCACGTCCACGCGGTAGTCGATACGCGAGAACAGGCACTTCGCCGTGCGCGTGGTGTGCTTGACCAGGTACTTGCGATTCTTGTCCAGCGGCGATTCGGACAGCCAGCACAACATCGCCTCGAACTCCTTTTCCACCCTGGGCGGAAGATGGTCGGACTTGACGATCATATCGCCGCGCGAGATGTCGATCTCGTCAGCCAGCGTGAGGGTCACCGACTGAGGCGCGAATGCGGTCTGCAAGTTGCCGTCGTGCGTGACGATCTCTTTGACTTTGGAACTGCGGCCTGACGGCAGCACGGTGACCTCGTCGCCCACCGATACTTCGCCGGCTTCGATGCGCCCCATGAACCCTCTGAAGTCGTGATGTTCCTCGGTCTGCGGGCGGCATACCCACTGCACCGGGAAGCGGAAGTCACTGGTGTTCACATCGTGATCGATCTCGACGGTCTCCAGCAACTCAAGCAGCGCCGGGCCTTTGTACCAATCGAGCTTGTCGCCGCGATCCACCACCATGTCGCCGTTCAGCGCGGACAGCGGGATGCAATGGACATCGTGCAGATTCAGTTGCGCGGCGAAGGCTTTGTACTCGGCCACGATCTCGTCGAAACGCGATTGCGAATAATCGACCATATCCATTTTGTTGACGGCCAGCACCACATGCGGCACACCGAGCAGGCTGGCCAGATAGGAATGGCGGCGGGTCTGTACCAGCACGCCTTTGCGCGCGTCGATGAGGATCACCACCAGATTGGCGGTGGAAGCCGCCGTCACCATGTTGCGCGTGTATTGTTCGTGACCCGGCGTATCGCCGATGATGAATTTGCGCTTGGGCGTGGCGAAATATCGATAGGCCACGTCGATGGTGATGCCCTGCTCGCGCTCGGCTTGCAGGCCGTCGGTGAGCAGTGACAGATCGACCGCAGCCATGCCGCGCTTCTCGCTGGTCTTCGAGATGGCCGAGAACTGGTCTTCAAAAATGGATTTCGAGTCGTGCAGCAATCGGCCGATCAGCGTGCTCTTGCCGTCGTCTACTGAACCGGCGGTGATGAAGCGTAGGAGTTGTGTGTTGGTGTTCATGGTTAAACCCTTTTTGGCCCGCAGATTACGCAGATTAAACAGATTAGAACCAAATCAATAATCTGCGTGAATCTGTGTAATCTGCGGGAGAAACGTTTTTAGAAATAGCCTTCTTTTTTGCGCAACTCCATCGATGCTTCCGAAGTCTGGTCGTCCATGCGAGTCGCGCCGCGTTCGGTGATGCGTGTCGTTGCGGTCTCCGCGATGATCTCGTCCACTGTGCGCGCGGTGGATTCCACCGGTGCGGTACATGTCATGTCGCCCACGGTGCGGAAACGCACGGTGGCGACTTCCACTTTCTCGCCCGGCTTGGGCTGCACCAGATGCGACACCGGGATCACGTTGCCGCCGCGCCGGATCACTTCGCGTTCGTGGGCGAAGTAGATGTTCGGGATATGCAGATTCTCGCGCCCGATGTATTCCCAGATGTCCATCTCGGTCCAGTTGCTGATCGGGAACACACGGATGTTCTCGCCTGCGTTCACGCGCGTGTTGTAGGTGTCCCACAGCTCCGGGCGCTGGTTCTTCGGGTCCCATTGTCCGAACTCGTCGCGGAAGGAGAAGATGCGTTCCTTGGCGCGCGCCTTTTCCTCGTCGCGCCGCGCACCGCCCATGCAGGCATCGAAACCGAACTCGGCGATGGTCTCCAGCAGCGTCACCGACTGGAACGGGTTGCGCGGTTTGCTCTCGTCCTTGATGACGATGGTGCCGCGATTGATGGAATCTTCCAGCGAACGCACGATCAGCCGCTCGCCCAGGTCGGCCGCCAGCTTGTCGCGGCACTCGATCACCTCGGGGAAGTTATGCTCGGTGTCGATGTGCACCAGCGGGAAGGGGAACTTCGCCGGACGGAATGCCTTCTCGGCCAAGCGCAGCATGACGATGGAATCCTTGCCGCCTGAGAACAGCAGCGCCGGATTTTTGCACTCCGCCGCGACCTCGCGCATGATGTGTATGGACTCGCTTTCTAGGGCATCCAGATGGGTGAAGGTGTGTTTACTCATAATTTTCTCTACCAGTTTCATGATGTTCATTTCTAAATCCCAATTAGCCGCGCCGTTTTTCTTCCCCCTTTAACAAAGGGGGAGTGAGGGGGATTTTGCTGCTTTCAAATCCCCCCCCGCCCCCCTTTTCTAAAGGGGGGATTCTGCCTATGCGGTTTCTATTTGCATCACACCGGATCGCGCCGCCATCCCGATGATGCGCTCGCAACCCGCCTGTTGCTGCACGCCGCCTGCGGCTTGCACCCCGGTGCCATGCGCGATCTTTTCGCGTTGGCTGACGTGCAGACCGCATTCCTTGTTGGCCGGATCCTCCCACCACCAGCGTCCGGCGCGGATATCCTCGCCGGGTGTGACGGAGCGTGTGCACGGTGCGCAACCGAGGCTGGGATAGAACTGGTCATGCAGCTTGTTGTACGGCACATCGTTCTGGCGGATGTAGGCCCACACGTCCTTGTTGCTCCACTCCAGCAGAGGGTTGAATTTCTGCAAGCCGTTGTCCGCATCGAAGGAAGACGCTTCCAGCGTGCCGCGTGTCACCGCCTGGTCGCGGCGCATGCCGGTGATCCACGCGCCTTTGTCTTTCAAGGCTCGGCGCAACGGTTCCACCTTGCGCGCGTAGCAGCAGCCCTTGCGGTTTTCGACGCTGTCGTAGAAGCCGTTGATGCCTTGCTGCGACACATATGCTTCCACCAGTTCGCTGTTCGGGAAATACACCTTCAGCGGCACGTCGTAACGTTCGCGCACTTCCTGGATCAGGTCGTAGGTCTCTTTCGGCAGACGCCCCGTGTCCAGGCTGAACATGGCGATGTCAGGCTGGTATTTGGCGATCAGATCGGTCAGCACCATGTCTTCCGCCCCCAGACTGTTGGCGAACACGACGGGCGCGAATTCCCGCGCGGCCTGCTGCAACAGCACCAATGTTTCTGCGATTTTATTGTTCAGCTCTGTACTCATTTTGGCAAAGCCTCCTTCAGGTCAAGTTGTCCGTCTTTCTGCGTGGCAAACTCGGCCACCTTGATGGTCCATGCATCCACCTTGGCACTGGCGGCTGCGACTGCCTCAACATCGACCTCTTCCGCAGCAGCCGCTTCCCGCGCGGCATGGGCGAACTCGGCGGCGATCTCTTCCGGTGCCAACAAATTCAGCTCCTGCGCCAGAACATTCAGATCGTCCTGACGCTTGCCGCCCAGCAATTGCGCCACGCCGGAACCCAACAGGCGCAGGATGGATTCGTTGCACTGCGCGGCTTCCGCGTACTTGCGCTGGAACACCAGCGCGTTGCGGTACTCGCGCTCGTGTGCCGCCTCGAAGAAGTTGGCACCGATCAGCACCTGCGATGCGCCCGCACATTCGCCGCCGCCCAGATTCACCACGCGGAAGTCGTTCTTGTCGCCGAAGTCGTGCATCACGCTATGCAATTGCTTTTCCGTCACTTCTCCCAAGTCGGCCAGCAGTTGCTTGAAATAATCCGGCTCCTGCTTGCGCGCCCAGACAAAGAAGCTCTCTGCGCCGCTGTCCAGATGCGCTTGCTGTACACGCCCGATGGCTTCACGGATACGTGCCGCAGGCAATGTCGGGCCTTTCAAAGCCAGTGCGCCATCCGCTGTGCCTTTGCCGGCGAAGTACATCTGGTAATACGGCACCAGTTTGCCGTGCACGCGCTTGGCTTCGCCGTAAATGCCGATGTCGCCTGTCTCGGGTTGCGCGCAACCGTTGTGGCAGCCCGACACACGGATGTTCAGGTCGGCACGACCGCCTGACAACAGCGGCGCGACCACCGTGCTGCTGGTGATACCGAGACGGCATGTCGAGGTGCCGGGGCAGGCCACCACGTTGTCACCCGTCACCGGCTCTTTAAGGCCGAGTGCTGCAAAACCCGCACGCAAGCTCGCCAGTTTTTCCTGCGGCACGTTCAGCACGGCAATATTCTGGTCTTGTGTGGCATGCACCTCATCCAGACCGTTCGCCAGCAACAGATTCGCGATCCCGCGCAGTTGATCTGCCGTCACATCGCCGATCGGCAGTGCGATGGGCAACACGAACAGGCTCGCCTCCGACACGTTACTGGCGGAGCCAGCCGTTTGCGGGAGGAGGCGACCGGACGGCGCTCCCGCACTCGTCGCGTTCGCGCACCGTGTCGCGCCGTCCCTTTGCTTCTGCGCAAACAGCTTGCGCGGCGCGCCCTGCCCCGGTGCAACGGCGACGGTCGGCGTGCGCCATTCACCCTGCGGATACGGTTTGCCTGCCAGCGCCTCTTTGGTGCGCGCGAATTCCTCGCGATACTTCCCGACGAAACCTTCCGGCCCGAAACGTTCGACCAGAAACTTGATACGCGATTTCGCGCGTTTGGTGCGATCCGAGTATTTGTTGTGCAACGTCACCAGCGCCTCCATGGCGAACAGCAACTCATGCTCAGGAATGAATTCCTCGACCACGATGGCTGCACGCGGTTTGTGACCCAGCCCGCCGCCCGCCTTGATGGCAAAGCCATGCTGACCGTTCTTCTCGGTGGCGATCACGCCCAGATCGTGCAGCAGCGACTGCGCACAATCGGCCTCGCATCCGGAGAACGATATCTTGAACTTGCGCGGCAATTGCTGGTTGAGCGGATTGCGCAGGAAATGCACGGTCGCCCCTTGCACATGGGTGCCCACGTCGACGCGTTCCTTCGGGCACACGCCCGCCAGCGCGCACGCCGTCATGTTGCGGACGGCGTTGCCGCAGGCTTCGCGCGAGGTCATGCCGACCGTGGCCAACAGTCGCATCGCATCGGGCATGCGCACCAGCGGGATGTTGTGGATCTGCACGCTCTGGCGCGTGGTCAGATGGGCGATGTCGTGCTGCGAGAACTCGGCGGTCAGATCGCCTATAACCCCCAGTTGCTTCGCCGTCAGGCGTCCGCCCGGTGCCTTGATGCGCAGCATGTTGACACCCTGCTGGCGCTGGCCGTACACGCCCTGTTGCAGGCGGATGGCGGTGAAACGGTCTGGATCGATGTCGCCCGCCTCAAACGAGGCGATGGCTTGTTCGAAGCGGTCGATCTCGGCGTAATCGGAGAGATTCTTTGTCATGCTCGTTCTTCCTTTCTAAAGTGCAACCATTTTTATGCCGATGATCAGCAACATCGTTGCCAGGATCGGGCGCAATATTTTTTCCGGCACCTTCGCGCTCAGATGGCTGCCGATATAGATCCCCGGCAACGAACCCAGCAGCAGGCTGCCCAGCAACACGAAGTCCACCGTGCCCAGTGCCATGTGCCCCATGCCCGCCACGGCGGTAAGCGGCACCGCATGCACGATGTCCGTGCCCACCACCCTGACCGCAGACATGCGCGGATACAGGAACAACAGCGCCACCGTGCCCAGCACACCCGCACCGATGGAAGAGATGGTCACCAGCGCGCCGACCACGAAGCCGGTCACGATGGTCGCGGCAGGCAGATAGCGGTGATGCAACTCGTACACCGTGCCGTCATCACGCCGCGCGATCTTTTTGATCCAGTCCTTGAGCAACAACGCCAGCGCGGTCGCCAGCAAGGCCACGCTCAACACGCCGGTCACCAGAGCGCGCAAGGTTTTCTCGTCCAGCGCGAGATATTTCAGCAGCACGATGGTGACCAGCGCCGCCGGGAAACTGCCCAGACTCAGCAAACCGACCACTTTCCAGTCCACCGAACCGTTGCGTCCGTGTACCCAGCCGCCCACCGATTTGGTGATCGAGGCATACAGCAGATCGGTTCCCACCGCCGTGGCGGGCGAGACACCGAAGGCCAGCACCAGCAAAGGGGTCATCAACGACCCGCCGCCGACGCCGGTCACCCCGACAATCAACCCGACCAGAAAACCGGAAACTGTATAAAGCCAATCCATGACTGCCCCGATCCACTTGAATGGAGCGCATTCTAGGGCGCGCGCTTTATATTACTAAATACTTTTATGTTAGTATCTTATAACCTATAGACATATAAGGCGTACCATGAACCTGCAACAGTTGCGCTATCTGAACGAAGTCGTGCGCTGCGGGCTGAACATCTCGGATGCGGCCCATGCGCTGTACACCTCGCAACCCGGTATCAGCAAACAGATCCGGCTGCTGGAGGAGGAGTTGGGTATCGAGATATTCGTGCGCAACGGCAAACGCATCGTCGCTCTCACCGAACCGGGAAAATCGGTGCTGGACATCGCCCATCGCGTCCTGCTGGAAACGGAAAACCTGAAACAGGTAGGGCATGAATTCAAACAGCAGGACAGCGGCAGCCTGAGCATCGCCACCACCCATACCCAGGCGCGTTACGCCCTGCCAAGAGTGGTGAAAGAATTCACCCGCAACTACCCCGGTGTAAAACTCAGCTTGCACCAGGGCAGTCCGACACAGATCGCCGAACAGGTGTTGAGCGGCGAGGCGGACATCGGTATCGCCACGGAAAGTCTGGCGCTGTACGACGAACTCATCACGCTGCCCTGCTACGAGTGGCATCACTGCGTGATCGTGCCGCCCAAGCACCCGCTGCTGGAAGAAAGGAAGTTGACTCTAAAAAAACTGGCGCAATATCCTGTTATCACTTACGACTTCGCCTTCACCGGGCGCAACAAGATCAATCAGGCGTTCAGCGAGGCCGGGATAACACCGAACATCGCGCTCACCGCTATCGATGCCGACGTGATCAAGACCTATGTGGAACTGGGGCTGGGTATCGGCATCGTGGCGCAAATGGCCTTCATTCCCGAACGCGACCGCCATCTGCGCATGATCGATGCAGGACATCTGTTCCAACCCAGCACCACTCGCATCGCCGTCCGGAAAAACCAGTACCTGCGCGGCTTCGGCTATCACTTCATCGAACTGTTCGCGCCGCAGCTGACGCGCGACGTGATCTCGCAGGCGCTGCATCTCGGCGGGTAATAATTTGCGCCGCACTGCCCGGAATCGCCTTTGTTTTTTGGCGTGATGGGGATATCATGACGCATGGTCAACAAGGCTTGAATACCAATCAGCGGTGGATGTTCTGCGGCCCGCGTACCAGACATATGGTGCCCGCATCCTAACCCCCGCACCAACCGCCCGGAGGGCATATGCAAAAGATACTGCTGGTAGACGACGAGCAAAACGTCCTGAACGCATTGCGCCGCGAATTAAAGGATCACTTCGAAATAGAGACCTTCGACAACCCGGTCAGCGCATTGGAGCGTTGCGGTGAGAATCATTTCGACCTGGTCGTGTCCGACTACAAGATGCCCGAGATGAACGGCCTCGAATTCCTCAAACGTTTCGGCCAGATACACCCCGACTCCGCGCGCATCGTGCTGAGCGGAGAAGCCGACATCGACGCACTGTTGCGCACCATCAACGAGACACATATATATCGCTTCATCGCCAAGCCGTGGGAGAAAGCCGATCTGCTGTCCAGCATCCAGCAGGCGCTCGCCTACCGTGAGGCAACCCTGGAGAACCGCCGCCAGGCCGACACCTACCGCAGCAAACATGCCACCACGGAGTCCACGCCCGACGTCCCGGTGTACCGCATCGTGCTGGTGTTGAACGATGACCATCTGCCCGCCATCATCTCGCGCAGTCTGACAGAGGAAAGCGGCAGCGGCAGCCTGTATGGAGCGATGCAAAGTGACTTCGCGCAGAACGCCGAGGGCACGGCATTCAAATGCGAGGTACATGCTTTCCGCACCGCCGAAGCCGCGCTGGCGCACGCGGTCAAACATGACTGCGACCTGATCATCGCCGCCCAAGCGCTGCCGGACATGGATGGCATAAAGCTGCTCAGCAAGATGAAGCAGGCCCAACCCGATGTCGCGCGCATCCTCATCAGCAACGACCCGGACAAATCGGCGCTATCGCAAGCCATCAACGTGGCGGAAGTGCGCAGCGTTCTGGAACTGCATTGGAACAGCTATGAGTTGCGCGCCGATGCACGGCGGCAGGCATGGAACCTCTACCAGCTCAAGATGGCCGTCATCCAAGCGCTGGACTCGCGCTCGATGCTGATCGAGAACAAACGTCTGGCGGCTCTGGGTTAGGCAAACCCGCTTGCGCGCTAGTCCGTCGGAACCATCGCGCTGAAGAACCGCCCCCACAGGTTGAGCCGGTGGGGGTTTGTGGGAGCTCGGTTTTACCGAGCGATGGATTTACGTTGAGCAATCGCGCGGTAGAACCGCGCTCCCACGGAAAGAACAGAGGTTGTAGGAGGCCGGTTTACCGGGCGATAGCTCCTCGCAGCACCTCATCGCACGGATGAACCGCACCCCAAATGCCAAGCCGGATGGGGTTTGTGGGAGATCGGTTTTACCGAGCGATGGCTTCCAGTTGAGCAATCACGCGGATGTATCTCACTCCCAAAGGGGTTGTTCCAATGGGCTATCCGGGTTCGATGATGTGTAATATCAAGTAGCGCGCAGTTGCGCTTTGACCGGCAGCCAGATGCGCATCGTCGTGCCGACCCCCACCTCGCTTTTCACCTCGATGCGCCCCTGATGTTTCTGCACGATGCCGTAGGAAACCGATAGCCCCAGCCCGGTGCCGACCCCGACCGGCTTGGTGGTAAAAAACGGATCAAACATGCGGCTCATATCACTGGGATCGATACCCTTGCCGGTATCGGCGATCTCCACCCACACCTGCTTCCCCTCACTGCCGGTGCGGATGGCAATGGTTCCCTTGGTCTCGATAGCTTGGCTGGCATTGACCAGCATGTTCATGAACACCTGATTGAGTTGCGAGGGCATGCAATAGACTTCGGGCAGTTCGCCATACTCCTTGACTACCTGGCATTTGTACTTGAGCTCGTTCCATACGATGTTGAGCGTCGAGTCTATGCCATGATGCAGATTGACCCATTTCCACTCCTCCTCACCCACCCGTGAAAAATCCTTGAGGTCCTGCACGATCTTGCGTATCCGCGCCAGCCCGTCCTTGGATTGCGCCATCAGCTGGAAGATATCCTGTTTGATGTAATCGTAATCCTTGTCTTTCTTGAGCCGGTGCACCCGTTCGAGCGCCGCGCCATCCTGACCGCTCGCGGCTTCGGCTTCCTCGTAGGCCGTACTGATAGTGAAGATATCGTTCAGATAGTTTTCCAGTGTACCCATGTTGGAATACACGAAACCGATCGGGTTGTTCAACTCGTGCGCCACGCCCGCCGCCAACTGTCCCAGCGAGGCCATCTTCTCCGACTGCACCAACTGGTTCTGCGCATCTTCCAGCTTTCGGTTTAAAGACCGCTGCTGCTCAAGATTGGCGGTCAGTTCGGCTTCCAGCCGCAGACGGCGGATAATGCGCCACATATCGTTGCCAAACAGGCGGGCTATCTCGACATCATCATCGTCGAAATCACTTTCCTTGTTGCCTACACCGAGGATCACGCGCACTTTATCGCCCTCTATCACCGGCACGCTGATCAGCCGGTTCAGCGCGGAATGCCCTTCCGGCAGGCCGTGCTTGCCCTGATAGTTCGCGTAATCGTTGAAAATCACCGGCTTGAGCTCGCGCAGACAATCCGCCCATATCCCCGCCATGGATACCGGATAGTGATCGTCGTAGCCAGCGGTGCAATATTTTTCCCGGGTAGCCGCCGACCACGCCACCAGCTCGATGGTCTCCTGGTCATCGTTGACGAAGTGGATGAAAGCGATCTTACTGTCGGTCAGCCGCTCGACCCACTCCAGCCCGAACTGCATGAACTCCTTTTCCGGCAGGAGGGTCGCCATCTCGTTGAGTTTCAACAAGCCCTCGAAACGTTTGGCATCGCGTTCCAGCCTGACCCGCATCCTGTGGCGCTCGGTAATGTCGCGCACGATGCTCTGCCGGTAGCTTTTTCCCTCGTGCTCGAACATCCGGCTGCTCACTTCGACCGGAAAGATCGTGCCATCCCGGCGCCGGTGACGCGTTTCGAACAACGCACCGGTCTGCGCCGTCAACTTGAGCTGCTTTTCCACCTCATTCAGCGTGGCAGGATCGCGCAAATCGCGGATATTGAGCTTAAGCAACTCCGGCAGCGGCCAGCCGTAAGTGGACACCGCGACATCGTTCGCCTCCAGCAGATTACCCTCCGCATCCATCAGCAGAATGATGTCGTTGGCAAAACGCAGCAGGAAATTGATCTGATTCTCGATCCGCAATTTTTCATCGACAGGTACGTTCATCCCAGCGCCTCCCCCGAATGTTTGACGGGCAAGCAGATGAGCATCGTCGTGCCTTTGCCCAATTCACTGCTTACTTCGATGTGTCCGCCGTGTTTCTGCACGATGCCGTAGGAAACCGACAATCCCAAACCGGTGCCGACCCCGACCGGCTTGGTGGTAAAGAACGGGTCGAACAAACGGCTCATGTGCTCGGGTGCGATACCCTTGCCGGTGTCGGCGATCTCCACCCACACCTGCTCCGCCTCCTGTCCGGTACGGATGGTGATAATGCCCTTGGTGTCGATGGCCTGCGCCGCATTCACCAGCAGATTGAGGAACACCTGATTGAGCTGCGACGGCATGCACTCCACCTCCGGCAGACCGGCATATTCCTTTTTGATCTCTGCCTTGTATTTGATCTCGTTCCACGCCACATTGAGCGTGCTGTCCACGCAGTTTTCGAGATTCGCCATCTGCCAGGTCGATTCATCCACATGCGAGAACTCGCGCAAATCCTGAATAATGCGCTTCACCCGAGCCAGTCCGTCCTGTGATTCCTTGAACAGATTGGGGAGATCATCCAGCAGATAGGGCAAGTCCACCGCGCGCTTGAGCGCATCCACCTCCGCAATATTCAGACCCAAGCCCGCTTCGGCCTGGGCGTAAGCGGCGAGCACCCGTTTCAGATCCGCGACGTATTTTTCCAGCGTCCCCAGATTGGAGTTCACGAAACCGACGGGGTTGTTGATCTCGTGCGCCACCCCGGCGGCCAGCTGGCCGATCGAAGCCATCTTCTCCGATTGCAGCAACTGGCTCTGCGCGGCGGCAAGCTTTTGATTGAGCTGCTGCAACGCCTGATTGCTCTCGACCAATTGCGTATTGGCAAGCTCCAGACTGGCCGTGCGTTGCGCGACGCGCTGCTCCAGCTGATCGTTCAGTTCGCGCAAGGCGGCCCGCTCCCGCTCCAGCGCCTGATTGGCCTGCATCACCTCCACGGTCTTTTCGCCGATCTTGCCATACAGCGTGTTCAACGCTTCCAGCATCACCTCGCCGGAGCGCGCAGGCGCGGCGGCGGCCTGACTGGCGGCTGCCTCCGGCGTGGCACCGGATTGCAGCGCCAGCAGTTCGCGCGCGAGCCGCATATCCACCACCATGATGTGCTGCAACAACCAGCGCGTCAGATACTCCAGCAACTGCGCCAGCAAACTCATCGAATTCTGCGGCGCAGTCTGGATGATGCCGACCGCCAGACTCACCTGCTGGCGGAAGGCATCATGCGCCTTGAGATGCAGCTGCTGGTGCGCCGCGCTCACCGCATGCAAGCGCATCATGTTCTCCTCTGTGGCGAAGTGATATTGGGCATAGCTGACCAGCTCGTCCAGTATCGCCTTGATGCGCGTGCTGTCCGCCTCCGAGGCGTCGGAAGCGCACAGACTGCCGACTTCGTTGATCAGCGCGACCAACCGTTTGTGTTGCTCGTCTATTTCGGCGACGCCGGTCTCCAGCTTGTCGCTCCAGACAAAAGCTTCGACTTTATTCATTGAGTTCATCTTGGATGATCCATTAAATTCAATTCCCCTGTAGAGAGCGCGAAAAACACCGCCCAGAAGAGCACGATGACCGCCGCCAGCGCGGACGATAGACCGGCAGAATTAACATCCTGTTGAGTTCGGCTCTCACGAGGAAACGCTCCCCGACAACCACCGGCTTCCCGACGGCCTGACCCAGAAAGAGAGCGCGTATTTCTCCGCCTGCTCGAACTTGATCATCTGCTCGATCAGCGCCGAGTCCAGTTCGTCATCGCGGAACATGAGCAACAACCCTTCGCGGCTGATGACCCCCTTGGCCAGCACCATGCCGGGCCTGAGATCGGCGGAGCTCATCTCCACCGCCACCTCGTCTTGCGGCACGTCGCTTGAGGCCACGATCTTGCGCGAGACGACCCTCTTGGGTGTCGCCAACTTGGGCTTGGATGCTTCGACGCGCGCATGGGGCACCGCATCATCGCGCAATTGCTTGCCTGCGAACAATCCTTTGAATGCATTCACGACTGCCGGGTCGTAACGCTTGCCGCTCGCATCGAGAATAAATTCATAAGCCTTGGCTGGCGATAGCGGGTTTCCCAGCATATGTCCATATTGCAACGCATCAAAATCATTCGCCAGCAGCAGGACGCGCGCGCCCAAAGGGATAGCAGACCCGGACAGTTTTTCGGGATAACCCCTGCCGTCAAAGCATTCGTGATGGGAGCGGATCAGCACCGCCGCGGCCTTGAGTTGGTCCAGAGGGATCAGCGCCGCCGCCGCGACCACCGGATGCCTCTTCAGCTGGGCCAGTTCGATATCCGTCAGCAGGGGTTCCGGTTTGTTCAATACCACATCTGACAGGCCGATCTTGCCAATGTCGTGCAGCAGGCTGGCCAGCACCACGTTCTGCACCTCGTCGTGCGGTATCCCGATCTGCAATGCCAGATCGCGCGCCAGCTCCGCCACCCGCCGCGAATGTCCGCCGATGCCGCCGGAGCGTAACTCCATCAGATTGGAGAATATCGAGACCGAGGTGAGAAAATTCTTGCGCAACTGCTCGTTGGATTTTTCCAAGCCTTGCAGCGCGAGTTGCAACTCTTTCGTGCGTTGCTGCACTTTGATTTCCAGACTCGCGTTGAGCGACTTCAGCTCCTCGTTCTGGCGCTGCGTCAATGCTTCGAGGCGCCTCTTCTCGGCTTCCAGCGCCTTGCGCTCCATCGCATGCTTGACCAGGAACAACACATCGTTGTCATCCCACGGCTTGGCGATGTAGCGGTAGATCTCGCCCTTGTTGATCGCCGCCATGGTCGATTCGACATCGGCATAACCGGTGAGCAGCACCCGCACCGTATCCGGCCAGCGCTGGCGCACCTGTTCCAGAAATTGCGCGCCGTCCATCTGCGGCATGCGCATGTCGGAAAGCACCAGATCGACCGGCTGCTGTTCGAGCACCTGCAAGCCTTCTGCACCACTCTCCGCAGTCGACACTCGGTATCCCTGACGATGCAACAGTCGCTTGAGCGCGCTCAGAATGTTCGGCTCGTCATCCACACACAGGATAGCTACGGCGGCTGAAGAGGATGTCGTTACAGTCGTATCGTTCATCGAAGGCCTGAGTGTCATTTAATGGATGGTCATCATTCTGCGGCCGAATCTTCACCTAATCAACCGCTAATTGGCGCACTATACGGAAGCAACAGCGATTGCCGGATCAAGCGATTACTTCTATGATGCCCCACACGCACGTAACCGTCCCTCTCTTCAAGGAGTATCCGATGGAACATGCCACGCAACATGCCATGGACTGGTTCAATACTGAAGGTTTCATGCCGCACGGACACTGCTACCTGTGGACACCGGAACTGCTGTGGACCTATCTTGTTTCCGAAACGCTCATCGTCCTGGCCTATTTCTCCATCCCCTTCGGCCTGATGTATTTCGTCAGCCGGCGCAAGGATCTGAAGTTCAACTGGATGTTCAAGCTGTTCTCGCTGTTCATCTTTGCCTGCGGCACCACGCACCTCATGGGAATATGGACGATCTGGCATCCGGATTACTGGCTGGATGCGCTGGTCAAGGCGGTGACCGCCGCCGTCTCGCTGCTCGCCGCCGTGCTGCTCTGGCGACTAATGCCGCGAGCACTGAACATCCCCGGAACGCACCAATTGGAAGAGAGCAATGCGCGCTTGCAGGCCGAGGTCGCGCAACGCAGCGCGGTCGAGGCGGAACTGTCCCGCCTCAAACAGAGCAGCGACGAACGTTACCGCATCCTGTTCGAGCAGGCATCGATAGGCGTGGCCGAAGTGGATACCGTCTCGGGCGGAGTGCTGCACGCCAACCAGAAGTTCTGCGAGATTCTCGGATGCTCCCCTGACGAAGTGCAGGACAAAAACTTCGAGTCGCTGATTCACACTGACGATCTTTCGGCGGCACTGCTGAATGCGCACGCATTGAAAGTCGAGCGCATCCCGAATCTGAGCATGGAGAATCGCACATCCCGCCGAGATGGCTCGACGGCCTGGATCGAGGTGAGCGTCTCGCCGACATGGAAGCCGGGAGAATTCCCGAGCACGCACATCGCCATCGTGCAGGACATCACCGCCCGCAAACAGGCGGAAGAAAAATTGCAGGCAAAACTCGACGAGTTGCAGCGCTGGCATGAAGTCACCATCAACCGCGAACTGCGCGTGCAGGAATTGAAGCGTGAAGTGAATGAAATACTGGCCCGCAGCGGCGAACCGCCGCGTTACGCCAGTGTATCCACGGGCGACCAGGGTGTTTAACCTTCCCGCCAGCGAGGCATCCAGAGCCGCACATCAACGCTGGGAAGAGGAGGGTTTTTGGCTGGCGCTCGCCCAAGGGGCGGGGATAGCCGTTGCCGTGATTGGCATGATCGCGCTGCTCGGCTGGATACTGGACATCTCCGTATTGAAGAGCATCCGCCCGGACTGGGTAACGATGAAAGCCAATACGGCACTCTGCTTTCTCCTGTCCGGGCTGGCGCTGTGGCTGAAGGCCCGCAGCCGCAGCCCCACCCTGCCCGCGCGCGTCCTGCTCCTCATGCATACGCTATCTGCCTTAGTCATGCTGATCGGCTTGCTCACCCTGCTGCAATATCTGACCAGTGACGATTTCGGCATCGACCAATGGCTGCTTCAGGAAACCGCAGGTGCTGTCGATTCCCGTCCCCTCGGGCGCATGGCGCCGGCGACCGCCCTGTGTTTTGTCCTGCTGGGTTCGGCATTGCTGTTGCACGGCAGATCGAACTGGCAACGCACACTCGTCGCGTTGTTCGCCACGACCATCCTGTTCGCCACGCTCCTATCCGGGCAGATTTATCTCTACCTCTTCGACACCGGCAGTGCCTTCGGCCTGGAATATGCCTTTCATCTGGCCGCCCATACGATTCTGGCCTTCGTTTTACTGGGTGCGGGATTGCTCTGCGCGCAACCCGCGCATGGCGTGGTTGCACTGCTCCGCCAGCGCGATAGCGGCGGCGCACTCACCCGCCGGCTACTGCCAGTCACCCTGCTGCTCCCTCCCCTGATCGGCTGGCTAAAATTGTCGGGCGAACGCTTCGGCCTGTACCAACCGGACCTCGGTGTCGCGCTGGTCGCACTATCCTATGTCGTCATAGGCAGCACACTGGTGCTATGGGTCGCCCGCCACCTGTCGCGAACCGAAGCGGAGCGCGAACGCATGAATACGGCCATCGCCACCAACGAGGCGCAGCTGCGCACGCTGGTGCGCACCATTCCGGACCTCGTCTGGTTAAAAGACAACGACGGGGTCTACCTTGCCTGCAATCCGACTTTCGAGCATTTCTTCGGTGCCAAGGAAGCCGACATCGTCGGCAAGACCGATTACGATTTCGTTCCGCGCGAACAGGCAGACTTCTTTCGCGCCAACGATCTGGCTGCCAGCATAGCCGGTGTGCCGCGCACCAACGAGGAATGGCTAACCATCGCGGAGACCGGCCAGCGCGTCTTGGCCGAAACCATCAAGATGCCGGTTCACGACAGTGGCGGCAGGCTCATCGGTGTGCTCGGTATCGCACGCGACATCACCCGGCGGCGCGAATCGGAGAACGATATCCGTGCATTGCTGGCCCAATCGGATCAGGCGCGCCAGGCTTTGCTGGGACTGATCGAAGATGTCACGACCGAGCACGCGGCAGCCGCGGATATGCTGAAAGCCAAGACCGTGGCCGAAGAGATCACGCGCGCCAAATCGGAGTTCCTCGCCAATATGAGCCACGAGATCCGCACGCCGATGAATGCCATCATTGGCATGCAGTATCTCGCACTACAGACCGAGCTGACAGCGACCCAGCGCAACTACCTGAGCAAGGCACAGGGCGCGGCACACTCGCTGCTGTCCATCATCAACGACATTCTGGACCTGTCGAAAATCGAGGCGGGGAAGGTCGATATCGAACATATCGAATTCAGCCTCGACACCGTGCTGGAGAGATTGTCCGACACCATCGGCTTCCAGGCGGCGCAAAAAAACATCGAGCTGCTCGTCCGCTACGACCCCAACATTCCCTACACCCTGATCGGCGACCCGCTGCGTCTGGGGCAGGTGCTGCTGAATCTGTGCGGAAACGCGATCAAGTTCACCGAACAGGGCGAGGTGGAGATCGATATTCTGATCGTTGAAACTACCGATTCCGCGCTCACCCTGAAAATCTGCGTGCGCGATACCGGTGTCGGCATAACACCGGAAGTGCAGGAAAAACTATTCCAGAAATTCACCCAGGCCGACCAGTCCACCACCCGCCGCTTCGGCGGCACCGGGCTGGGCCTGTCCATCAGCAAATATCTGGTCGAGATAATGGGTGGTCGCATCTGGATAGAGAACTCGCAACCGGGCAAGGGAACCAGCATGTGCTGCACGGTGCAGCTCGGCATCGCGCAACAGGAGCAGGCACGGCGGCTCGAACAGGTGCAACAGGCCACCCCCCTGCTCAAGGACACCCGCGTGCTGGTGGTGGATGACAATGCCGTCTCGCGCGAGATCCTCGCCGAGATGCTGCGTTTTCTGAATCTTGATGTCGCCGTCGCCACCGGCGGCACAGAGGCGATAGCCCTGCTGAAGGCATCCGGCGGGCGTCCATTCGATCTGGCGCTGATAGATTGGCGCATGCCCGACATGAGCGGCGAGGAGATCACCCGGCAGATCCGTGCCGACCGCGCCCTCCAGCCGCAACCCAAGCTGGTGATGGTGACCACCTACGGGCATGAAGATGCGCTCAAACAGGCGGAGCAGGCAGGCGTGAACGGCCTGCTGATCAAGCCGGTATCGCCGTCCACCCTGCTCGACACCCTCCTCTCGGTACAGGGATACAGCCCGCTCTCGGAAACGGATAAAAGGGCCCGCGCTGAAACCCGCGAGCTTGCCCGTTACGACTTTTCCGGCCTCCACCTGTTGCTGGTGGAAGATAACCCGATCAACCGCGAGTTCGCCGTGGAGTTGCTGCGCAGCATGCGCATCGAGATCGACGAAGCCGTGAACGGCGAAGAAGCGCTGAACAGGGTGCAGGAAAAGGATTACGACGGCGTGTTGATGGATATCCAGATGCCGCTGATGGACGGGCTGGAAGCAACGCGGCATATCCGCGCGCTGGCGCAGCAACCCGGCGGCGAGCGTTTTGCCGCCCTGCCCATCATCGCCATGACCGCGCTGGCGATGGCGCAGGATGCGAAGAATAGCCGCGAGGCCGGCATGAACGACCACATCACCAAGCCCATCGATCCCGTACATTTGATAACGACGCTGGCGAAATGGCTACCGGTCAGGCCCGCTAATTCAGCGGACAAACCCGATGCGGCAGTCCCACCCGCCGAGCTGACCGCGTTGCACAGCATCGATGCCGCACAGGGCATCCACCGTATCGGCGGCAACGTCGATGCCTATCTCCGGCAACTGAAGCGCTTCCGCGAGCATTACCCGGCAGCGATCGATGAGTTGCAGCGCCTGCTCAAAGAAAGCGGTGTACGTGAATGCGAAGCGTATTGCCACAACCTCAAGGGCGTGTGCGGGAATCTGGGCGCGGATGAATTGTTCACCGCGCTCACCGCACTGGATAGCTCGCTGAAACGCAATCAAACTCCCGGGGTGAAACAATTCGAACAGTTGCGCATCCTGCTCGATCAGGTCATGGCCGAAATCGATGCTCTCACCATTCCCATGCCTCTCCGCTCAGTTGCAGAGAACACGTCAACCCCGGAGGATTTGCTGAGCAGACTCGATGAGCTGACCGGCTTGCTGGAGAGCGATCTGGGGGAGGCCGAGCGGCTGCTTGACGCCTTGCGCGACAGCCTCGCCGGGAGCAAGACGGAACAGGCCGTGAACAAGATCGCCGCCAGCGTGGATGGGTTCGACATCGATGCCGCGCTCGCTCAGACCAAAGCCTTGCGCGCGCAACTGGCGGACAGTGCGGAAAATGGCGACTCGAAATAGTTCATCACCGGCCCGGCGACGGCACCTCCGGCCCCTCCCTTGTGGTGCATTATACTTTGTCAAAAAAGTGAGACTATATCGTCTGGACTTTCATCGCGGAGAATGCCGCCTATGAAACGCATGCTAACCGTCAAGCGGGCGCTGACCGCCCTGTTCCTGCTCGGACTCTCCCTTGCCGCCTGGCAATGGAACGTCCATAGCGGCGAAAATACGGAAGGGCATATCCTCAAAATCGGGTTTTACGAGAACCCGCCGAAAATCCATACCGGTGCGAACGGCCGCCCCGCCGGACTGTTCGTCGAACTGCTCGACGCGATGGCGCGAGCGGAGGGCTGGACATTGCGCTATGTGCCCTGCCAATGGGCGGACTGTCTCAACCAACTGGAACGCGGCGAGCTGGATCTGATGCCCGATGTGGCGTTCTCCCCCGAGCGCGCCCTGCGCTTCGATTTTCACAATGTCTCGGCCGCCAGCAGTTGGTCGCAGATCTACACCCCGCCGCAATTCAAAGTCCATTCCATCGCCGACTTGTCCGGCAAGCGTGTCGCCATGCTGCAAGGCGGCATTCAGCAATCCTTCTTCGCGCAACTGATGGCCAGCGGCAGCTACCGCTATATCCCGGTGCCGGTGGAATCGCTCGACCAGGGCTATGCGGCGGTGGTGGCGGGCGAAGCCGATGCGGTGCTGACCAACAGTTTTTTTGCGGCACGCAACGGCGACAAATACAAGTTGCAGGAAACCCCCATCGTCTTTTTGCCGAGCAATCTGTATTTCGCCAGCGGCAAAGGGCGCAATGCCGAACTGCTGGCACAGATCGACCTGTATCTGACGCGCTGGCGGCGCGACCCGGATTCCATCTATTTCACCGCCCTGCACCGCGCGATGGCCGCGCCGCAGGAAGTCCTGCTGCCGCACTGGGCACTGTGGTCGCTGGCCGGGGGCACGGCGGCCTTGCTGCTGTTGCTCGGCATCAGCCTGCTGTTGCGCTGGCAAGTTGCACAGCGCACGCGGGAACTGGAGCAGGAGCGCGCCAATCTGGAACATCTGGTGGCGGAACGCACGGCGGAAATACAGGCGCTGTTCGATTCGGCCAGCGTCGGCATCGTGCTGACCAAGAACCGCATCATCGGCAGCTGCAACCGGCGCATGGAGCAATTGTTCGGCTATACCGAGAATGAGTTGCTCGGCCAGTCGGCGCGTGTCTGGTACACAGACGATGACGACTTCATTGATACCGGACAGGCGATAGCCGAACAGATCGCGCGCGGCGAGACCTACACCCGTGAATGTCAGGTGGTACGCAAGGACGGCAGCCGCTTCTGGCTGCGCATGGCGGTGCGCGCCATCGAGCCGGCAGACTTGAGCAAGGGTGCGGTCAGCGTGATGGAGGACATCACCGAGAACCGCACGATGCAAAACAGGATAGCGCAACAGCTCACCCTGATGCAGGCACTGATTGACAATATCCCCAACGCCATCTTCTATAAAGGTGCCGACAGCCGCTTCATCGGCTGCAACAAGGCCTACGAACAGATATTCGGCATCCGGCGCGAGCAGTTCATCGGCAAACGGGTGCTTGACCTTGAGTATCTGCCGGAGCAGGACAGGCTGGCCTATCAGGCCGAGGACGAGGAAGTGATCGCCCGTGCCGGGAGCCGCTCGCGCGAGGTACCCATGGCCTTCGCCGACGGCAAGACGCACGACACGCTCTACTCGGTGACCGGCTTCGCCAACAGCGACGGCACACCGGGCGGCCTGGTCGGGCTGATCGTGGACATCACACCGCTCAAGACTGCCGAGCGCGAGGCGCAGCAGGCACGGGTGGTCGCCGAGGCAGCGACACAGGCCAAGGCTCAGTTCCTCGCCAACATGAGCCACGAGATACGCACGCCGATGAATGCCATCCTCGGTATGCTGTATCTGGCGATGAAGCACGAGTTGACGCCGACGCTGCACAACTACCTGAGAAAGGCACAGAGCGCTGCCCAATCGTTGCTCGGCATCATCAACGATATTCTGGATTTCTCCAAGATCGAAGCAGGCAAACTGCAAATCGAGAATATCGAGTTCGGGCTGGATAGTGTTCTGGAACAACTGGCCGACTCCGTCGGCATGCAAGCCGAGCAGAAAGGCATCGAGTTCCTGATCCGCTACGATGCGAGCATCCCGCCCACGCTGATCGGCGATCCGCTGCGTCTGGGACAGGTGCTGCTCAATCTGTGCGGCAACGCGATCAAATTCACCGAGGCCGGAGAAGTGGAGTTGTCCTTCCGCAACCTGAACGCCGGCGAAACCGAACTGACCTTGCAGATCTCGGTGCGCGATACCGGTATCGGCATGACACCGGAAGTGCAGGAGAAACTGTTTCAGAAATTCACCCAGGCCGACCAATCCACCACGCGCAAGTTTGGCGGTACCGGCTTGGGACTGGCGATCAGCAAGCTGCTGGCGGAGTTAATGGGTGGACGCATCTGGATCGAAGATTCGCAGCCGGGAAAAGGCAGCACCTTCTGCTGCACGCTACAGCTTCAGATCGCCGAACAGGCGCAGGCACGCCACCGCGCTCTGCTGGAACAGGCCGGCCCGCTGCTGCAAGGCATCCGCGTACTGGTGGTAGACGACAACGAGGTATCGCGCGAGATACTCGCCGAGATGCTGCGTTTCCTGCGCCTGGAGGTCGGCGTCGCCGCCGGTGGCGCAGGTGCGCTCATTGCACTGAAGGAGGCCGCGCAGCCCTTCGATCTGGTACTGATGGACTGGCGCATGCCGGGTATGAACGGCGACGAGGTGGCCCGCCTCATCCACGCCGACAGGACCCTGCACCAACCCAAGATCGTGATGGTCACCGCTTACGGACGCGAAGAGGTGGCCAAGATGGCCGACCAGGTCGGCATAGACGGTTTTCTGCTGAAGCCGGTCTCTCCTTCCACGCTGCTCGATACGGTACTCACCACGCTGGGGCGCGGACGTATTTTCGGAATCGGTCAGCCCGAACGGGAATCCGCCACCGGCGGCGACCACGACTTTGGCGGTGCCCGTCTGTTGCTGGTGGAAGACAACGAGATCAACCGCGAATTCGCCACCGAATTGCTGCGCAGCATGAACATCGAAGTGGATGCCGCCGTGAATGGTGCGGAAGCCGTGGAAAAGGTGCGGCAGGGAGACTACGACGCGGTGCTGATGGATATCCAGATGCCGGTGATGGACGGACTGGAGGCGGCCCGGCATATCCGCGCATTGGCGCAGCAAGCGGGAAATGAACGCTATGCCGAACTGCCCATCATCGCCATGACCGCGCTGGCGATGGCACAGGACGAGGAAAAGAGCCGCCAGGCCGGCATGAACGATCACATCACCAAACCGGTCGATCCGCCACGGCTGGTGGCGACCTTGGCCAAATGGCTGCCGGCAGACGGACGGGTGAACCGCACCGCAAGCCAGAGCAGCACGCTCGATCTGCCCGCCGACTTGCTAGCTTTGCGCGGCTTCGATGCTTCGGCAGGCATCCGCCGCATCGGTGGCAAGACCGATGCCTACCGCAGCCAGTTGCGCCGCTTCCGTGAACACTACGCGGCGGCAGCGGATGAACTACAGCGGCGCATCGCAGAACAGGGGCTGGCCGCCGGTGAAGCTTACTGTCATTCCTTGAAGGGCGTGAGCGGCAATCTCGGTGCCAACGAATTATTCGCCTGCGCAGGCGAACTGGACAGCGTGTTAAAACAGGGCAAGCCCCCGCAACCCGCCCAGCTCGAACAGCTGCGCCAACTGGTGCAACAGGCGATGACGGCAATAGACAGGCTCACCCCGCCCAAAAGCGAGCCGCCGACCGCCACGGTCACGCTGACACACGATGAACTGCTGGCCAAACTGACAGCATTGGCTATCCTGCTGGAAACCGATCTTGGCGCGATCGAACAACCGCTAGCGGAATTGCGCACCGGGGCGGCAGGAAGCGCGGTGGAATCGGCCATCGCCGATATCTCCGCCAAGGTGGATATGTTTGCCATAGACGAAGCTATGCCCCTTATCAAAGCACTGATTGAGCGAACGGGTAGAATCAGCCCCAACGAACCGGCGCACTGGAATTCTGGAGATTGAGATGAGAGAGACGAACAGCAAAGCCAAGATACTCATCGTCGATGATGTCAGTGAAAACCTGCATGTGATGATGAACATCCTGCGCGACCGCTACGCGGTGGTCGCGGCCACCAGCGGCGAAAAGGCGCTGGCATTGGCCGCCCACCGACCCCAACCCGACCTGATCCTGCTGGATATCAAGATGCCGGACATGGACGGTTACGATGTGTTGAACAGACTCAAGGCCGATCCCGCCACGGCGGACATCCCGGTCATTTTTGTCACGGCGCTATCGGAAGCGGCGGACGAAGCCAAAGGCCTGAAGATGGGTGCGGCCGATTACATCACCAAGCCGGTCAACCCCGACCTGCTCAGTTTGCGCGTGCTGACCCAGCTCGAATTGCGGCGCTACCGCAAGAAACCGCTGCCCGCCCCAGCCAACGGTGACGGCACACCCGCGCAGCATATGAGCATCCTGGTGGTGGATGACGTGCCGGAGAACATCCACGAACTGGTGAGTGCGCTGTCCGACGAATACCGTATCCTGGTCTCGAACAGCGGCAAAAAAGCGCTGGAGATCGTGCAAAGCGCTACGCCGCCCGACCTGATCCTGCTCGACATCATGATGCCCGAGATGGACGGTTATGAAACGTGCCGCCACATCAAGGCAACCGAGGCCGGCGTTCGCATTCCGGTCATATTCCTCAGCGTGATTGATTCCACGGTGGACAAGGTGCGCGGCTTTTCCATCGGTGCGGCCGACTTCATCACCAAGCCATTCGACATCGACGAGGTGCGAGCCAGAATCCGCGTGCATCTGGAACTGAGCCGCTTGCAGCACTATTTCGAACAGGAGGTCGCGCGCAGAACCGCTGCGGAAGAACGCAAAGCACGCTTGTACGCCACCTTGAGCCAGAGTAATTCGACCATCATCCACACGGACGACGCGCAACAACTACTGGAGCAGATATCCCAAGTAATACTGGATTTTGGCGATTTTAGTCTCGTGTGGTTCGGGCAGGAGAACACTGCACAGCAGATCATCCCGGTTGCAATCGCCGGACCTGCGCGAGACTACGTTGCGGAGCTGTCTCTCTCCACACAAGTCGACCTGCCCGCCGGACAGGGCCCCACCGGCACGGCCATCCGCGAAGCCCGTCCGGTGGTTGTCAATGATTACGCCAAGCACCCGATGACCGAACCCTGGCGTGCCCGCGCCGAACATTACCAATTGCGTGGCGGCATTTCCCTCCCGGTCATCGCGCACAATTTTCGCGGTGCGCTCATGGTGTACACGGATACGGTAAATTTCTTCGATGAAGAGGTGATCGATCTGCTGGTCAAGCTGAGCGACAACATCGCTTTTGCGCTGAACAAGATCCATGACAATGCCGTCAAAAAACAGCAGGAGAACCAACTCAAGCTGTCGGATCAGGTATTTTCCAGCAGCGCCGAAGCCATGCTGATCAGCGATGCCGATAACAAGATAATCCGCGTCAACCAGGCATTTTCCGACATCACCGGCTATACACCGGAAGAGGTCATCGGCAAGGACCCACGCATCCTGAAATCAGACAAACACGACCGCGAGTTCTACCACACGCTGTGGCACAACCTGCTTTTGCAGGGCAGCTGGCAGGGAGAGATGTGGAACCGCCGCAAGAACGGCGAGGTCTTTCCGGAATGGTCCAGTATCAACCTGGTCAAGGATAGCGAAGGGAAGGTCATCAACCACTTCGCCATCTTCAGCGACCTGCTGCAAAAGAAAGCGGTGGAAGAGCTCGAACATCTCAAACATTACGACCCGCTGACCGACTTGCCCAACCGCTCGCTGCTGGAAGACCGCATCGGCAGCGCGATCACCCATGCCGGCCAATACGGGCGTTTCATCGGCGTGATCTTTCTCAATCTGGATCACTTCCACAGCGTGAACGACATGTTCGGGCACACCGGTGGAGACCAGCTGCTGGTCGTCACCGCCCGGCGACTGGCCGAGGTCGTGTCTGCCGGTGCCACGGTCACACGATTGTCGGCAGACACCTTTGTGATCGCCCTGCCCGACCTGAACACCAGCGAAGAGATCAACCGCATCGCGGAACTGATCGCGCAAAAGGTTTATCAACCCGTCGATCTGGGCGGTGAGCCCGTGCAGTTGTCGGCACGCATGGGTATCTCGGTCTATCCTCTGGACGGGGATGACGCGCCGACGCTGATGCGCTGTGCCGACTCCGCCCTGGCGGATGCCAAGCTGTCGGGCGACCGGAACAACTACCGTTTCTATTCCTCACGCATGAACGAGCACGCGCGCAAACTGGTCACCATGGGAGCGGAACTGCGCCATGCGATCAAAGAGAATCGCCTCGTGCTGCACTATCAACCCCAGGTGGACATCGTCAGCGGGGAGATCATCGGTGCCGAGGCGCTGATCCGCATCAGCCATCCGGAACGCGGTGTGATTCCGCCGGGCGAGTTCATTTCGGTGGCGGAAGAAACCGGCCTGATCATTCCCATGGGCGAATGGGCAATTCGCGAGGCATGCCGCCAGATGCAGGAATGGCATGCCGCCAGCCATACCGAGCTGATCATCGCCGTCAATCTCTCTCCGCTGCAACTGCACGAGTCGAACCTGACAGAAACCGTGAAACAGGTACTGGAAGAAACCGGTCTCGCGCCGCGCTATCTGGAACTGGAATTCACCGAGAGCGCGATCATGCAGAACGTGCGCGACACCATCGCGATCATGAAACGCTTCAAGGCGATGGGGCTGCATCTGTCCATCGACGACTTCGGCACCGGTTATTCCAGCCTGTCCTATCTCAAGCAGTTCCCGGTGGACAAGTTGAAGATCGACAAGTCTTTTGTGGACAACATCACACAGGACCCCAACGATGCCGCCATTGTGCAGGCCATCGTCGCGCTGGCCCGCACGCTGGGGATGACCACCATCGCCGAAGGCGTGGAGACCGAAGCGCAGCTCGGCTATCTGCGCTCGGTGCATTGCAAGGAGATGCAGGGCTATCTGTTCAGCCGTCCCCTTCCCGCCGCCGATTTTGCGACGCTGCTGGTGCGCGGCAAGATGTTGACTGAGAACAAGAGTGAAAAAGTCCTGCTGCTGGTGGATGACGAGGAGAATGTGCAGATGTCGATCAAGCGCATCCTGCGCCGCGAGGGTTACCGCATCCTCACCGCGTCGAGCGCCGAAGAAGGGCTGGAGATCATGGCGCAACACAAGGTCAACGTGGTGCTCTCCGACCAGCGCATGCCCGGCATGAGCGGTGTGGAATTCCTGCGCCGGGTAAAGCTCATGTACCCGGACGTGGTGCGCATGATCCTGAGCGGCTACACGGAAGTCAGTACGCTGACCGAAGCCATCAACAAGGGCGAGATCTACCAGTTCATCACCAAGCCGTGGGAGAACGAGGCGCTGATCGCCCTGATCCGCGAAGCCTTTGTGCGCCATGAGCTGTTGCAGCGCGGCACCGACTGAACCGGGACGTTCGGCACCTGTGGAAGCTCGGCTTTGTGGAAGCTCGGCTTTGTGGGAGCTCGGCTTTGCCGAGCGATTGGGGCACCCCGCAAACCATCGCGCGGTAAAACCGCGCTCCCACAGAATGTGGCTCAGGAGTTTGTGCGGTTCATCCGAGCGAATGCGGTGCTGCGAAAAACCATCGCGCGGATGGCCTTGCATAGCCATTCCACATAACCCATCAAAAAAAGATGGGTAAGTGGCTGGTTAAACCGAGCTCCCACCATCAGTCCTGCTTCACGCCCCGGCGCGCGGCCATGCTCGCACCAAGCGTTCGCACTTGGGCATCGCTCAACACCCTCCGCGCCAGCGGCAACAGGGTGCCGTTCTCCAGTTCGATATGGCGCGCATACGCCTCGTTAAAACGATGCACGGTCGCGGCATCCAGCGCCGCTTCACCCTGCGTCAGCGCCAGCAGTTGCGGACGCAGCGCCCGCCAGGCCTCCTCCATGCCGATATGTTCGCCCAGTAGCCGTTCGATCAGCGCACCGGTCTCCGCCGGAGCCACTTCCAGCAAGGCCGGAAACAGGTCATGCTCTTCGTCGTCGTGGTGATGTTGTCCGGCAGTATCAAAATAGCGCAACACCGCGCGCGCCGCCTGCTGCGCCTGCTCGTCGCACCCGTGCTGCGGCAGGTGCGCCAGCAGCTTGTTCAGCGTGGCGCACTGCGCCCCGATGCGGCCATGGCAGGCGCGCAGGATTTCCAGCGGCTCGTCGAATCTAGGTGCCGCACCGCCCAATAGATCATTCATCGCGTCTCCTCAACCGTTCCGCCAGGGCAAGGGATCATGCGCCAGCGCGACGGCAACGATATACAGGAACACGAGCTGGGCCGATACCCATGCCGCCAAACGTGCCGGACGGCGGCGCGCATACTTGAGCGCGATGCTGCCCAGTGCGATGTAGAGCAGCAGCGCGACGATTTTCGCCAGCAGCCAGGGGGAATTACCCGGCGAGACACCCAGCCGCACTGCCAGCCAGACGGCGCTGACCAGCAACAGGGTATCCACGGCATGCGGCACCCAGCGCGCATAGCGTCCAGTCATGACCGGCGTACCCCGCAGCAGCAGCCCGCCGCGCAGGAAGAACAGGGCGAAACTGAGTGCCACGCAGGAAAGATGGATGGATTTGAGCAGGACTGCGCTCATGCCGCGCCGCGCTTGGCGAAATCACGCAGCCTGAAACCGAATAGCCACAGCACGGCGAAGTACACCGCCACCCCGCCCACCACCAGCCCCGACAGATGCAGGATGCGGCCCCAGCCGCCGGTGTTCAGCCAGTGCTGCTCGCTGCCCATACCGAACCACAGCGCGATGCCGAGCGCCAGTAGAGCGATGACCACCTTGGCGAAAAACTTTGCCCAGCCCGGCTCCGGCTGGTAGATGCCGCGCCTGCGCAGGAAATAGAACAGGATGGCGGAATTGAAACAGGCGCCCAAGCCGATGGCGAGTGCGAGTCCGGCATGCTGCAAATGCAGACCGAACACGAACAGCAGATTCATCAGTTGCGTGGCAACCAGAGTGGCGATACCTATCTTGACCGGGGTCTTGATGTCCTGTCTGGCATAGAAACCGGGGGCCAATATTTTCACCAGGATGAGGCCGATGAGCCCGACGCTGTAACCGACCAAGGCATTGCGCGACATCAGCACGTCGTGCGCGGTAAATGCACCGTGCTGGAAGAAGGTGGCCAACAGCGGCAGGGCAATCATGCCCAGCGCCAACGCGGCGGGCAGTGTCAGCATCACCGTCAGGCGCAGTCCCCAGTCCAGTAGTCTGGAATATTCTGCAGTGTCTTTGGTGGCGTGGCACTTGGACAGCGACGGCAACAGGATTGTGCCGATAGCCACCCCCAGGATGCCGGTGGGAAATTCCATCAGGCGGTCGGCGTAATACAGCCAGGAGACGCTGCCGGCCACCAGAAAGGAGGCAAAGATGGTGTTGATGATCAGGCTGATCTGCGCGATGGACACGCCGAATACCGCCGGCCCCATCTGTTTGATGACGCGCCACATACCCTCGTCTTTCAGGCTGAAGCGGATGTTCGGCAGCATGCCGATCTTCTTCAGGAACGGCAGTTGGAACGCCAGTTGCACGATGCCGGCGACGAACACCGCCCAGGCCAGCGCCAGTATCGGCGGATCGAAGTACGGCGCGGCCCACAACGCGCCGCCGATGAAGCACAGGTTGAGCAGGATGGGCGCGAACGCCGGCACCCAGAATTTGTTGTAGGTGTTGAGGATGCCCGCCGCCACCGCCACCAGCGAGATGAAGAAGATATAGGGCGAGGTGATTTGCAGCAGACGCACAGTGAGATCGAACTTCTCCGCATCATGCGCGAAGCCCGGCGCGCTGATATAGACCAGTATCGGTGCGGCAACGATGCCGATGACCGTCACCACGAACAGGATCAGCGCCAGCATGGTGGTGACGTGATCGACCAGCAGCTTGGTCTCGTCGTGCCCGCGCCGGTTCTTGTATTCGCCGAAGATCGGCACGAAAGCCTGAGAGAACGCGCCCTCGGCGAACAGGCGGCGCAGCAGGTTGGGCAGTTTGAATGCGACGAAGAACGCATCGGTCGCCGCCCCCGCGCCGAATATCCGCGCGATCAGCACGTCGCGCGCGAAGGCGAGGATGCGCGAGACCAGCGTCAGACTGCTGATGGTGGCGAGAGCTTTAAGAAGGTTCATGTCGGCTGCTGATTATTGAGCTTTACATAAATTAAGCCCAGCGTAAAAACCCAAAGACTTGTCATAAACCCGGACAGTTTACACAGCAGTCAGTAATTCGGGCGATTACCTAGTCGCGGAAGCAGAGATGCCGCCCTCACCTGTGTGAGCGCGGTTCACCGCGCAATGGACACTCCCCGTTACCAATCGCCCGCTCAAGCGGCCTCTCACATCCTGCGCTTGTATCACTCTCAGGTTCTGAACCAAAAAGAGCAGAACACCAAGTGCCGTCCAAGCTTCTGACTAAAGGAAGCACCACGCCCGGCACGGGCCTCACCATTATCCAGGCAACCGTTCAATCCGCCAGCGCATTGAAACTGATCTTGCCGTGCCGCTTCATCAGTATTTTCTGTATGCCGATCTGCGACTTGGTATTTATCAGGATGGGCGCGGAGATGTTGGCGTACATATTGTCCAGAGGCGGCATACCGCTCTTCTTGGAGGCTTCATCGCGTATCGACAACACCGTGAGCACCAGCACGTCTTCGGGATCTTCCAGCTTGAGCTCGGCGACTTCGCTGTCGGTCAGCACCAGGTCGTAGCTGAAGCCGAACATGGACGGGTCGGTCAGGGACAGGGAAACATCGCGGTCACTGACCGATTGCAGGTGTACCACCACTCCGCTGACCCATTCGCCCCGCTCATCCACCTCGTGGAACAGCTTCCACTTAGTACTGTCCTCAAAACCGGGGATGCCTTGGGGAAAGGTAATGACTTGGGCCGGATCGATGGTCAGTTCGCCGAATCGGGTATCTATCTTGATGTTCGCCATGCTTCCTCCGCAATGCGACGGTTGTCGCGTTTCCGGGGCGCATTGTTATGGATACAGGGCATTGTGTAAAGGCTGTCCGACCGGTTACGCAAAAAAATTTGCAAAAACGGGGGAGAGTCACTAGAATGCGCGCCTTTCTAGCACCCCGAATTATCAAGGAGTAGTCATGGCAAATAGCGCACAGGCTCGGAAACGCGCCCGTCAATCAGTCAAGCAGAATGCCCACAACAGCAGTCTGCGTTCGGAACTGCGTACCGCGATCAAGAAAGTCATCAAGGCCGTCGAAGCCGGTGACAAGGCCGCTGCCCAAGCCGTGTATCAGGCTTCTGTCAGCACCGTGGACAGCATCGCCGACAAGAAGATCATTCACAAGAACAAGGCCGCCCGTCACAAGAGCCGCCTGTCTGCAGCCATCAAGGCCTTGGCATAAGCGCCATCCGTCTTGTTTGAGTGCCCGGCGACCGGCCAGAAGCATTCCGGTCGTTTGGCAAGCAGGCAGAGAATCGAACAAGCCGACAGCGATGTCGGCTTGTTTGCTTTGTAAATCCGGACTTTTCCCTTGCCTAGACAGTGCTTTTTGGCTCAATATACGCCCTCTTGTGCAACTGAACGGCGGATATGTCCGCCGTCTTGTTTTTAGAGGTCTGTATGTCTCATATAATGAACACCTATGCCCGCCAACCGGTCGCCTTTGAACGCGGGGAAGGCGCGTGGCTGTGGGATACCGAAGGCACGCGCTATCTGGACGCGCTGTCCGGCATCGCCGTGAACACGCTGGGCCATGCGCATCCGCGCTTCACCGCCGCGCTCAATGCGCAAATCGGCAAGCTGATGCATTGCTCCAACGTCTATCAGGTGCGCGAGCAGGAACTGCTGGCCGACAAACTGTGCGCGCTGTCGGATATGGAAGAAGTGTTCTTCAGCAACTCCGGCTGCGAGGCGAACGAAGCCGCGATCAAGCTAGCGCGCATGTTCGGCCACAACAAGGGCATCGACACGCCCAACATCATCGTGATGGAGAAGTCGTTCCACGGCCGCACGCTGGCAACGCTGTCGGCTACCGGCAACCGCAAGGTGCAGGCCGGCTTCGAGCCGCTGGTGAAAGGCTTCGTGCGTGTGCCCTATGACGATCTCGCCGCCATCGCGCAGGTCGCCGCGAACAATCCCGATGTGGTTGCCGTGCTGGTCGAACCCGTTCAGGGCGAAGGCGGCATCCGTACACCGGACGCGAGCTATCTGCAAGGCCTGCGCAAGATATGCGACCAGCATGGCTGGCTACTGATGCTGGACGAGGTGCAATGCGGCATCGGCCGCACTGGCAAGTGGTTCGCTTTCCAACACACCGGCATCCTCCCCGACGTGATGACACTGGCCAAGGGACTGGGCTCGGGCATGCCGATCGGAGCTTGCCTGACTGCCGGCAAGGCCGCAGGCACGTTCAAGCCCGGCAACCACGGCTCGACCTTCGGCGGCAATCCGCTGGCCTGCATCGCCGGGCTAACCACTCTGAATATCGTCGAGCAGGACAAGCTGCTGGCGCACGCCGAATCGCTGGGCCAGTTTCTGCGCGACGGATTTTCCGCACGACTCGCCGGTGCGCCCGGTGTCAGGGCGATTCGCGGACAGGGCCTGATGCTGGGCATCGAACTCGACAAACCTTGCGGCGATCTGGTCAAGCTGGCGCTGGCACAGGGTCTGCTGATCAACGTCACCGCCGACAGCGTGATCCGGCTGCTGCCGCCGCTGGTCCTGTCGCAGGACGAAGCGCAGCAACTGCTGGATATACTGTGCCCGCTCATCAAAGAATTCCTGCAATCCTGACAGGAGCCCATCATGGCAGCGAACGTAAAACACTTTTTGCAGTTCAAGGACTTCACCCGCGACGAGTTCGAATACCTGTTCGAGCGCACGCGCATCATCAAAAAACGTTTCAAGGGCTACCAGAAATACTGGCCGCTGGAAGACCGCACGCTGGTAATGATCTTCGAGAAAGCCAGTACGCGCACCCGTTTGTCTTTCGAGGCGGGCATGCACCAGCTTGGCGGCTCGGCCATCTACCTGAACACGCGTGACTCGCAACTGGGGCGTGGCGAGCCGGTGGAAGATGCCGGCCAAGTCA
This sequence comes from Gallionella sp., assembly GCA_034371155.1. GTDB lineage: Bacteria > Pseudomonadota > Gammaproteobacteria > Burkholderiales > Gallionellaceae > Gallionella. The sequence goes on along the minus strand of JAXMKV010000042.1, from coordinate 119,175 downwards.
TCTCGCGCATGAGCGACATCGTGATGATCCGCACCTTCGAACAGGACATCATCGAACGCTTCGCACGCAACTCGCGCGTGCCGGTGATCAACGGCCTGACCAACGAATACCACCCGTGCCAAATCCTGGCCGACATCTACACCTACATCGAGCATCGCGGCTCGATCACGGGCAAGACCGTGGCTTGGATCGGCGACTCCAACAACATGTGCAACACCTGGTTGCAGGCAGCGGAGATCCTCGATTTCAACGTGCACGTCTCCACCCCGCCCGGCTACGAAGTGGAACCGGAACGCGCCGGGCTATTCGGCGAGGATCACTATGAGGAATTCGCCGATCCAATGGCAGCGGCGCGCGGTGCCGATCTGGTCACCACCGACGTGTGGACCTCGATGGGCTTCGAAGCCGAGAACGAAGAACGCATGCGGGACTTTGCCGATTGGCAGGTGGATGGTGACATGATGCGCATCGCCGCCAAGGACTCGCTGTTCATGCACTGCCTGCCCGCCCACCGCGGCGAGGAAGTCTCGGCGGAAGTCATCGACGGTGCGCAATCCGTGGTGTGGGATGAGGCGGAGAACAGGCTGCACGTGCAGAAGGCACTCATGGAATACCTTCTGCTCGGCAAGTTGAGCAATTAACGGAGGACAGCTGGAACACGCCCTACCCAACCAAATTTTGTAGATTTCTGGATAAAATAATCATGAGCGACATCAAAAAAGCAGTACTGGCCTATTCCGGCGGACTCGACACCTCGGTCATCCTCAAGTGGCTGCAGGACACTTACCAGTGCGAAGTGGTGACTTTCACCGCCGACCTGGGCCAAGGCGAAGAGTTGGAACCAGCACGCCAAAAGGCTTTGAAATTCGGCATTCCGGCAGAGAATATTTTCATCGACGACCTGCGCGAAGAGTTCGTGCGCGACTTCGTATTCCCGATGTTCCGCGCGAACACCGTGTACGAAGGCGAATACCTGCTGGGCACCTCCATCGCGCGTCCGCTGATCGCCAAGCGTTTGATCGAGATCGCCACCATGACCGGCGCACAGGCCATCTCGCACGGCGCGACCGGCAAGGGCAACGACCAGGTGCGTTTCGAACTGGGCGCGTATGCACTGAACCCGAACATCAAGATCATCGCCCCGTGGCGCGAATGGGACTTGCTGTCGCGCGAAAAGCTAATGGCCTACGCCGAGCAACACGACATCCCGGTCGATATGAAACACAAGCAAGGCGGCTCGCCCTACTCCATGGACGCGAACCTGCTGCACATCTCCTACGAAGGCCGCCATCTGGAAGACCCGGCAGCCGAGGCGGAAGACAGCATGTGGCGCTGGACCGTGTCGCCGGAGAAGGCTCCCGATGCGGCGGAATATCTGGACATCGAGTTCGAGCGCGGCGACATCGTCGCGCTGAATGGCAACAAGATGAGTCCGGCTGCAATTCTGGCCAAGCTGAACGAGCTCGGCGGCAAGCACGGCGTGGGACGCCTCGACCTGGTCGAGAACCGCTACGTCGGCATGAAGTCGCGCGGCTGCTACGAAACCCCCGGCGGCACCATCATACTCAAGGCGCACCGCGCCATCGAGTCAATCACGCTGGACCGCGAAGTCGCCCACCTGAAGGACGACCTGATGCCGCGTTACGCCAGCATGATCTACAACGGCTACTGGTGGAGCCCGGAGCGCATCGCGCTGCAAACCCTGATCGACCACACCCAGCAGACCGTCAACGGCTGGGTGCGCGTGAAGCTGTACAAGGGCAACGTCATTGTCGTGGGCCGCGATTCCAAGACCGATTCGCTGTTCGATTCGAGCATCGCCACCTTCGAGGACGACAAGGGCGCATACGACCAGAAGGACGCAGCCGGCTTCATCAAGCTGAACGCTCTGCGCATGCGCATCGCGGCGAACCTGAAGAATCGAAAATAAGAGGAAATCACCATGACTGACAAAATCGATAACGTCTCGGTCGGCACCAAGGCCAATGTATTTTTCGACGGAAAGTGCGTGTCGCACTCGGTGTTCTTCCCCGACGGGTCGCGCAAGACCGTCGGTGTAGTCTTGCCGAACAGCCAGCTCACGTTCAACGTCAGCACGGCGGAACTGATGGAGATTACCGCAGGTGAATGCACGGTAAAGATTGCCGGAGAGTCCGAGTTCAAGACCTACGCTGCGGGCAGCAGTTTCAGTGTCGCCGCCAACAGCAGCTTCGATATCCATACCGGCGCGGGCGCGGTAGATTACGTTTGCAGTTTTGGTTAAAAGAAAAGAACCTGCCCGCAGATTACACAGATTCACGCAGATTTAGGTTTGTCTTTGATCTTGCGTAATCTGTGTAATCTGCGGGTCGCACTTTTTAGAAATTGGAGCACACCATGCCATCTTTCGATATCGTTTCCGAAGTAGAGAAGACCGAAGTCAAGAACGCGGTCGAGCAGACCAACAAGGAAGTCGGCACGCGCTTCGACTTCAAGGGCAGCGATGCACGCGTCGAGCAGGCCGAACTGGTGCTGACGGTGCATGCCGACAACGATTTCCAGCTCGATCAGGTGCAGGACATCCTGAACGGCAAGCTGGCCAAGCGCGGCGTGGACATCAAATGCCTGGAGATCAGCGACAAAATCGAGAAGGTCAGCGGCAACAAGGTCAAGCGTTCCTGCACCGTCAAGGTCGGTGTTGAGATCGAGCTGGCGAAGAAGATCGTCAAACTGATCAAGGACAGCAAGCAGAAAGTGCAGGCCAGCATCCAGGGCGATACCGTGCGCGTGACCGGCAAGAACCGCGACGACTTGCAGGCCGCCATCGCCTTCATCAAAAAATCCGTCACGGATTTTCCACTGCAATACCAGAACTTCCGCGACTGATCTCCCCATCGGATGAAAAATCTCATCGATGCCCACATCGAATTCAGCTTCAAGGGAGAAAGCTACGATCTCTCTTCGACACTGGATCTCGACCATGTCCTGGAAAAATACCTCACCATACCGTCGCTACACATCGTGCTGGCAATCGAACACAGCATTGACACCTATTCATACCTCTACGAGGTGATGCAGGAAGAGGATATCCGTTACGACAATGCGCAAGGCATGGCAGCCGATTACCTGAAGGACGGCGTATTCGATCTGGAAGGCTTCACGGCACTCTGGAGCGAGAATCATCTGACCGCCCCACTGCAAATCATCGCGCAACAGGAAATGGGTATCGAAGACCTCGAACAGCACCCGCAGCTGAAGAGCGCTCTGCTCAGGGCCTATCATCTCGGCATGGAAGCATGAAGACCGCATTGGTCCTGTTTGCCGAAGGTAGCGAGGAACTGGAAGCGGTCACCGTCGTCAACATCCTGCGCCGCGCCGGTGTGCAGGTCACGCTGGCGGGGCTGCGAGACGGCGCGCTGCGCGGTAGCCGCGGCACGCTGCTGCTGCCGGACACCTTACTGGATGAGGCGATGCAACACGACTACGACATGGTCGTGCTGCCCGGCGGGCAACCGGGCACCGACCGCCTGAAGACCGATGAGCGCGTACTGGCGCTGGTGCGCCGCATGCACGCAGCGGATCGCTACGTCGCCGCGATCTGCGCCGCGCCTTCCGTGCTTGCCGCCGCCGGCCTGCTCGACGGCAAGCAGGCCACCTGTTACCCGACCTGTCTCGACGATTATCCGGAAGTGTCCCTGCAAACCGCCGCCGTGGTGGAAGACGGCAAAATTATCACCTCACGCGGGCCGGGCACAGCCATGGGTTTCGCTCTGGTTCTGGCAGAACGCCTGACAGGGGCGGACAAACGGAAAGAAGTCGAAGCCGGACTGGTGTTCTGAGCCGACGCAATACCTTGATCGCCAAGCTGCCGCCCGCTGTCATCGCCCTGCTGCTGCAACTCGCCGCATTTTTCTTCGCTGTCCTGAGCGTGCGCGTCGCCGGAGAAACGCTCCATCCCCTCGTTTTCGCGCTGATATGCGGAGTGTTCGCGACCGCCTTCAGCCGCCTGGCCGGACTGGCGCGCTGGTGGCTGTTGATCCAGTTCTCGTTTGCGCCCGCGCTGGTGTTGATGCTGACGCTCGACATTCCCTCCGGTTTTTACCTCGCCGTGTTCCTCATCCTGCTGGCAGTTTACTGGAGCACCTTCCGCACCCAGGTGCCGCTATACCTGTCGAGTAACAAGGTGTGGTGCGCGCTGGAAGATCTCCTGCCGAAAAAACAGGGTTTTCGCTTCGCCGATCTCGGTTCCGGACTGGGCGGGGTGTTGACCCACCTCGCCGGTGTCCGCCCCGACGGCCGATACTTCGGCGTCGAATCCGCACCGCTGCCTTTGCTGTGGAGCTGGCTGCGCGTCAAACTCGGTGCGCATCAGCAATGTGCAGTCCGGTGGGGCAGCCTGTGGGATTGCGACCTCGCCGGATACGACGTGGTGTTCGCCTATCTGTCGCCGGTGCCGATGGAACGTCTGTGGAACAAAGCGCGCGCCGAAATGCGACCCGGCAGTCTGTTCATCAGCAGCACCTTCGCGGTTCCGGAACAGAAGCCGCACAAAACCATTCAGGTGGAAGACCTGCACCGCACCACTCTGCTGGTATGGCGCATGTAGCCGCCAACCGACACTCAATCGAAACTGAAGGTATAGAACACATCGATCGCGCTCTCGACACCGGCCTGGGTGACGATATTCACTCTGGGAGTCAGGGTGTAGGTAAGTTTGGTCACACCCGCCACTGCCGTTACGCCCTGTTCGTAGCTGAGGAAGGCGCGTGACGAAAGGCGCTTGCCGACCGTGGCGATCTGGCTGCTTAGCGGGTTGTCCGAACCGCCCTGCGCGCTCTCGTCTTGACGCAGCGACAGTTCGTCTATGCCCAGCGATTGTTTCAGCTGTCCGGTGATGCCGCCGGATTGTCCACCCAGAATGCTCCCGGCGGCGTTGAATAACAGCGAGGTATCGGCGCCCCCGGTAGTGGGTAATCGGCCGAGCACGATCCAGGAGAGTTTTTCGAAATCGGGCACCGTCGGGGTGGATACCAGTCGCACGGAAGGATGCAGCGCGGTGCCCGTCACCTCGACGCCCGCCTCCACGCTCAGGCCCTTGCGTAACGCGAGAATGTTGAGTCCCGGATCGGAGAGCGGCCCCTGGAAGTTGACGATCCCCCGCTCCACCGTCAGACGCTGGCCATAGGCCTCGAAAGTGGCATCGCTGGCGGTGATGCTGCCACTGACGCGCAACTGCTGGCCTTGCGTGTCGCGCACGCTCAACTGCCCTGCCAGACGCGCCTCCAGCCCGGAAGCGCGCAGGTAGAAGTGCTCTCCCAGATTCAGCGTGGCATCGACGGACAGGCGCGGCCCTTTGGATGCGACCGCCTTGCGCCCGACAATCACGATATCCTCCGACAGCTGCGGGCGACTACTGACGGGCTGGTTGATCAGCCCCGCGTCGGCGGTGATGCTGCCGACCAGCGAGAGCCGATTGTTGTCGATGCCGATATGGCCGCTGCCGGAAGCGATGATCCAGCGGTCGCGGCGCTGCGACAGCGGCATCCGGGTAGCGCTGATTTCGAGATCGCCTTTATTGCCGCTCAAATCGATGACGCCGGACGCGCTAAGCTTGCCCGGTCCGGGTAACGGATTCATCCCGGCCAGCAGACTGTCGCGCGGCTGCGGCTCATGCGGCGCGACGAAACTCAGCGTGTCGATGTGCAGCGAGTTCTGGTCGAAGCGTGCCGCCAGCGTGCCCTGCTCCAGCCGTATGCCCTGATCCAGCAACGCCAGCGCCAGATCGTCGCCGCGCACTTGCCCGAGCAGACGCGGCGAGGCATAAGTACCGGCGATATCCGCGTCCAGCGCGAGTCGTCCGGCGGTCTTGAGGTCTTCGTTGAAGGCGGCTGCCAGCCAGCTCAGATCGGTCGCGTCGATATGGATTTTTCCGGTGAGAGGCGCATGATCCGGCACCGTCCAGCCCGATCCGGATTGCGCCAGCGGCATAGCGATGTTGGCACGCCATGCGCCCAGACGCTCTCCCTGTGCCGTCAGTTCTCCGCTGACTTTCCCGTTGGTGGCACGGGTGCTGAACTCCAGTGTCGTCAAGCCCAGCGGGACGGGCGTATCGCCCGGCAACACCCAGTCGCCGCTTTCGCGCGCGACGCGCAGCGTGCCTTCCAGCTGCGCGGCAGAGGCGATGTCCCACGCGCCGCCCAACCGCAAGAATTGGCGGCCTTCCCGCACGCGAAAGTTGGGCTTAAAGCCGACACCGGCGCGCAGGCCGATGCCGGTGAAACTTCCCCGGCTGCTCCAGCGCTGCGGCATCCATGCCAGGCTTTCGATGCGCAGCTGGCCGCTGGTCACCGCAAACACCGCCGCATCCAGCGCAACACGTTTCCGGCTCAGCGTGAGCGGCGTGTCCGCCAGCAACTTGAACGGCAGCGCACCCGTACCCGACAACTCCGTCAGCGCACCCTGCCATCGCATATCTTCCAGCCCCTGAGCGCTATTGACTAAGCCGCCATGGGCGCGCAGCGTCAGCTTGCTGCCATCGTGCAGCAGCGCATCGGCATCGAATGTGTGGCGCGAACGGCTGCCGTTCGCGGCCAGTTGCAGACTCTTAAAGCCTGTCCTAAGTTCTGGCCCAGACTCGGACGACGAGTCCGCTCCCGCCCGGTAGTCGTTAGCAGCAAGGCTCAGCATCAACGCTTCTCCCTGCAGTTTCATGCTGGCGGTAAAACCGGCCAGACGATGCTCGCCCGGCATGGATAGCTTGTGCCCTTCCGCAGCGAAACTGGCATCCGGGTTGACCAGACTGCCGGACAGACTGGCCTGGGCGTTCAGCGCGCCGCCGAAACCGGAACCGAGTTGCGCCAGTGCGGGCGCGGCGAGATCGAGTTGCAGCCGTTCCGATGCCGAGCCGAAGCCGCCCTTAGCCGTCAGGCGGTTGTCGCCTAGGCGGAATTCGGCATCGACTTTGGTCTTGTCCATGCCGGAGAATTCGATCCGACCGGCGCCGCTCACCGGCTGATCGACAAAACGGCTGGCGTTCATCTTGAAGCTCGCCGTGCCGCTGACTTGCGGCTCCAGTTCGCCGGCCAGTGCCAGACTGGCATTGAGGTCTGTGCGCGGGGCGCTCAGGAACGCGGCAAGGTCGAAGCGTTGCAGCTGGCCGTCGAAGCGGTAGGTGCGCTGGCCACTCAGCGCCAGTTCGCCTTGTCCGCTGAGTGCGGCCTGGCCGCGAGCGAGACGCAATTTCTCCAGTGTCAGCATCCCGGCGGATTTGATCAGCAGCGCATCCAGTTTCAGCTTGCCATCGCTGAGCGCGATCTCGCCTCGCTGAACCTGGCTGTCGCCGCCGAGTTTCATGCGGCCGTTGAGTCTGGCCGCGCGCAATCGCGTATCCAGCGCAGCCGGATCGAGGCGGCTGACAATCAGCTCTCCCCATCCCTTTGCCTGCACACGCTGCCACGCGACATCTCCGGAAATGGTCGCACCGCCCGCCAGGGCCAGCGCCAGTTTGTCGAATTGCAACAAGTCGGCGGAAAGCGTTGCATGAGCCTGTCCGTCGAGCAGCGGCAGGCCGTCGCGATCCAGCGGCGCGGGGATCAGGTTCTTCACCCTGACATCGCCTTCGAGCCGGCCGTCGGCATTGCCGCGCAAATCGGCTTGCAGCGTGAGGTTGGCCTTGGGGGCCGTCGGCGAGAACGCGCGCGGGTCGAGCCCGTTCACTTGCAATCGCAACGCAGCGAGCGGGAAATTGCCATAAGGGGTCAGCTGCGCCTCCCCGCTGCCGGTAAGCCCCGCGCCGTCACCCTTTGCGCTGATCTGGATCTTTTGCAGATCGCCGCCGATGCTGGCCGCGATATGCGCATCCCGGTTTCCGGCTGCCACGAAGTTGGCGACGCCGACGAGCTCGGCCTGCGCCTGTAGCGCGAACGGCCGGCTGCCCTCGATCCGGCCCGATGCCGTCAGCGTGCCGTATTCGATGCTCGCACGCAGGTCGTCCAAGCGATAACGCTGGCCGTCGCTTTCCAGTTTCGCCGATAGATTGCTGGCGGAAAAAGCGGGGGAGCCACCTGCTTCGAATATCACCTGCAGCGCACCGAGGTCGAGCTTGTCTATCGACACGGACAGTGGCGGGCGCAAGTCTTGCGGATAAGGCGAAGGCAGCGACAACACTTCGACATCCCGCGCCTGCAATAGCCGGATGTCCAGCTGTCCGCTTAGCAGCGCAACCGCACGCCAGTCCATCTTGACGTCGTGCGCCGTGATGCGCAGATCGCTGCGGTTATCCAGTATCAGCGTCTGCGCCCCCATGGAGCCGAGCAACGAGCCGCTCACGCCCGTCAACGAAACGCCGCCTGCGCTGAAGCGCATCGCCGCCGATGCCAGCCATTGCAGCCCGGAGGTGCTGGCCAGCAGCCAGCCGCCGATAGCCGAAAGCGAGACGACTGCGGCGAGCCACCACCAACGCTTTGCGCGATGCAGCAGAACGGCTTTATATGAGGGGATGTCGGTCATTGTCAGAACGCTGCGGCCAGTGAAAAATGCAGCTGCAAATCATTACTCTGCTGCCCCCAAGCCAGATCCATGGCCAGCGGACCGACCGGGCTGCGCCAGCGCACCCCGCTGCCATAGCCGCTGACCATACGCACTTGGCTCAAGGCATCGGCAACGCCGCCGGTATCGGCAAACAGAGCCACGCCCCAATCCTGGCTGAACCAGTGGGTATATTCGAGACTGCCCGTGAGCAGCGCCCGCCCGCCCACGATCGCCGTGCCCTCGATCACGCCCAGACTCTGGTAAGTGTAGCCGCGTACGGATTGCGAACCGCCGGCGCGGAATAGATATTCCTGGGGAATGCCGAGGCGAGACAGGGCGCGGGTGTACCCCACCTCGCCGCGCATCGAAACAACATCGCGCTCGGCCAGCGGCCACCATATCTCGTGACGCGCATAGCTGCGCAAAAAATCATGATCCGACAGCAATTGCCGCGAGCCCCCGCCGAGGCGAAGCTCGGTCACGTTGCCGTCTCGCGGATAGAGAGGATTGTCTATCGCGCGCCGATGCCACTGCCAATCCAGCACCAGTGCCTGGTTGACTTCCTGAACGCCGCCGCTGGGTCTGCGGGTCTCCTGCTGCCAGTTAACGCCCAGCCGTGTTTCTATCAATCCCAGTGTACGGCTGCGGGTTGCGCTCAGTTTATGGCGTTCGGTCTTCAGCCCCGCGATCAGGGTCGCTTCGGTAGCCGCCCCCCACGACAGCAAGTAACCGTCATCGTCCGGCAAGGTGTCGATACCGGCGGACAAGTTCTGACGGCTTTGCTCCAGCTTGAGCCCGCCGTTCAGACTCCAAGCGCGATCAAGAAAATCGTGATCGAGATAATTTATCTCGCTGCGCGGACCGTTGTCGGTGCTGATGCCGACACCTATAGCCACGCGCCGGGTTTTCGCTTCGGTCAGCGTCACTTTCACCGGTGCCGCCGCATGGGTAGATATATCGGGTTCGATCGCGATGATCACCGAACTGAATTGGGGCATGCTCTGCAAGCGCGCCTGAAAGCTGAGCAGCAGATCACGGCGATAAGGCGCGCCGGACTGGAACGGCATCTGGCGAAGCAGCAGAGCCCTTTCATAGCGATCCAGGCCGCTCACCTCCAGCTCGCCGAAACGGAAAGCCGGGCCGGAGTCGATCACCACATTCAATTGCGCGGTTGCAGTTGCCGGATCGACTTCCGCCTGACTGGCCACGATTTGTGCTGCGGCATAATCTTCGCTCGCTACACTGGCAAGCAGCGACGCCTTGGCCTCGTCCCATGCGGAGGAACGGAACGGGGCACCTATGCCCAACGACCATGCGGCACGCACCTTATCGATACGAGCCCGGCGTTCTGGTGCGGCATCGGCGGCGAGATCACCCTTGAATTCAATGTCCAGCCGGGAAACCAGCGTGCGCGGGCCGGGCTCGACTTCCAGTTTCCTGGCGCCATCTGGGCCTGCGGGTTGCAGCTTCAGTGTCGGAGAGTAATAGCCCTCGGTCGCCAGCAACTCGCCTATCTCCCGCCGCGCCCGCCGCATGAAAGCAGCGCGGGCCGTATCGTCCGCCAACACGCCCGGTACTTCGAAGTGGTTCGCCAACAGCTCCCGCACCGAGGCCGGAGCAGACAAGACGACAGTGGTGTTGGTAGCGCCGACCTGACGCACCTCGGTCGCACGACTGCCCGGTGTGGTGCAAACGAGCGCAAGCCCCAGTCCGCAGACCAGAAAAAAACGATGGCGATCATCGACATTAAACACGTTGATTGGCCTGATGATGAAGGACTGCGACAAGTTTAATCACGGATAGAAGGGCCAAGGATACAGCATCGCGATTTGCGTCAGGCTACGACCGGGCCATGCTGGTTGCCGATTGAAAAATTCCGTATCGTCCGGAATCGAAAAAGCCGGGAATATTCCCGGCTTTTCATGAGCGCCATCCCCGGTCCGCACAAGATGCGATATCAAGCTGCGAAGAACATCACCATCGCCGCATCGAACGGCCATCCTAGCTCCTCACCATTGTCGCGGCGACACAGCACCGGAATGCGCGTGCCATAGGACTCGATCAAACCGTCGTCCTCGGCGATGTCAATGTAAACCGCGGACACGCCGACATCCCCAAGCACGGCTTGCGCCTGCTCGCACAGATGGCAGTACGTGGTGCCGTAGAGAACAAGCGCGGACATTCAGCGCAGACTGACGATGGGCCAACCGTTCTGTTCGGCGTGGGCGCGCAGCGTGGCGTCGGGGTTCGCGGCGACCGGGTGCTTGACCTTGCACATCAGCGGCAGGTCGTTCAACGAGTCGCTGTAGAAGGTACTGTCGGCGAAGCTGTCCAGCGTCCAGCCGCGTTCGTCCAGCCAGTTATCCAGTCGCGTGATCTTGCCCTCGCGGAACGATGGCACACCAGCAACACGACCAGTGAATTCACCATCCTTTTGTTCCGGGTCGGTGGCGATCAGGTGTTCAATGCCGAACTCGCGTGAGATGGGCGCGGTGACGAAGCTGTTGGTCGCGGTGATGATGACGCAGGTGTCGCCCGCCGCCTGGTGTTTCGCAACAAGGTCACGCGATTGCGGCGTAATCATGGGCATCACCTTGTCGCGCATGAATTGCAGATGCCATTCGTCCAGCGTCTTGCGCGAGTGGCGCGACAGCGGCTTCAACTGGAAGTCGAGAAACTCGTGGATGTCCAGCGTGCCCGCCTTGTAGTGCTCGTAAAACGCGAGGTTCTTGGCCTCGAACAATTCTCGGTCGAGCACACCGATGGTAATCAAAAATTGCGACCACTCGAAATCGCTGTCACCGTTGAGCAGGGTATTATCCAAATCGAATAAGGCAAGATTCATTTCAATATTCCAGTTTCATTTCGAAAATTTTCGCAATCGCGCCCCTACATATGTTGCATCACGTCTTTCAGCAGCGGCACTGACGGTGCGCGGTGCAAACGCAGCGAATGTTCGTCCAGCGCATCCAGCGTTGCCATCAGGCTGGGCAGGTCGCGGCGACCGTGGCGCAACAGATACTGCGTAACTTCCGGCGGCAGCGCGAAGCCGCGCGACTGCGCGTGCTGGTTCAACGCCTGCACCTTTTCTTCGTCACTGAGGCTGTGCACCTGGTATACCAGCCCCCAGCCAAGCCGTGTGCGCAGATCGTCGCGCAGGGACAAATGTAGAGGGGAATCCGTGCCGCTGACCAGCAACAAGCCGCCGCTGTCGCGCATATGGTTGTACAGATAAAACAGGCCGACCTGCGCCGTCTCGTCGAGCTGTTCGACATCGTCCACCGCGACCAGCTCGGCGAGATCGGGTACCTCGCCCCGCGCATAGATCACGCTGCGCGTTTCCTCCCGTGCGGCGGCAACGCAAGCCTGCAACAAATGGCTCTTGCCACTGCCATCTTCGCCCCACAGGTAGAAGCTGCGCTCGCCGCCACCTGTCAGCGCATGGCGCAACGCCGAAACTAGTTCGGAATTGCGTCCGGCGAGGAAGTTGTCGAACGTCGGCGGGCTTGAGGGAGAAATATCGAGCAGCAGCTGGCTCATGGTCTGCCGTACATCTCACTGTCGAGATAAGCACCCCTGGCATGGCGCAGGCCAACCAATAGCATGGCGGCAAGCGGCAAGGCCAGCAGCAACCCGAAGAAGCCGAACATCTGTCCGAATGCCATCAGCGCGAAGATCACCGCCAGCGGATGCAGGCCGATGCGGTCGCCGACCAACCAGGGGGTAACGACGAAACCCTCGATAAACTGACCAATTCCGAACAACACCCAGACCAACAGGACGTTGCCGAAGGCTGTGAACTGCATCGCGGCGGCGAGCGTCGCCAGTGTCAGACCGAGGATCATGCCCAGATAGGGTACGAACACCAGCAGGCCTGCAATGATGCCGATGGGCAGGGCAAATTCCAAGCCGACCAGCCAGAGCGCGATGACGTAATAGCAACTCATCAGCAGCATCACCGATATCTGTCCGCGCAGGAACTCGGCGAGCACACTGTCCAGTTCGCCGGCGATCTGGCACACCTTGGCATGCCAATGGCGCGGCACCAACTGATCGATACGGGCCAGCATGCCGTTCCAGTCGCGCAGGAAATAGAACATCGCCAGAGGGATCAGCAGCAGGTTGACCAGCAATGCCAGCAGCGCGCCGCCGCTGTTCCCCAGCCAGGGCAGCAACTGCGCCGCCACTCCGCCCGCCTTTTGCCAATGCTCCTGCAACATCTGTTTGAGCTCCGCCGCATCCCACTGCAGTTCGCTGCCGAACCATTGCTGCAACAGCGGCATGACGCGCACGCGCGCCGCGTCGATCCAGTCGGGGAGACGGAGCAGGAACAGACGCAATTCTTTTTCCAGCAAGGGCAGCATAATCAGCAGCAACAACAGCAACAGCAGCAGCAAACCCGTCATCACCAGCAACACCGCGCCTGTGCGAGGCACTTTCCAAACGCACAGGCGCTGCACCAGCGGATTGCAGATATAGGCGAGGATGCCCGCCGCGACGAATGGCGTGAGAATTGGGCCCAGCAGGTACAACAGCAGGCCGGCGGCGGCGGCGAAGGCCAACCACTGTAAGGCGGCAAAGCGAGACAAGGTCATTTCGGGTAAAATTCGCGGCGAAAAATGTGCTGCACTTTACCTTTTAGAAAGCGAGAACTCAACTTGAGCCAAAACAATTCCCTCTCCTACCGCGATGCCGGTGTCGACATTGATGCCGGCGACCAACTGGTCGAGAACATCAAACCCTACGCCAAACGCACCATGCGCCCGGAAGTGTTGTCCGGCATCGGCGGCTTCGGCGGTTTGGTGGAAATCTCCAAAAAATACAAGGAACCCGTGCTCGTATCCGGCACCGACGGCGTCGGTACCAAGCTTAAGCTGGCGTTCGAACTGAACCGCCATGACACGGTCGGCATCGATCTGGTCGGCATGAGCGTCAACGACATTCTGGTGCAGGGTGCCGAACCACTGTTCTTCCTCGACTACTTTGCCTGCGGCAAGCTCGATGTGCCGGCCGCCACCGAGGTCATCAAGGGTATCGCTTACGGCTGCGAACAATCAGGCTGCGCGCTGATCGGCGGCGAGACCGCCGAGATGCCGGGTATGTACCCGGTGGGCGAATACGACCTCGCCGGCTTCGCGGTCGGCGTGGTCGAGAAGAGCAAGATCATCACCGGCGAGCACATCGTGCCGGGCGACGTAGTGCTGGGACTGGCCTCCAACGGCGCGCACTCCAACGGTTACTCGCTGGTGCGCAAGATTATAGAACGCAGCAAGCCCGACCTGAACGCCAAGTTCGACGGCGGTCGCACGCTGGCCGACTGTATCATGGCGCCGACCCGTTTGTATGTGAAGCCCATGCTGTCTCTGATGGAGAGGGTGACCGTGAAGGGCATGGCGCACATCACCGGCGGCGGCATCACCGAGAACGTGCCGCGCGTACTGCCGGCCAATGTCGTTGCCGACATCGACAGCAAAACCTGGCAGATGCCCAAGCTGTTCGAATGGTTGCGCGAAGGCGGAAACGTCGAATCTCAGGAGATGTTCCGTACCTTCAACTGCGGCATCGGCATGGTAGTGATCGTTGCGGCAGCGGATGCGGACGCGGCGATCCGCCATCTGCAAGAATCGGGGGAAACGGTATCGCGTATCGGCACCATCCGTGCGCGCAACGGTGATGAACATCAAACGCAAGTCTGCTAGGCCGTGAAACGGGTCGCCATCCTCATCTCCGGACGCGGCAGCAACATGCTGGCGCTGCTGGAGGCCAAGTTGCCCTGCGAGTTCGTTGCCGTCATCAGTAACCGCGCCGATGCCGTGGGACTGGAAACCGCCAAACGACTCGGCATTCGAACCGCCGTGGTGGCACACAAGGATTATACCGACCGCGCCGCATTCGATGCCGCGCTGGCCAATGTTCTCGACCGATACGCCCCCGATCTCATCGTACTGGCCGGGTTCATGCGCATCCTCACCGCCGGCTTCGTCGAGCGCTATCGCGGCAAACTCATCAATATCCACCCCTCGCTGCTGCCCTCCTATGCCGGGGTCAACACGCATGAGCGCGCCCTGCGCGACGGGGTAAAGATCCACGGCTGTACGGTGCATTTCGTCACCGCCGATCTCGACCACGGCCCCATCATCATCCAAGCCGCCGTGCCCGTGCTGGGGGGCGATACCGCCGAGACCTTGTCCGCGCGCGTGTTGCAGGAAGAGCATCGCATCTATCCGCAGGCCATCCGCTGGCTATGCAAAGGACAGATTGAACTGGATGAAAGCGGGCGTGTCCTACTCCGGCAGCGCAAACAATCCGCTCACGCATTGATATCACCGGGTCTGGAATAATGATGAAAATTTTTTGGCACCTTATCGCATGGCTGACACTGGTCGTTGCGGGATCGGCACATGCCGCACCGGATAGCGTGCTGGCGACCTATGACATCTACAAGAGCGGCATCAAGATCGGCGTGATCGAAGAGTCGTACAGACGCGATAAAGATCATTACACGCTGGCCAGCATCACCACGCCGGTCGGATTGCTGGCGATGTTCAAACCGGAAAAGGTCTTTATCGACAGCTCGGGAACGCTCGGCAAACAGGGATTGCAACCGGCGCTGTTCAGCCACCGCCGCGAACGTGATAGCGTCAAGGACAGCAAGGCGGAATTTGATCGCGCGGCCGGACAACTGGCGCTGATCCATCATGGCCAGCGCGAAATCGTGTCTTTTCCTGAAGGCACACAGGACAGACTGAGTGCGATGTACCAGTTCATGTTTTTGTCTCCACGCGCGGGGGGCACGCTTGAATTTCCGATGACCAACGGCGTCAAGCTCGACACCTACCACTATGCGGTGGCGCGCGGCCCCAAGGTAAAAACACCCGCCGGTGAGTTCGATACGTTCTATCTCGACAATCAGGCCAAGGCCGGTGAAAGCCGCACCGAGATATGGCTATCCAAACAGCGCCACAATTTGCCGTGCAAGATGGTCATCACGGAAGCCGACGGCGGGCAACTCACCCAGATACTGAGCAAACTCCAGATCCGTTAATCCCCGCCTGTCAATCGTGGTGACCGACTTGCCGCCTTGCCCTGCCGCACTGAAGCTTCCCGCCGTGCGCATAGGCATCGCCATCGGCCTGTCGCTAATGGCTCACTTCGTTGTGCTGGTTTCTCCCGTGTTTAAATTCCCTGTGGCAGAGTCGCCGCTGCCGCCACTTATCGCAAAATTGGAACCTCTACCCAAAGTAGCGGCTCCCGCTCCGAAAAAACCCAAGCCCGAAAAACCGCACGGCACACCGAAAAAAGTCTCCGAGCTGCCCACAACACAGGAGGCATCAACAGAAGAAACTCCCGTCGCCGAGCCACAAGTTGCACAAGACGAGCCTGTTGCGATCACCAAAAGTGAACCTGCCCCACCGCTCCCCAAACACGCGCAATTGACCTTCAGCGCCTACCAGGGAACAGGCGGCATGCAGATCGGCGAATCGATTCACCGCCTCGACATCGCCGACGGTCAATACACTCTGACCGCCATAACACAAACCACCGGGCTGGCCAGCATTTTCAAATCCTATCTGCTGACACAAACCAGTCGCGGGCGCACCGGTGAGCAGGGTCTTCATCCGGACAGTTTCGACGAAGAAAAGAAGCAATCCAAAGGCACACAAAATGTCCGCGCAGAATTCGACCGTACAGAACACAAGCTGCATTTCTCTCACGGCGGTGAAGCCGACCTTCCCGAACAGGCACAGGATATCCTGAGCTTCCTTTACCAGCTTTCACAGTTATCCATGAACACAACGCCTCTACCGCTCTTCATCAGCAACGGCAAGAAACTGGAAAGCTACCAGATGGACATCGGTGCGGAGGAAGAGATCAGCACCCCGCTGGGCAAGCTGCGCGCGCTGCCACTGCGCAAACTCCACGCCAAGGGCGAAGAAGGCTTTGATGTCTGGCTCGGACTGGAGTACCGTCTGCTGCCCGTCAAGATCCGCCAAATCGACCGCGCCGGTCAAATCGCCGGTGAGATGGTCATCTCCGATATTCGCTTGACGGACGAATGAATGCCTTTCCCCACCGGATCAGAGCGGATTTTCGGTTAAACTGCGCGCCTGATTTCAGGAGCAACTCCGCATCATGCTGATTACCGAATACCGTCTCGACCTTGTCATTCTTGCCCTGCGCGCCATCCTGCCGCTGGCGCATCCCGCCGATACCACGCTGCGATATTTTTTCCAGAACGAACGCATCGGCTCCAACGAGCGCGCGCTGGTCGCCGAGACTGTGTTCGGCGTGTTGCGCCACCGCCTGCTGCTGGAGCTTACCTGCGCCGGCAATGCCACGCCGCGCCGTATGGCGCTGGCCTATCTGCTGCGTTTCGGCGGCTACAACCTGCGCGAGATCGAGCCGGTGCTGAAACGCGACGAGAAGGACTGGCTGGCGACGGTGAAGGGCGTGAAAGTCGAGGATCAACCGCTGTCGGTGCAGGCCGAACTGCCGGATTGGCTGGTGGAAAAGATGCGCGCCTCCTATTCCGATGCCGACATCCTTACGCTCGGACTCGCCATGCAGCAGGGCGCGCCGCTGGACATCCGCGTCAACACGCTGCTGGCCAAACGCGACGAGGTATTGCAACAACTGCACGACAAAAAGATCGAGGCGAGTGTCACGCCGTATTCGCCGGTCGGCATCCGGCTCAAGGAAAAGATCCCGCTGAACAAGGACGCGCTGTTCACCGAAGGCAAGGTGGAAGTGCAGGACGAAGGCAGCCAGCTGCTCGGTTTCATGCTCGCGCCCAAGCGTAACGACATGGTGGTGGACTTCTGCGCCGGTGCTGGCGGCAAGACACTGATGCTGTCTGCACTGATGAATTCGCAGGGACGTTTATACGCGATGGACGTGTCCGAAAAACGTCTGACCAACCTCAAACCGCGCCTCAAGCGTTCCGGCGCGAGCAACATCCAGCCGATGCTGATCGCGCACGAGAACGACCTCAAGGTGAAACGTCTCGCCGGAAAGATAGACCGCGTGCTGGTCGATGCGCCATGCAGTGGCCTGGGCACGCTGCGACGCAACCCGGACCTGAAGTTCCGCCAGTCACCCGGCAGTCTGGAAGAGCTCACGCAAAAGCAGGCTGCCATCCTCGCCTCCGCCAGCCGTCTGGTAAAAAAGGGTGGTCGCTTGGTGTACGCCACGTGCAGTATCCTGCCGGAGGAAAATCAGCACATCGTGCAGGCTTTTCTGGCCGCCCACCCCGATTTTGTCCTGAAACCAGCCGGAGAAGTGCTGCAACAACAGAAGATCGCACTGGAGATGGGCGACTATCTGGAGCTGCGCCCACATCTACACGCGACAGACGGCTTCTTCGCGGCTGTGCTGGAAAAAAACTAGGCGCGCTCCTCCTGCCGCGCCAGCGCCCAAGTCACATGCTCGCGCACCAAGCCGGACGGATGCAGCGCGCGCGCTTGCAGCGCCGCAACGACCGTTTCACTTGCGGGCGCATTACCCAGCGCAACGGCAAGATTGCGCAGCCACTGTTCGTATCCGATACGGTAGAGCGCAGTACCCGCCAGCTTGGCATTGAACTCGTCCTCCCTCCACGCGAACAAGTCCAGCAACGAGACATCGTCCAACCCGTGCCGCGCGGCAAAATCGGGCTCCGCCGATTTTTTCGCGAAGCGGTTCCACGGACACGCCAGCTGGCAATCATCGCAACCATAGATACGATTGCCGATCAACGCGCGCAATTCGACCGGAATACTGCCCTTGAGCTCAATGGTGAGATAGGAGATGCAGCGGCGCGCATCCAGCCGGTACGGAGCGATGATGGCCCGTGTTGGACAAACCTCGATGCAGGCCGTGCAACGGCCGCAATGCTCGGCCTGCGGCGTATCGGGCGGCAGCGGCAGATTGACATAGATTTCGCCGAGAAAGAACCATGAACCGTGTTCGCGCGTGAGCAACAGTGTGTGCTTGCCGCGCCAGCCCAGAGCCGCCTTGCGCGCCAGCTCGACTTCCAGCACCGGCGCGCTGTCACTGAATACGCGCCCGTTGAATTCGGCAACCGCGTCGCGTATCTTGTCCGCCAGCTGGGCCAGGCGCTTGCGCATCACCTTGTGATAGTCGCGCCCGAGCGCATAGCGGGAAATAAAAGCACGGCTGCCGTCTTGCAACACGGCCCAGCTGTCACGCACAACGGGAGGCGCGCAATCCATGCGTAGCGAAACGACTCGCAAAGTACCCGGCAGGAGTTCCCCCGGGCGGCTGCGTTTGGTACCATGGCTCGCCATATAATTCATCTCGCCGTGCAGACCGTCCGCGAGCCATTGTTGCAGGCCGCGCTCTGCCGCCGACAGGTCGGTATCGCTGATACCGACACCCTGAAAACCGAGTTCGCGTGCCCAGTCGCGTATCTGAGCGACAAGTATCGCGTAATCAACCGATAGAGGATTCTCTTTTTGCATAACATGGATGATAGCCGAATCAGCTTTGTCATCGCCGACGAACAAGCCACGCTCGCCTTGGCGCGACGCCTCGCATCCGGGTTGGCTCCGGGCATGGTGATCTACCTGCACGGCGATCTCGGTGCGGGCAAGACCACGCTGGTGCGCGGGATCTTGAACGCGCTCGGACACGAAGGTCGGGTGAAGAGCCCCACTTACACGCTACTGGAACCCTACACGGCCGGCGGACTGGATTTGCGTCATTTCGACCTCTACCGTTTGAACAACGAAGAAGAATGGGAATCGGCCGGATTCCGTGACGAATTCGACGGAAGGAACGTTTTTCTAGTCGAATGGCCTGAAAAGGCTCAGGGTTTGCTGCCGCCTGCCGATATGGAGATAGATATTAGAATTCCGCAGGAAGGACGCGAACTGGATATTCTGGCCCACACCGAGAAAGGGAAACGATGCCTGGCGCATTTGTAAGGATTTTCGCACTCGCGTTGATGCTCTGGCTACCGCAGGCACATGCCGCCATCGAGGTCAGTTCGGCACGCATCTGGCCCGCCGAGGATTACACGCGCCTGACTCTGGAGTCGAAACGACCTATCCGCCACAACATGTTTTCAATCAAGGGACCGGAACGTCTGGTGATCGACTTGGAAAACGTCGAGCCGGGCGCTGCCCTCAACAGCTTGAGCACACTGGTCGGCAGCAACGATCCCTACATCCGCAGCGCGCGTGTCGGCCGCTTTAAGCCGGGAGTGACGCGTCTGGTACTCGACCTCAAAAGCGAAGTCAGGCCTCAGCTGTTCGAACTCAAACCGGTCGGCAACTACGGCTACCGGCTGGTGCTCGACATCTATCCCATCCAGCCACCCGATCCGCTGATGGCTCTGCTGGATCAGGCCGCCGCGCCCGCCGCGAGCAGTCCGGCAATCACGGCGGATGGCTTGGAAGACAAACCCGCCACCACTTTCACCAAGCGCGAGCCGACCGCACCGGCTGCCAGCCGCCCCGAACTGCGTGCACGCACGCTGATCGTCGCCATCGATGCCGGACATGGCGGGGAAGATCCCGGCGCGATCGGCAGGAACGGTTCGCGCGAAAAAGACATCACGCTGGCCATCGCGCGCAAATTCAAAAGCATGGTGGATGCCACGCCCAACATGCGCGGCGTGCTGATCCGCGACGGCGACTACTTCATCCCGCTGGGCAGGCGCATCGCCAAAGCACGCAAAGCTAATGCGGATCTGTTTGTCTCCATACACGCCGATGCCTTCATCAAACCGAACGCGCGCGGCTCCTCGGTATTTGCTCTGTCCGAACACGGCGCGACCAGCACCGTGGCTCGCTGGCTGGCAAAAAAGGAAAACGAGGCCGACCTGATCGGCGGGGTGAACATCGCGGTAAAGGATCCGTATCTGGCGCGCACCCTGCTCGATCTTTCGCAGACCGCCACCATCAACGACAGCATGAAACTGGCCAAGCACGTACTGAACGAATTGGGCGACATCAACAAGCTGCACCGCGGCCATGTCGAGCAGGCCGGATTTGCCGTGCTTAAGTCGCCGGATATCCCTTCCATTCTGGTGGAGACAGCTTTCATCAGCAATCCGGAAGAGGAACGCCGTCTGAACGACGGGCAGTATCAGGACAAGCTGGCTAGTGCGCTGCTCAACGGCATCAACCGCTATTTCGCGCAGAATCCCGCGCTATCCCGCCCGCAGATCGCCGCGACCTACTGATACAAAGGGTTGTGCGGATCGAGTTTGTGTCCCATCTCGGCCGCCTGTTTCCAGGCGCTGTCGTCGCCCATGGATTTCACATGCTTGGCCACTGGCTCGAACGCAACCGGGTCTTCGCGCATCACAAAGACGCGCAAGAGGGTCAGATAGCTGTTGGGATTATTCGGATTGATCTTGATGGCGTCACGCAACACCTCCTCGGCCAGCTTGTCGTGACCGAAACGCAGGTAGATATCGGCTTCTTCCAGATACTCGTATTCAGCCGGCAACAGCTGCTCGGTCTTTGGCGGATCGACATAGGCCGGTGTCTTGATCGATATCTCGCTCATCGGTGCCGGCACCGCTTGCGGCACCACCGGTTGCTCTGGCACGGCATCGAGATCGTCGAACATACCGTATTGCGACGCACCCCGGCGCTTGCGGTACCAGAGCAGACCGGCGATACCCGACAACAGCAACACGGCAACCATTGTCGGCTTCTTCCAACCGGATTCCGACGCCTTTGCCACAACCGGAGCATCCACCTCCAACACCGCGGTCTCTTCAGGTGCCGACGAGGCCTCTTCCTCCTGCGTATCCGCTTCCATGACGGGTGAGACTCCCGACGCTGAAGCGACACCCAGCTTGGCCTGCAATACGCCGATCAGAACCTGCATCTCGGCGATCTGGGCATTCAGCTCTTCCAGCGTCTTTTCGCGGGCGATCAACTCTTCCTGCAAAGCATCGGCTGATTGCGGCACACCGCCCGGGGCACTGGGATCGTTGCGCGAGATCGTCAGTGCGGTCGACAGCGTGAGCGACAACGTGCCTACCCTGTTGCCCTGTTCGTCGGTATGGTATTTTGTCTCCTGCCCTGTCTCGATGATTTCGCCGATAACCGGTGCGACCGTGGGCACGCGTTTCTTGCGCTTGCTCTTCGGCTTGACGGCAGCAGACTTTTCGCCGGATTCGGCGCGCGGTGGCGAATCCTGTTTTGTTACCGTCACCGGCTTAGAATCGGGTACGGCGGTGATCACAGCGGACGTTACCGCCACCGGTAGCACGGGATCGGGAGAAGGATCAAGCAGGAAAGTATAAGCTTTGACGATTTTTCCGGAGGGCGACGATATCTCGACCAACAGGCTGACGAACAGCTCGTCTAGCCTCTGTTGCGTGGAGACACGAATGAACGGCGCGGCACCCGCTTCGTTCACCAACTGCATCCTGAACTTGATGCCATCCGGATAGATCAGGCCGTTCTTGCTGTAATCCTCGACGCTCGCCAGACGAACCTTCATTTCACGCAGATCGGCATCACCGACTTCCGCCAGCGCGATCCGCCCCCGCAGCGGTTCGCCGAGATAGCTGGAAACCTGAATATCACCCAAACCCAGCGCATGCGCATTGACGACGAACAGGACGGCGATGAGCCCCACCCATCGCCGTCCTGTTTTTGTCATGCCTGAAAACTCACCCGTCATTGATTACGCACGCAGCAGACCACATCAAAATACGCCGATTGTAGCGGTATTTAGACGATTTGCGCCATTATTCCGGGAACACCCCGGTCGAAAGATAACGGTCACCGCGATCACAGACGATAAAGGCGATCACCGCATTTTCCACCTGGCTCGAGATACGCAGTGCCACACTCAACGCGCCACCGGATGAGATGCCGCAAAAAATACCTTCTTCGCGCGCCAATCGCCGCGTCATATCCTCGGCATCGGCCTGGCTGACATATTCCAGACTGTCCACGTTTTTACCGTCATAGATTTTCGGCAGATATTCCTGCGGCCACTTTCGTATGCCTGGAATCTGCGCGCCCTCTTCCGGCTGCACCCCGATGATGCGGATAGCGGGATTCACTTCCTTGAAATATCGCGCACACCCCATGATGGTGCCGGTGGTTCCCATACTGCTGATGAAATGGGTCAGCTTGCCCCGCGTGTCGCGCCATATCTCCGGTGCAGTGCCCTCATAATGGGCCAACGGGTTGTCCGGATTGGCGAACTGGTTGAGCACGATGCCGCGCCCCGCATCACGCAACTGTTCTGCGGTGTCACGCGCCAACTCCATGCTGCCCTCTTTGGCGGTCAGCACCAACTCCGCGCCAAAGGCGCGCATGGTCTGGCGGCGCTCGATGCTCTGGTTCTCCGGCATGACCAGAATCATTCTGTAGCCGCGCATCGCTGCCGCCATCGCCAGTGCAATACCGGTATTGCCGCTGGTCGCTTCGATCAGAGTGTCACCCGGCTTAATCTCGCCGCGAGCCTCCGCGCGTGCGATCATGGAAAGTGCCGGTCGGTCTTTCACCGAACCCGCAGGATTGTTGCCCTCCAGCTTGGCCAACAACACATTGCTGCTGTCACCCGGAATGCGCTTGAGGCGCACCAAAGGAGTATTACCGACAAAATTCTCAATCTCTGGATACATAACCTGCCCTGCGTAAAATTGAATACGGTGATGATAACCCGCCCGCTCAGGGCAGCCGCGCCAATAAAGCTTCGAACTGTTCTGCCGGAACCGGTTTGCCGAACAGGTACCCCTGATAGGACAGGCAACCGTGACGTTTCAGAAACAGCTTCTGCTCCTCTGTCTCGACACCTTCCGCGATCACATCAAGGCCGAAGTTCTTCGCCATGCCGATGATGGTCTCCACCATGACCGCATCGTTCGGGTCGGTGACGATATCGCGCACGAAGCTCTGGTCGATCTTGATCTGATCCAGCGGCAATGCTTTTAGATAGGACAGGGAGGAATAGCCCGTACCGAAATCGTCCAGCGACAAGCGCACACCCAAGACCTTGAGTTCCCGCATCTTGGCGATCACATCGGCGACATCGCTCAACACCACGCTCTCGGTCAGTTCCAGTTTCAAACGTTCGGGGACGATCCCATGCCGGCGCAGAGTCGAATCAACACGCTCGACAAAATCGGGCAGACGGAACTGTTGGGCACTGACATTCACAGCCAGACTGAGGTGCCTCAGCGTGTCCTTATCCGTCCATTCGGCCAATTGGCAGCATGCCGTATCCAGCACCCACTGTCCGATCTCCAGAATCAACAAGCCCTCCTCGGCGACAGGAATGAACTGCGCGGGTGAAACCATGCCGCGATGGGGATGGGTCCAGCGTATCAGCGCCTCGGCACCGGTCGGGCGCCCCTCCTCGTCCACCTGCACCTGGTAGTAAAGCTGCAATTGCCCCTGCGCCACGGCTTTGCGCAAGTCCGACTCCATCGCCACGCGCATCTCCACTTCCTGTTGCATGCGCGGATCGTAGAAACGCACCGCGTTGCGCCCCGATCCCTTCGCCTGATACATGGCCATATCGGCATGCTTGAGCAATTCGTCCACACCCTTTTCATTGCCCAGATAAAGTACCACACCGATGCTGGGCGAGCTGTGGTGCTCATGTCCCTTGAGCTGATAGGGCTGCGCGAGCAGCACGCGGATCTTCTCCGCAACCAGAGCAATCCGTTGCGTGGCTTCCGCCGGGTTGGGGCCCAATTCTTCCAGCAACACCACGAACTCGTCTCCGCCCAAACGCGCCACGGTATCCACCTCGCGCACACAAGACTGGATACGCCGCGATACCTCGACCAGCATATCGTCACCGTAATCGTGGCCCAGCGTGTCATTCAGCGTCTTAAATCGATCCATGTCCAGAAACAGCAGGCCGCCGTAGCTGTGGCTGCGTGCCGACATCGACAGTGCCAGACGGAAACGGTCCAGCAACAAACGCCGGTTGGGCAAATGTGTCAGTGCATCATAGAACGCCAGACTGCGTATCTCCTCTTCGGCCTGTTTGCGCGCGGTGATATCGCTGAAGATCGCAACATACTCGGAGGTCTGTCCGCCCCCGTCACGGACAGCGGTGATCGTCAGCCACTTGGGGTAAATCTCGCCGTTCTTGCGCCTGTCCCATATCTCGCCAGACCAGGTTCCGCTGGCAAGCAACTCCTGCCATATCGCGGCGTAGAATTCCCTGTTATGCCGCCCCGAACTGAGCAAGCGCGGATTCCGTCCTTTCACCTCATCAAATGTATAGCCGGTAATCTCCTGGAACGCATGGTTGACGCGCAGGATATTGCCCTGCACATCGGTGATCATGATCCCTTCATGCGTTTCGAAAGCGGTGGCGGCGACACGCAGCGTGTATTCCGCCTGTTTCTGCTCGGTGATATCCTGCACCGCCCCGATTGACCGCAGAGGCCGCCCCTCTTCGTCAAACTCGCTGCTGCAATGCTCTCGCACCCACTTGATGCGCCCGTCCGGCATCAACAGGCGGTGCTCCACGTCATAGGGAAGTTTATCCTGCAACGAATCGGTGTATGCGGTGTTGACCCGCTCCCTGTCATCCGGATGGATGACATTGAGAAAGCTCTCATAACTGGGCTGGAATCTTGCCGAATCCAGCTCGAAGATGCGGAATATCTCGTCCGACCAACGCAATGCTCCGCCCATCAGATCCAGCTCCCAGGCACCCAGTTTTCCCATGCGCTGAGCCTCATTAAGCATGTCCTGACTGTGCCTGAGTTCGCGCTCGGCCTGTTTACGTCCACTGATATCGCAGCAGAACGTGAAAAACTCGTCTGTGTCGGCCATGTAAGTGGTCGACATATCGATGTCTATCAGATGCCCATCCTTGTGGCGATGCAAGGTTTCAAAACTGTCATGTCCTTGCGCGACTGTCCTTTCGATATGCGCCTGTACCTCTTCCAGTCCCGATTCCTTAGCCTCCAGCTGACTGACATGCATACCGACCAGCTCTTCGACCGTGTAGCCTGATATCCGGGCATAGGCCTCGTTCACCTCCAAAATAAATCCCCGTCCGTCCGTCACCCAGAAGCCGTCCTGTGCGGTTTTTAGCACCGCATTGTGGCGCATCAATAGTCGCTCCGCCCGATTGCGCTCGGAGATATCGACAATCACGTTCGCCAGCGCATAAGGCTCCCCGTTGCTGTCGTGCAGGAGGAAAAGCTCCTGCGTGGTGAGCATTGCCCGTCCCGCCGCATCATGTAACGACAGTTCGCCGAACCAGTGTCCTGTCCGCATCACTTCCGGCAGGACCTGCTTGGTCAGGCGTTCCAGATCATGCTGTGGATAAAAACCGGTGAAGTTGTAGCGGGACAGGTCGCTGCCATCAATATCCAGCATTCGGATCAGAGAGGGATTGGCATAGAGCACCTTTCCGTCCAGCAAGGCCATGCCCATCCCGTTGTCGGTCGAATCGACGAAGCGTTTATAGACGGCCAGTTCCTCGTTGCTCAGCTTAAGCTGATGCTCGGAATGCATGCGCTCGTTCACTTCCTCGTTCAACTGTTCGTTGGTGGCATGCAGCTCTTGGGTGCGTTCAGCGACTCTCTCTTCCAGTGAGGCATACAGAGCTTGCAACTTGACGGCCATCTGGTTGAACGTCCGGCCCAGCTGGCCGATCTCGTCACTCCCTGAATCTGTCACCCGCCGGATCAGATCACCCCGTGCAATCTGATCCGCCGTCTGCGCCAGATCACGGAGCGGCAGCAACAACTGTCGGCCGAAGAAATACGCGATGCCCGTGACGAATAGCAACAAGGCCGACAACACGCCCAGCAACAATCTTTGCTGCTTCTGTATCGGCTCCAGCGCCTCCTCCACATCGATCTTCAACACCATGCCCCAGCGCAATTCGGGCAGATAGTGCCAGGCCGCAATCACGCGTTTACCGCGATAGTCCATCTTGATGCCCGCGCCGCGCTCCCCCTGCATGGCGTGTCGCATCGGACTGTCATTCTCCTCCGCCAGATCGATCTGGCGACGCATCGCCGCCTGTGCATCGAATTTGAGCGGCGTGGTCAGCAACGCCTTGCCCGCATCGCCGGGCTTGGCAAACTGCGTTTCTCCCGTGCTACCCAAACCGATCGAATCCATCGCCACCCGGTAAATACTCTCCGTATTGAGCTGAAATGCCACGGCCCCTATAAACGCGTTGTCGCGAATGATGGGCACCGTAATGAAAGCGCCGGACGCAGCGGACGGCGGGTAATGCTCAAAATCGGAAACGCTGCTCTCCAGCGTCATGCGCGTCTCGCGGAACGCCAGCGCCAGCGGACTGCCCCGATAGGGACCATCGATCAGATTGGTGGCGAAATCCGCCTCATGCAAATACGAGAACACGATCTCGCCCTGCGGAGAAATCATGAAGACATCGTAGAACCAACCGGTCTCATCGACATATGCCGAAACTCCGCGCCGGAAATCGGCATTCATTCGCGCGTAGGGCGCCGGATTCTTCAAACGCTGCGCATAGGCCGACAAAAGGGTGCGCAAGCCATCCCCCGCCAGTTCGCTGCGAGCCAAAACCCGGGCATTCTCAGTCCGTGCGGCCAAATACCTTTTGACCTCCAGCGCCTTTTTGTCGGCCAGCCGCATCAGGCGAGCCTGCGTCTCGTTGAGCATCGCCAGCTCGTTCTGCGAGAGGGTCAAATATCCGAGCGATGCCAGCGGCAGGATACCCACCAGCAAAAACAGGAACAATAAACGGGAGCCGATCGAATGAAAGGTCATCATCGCCCCCCTTCAGCCGCGAACTGGTGCCACTCGTTGCGCGTGCGATAGAACGGAAAAGGTGCGGGATGCAATGGCGCGGGCGACTGCCACACAATGTCGAATTGCCCGTCGCTGCGCGCCTTGCCGATACGCGCCGTCTTCCACAGATGCTGCGTGTCGAAATCGACCGATATCACGCCTTCCGGCGCGGGAATACTCTGCTGCGACAAAACCAGCTTCAATTGCGCCGTGTCGCCCACACCGACACTGCGCGCGGCATTCACCCACAGATTCACGCCGAGATAAGCGGCTTCCATCGGATCGCTCAACACGCGATCCTGGCCGAATCGCTGCTTGAATCGCGCCACAAAAGCGCTGTTCTCGGCGCTGTCGATGCTCTGGAAATAATTCCATCCGGCATAGTGCCCCGTCATCAGCGCGGGCCCCATCGCAGCAAGCTCGACCTCGGCGATGCTGGTGGAGAAAACCGGAATGTTTGCGGAACTCACGCCGGCATTATGTAACGCCTGAAAGAAATGGCGATTGCTCTCGCCGTTCAGCGTATTCAGGACAAAATCCGGCTTGACCCGAATGATTTCTTCCACCATCCCGGCAACCTCCGAACTACCCAGCGGAACATAGCGCTCTCCGGCCAACCGTGCTCCCTGTGCCAGCAGGACATCCTTGACGATGCGGTTTGCGGTACGCGGAAAAACGTAATCGGAACCGGCTAGATAGAAACGGTTGCCAATATTCTGGTGCGCCCACTGCGCCATCGGGATGATCTGCTGGTTGGGTGCCGCGCCGGTATAAAAGATATCCGGCGATTGCTCCAGCCCTTCGTATTGAACCGGATAGAACAACAGATGATGATGCCGTTCGACGACCTGCTTCACCGCCTTGCGACAACTCGAAGTCCAGCAGCCGAACAAAGCCGCCACATTATCCCCCGTGATCAGTCTCTCTGCCTGCCCGGCGCAATGCTCCGCATCGGAACTGCAATCCGCAACCACCACCTCAATCCGTCGTCCGCGCACACCACCATCTGCATTGGCTTCTTCAACGGCCAACCGGATCGCGTCGACCAGCGGCGCTTCGCTGGTCGCCATGGTGCCAGTCAACGAATGCAGGATACCGATTTTGATGGGTTGCTTATCCGGCGCGAACGACAGGAACGCAAACGAACCGAGCGCGAACGCCAGCGCCAGCGCGGCAAAGATCAGCATGCCAGATTTGTCTGCGATAGTGCGTCGCATCATCTTTCCCTGCTCAGTTTGTATACCGTCCTGATTCTATCAGTTCACGATCAGTCGCCGGACCGGTGCTACCGGACTCAAACGCCGTGCACTTATGCCTATGCCTGAAGCATCTGTTTCACATAACGAGCCACGCCCTGCTCGACCGTCAGGAAAGGTTCGGCATAACCGGTCTCGCGCAGCGCAGCGATGTCTGCCTGGGTGTAGCTCTGGTACTTGCCGCGCAGCGCGTCGGGGAACGGGATATATTCGATCAGCCCCTGTTGCAGCAACTCGGCATGACTCAACGCGGGCTTGCCCTCGGCCTCGCGCAGCGTGTTGACGGTCGCGACCGCGACATCGTTGAAACTCTGCGCCTGTCCGGTGCCCAAGTTGAAGATGCCGGACTTGTGCGGGTTGTCGAGGAAGAACATGTTGACTTTGACCACATCCTCGATGGACACGAAGTCGCGCAACTGGCCGCCGTTGGCGTAGCCGTCGCAGCCCTCGAACAGGCGCACGCGGCCTTCGGCGCGATACTGGTTAAAGAAGTGGAACGCGACCGAAGCCATGCGTGCCTTGTGCTGCTCGCGCTGGCCGTATACGTTGAAGTAGCGCAAGCCGACGATCTGCGCGTTGCGCTTGTGCCAGCGGCGACGCACAATCTGGTCGAACAGGAATTTGGAATAGGCGTAGACGTTCAGCGGCACCTCGTTTTCGCGACTCTCCTTGAACACGGAACCTCCGCCGTACACCGAGGCCGACGACGCGTACAGGAACGGGATCTCCTCGGTCTGGCAGTAGTTCAGCAACTCCAGCGAATACTGGTAGTTGTTCTCCATCATGTAGCGTCCGTCGGTCTCCATCGTGTCGGAACACGCGCCCTGATGGAACACGCCGGAGACGAGCCCGTCGAAAAAACCTTCCTGCAACCTTTTCAGGAAGTCTTCCTTGTCGAGATAATCCGCGATCTCGCAGTCGACCAGGTTTTTGAACTTGTCGGCCTTCTTGAGGTTGTCCACCGCGATGATGTTGTGCTCGCCGCGCTCGTTGAGCGCCTTGACCAGGTTGGAACCGATAAACCCGGCTGCGCCGGTAACGATGTAATACATATCTTCTCCTTAACACAGGATTTTGGATTTCGGATTTGGAAAATCCTCGGGCCGCCCAAATCCTAAATCCCAGTTCCAAAATCCTGAACGATTTCCTCACGGCTGACCACCGCCGTCCCCAGCTTGCCGACGACGATGCCGGCCGCGCGATTGGCGATGCGCATCGCTTCCGGCAGTTCCGCACCGCTCGCCAGCATCACCGCCAGCGTGGCGATAACCGTGTCGCCCGCGCCGCTGACGTCGAACACCTCGCGCGTCTGCGTCGGCTCGTGCAACGAGCTGCCTTCGCGATACAGGCTCATGCCGTCTTCGCTGCGCGTGACCAGCAGCGCCTCCAGTTCCAGTTCCGTGCGCAGCTTCTGCGCACGTGTGGCGAAATCTTCCTCGCTCTTCCAACTGCCCGCGACCTCGCGGAACTCGCTGCGGTTCGGCGTCAGCAGCGACGCACCGCGATAGCGCGCGTAGTCGTCGCCCTTGGGATCGACCAGCACCAGCTTGCCGGCGGCGCGCGCCAATCGGATCATCTCGGCGATATGCGCCAAGCCGCCCTTGCCGTAATCGGACAAAACGACGACATCGGCCTCAGGCAGCTTGGCGCGAAAATCCGCGAGCTTGGCGTTCAGCACCTCGTGGCTGGGCATCGTCTCGAAATCGATGCGCAACAGTTGCTGCTGGCGCGCGACGGCACGCAGCTTGATCGTGGTCGAGATCGTGTTGTCGCGCTGCAGCAGGGCTTCCACCCTGCCCTGTTCGGTCAGCAGGCGCTGCAGGCAATCGCCCGCCTCGTCCGCCCCGACCACCGACAGCAGGGTGCACTGCGCGCCAAGTGCGGCGATGTTGCGCGCGACGTTGGCCGCGCCGCCCGGACGCTCCTCGACGCGGGTCACCTTCAGCACCGGCACAGGCGCTTCCGGCGAGATGCGGCTGACGTCGCCGAACCAGTAACGGTCCAGCATCACATCGCCGACCACCAGAATTTTTGCGTTTTCGAATGTTGGCAATGCGTTCATGCCTGCTCTCCGATTTTTTTATTATTCGATTTCATTGCCTAGGGTTCAGGGCGCGATGCCTCGAAGAGGTTCTTGTGCCCGCAGGGTAAACGCCCCTACGATGTCGTTATTGATCGCGGCCAGTGCCGCCAGCGGATCGTCGGCCTTGGTGATCGGACGGCCGATCACCAGATAGCTGGAGCCGGCCTCGAGTGCTTCCTGCGGCGTCATCACGCGCGACTGGTCGTCGAGGCTGGCCTCCGCGGGACGAATGCCCGGCGTCACCAGACAAAATTCGCTGCCGCAACGCTCGCGCAGCAGCGCGGCTTCCTGCGCCGAGCACACGACGCCGTCGAGTCCGCTGTCGCGCGCCAGCGTCGCCAGACGCAGCACCATCTCCGCCGGTGTCGCATTGATGCCGATGTCGGCGAGGTCTTCCTGCGCCATGCTGGTAAGCATCGTCACGGCGATTAGCTTGGGCCGGTGGGTACAGTTCGCGATGGCCTCACATGCCGCCTCCATCATTTTGCGTCCACCCAGCGCATGCACGTTGACCATCCACACGCCCAGCCCGGCGGCGGCCTTGCAAGCCTGCGCGGTGGTGTTGGGGATGTCGTGGAATTTAAGATCGAGGAATATCTCAAAGCCGCGCTTCATCAGTTGCTCGACCAGTGCGGGGCCGCTGGCGGTGAACATTTCCTTGCCAACCTTCAGACGGCATTGAGTCGGATCGAGGCGGTCGGCCAGTTCCAGCGCTTGGGCAGCCTGCGGATAATCCAGCGCGATGATGATCTTGGGATCGTTCAGGCTATTTTGATTGATCATGGGGGTAGTCCTGTTTCTTCGGTACGGCGGGGCGAGTAGCTGTCCCACGCCTGACAAGCGGGGCAATGCCAATAGAACTGGCGCGCTTTGAAACCGCAGTGGGCACAATGGTACGTGGCGAGATTTCGCGTGCGCTTATGCACCAGGTCTTTCACCATTTCCACATCGGCGCGATGTTCCATGGATACTTCCAACAGCCGTGCCTCGAGCAGTTTGTCCAGACCGAGCAGCGTGGGATTGCGTTGCAACTCGCCGCGCACCAGTTGATAGGCGGCGGCAGAGCCTTCATTTTTCAATACGCCGTCGAATACCGCATCCAGCATATCCAGCGAGTGATAGCGGGTCAGATAGCCGCGCAACAGCGCCACGCCCTCGGCTTCACGATCCAGACTGCGGTAGGCATCCAGCAGGCGCTCCGCGACCAGCGGCAGATATTCGGCATCCTGCGCTTCTATGCTTTGCCAGATCGCAATGGCCTGCTCCAGATCGCCTTCGCCGCCGGCCATATCTCCCAGCATCATATTGGCACGCACCGCCTGAGGACAAATCTGCAACGCCTGCCGCAGATGCTCGCGTGCCGCAGCAACATCGCCTGCGGCGATCTCCTCGTTGGCCAACTCACAATAGAAGAACGAAGCCTTTTTGTTGTAAGGTTGGCCGGACACTTCGGCCAACTGCTGCGCGACCTCGATGGCCTTGAGCCAGTCATGCTCTTTCTGGAACAGTTCCAGCAGGAATTCCAGCGATGGTTTCGCGTACGGGGATTTCTTCAGTTCGCGGAATAACGATTCGGCCCGGTCGAAGATACCAGCCTTCAGATAATCCTGCGCCAACTCGAACACCGCCTGCTGGCGCTTGCCGTCATCCAGATCGGCTCTATCCACCAGATTGTGGTGCATGCGCAGGGCGCGATCAATCTCGCCACGGCGGCGGAACAGGCTGCCCAGCGCGAAGTGCAACTCGATGGTCTGCGGATCGACTTTGACCACCTCGATGAACGCTTCGATGGCCTTGTCCTGCTGTTCGTTGAGCAAAAAGTTCAACCCCTGAAAGTAGGATTGCGGCAAAGCGTGCGATTCCGACATCAGCTCTTTGATGTCGATGCGTGCCGCCATCCATCCCATTCCGAAAAACAAGGGGAATACCAGCAGCATCCAGGGTTCGAATTCCATGCGCGAGAAATCCGTCAGGAAGGTTGTATGGGGGTCTGTTGTGTGTCGCCGATACCGGCGAGAGTGTTCTTAACGCGTATGTCCCGCTTCAAGCGAGCGATTTCGCGCCGTTGCTGCAGCACGTTGCCAAACATGGCAAGCACGCCGACCACCGTCCCTGCCGCGAAAAACAGCAGCAGCACGACCACCAGCGAAGCATGCCATTCATAACCGAGAAAATAGCTCAGCGTGACCGGCTGATCGTTTTTGACCGCGAATCCGAGCAGCACGATGAACAGCACCGCCCGCAACAACCAATTGAGATAACGCATGACTTGGCAAACACCCGTCTGAAAACGGTCGTAACGATAACACGAACAGGCGAAAAAATGGCGGCATACCTCGCGATATGCCGCCATTTACACCTGTTTCACACGTGTCAGGATTGCTTCGATTCGCAGACCCGTTCACGCAACTCCTTGCCAGCCTTGAAGTGCGGCACGTACTTGGCCGGCACCTTTACCTTGTCGCCAGTCTTGGGATTGCGCCCCAGACGCGGCGGACGGTAATTGAGACCGAAGCTGCCGAAGCCGCGAATCTCGACACGCCCGCCGCGCGCAAGCGTGGCAGACAGCGTGTCCAGAATCACCTTGACGGCGAACTCGGCATCCTTGGCCAGCAACTGCGGATGCAGCTCGGCCAAGCGCGCGATGAGATCTGACCGGGTCATGTGCTAACCCCGCGCTCAGGCTTCGGTCTTGCTGCCGCTCATCTTGGCCTTCAGCAGAGCGCCCAGATTGGTGGTGCCCGCGTTGGAGCTGCTCTCGGCGGAAAGTTTCTGCATTGCGGCAGACTCTTCAGCCTTGTTCAGCGCCTTGATCGACAGGTTGATCCCGCGATTCTTGCGATCCACGTTGATGATGACGGCAGTCACGCTGTCGCCTTCCTTCAGGTGGTTGCGGATATCTTCCACGCGGTCGACGGAGACTTCAGAAGCTTTCAGATAGGCTTCCACGTCGCCTTCCAGCGCGATGGTTGCGCCCTTGGCATCCAGCGACTTCACCGTACCGGTGACGACAGCGCCCTTCTCGTGGCCGGTGACGAAGCCGCCAAACGGATCGCCTTCCATCTGCTTGATACCGAGGGAGATACGCTCGCGCTCGACATCAATGGCCAGCACGACCGCTTCCAGCTCGTCGCCCTTCTTGTAGTTGCGCACGGCTTCTTCGCCGGGCTGGCTCCAAGACAGGTCGGACAGATGTACCAGTCCGTCGATGCCGCCATCCAGACCGATGAACACACCGAAGTCGGTGATGGACTTGATCTGACCCTTAACCTTGTCGCCCTTCTTGTGGTTCAGTTCGAAGTCGTCCCATGGATTGGACTTGCACTGCTTCATGCCCAGCGAGATGCGGCGGCGAGCTTCGTCGATCTCGAGGATCATCACTTCCACTTCATCACCCAGCGCGACGACCTTGGAAGGATGCACGTTCTTGTTGGTCCAATCCATTTCGGAAACGTGAACCAGACCTTCGATGCCCTGCTCGATTTCCACGAAAGAGCCGTAGTCGGTCAGGTTGGTCACCTTGCCGAACATGCGGGTGCCTTGCGGGTAACGACGTGCCAGACCATTCCAGGGATCGTCGCCCATCTGCTTGATACCCAGAGAGACGCGGTTCTTCTCTTGATCGAACTTGAGGATCTTGGCTTCGACTTCGTCGCCGACGTTCAGCACTTCGGATGGATGCTTCACACGACGCCATGCCAGATCGGTGATGTGCAACAGGCCGTCGATGCCGCCCAGGTCAACGAACGCGCCGTAGTCGGTAATGTTCTTGACCACGCCCTTGACGATCGCGCCTTCTTTGAGATTTTCCATGATCGCTTCACGGTCGGCACCCATGGTCGCTTCCAGCACGGCACGGCGGGAAACCACCACGTTGTTGCGCTTGCGATCCAGCTTGATGACCTTGAGCTCCATGGTCTTGTTTTCGTACGGGGTGGTGTCCTTGACCGGACGGATGTCCACCAGCGAACCCGGCAGGAACGCGCGGATGCCGTTGACCATCGCGGTCAGACCACCCTTGACCTTGCCGCTGACGAAGCCTTCGACGATCTTGCCTTCTTCCATCGCCACTTCCAGGTCGTGCCATGCCGCGAGGCGCTTGGCCTTTTCGCGCGACAGCTTGGTCTCGCCATAACCGTTTTCCAGCGATTCGATCGCAACGGTGACGAAGTCGCCCGCCTTGATCTCCAATTCGCCCTTCGCATCGAGGAATTCCTCGACCGGGATCAAACTTTCGGATTTAAGTCCGGCATTCACCACCACCATGTTGTGGTCGACACGCACGACTTGCGCGGTGATCAGTTCGCCCGCGCGCATCTCTTTGCGCGTCAAGCTCTCTTCAAACATTGCGGCGAAACTATCGGGGTTCAGTACAGCATCAGCAGTTGCGTTCATTGAAAATACACCTAAGATAAAACCGTTTGCACGGCGGTTAGTTAAACAATCCGCATTCCGGGGAGGAACGCGGAACCTCACTTCTGCGGGTAATGCGCCAGCACCGCCTGTACCGCCTGCTCGATATTCAGAGCCGTGGTATCCAGCAACACCGCACCCGCTGCCTGTTGCAGTGGAGCCGCGCTACGGCGGGTATCCCGCTCGTCCCGCGCCCGGATGTCCTGCAAAAGGGCGGCGATATTAGCACCCATTCCTTTTTCCATCAACTGCTTATATCTGCGCTCGGCGCGCGCCTCGGCACTGGCGGTCAGGAACACCTTCACCACCGCGTCCGGAAACACCACCGAGGCCATGTCGCGCCCGTCGGTCACCAGTCCCGGCGCGCGGCGAAAAGCCCGCTGCTTGTCCAGCAGTGCGGCACGCACCGGCGGCAAGGCTGCCACTTGGGAGGCGGCGGAGGCGGCCTGCTCGGAACGCAACTCGTCGCCCAGCTTCTCGCCCTCCAGCCAGATGTCCGCCCCCTCGAAACGAATGTCAATCTGCCGCGCCAGCACGGCCAACGCCTCCGCATCGTCCAGCGCCACCCCGTGCCGTTGCGCGGCCAGCCCCAACAGGCGATACAACGCGCCGCTGTCGAGATAATTAAAACCCAACACCGCCGCCACCCGCATCGCCACCGTACCCTTGCCCGAGGCGGAAGGCCCGTCGATGGCGATAACGGGAACCGCTTGCGTCACTTTGGCGAACTCCATGAAATAGTCAGGGAAGGTCTTCGCGACACACCCGGGATCGTTGATGCGCACGCCCTCCGCGCCGAACGCGGCCAGCGAGAAACACATCGCCATGCGGTGATCGTCGTAGGTGTCGATGCCGGAGGCAGGATTTTGGATTTTGGATTTTGGATTTAAGGGCAAAGCGTCGCGGGTTTTCCCAAATCCCAAATCCTCATTCCCAAATCCTGCAATGCGGATGTAATCCGCGCCCTCTTCCACCGTCGCGCCCACCTTGCGCAGTTCGGTCGCCATCGCCGCGATGCGGTCGGTCTCCTTGACGCGCCAGCTGGCGATATTGCGCAATGTGGTGGTGCCGTCGGCGAACAATGCGGCGACAGCCAGCGTCATCGCGGCATCGGGGATATGGTTACAGTCCAAGTCTATGGCATTGAGCCTGCCACTTTCCGGCCCACGTGCCTCAATCCAATTATTCCCCCAACTGATTCGAGCACCCATCTTTTGCAGCTCTTCAGCGAAACGTTTGTCACCCTGTACGCTGTCTGTGCCAACCCCTTCCACACGCACCGGACCACCGCCGATGGCCCCAGCTGCAAGAAAATATGAAGCGGAGGACGCATCGCCCTCGACGTAAATCGTGCCTGGAGACTGATAAGTCCCTTGAGCACTCACCCCGGAATCATAAAAATCTCCAAATACGCCCACACCAAATTGCGCCATCATCAAGAGCGTAATATCGACATAAGGCTGAGATATCAATTCGCCCACCACCTTGACCTTCACCGAACGATTCAGCAAGGGCAACGCCATTAGCAACCCTGACAGGAACTGGCTCGACACGTCCCCGCGAATACTGACGGTGTCGCCAGCCAGATTCGCCGGTGAAATTTTCAGGGGAGGAAAGCCTTCATTGCCCAGATATTCGATGTTGGCACCAAGTTGGCGCAACGCATCCACCAGATCGCCTATCGGCCGCTCGTGCATGCGCGGCACACCGGACAATTCATAGTTGCCGCCGGATAGCGCCAGTGCCGCCGTCAACGGACGGAACGCAGTACCCGCATTCCCCAGGAAAAGTTTTGCATCCTTGTTTGGGAAGTCGCCTGCGCAACCCGTAATGCGATAGGCATTGCC
The DNA here is from genome assembly GCA_034371155.1 of Gallionella sp. Taxonomy (GTDB): domain Bacteria; phylum Pseudomonadota; class Gammaproteobacteria; order Burkholderiales; family Gallionellaceae; genus Gallionella. The sequence continues at coordinate 82,331 of JAXMKV010000042.1, read as the reverse complement.
CCCCAGCGACTCCACGCCTACGCCCAAGGTATGCAAAGCCTCCAGCATGCGCTCGGTATCGTCCGACTTCAGCAGGTCGCGCACCACGGTCGTGCCTTCGGACAACGCCGCCAGCAGCAGCACGCGATTGGAGATGCTCTTCGAGCCGGGCAACGTGACCGTACCGCATGCGCTCAGCAGAGGAGGAAGGTCGAGGAAGTTTTCGGATGTCATCGGAAGAAAGCCTTGCAACGGACTGCATGGGGAAATCGAGGGCAGCATGATACCGCAGCGGGGGCCGGAACGCATGGGGCGCGCGGCGGTCACCCCTGTTCTTTCACCTCCGTCCGCACCCATCCCTTGGCGAACGTGACACGCAAGGACTCGCCCTGCGCCAGCGTCGCCGCATCCGACACAACCCGCCCTTGGGCATCCTGCGCCATGCTATATCCCCTTGCCAGCACCTGTTTGGGATCGAGCAGCGTCAGATGCTGCGCCATATTCTCCACCCGCACCGTTTGCCGCGCGTGCAGCGTATGCAACGCTTGGCCGAGTCGCACCGCCAGAGCGTCCAGTCTGCCCTGCTGGTGCGCGAAGTCGGTGCCTGCGCCGCGCAGGCGCTGGGCCAGCGATTGCCACTGCCAGTGCATCTGTTGTTTGCGGTAGGCTTGGGCACGCCGCATGCGCTGTTGCCATTGTTGCAATTGCTCAGTCTGGCGCTGTATCTGTTGCGCCGGATGTACCAGACGCCGTTGCAGATAATCCACGGCCTGCATGGCATTTTGCAGGCGGTTGCGCTGGGCGCGGCTGATGTGTTGCGCGAGATCACCGAGACTGCGCAGCAGAGCATGGCGATCCGGCACGACACGCTGGGCGGCTGCGGTCGGCGTAGGCGCACGTTCGTCGGCGACAAAATCGGCGATGGTGAAATCGGTCTCGTGCCCCACCCCGCTGACCACGGGGATGACACAGGCGACGATGGCGCGTGCCACGACCTCTTCGTTGAAAGCCCACAGATCCTCGATACTGCCGCCGCCACGACAAATGATGAGCACGTCGCATTCCTCACGCCGGCTGGCGCTGCCTATCGCGGCCGCGATCTGTTCCGCGCTACCGTTGCCCTGCACGGCAGTCGGGTACAGCACCACCGGCACGCCGGGCAGGCGCAACTTCAAGGTGGTCAGCACATCGCGCAGCGCGGCGGCCTGCAATGAGGTGACGATGCCGATGCGTTTGGGGTAAAGCGGTAGCGAGCGCTTGCGGGCCGCGTCGAACAGACCCTCGCTTTCCAGCTTCAGCTTCAGTCGCGCGAAGCGTTCATACAGCGCGCCCATCCCCGCCGGACGCATCTGCTCGACCGTCAGCTGAAAATCACCGCGCTGCTCATACAGGGTGGCGACGGCCAGCACTTCCACCTGCTGCCCATTGGCGACCGATTCGCTCAACAACTGGTTCTTGTGCCGGAACATCACGCAACGAACCTGCGCCTGATCGTCTTTCAGTGCGAAATACCAGTGACCGGAGGCCGCCTTGACCAGATTGGAAATTTCCCCGCGCACCCACAGCAAAGGCACCTCGGATTCCAGTAATTTCTTGATCGCAAAGGCGAGTTCCGCAACGCGCAGAACGTGCCCGTTTTCTTTCAAAAATAGACCTGTTGGCATATTGACATTTCAAAATAGTGCACACCGCTAGGAAATTCGCGGCTTTTCGCGCCACCCGCCTATCACGCAATCAGCAACTTACGATAACAGATTGTTTTTAATAGGATTAGCTGGGTATTAAAAAATAGGCAAGTTAAGAAAATCCTTTATCCCACGCCACCTTAGGGGGGCAAAACGGCAAACAACTCACAAAGTTATCCACAGCTTTTGTGGGTAAACGGAAATACTCTTTTCAAATGGCAGCTTAGCGCAAAACTGCTAAAGCAATCCCTGAGAAGTGTTGCTCAACTGCATGCGAAACGCTACAGTTGCGCCTCGCTGATTTAAGCATACCACTAAGGAGTTCGCGTGTTTGCAATCGTGGAAGCGGCCGGCTGGCCGATCTGGTTTTTGATTCTGGCCTCGGTCATCGCACTCGGCCTGATCGTGGAGCGCCTCATCTACCTGCGCTCCGGACGTGTGGCTCCCCCCGCCCTGCTGGACGAAGTCATCAAGGAAATGAAGCAGCGCGGCGTCAGCGACAACATGCTGGCGCGTCTCGCCGCCAGCTCCCCGCTGGGCCGCATCTTTGCTGCCGGGCTGAAGAACATCAAGAGTCCGCCCGAGGTGATGAAAGAATCCATCGAAGAAGCCGGGCGCGCCACCGCGCACGATCTGGAACGCTTCCTCACCACGCTGGGCACCATCGCCTCGATCAGCCCGCTGCTGGGACTGTTCGGCACGCTGGTCGGCATGATCGAGATATTCGGCGCGCAAAATGCCGCCGGCAACAGCCCGGCCATTCTGGCGCACGGCATCTCGGTCGCTCTGTACAACACCGCTTTCGGCCTGATCGTGGCGATCCCCAGCATGATCGCCTACCGCCACTTCCGCGCCCAGATCGACAGCCTGACCATAGAGATGGAGCAACAGGCCATCAAACTGGTCGAGATCGTGCATGGCACACGGGTGAAGTGATGAATTTTCGCCGTGGACGACCCCGCGAAGAGCCGGAGATCAACCTGATCCCGATGATCGACGTATTACTGGTCATCCTGATCTTCCTGATGGTGACCACCAGCTACGCTAAATTCTCCGAGCTACAGATCAATCTCCCGCAGGCGGGTGGCGAAAGCAACGTCGCGGAGGCCAAGCCGATCAATGTCGCCGTCGATGCCACCGAACGTTATGCCATCGACAACAACGGGCTTCCCTTTACCGGAGTCGAAACGCTCGCCGCCGCGCTGAAAGCCGCCGCTGGCGATCAGGCCGATCCCACCATCGTCATCAACGCCGATGCCAAGACCCCGCACCAGGCCGTGGTCAACATCATGGAGGCGGCCAGACAGGCGGGCTACGGACGCATCACCTTCACCACCCAAAGCCAGTCCAAATAATCTCCCGCAAGATGTCCGGGCTGGAAAACCACTGGTACCGCATCACCCCGCTGCATGCGTTGCTCTATCCGCTCAGTCTGCTGTTCGGCGCACTGGCCGCCTTGCGGCGCGCGCTGTACCGCTACGGCCTGCTGCACAGCGTGCGCCTGCCGGTGCCGGTACTGGTGATCGGCAACATCAGCGTCGGCGGCACCGGCAAGACACCGCTCACGCTGGCGCTCGCGCAACACCTCATCGAACAGGGATGGCACCCGCTCATCGTCAGCCGCGGCCATCATGGCGACAACGCCCGCCCGCAATGTGTCACGGCAGACAGTGATGTGCGTCAGGTCGGCGACGAACCGCTGCTGATGGCCCAACGCCGGCTCTGCCCGGTCTGGATCGGCAAAGACCGCGCCGCCGCCGCGCTGTCGGGATTGCGGGCCGAACCGGCATGCGACATCGTGCTGTGCGACGACGGTTTGCAACATTACCGCCTGCGGCGCGACGCGGAGATCGCCGTCGTCGACGGTGCGCGCCGCTACGGCAACGGTCTGCTGTTGCCGGCCGGCCCCCTGCGCGAACCGGTTTCGCGCCTGTGCGATGTCGATGCCATCGTGGTGAACGGCGACACGGCGGCAACAGGCGAATACACCATGCACCTTACCGGCCAGCAATTCCAGAATCTGGCCAACCCCGCCCGATCAGTCGGTGCCGATGCGTTGCGCGGGTTGCGCTGCCATGCGGTGGCCGGGATCGGCAATCCGCGACGTTACTTCGACCAGTTGGCCGCGCTCGGACTGAGCGTGACCGAACACCCCTTTCCCGACCATCACCCCTACCGCGCGGGCGAACTTGATTTCGCCGATTGCGATGCGATACTCCTCACCGAAAAAGATGCGGTAAAATGCGCCGCATTCGCCGACGCGCGATATTGGGTATTGCGCGTGGACGCCCTGATCGACCCGACCCTGACCGCCCACATACTGCGAAAGATCGCCCCACATGGACGCTAAACTGCTCGATATCCTAGTTTGCCCGCTGTGCAAATCACCGCTGGTCTACCGCAAAACCGAAAAGGAACTGGTCTGCAAGGCAGACCGTCTGGCCTTCCGCATCGAGGATGATATCCCGGTGATGCTGGCCGACGAAGCACGCAAACTCAGCTCGGAAGAGATCGAAAAGCTGTAATGGTCGACTTCCACGTCGTCATCCCGGCGCGCCACGCCTCCACCCGACTACCCGGCAAACCGCTGCTACCCATCGCCGGCAAACCCATGGTGGTGCGCGTCGCCGAACAGGCGGCACAAAGCGGCGCACAGCAGATATGGATCGCCACCGACCATCACGCCATCGCCGATGTAGCGCGTGAACACGGCTTCAAGGCCTGCTTGACCCTAGACACCCACGCCAGTGGCACCGATCGCATCGCCGAGGTCGTCAACCAGCACGACTGGCCGGACGACACCATCGTGGTCAACGTGCAGGGCGACGAACCGCTGATGCCGCCGCAGTTGATCCGCGCGGTGGCGCGACACCTGAGCGAACATCCCGAGTGCGCCATCGCCACCGCCTGCCATGCCCTCCACGACGAGACATCGCTGCGCAATCCCAACATCGTCAAGACCGTACTGGACAAGGATGGCAACGCGCTGTATTTTAGCCGCGCCCCCATCCCGTATCCGCGCGATGCCTTCGCCGCCCAACAAACACCGCCGCCGGACATGCCGGTGCTGCGCCACATCGGCATCTACGCCTACCGTGCCGGCTTCCTGCGCGCCTACGGGCAGCTGGCTCCGGCGGCCATCGAACAGTTCGAGGCGCTGGAACAATTGCGCGCGCTGTATCATGGCTATAAGATTGGGGTCGTAATCGCCGAACAGGCACCTCCAGGCGGAGTGGATACCGAACAGGATTTACACGCAGCACGGCAATTTTTCGACGAGGACAATAACGGAGGGGAGACGAAATGAAACTGATACTGTTAGGCGCACCCGGTGCTGGAAAAGGCACACAGGCCAATTACATCAGGGAAAGATTCAACATTCCGCAGATCTCCACCGGCGACATGCTGCGCGCGGCGATCAAGGCCGGCACCCCGCTGGGCATCGCCGCCAAAAAGGTGATGGATGGCGGCAACCTGATTTCCGACGACATCATCATCGACCTGGTCAAGGAACGCATCAAGGAAGCAGACTGCGCCAACGGCTTCCTGTTCGACGGTTTCCCGCGCACCATCCCGCAGGCGCAAGCCATGAAGGATGCGGGCATCAACATCGATTACGTGGTGGAGATCGAAGTCGCCGACAGCGAGATCGTCCAGCGCATGGGCGGTCGCCGCGTGCATCCGGCTTCAGGTCGCACCTACCATGTCGTGTTCAATCCACCCAAGGTGGAGGGCAAGGATGACGTGACCGGTGAAGATCTGGTGCAGCGCCCCGACGACACGGAAGAGACCGTCATCAAGCGCCTCAATGTCTATCACAGTCAGACGCAGCCGCTGGTCGAGTACTACAACGCTTGGGGAAAAGTGGGCGACGCTGGTGCACCCAAGGTGGTGAACGTCCCCGGAGTGGGCGGGGTGGAAACCATACGCGACAATATCTTCGCCGCGCTGTCCGGCAACTGAAGCATGGGCAGCAAACCCACCCTCACGCTGGAAGAGGCCAAACGCATCGCGGCAGCTGCGGAAAAGGAAGCCGCCGACAACGACTGGAAGGTCGTCATCGCTGTGGTGGACGACGGCGGTCATCTGCTCTACCTGCAACGCGGCCACGACACACAGTTCGGCAGTGTCGAGACCGCGATCGCCAAAGCCCATGCCGCGACTGCCTTTCAGCGGCCGACCAAAACGTCCGAGGATGCCGTATTGAGCGGTCGCCTGATCCATCTCGCCCTGCCCGGTGTGATTCCCGCCGAGGGCGGTGTGCCGCTGCTGCGCGATGGCATCTGCATCGGTGGACTGGGCATCAGCGGAGTGCGCTCGTTCCAGGACGGGCAGATCGCCGCGGCAGGTGCGGCGGCACTGCCGCAACAAGACTAGCGGGCCAACTTATTCAGAGATTTGGACGCAGGCATGGGATGTAGGAGGCCGGTTTACCGGACGATGGGTAACGGGAAGTGTCCATCGCCCGGTGAACCGGCCTCCCACAGGAGAGTGCGGTGTCTGGATTTTCGCGATTAGGTAATGTCGCCCGCATTACTGGCTGCTGTAAAACACAATTTATTTCTATTATGAGGTGCGTCATGAGTTGCATGCCCCGTTCCGCCTTCCTCCGCCGCACACTGCTCCTGTCCGCGCTACTCGTTACAGGGATTGCCTCCGCCCAGACCCCGCAGGAAGAATTGTTGATGAATCTGTTCAAGGGGGTCGTTACAGGCCGCGCTGCGGAAGCGTCACCGCAGGAAGAGTTATTGCGGGAAGTGGTCGCGGGAACGGACTGCAAGCGCACCCGCAACACCGGCACTGTCTGCGAATACCGGGTCGGGCAGAATCTGCGCTTTTCCATCAAGGACACGGGCGGCAACAACGAGGTGGTGATCTTCAGTCATTCCGACTGGGACGATGATTACTACGCCGTCATGCACGCGGGCTGCATCGTAATCGTGCCCGGCGCGGCGAACCAAAAGAATTTCGCCAATCAGGACGGGATATTCGTCTCCCCCCGCAATGGTCGCGCCTCGCGGTCGCTGCGTGAATGCCAGAACGGCACAGCAAGCGGCGTTACGCAGTACTCACGCTGAAACAGCACCGGAACACGCACCGATCTCCGTCCTGTACAGCTCGACCCGGTTGCGCCCGGCCTGCTTCGCGGCATACATCGCCGCATCGGCATTCTTGGACAATTCGAGCTCGCTGCTGCCGTGGTCGGGATACAGCGCAATCCCCGCGCTGCAAGAGATGCCCAGCCTGTTCCCGGAAATCAGAAACGGCTGATCGAGCGCGGCGCGAATCTTTTCCGCCACCACCAGCGCATCCTGCTCCGCATCGACGCTGCGCAACAGCACCACGAACTCGTCGCCGCCGATGCGCGCCACGGTATCCGATTCGCGCATGCAAGCCTGCATGCGCTGCGCCACTTCCTTGAGCAACAAGTCACCGATGTCGTGCCCCAGCGTATCGTTGATCGGTTTGAATTTGTCCAGATCGAGAAACATCACGGCCAGACGCAGCTTGTCGCGCCGCGCGACGGAAAGCGCCTGCTGCAAACGGTCGCTGAACAGCGCGCGGTTGGGCAGGTCGGTCAGCGCATCATGCTGTGCCATGTGGCGGATGCGGTCTTCAAAGCGCTTGCGCTCGGTAATGTCGGTGTACATACCAATCATGCGCAACGGCTTGCCGTCCACATCGCGGCTCACCACCTTGCCGCGGTCAAGTATCCATATCCACTCACCGTTCTTGTTGCGCAACCGGTGCTCGCTGACATAAGAGATTGTTTCCCCCTCCAGATGGGCGCGCAAAGCCGCCAGCACCCTTTCCTTGTCTTCGGGATGGGCGCGCGACTCCCATTCCGCCACCTTGTCCGAAATCTCGTCCTCGCGGTAGCCGAGCATCTCTTTCCAGCGCCGCGAAAACAGCACCTCGCCACTCTGCACGTTCCAGTCCCATACCCCGTCGCCCGAACCTTCCAGTGCAAAGCGCCAGCGCTCCTCCATCTCGTGCATGTTCTGTTCCAGCCCGGCACGGCTGACGGCGTAGCGGATGGCACGCACCAAGCCATCGGCATTGAAATTACCCTTGACCAGATAGTCCTGCGCCCCGGCTTCGAGCGACTTCACGGCAAACTCGGTATCGTCATAACCGGTCAGCACCACCAGCGGCAAACTCCCCGCCGCATGACGTCCCGCCTGCACCGTCTGCAAGCCGCTGGAATCAGGCAACGACAGATCAAGCAGCAGCACATCCGGACGTGCTTTCGACAATTGCCGGTGCATCCCGGCCAAGTCTTCCGCCAGGCTCACTTCAAAGCGCGGCTGGCTGCTGGCGCGCAACATCTGACTCACAAGATTGGCATCCGCCGGGTCATCCTCCACCAGCAACACACGACAAAATCCGTCAGCACACATGATCAGAACTTCTTAGGCAAGCGCGTCAGCGTGAACCAGTAGTTATCCAGCTGGCGGATGGCGGCGATGAACTGATCCATGTCCACCGGTTTGGTGATATAGCCTGCCGCCCCCAGCTTGTAGGAAGCCACCACGTCACGCTCGACATCCGACGTGGTCAACACCACCACCGGAATCATTTTCAACTCCTCATCGGCTTTCACGGCCTCGAGAAACTCGCGACCGTTCATGCGCGGCATGTTCAGATCAAGCAGGATGAGGTCGGGAACCGGCACCTCCGCATACCGGCCCTGGCGACGCAGGAATTCCAGCCCCTCGACCCCGTCCAGCACATGATGCAGATTGCACAGCACATGGTTCTCCTTGAGCGCGGAGCGCACCAGATTGGCATCCGCCGGCTCGTCTTCAAGCAGCAGCAAATCGAAAGGTTGCGAGTTATCAATCAGCATATCCATGTTCCTTGTTCCCGTTTTACTACAGATTTTCTTAATATCGAACAAATCGCGCGGTAAATACAGCGCTCCCACAGGTGAAAGTGTAACACCCACCCGTATTGCATCCGAGCGTGGCCTGCTAGTCCGGCAACTCGAACACCACCGCCACGCCGCCCTGTTCGCTCTGCTCTATCCAGATGCACCCATGCCGGCTCTCGACGATATTGCGCGCAATCGCCAGTCCGATGCCGGAACCGCCCCCGGCACCCGAGGTCAGCCGTTCGAATATCTCGAACACGCGTTCGCGGTATTCCGCCGGGATGCCAGGCCCATTGTCGCTGATGCGAAAACGGCTCAGACCCTCGCCACGCTCGCCGCTGACTCGGATGCACAACGCCTTCTCAGTATCAAGCGGCTGGGCATGCAGCAGCGCGTTGTCCAGCAAGACGGAAAAGATGTCGTTGAGGCGCGGCTTGTCGAGCATGACCGGCGGCAGCGGCTCACGCTCGATGGCGGCACCACACCGTTGCAAACGCTCACCCAGCCGCTGCACCAGAGCTGCGAGCACCGCATTCGTGTCCAGCTGTTCGATCTTGCCACGCGGCGTGCCCGAGGCCAAATAGAGTTGCACGTCGCGCACCAGATTGCGCAGATGCGCGGCATCGTGTTCGATGTAGTCAAGCGAGGTGCGCGCCGCCTCGTCACGGCGCAACTCGGCGATGCCATCCATGCGCGCGCGCAACTGCTGGCTGTAGACCGACAGCCGGCGGGTCGGCTCCATCAGATGATGCGCCGAGACTTCGGCGAAACGCGTCAGATCGGCATTGGCGCGCGCCAGCGCGCTGCCGCGCGCGTCCAGATCGTGTTCCGACCTCTCCAGCTCGTCCAGCATGCGGTTGAGGTTGTCGGCCAGCCTGCTGATCTCGTCGATGCCTGGAACCTGCACGCGCACCTTGCGCTGCCCCGCATGGATCTGGTTGGCCATCTCCACCAGCCGCTGCAAGCGGCTGGTCAACCGTCCGGAAAGCAGCATCGCCACCAGCAGCGTGATGGAGACGGCGACCGCCATCATGACAAAACCGACCAGTTCGACCCGGCGCAAATTTCTGTCCATCAGCTCGCGCCCCAGACCGATACGCACCCAGCCGACCTGCCGCTCTCCGGCTAGCACCGGCTCTGCCACATCGAGCAGCCGTTCGCCATCGAACAGTACCAGCGGTTGCTTGCTGTCCGAGGCGATCAGTTTCCGGCTCAAGTCATCGCTCACATACTGACCGACCCGCCCCGCCTCGCTGGCGGCCAGCACCCGCCCCTCGGACGAAAGCACCAGGGCATACTTGACTTGGGGGCTGCGCCCGACGCTGGCCAAGACCTCCTGCAAGCCAACCACATCGTCGGCCAACACCCAGGAAGTGCTGCTCACCGCCACGGCGTGCGCCAGACTTTGCGCGAAATCCAGACTTTGTTCGCGCAGGAAATCGCGCTCGTGCCGCACGATGCCATAGCCGAACGCCAGCATCACCAAGGCGGAAGTGACGGCGAAAGACAACATCACCTGACGGCGGATGGAGCCGAACCAGAACTGCCGCAGAATGATGGAAGGCAGTTTCATCATGGCTCCAGCGGGCGCATCGTGCGCGAAAATTCGTCGAGGAAGACGCGCACCACGTCATAGCTCGCATCGTTGGCACGCTCGAAACGCGAGATCGGCAAGCGCGCCAGCATGGCGCGTCCCTCCGAACTCTCGTGCAGAGTCGCCAGCAAACCGGCTACCTGCTCCACCAACTCCGGTGGAATATCGTTGCGCGCCACCAGACCATTGTTGACCAGCGGTTCGGTCTGCCACTTCAGTTCGAGCTGCGCCGCCTTATCGGGATGTTCCCGCTGAAAAGCCAGCCAAGGTACGGGCCAGGTAGCAGCCGCCGCAACCTGCCCAAGATAGACGTTCATGATGGAAGACTCCTGCGAACCGACATAAAGATTCTCGATATCGCGGTTGATATCGAGGCCATGGGTATGCAGATAATATTGCGGCATCATGGTCGCCGCCAGCGCGGTCTTGGCCGGATAGCTCACCTTGCGCCCCTTGAGATCGGCCACCGCGCGTATGCCTGCATCGCGGCGCACCAGCAGGATGCCGCGAAAATTATGGTCATCGCCCATCTTGCCGAACACGCGGTAGCCATGTTTGAGCGAGTTAAGGGTCTGATAGGGATTGGGCAGCGCGAAGTCCGGTTGAGCAGCGTACAATTTTTTGTCGAATTCCTCGTAGTTGCGCGAGGCCTCCAGCACGAAATGAGCGCCCTTGATATGCCGGTTGAGATAGTCGATCAGCGGCCCGTACACCTCCAGCAGACGCTCGGGATTGTGCAGCGGATGGATGGCAAAACTGTAGTGCCCCGCATCCCGCAGAGGCTGCGCGGAAAATTCCGGCTGATAGTCACGCTCTTCCCGTCCGCAGGCGGAGAGCAGCAACAGACCGGCCAGCAGCAAAAGCCAGCCGCACCCCAACCCTGACAACCATTTATTCATCGCCACCCTCCTTTTTCCTCGCGTCAGCCAGCGGAATCTCAAAGCAGAAGGTGCTGCCCTGTCCCTCGCCTGCGGATTCCGCCCAGATACGCCCGCCGTGATGTTCGAGAATGCGGCGGCACAGTGCCAGTCCCATGCCATTTCCTTCAAAGCGCGTGCGCGATTGCAGGCGACTGAAGAACTGGAACAACCGCCCGGCTTGGGCGGGATCGATGCCGATACCGTGGTCGCGCACCCGCACCTGCCAGACATCCGCAGCCACCCCCGACACGATCTCGACCTGCGGCGTTTGCCCCGCTTCGCAATATTTAAGGCCGTTGCTCACCAGATTCTGGAACAAACGCGTCATCTCGTCGCGGCTGACGAACACATGGGGCCACTCGCCGGACACATTGACTTGCGCGGAACTCTCCACGATCATGGGGCGGAGGAAGCCGAGTGCCTCGTCCAGCCCATCCCGCCCGCTTTGCCAACCCTTGGCCTCGGTCTTGCGCCCGACGCGCGAGTATTCGAGCAGCGAAACGATCATGGAATCCATGCGCCGCGCGCCGTCCAGCGCAAAAGCCATGTTCTGCCGCTCATCATCGTCGAGCTTGTCCTTTAAACTGCGCTGCAGCAATTGCAGATGACCGCTGATGGCACGCAGGGGCTGGCGCATGTCGTGCGACACACTGTAGGCGAATCGTTCGAGATCGGTGTTGGAACGGCGCAATTCGTCCTCGACTTTCTGTTTCTCGGTGATGTCGCGGGTCACGGCCAGATGTACCCGCCTGCCGTGATCCATCATGGGAACCGCATGGCTCTCCAGCATGCGGCGTCCGCCTTTGAGACCGAGCACTTCAAATTTCAATCTCACGCTTTCCCCCTCCAGCACCCGCTTGTGCATCTCGGCAAACGCCTCGCGATACTCCGGCGCGATGACACCCAGCACCGGACGACCCGCAACCTGTTCCAGCGTATCCGCCTCTATCATCGCCAGACCGGCGGGATTCATCTGCTCCAGCATGCCATGTTCGTCCACGATCTTGATGCACTCCGGCTCGCTGGCAATGATGGTGCGCAGGAAGTTCTCGCTTTCCTGAAGCTGGTCCTCGACCTTTTTGCGCTCGGTGACATCCTGCACCGTACCCGCTGAACGCAGCGGTTTGCCCTGCTCGTCATAGTAGGTCTCGCAGCGTTCGTTCACCCACTTGATGCGCCCGTCCGCCATCAGCAAACGGTGCGTGATCTCGTAGGGTTCACGGGTTTCCAACGAACGGGTATAGGCCTGATTCACCGCCTCACGGTCATCCGGATGGATGGCATTCAGGAACGCCTCATAGGAAGCCTCGAAGCATGCCTTATCGATCTCGAACAGGTTGAATATCTCATCCGACCAGAACAGCTGGCCGCTGAGCAGATCCAGCTCCCAGTTGCCAACCCGTGCAATGCGCTGCGCCTCGTTGAGCTTGTCCATGCTGAACTGCACCTCTTGCTCCGCCCGCTTGCGCTCGGTCAGATCGAGCCCGAACGCCCAGTTCTGCTCGCCGATGCTGATGAAGCCCCACGAGACATATTTCAGGCTGCCGTCCTTGCAGGTGACAGACGTTTCCATCGGCTCGATTTCCGTCTGTTTCTCGATTGCCTCCGCCACCCGGCGCTGCCACTCTGCGGCAATCTCCTTGCGGTATGCTTCGTCCGGGTAGGCTCGCGGCCACCATTCGTTAACTGTTGGCACTTCTGCCATGGTGTAGCCAAACAGATGAACGAAGGTGGCATTGATATACTCGGCGCGCTGCTCGATACCGGAGGACATATAGATCGCCAGCGGCGATTTGTCCGCGATTGCGCGAAACAGCTCTTCGCTCCTGCGCAGAGCCTCTTCCGCATGAATGCGGTCGGTAATGTCGCGGCTGATGCCGAACAACCCGACCACGGTCTTGCCCTCGTCATCGAACACCGGCCATTTGTTGGTGTTCACCCAACAGCGGTTGCCATCCGCATCAAAATAGGGGTCGGTTTTGTTCAGCAACGGCACACCATCGCGGAAGACGGGTAACTCCTCCTCGTAATATATCCTTGCCGTCTCCGCCGGGAATATCTCGATGTCGTGCTTGCCGACCATGTCGCGCCAGTTCGAATTGCCGGTGATCACCGCCATCGACTGGCTGCAAAAACGGATGCGGCTCTCTTTGTCCTTGAAATAAATAAAATCGGACGTGCTTTCCAGCAGAGTGACGAAATCGCGGTTAAGCTGCTCCAGCAATTGCTGGGTTTGCATGCGTTCGGTCGCATCGTCATAGATGGACACCAGCTCGCCGCTCGGCAACTTGTACACATAATTCTCGCGCCATCCGGTGATGCGCCCGTCGTGATAGAAAGACAAAGGGAAGTCTTCCGCCAGGCCGCTTTTCCACACGCGCTGGAACGCCCCCAGCAAGCCGATCTCGGCGATACCGGGGAACACCTCGACCACATTCCGCCCGAGCACATCATCGCGCCGCATGTTCTCGATGCGTTCCGCCGTCCGGTTGAAGCCACTGAAAAAAAAGGTTTGCCCGTCGTCCGGCGTGCGATAGACGGCCACCCCGCTATGCATGTTCTCGAACAACTCGTTCAGGCGCATCTCGCTGTCGCGCAGAGCCAGGTTCAGTTGGCGCTGGCGCCGCCAACCCAGATAGATAATGAAGGAGATGGCAGAAGTCACCAGCACGAACACGCCGAGCAACCCGGCGACACGCCAGACATCGCGGTAAGTGTCGGCAAGATAATCGCGGGTGGCGCGCCCGGTGATGACGTAGAGGGGATGATCTCCCACCTTGCGGAACGACACCATGCGCTCGACCTTATCGGGCGTGGAGGCGGACAGAAAGGTACCCTCGGTCTTGCCGACCGCAAGCAGACTGCGTATCTCCGGCGACACCTTCTTGCTGCCCTGCGCCAATTCGCCCAGCGGCGATTCCGGATGGCGCACCAGCAAGGCCATCTCCTCGTCGCGCATGGCCACGGTTCCGTGCCTGCCGACATTCAGCGTCGAAAACAGCCCCGTGAGACGATCCAGCGGAACCGCAGCAAACACCATTCCGGCAAAGCGGCCCTGCCCATCCTCCAGCCGCCGCGCCAGCACAATGACTTTGCGCTGGTTGACGCGGCTGACCTGCACCTTGGAAAACGCCAAACCGGCATCGGCATGATCGCGCAGGGTAATGAAATGCGGCCGATCCGCCAGCGAGACCCTCGCTCCCGCTTTCACGTCGGTGCCGAACAACAGCAAGCCCTGTGCATCGGTGATGCGTATGGCATCGATGTCCGGCAGGCGTTCGCGCACCTGCTCGATATAGTCATTCAGCACGGCGGCATCGACGCGCCCCTGCGCGCGCTGCCGATAGAACTCATCCTGCACCGCGTACATCGCCGTTTCGTTCGCGCGGATCTGCCCCAACAACTCGCTTTCCAATGAAAGAACCAGATTCTGCGTGCTGATCTGCGCCTGCTCGTGATGCAACTCGAAATTCTGCTTGATGCTCCACACCGCCATCCCGATGGTGAACAGATTGAGCAGCAACACACCCGCCACCAAGCGGGACACGAAAGTTCGCTTGTCCAACCCCAGCAGGCGGTCATCAATCCGTTTGTTCATCTCTGTTCTCCCATATCACCGTCGGGCCGGTACACCGCCACGTTATCGCGGCCGCGATCCTTGGCCTGATACATGGCGACATCCGCATGCTTTGAAAGCTCGGCACCGTCGCTGCCGTGTTGCGGGTAAAGCGCGATGCCGATACTGCACGAGATGCTCGCCTGCTCCCCCGCCAGATGGAACGGTCGTTGCAGCGCCTCGCGTATCTTTTCGCCCACCATGACGGCATGGTGCTCGCCTTCCAGCGCGCGCAACAACACGATGAACTCGTCGCCGCCGATGCGCGCCACGGTATCCGATTCGCGCACACAGGTCAGCATGCGTGCAGCGGCTTCGCACAACAACTGGTCACCGGCATCATGGCCGAGCCTGTCGTTGACCTGTTTGAAGCGGTCCAGATCGAGAAACATCAGCGCGACGCGCCCGTCCTCGCGCTTGGCGGCGATCAGTGCCTGCTGCAGACGATCATTGAGCAGGGTGCGATTGGGCAGGCCGGTGAGCAGATCGTGCAACGCCATATGATGGATCTTTTCCTGCGCCGCCTTGCGCTCCGAAATGTCGCGTGTCACACCGTGTATCTCGATCTGCCCCGTCTCCTGATTGCGGTAGAACTTGGCGATCGCCTCGGTCCACACCAGCGAGCCGTCCTTGCGCGGCTGCTGTATCTCCTCGACCGCGATCTTGTCCGGGTCAATTCCGGCGACGAACTCCGCCAGCCGCTGGCGCATGACCTCCCTCAGGGCCAGCGCATATTCCGGTGTCAGCGCCGCATCCAGAGGTTCGCGCATCACCTCCTCCGGCGTGTAGCCGCGCAATCGCTCGACGGAGGGGCTGACGTAGCGGAAGCGCAGCGTGAGCGGATCGAGTATCCACACCACATCGCGCATGTTCTCCACCAGCAGACGGTAGTGGCTTTCGCTCTTGGACAGGGCCTGCCGGGCAGCCTCCAGCGCGCCGATGCTATTTGCCAGCCTGCGGTTGATGCGCCACACATACAACGCCGCAATCCAGGCCAGCGTCCCCAGCAACAGCACGATGGCCAACCAGCGAGTGAGCCGGGTGAGATCGTGCTCTCCGGCATCGTAGATGAAATCGTCCAGCGAGAAATCGTGCGGCATCAGACCGAGGTCGGCATAGGTGTCGGCGATGTGCCGCCAGCGGTTGGGGTTCATATAGCCGATCTCGATCAGGTCGGGCTGCAACAGCGGGATCATCTGGTCGGATTCGAAACGCAGATAGTCGTAGCTGTAGTGCGGCGCGTATTTCGACTGGATCAGCGCGATCATTTCGTCGCGGTGTTCCTTGGCGTATTTCCAGCCGCGCAGGCTGGCGGCGCGGAAGGCTTTGACCCGCTGAGGATGTTCGCGCAGTTCGCGTTCCGAGGTGAACAGGTTGTCGCCGTAGAAGTCGATGCCGGCCGAGCGCGGACTGAAGGTCTGGTAGGGATAGCCCGCATCCCGGAAGAAATGCGGCTCGTTGGAGAGGTAGCCGGAGATGGCTTCGGTCTTGCCCTGCATCAGGCCGTCTGCATCGAAGCTGTGCGGCAGCACAGTAATTTTCTCGATGGGGATGCCTTCTTTTTTGAGATAGGCGAGCAGTTCATCAGTCTGCGGCTCCAGCATCAGGCGTTTGCCAACCAGGTCGGACAGGTGACGAATGCCGGGGGCGGCATAGATCTCGTACGGGGATTGCTGGAACACCACCGCCAACGCCACGACCGGCTTGCCCGCCGCACGTTCCAGCAACAGGCCGCTGGTGCCCACGCCGTATTGCGCTTTGCCGTCGATCACCAGACGCAGCGGGTCGGTCTGCGGATTCGCTTCGTCTATTCGCACTTCCAGACCGGCTTCGCGGTAATAGCCCTGTTCCTGCGCCGCGTAGTAGCCGGCGAACTGGAAGGCGTGCGTCCATTTGAGTTGCAGGGTCACCTGCTCCAGAGCCAGCGCCGGAGCGGCACCCCAGCAACACAGTAACAGCACTGCCCGCACCACCGATGATTTTACGATTCCGTTCACTTCTGCCCATCCAGTCTTTGCAGCCATTCCTCCACCGGCTGGGGACGACCGTACAGATAGCCCTGATGGATGATGTTGCCGTAGGCATTGAGCAGGTCGGCCTGTGCCTGCGTCTCGACCCCTTCGGCCACGACCTGCAGATGCAGGTGGCGCGCCACGGCGATGATGGTCTCGACCAGCGCGGCATCGTTCTGGTCGGTCGCGACATCCTGGATGAAGCTCCGGTCTATCTTCAGCTCGTGTATAGGCAGACGCTTGATGTAGGCTAGGCTGGAGTAGCCGGTACCGAAATCGTCGATGGAGAAGTGAATGCCGAGCGCGGACAGAGCGGTCATCTTGGCGACCACGTCGGCGATGTCGCCTATCATCAACCCCTCGGTGATCTCCAGCACGAGGTGGGTGGGATCGGCCCCGCTGGCGGACAGATGATGGCGCACGTCGGCCACGAAATTCGCCTGCTGAAAATGGCGCGGGCTGATGTTGACCGCGATACGCAACGCGCGCCCCTCGCTATCCAGCCTCGCCAGCAGACGGCACACGGCGGACAGCATCCAGCGGTCGATCGCCACGATCAGGTCGGAGGTTTCCGCCAGCGGGATGAAAACACCGGGCGGAACCAGCCCGCGCGACGGGTGCTGCCAGCGCACCAGCGCCTCGGCAGCGACTTGTCGTCCCTGCGCGTTCACTTGGGGTTGCAGGTACAGGCGAAGCTCTTCGCCGGCGAGTGCTGCGCGCAACTCGCTAGCCAGACGGAAACGGTCTTTCACGGTGTCGCCCATCGCCGCCTCGAAGAACGTGATACGCCCGCCGCCCTCGGCCTTGGCTTTGTCCATCGCCATGTCCGCCTGGCGCAGAACTTCGACGGCGCTCTCTTCCTGCAATTCCGGCAGCAGCACGATGCCAATGCTGGCATTGACGCGGATGGATTCACCGTCCAGCTCGGTTATCCCGCGCAGCGCGGCAAGAAGTTTTTCCGCCACCACCAGCGCCTCGTGCCCCGCGGCCTCGCGCGTGGCACGCAAACGCGGCAACAACACGCCAAACTCATCCGAATCAAGCCGCGCCAACAGGTCTCCCTCTTGCAACAGCGGACGGAGTCTCTCAGCCACGGCATTCAGCAACGCATCGCCCGCCGCCAGACCGCGCGCCTCGTTGATCTCCTTGAAGTGGTCGATATCGAGCAGCAGCACATCGGCGTGATGGTTGTCGCGTTTCGCCTCGACCAGCGCCAGCTCGACCTGGCGCAGGAACATGGCGCGGTTCGCCAACCCGGTCAGGGGGTCACGCCATGCCAGTTGCTCGACGCGCTGTTGCGCGCGCTGGATATCGGTCATGTCAGAAAAAACCGAGACATAGCGCACGGTCTCACCCGTTTCGTTGCGGATGGCGCTGACCGTGGACCACTGCGGGTAGATATCACCGTTCTTGCGCTGATTCCACAACTCGCCTTTCCACTCGCCGCCATCCACCAGCCCGCGCCAGAAATCGGCATAGAACTCCGCGCCCTGCCGTCCCGATTTCAGCAGACGCGGGTTCTGGCCCAGCACCTCAGCCTCGCTATAACCGGTGATGCGGGTGAAAGCCGGGTTGATAGCAACGATGTTGGCCTCCACATCGGTCACCATAATGGCCTCTCCGGTGGTGTCGAACACGCGCGAGGCGAGCACCAGCCGCTCCTCAGCGCGCTTGCGTTCGGTGATATCGCGTCCGACCACCACCAGCCCCTTGCGGCTGCCGTCCACGTTGAACAGCGGCACCTTGATGATATCGAAGACCATCGCGCCGCCGTCGGGGCGCGGGATGACCTCTTCATCGCGCACCATGACACCCGCGCGCCATGCCGCCTCGTCCGAACTTTCGCAGGAAAGGAAGGCTGCACGGTAGAAGTCCTGATATTCGGCCAGTTCGGAATCTGTCTTGCCGCGATAATCGACACCCTCAAGCTGGAACAGTTTGAGATCGAAGTCGTTGGCCTCCAGCCAGCGACCTTCCCCGTCCTTGAAACACACGATGTCGGGCATGGCGTTGATCAGTGTGCGCAACTGCACACCCGCTTCGGCCAGACTGTGTTCCAGCCGGGCGCGGCCGATGGCATAGCGGATGGCGCGCACCAGCGCGTCTTCGTCGAAACTGCCTTTGATCAGATAATCCTGCGCGCCGGAGGCGATGGTCTGCACGGCGAATCCGGCATCCTCATGCCCGGTCAGCACGATGATGGGCAGCAAGCTGTTGGCCTTGCGGCAGGCATGCACGGTATCGAGCCCGGTCGAATCGGGCAGCGAAAGATCGAGCAACACCACGTCGAAGCTTTCCAGTCCCAGACTCGCCACAGTCTCGGCCAGCGTGACGGCACCGCTTACCTCAAAGCGTTCACCACTGCCGAAACGCAGCATCTGGCGCACCAGACTGGCATCGGCCGGATCATCCTCGACCAGCAGGACACGGCAGTTATCTTTGTTGTTCAACACGTCCCCCAGTTTCACTCCGGTATACGATAGTTATCCTGCGTCATCAGATCGACACCGCACGGCAATTGCTCTATCCAGTCGAGAAAGCGATTGACCATCTCTTTGCCTTTAAAGGATTTCCCGTGCTGCGGCACAATCCACTCCACATCCATCGCCCGCACCATGTTCACCCAGTAGCGGCATATCTTGTTGGAAATCATATAGCGGCGGTGAAATCCTTCCATGTATTGGATATGTTCACCGAAATCTTCCACCGGTGTGTCGGCATCGTGGTGCGACACGATGGATGCGCCCATATCACCGCTGAACAATATCTTGCTAACCGGATCGTAAAACTGGAAATTGCCTTCCGAGTGCATAAAGTGCGCGGGGATCGCCTTGATGACGGCATCCCCCAAGGGCAGATTCATCCCCTCGTCGGGAATGCCTTCGACGCGCCCCTCGACATCGCCCACACTGCAAAAATGCGGCACAAAACGCGTCCACAACTTGGAGATATACACCGTGCAATCGGAATGGATCATCCACTTGTTCACCGATGCGATGATGTCCGGATCGGCATGCGAGGCGAAGATGTATTCCAGATTTTTGGGCGAAAAATAGCTGTGCATCGCCATCAGCAGACCGTTGTAGGTCATATTGCCGCCGGGATCGAGCAGCGCGCCGTGGCCGTTGTCGACGATCAGGAACTGGTTGGACTGCACCGCGATGTTATTGTCATCGTCCACTAGGTCGTCGAACATCATGCATAAATGGCTGCCATTGTTGAACAATTCGATTGCCATACTCTCTCCTGTGCCCCTTGGGGGCTTGTTGCGCAGGGCGCGTCGGCGCCTCTTTTTCCGGCCATGCCGCACCGGTATTTCATACCGTGCATAATCGCACAGTTCCGCGATCCATGACTACGACTCCCCGCCTCGCACGCGAAAAATTTTCATGCCGCGACGGGCAATCCGCAGTATCCTAGCCGCCCGGTGGCGTCGTGTTTCCCGACACCACACCGGACGGTTAATTGAATGATTACTTGTATGGAGGTCGCCCATGTCACAAGGTCTTGGATTCGCCCTATTCTGCTCCATCGTCGCCATCCTCTACGGCGCCTTCTCGATCAAATGGATACTGAGCCTGCCAACCGGCAATGACCGAATGCGGGAGATCGCCGCCGCCGTGCAGGAAGGTGCGCAGGCTTACCTGAACCGCCAATACACCACCATCGCCATCGTCGGCGCCATTTTGCTGGTCGCCATCTTCGTGGCGCTGGGCTGGCAAACGGCACTCGGCTTTGTGCTCGGCGCGGTGCTGTCCGGCCTGACCGGCTTCATCGGCATGAACGTCTCGGTGCGCGCCAACATCCGCACCGCGCAGGCTGCCAATGACGGACTGAACGCCGCGCTGAACGTCGCGTTCAAGGGCGGTGCGATCACCGGCATGCTGGTGGTCGGCTTAGGCCTGCTGGGCGTCGCGGGTTATTACTCGTTCCTGACATTGATGGTCGGCACCACCACCGCCGAAGCGACGCACGCGCTGGTCGGCCTCGCCTTCGGCGGCTCGCTGATCTCCATCTTCGCCCGTCTCGGCGGCGGCATCTTCACCAAGGGCGCTGATGTCGGCGCGGATCTGGTCGGCAAGGTCGAAGCCGGCATTCCCGAGGACGATCCGCGCAACCCGGCGGTGATCGCGGATAACGTAGGCGACAACGTCGGCGACTGCGCGGGCATGGCAGCCGACCTGTTCGAAACCTACGCGGTGACCATCATCGCCACCATGGTGCTGGGCGGATTGCTCATCACCGGCTCACCCGAGGCGGTAATCTATCCGCTGGTGCTGGGCGGCGTGTCCATCATCGCGTCCATCATCGGCACCTTCTTCGTCCAAGCCCGCGAAGGCGGCAAGATCATGAACGCACTGTATCGCGGCCTGATCGTCTCCGGCGTGCTGGCTATCGTCGCGTTCTACCCGGTCACCACCTGGATACTCGGCGACGGCGTGATGATAGAGGGCATGCTGGTTACATCGATGAACCTGTATTTGGCTTCGCTCATCGGCCTCGCGCTGACCGCAGCGATGGTGTGGATCACCGAGTATTACACCGCTACCGAATTCAGCCCGGTGCGCCACATTGCGCAGGCCTCCACCACTGGTCATGGCACTAACGTAATCGCGGGTCTGGGCGTGTCGATGAAATCCACCGCCGCGCCTGTGCTCGCGGTGTGCCTGTCAATCTGGGGCGCCTATGAACTGGGCGGACTTTATGGCATCGCGATTGCCGCGACCTCGATGCTGTCGATGGCCGGCATCATCGTCGCACTGGATGCCTACGGCCCGATCACCGACAACGCCGGCGGCATCGCCGAGATGGCCGGCCTGCCCGACAACATCCGCAACATCACCGACCCGCTGGATGCGGTGGGCAACACCACCAAGGCGGTGACCAAGGGGTACGCCATCGGCTCCGCCGGTCTGGCTGCGCTCGTGCTGTTCGCCGACTACACCCATGCCCTCGCCACCCATGGCGGCCCGGCGCTGACCTTCGACCTGTCCAACCACATGGTGATCATCGGGCTGTTCATTGGTGGCATGGTTCCCTACCTGTTCGCCGCGATGGGCATGGAAGCGGTCGGTCGCGCAGCGGGTAGCGTGGTCGTCGAAGTGCGCCGCCAGTTCAAAGAAATCCCCGGCATCATGGAAGGTACGGCGAAACCGGAATACGGCACTTGCGTGGACATGCTGACCAAGGCCGCCATCCGCGAGATGATCGTCCCTTCGCTGCTGCCTGTCGCCGTGCCGGTGATCGTCGGCCTCACTCTGGGCGCACAGGCGCTCGGCGGTGTGCTGGTCGGCACCATCATCACCGGCATCTTCGTGGCGATTTCGATGACCACCGGCGGCGGTGCCTGGGACAACGCGAAGAAATACATCGAGGAAGGAAACTTCGGCGGCAAAGGCTCGGAAGCGCATAAAGCTGCCGTGACCGGCGACACCGTGGGCGATCCCTACAAGGACACCGCCGGCCCTGCAGTGAACCCGCTGATCAAGATCATCAATATCGTCGCGCTGATGATTGTGCCGTTGCTGTAAGCCCGTGTGCCATCGCGCGGTACAACCGCGCTCCCACAAGTGAGACTGAAGGGGATTGTGGGGCTTTGCCGAGCGATTGCAGGGCGGCGGAAACATAATCGCGCGGATGAACCGCGCTCCCACGGAAAGAGCAGCGTTTTTTTGTGGGAGCGCAGTTGAGCGTGCGCTGTTGGGGCTTCAGCACCTTACAGCCACGGCCCACCCCTTGCGGGTGTATCGCGCGATAGCCTTGCAGGCGCCACCCGCATCCCGTTCGCTCCGCGCCCTATGCCGACATCGCGCCCCGCTTTTGCAGAATATGTGCCGCCAATTTCTGATCCGTGTTCTGGATGTGGTTGATGAGCCAACCATTGAGGAACGACAGCAGATCCTCCCGCGAAATCAGCTTGCCCTCTTTGATCCCGTTGCGGACGGCAACGACTTTCGATGAAAACGCGCGGTGCTGCTGCATGTGTGCATCCGATTCCTCCGCTTTCGCTTCGGCGTAGTTGAACTCCTGCATCAACCCCTCCTCCGTCTCGAAATGGTACAGCGCATAACTGAGCAGATCGCGGGTGATCTGGTCCAGGATTTCGGCGTTGGCACCGGAAGTCAACCTGACATTCGCCTCATTGATACTGTTGACCAGAATACGGTGCTGCTCATCAATCTCGGCAACCCCCGTCACCAGATCATCATTCCACACAATCAAATCATGTCCCGTCATTTTTTCCTCCATTCTGTTCGTTCTTGACCGCATGCAGATAGCTTGCCGCCATCTCTTTCCGAGTACTGTTCAACAAGCGATCCATCTCGTCATGCTGCGCCAGCAACGTTGACAGTTCCGCTTGCGCTCCCGCCAGATCCCTCTCGCGCCGGCACCGGTACAAACGCGCGGCGGTCTGGTGGATCTGCTGATGCACCGGCTCTATCGAACGGAACCACTGCTCGGTGCCGAATTGCTTCGCCCCATTCCCGTAGTACCAGTGACCGAAACGGCACTGCTGATAGTCCAGCAGGAAATCAGGCTCGACTTCCTCGTGCATATTGTCCGAATTGCCCACAATCTGGTCGACCCAGTGGCGATGATTCGCTTCCGCTTGCAACAGTTCAAAATAACTGCGCGACGGACGATTTGAGCTGTATAGCTGCCACAGGGGATCCGGCTTGAACCCCTTGACCCACGGAACGACACGGTCGACCGGCATGGGCCGCGAGATACCGAATCCCTGCATCAGGAAGCATCCCATCTCCATCAGTAACAGAATGTGGTCGATCGTCTCCACACCTTCCGCCACGACCGTGCGCCTGAATGAGTTGGCCAACCCCACGACGCCGCTGACGATCGCAAAATCCTCCGGGTTAT
This sequence comes from Gallionella sp., assembly GCA_034371155.1. Classification (GTDB taxonomy): domain Bacteria; phylum Pseudomonadota; class Gammaproteobacteria; order Burkholderiales; family Gallionellaceae; genus Gallionella. The sequence continues at coordinate 58,775 of JAXMKV010000042.1, read as the reverse complement.
GCAGCATATCCATCACGAAGCTCTGGTCTATCTTCAACACATCGACCGGCAACTGTTTCAAATGCGCCAAGGAAGAGAATCCCGTCCCGAAATCATCGAGTGCGACACGCATCCCGAACGCGTGGCATTTCCGCACCGCATCCGCAACCGCATTCACGTCGTCCAGCGCGGCCGTTTCAAGTATCTCGATCTCCAAATGCTGGGCCACATCCTCGTCATAACCGGCCAGCAACGCCTGCAGCCGCACGACGAAATCTCTCTGGTGCAGCTGCCGCGCGGAGATGTTGACGCTGACCATAATATCCAGACCGTCGCGCCGCCAGAAGGCAATCTGTTCCAAGACCTCCCGGATCACCCACTCTCCCAACTTGACCACCAGGTCGTCGTGTTCGAGCAGCGGGAGGAACTCGGACGGTGTCAGCAAGCCGAGTACCGGATGGTTCCAGCGGATCAGCGCCTCCATCCCGATGACTTTTCCGTCTCTGCAATTCACCTGCGGCTGGTAGTACAGTGCAAGCTGCCCCTCGTTCAGCGCCGTTTCGATCTTCTTCAGCGTCGCCTGATTGGCCTGTTGCTGGTTGTGCTGTGTCGGGTTGAACAAACGGTAACGGTTCTTGCCCGATTGTTTCGCCTCGTACATGGCCTGGTCCGCATGGCGCAACAACAGGTCCGGCGTCCCGCCATCATTCGGAAAGATAGTGGCACCAATGCTAGCGGACACCCGCGCTACTTCGCCCACGACAGAATAGGGCATGGCCAGCACGGAAATGATACGGTTCAGCGATTGCTCACATTCGCTGATCTTCTTAAATCCGCTAAGTATCAATGCGAACTCGTCGCCCCCAAAACGCGAGGCGGTATCGGCTTGGCGGATGCATTCCTGCAAACGTCGCCCCACCTCCACCAGCAACTGGTCGCCCCCCTTGTGCCCGATACTGTCGTTGACCTGTTTGAAACCGTCCAGATCTATCATGCAGATGGCTGCCAGTTCGCCGGAGCGGCGTGCATGGGCCAATGCCTGCTCCATGCGGTCCGTCATCAACTTGCGGTTCGCCAATCCGGTGAGGGAATCGTAAAACGCCAGATGTTTGATTTCCTCATCTGCTCTCTTGCGGTCGGTGATATCCCGGCTCAGGGCAAAGAGATACCGCTGTCCATCCAGTTCGACTCCCGATATGCTGAGTTCGACATCGACCAGCGAGCCATCTTTTCTCCGGTGCACGGATTCGAACACCGCATGACCGGCAAGCAGCCGCGTCAGCTTCTCCCTGATCTGCTCCGGTGTCTGGTCGGCATCGAAATCGAATACGGAAAGTCGCAGCACTTCGTCCTGCGAGTAGCCGAGATGCCGGCAGAAGGCATCGTTGGCCTCGATGACGCGGCCCTGTTCGTCGAGTATATGGATGCCCTCATGCGAATTCTGCATGAGCAGCTGGTTGCGCTTCAGCAAAGAGCTGGTTTCCACATGGCGGATCAAATCCAGCTCTATCGCTTTTTGCTTCTGCTCACCGACCGAGATGCGCCGCAGACCGAGGGTGATACCCGCCAGGCCAAGTACGCCGATCAACGCGTGCCAGAAGAAGAGACTATTGTAATGATCGCGCTCGATGAACTCGAATTGCGCGAGCGGAACCGACACACTGATTCCTCCCCGCACATCGCCTTCCTTGTAACCCTGTTTGGCGTGGCATTTCAAACAGGGCTTTTCCACCATCATCGCCCCCATGTAGCGAAGGTGCAGCTTGCCGTCGATGCTCTCTACCGAGCTATGTTCTTTCAGCCCCGCCTCGAATTTTCTCAATGCCGCTGCTTCCCATGGATCAGCGGCATTGCCGGGACGTATCGGATTGAGGCTGGTCAGATGCGCTAGCGAGCCGTCCCCCTGAGCTGCCGACATTTCGTGTATCTGGCGGACCATGTACGCCGGATTGACCAGCGTGAGCTTCTTGCCGGTCGTGGTCGTCACATCTCTTTCCGGCGAATCAAGATAGATATTGGGCGGCGTTATGTCGCTGGGCGGGACGTATACACCGCCGTGCATCGCCGCCCACCGGCGGTAGAGGACGTCTTTTTCAAACAGGGATTTCGCTTCCGACAGGGCGAGATGCTGGACGCTGTCCTTGAACAGGTGCGTGTTCCAGAGCAGTGACGCGACAACCAGTGCCGCCCATAGCACAGCGATCAGCCCCGCCTTCATGAAGAAGGACTTCGATTCAGTCTGTCCGAGTTTTAATGACGGGCCGCTCATCTGCGATCTAAGGGTTAAAGTAGCGCGACCGTACTCCCCCGCTCGCCCGACTTGCACCATCCTCCTAAATTCCCCGTTTGTTTTATTTCGGTGGGGTACGCGGATGATATCACCGCCGTTAAACCGTCGGCACGGATTTCACGTCCGTATCCGCCCGCCCTCATCGTTCCTTCCCGAATATTTCCTAGGCTTTCACCATGTATTGCTCAAGATGCGCGAGAAAAACCCGGGTCTTGGCCGGCAAATAACGGCGCATCGGCATCACGGCCCATGCGGAAACTACTGGGAAGCCCCATTCCGGCAGTACCCGTACCAGCCGATTCAGGCGCACATCTTCGCGTGCAAAGTGATCGGGCAGCGCCCCGATGCCCGCGCCGTCGAGCACCAGTTGCTGGATGACACCAATGGAGTTCAGTGCCAGCCGTCCCGGCGGCACGCCCTGCCACACGGTTTTACCGGACAGCAACTGCCACGGCAACGATTGCCCGTGATTGGAGAGCATACGCACGGCAGTGTGTCGTTGCAAATCATCGGGATGACCGGGAGCGGGATGCAGGCCGAGATAGATGGGACTGGCATAAAGCCCCAAGTGCTGTTCGTCGATCTTGCGCGCGACCAGCGTGGCATCGTTCTCCAGTGTGCCCATGCGGATGGCGAGATCGAAGCGTTCGCCGATCAGATCGACCAAGCGCGAACTCAAGTCGAGATCGAGCTGAATCTCCGGGTAAGCCTCGATAAAAGTAGCCAGCGCGCGCGACAAACGATGCCGGGCGTAATCCTCCGGCATGGAGACACGCAGATGACCGCGCGGCTGCACATCCCGGCTGCGCACGAAATCCTGCACGCTGGTCACCTCCTCTGTCACGCGGCGGCAATGGTCGAGGAATTCCAGCCCGAATTCGGTGATTGTCAGCCGGCGGGTGGTGCGGATCAGCAACTTTTGCCCCAATGCCGCTTCCAGATTGTTCAAGCGACGCGAAACTGTGGCTTTCGGCATGCCCAGATACTCGGCGGCACGCACCAGACTTGCCTGATCGGCGATAGTCGCGAACAGGATGTAATCATCAGCAGAGAGGCTTATTTGTTCCATTTGTGGAACAGTCTATCCCGTTTCCATGGCTTTATCTATCATTTCAGGACGATTAATATGCAGCCACTTTCCCTCACCAAGGAGCCCGCCATGAACACCGTCACCCTATCGCGCAATATCGAACGTCTGGTTGAGGGCGTCGCCACTTCAGACGGCGCGGGCGTGAGCTTGACCCGCGTGCTGACGGGCAAACTGCAACGTCGCCTCGATCCATTCCTGATGCTGGATGCGTTCGGCAGTGACGATCCCGACGACTACCTCGCCGGTTTTCCCGATCACCCCCATCGCGGCTTTGAGACGGTGACCTACATGCTTTCGGGTCGCATGCGCCACCGCGACAGCGCGGGGCACGAAGGTCTGCTGGGAGACGGCGGCGTGCAGTGGATGATCGCCGGTCGAGGCGTAATCCACTCGGAGATTCCCGAGCAAAAAGACGGAGTGATGGAAGGCTTCCAGCTCTGGCTCAACCTGCCCGCGCGGGACAAGATGCGCGCACCGTGGTACAAGGACTTTTCCGCCGAAGCCATTCCCGAATATGTCACGCCGGACGGTATCACCGTGCGCGTGATTGCCGGGAGCAGCAACGGCGTGACGGGCGCCATGACGCGCGAAGTCACCGAGCCGCTATATCTCGATATCCATATCCCCGGGGGAGCCGGGTTCTCAACCGATATCCCGCCGTCGCACAACGCTTTCATCTACGTCTATCGCGGCCAGGTGAAGATTGGTGACACGCCGGTGGCAACGCAGCGCATGGGCATCCTGGGCAACACGGCGGGCGCGAACGGTGTGACGCTGACCGCGACCGAAGATGCGCGCCTGATTCTGGTCGCGGGCAAGCCGCTTGACGAACCCATCGTCCAGTACGGCCCGTTCGTGATGAATACGCAGGAAGATATCCATCAGGCACTGGATGATTTCAGAAACGGGCATTTCGCCTGATTCACACCACCCAAAGCATAAGGAGAATGACATGACCACCAGCCTGTACACCCCGACCACCCTGGGCAAGCTGCCTTTGAAGAACCGTGTCGTGATGGCACCGATGACGCGCTCACGCGCAATCGGAAATGTGCCGAACGAACTGATGGCCAGCTATTACCGGCAACGTGCCGGAGCCGGACTCATCATCGCCGAGGGCACCGCCCCGTCACCCGACGGCTTGGGCTACGCCCGCATCCCCGGCCTGTTCAGCGATGCGCAGGTGCAGGGTTGGCAGCGCGTGACCGACGGCGTGCATGCTGCGGGCGGCAAGATATTCGTACAGTTGATGCACACAGGACGAGTCGGCCACGCGGCGAACCTCCCGGCAGGAGCACGGATACTCGCACCCTCGGCTATCGCCGCACCGGGCGAAATGTGGACGGACAGCAGCGGCATGCAAGCGCACCCGGTGCCCGAAGCGATGAGCGAAGCGGAGATCAAACAGACCATCGCCGCATATGCGACTGCGGCCAAACGCGCTATTGAGGCAGGTTTCGACGGTATCGAACTGCACGCGGCGAACGGCTATCTGATCGACCAGTTTCTCAACACCGCCGCCAATCAGCGTACCGACCAGTGGGGCGGCAGCGTCGAAAACCGCATCCGCTTTGCCGTCGAGATCGCCAAAGCCAGTGTCGCCGCCGTCGGCGCCGACCGCATCGGCATGCGTATCTCGCCATACGGCGTGTTCAACGGCATGGTGCCCGATGCCGAGATGGATGCACTGTATCTGCGCCTGATCGAGGAATTGAATACACTGAAACTGGTCTACATCCACATCGTCGACCATAGCTCGATGGGAGCACCGGAGGTCAGCCCCGAACTGAAAGCCAATATCCGTGCCGCGTTCAAGGGCCAGTACATCCTCTCCGGCGGCTACGATGCGGCGCGTGCCCAGGCTGATCTTGATGCGCGGCGCGGCGACCTGGTCGCCTTCGGACGTCCGTTCATCTCCAATCCCGATCTGGTGCAGAAACTGCAAGACGGCAGCGCGTTGACCGCACCGGATGCCGCCACGTTCTACACGCCGGGCGAGAAGGGCTACACCGACTACTAACGATCCGTCCCGGGGGGCGCTTGCAGTACAGCACGTTCGATCATCACGCTGTCGCTGCCGTCGCCCACCCAGACCTGCCCGTCCTGAATGGTGCACTGCAATTGCATGCTGCGCTGCGCCAGGGCGGCGAGGGCGCGCGTGCTTTCCTGCGACAGATTGACGATGGTGAGATTTTTCTGCCGCGAGAACTGGCCGGCATTTTGCGCGAACCACATTTCGGCGACCCGCCCCCCGTAGCAATACACCACGACCTGGAGGGCGCGTCCGCATGCCTTGCGAACCAGCTTTTCGTCCGGAAGGCCGACATCGATCCACAACTCGATAGCACCGGTCAGGTCTTTACGCCAGATGTCCGCCTCGTCATCCGCCGTCATCCCCTGGCCGAATTCCAGGTATTCGTGGGCATGCAGGGCAAAAGCCAGAACGCGCACCATCATGCGCTCGTCGGTCTCGGAAGGATGGCGCGCCAAGGTCAGTGCATGATCCCGGTAGTAGTGACGCTCCATATCGGCGATTTGCAGATGCGCTTTGCATATGGTTGCTTTGATGGCCATGGGTAATCCGTACGCGGTTGGTTTTACAAATCAGGTGCACATCGCACGAAATGACAGAGCCCGCATGCGCGGGCTCTGTCGTGTGTGGGTTACTACAACTCAGTGATGATGGCTGCCGTCACCGTCATGCACATGGCCGTGCTCGAGCTCTTCTTTCGTAGCCGCGCGCACGCCGGTCACGGTGCAATTGAAGGTAAGCGTCTTGCCTGCAAGCGGATGGTTACCATCCACCGTAACTTCATCATCGGTGACTTCCACCACGGTATAGAGCAGATAGTCGTCGTCATCGGCGCTCTCTGGACCGCCTTCGAATTGCATGCCGACGGAAATTTCCTTGGGGAAAGAACTGCGCGGCTCTACCTCCACCAGTTGGTGGTCGTATTCGCCAAATGCGTCGTCGGGCTCCATCGTCACGCTGCACTGGTCGCCGACGACCTTGCCGTGAAGGGCTTCCTCGACCAGCGGGAAGATGCCGTCATAGCCGCCGTGCAGATAGTTGACCGGGTCATCGACCTTTTCCAGCAACTCGCCTTCTGCATCCGACAGCTCGTAGCGCAGCGAAACAACGGTATCTTTGCTTATCTTCATTTCAATTCCTTTATCAAATTAAATATATCCCGCGCGTGCCCGTGGGCGTGAACCCCGTACATGACATGGCGCAGCTTTCCCATCTTGTCGATCACGAAAGTGGAACGCTGGATCACGTGTTTCTTGTGCCCTTCCACTTCTTTCTCGATCATCACACCGTAGCGTTTGCAGATGCGCGCATCGGGATCGGACAACAGCAGCACCGACAACCCGTGTTTGTCGCGAAAGGCTGCATGGCTGATGCAGTCATCCCGGCTGATACCGATCACGACGGTATCCAGTCCGGAAAAATCGTCCTCAAGCTCGCTGAACTCGTTGGCCTCCATGGTGCAGCCGGGCGTGTCATCCTTGGGATAGAAATACAGCACCACATTTTTCCTGCCTTGCAGCGAAGTGAGCACGAAGGTCTCCATATCGGCATCCGGCAATTCGAAGTGCGGAGCTTCCATTCCGGTGGTGAGCGGCACAGACTGCATCTGGTGTTCCTCCCTGAGTCGCATTCTAAACACTTTTTTCACACGCCATGAAAAAAATTCTGCCCACACAGGCGCAACGACACACCGCTATAATCCCGCCCATGAAAAAGCCACTCCCCATGCTCGGCGGGCTGACCGTCAATGAGTTCCTGCGCGACTACTGGCAGAAGAAGCCCCTGTTGATCCGCCAGGCATTTCCCGCTTTCGAAGGCTTGCTCGATCCCAACGGACTGATCGCACTGGCCTGCGAAGAAGAAGTGCAGGCGCGCATCGTCACGCAGCAGCGTGGCAAGTTCGATTTGCGCCAGTCACCCTTCGAGCCGGACGATTTCGCGCATTTCGGCAAGAACAAATGGACCGTGCTGGTGCAGGGCATGAACCATCATCTGTCGCAGGCAGCCGAATTGCTCGAACACTTTTCCTTCATCCCCCACGCGCGGCTGGACGACCTGATGGTGAGCTACGCCCCCAAGGGCGGCGGGGTCGGCCCGCACTTCGACTCCTATGACGTGTTTCTGCTGCAAGGTCTGGGGCACCGTCGCTGGCAGATATCCACGCAGAATGACCAGACCCTGATCGAAGGCGCGCCGTTGCGCATCCTGAAGGACTTTCGCGTCGAGCAGGAATGGGTACTGGAAGCCGGCGACATGCTGTACCTGCCGCCGCATTGCGCGCACAACGGCATTGCCGAAGACGACTGCATGACCTATTCCATCGGTTTTCGCACACCGGCCTATCAGGAGCTGGCCGAACAATTCCTGGTGTATTTGCAGGATCGCATCGAGGTAAATGGCATGTACGCCGATCCCGACCTGAAGACTCAAAAGCACCCGTCCGAGATCGGGGCGGCAATGCTGGGCCAGGTGGAGCAGGCGATCAAGCAGGTGCGCTGGGACAAGGAAGACATCGCCAACTTCCTCGGCTGCTATCTCTCCGAACCCAAGCCGCACATCTTCTTCGATTCGCCGGAGCCCCCGTTAAGCCCGGCGAAATTCCGCCAGGCACTGCAAAAGCGCGGGGTGAGGCTCGCCCTGAAGAGCCAGATGCTGTGCCACGCCGGATGGATATTCATCAACGGTGAGTCGCTCCGTCCCCCTGCATCCGACTACCCGTCATTGCGCGAGTTGGCCGACAAACGCGGACTCGGCGGACAAGCGGACAGCTCGCCCGAGCTGGCCGAACTGCTCTTCCAGTGGTATCTGGACGGTTTCCTTTCCCCTCTTTAAAACACGACAAGGAGCGAGACATGGATGATGACACGCTGCAACATACCGAACTGAACGGCATTCCGGACTACATCGCCGCGCTCGATGTCTTGTGCCAACTGGCTCAACACCACCTGTATCTGTTCGAAAAGAACTACGACGGGCTGGGTTTCAACTCCGAAGCGCGCTACGAGACGTTGCGCCGTTTTTTGCTGTCCAATCCGAACAATCGCCTGTTCGTGCTGACCCACGACACGCGCTACTTGTCCACCCTATGCCCGCGCATGATCCTGCTGTTGCAACAGTTCGGCCACAGCATGTCCATCCACCAGACTCCGCCGCATCTGCGTGAAATAAGCGAACCCTTCTCCGTGGCAGACGACTCGCACTATGCCAGACGCTTTCACTTTGACGACCCGCGCGGCATTCTGGCGCGGCACGACCCGGAAAAAGCGCTCGCCCTGAAAGCCCGGTTTCTGGAAATGTGGGCAGAATCTCGCCCGGCGGTCACCGCGTCCAAGCTGGGGTTGTAAGCTCCCGGATGGGGGGGATGAAAATAAATATTGTCACCCCCCTAGTTTTCCTGTATGGAACTGCTAGAATGCGCCGCCTTCGGTTTCTGAACTACTTGAAATCGGGCGAAAAAATTGTGTATTTTGACTTTAACTTAACGACTCCTGAGGAAATAAAATGAAAAGTTCTGCTCTGATCGCTGCCCTGTTGGCTCTGGCTCTGACCGCTTGCGGCGAAACACCCGCTCCTGTTGTTGAAGCACCGGTTGCTGCTCCTGTAGTTGAAGCGCCTGCCGCCCCAGCCATGGAAGCTGCAACTTCTGCTGTTGAAGCTGTTGAAGCCGCATCCGCTGCTGCTGAAACCGAAGCGCCTGCTGCCAAGTAAGCGATTCGCTCGAAACAAAAAAGCCGGCGCAAGCCGGCTTTTTTGTTTCTGCCCCCCCCGCGTCGCTCAGGTTATTTCACGCCAATCGAATCCTGCCCCCTGCGTCGCCACACCGATCCACTCCGGTGCACAATCCAGCACTCCGCTCAACGCCCGCACCGCAAGTTCTGCTGTATTGTTATTACCGCTGAGATGGGCCGCAATCAGGTGCTGCAATCGGGAACGGTCGAGTTGTTGAAGAATACCTGCCGCAGCTGCATTGCTCAGATGCCCTAGCCGGCCAGCCACACGCTGCTTGAGTTGATAGGGATAAGCACCATTCATCAGCATGTCGCTGTCGTGGTTGCATTCCAGCACCAGCGCATGGCAACCATCCAGTGTCTGCCGGATATGCGGTGTACCGCATCCGCTGTCGGTCAGCACCCCCAGCCGCCGCACGCCGTCACTGAAGACGAACTGCACCGGCTCGGCTGCATCGTGAGGAACCGGATAGGGAATAATCTCGATATCCCCGATAGAGAACGCACGATGGGGATCGATTTCGTTGATGACCGGTGCCGCCGCCATGCCGGCATGTCCACGCAACGTACCGTGGGTCAACCACACCGGAAGGCCGAATTTGCGCGCCAGACGGAGTACCCCGCCGATGTGGTCGCCATGTTCATGGCTGACCACGATGCCGTTCAGCTGCTCGGGAAGCAGCCCCAGCCGGGCCAGGCGCGCGATACTGTCGTTCAGGCCGAAGCCGCAATCCATCATCACCCGCGTCCGTCCGGCCTCAACCAGCAGCGCATTGCCTTCGCTGCCGCTTCCCAGTGAAGCGAAGCGCATGGAGACCTACGGTTCGATATTCTTGTAAATTGCTTCAGTCAGCTGTACGGTCGCGGCGCTTGCGGCTCCGTCCTGATCGGAGACAGATACTTCACAAACCGTTCCGCCGTCTTTGACCGTCACGCGATAACGCAGGTTGGAACCCTCGTCATCCTTCCAGAACATCAGTTTATCCATCCAGCCGTTTTCAGCCTTGGATGGACGCAGGAAGTAGATGCCCCGCTCGCGATCCTTGTCCTCCACCACCATGCCGGCGCGCTCGATGGCCAGCCCTGTCCGGCGCCAGCTCCTGTCGAACGTATCGTTGATCACGATGATACGGCTGCCGTCGAATATCTCCTGCAGGCTGGCTCTGCCGTCGCCGGAACCGATCGGTGCGGAGGTCACATCTGCGGCCAGCGCGCTGCGCGCCTGAGTCTCCGCCGCCCCGAAGTGCACCATCAGCTTTTGCAGCATGATCGCCTCCAACTCCGGATCATTGGCCCTGCTCTGCCATTTTGACGTGTTGCCGCCGGCATCTAGCACTTCTTCCATGCCGCTATGTGTCAGATATATCTCGGTCGATTCGCCGTCTTTGCCGCGCTCCAAACGCGCGCGGTACTTGTCCTTCATACCGGAGGAATAAATATTGTCGAACACCTTGCCGATCACGCTGCGAATCGCTCCCTGCGGGATATTGGCCCGATTCTCCGCCCAATCCGTTTCCATCACCCCCGCCGTCTCATCCGCCGTCTTCACCGTCAGACCGTTGTCCTGGAAGAAAGCTTTGACCACCGACCAGGCCTGTTCCGGTTGGGTGCCCACCACCAGCCAGCGCTGTGAGCCATTGCGTTCCAGTCGCACGCCCTTCACCTCCGGCAATACGCTACTGCCGACAACACGGGTTTCGCCCTCGGCACCCTTGCTGTAGCCGGAATAGGTCGTGACGGACTCGCCATCGCTGCCCGGCACCTTGTAGCGGTCATCGCGCCCCGGCGCGGTCAGATCTGGCGGCAGTTCCAGCGACGGCGCCTGCACGGAACCCGCGCGGTAGTCGACACGCTTGCTGCCCAAACCGACAACGCTGCATCCCGCTAGGGAAAACAGCACGAGCGTGGTAATTCCTATATGCACAACCTTCATGGCTTCTCTCCGGCAATACCGCTGATTAACTGATGATTCCGGCCTGGCGCATCGCCGCCTCGACCGTTGCTTGGGCACTTGGCGACAGCGGCGTAAGCGGCAGACGCAAAGTGTTCTTTATTTTGCCCATGCGCGCCACGGCCCACTTCACCGGGATCGGGTTGGCCTCGACGAACAGATGGCGATGCAACCCCAACAGGCGAAAATTGATCTCGCGCGCTTTGGCGACTTCGCCATTCAACGCAGCGGCGCACATTTCGTGCATCAGCTTCGGTGCCACGTTGGCCGTCACCGAGATCGTACCGTGCGCCCCCATCAGCATCAACGCCAGCGTACTGGCATCGTCGCCGCTGTAAATGGCGAAATTCGTCGGGGCGCGCTGCAACAGGTCGCTGCCGCGCTCGATACCCCCGGTCGCATCCTTGATGCCGACGATGTTGGGGATCTGCGCGAGACGCAACACGGTATCGTTACTCATGTCTGCGGCAGTGCGTCCCGGCACGTTGTAAAGGATGTGCGGCATATCCACCGCTTCCGCGATGGCTCTGAAATGCTGGAACAACCCTTCCTGCGTCGGCTTGTTGTAGTAAGGCACCACGGTCAGGCTGGCATCCGCGCCGGCCTTCTTCGAGAACGAAGCCAGCTCGATGGCTTCCTTTGTTGAGTTCGCGCCAGTACCGGCGATGATGGGAATGCGCTTGGCGGCATGCTCCACCGCCAACTGAATCAGTTGTTCGTGCTCCTCCACATCAACGGTTGGCGATTCGCCGGTGGTACCCACCACCACGATGGCATCCGTGCCCTCGGCGATATGGAAATCGATCAGCGCGCGGAATGCGGCCAGATCGAGACTGCCGTCCTCATGCATCGGGGTGACGATTGCGACGATACTGCCCTTGATCATTTTTGCTGGCACCAAAATAAATGCGGCATTCTACCGCAATACGCCAACGTGACCAAAGGTTCGCGCGACATTAAAGATGCAGCGCCGCGAACCATGGCAGCGGCAGTCGCTTAGCGCTTGTGCGGACACGCCGCCTTGACGCAATCGGCATAGATGTGAAGCGAGTGGTTGTGAACGGCAAAACCACGCTCGGCAGCGGCCTTCTCTTGGCGAGACTCGATGGACGCATCGTAGAACTCCTCGACATGACCGCATTGCAGACAGACGATATGATCGTGGTGTTTGCCCTGATTGAGTTCGAACACCGATTTGCCGCCCTCGAAGTAGTGGCGTACCAGCAGCCCGGCCTGCTCGAACTGGGTCAGCACGCGGTAGACCGTGGCCAGCCCGACGTCGTCGCCCTTGGCCAGCAATTGTTTGTACACGTCTTCCGCGCTCATATGGCGTTCCTGCCCGGACTTGAACAGGGCAAGGATATTGAGCCTCGGCACAGTGGACTTGAGGCCTGCGTCTTTCAGGTCATCGGGTTGGGGTTTATCCATGTCGACACTCCCTTGTGATTTTCGGGTATCTTGCCTGAAAGCACTTGCGGTTGCAAATGAGAACCATTATCATCTTCACAAATCACTACGGGATACCCACATGTCCTCGACCACACTTGCCAGCCTGCAAACAGGCGACATTGCCACGATAGTGGCCATCCACGCCGAAGAAGCGCTGCACCAGCGTCTGCTGGCACTGGGTTTCCGCAGCGGCAAACAGGTTGAGCTGATCCGCAAAGCCGCATTTTCCGGTCCGCTGCAAGTGCGCGTCGGCACCACCGATGTGCTGCTGCGCCGCAACGAGGCGGCCAAGATCAACGTTTGCAAGGGAGTGGCCGGCACATGAAGCGTATCGCCTTATTGGGCATGCCGAACACCGGCAAGTCCACGCTGTTCAACCGCATGACCGGCGGTGCCGCCCGCGTCGGCAACTGGCCCGGCATCACTGTCGAATTGCTCTCCGGCAAGATATTGATCGGCGGCGACATGGTCGAGATCATCGACCTGCCCGGCATCTACGACCTGCACGGCTTCTCCGACGACGAACAAGTGGTGCGCCACTTCCTGCACGACAACATACCGGATCTGGCGCTGGTGATCCTCAACGCCACCCAGATCGAGCGCCAGATGAGCCTGCTGTTGCAGCTCAAGCAACTCAACATGAACGTGGTGGTGCTGCTCAACATGGCGGATGAAGCCAAGAAATACGGCATCACCATCGACAGCAAGAAGATGAGCGACCTGCTCCAGATGCCCATTTTTCTGCTTAGCGGCAAATACGGCACCGGCTATCCGGAAGCGCTGCAAGCCGTCACCAAAGCACTGCGCTATCCCACACCCGGCATGGCCGAGCAACTGCGCTCCCAACTGGAGCAGGACGAGCATATCGAAGCCGAAATGGCACGCGTGCTGAAACACGCCGTTCAGGTTCCGGCGCAACTGCCGGAGAACCTCACCGAGAAACTCGACCGCGTCATGCTGCACCCGTGGGCGGGACTGCCAATCTTCTTCGCCATCATGTACCTGCTGTTCCAGGGCATCTTCCTGCTCGGGCAACCGCTGCAGGAAGGGCTGGGAACCGCGCTCGACTGGCTGCGCGAGGCCGCGCTGGAACCCGCCTTCGCCGGACTGCCGCCGATACTGAACGGATTGCTGCTGGACGGCATCTACAACGGTGTGTCCACCGTCGCCGCCTTCGTGCCCATCATCGTGCTGTTCTTTCTGTTCATGGCCATGGTCGAGGACAGCGGTTACCTGTCGCGCGCCGCCTTCCTGATGGACGCACTGATGGCGAAGATGGGCCTGGACGGGCGCGGCTTCGTCATGCTACTGATGGGTTTCGGTTGCAATGTGCCCGCCTTGATGGGCACGCGCGTCATGCGCTCGCGCTCCCTGCGATTGCTCACCATGCTGGTGATTCCGTTCTCGCTATGCTCGGCGCGCTTGCAGGTATTCGTGTTCATCACCGCCGCGCTGTTCTCGCCGCAACACGCACCGTTGGTGCTGTTCAGCCTGTATCTGTTCAGCTTCGCCGCAGCCATCCTCACCGCCCTGCTGTTCAAAGGCAAGTACCACAGCAACGAACCTTTCGTGCTGGAGTTGCCGCCCTACCGCTTTCCCACCGCGCAACAAATGGTGCTGCGCGGCTGGCAGGAAGTGCGCCACTTCCTGCGCCGCGCCACGAAATTCATCATCGCCGGCGTGGTGCTGGTATGGCTGCTCACCCATTTCCCGGAGAGTGCCGCCCCGGCCAGTGCCGACACGCTGGCGGGCATGATCGGCGCCTGGCTGCACCCGATCTTCGCCCCCATCGGCATCAATGAACAGCTGACCATCGCGCTGCTTTTCGGCTTTGTCGCCAAAGAGATTGTCATCGGCTCACTGGCAGTGATCTACGGCATGAGCGGCGAAGCACTGGGCGGCGCATTGGGCCAGCAACTGGACTGGGTACAGGCTTACAGCTTCATGCTGTTCACGCTGATCTACACCCCCTGTTTGTCCGCCATCGCCACCCTGCGCAGCGAGGCCAAGGATAACGGCTACGCCGTGTTCACCGTCATCTGGTCGCTGGCGCTGGCCTGGGGTGTCAGTTTTGTCTTCTATCAGGGCGCGCGCGCCTTGGGGTTCTGAGCCATGTCACGTCTCTACCCGCTCATCTTCGCGCTGTTGCTTACCGCCTGTGCCAGTTCGACACGCATGCCAGAGCAGACCGACAACCGGCAACCGGCCAATGAAGTCGTGCTCTATGCGCTCAGTCTGGCCGACACGCCGTACCGTCCCGGTGGAAATTCGCGCGAAAGCGGTTTTGATTGCAGCGGATTCGTACAGCATGTGTTCGAGAATACGGCGGGATTGAAACTGCCGCGCACCAGCGCGGAAATAAGCGGAGTCGGCGAGACATTGTCCGCATCCGAGCTGCGCCCGGGAGATCTGGTGTTCTTCAATACACGCAAACGGCCTTATTCGCATGTCGGCATCTATGTCGGCGACGACCGCTTCGTCCACTCCCCTAGCAGCGGCAAGTCCGTCGCGGTGGTGAACATGCGCGAAAGCTACTGGCGCAACCGCTACAACGGCGCGCGCCGCATCCTTGCTACGCGCGATTAGTAGCTACCCGAAACTCGTCAGCAGCAGATAACCGCTGTAAGCCGCGTAACACGATATAAGCACGCCACCGTCGAAACGATTGATGCGTCCCATGCTGCGGAATCCGTAACCGAAAACAAACAGTGAAACGGTCAACGCGATCATCACCGGTATATCCCGCGACAACACTTCTCCCGCCACCGACATCGGCTGGATCACACCGGCCAGACCCACTACGGCCAGCGTGTTGAACAGATTGGAACCGAGCACATTACCCAGCGCGATATCGTGCTCACCTTTGCGTGCCGCGATGATGGACGATGCCAGTTCCGGCAGCGATGTGCCGACTGCGACGATAGTGAGACCGATGACCAGATCGCTGATACCGAAGCCCCGCGCAATCTCCACGGCACCCCACACCAGAATGCGCGAACTGACGATAAGCAGCAGCAAGCCAACCGCCAGCCAGAAGAGCGCGCGGCGCAACGGCATGGCGCGCGCCTGCAATTCCTGCTCGATCTCGCCGCCCAGCGCATCCGGCTTTTTACTTAGCCCCTGCCAGATGCTCCAGCCCATGACTGCGGCGAAAGTTCCCAGCAAGACCAGCGCATCGACGCGACTGATCTCGCCATCCCATAGCTGCCATGCGGCCAACAGCGTCACGCCAGTCAGCAAAGGCAACTCCTTGCGCAGCACCCGCGAATGAACGGCAATGGGGCTGATCAGCGCCGTGAGCCCCAGAATGAGCGCGATATTGGCGATGTTTGAGCCATAGGCATTGCCCAGCGCGATGCCGGGATTTCCTTGCCAGGCTGCCAGCACGGAAACCGTCATCTCCGGGGCCGAGGTACCGAAACCAACGACCACCATACCGATCAACAGCGGTGGCATGTTGAAATGGCGCGCAACGGAAGCGGAACCTTCCACAAAACGGTCCGCGCTCCACACCAGCAACGCCAAACCAAAGGCCACAGCAAGAAAGGCAGTCGTCATGCCATCACTCCAAAATATTCGTTGAATGTCGGTGGTACTGTTTCGTTTGCCTGCGCATAAATCGGCAAGCTTTCGGGAATATCCCTCTCGCCGTCATGCCGCGTCTAGCCCGCCAAACCGACGTAGACGTTCTGCACATCATCATCCGCATCGATAGCCTCAAGAAACGCCTCCACTTCTTCGCGTTCCAAATCGTTGCCAAGCGTGACAGGATTCTTCGGACGGTAGCCCAGTTGTGCGGAGACCACGGTAAAACCTTGCGCGGGTAGCGCCTTGCACACGATATCGAGATCGGTGGTATCGGTGAGAAACAGGCTCGCGCCCTCTTCCGACGGCTCGAAGTCCTGCGCACCGGCTTCGATGGCGGCGACTTCGGCATCGGCATCTTTGCTGTTCGGTGTCGCTTCGATCATGCCGACATAATTAAAGTCCCACGATACCGAGCCGGGTGCGCCCAGCTGCCCCTTGCGGAACAGCACGTTCATGCTGGATTTGGTGCGGTTGAGATTATCCGACAGGCACTCGACGATGACCGGCACGCGGTGCGGGGCAAATCCTTCGTAGACGAGGCGCTCCAGTTGCGCACCGCCGTCGAGCAGACCCGCCCCCTTCTTGATGGCGCGATCCAGCGTGTCTTTCGGCATGGAAGCCTTTTTCGCCTGTTCGACAACCAAACGCAGACGCGAGTTGGTATCGGGGTCGGCCCCGCCTTTTGCCGCGACCATGATCTCTTTGGCAAGCTTGCCGAAAACTTTACCCTTCGCGTTCGCCGCGATCTCTTTGTGTCTGGCTTTCCACTGTGCGCCCATGTCTGTTCTCTATGTGTATTGGTTGTACAAAAATGAAGACGCGCATCTTGCCTCAAGTGGCGTGCGGCTTCAATCTCGAATGAGACTCAGAACGACCAGGTCAGCTGCACGCTGATTCGGTCGCCCAGTCCGTTGGCAAGGGTGAGCGCGTTGGCGCGCGGGGCTCCGGCAGCGATGGCAGCCGGATTGGAGACTTTCATATCGCGCCACTCGTAGTTGAAGACGGCACGGGTGACGGGGTTGATGAAGTACTGCAAGCCCAGGGTGGTGGTGGCCATTTCGCGCTCGTTGGCAGCGGTTTGCATCATGAAGTCGAGATAGTCGTAACGCAGGTTTGCCTCCCATTGCGGCAGAAAGCGCCAGCCGCCTTCCACATACCAACCGTCGGCTTTTTCGTTCACGCCCGCCGCGAAGGGTTGCCCCACGAAAGGCGGTGCCTGCCCACCCACCACCATGCCGTTGGCGCGCAGATATTCCGCCGATGCACGGTAGTCGCCTTGCAGATACTTGATACCCACGCCTTCGCGCACCATACGGAAATGTTCCGTACCGAACAGGCGCGAGCCGTTCTGCCGCCACACGAAGGCGCTGATGTCTTCGCGGTTGGGGCCTTTGCCGCCGAGCAGATAGGAGGTCTGCAAGCGCAGCGTGAGGTCTTTGCGCGCATCGGTGTCGTTGATGCTTTCGATGGGCGCGCCGTTGGAGAGCATAGCGGCATAGGAGTATTCCCACTGCCCCTGCACGAAGCTGTCATAGACCTGCACGCCCCAGTCGCGGAAGCCGGAGAAGCCGCTGGACAGTTTGGCACTGGACGCACCGCCGGCATTCACCGCACCGGTCGCCTGCACGGGCAAGCCCACCAGCATGTAGAGCACGGCATTGGAGTTGTACACGTAGGGATAGGAGACGTTCACCGCGAGCAAAGCTTCTTCGCTGGTCGGCAATTTGAACAGACCTGCGCGGATGCGCGCGCCGGGGATGTAACTGAAGGTGAGCGAGGCATCGGTGAGCGTGACATCGCGGTAGTAGTTGACGCCGTTCTGCCCCGCATCGAGTGCAACAAAATAGTTGATGCTGTCGTTGAGTCTGCCGCGTGCACCCAGCCCGGCGCGTATCACCTGGAACTGGTGCGGCTGTTGCAACTCGGGCCAGTTGAGGTTGAGCGTGGAGTATTGCCCGTTGAACACGGCAGCAGCCCCCTGAAGTCCGGATGCCTTCTTCGCGTCGATGAAGGTGTAACTGGGCTGAATGAAACCGAAGGTTCGGATGGCGGGCGCATCGGGTGCCTCGTTGCCCTGAAGCTGTAGCCAGTTGCTCGCATACGACGCTCCGGAAAGGATGCACATCGACAAGGCCACAGCGAATCTGCCACGCATGATGCCTCCTCTAGCCGAGCAGCTTGAAGAACTCCGCCGCCGGAACGGGACGGCTGTACAGATAGCCCTGTGCCTCATCGCAGCCGTAATTGCGCAAGAAGGCGAGTTGCGCATCGGTCTCCACCCCCTCGGCGATGACGGTCAGTTGCAGCGTATGTCCAAGTTGGATGATGGCGCGCACGATGGCAGCGGAGTCCGTATCCTCGGCCAGATCGCGCACAAAGGATTGGTCGATCTTGAGCTTGTTCACAGCCAGCCGCTTCAAATAGGAGAGACTGGAATATCCCGTGCCGAAGTCGTCGATGGAGAGCTTTACGCCCATATCTCTCAAGCTGCGCAGGGTCTTGATCGCGACATCGACATCCTGCAGCAGAATGGATTCGGTCAGTTCCAGCTCCAACATCTCAGCCGGCAGGCCGGAACGTTTGAGGGCGTGCGAGACCGTCTCCAGCAAGTTGCCGCGTTTGAACTGTAGCGCGGAGAGATTGACCGCCATCACCAGTGCATGGCCTTTTTCGCGCCAGACTTGGGCTTGGCGACACGCCTCGTTGAGCACCCAGTCGCCCATCGGGATGACAAGACCGCTGCGCTCCGCCAGCGGGATGAATTTGCCCGGAGGAACCAGTCCGAGTTCGGGATGCTGCCAACGCACCAGCGCTTCCGCACCGATGAGATGCCCGCTGGCGATGTCGATCTGCGGCTGATAGTGGAGGATGAATTCCTGATTCTTCACCGCGTTGCGTAATTGCCCTTGCAGTTGCAATTGCTCCTGCGCATCAATATTCATCTTGTCGGAGAAGAAGCGGTAGGTGTCGCGCCCGCTGTCCTTAGCCTGATACAGCGCGGTATCCGCATTGCTGAGCAGCGTGTCGAACTCCTTGCCGTCGTCTGGGTACAGGCTCACCCCGATACTAAATGTGGTGTTGATCGAATAGGTGTCGATCTCGAATGGCGTGGAGAACGTCTCGACGATCTGCTGTGCGATGCCGCTGATCACCGCCAGATCGCGCAAATTTGGCAACAGGATGATGAACTCGTCGCCGCCCTGACGGCTGATGGTGTCGGCATCGCGCAGGCATCCGCGCAGACGCTCGACCACTGCCACCAGCAACTGGTCACCGCAGGTGTGGCCGAGCGTGTCGTTCACCTGCTTGAAGTTATCCAGATCGAGGAACAGCACCGCCACGCCGGAGTGGGCCCGGTTTGCCTGTGCGATCGCCTGTTCGTAGCGGTCACGCAATAACAGGCGGTTTGGCAAACCGGTGAGTATGTCGTGATGCGCAAGGAACTCCAGTTTCTTTTCCGCCTCGGCATGCTCGATGCGGGTGCGCAAAGTCTCGATGCCGTAAGCCAGATCGTTGGCCAACTCTTCCAACAGCGTCACCTCCTCCGCACCGAACGCATCGGCATCCGCGGAATAGATGGTGAGCGCACCCAAGACATGTGTCCTGTTGTTCAACGGCAGCGCGATGCTGGAGCGGTATCCGCTTGCCAGAGCCGCCTCCCGCCACAGTGCCGTGTTCGGGTTGGTCCGATAATCCTGATTGATGTCGGTCAGTCCGGTTCTGATCGCCGTCCCCGTCGGACCGCGCCCTTGCTCCGTGTCCGCCCAACTGATCCCCACACCGCCCAGATAGCCCTTGTCATCGCCCCAATGCGCCACCGGGCGCACGGTCTTCTCCGCGTCATGTTCGGCATATCCCACCCAGGCCATGCGATAGCCCCCTTGCTCGGCTATCAGGCGGCATATCTCTGACAACAAGGCCTGTTCATCAGTGGCATGCACCAGCGCCATATTGCAATCGCTCAACAGTTTGAGCGCGCGATTGAGCCGCGCTTGGGTTTGTTCGGCATGCTTGCGTTCGGTAATGTCCTGATTTGCTCCGACCAGACGTGTGACGATTCCATGCTCGTCACTTTCAGCCTTGAGGCGGACGATCACCCAGCGCGCCTCGCCATCGGCGCACAATATCCGCGCCTCAATTTGAATGAGGGAATCCGGAGTACCCGCAGCCAATGCTTGCCGGATCGTCACCCCGACCAGCGGCGCAGAGTCGGGATGCACCAAACGCCGGGCGAACTCTGCCGAACGCATGCGGTAGCCGCCCATCGCTTCAGCGTTCGTTTCGTGCAAGGAATAATATTGGTCATTGAAGATGAACTCGTCGCTGGCCACCTCATATTCCCAGTGAGCCATACGCGCGATCTCCAATGCCTCCAAAAGCTTTGCCTCGCTCGCTCGCAACGCGGCGGTCGCCTTCAGGCGCACGTTGAGCATCTCGTTGAACTCCTGTGCCACATCCCTGATCTCGGGCGGGCCATCCAGCGGGGCTCTGGCATCTTCTTGGCCCTGCCTGAGCGCACGCGAAGCCGAGGCCAGTGCGCCGATGGGGCCTGATATCTGGCGCGTGATCAGCCAGACAAAACCAAAAACCAATATCAGGATCAGCAAGCCCAACAGCACGTTTCTAAGCACCGCCTCACGGAGCTGGGAATAGACATAACCGGTCGGAATGCCAACATACACCGGCCAGCCGATCTCCTCCACCTGATCGACGTGATAGAGCCTTTGCACCGAATCGATGCCCTCCATCTCGCCTTCCATGCCGGCCAGAATATTTTGCAGCGTTTTGTTGTCGCTATGTTTCTGTCCCACCCACTTCTCGGTCTCGATGTTGCGCCATACGAAAACACCGCCTTGCGTCACGATGCCGATGGTCGTACCGGGGATCATCGGCACATTGGTCAGATTGGGTTCATACAGAGCCAAATCGAGCGGCAGACCGAGGAAGCCGATCTTGTTGCCTTGCTCATCGCGGATCGGATAGGTCAGCACGGTCACCCATCTGCCGGTGATGGGGCCGAAGAACGGGTCGCTCACCACGAATCCATCCATCGTCAGCGACTTCTTGAACCACGGTGCCTGTGCAACCGACACCGGCTTACCGCCGGGCTGGGGAACCGCCGAACAGATCGCCGTGCCCTGCATGTCGATCACGGTCATGTTTGCGGATTTCGGGAACAGCTCGCGGAAGTCCCACAGCACTTTGTCGCAGTTGCGCGCGTCCATCTTGCGGATCAGCGGACGCTTGGCCATCTGCACCAGAAAATCACGGTTGGAGAGCAGCACGCGATTGACATCGGCGGCGGCTGATGCGGCCAGCATGTGCGCCGTCAACTTGGCTTCGACGATGCGCTGCTGTGCATTGTCGTAGATCGTGTATACAAGGATACCGACCATCGGCAAGGCAATGGCCATCACCAGCGCCAATAATTGTGTGCGGATTGTGAAGATCGTTTTCATTTCAGCAAATGCAAGTAACTCGTGTGTTGGAACAGATTACCCGTACGCATTCTGAATAGGCCGAATAGCTGGAAGCATGATAGCCCAAAACACCCTGACAAGTTGTGCAGGAAGTCTGTGTGCTACCGAACGCTGCGCAACCGACACTAAGCCCCTGCCCCGTTCACCGCATCCTCCACCACTTGCAAGAATGCATCACCGTACTTCGCCAGCTTGGCCTGCCCCACCCCGCTGATGCGCCCCATCTCGTCCAGCGTTTGCGGACGGCGATTGAGTATCTCCACCAGCGTGCTATCGTGGAAGATTACATAGGGCGGCACGCCCTGCTCGCGGGCGAGCTCCGTACGCTTGGCCTTGAGCGCCAGCCACAGGGGATCGTCGCCAGCACCGGCAAAGGGTTCGCGCGACTTCGCGCCGCGTTCGGCGCGCTGTGCCTTGCGTTTGACCGGATCGGCATCGCGCCGCAGCCACACTTCCTGCAAGCCTTTCAGCACCGGGCGTGCGGCTTCGGCGAGCGTCAGGCCGCCGTAGGCTTCCATGTCCACGCTGATATATCCGGCCGCGACCAGTTGGCGATAGACGCTGCTCCATTGCTGCTGAGCCAACTCCTTGCCGATGCCGAAGGTGGACAGTTGCTGGTGGCCGAACTGCTCGACCTTGGGCGTGGATTTGCCGAGCAGCACGTCGATCAGATGAGCGACGCCGAAGCGCTGGCCGGTGCGGTAGACGCAGGACAGCGCCATCTGCGCGGCCTGCGTGGCATCCCAGGTATCCACCGGTTCGAGACAGTTGTCGCATTCCTTGCAATCGCCCGGATGCGCCTCGCCGAAATAGCGCAACACGGTCTGATGGCGGCAGTCGGTGGATTCGCAAAAGCCCAGCAGCGCATCGAGCTTTTGCAATTCGACACGCTTGCGCTCTTCGGGCGCATCGCCGGACAGCAACATCTGCCGCATGGATACGACATCGCCCAAGCCGTAAGCCATCCATGCGTTCGCCGGCAGCCCGTCGCGCCCGGCGCGGCCCGTTTCCTGATAGTACCCCTCCATACTCTTGGGCAGATCAAGATGGGCGACAAAGCGCACGTTGGGCTTGTCGATGCCCATGCCGAACGCGACAGTGGCAACCATGATCACACTCTCTTCGCGCAGGAAACGTCGCTGGTTGGCATTGCGCGTGGGCGCGTCCAATCCGGCGTGATACGGCAGTGCATCCCAGCCCTGCTCTTTCAACCACGCCGCAGTCTCTTCCACTTTTTTGCGCGACAGGCAATACACGATGCCCGCATCGTTCGGATGCTCGGTTTCGAGGAAGGCCTGCAACTGCTGGCGCGCGTTGTTCTTCAACGCGACGCGGTAGCGGATGTTGGGCCGGTCGAAGCTGGAGACGAACTGCTGCGCCTGTTCCAGTGACAAGCGCTCGACGATCTCGCGCCGCGTCGGCGCATCGGCGGTCGCGGTCAGTGCGATGCGCGGCACTCTGGGAAAGCGCTCGTGCAACACCGTCAGCGCGCGGTACTCGGGCCGGAAGTCGTGCCCCCATTGCGACACGCAATGCGCCTCGTCGATGGCGAACAGCCCTATGCCGCCCTCCTCGTCCAGACGCTCCAGCAACTCCAGGAAACTTTCCGTCATCAACCGCTCGGGGGCGACATACAGCAGCTTCAGTTCGCCGCGATTGATCTGCCGGTACACCTCGCGCGCCGCATCGGCATCGAGACTGGAATTGAGGAAGGCGGCGGACACGCCGAGCTGCTTCAACGCATCGACCTGGTCCTGCATCAGCGCAATCAGCGGAGATACCACGATGCCGACGCCGGGACGCAGCAACGCGGGAATCTGGTAGCACAGCGACTTGCCGCCGCCGGTGGGCATCAGCACCAGCGCATCGCCCCCCTCCACGAGATGCTCGACGATGGCCTGCTGCGCGCCGCGAAAATCGGCATAGCCGAACACATCATGGAGTATCTGGCGGGGTGAAGGCATGGAGATCACGCTGCGTCGCAGAACATCATGCCGCGCGGGCATCCTGGCGGCGGCGCAGAGCACGCCACATCCAGCCCGTGAACCCCGCCAGCAACAGCCCGCCCGCCCACAGTGGCCAGCTCACCGGACGATTCCATTCGCGCCGCGCCGCATCACGCTGCACCGCATCGATGCGCCAATATTTGAGTTTATTGTTCGCCATGACGTTGGGTTTGACGTTGTGCAGCCAGGCGTGGCGCAGCACATAATTTTTCGGGTGGAAGCCCCACAGCCAGGGCGAATCGCGCCGCAACATCTCCAGCATGCGGTCGATGATCGCCTGCCGCTCCGCGCCGTTATCCATGTTCTTCATCTGCTCGAACAATCTGTCATATTCGGGATCGGCATAGTTGGCCGCGTTCTCGCCGCCCTTGGTCACCTTGGCTTGCGGCCCATGCAGCAAGAACAGGAAGTTCTCCGGATCGGGATAGTCGGCGTTCCAGCCGAAATAGAACATCTGCGTGTCGCCCCGGCGTATCTTGTCCTGAAAGCGGTTGTAGTCGGTGCTGCGCACATTGAGCTGCACGTCGATCTTGTCGAACTGTTTGCGCAGCCAGTCGAGCCGCGATTTGTTTCCCACCCCGTTCGCCGTGGTATCGAGGTTGATCACCAGCGGTTGCTTGGTCTTCTCATCGATACCGCCGGGATAACCGGCCTCGGCGAGCAGACGCTTCGCCTCGGCAGCGGATTTTCGTTTCGGCTGCCCGTCCACCCAGTCGTAAACATAGCGGTTGAGCCCGGCTTCGCCCTCGCGGTAGCCAAAGATACCCGGCGGGATCGGGGACTGCGCCGCGATGCCGCGCCCGTTGGCAAAGATGGAGACGAACTCCTCGAAGTCCACCGCGATGGCGATGGCCCGCCTCAGTTTGCGCGCCCGTTCGCTGCCGCCGCCCACCACCGGATCGAGCATGTTGAAACCGGTGTACATGGTGGAGGTGGACACTGCGGTGGAAAGCGTGATGCCCTGCGCCTTCATCCCGGCGGTGACGGTCGCCTCACCGCCGACGTTGACCTGAACCGCTTGGTCGAAACTGTCCGAACTGATGCCGGAAGCATCGTAATAACCTTGCAGGAATTTGTTCCAGTACGGGATAGTTTCTTTCTCCAGGCTGAATATCACCCTGTCGATCAGCGGCAGCCGACTGCCCGCATCCGCCAGCAGGCCGAGCTGCGCATCGTCCGCTTCGCCTTCTGCGGGATAATCCTCGCTGTCGTAATACGGATTGCGCGCCAGCACCATACGCCGGTTCGGATCGTTCTCCGACAGGTAATACGGCCCGCTCCCCACCGGCCACCAGTCCAGCGTGAGATTGCGTTCGCGCATGCCGGGCTGCGCATAGAAACGCTCGGCTTCCTGCGGCATCGGCGCGAAGAACGGCATCGCCAGCCAGTAAGCGAACTGCGGATACTTGCCATGGATGGTGACGCGGTAGGTGTGCGCATCCACCACTTCCACGCCCGGCAGCGGGAAGGCATTCAAATCGAGAAACCGTTGCGGGCTCTTCTTCAACTCGGCTTGCAGGACATCGGCATAGTCCTTGAGCCCGACGATGTATTCGCTCATCACGCCCGCAATCGGCGTATGCAACTGCGGATGAACCAGACGCTTGATCTGGTAGGCATAGTCTGCGGCCGTGACCGGGCGCGTGCCGTGCGCGGCGAAATCGCCCAGAACATTGATGCCGCGCAAATCCGCTTCGCCCAGGTGCAGGTTATCCGGCACGAAGGCGGGATGCGGCTGGTAGCGCATCCTAGGCTTGATACGTATCTCGTACACGCTGTAACCGACCTGCTGCGGCGTTGCCTGGTCCGGCAACGGATGCCGGTCCTTGTCCAGATAGCGCACCGTCGGCATCTGCGCGGCGGCCAGCGGCACCAGTTGATAGGGGCGTTTCAGATAGTGGTATTGCAGCGGCGGCGCGTAGATGTTGGCGAGGAACTCGTACTCGTTCTCGCTGTAGGCCTGCGCGGGGTCGAGATGCTTGGGGCGCTCGGTGAACGCGCTGTAGAGAACCGACTGCCCCTCATCCCCGTCCGGATAGGGATTGTTCCACAAACCGCCATCACAGGCGGACAGCAGCATGATCGACAGGAATAGGCACAAGGCTCGCATGGCGCGGAGTTTAGCGGAATGCGGCGGATGCGTCATTTTCAAACCACTCTGCCGATCATGTTGCCGCCCGGGATAAAAACAGGTAGTGTTCAACCACTGTCACAGCCCGAAACGGGAGTCGTACCATGGAAATCAACAGCGCCACCGCCACCACCCTCAGCCAGCTGCTCAACGCCCCTCAAGCGCAGGGCTCGTCACCGTCTCCGGCTGCCGTAAACACAACCTCACAGACGCCGCAGGAATCCACCGTGGTCAAACTGTCCGCGCAGGCCCTGCAACTGAGCCGGTCGGAACAAACCAGCAGTGCACCGCGCGCCGAAACGCAAAACAACATCAACACCGAGCGCGCCGAAACCAGGCCGCAGGAGATCGCCGAACCGCCCGGCATCCAGTTCATGGAAAGCAAGAGTATGCGCGGTCGCGTCGACACCTACGCGTGATGAGCACCTGGCCGGATTTTCTGCGTCAGCAGGGCGCGCAGCTGGTTGACGATGTCGTGCAACACTTCGGCGACCCTTCCGCCGAGCGCCTCGCCACCCAAAACGCCACCGTAGTCTGCGACCTGTCGCAGTTCGGCTTGCTGCGCGTCGCGGGCGAGGAAGCGCAGACCTTTTTGCAAAACCTGTTGAGCAACGACATCCGCGAAGTCAGCCCCGCGCGCGCGCAACTCAGCAGCCTGAACACCCCCAAGGGTCGCATACTGGCGACCTTTCTCATCTACCGCGACGGTGGCGATTACCTGCTGCAACTGCCGCGCGCCCTGTGCGACACGATCCGCAAGAAACTCTCCATGTATGTGCTGCGCAGCAAGGTGAAGATCAGCGATGCCGGCACGGAACGCGTCCTGCTGGGACTGGCGGGCGAATCGGCGCAGGCGATACTGGCCGGCCAGACCGGCGGCGCATTGCCGCAGCACGTGCTGGATGCAGTCGCCGGCGAACCCGTCACTCTGGTCAAAACGGGCGACACACGCTTCCTGCTCGTGTTGCCCGCCGATGCCGCGCCGTCCGTATGGCAGAACCTCTCCGCACTGGCCAAACCCGTCGGCAGCGCCTGCTGGGACTGGCTCGATATCCATGCCGGTATCCCCGTCATCCTGCCCGCCACACAGGAACAGTTCGTGCCGCAGATGGCGAATCTGGAGGTCATCGGCGGCGTGAATTTCAAGAAGGGCTGCTATCCCGGCCAGGAGATCGTGGCGCGCATGCAATATCTCGGCAAGCCGAAACGGCGCATGTACCTAGCACATGTCGATGGTCCTGCCGCCCCGCAGGCTGGTGATGAACTGTTCAGCACGGACATGGAAGGTCAGTCCAGCGGCATGGTGGTCAACGCCACCGCCGCGCCGCAGGGCGGCTATGACCTGCTGGCCGTGGTGCAATGCGCCAGCCATGATGCCCATCCACTGCATCTCGGCGCAATCTCCGGCGCACGTTTGCAATTCCAGCCTCTGCCCTACCCCTTGCCGCAAAACTGAACCGCAGGATTCCGCCCCGTGAAATACTCGTCCGACGAAGCACTGATCGCCCATATCTTCGGCAGCGGCATTCAAATCCCGCCACAGCCTGGCATCCTCATCGAAATCGTCAAGCTGCTGGAGAAACCGAACAACAACCTGGTCGCCATCGGCAACCTGATCAACAAGGATGTCAGCCTGACCGCCGCCATCCTGCGCATGCTCAAATCGCCCCGCTACCGGATGGCGGCACAAACGGTCTCCATGAGCAAGGCGATCGCCATTCTCGGCATGGGGCAGATCACCAACCTCATCAAAGGGCTGTCGTTGCGCAAAGTGCTCAGCGGACAGGAAGTGGCTTTCGACAAGTTCTGGGAACGCTCGGTCGAAATCGCCGAACTGAGCGCCATCATCGCCGAAAAGCAGATATCCGCCTGCAACATCGCGCCGGAGCAAGCCTATATGGCCGGGCTCTTCCACGACTGCGGCGTTCCCCTGCTGATGCAGCGTTTCCCCGATTACTGCGGCGAGTTCCGCCTGAACAGCCGCAGCGGATGGCCCGGCTATACCGAGGAAGACAAGCGCTTCAGCACCGACCATGCCGTGGTCGGCTATCTGGTGGCGCGCCACTGGGAGCTGCCGGACTTCATCTGCCAGGCCGTCCGTTATCATCATGACGCGCTGCGGGTGGACCACGCCGCACTGACACTGGTCTCCATCCTGCAAACCGCCAGCCATCTGCACGCGCGCCTGCACCAGCTGACCAACAGCGAGTGGAGCAAGATCGGCAAACAGGCGCTGGAAGAGATCGGTGTGGACGACAGCGACCCCGATTTCTTTTACGAAGAAGTGCTGGACAGCTACAACCATCACGACGAATCAAAGGGATAGCAGCTAGCGTATGCTCCGCATCAAAATTAGTGTCATAATTCTGTCACAAACAAAACTACAACCCGCAAACTAAGGAGCTCGCCGATCCAGGCGGTGGGCGCACAGAAGTCAGATTAAAGGAGGATGCATGCGCGTCAAATTCGAAAAATTCGTCGTGGGTCTCGCAACAGCCGCTGTCTTGGCTCACGCCGGAGTGGCTCAGGCTGTCAACATCACCGGTGCCGGCGCCACCTTCCCTTATCCGCTCTATGCCAAATGGGCCGAAGCGTACAAGGCGCAGACCGGAAACAACATGAATTACCAGTCCATCGGCTCCGGCGGAGGCATCAAGCAGATCACCGCCAAGACCGTGGATTTCGGCGCTTCGGATATGCCGCTCAAACCGGAAGAACTGGAAAAGAACGGTCTGACGCAATTCCCAACCGTAATCGGTGGCGTTGTACCCGTCATCAATGTGGCCGGCATCGCCCTGGGCAGCCTCAAGCTGGACGGCAACCTCTTGGCCGATATCTACCTGGGCAAAATCACCAAATGGAACGACCCCGCGCTGGTCGCCATGAACGCGGGTGTCAAGCTGCCCGATGCGACCATCAACGTGGTACACCGATCCGACGGTTCGGGTACCACCTTCATCTTCACCAACTATCTGACCAAGGTTAGCCCTTACTGGAAGTCCACGGTCGGCGAGGGCTCGGCGGTCTCGTGGAAAGCTGGAACCGGCGGCAAGGGTAACGAGGGCGTGGCCTCCTACGTGCAGCGCATCAAGAACTCCATCGGCTATGTCGAATACGCCTACGCGCTGCAAAACAAGATGAACTTTGTTCTGCTCAAGAACCGCGACGGAAACTTCGTCAAACCGGACGACGACAGTTTTAAGGCCGCCGCCGCCAACGCGCAGTGGGACAAGGCACCGGGCTTCTACAAGATACTGACCGACGAACCTGGCAAGGGCAGTTGGCCGATCAGCGGCGCAACTTTTGTTCTGATGCACAAAAAACAGGACAAACCGGAGATCGGCAGGGAGACACTCAAGTTCTTTGACTGGGCCTACAGCCAGGGCGGCAAGCTGACTTCCGACCTGCACTATGTGCCACTGCCGGAGAATGTGGTGAAGCTGATCCGCGCGTCCTGGAAGGCACAGATTAAGGATGCGGCGGGCAAACCCCTGCTGCCCTAGCCACCGGCCGACATACATTCATCGCGGGAGCCTTTCGCTCCCGCCATATTTCTGACCAACGCGACCTATTTATGCCGACGCTCCTGAGTGAAGCCCGCCATAGACGGCACACCATACTCGATCTGCTGTTCCGTAGCCTGACACGCGTCTCCGCTTTCGCCGTGCTGGCGCTGCTGGTGGCGATCATCGCATCCTTGGTGGTGGGCAGCATGCCTGCGATCAACGCGTTCGGCTTCGGTTTTTTGACCAGCAGCGACTGGGATCCGGTGATGGATCAATACGGCGCGCTGATCCCCATCGTCGGCACGCTGGTGACGTCCGGCATCGCCCTGCTGATCGCCATCCCGGTCAGTTTCGGCATCGCCATCTTTCTCACCGAACTGTCACCGCGCATCCTGCGCCGGCCGCTGGGCATCGCCATCGAACTGCTGGCCGGGATTCCCAGCATCATCTACGGCATGTGGGGGCTGTTCGTGTTCGCCCCGCTATTTGCCGATCATGTCGAACCCTGGATCAACGACAACATCGGCGTGATGCCCTACATCGGACCATTCTTCGCCGGCCCGCCGATGGGTATCGGCATGCTCACCGCCGGTATCATCCTCGCCATCATGGTGATTCCGTTTATCGCCTCGGTGATGCGCGACGTGTTCGATGTCGTGCCGCCGCTGCTGAAAGAATCCGCTTACGGCCTGGGGTCCACCACCTGGGAAGTGGTATGGAAAGTGGTGCTGCCCTACACCAAGATCGGCGTGGTCGGCGGTATCATGCTGGGGCTCGGTCGCGCGCTGGGCGAAACCATGGCGGTCACCTTCGTTATCGGCAACGCCCACGAGCTCAGCCAGTCTCTGCTAATGCCCGGCAACAGCATCTCTTCGGCACTGGCCAACGAATTCACCGAAGCAGTCGGCGAGTTGTACACCTCCGCGCTGATTGAACTCGGTCTGATTCTGTTCTTCATCACCTTCGTGGTGTTGTCGCTGGCGCGCTACATGCTCTACAAACTTGGCAAACGCGAGGGACAATCGTCATAACATCATGCTGAATCTCTACACTCGTCGCCGCATCATCAATGCCATCGGCCTGCTGGTCTCCATGCTGGCCATGCTATTCGGCCTGTTCTGGCTGGGCTGGATCCTGTGGACACTGCTAGACCACGGCCTGCCCGCACTGGTGCCGGCGGTTTTCACCGAAATGACCCCGCCGCCCGGCAGTGCCGGCGGCCTACTCAATGCTATCGTGGGCAGCATCATGATGACCATAGTGGGTGTCGCCATCGGCACGCCCATCGGCATTCTGGCAGGCACCTATCTGGCCGAATTCGGCCAGCGCGGCTGGCTGGCCCCGGTCACCCGCTTCATCAACGATGTGCTGCTGTCGGCACCCTCCATTGTCATCGGCCTGTTCATCTACGAGGTCTATGTCATCTACGTCGGACACTTCTCCGGCTGGGCCGGTGCTCTGGCGCTCTCCATCATCGTCATTCCGGTGGTGATCCGCACCACCGAAAACATGCTGCGTCTGGTACCCAACACCCTGCGCGAGGCCGCCGCCGCGCTCGGCGCTCCGCAGTGGAAAGTCATCAACTTCGTCACCCTGCGCGCTGCGCGCGCCGGCATCATCACCGGCGTGATGCTCGCCATCGCGCGCATCAGCGGCGAGACCGCGCCGCTACTGTTCACCTCCCTGAACAACCAGTTCTGGAGCAAGGACATGGATCAGCCGATGGCCAACCTGCCGGTGGTAATCTTCCAGTTCGCCATGAGCCCTTACGAAGACTGGCAGAACCTCGCTTGGGCCGGCGCGTTACTAATCACGCTTAGCGTGCTCACCCTGAATATTCTGGCGCGTGTGCTGTTCCGCCAAAGCTCCAACACTCACTGAGTCCGAGGAATCGATGCAAAACAATCAAGCAAAGACCGCAGAACAGAACATCACCCCCAAGCTGATGGTGCGCGACCTGAACTTCTTCTACGGCAACGATCAGGCGCTCAAGAACATCAACATGAACATCGCAGAAAGAATGGTCACCGCCTTCATCGGCCCGTCCGGTTGCGGCAAATCCACCCTGCTGCGCACCTTCAACCGCATGTACCAGCTCTACCCCAAGCAGCGCGCCGAAGGTGAGATATTGCTGGACGGTCAAAATCTTCTGGATAAGAAGCAGGACCTCAACACCCTGCGCGCCAAGATCGGCATGGTGTTCCAGAAGCCCACCCCATTCCCGATGTCGATTTACGACAACATCGCCTTCGGCGTGAAGCTATACGACAACCTGAACCGCCACGACATGGAAGAGCGCGTCGAGTGGGCGCTGAAAAAAGCCGCCCTGTGGGGCGAGGTGAAGGACAAGCTTAAGCAGAGCGGCACCGGTCTGTCCGGCGGCCAACAGCAGCGCCTGTGCATCGCCCGCGCCATCGCGGTCAAGCCGCAGGTGCTGCTGCTGGACGAGCCCACCTCCGCGCTCGACCCGATCTCCACCGCGCACATCGAGAAACTGATCGACGAACTGAAGGAAGACTTCACCATCGTCATTGTCACCCACAACATGCAACAGGCCGCGCGCGTCTCCGACTACACCGCCTACATGTATCTGGGCGACCTGATCGAGTTCGGCGACACCAGCACCGTGTTCACCAACCCCAAGCGCAAAGAGACCGAAGACTACATCACAGGCAGGTTTGGTTAACCTGCCTGTGATGTGGCGGCGAAGGCTAGCATGAGCGTAGCGAATGTTGAGCTGCAAAGCAGTGGCCAAAGCCTTTACATTACCGGTCGTTTCGGCTGACACTGCGGTGATGCGCCCTCACGTTTATCGCGGTCGTTTCGCGCCCTCCCCCACCGGACCGCTGCACTTCGGTTCGCTCGTCGCGGCTGTCGGCAGCTACCTAGACGCAAGACACCATCACGGCATCTGGCTAGTGCGCATGGAAGACCTCGATACGCCGCGCTGCGTCGATGGCGCAGCCGACGACATCCTGCGCACGCTGGAAGCCTTCGGCCTGCACTGGGACGGCGACATCCTCTATCAGAGTCAGCGCACTGCCGCCTACAACGAAGCGTTACATCAACTGCAAACCAGTGGCGCGATCTATCCTTGCTGCTGCACCCGCAAGGAGATCGCCGACTCCGCGCTGCACGGCATAGACGGCCCGGTCTATCCCGGCACCTGCCGCCACGGCATCCCGGAGGGGCGCGACGGTCGCGCATGGCGCGTGCGCACCGATCTTTTGCTCCTTCCCCCTTGCAGAGGGGGAGAGCGCAGCGAGGGTGCAACTAGGATGGGGGTGGAAATAAATGGCGACAACGGCAAAGCTTATCCCCCCCCCCTAACCCTCCCCCTGCAAGGGGGAGGGAATCAAATTCCGGATGATGCCGTTAAATTCGACGATGCCCTCCAAGGCCATATCACCCAGCACCTCGAAAGCGAGATCGGCGACTTTGTCGTCAAGCGCGCCGACGGCCTGTACGCCTACCAGCTTGCGGTGGTGGTGGACGACGCCTTCCAACACATCACCCGCATCGTCCGCGGCTGCGACCTGCTCGCCTCCACCCCGCGCCAGATCCACCTGCAACATCTGCTGGGCTTGCCAACCCCACATTACATGCACCTACCGGTCGCAGTGAACGCGCGAGGCGAGAAGCTCAGTAAGCAGACCCTCGCCCCCGCGATCTCGACCGACGACGTGATCGCGACGCTGATTTCGGCGCTCGACTTTCTGCGCCAGCAACCGCCCGACCTATTGCGGCAAGGCAGCGTCGAGGAAGTGCTCGGATGGGCGATAAACAACTGGCAACCGGAACGGCTAAAGGGTTGCCGTCAGATTCCAGTATGCAACAAGGTCGTGCCATAACCCGCAGGAGAAGCCCCCTCCGTGGGGGCTGAAAACAAACCGGCAACCCCCTCAGGTATAGAACCATTGTCGCGCGTGATGCTGGCGGACGAAGAAGGAGTGAAGATGAAACTGTGCGTGGAGAATATGGAGGGGCGGAAATTTCGCCAACCAATTGAATAAAAGCATTTGTTTTGCGTGATATTGGCAACAATAGCACCGCATGATGAGTGTAACAATTATGTAATCTTCCAGCGATACACTTGCTGCCAATGAATGCCTTAACGTGAATGGCATCCATTGAATTCTTCCCACATACAGGAGTTTATTTACATGAACATGAAAAATATCATCGTGGCGCTGGGTATGGCGAGTAGCTTTGTCCTTGGTGCGCAGGCTGCTCATGCCGCCTCCGTCGATCCGGCCTTGCCCAGTTATACCAAGTCCAGCGGCGTGTCCGGCAACTTCACCAGCGTTGGTTCCGATACGCTGAATAACTTGATGACACTGTGGGCCGAGTCCTATAAGCGCTTCTACCCCAATGTCAACATCCAAATCCAAGGAGCTGGCTCCTCCACTGCACCGCCTGCTTTGATTCAGGGCGCTGCCAACTTCGGTCCTATGAGCCGTACCATGAAGGACGATGAGATCGTTGAATTCGAAAAGGCGCATGGCTACAAGCCTACCGCCGTGCCCGTGGCGATCGATGCCTTGGCGGTGTATGTGAACAAGGATAACCCGATTCAAGGCCTGTCGATTGCTCAAGTTGATGCGATCTTCTCCGCCACGCGCAAGTGCGGCGGTGCTGCCGAGATCGGCAAGTGGGGTGATGTGGGTATGTCCGGTGATTGGGCTTCCCGTGGTATCGCCCTGTACGGTCGTAACTCCGTTTCCGGCACTTACGGCTACTTCAAGGAAAAAGCCTTGTGCAAGGGTGACTTCACCAAGCGTGTCGCCGAGCAGCCGGGCTCCGCTTCAGTGGTGCAGAGCGTTTCCGGCCAGATCGGTGCAATCGGCTATTCGGGTATCGGATATATCACTTCCGGTGTACGTGCCTTGCCTCTGTCCAAGAAAGATGGCGAAGCCTTCGTAGCGGCCACTCCCGAAAATGCCCTAAACAAGACTTATCCGCTGGCTCGCGTGCTCTACGTCTATGTGAACAAGCGCCCTAACCAGCCACTGTCGCCTCTGGAACGCGAATTCTTCAAGATGGTGCTTTCCAAGCAAGGTCAGGAAGTCGTGCTTAAAGACGGTTTTGTAGCGATGCCTGCCAGCATGGCTAGCAAAGCGCGTAAAGACCTGGGTATCGACTGACCTGTCTTGACAAGCTGTACCGTGCGCCACTGCGGCGCACGGACTTCAACAGATACGATGGAGTGTGACCATGCAAAATAAAAGCAATTTAAAACCGGTTGTGCTGTTGACCGCACTGCTCGCTGTAGCAGGCTTGGTCGGTTGCAAATCCAATCCGCCGACGGCTGCTTCTGCTGCTGTGCAAGCCGAGGCTGCTTCTGCACAAGCTGCGGCACCTGTGCAGAAGCAGACGTATTTCATGGTTTACCATGAGAACGGGCGCATCTATGCCATGACTGAACCCAAGATTTATCTCGGCCTAATGGCGCACGACGAAGTGCCCCTGACCCGTGCCCGTATCGGCGGTGGCCCTGATGGCGAAACAGTGATATTCGGCATTACCAGTAAGGACGGCAATAACCTAGACAAGCACACGGCAGCCGAAGATATCTTCGACGGTCGCACCAAGGATGTTGGCGCGTTCTACGGTGAAGTGGTGAAAAATGGCCGTTACCATGTGTTCGGCGAATGGAAGGATTTCAAGGATTTCCTGGCGCACAAGGAAATCACTTTCACATATACCGAAATCGGCACAGGCCCCAAGGGCGAAACCGTGATCTATGCCCTGAACAAGGTAACCAAGGAGCAAGGTCGTCCGGTTACATTGATCGAGCAATTCAACAAGCTTCGTCTGGCAAAGTAATCCGAGTCTGGTGATAAATTAAGAAGTGGAAGCGAAGCCGGCCGAACCATTGACATGGTTCGGTCCGCTTTTTGGAAGTGCTTGTGCTGATTGTTAACAAACTGATGCGACAGAATTAAAGAGTGGTGAACCATGGAAAAAATTGAGGCTAGCATCACCTCTGCGGGGGGGTACACCGGTCGCCGGATGGCAAAGGATAAACTGTTCAAGTATTTGATGACGTTCGGCGGGGTGAGCGTCATTGTCGCGATCAGCACGATATTCTTTTACTTGGCGAGCGTTGTGGCGCCGCTGTTTTATCCGCCACACATGGACACCTTGAAGTCGTTGC
Source organism: Gallionella sp. (assembly GCA_034371155.1). Taxonomy (GTDB): domain Bacteria; phylum Pseudomonadota; class Gammaproteobacteria; order Burkholderiales; family Gallionellaceae; genus Gallionella. The sequence continues at coordinate 23,388 of JAXMKV010000042.1, read as the reverse complement.
CGGTAGTGCCACAATCAGGGCAGACTACTGTCTACGTGGCCACTGAAGAGCAGGTAGAGATCGGCATGCGTGTGTCGGACAAAGGCGGGGTCACTTTCTTCGATCTGCGTGACGGAAAAACATTGTTGCAGGAACAAGTAGCCACGCCAAAGTCTGTATCTTTCAGTAGCTTCGGCTATGGAGATCCCCGCAAGCGCACTATGGCCTTCGGACTGAAGGATGGGCGCGTCGTATTGTTTAAGGATGATTATCAGGTCAGCTTCCTGCAGGACCCTGAAAACCCCAAGAAAGATATTCGTAGCATTTCTCCTGGGCTAGTTTATCCGCTGGGAGAAGAGGCATTGCAGGTGGATGATGCGAAGCGCTCCATCAAGCAACTCACCGTTCAGCATGATGGGGAAGAGACGACTGTAGTTGCCCTGACTGAAGATGATCGTCTCCTGCTGGCGCATTACGTCAGTGAAAGTGACTTCACCGGTGAGACGATTTCGGTTAAGCGTGACGCACTGCATGAGCTGCCCAAATTGGAAGGTGGAATCGAACTGCCCAAATTGGAAGGCGGAATCGAACATTTGCTGTTGGAAATTAAGCAGCGCGACCTGTATGTCTTTCATGGGGGGCGCTTCGTCAGCCATTTCGATGTACAAAACAAAGATAAACCCACCCTTAAACAGACTGTGGCGGTTGTGCCGGAAGGTGAGCGAATAACCGCAGCCACTTTGCTGTCCGGGGGATTCTCGCTCATCCTTGGAACCGATAAGGGCAATCTGTCGCAGTGGTTCCAGGTGCGCAATTCCGAAAATGTGAATACGCTGACGCGCATTCGAGAATTCAAGCCTATGGAGGCCGCCGTCACTTATCTGGCACCGGAATACGCGCGCAAGGGTTTTGTGGCAGGTGACGGCGAAGGCGGTGTCAATCTCTACTACGCCACTTCCGAGCGATTGTTGCTGGAGGCCAGCACGGGAAATGATGCGGTGAAAGTTGCGGCCTTTTCGCCACGCGCAAATGCTATTTTGCTGGAAACAGAAAAAGGCGAGATGCAAACCGCGCATATCGAAAACGAGTATCCAGAAATCTCTTTCAGCACGCTATGGGGCAAGGTCTGGTACGAGAGTTATGAGAAACCCGATTACCTCTGGCAGTCTGCTGCGGCAAATTCTGACTTTGAGCCGAAGTTCAGTGTCGCACCGCTGACCTTCGGTACGTTAAAAGCGGCCTTTTATGCCATGCTGGTGGCAGTCCCGCTGGCCGTGCTGGGCGCCATCTTCGCGGCCAATTTCATGTCACCCAAGATGCGTAGCGTGGTCAAGCCATCCATCGAGATCATGGAAGCGTTGCCGACCGTTATTCTGGGTTTTCTTGCCGGACTGTGGCTTGCCCCCTTCGTGGACAACAACCTCGCGGGAACATTAATGGCGTTGTTTATGTTGCCGTTCAGTTTTCTGATAACGGCCTACATATGGCAACTACTACCTCGCCAGATCACCGAGAGAGTCGGCCCCGGCTGGGAAGCGGCTGTGCTCGTTCCGGTCATCATTGTGGTGATGTGGATCGCCGTCTCATTGGGCCACCCGCTGGAGGCGGCATTCTTCAATGGTGATATGCCGCGCTGGGTAACCAACGAACTGGGTTGGACCTATGAGCAGCGGAATTCATTGGTGGTAGGTATCGCTATGGGTTTTGCGGTGATCCCTACCATTTTCTCCATCGCGGAGGATGCGGTCTTTAGTGTCCCCAAGCACCTGAGTAGCGGTTCTCTGGCGCTGGGGGCGACTCCTTGGCAAACGCTTTACCATGTCGTTCTGCTGACGGCCAGCCCGGGGATATTCTCTGCCGTCATGGTGGGTATGGGCCGTGCTGTCGGGGAAACGATGATCGTGTTGATGGCCACGGGTAACACTGCCGTGATGGACTTGTCGATCTTCACGGGCTTCCGCACTTTGTCAGCCAATATCGGCGTCGAAATGCCTGAGGCGGCGGTCGGATCGACCCATTATCTGCTGCTTTTCTTCTCAGCTTTGGTGTTGTTCGCTTTTACGTTCTGCGTTAACACTCTGGCCGAGCTGGTGCGACAGCGCCTACGTGAAAAGTACAGTTCAATTTAAGGGATTCAGTCATGCGCAAATGGTTAAAGAGTGGAGAACCCTGGATTTGGACAACGGCTGGAGCGGTTGCCTTATCGCTGGTTGCGGTATATGCCGTGGTATGGATGACGGCTGTACAAGGGATGGGACACTGGTGGCCGAAACCGCTGGTCGAGACGACAATCACGCTACCCGACGGATCGACGCAGCAACTGGTCGGTGAGGTGCGGGATCGCGAGGAGATCTCTCTGCACAGATTGCGCGAATCGGGCTACGAGATTGAGAGTCAAGACAAGTACACACATCGCTATCTTTTCAAGCAGGGCAACCGGGATGTTTACGGGGTCGACTTCAAATGGGTTCCTGCGCCATTACTGGGGGAATTCAAGCACACGAAAGACCTGATCTCAATCGAGCGTCATGAGTGGGGTAGTTTCTTCGGACACCTGAAATCAGTCAAGGAGAACGGTACAGTAGTGGCGGAGGGCGCTGCGGCGTGGCCGGAACTCCAAGCGCGTCTTGAGCGTGCCAACCGATTGTTCGATGAAATACTCAGTATCGAGAAAAGCGACATTGGCAAGATCAACTATCAATTGGAACGTCTGCGCCTGAATCAACGCAAGCTTGAGCTGAAAAATGCCCTGACCGAGGCGGCGCTTGCCGCGATCGAGCAGGAGAGACAGGGCTACGATGCCCAGTTTGCAATATTGCAGCAAAGACTCGATGAACTGCGAGAACAGAACAGACGCGACAGCCTGACAGCCGAAGTGCAGGATGGGCAGATAATCGAGATCCCCTTTTCCAAGATCGCCGATGTCATTCAACCGAACGACATGAGTCTCTTGCAGAAAGTCGCGCACTATCTGAAGAAACTATATGAGTTCATCGTTGATGACCCGCGCGAGGCAAACACGGAAGGCGGCATCTTCCCCGCCATCTTCGGCACCATCACCATGGTCATGCTGATGTCGGTCATGGTGACACCGCTGGGAATCATGGCGGCGGTATATATTCGCGAGTATGCCAAACAGGGGGTGATGATCCGTATCATCCGTATCTCGGTGAACAATCTGGCGGGCGTGCCTTCTATCGTCTACGGCGTGTTCGGTCTTGGGTTTTTCGTATATTTCCTTGGCGGTAACATCGATGCCTTGTTCTTCCCCGAGGCCAGTCCCGCTCCTGTGTTCGGTAGCCCTGGGCTCCTATGGTCTGCGCTGACGCTGGCTTTGCTGACCTTGCCCGTGGTCATCGTGGCGACTGAAGAGGGCTTATCACGTGTCCCGCGTTCCATACGCGAAGGCAGTCTGGCTCTGGGTGCGACCAAAGCGGAAACCCTGTGGCGCACCGTGTTGCCAATCGCCAGTCCTGCCATGATGACAGGATTGATTCTGGCCATCGCCCGCGCCGCAGGCGAGGTTGCCCCGTTGATGCTGGTCGGGGTAGTCAAGCTGGCACCCAGCTTGCCGCTTGACGGGAATTTCCCCTATCTGCATCTGGAGCAGAAGTTCATGCATCTCGGTTTCCATATCTACGATGTCGGCTTCCAGAGCCCCAACGTCGAAGCGGCAAGACCGCTGGTTTACGCGACTTCCCTGCTGTTGGTGGTCATCATCGTCCTGCTCAATCTGTTTGCGATCCGTCTGCGGAATCGCATGCGGGAGAGGATGCGCGGGCTGGAAGGCGTATGAACAATACATTTGAATCAGACTCGGAATCAATTGAAATCCAAGGATCGGCCACTATGACAGAGAAAACACCCCATACCCATGCGATGAACTTCAGCGATTTGGGACGCGCGCAAATCAAAGGCACCGAAGAAACGACGATCACTGTCGACAACCTGAGCCTGCATTATGGTGATGCGCAAGCATTGCATGCTATCAACTTGGCAATACCAAAGAATCGCGTCACAGCCTTTATCGGGCCCAGCGGTTGCGGCAAGTCGACGCTGCTGCGCTGCTTCAATCGCATGAACGACTTGGTGGACTCGTGTCGCATCAGCGGCAAGATCTTGCTCGAAGACAAGAACATCTTCGATGATGATGTGAATGTTGCTTTGCTGCGACGCCGTGTCGGCATGGTTTTCCAGAAACCCAACCCGTTTCCAAAGTCTATTTACGAGAATGTGGCCTATGGTTTGCGAATCATGGGTATCAAGGACAGGGAGGTGTTGGATGAGGCTGTCGAGAAGGCACTACAGGGTGCAGCGCTTTGGGATGAAGTCAAGGATCGTCTGCATGAAAGCGGAATGAGTTTGTCTGGTGGTCAGCAACAACGCTTGGTCATTGCGCGTGCTGTTGCGCTGGAACCCGAGGTGTTATTGCTGGATGAGCCAACTTCTGCGCTGGACCCGATATCGTCCGCCAAACTTGAAGCACTGATAGAACAGATGAAGTCGAAATACACCATCATCATCGTCACGCACAATATGCAGCAGGCGGCACGTGTGTCGGATTACACCGCCTATATGTATATGGGTAACCTCGTCGAATTCGGGGATGCCACCAGTTTCTTCACGAATCCCCAGAAAAAGGAAACGGAAGACTACATTACCGGAAGGTTCGGTTGAATCGAGTGGCAGTTGTCGAGCTACTGTGTAAGGTACCATTGAGGTCGATATCACCCTGATATTGTCGGGATGGCTCAGGCACTGTATCGAAACAGCGCCTGAGCCCATCAGAAGGCCATTGCACTAATGCTGTGCATCTCGTTTTGCCGTTGCAGAAAAACGCACCAACTCAGCACAAACTGGTATGCAATATAGCCAAGTGCAAAATAATATCCTTTTAACTTCATAGCTCTGCGACAGTGGAACGCTACTTGCTTAATAGCCCAGATTTGCACCATCCGGGAGATTAAAAAGTGGAAGAATTAAAAGTCAGCGGCGATGTGCTATTTGTACTACTGGGCGCCATCATGGTTCTGGCGATGCATGCCGGGTTCGCGTTTCTTGAGTTGGGCACAGTACGCAGCAAGAACCAGGTCAACGCGCTGGTCAAGATACTCAGCGACTTGGCCGTCTCGACCCTCGCGTATTTTTTCATCGGCTACGGCATCGCTTACGGGGTGAACTTTTTCGTCGGTGCGGAGGAATTGGCGCAGCGCAACGGTTTCGATCTGGTCAAATTCTTTTTTCTGATGACTTTTGCGGCGGCTATCCCGGCCATCGTCTCCGGCGGCATCGCGGAACGCGCCAGATTCAATCCGCAGCTTGCCGCCACCTTTATGCTGGTGGGATTCGTCTACCCGTTCTTTGAAGGCATCGCGTGGAACGGTGCCTACGGCATACAGGACTGGCTCAAAGCGACATTCGGTGCGGGCTTCCATGACTTCGCCGGATCGGTAGTCGTGCATGCGGTGGGGGGATGGATCGGTCTTGCGGCGGTAATACTGCTTGGCGCACGGCGCGGACGCTACACCAAGGAAGGGCGCATCTCGGCACACCCGCCCTCCAGCATCCCGTTCCTTGCGCTTGGCGCATGGATACTCACCGTGGGATGGTTCGGCTTCAATGTGATGAGCGCGCAGAGCATCAGCGGCATCAGCGGCCTGGTTGCCGTCAACTCGTTGATGGCGATGGTCGGCGGCACGCTGGTGGCATTATGGCTAGGCAAGAACGATCCGGGATTCGTGCATAACGGCCCGCTGGCCGGACTGGTCGCCGTCTGCGCGGGCTCCGATCTGATGCATCCGATCGGAGCCTTGTTCGTCGGCGGCGTGGCGGGTGCCTTGTTCGTGGTGATGTTCACCCTCACGCAGAACCGCTGGAAGATTGACGATGTGCTCGGCGTGTGGCCGCTGCACGGACTGTGCGGAGCCTGGGGTGGCATTGCGGCGGGCATCTTCGGGCTCAAGGCGCTGGGCGGCATGGGCGGCGTCAGCTTTGCCTCGCAGCTCATCGGCACCCTGCTCGGCGTGGCCATCGCCTTCATCGGCGGCTACATCGTGTATGGCGCGATCAAGAAACTGACCGGGATACGGCTTGATGCCGAGGAGGAATTCAATGGTGCCGACATCAGCATCCACCGCGTGAGTTCGACACCAGAACGAGAGTCCGGCTGGTAAAGATCAGGCGCGCCGCCAGGTCGTCCCCTGCGGCGTGTCTTCCAGCACGATGCCCGCTTCCAGCAACTCCTTGCGGATGCGGTCGGCCTCGGCAAAGTTCTTCGCTTTTTTGGCGGCGATGCGCGCTTCGATTAGATGGTCGATTGATTCTGGTGTGTGACATACGGTTCCTGTGCCCGCTACAGTTACACCACCCAATGTGATATTCCCTTGACCCGCTATCCTTCCCTGCAAGAATTCCCGGACATCGCGTTGCAACAGTCCCAGCATACCTGCCAGCGCCTTCAACTGAGCTGCCGCCTGTTGTGACTGGCTGCGGTTCACTTCGTTGGCGAGGTCGAACAGGACTGCCACCGCTTCGGGGGTGTTGAAGTCGTCGTCCATGGCGGCTTTGAAGCGCCGCGCATGGGATTCGCTCCAATCCGGCAGCACGTTGTCCTGTAGGTCGGACTTCAGTCCGACGGTTTCCTGTCGGGATGAATCCCGACCTACCACACCAACCCCTTTCAGCGCGGTGTAGAGCCGCGTCAGCGCCCCTTTGGCATCATCCAGATGCTGGTCGGAATAGTTCAGCGGACTGCGGTAGTGCGCGCGCAGGATGAAGAAGCGCACCACTTCGGCATCGTATTGCTTCAGCACTTCGCGGATCGTGAAGAAGTTGCCCAAGCTCTTGGACATCTTCTCGTTGTCCACGCGGATGAAGCCGTTGTGCATCCAATAGTTCACGAAGCTGCACTGGTGCGCACCCTCGCTCTGCGCAATCTCGTTCTCGTGGTGGGGGAACTGCAAATCCGCGCCGCCGCCATGGATGTCGAAATGCTTACCCAATAATTCGGAGCCCATCGCCGAGCATTCGATATGCCAGCCAGGGCGCCCCTTGCCCCACTTCGAATCCCACTTCACTTCATCCGCCTCGCTGTCTTTGGCGTGTTTCCACAGCACAAAGTCGAGCGGATCGTTCTTGTCGGTCGCGACATCCACGCGCTCGCCCGCGCGCAGGTCTTCCAGCGACTTTCCGGAGAGCTTGCCGTAGCCGTCGAACTTGCGCACCGCATAGTTCACGTCGCCGTCGGCAACCTGGTACGCCAGGCCGTTCTGTTCCAGTTGTTCGATCATGGACAGCATCTGCGGCACATACTGCGTCGCGCGCGGCTCGTGGTCCGGCCGCTGCACGCCCAGCGCATCGGCATCCTCGTGCATTGCGGCTATGAAGCGTTGCGTCAGCGTGTGGATGGACTCGTTGTTCTCCGCCGCGCGCTTGATGATCTTGTCGTCGATGTCGGTGATGTTGCGCACGTAGGTGACGTCGTAACCGGAGGCCTTCAGCCAGCGCTGCACCATGTCGAACACCACCATCACGCGCGCGTGTCCAAGGTGGCAGTAGTCGTACACCGTCATGCCGCAGACATACATGCGCACGGTGTTCGGCGTGATGGGTTTGAAGTCCTGCTTGTCGCGGGCGAGGGTGTTGTAGATTTTCAGCATGAGCGAATCAGAATGTCATGGGTTTATCGTCGTTAAGGTTGAGCCAGCCCTTGACGATGCGATAGATGATCCAACAAAAGTTGGCGAACAAAACCGCGAAGCCGATCAGAATGACGGATGTGGCGACACCGATCGCCGCCCACAACAGGCCGAACCAGAAGGTGCGTATCTGCCAGCTGAAATGACTCTCCAGCCATGTGCCCGCGACCTCATCTTTTTTCACGTAATTGATGATGATGCCGACGATGGCCGTGATGCCGGTGAAGTAGGACAAGGCATACAGGACGTACACCATCTGGGTGAGCGTCTTCAGCGATCTGATCTTCGCCCCATCAGGCACTACGTCTTGCTCGCTCATGCTTGCTCCTTGCTCCAGGAATCCTTCAGCGTCACGGTGCGGTTGAACACCAGTTTCTCGCCCGGACGATGATCGCGGCGGTCGGTGACGAAATAGCCGAGGCGCTCGAACTGGTAGCGCGTCTCGGGCGCTGCGTCTTTCACTGCGGCCTCGACCCAGCCCTGCACCACGGTCAGCGAGGACGAATTCAGGTAGGTGCAGAAATCCACATCCTTGTCGCCATCCGGTTCAGGCACGTTGAACAAGCGGTCGTACAGTCGCATCTCCGCAGGCAGCGCGTGCTCGCACGACAGGAAGTGGATCACTCCTTTGACCTTGCGGCCTTCGGGATTCTTGCCCAGCGTGTCGTGGTCTATGCTGCACTTGAGTTCGATAAGCTTACCCGACGCGTCCTTCACCGCTTCGTCGCAACGCATCACGTAGCTGTGACGCAAGCGTATCTCGCCGCCGAGCGTGAGACGCTTCCAGCCTGTGGGCGGCAGTTCGGCGAAGTCGTCGGCCTCGATGAGCAGTTCTTTCGAAAACGGCACAACGCGTTTGCCCAGTTCCGGCACATTGGGATGGAAATCCGCTTCGCGCGCCAACGCTCCGTCGGCATTGGTGATCGTGACCTTGAGCGGGTTGACGATGGCCATCACGCGAGGCGCGCGCAATTCCATATCTTCGCGGATCGCGCCTTCCATCACCGCCATATCGACGGTGTTCTCGCCCTTGGATACGCCGATGCGCTTGGCGAATTCGCGTATGCCTTCAGGCGTGTAACCGCGACGGCGCATGCCGGAGATCGTCGGCATGCGCGGGTCGTCCCAGCCGCTGACGTGCTTCTCGTTCACCAGTTGCAGCAACTTGCGCTTGCTGGTGATGGTGTAGTGCAGTTCCAGCCGCGAGAATTCGTACTGGCGCGGATGGCAAGGGATGGTGATGTTGTCCAGCACCCAGTCGTACAGCGGGCGGTGGTCTTCGAACTCCAGCGTGCAGATGGAATGCGTGATGCCTTCCAGCGCGTCGGAGATGCAGTGGGTGTAGTCGTACATCGGATAGATGCACCACTTATCGCCGGTGCGGATATGGTGCGCGCGGCGGATGCGGTAGATGGCCGGGTCGCGCATATTCATATTGGGCGAGCCCATGTCGATCTTGGCGCGCAGCACCATCGCGCCATCGGCGAATTCGCCGTTCTTCATGCGCGTGAACAGGTCGAGATTTTCCGCGATAGAGCGGTCGCGGCTCGGGCTGTTCTTGCCCGGCTGGGTCAGCGTGCCTCGATATTCGCGCATCTGCTCGGGTGTCAGATCGTCCACATAGGCCAGCCCCTTGTTGATGAGCTCCACCGCGAAATCGTACAGCGCGTCGAAATAATCCGACGCCCAGCGAACTTCTCCGTTCCATTGAAATCCCAACCAACGGACATCGTCCTGAATGGATAGCGCGTATTCCTCGCTCTCCTTCTCCGGGTTGGTGTCGTCGAAGCGCAGGTTGCACAGGCCGTTATAGTCCTTCGCCAGACCGAAGTTCAGGCAGATGGATTTGGCGTGGCCGACGTGCAGGTAACCGTTCGGTTCCGGCGGGAAGCGCGTGACGATGCGGCTGTGCTTGCCGCTGGCAAGGTCGCCGTCGATGATGGTGCGGATAAAATTGGAGACGGGAATGGGGTGGGCGGATGGCTTGCTGCTCATACTGGATTTCTCTGTCTCGATAGGTTGGGCAAAAAGTGCTGCTGATTTTACCCGAAAAGGCCGATAAACGCCCCGAGCTGTCGTCATTTAACGATGAAAACAGACGGTTATTTTGGTAGAATCCACCGTTGTCACCGAACCGTACTTAGCAACTAAAGGAATCAACCACAAGATGAACACGTCAAACCGCTTCTCTTTCCGGGCCGCATTGCTTGCCGGCGCACTGCTGCTTGGCACAAGCCTCGCCGCACATGCCGATGACATACAGGATGCAAACAAGCTGTTCAAACAGGGACAGCACATCCAGGCTTTGGAAAAAGTAAACAGCTATCTCTCTGGAAAACCAAAGGATGCACAGGCGCGTTTTCTGAAAGGTCTGATCCTCACCGAGCAGGGCAACACCAATGACGCGATCAAGATATTTTCCAGCCTGACCGAGGACTATCCGGAATTACCCGAACCCTACAACAACCTCGCCGTGCTGTACGCGGGGAAAGGGCAGTACGACAAGGCAAGGCAGGCACTGGAGATGGCGATCCGCACCCATCCTAGCTATTCCACCGCACACGAGAATCTCGGCGACATCTATGCCAAGATGGCCAGCCAGGCATATGACCGCGCCCTGCAACTGGACCGCAGCAACACTGCGACGCAGACCAAACTGGCCATGATCCAGGATCTGTTCGGCGGCACACGCGGCAAGCGTCCGGCAGTCGCCTCCAAGCCGGAGACACGGGCAGAGGCCAAGCCCGAGGTAAAACCGGAATCGACCACGTCCAGTGCCAAGCCAGCGAAGGGCAGCGAACCGACTTCCGCCAAGAGCACCAGCGGCGATGTACTGAAAGCCGTCAATGCATGGGCAGCCGCATGGTCATCGCAGAATGTGGACAAATATCTGTCGTTCTACGCGTCCGATTTCAAAACGCCCAATGGCGAAAGCCGCGCAAACTGGGAATCGCTCCGGCGCGAACGCATCAGCGCGCCCGCCTCTATCCAGGTCGGCATCAGCAAGACCAGCGTGAAATTTGACGACAACAACCATGCCACAGTGAAGTTCCACCAGACCTATCGCGCCAGCCACATGAAATCATCCGGCGGCAAAACCCTGCTGATGGTCAAGTCGGACGGAAAATGGTTGATACAGGAAGAGCGCACGAAGTAATGGCATCGCGTATTGCACCGCTTTTCCTCCTGCTCTGCGCCGCACTGGCGGGCAGCGCGCACGCCGCGCCGGACGCGCCCAAAAGTCCGGAGGCACAGCTGGCCAAAAGCTTGCAAGCACTCAAAGACAGCCGTCTCGACCTCGCCATCAACGAGGTGGACAGCCTGCTGCGCGCCAACCCGAAGTTCAAGCTCGGCCATCTGGTCAAAGGCGATCTGCTGATGGCGCGCGCCGGTGCGATGAACAGCTTCGGCGGTGCGTCCAATGCCCCGCGCGACAAGATCGACGATCTGCGCGACGAGGCGCGAGTCAGGTTGCAGCGCGTGCTATCCCAATCCGACAGCAAACTCGTGCCCAGCTTCCTGTGGAAACTCGACAGCACGCAAAAATATGTGCTGGTCGTCGACACCAACCGCTCCACCCTGTTCGTCTATGAGAACGTCAACGGCGAGGCGCGCTACCTCACCGATTTCTACGTCACCATCGGCAAACTCGGCACCGAGAAAATGGCCGAGGGCGATCAGCGCACACCAATCGGCGTCTATTTCGTCAAGGCGGAACTGCCGCGCAAATCCCTCGCCGACCTGTATGGAAACGGGGCCTACCCCCTGAGCTACCCGAACGAATGGGATCGCAGGAACAAACGCACCGGCAGCGGCATCTGGCTGCACGGCACCCCTTCCGACACTTACAGCCGCCCGCCGCGTGCCAGCAACGGCTGCGTGGTACTGGCCAACGATGATCTGGATAAACTCGCGCCTTACCTGCAAATCGGCGTCACTCCGGTCATCATCGCCAACAACGTGAACTGGCTGACCGAACGCGAACTCGGCGAACGCGAACAACTGCTGCGCGCCATCGAGCAATGGCGCCAGGACTGGAACAGCCTCAAGACCTCCACCTATCTCGGGCACTACGCCAAAAACTTCTCCACCGGCGACAACATGGACTATCAGGCCTGGTCCCGGCAAAAGCAGCAGGTGAACAGCGGCAAGTCGTGGATCAAAGTCGAGCTGTCCAACCTGAGCGTGTTCACCTATCCGGAGCAGCCCAACATCGCGGTAGTCAACTTCGAGCAGGACTACAGCAGCAGCAATCTGAACAACAGAATGAAAAAACGCCAGTACTGGATCAAGCAGAACAACCGCTGGCAGATCGTCTACGAGGGCGGAGCATGAACCTGAAAAAAACCGTTACCGCATTATTCGCACTGTTCCTGTGCTGCATGATGCAAGCTTCCCATTCATCAACCCAAGGCAAGAAAACCATGATCAAACTGCACACCAATCACGGCACCATCACCCTGCAACTCGATGCGGAAAAAGCACCGCTCACCGTCGCGAACTTTATCGAGTACGTGAACAGCGGCTTCTATGACAACACCATATTCCATCGCGTGATCGAAAACTTCATGGTTCAGGGCGGCGGCTTCGAGCCGGGCATGAAACAGAAACCGACCAACGATCCGGTCAAGAACGAGGCCGCCAACGGCCTGAAGAACGAGGCCTACACCGTCGCCATGGCACGCACCGGCGACCCGCATTCCGCCACGGCGCAATTCTTCATCAACGCCAAGAACAACAGCTTCCTCGACTATCCGGGACAGGACGGCTGGGGCTATTGCGTATTCGGCAAAGTGGTCGAAGGCACCGATGTCGTGGATGCGATACGCAAAGTCAAAACCGGCACCAGCGGATTTCATCAGGATGTGCCCAAAGAGGACGTCGTCATCACCAAGGCGGAAGTCGTTCAACAACAGGACTGAGGAACGAGAGGCGAGTGCTGAGCGGCACGGCGGCTCTACTCAGCACTCCGACCTCAGTCCTCGCCCCCTGACATGCCCCATTCCCTTTTCATTTCCGACCTGCATTTAAGCGGCGACCAGCCGCAAAGTCTGGCCGCGTTCCGGCGCTTTGCCGCAGACACCGCACCGCCGGCTGAAACGCTGTACATCCTTGGCGACCTGTTCGAATACTGGGCGGGCGACGATGATCTGGATGACCCCTTCCACCGGCAAGTGATCGATACACTGCGCGACATCGCGCAACACGGCTGCAAGATATTCCTGCTGCGCGGCAACCGCGATCTGCTGATGGGACAACAACTGGCCACAGCCTGCCACGCCGTATTGCTGGACGACCCGACGCTGATCGACCTGTACGGCACGCCGACGCTGCTCAGCCATGGCGACACGTTGTGCAGCGACGATGCGGCATACCAGAATTACCGTGCCCAGGTGCACGATGCAGGCTTTCAACGCGAGTTCCTCGCCAAGCCGCTGGCGGAACGCAAAGCCTGGATCGCGCAACTGCGCCAGCGCAGCATGGCGGAAAAGCAGAACAAAGACAGCACGATCATGGACGTGAACGACGAAACCATCGCCGAGTTGCTGCGCGAATACCGCTATCCGCGACTGATCCACGGCCATACCCACCGCCCGGCGCTCCACGAGCACCGGATTGATGGGCATCGCTGTGAACGCTGGGTATTGGGCGACTGGAACGAACAGGGCTCGGTGCTTCGTTGCGACGCACGGGGATGCCGTGCGCTGGAAATCTAAAGGGGGGTAAGGACTACCTCGTCACGCCGTCCGCGCAAAGTTTCTCGCACGGCACGCCATCCCGGTCACCATCCAGCGACTCCGGCCCGCACTGCGCAAGATAGCGGCGCGCCTCTTCGCAGGAGACCATCTGCGCGCAACGGCGTTTTCCGCCGCAGAGATTGCCATCGGGTGCGGCACGGGTTTCCGTCGCTGCCTGCCCCTCTTCCCGCGAAGCAGTAGGCACCCCGCTGTGCGACCGTCGCCATTGCGCCGGCTCGACGGCATCATCGCCCGCGAGCCACAGCCCCCGTTTTTCCAGCCGCGCCTCGATCTGCATGGCAAACAACACGCGATTGCTGTGAAAGCGCGAATATTCCCACGCCATGCCGCGCCGCACCTGCTCGTGATTGACATTCGTACCGTCGATGCTCACATCGGCCACCATGCGTCCATAATCATCCATGGCACGTCCGGCAATCTGCACCTCCCTGCCCTTCACCATCCCGGCCAGGGACTGTTGAGATTCCATGCCATAGGGCTGGTCTTTCTCTGGCGCGTCGATATCCGCCAAGCGTATCCTCACCAGATGATTGTCGCGCGCCACCAGCAACGTGTCGCCATCCAGCACCGCAAGCACTCTGGCGCTGAATACGGAAGCCTGCGCATGACTGCACAGCGCAAACAGCATGAGCAAAAACGACAGTGCGCGCGGATGACTCACTGCAGCAGGGCTTTGATGATCGCCAGACACAGCAGCGCATATCCTGCGGCGAGCAGATCGTCGAACATCACACCGAGACCGCCATGCCAGTTGCTGTCGAAATAGCGTATCGGTTGCGGCTTGACGATATCGAAGAAACGGAACAGAGCGAAAGCCAGCAGCGACCATTCCCATCCCGGCGGGGTAAAGAACAGCACCAGCAGCATCGCGACGATCTCGTCCCACACGATACCGCCATGGTCGGCCACGCCCAGCGCCCTGCCGGTCTTGTCGCAGACCCATACGCCGATGGCGAATGCCCAGATCAGCAGCAGGATGAACATCGCGTCGGACAGGCGCGGCGCGAGAAACCAGTAGATAGGGAACGCGACCAGCGTGCCGAACGTGCCGGGTGCCTTGCGCGCCAAGCCGCTGCCGAAACCGAACGACAGCAGATGCGCCGGATGGCTGAACAAGAAGCGCCAGCTCGGTTTGACGAGCAACTCAACGGAAGTGGTCATAGCCCTCGGCCTCGATATTGACAGTATTACCGCCCGCATCCTGCACGATGCAACCGTATCCTGCAACGATTTTTCCGATGCGCGCAAGCGTCAGACCGAGTCGCCCGGCAATGGCATCGACTTCGACTGCACGTTCAGCGGGAACGGTGAAACACAGCTCGTAATCGTCGCCGCCGGCCAATGCGAGCTTCTGCTGCGAGTATGAACGCAGCACCTGCGACACCGGCAACGCATCGAAAGTGATCTCAGCACCGACCCTCGAGCACTCCACGATATGGCCGAGATCGGCCAGCAGGCCGTCCGACACGTCGATTGCGCTGTTCGCTATGCCGCGCAGCGCCAGCCCCAGTTCGATACGCGGCTGCGGCTGGTGCAGGCGTTGCGCGCAAGTGGCGAGATCGGCTGCGGACAATGCGATACGCCCTTGCAGATGCGCCAGCGCCAGCGCGGCATCGCCCAATGTTCCCGACACCCAGATATCGTCGCCGGGCTGCGCGCCGCTGCGGCGCAACGCCTGCTGCGGCGGCACTTCGCCGAAGATCGTCACGCACAGATTCAACGGCCCGCGCGTGGTGTCGCCGCCGACCAGATCGACACCATGGCGCTGCGCCAACTCGAAAAAGCCTGCGCTGAATCGCTCCAGCCAAGCCTCATCCGCCGTCGGCAACGATATCGCCAATGTCGCCCAGCGCGGCATCGCCCCCATCGCCGCGAGATCGGACAGGTTCACCGCGAGCGTCTTGTGGCCCAGCAGGAAGGGATCTGCGTCGTGAAAGAAATGCGTGCCGCTGACCAGCATGTCGGTAGACACCGCCAGCACATTGCCCGCCGTCGGTTGCAGCAATGCGGCATCGTCACCCACGCCCAGCACCGCGCCGGGCGTGGATCGGGTGAAGTGTCGGCGGATCAAGTCGAATTCGGACATTGGATAATTCGCCAGGATGGGTTGAGCGCAGAGACCCATCGCCAGTGCGATTAATAAATGATGGGTATCGCTGCGCTCAACCCATCCCGCAAACTAACGACTAACGTCTGGCAGCCGGGTTTGAGGCGAACTCCACGGCTCGCACTTGCGGAGCCAGTTTGTCGAGCACGCCGTTGACGTATTTGTGGCCGTCGGTGCCGCCGAAGGTCTTCGCCAGTTCGACTGCCTCGTTGATGACCACCTTGTAAGGCACTTCGATGTTTTGCGACAACTCGAACGCGCCGAGAAGCAGGACGGCGAATTCCACCGGGCTCAATTCGGCAAGCGGGCGATCCAGATACGGCGCGAGCAGCGCCTCCAGATCGGCGTGCTGATTCAAAGCGCCGCGCAGCAGCTTGGAAAACAGCGCCTTGTCGTAGCGTCCCAGATTCTTCTCGTTCTGTATCTGCTTTTCGATCTGCGCATCGTCACCGGCGGTGATGCGCCACTGATAGATACCCTGCAAGGCGAGTTCGCGCGCGCGGTGACGCGGACTCCTGTTCGGCGCTTTTTTTGCGCCGATGTCCGCCGCCCCGACGTCACTCACGCCAGTCCCCGAAACAGGTTGACCATCTCGATCGCCACTTGCGCGGCCTCGCCGCCCTTGATGTGCATGCGCGCGATGGCCTGTTCGTCCGTGTCGGTGGTCAGGATCGCATTGGCGACCGGCACGCCGCAGGCCAGCTGCACCTCGTTCACGCAGCGCGCGGATTCGTTCGACACCACCTCGAAGTGATAGGTGTCACCGCGTATCACCGCACCCAGCGCGATCAGCGCATCGAATCTCTCGCTCTCCGCCATATGCAGCAGCACCAGCGGGATCTCCAATGCGCCCGGCACAGTAGCCAGCGTGATATCGTCTTCCGCCACACCGTGCTCCAGCAATTGCGCGCGGCAGGCGCCCAACAGCCCCTCGCACACCTCATTGTTGAAACGGCTCTGCACGATGCCGATACGCATGCCCTTGCCGTTCAGATTTTTCTCGATTTCCTTCATTTCCATTTCTCCTTGGCAGGGCGGGCTTTAACCCGACCAGTATCTTTTACTTGTTTTGACAGTAACGCACCACTTCCAGACCAAAGCCGGTCATGCTCGGCAGCTTGCGCGGGGTGGCGATCAAGCACATCTTGCCGACGTTGAGATCGCGCAATATCTGCGCGCCGATACCGTAGTTGCGCGGATCCCACTGGGCATGATGCGCTTCCGGCTGTGCGGCGGCGCGCGCCAGCAGGTCGTGCGGCGTCTCGGTGTGATGCATCAACACCAACACCCCGGCGGGCGAAGAGCTGATCCGGGTCAGCGCACTGTGCACGCTGGTGGAACCGGGCAGGTTGGTCTGTTCGAGAAAATCCATCACCGACAGCGGTTCATGCACGCGCACCAGCGTCTCGTTGTCCGGCCGGATATCGCCTTTTACCAGCGCCAGATGGGTGCGCTGTGTGGTCTTGTCCACATAGGTCACCAGATCGAGTTCGCCATAGGCGGTCTGCACCGCGCGCCGTGCCACGCGCTCGATCAGCGTCTCGTTATGGACTCGATACTCGATCAGATCGGCGATGGTGCCGATCTTCAAACCGTGCAGTTTGGCGAACTCGACCAGATCGGGCAGGCGCGCCATCTCGCCGTCGTCCTTGAGTATCTCGCAGATGACCGAGGCGGGAGTCAAACCCGCCAGCTGGGCGAGATCGCAACCCGCCTCGGTATGTCCGGCGCGCACCAGCACACCGCCGTTCTGCGCGCGCAACGGGAAGATGTGGCCGGGCTGCACGATGTCGGCAGGCTTGGCGTTCTGGTTCGCCGCCGCCTGTATCGTGCGGGCGCGATCCGCTGCGGAAATTCCGGTCGTCACCCCGCTGGCCGCCTCGATGGAAACCGTGAAGTTGGTCGCCAGCGGCAGCCCGTTCTCGCTCACCATCAGCGGCAGGCTGAGCTGTTTGCAATGCGCCTCGGTCAGCGTCAGGCAGATCAGCCCGCGCCCGTGCTTGGCCATGAAATTGACCATCTCCGGCGTGACGAACTCGGCGGCGAACACCAGATCGCCCTCGTTCTCGCGATCCTCCTCGTCCACCAGCACGACCATGCGCCCGGCGCGTATCTCTTCGATGATTTCCTGTATCGGTGCGATATCGGTCATTTCGTCTGCTCTTTCTCCGCCTGCATCATGCGCTCGACATAGCGCGCAATCAGGTCGATCTCCAAATTCACTTTTGTCCCGGTGCGCAATTCGTTCAGCGTGGTCACGTCCAGCGTGTGGGGGATCAAATTCACTTCGAATTCGCCGCCCGCAACATGGTTCACCGTCAGGCTCACCCCGTTGATGGTGATGGAACCTTTCATCGCGATGAACTTGGCCAGCGCATGCGGCGCGCGCACGATCAAACGCCAGCTCTCGCCGATATCGTTGAACGCCACCACTTCGCCGACACCGTCCACATGCCCGCTGACCAGATGCCCGCCCAGCCGGTCGGACAATCGCAGCGCCTTTTCCAGATTGACATGCCCCCCCTGATGCTCCAGTCCCACCGTGCAATTCAGCGTCTCGCGCGACACGTCAACAGTGAAGGCATTGCCCTCCTTTTTCACCACGGTGAGACACACCCCGTTCACCGCGATGCTGTCGCCGATCTGCACATCGTCCATACCCAACACTTCGGCGGCAACCGAAAGGCGCAAACCGCCGTCCCGATCCTCCGCGCGGGTGATGATGCCGACATCGGCGATGATTCCACTAAACATTGTTTGCCCCTTTCACTTTTGCCACGATACGCAGGTCCTTGCCCACGTGCCGCACATCCTGCCATTCCAGTTCGACACGCTGATCCAGACGGGTCAACGCACCCAATTGCGCCATACCGCGCGCCGCATCGCCCAGCAACTGCGGCGCGACATACAACAGCAAATCATCCACCACTCCGGCATGCAGCAGTGCCCCGTTCAGGGTGCTTCCCGCCTCGACCAGCACTTCGTTGACACCGCACCGCGCCAGATCGCTTAGCAGCGCGGCTATATCCACCCGCCCGTCATCGCCCGGCAGCACAGTCACGGTCGCGCCGGCCCGCTCCAGCGCCGATATCTTCCCCGCATCCATCGTCGCCGTATAGACCGACACTCCGGCAGTCTGCAACAGACGCGCCGACGGCGGCGTGCGCAGCATGCTGTCCACGACCACGCGCAACGGCTGCCGTGCGGTTTCGATGCGCACATTCAACTGCGGATCATCCGCCAGCACGGTGCCGATGCCGGTCAGCACCGCACAGGAACGTGCGCGCCAGTGTTGCACATCCTGCCGTGCTTCCTCGCCGGTGATCCACTGGCTGACCCCGTTGGACAGCGCCGTACGCCCGTCCAGACTCATGCCTATCTTGCTGCGCACCCACGGCCTGCCGCGCGCCATGCGCGAAAAAAAGCCTATATTCAATTCGCGTGCGGAGGCTTCCATCAGACCGCACTCGACTTCGATCCCGGCACTGCGCAATCTCTCGAGCCCCTGCCCCGCCACCAGCGGATTCGGATCCCGCACTGCGGCCACCACACGCACCACCCCCGCCGCGATCAGCGCCTCGGCACAGGGCGGCGTGCGCCCGTGGTGGCTGCATGGCTCCAGCGTCACATAGGCCGTCGCACCGCGCGCATCCTCACCCGCCGCACGCAAAGCATGCGCCTCGGCGTGGGGATCACCGGCGCGCTCGTGCCAGCCTTCGCCGACGACTGCTTCATTCTTCACCAGCACGCAACCCACACGGGGATTCGGACTGGCGGAATACAACCCCTGTCCCGCGAGTTGCAGCGCGCGCGCCATCCACCGGCTATCCGTTGCACGCGGCATCGCGCTCACTCTTTCTTGCGACCGCGTGCGAGCGGTTTGCTCACCGCCTCGACCGCGTCGGTGAAATCCCCCACATCCTGAAAGCTTTTGTACACCGAGGCAAAACGGATGTAGGCGACCTTGTCCAGCTTGAGCAACTCCCTCATCACCATCTCGCCGATCTGGCGCGAAACGACCTCGCGCTCGCCCAGCGCAAGCACCTTTTGCACCACGTGATCAATCGCCGCCACCACCAGCTCGGTCGGCACCGGACGCTTGTGCAGAGCCCGCTTGAAACTGGTGCGCAACTTCTCCACATCGAATTCGCTGCGCATACCGTTCTGCTTTACCACCTGCGGCATGCGCAGCTCCACCGTCTCGTAAGTGGTGAAACGCTTGTCGCACGACAGGCAGCGGCGGCGACGGCGTATGCTGTCGCCCTCCTCGCTTTCGCGGGTATCCACCACCTGGGTGTCATCGTGTTTGCAGAAGGGGCATCTCATGGGGATATGCGTGAAAGGTGAAACGTGAAAGGTGAAACGTAAACCCTGTTCTTCGTTTCACGTTTCACAGTCTCACCTTCACATTTCACAGCATTAGGCACCGTACACCGGAAACTGCGCCGTCAGCTTCTTCACTTCGCCGACCACGCGCGCGATCACGGCGGTGTCATTGGGCGCGTCCAGCACGTCGGCGATCAGGTGGGCCAGCTTCTCGGCCTCCAGCTCCTTGAAGCCGCGCGTAGTCATCGCCGGGCTGCCAATGCGGATGCCGGAAGTAACAAAAGGTTTTTGCGGGTCGTTCGGGATGGCGTTCTTGTTCACCGTGATATGCGCCAGACCCAGCAGCACTTCGGCATCCTTGCCGGTGATGTTCTTGGCCTGCAGATCAACCAGGAACACGTGGCTGTCGGTGCGCCCCGAAACGATGCGCAAACCGCGCTCCTGCAACACCTTGGCCATCACCCGTGCGTTGTCGACCACCTGCTTCTGGTATTCCTTGAACTCCTTGCTGGCCGCTTCCTTGAAAGCGACCGCCTTGCCCGCAATCACGTGCATCAGCGGACCGCCCTGGATACCGGGAAAGATCGCCGAGTTCAGCACCTTTTCGAACTCCGCCTTGGCTAGAATGATGCCGCCGCGTGGGCCGCGCAGGGTCTTGTGCGTGGTGCTGGTAACGAAGTCGGCGATACCGACCGGGCTGGGATACACGCCCGCCGCGACCAGTCCCGCGTAGTGGGCCATATCCACGAACAGGTACGCACCGACGCTGTCGGCGATGGCGCGGAAACGCTTCCAGTCGATCACCAGCGAATAGGCAGACGCGCCCGCGACGATCATCTTCGGCTTGTGCGCAGTGGCCAAGGCTTGCACCTGGTCGTAATCGATCTCTTCCTTGTCGTTCAGACCGTACTGGATCGCGTTGTACAGCTTGCCGCTGGCATTCACCGATGCGCCGTGGGTCAGGTGACCGCCGTGCGCCAGCGACAAACCAAGAATAGTGTCGCCCGGCTTCAGCACCGCCATGTACACCGCCTGATTCGCCTGCGAACCGGAATTCGGCTGCACGTTGGCGTATTCCGCGCCGAACAACGCCTTGACACGGTCGATCGCCAGCTGTTCGGCGACATCGACATACTCGCAGCCGCCGTAATAGCGCTTGCCCGGATAGCCTTCGGCATACTTGTTGGTCAGCTGGCTGCCCTGCGCCTCCATCACCGCCGGGCTGGTGTAGTTCTCCGATGCGATCAGCTCGATGTGATCTTCCTGACGGCGTGTCTCGTTCTGGATCGCGGCCCACAGTTCCGGATCGGTATTGGCGATGGTATTTGTTCTGGAAAACATGGCGAATAGTCCTAAAAAATAAGAAAGCGGAAAGGGGGCGGATTCTATCATGCGGCATGACCGATTTGCCTCACATGGAGGATGGCCACCGGCAAAGAAGCAGGAAAGAAAGGAAGTACAGAACGCGCCGGAGCGATCCGCTATAGCGCGCGACACACGGTATACACGGCGGAGCCCTCCTCTTCAGCGTACACGCCACCCGCAAGCGGGGCGGTCGCCAACTCGCCGTTCAGATAACCGCGCATCGAACCCGAAGCCGGTTTTCCGTCATCATGCTGATGATCGACAGCCGCCGCGATCTTGCCCGGCAGCTCGGATGCGCACAGCGCCACACCGGACAAGCCTTCCGCACGGGCCACGACGAATTGGCCGCCGCCATCATGCGCCGGGGGGGCGACGGCTGCCTCATCACTCGACACATCCCCGGCGATAAAGCCCCCCAGACGGAGGTGCGCCCAGAAGTAGCCGGATTCCGCCGTGGACGGATCGATCTTGCCGTCGCCGTTGCCGCTTTCCGCCAGCGGGGTCGCCCAGCGCTTGCCGTCACCAGTAGCACTCTCGTCATCACCGGGAAGCTTCTTGTAGCGTGACTGATAGTTCATGGCCGCCACGGGGACGGCATCGAAGTCCTTGGATATCTTGCCTATCTTGGCCTGCGTGAGCAATTCGCTGCCCTTCATCACGCCGCCCAACAACAGGCTGACGATCACCAGCACGACGGCGATCTCGATCAGGGTAAAACCAGATTGAACGCGTTTCATCGCACCCCCTATTGACTAAGATTAAGTAGCAAAAGGAAACGCTAAGAGTAGAACCCATCTAGTGCTTTGTCGTCAAGCACCTCACCGGAAATGACATCCCTCTTCCCCCAACATTTTTTGGCCCCACGGCTTTACCGCTCATGTTGTTCAGCCTGCGGCACATTAGCCCTCAATCGCAAGAGTGAACCTCTCTCCACGCGAAGTATTGTTGCAATAAGGTATCCGAGTTGAATCCGACTCGATGAAAACCTTATTGCATCGGGGTAAAGCTCCAGATGCTTTCCTGTCGAAAAAGCGCGTAACAAATCGGTCACATGGCGTGAGTAACATCAACGGTCAATTTAGACTCTGGAGTATCCGGATGAACCATAACACACACACCTCAAAACAATTCGACGCGGAACTTAATGCTGTGTGCGAGCGCGTGCGTGAAATGGGCGAACTGGTGGAGAGCCAGATTCGTTTCGCCCTGCAAGCCTTGGTTGAAAACGACAGCTATCTGATGAATCAGGTCATCAACGATGACCACCGGGTGAATGCCTTTGAGGTTGAAATCGACGAGCAATGCAACCGGATTATCGCGCGCCGCCAGCCGACCGCAAACGATCTGCGTATGGTCATGACCATCATTAGAACCATCACAGACCTGGAACGGATCGGGGACGAAGCAAAGAAAATCGCCTATATGGCCAAGCGGATTTCGCAGCATGAACCCACTCATCGCCCGCGCTATACGGAGATCAGGCACGCTACCAAGCTCACGCTGGACATGCTGCACAAGTCAATGGATTCGTTCTTCCGGCTCGACTTGAGCACGGTGGCGCAGGTGGTTCGTCAGGATGATCTGGTGGACGAGGAGTTCCGCACCATCCTGCGCTATCTTGTCACCATCATGATGGAAAATCCGCGCACCATCACGACCTCGCTGAATATTCTATTTGTGGCCAAGGCGATCGAACGCATCGGCGACCACGCCAAGAATATCTCGGAATATGTGGTGTATATGGTCAAGGGGCGGGATGCACGCCATATCGGCGCGGATGAAATCGAGCGTGAGTCGGGCGAATAAAGCAGTGTGCTGCTGTGGAAGCTCGTTATACCGAAGCGCCCTCACAGAAACCCATCGCGCGGTAAAGCCGCGCTCCCATCGGGGCTGGGTTTGGACTAGATGATGTGTCCCGTCCTAAACTAGGTTGACAGTAAAACGTCGCTTTACCTCTCGTCCAGGTAAGCCGTTAAAGACGCCTGATGCACCGCATCGGGCGTTTTGTATTTTGGCGCCAGATGAGGGCGCTCATGGTTGTAGATATGGATCGATTCCTTAATCATTTGCGTCGCCTCCCTTAAGTTTTTCGGGATCTGCAGCAGGAACTCGTTCTTCAGAATACCGTTCACCCTTTCGGCCAACGCATTCTGAT
>JAXMKV010000041.1:0-3065 GCA_034371155.1 Gallionella sp. | reverse complement strand
TCGACTGGGTCACAGGATGCCTTAACTAGTGAAATTGGATAGTGACGAGCGGCGGGTTTTGGCCGTGATGCAACGCTTTGCACAAAGACAAAGAACTATCTTGAACGCCTCAATAACTGGAGAGCGCCTGCACACGTCTTGGCCGAAGGCGCATAGTTTATTGACTTCTTGTCTTGATCTCATATTCTTTTACATCAAGCGATTCTACGAGAGAAAAAATATCACTCTCCGGACCAGATTCCCTGAACGCATTCAATGAAGAGCGCGACTTCCATTTTTCAAAAATATTGACCCGGTCATGATCAAGAGGATCTGGAGACACTGAAAAATCTTCACAGTCTTCATTTTTTCTAGCCAGTCCAATCGCCTCAAGCGACTTAGCAATGAATTCGTCGCGCGAGCCAGTCTTAATGGTTAGTTTTCCTGCAACGATTATTACCACGTAACGACTCTCCTCCAAATACGCATAACGTAGCGCTGAATAAACAAAACGCATTATAACGTCGTTTCAACAAGCCCGCCTGCGCACTGCGCCGAATACCGCGACCGCGAAAGCCATCGATTACACCTTGAAACGCTGGCCAGCCCTGACCCGATATGCCGAATCCGGCGATCTACCGATTGTGTTAATGGCCAATTAAACTGAGCCAAAAATGGCCATTAATTTTGAGCCACTTTTTCAGACTTTCTTTTTAAAAATAAATCTGAGACAGTCCCCGAATTTTTTCTGGGAGTGACATGAAGGAGTGGCTTGTGATTCATAAGATCAAATCGTTATACGATAACGGCAACGGCTTAACAGAGCGTAAGATTGCTAAAGAATTGGGGATATCCCGCAATACCGTCAGCAAATATTTAAAAATATCTGAACCCGTCATTTCTGAGCAGTTGTCAGAAACAGACAGAACCAAAAAACTGGATGAATACCGCAGCTATATTGTTCATCTCTTGCAAACTTATCCCGGCCTGTCGGCAGTAAAGGTAGCGCGAAAACTCAAGGCAAAGGTTGACCAATTGGCTGTCTCTGATCGTTCGGTGCGCCGCTATATTCAAACATTGAAGGATGAGATTAGCTTCAAGCAAGCGCGTTATTACGAACCCATACTCGATATGATGCCGGGGGTGCAATGTCAGGTTGATGGCGGTGAATTGCGCGGCGTAATGATTGCCGGCAAAGAAACGACCGTGTATTTCATGGTGTTTGTCCTGTCTTATTCCAGGCTGATGCATGTCTCTGTGTCATCTCAGCCCATCGACACGCAAACCTTGATTTATCAGCATGATGCGGCTTTTCGTTATTTTGGCGGCAGGCCGCAAGAATGCGTTTATGATCAAACCAAACTGGTTGTCATTAATGAAACCTTCCGCGAGCTGGAGTTAAACCAACGCTTCTCTCAATACGCGACGGCGGCAGGTTTCCATATCCGGGTTTGTGAGGGTTATGACCCGGAAAGCAAAGGCAAGGTGGAAGCCGGGGTTAAATATGTCAAACAGAATGGCTTCTATGGTGAAGAATTCAACGATTGGCAGGCACTGGAAAACTATTTAAAGGAGTGGCTGGATACCCTTGCTAATCAGCGTCTCCATGGTTCAACACAGCAACAGCCTCAAGTGCATTATGACCGGGAAGAAAAAGACAAAATGCAGTCTTATTTGACGCCTGCCTGCTTACCGCATCAGGCGGTAGCCTCCGAAACCCGACAGGTTGATAAAACCAGTCTGATTTCCTGGCAATCGAATAAATACTCGGTGCCCATGGCTTATCAATCCGCCAAGGTAGGTGTAGCGGTTCATGCAGGGCAACTGCTGATTACTGATCTGGCCAGCGGTGAAAGGCTTGCTGAACACGTTATCTGTCTGGAGAAAGGTCAGATCATTAAAAACACCCATCATTACCGGGATAGGCAGCAGCGTGTTGAGGCGCTGGAAGCCGCACTGGAACAGCAGTTAGGCGCGCGCGACAGTCAGCGGTTATGTGCGCTATTGAAGGCCACCTCACCGAAAATCTACAAGGATCAGTTAGTGGGCGCCAAGCAGATCATCGCCGCCCATCTGGTGAACTACGGTGCTATAAACGCTGATTTGTTAGCGCGTATTCTGACGGCGCCGCGTTTAACGGCGACCCAGTTCCGCGCGCTGCTCGATGCTTACCAATTGAATCCTGAACGCGTGTCCGCAGCAAGGGTGGGGCAACCCGACCCTGCCCAGGCAGCCAGCGCCTTGGCGCATTATGCTGTCCTTAATGGCCAATTAACCGGCCAGGGAGGCCGCCATGTCGTCCATTGATGGCGTTGCCCAGAAATATCGCGGCTTGTACCTATCGGCTATTGCCCAAGGTTTGGAGACGGTGCTTGGCCAAGCTGAAACCCATGCGGTCTCCTATCTGCAGTTTGCAGAGACCTTGATAGAGCTAGAGCTCCAGCAGAGGAATGGCAAACGTATTGAACAAAACCAACGGCGGGCGGGCTTTCCCGTGCATAAAAGCCTGGATGACTTTGATTACGTCTTTCAATCCAGCATCAGCAAACGGGAGGTGAACAGTCTTTTAGACTTTGGTTTCCTTGATAACCGAGAAAACGTCGTGTTCATTGGTTCACCGGGTGTCGGTAAAACACATCTGGCTATTGGCCTGGGCCTTAAGGCCATAGCGTCCGGTTACAAAGTGTATTTCAGTACGGCCCTGACCCTGATTGAAGCCCTGGAATTAGCGGAATTAAAAGGCGAGCTGAAAAAGAAGATTAATCAGCTACTGAAATTTGATCTGTTAATCATCGATGAGCTCGGCTACCTGCCTATGAACAAACAAGGCATGCATAACCTGTTTCAATTGATTAACGCCTTATATGAATACCGGTCCATCATCTTGACAACGAACAAGGAATTTACCCATTGGGGAGAGTTTTTCTATGACGGTAATGTCGCCGTACCCATCGTGGACAGAATCATCCATCATTCACACATTTTCATGCTGGGAGGGGAAAGCTATCGACTGAAATCAAAGCTGAATAATTAATTTTTCTCTGGAAAAGTGGCTCAAAATTAATGGCCGAAAATGGCTCAATTCT
>JAXMKV010000040.1:0-80216 GCA_034371155.1 Gallionella sp. | reverse complement strand
ATCCATATCTACAACCATGAGCGCCCTCATCTGGCGCTAAAATACAAAACGCCCGATGCGGTGCATCAGGCGTCTTTAACGGCTTACCTGGACGAGAGGTAAAGCGACGTTTTACTGTCAACCTAGTTTAGGACGGGACAGCTGGTTTGATTGACAAGACGCAGTCCTCTCGTTAAATTACTGACCGGTCAGTCAGTAGTGGTTTTGCAATGAATCATCCCCAAGCAGCCCCCATACGCCAGCGCCGCAAGCAGGCGCGTCCAGCCGAGTTGCTCTCGGCGGCGCTGGATCATTTCGTTGAGCGCGGCTTCGCCGCAACCCGGCTGGACGATGTCGCCGCGCAGGCGGGCGTGTCCAAGGGCACGCTGTATCTGTACTTCGGCAGCAAGGAGACGCTGTTCAAGGCGGTGATCGAGCAGGGCATTCTGCCGGTGATGGCGCAGGGCGAGGCGATGCTGGCGCAGCACGACGGCGATGCACGTTCGCTGCTACAGGGCTTGTTGTTGCGTTGGTGGGAGCTGATAGGCGCGACGCGGCTGGGCGGCATCCCGAAGCTGATGATCTCCGAGGCCGGCAATTTCCCCGACGTCGCGCAGTATTACTACGAACATGTCATCGTGCGCGGCCGCAACCTGCTGCGCCAGACGCTGGAGCGCGGCATCGCCACGGGCGAGTTTCGCGATCTGGACATCGAATCGGCCATCGATGTGATCTTCGCGCCCATGCTGATGCTGGCCATCTGGCGCCATTCACTGGCGACCTGCGGCTGCGGCAAGCAGGACCCGGCAACCTATCTGCACACTCATCTGGACTTGTTGTTGAACGGACTGGGAAACAAGGTTCCCTCCCCCTTGCAGGGGGAGGGTTAGGGAGGAGGTAGAAACGTGGCGCACATCTACCCCCATCCTAGCCTTCCCCCTGCAAGGGGGAAGGGACGGTTTGCGTTTTGCGAGCTTTCGCCTAACTGCGAAATGCCTGCTTACCCCTATTCCGTGGACAAGCGGTTTTTAAGGTTGATGTCTTTTCGAATATTTCGTGGACTGAGAAAAGGTTTTTAAGATGAAACAGACCATTCTGCTCGTAGCTATCGTCGCCGCACTCACTGCCTGCGGCAAGCAGGAGGCACCGCCCGCGAAGGTCGAGCGTCCCGCTTTGACCCATGTCGTCGGCGCTCAGGCCGGTGAAAACACCAACGTCTACAGCGGCGAGATACGCGCGCGACAGGAGGCGCAGCTGGGCTTTCGACTGGGCGGCAAGATCGTCGAGCGACTGGTCGATGCGGGCGCGACGGTGAAGGCCGGGCAGCCGCTGGCGCGGCTGGATGCGTCCGATGCGGCGTTGCAGGCGGGGGCGGCGGAGGCGCAATACCGGGTGGCCGAGGCCGATACGCAGCGTTATCGCGAGCTGTATGCCAAGGGCTTTGTCAGCCAGGCCGCGCTGGATGCCAAGGAGGCCGCGCTAAAATCCGCCGCCGCGCAGGCCGGGCTGACGCGTAACCAGAGTGCCTACACCACGCTGCGCGCAGATCGTAGCGGCGTGGTCGCTGCGGCGCTGGCCGAGGCTGGGCAAGTCGTTTCCGCCGGTCAGCCGGTGCTGCGTGTCGCTTACGACGGCGAACGCGAAGTCGCGATATCGATACCCGAATCGCAACTGGCAGGATTGAAGGTCGGCGCACCCGCCGAGGTCACGCTGTGGGCGGGTGAGGGTGAGGCGGAGGTTTACAAGGGGCGGCTGCGCGAACTCTCGCCCTCGGCCGATCCGGTGAGTCGCACCTATCCGGCGCGCATCGCGCTGGATCGGACCGATGCGCGGCTGGTGATGGGCATGACCGCGCGGGTTACGCTGACCGGTTCTTCGAGCAGCTCGGAGCAGGAACAGAGTGGCTATCTTGTGCCGCTGTCGGCGATATTCCAGCAGGGCGACCAGTCGGCGGTGTGGGTCGTCGCGGCGGATCGCAGCGTCGGTCTGCGCAACGTCAAGGTCGCGGCGTACCGCGATGACGGCGCTCTGGTCGCCGAGGGCATCGCGGCAGGCGAGCGCATCGTCGCTGCTGGCGTGCACAAGCTCAGCGCGGGCGAGAAAATCCGCATCGTCGAAAGCGCGAAATGAAATCTCGTTTCCCCAATCTCTCCGCCTGGGCACTGACGCACCAGCAGATGGTGGTGTATCTCATCATCGTGCTGATGGCTGCGGGTGCGATTTCCTACTTCAAACTCGGTCGCGCTGAAGATCCCGACTTCACCTTCAAGGTGATGGTGGTGCGCACGCTGTGGCCGGGTGCTGCCGCGCCGGAGGTCGAGCGCGAGCTGACCGAACGCATCGAGAAGAAGTTGCAGGAGACGGCTTGGGTGGACATCGTGCAGTCGGCCTCTAAGCCGGGCGAGTCGCTGGTGTTCGTGATCCTCAAGGACTATACGCCCAAGGCCGAGGTGCCGGAGGCTTGGCGGCAGGTGCGCAAGAAGCTGGACGACATACGCCACACGCTGCCGCAGGGTGTGCAGGGGCCGTTCCCCAACGACGAATTCGGCGACGTGCAGATCAACGTGTTTGCGCTGACCGGCGACGGCTTCGACCTTGCCGCGCTGCGCCGCCATGCCGACCGCATCGCGCTGGAGTTGCGCGGCGTGCCGGACGTGAAGCGCGTCGAACTGATCGGCGTGCAGGACGAGAAGATATTCCTCGACGTATCGCCGAACCGGCTGGCGAGTCTGGGCGTGACCGTGCCGCAGATCGCCGAGGCGTTGCAGAAGCAGAATGCGGTGAGCCCGTCCGGCTTTATCGAGACGGAGAGCGACCGCATCCGGCTGCGCGTCAGCGGTGCGTTCGACAGCGTCGAGCGGGTGCGCGACACCGACCTGCTGGTGAACGGGCAGCACTTGCGACTGGACGACATCGCCAAAGTCAGTCGCGGGCTGGTCGATCCGCCCGCGCCGCAGATGCGGGTTGCGGGCAAGCCGGCGATTGGCCTCGGTGTGGTGATGACCCGGGGCGGCAACGTGATCGACCTCGGCGAGAATCTGAAGCAGGCGATGAAGCGCATCTCGGACGAGCTGCCGGTCGGCGTCGAAGTGCATGTGGTCGCGAACCAGCCGGAGGTGGTCAAGGGCTCAATCAGCTTGTTTGAGAATTCGCTGGTCGAGGCGATATTGATCGTGCTGGCGGTGACCTTTCTCAGCCTGGGCTGGCGCACCGGCACGGTGGTCGCGCTGTCGATCCCGCTGGTGCTGGCGATCACTTTCTTCATGATGAAGGTGTTCGGCATCGACCTGCAGCGCATCTCGCTGGGCGCGCTGGTGATCGCATTGGGCCTGCTGGTGGATGACGCGATCATTGCGGTGGAGATGATGGTGGTGAAGATGGAACAGGGCTGGGATCGCTTCAAGGCGGCGACGTTCGCCTACACCTCGACCGCGTTCCCGATGCTCACCGGCACGCTGATTACCGCCGCCGCTTTCACGCCAGTGGGTTTCTCCAAGTCCGCCGCGAGCGAATACACGATCTCGATCTTCCAGGTCGTGACCATCGCGCTGCTGACCTCGTGGGTCGTCGCGGTGGTGTTCACGCCTTATCTCGGCTACAAGCTGCTCGACCCGAAGAAGCTGATCGCCAAGGCGCAGCGCCACGGCGAGGACATCTACGACACGCCGTTCTACCGCCGCTTCCGCGCGCTGGTGGAGTGGTGTCTGCGCAACCGCTGGAAGGTGATTATTGCGACGGTGCTGATTTTTATTTTGTCGATGGCCGCGTTCGGAAAGTTCGTGCAGAAGCAATTTTTCCCCTCCGCAAGCCGCCTCGAACTGATGGTGGACGTATGGTTGCCGCAGGGTGCGTCGCTGAAGGCCACCGGGCATGAGGTCGAGCGCATCGAGCAGATGCTCAAGGACGACAAGGCGGTGGATTACTACTCGTCCTACGTCGGTAACGGCGCGCCGCGCTTCTTCCTCTCGCTGGACCAGCAACTGTTCGCCGACAACTTCGGCCAGTTCGTCATCGTGACGAAGAGCTTGGATGCGCGCGAAGAACTGAAAAACAAGCTGGAACAGCGCTTCGCCGCCGACGATTTTTCGCATTTGCGCGTGCGCGTGGTGCGCCTTGAAAACGGTCCACCCATCGGCTTCCCGGTGCAATTCCGCGTGATGGGCGACGACCTCGGCAAGATCCGCGAGATTTCAGAGCAGGTCGCCGCTGCGATGCGCGCGAATACGCATCTGCAGAACGTTAACTTCAACTGGAACGAGAAGATCAAGAGCGTGCGCGTCGAGGTCGATCAGGACAAGGCTCGGCGTCTCGGCACTTCCAGTCAGGAAGTCGCGCAGGCGTTGCAGAGTTGGCTGAACGGCGTCGCGCTGACGCAATACCGGGAGGGCGACCAGTTGATCGACGTGGTGTGGCGGGGAGGGGGCAGTTGCGACACGTTACTGGCGAAGCCAGCCGATTGCGGGAGCGGCTGCCAGTCCGCCCCATCTGCGGCTGATGGGGTTGGTCAAAACTGTCGGGGCGGACACGATGAGACGCGGTCGCTGGATAGACTCCCCGACCTCGACATCCCGCTCGCTGGCGGTCGCCATGTGCCGCTGGCGCAAGTGGCGAAGTTGGTGCCGGTGCAGGAAGAAGGCATCATCTGGCGGCGCAACCGCCTGCCGACGATGACCGTGCGCGCCGACATGGCGGACAAGGTGCAAGCGGCGACGGTGTCGGTCGAACTCAACAAGCAGTTCGACGAACTGCGCGCCAAGCTGCCGACTGGCTACCGTATCGAGATGGGCGGCAGCATCGAGGAATCCGGCAAGGGCGAGAGCGCGATCATGGCGGTGATGCCGCTGATGCTGGTCGGTGTGATCACGTTGCTGATGATGCAGTTGCAGAGCATCAGCCGCACCGTGATGGTGCTGCTGACCGCGCCGCTAGGCCTGATCGGCGTCGCACTCGCGCTGCTGGTGTTCCAGGTGCCGTTCGGCTTCGTCGCCAACCTGGGCTTCATCGCGCTGGCGGGGATGATCATGCGCAACTCGGTAATCCTGGTGGATCAGATACGCCAGGACGAGGAGGCGGGAAAGACGCAGTGGGAGGCCATCGTCGGCTCCACCGTGCGTCGCTTCCGCCCGATCACGCTGACTGCCGCCGCCGCGATACTCGCAATGATCCCGCTGACCCGGCAGGTGTTCTGGGGGCCGATGGCCGTATCCATCATGGGCGGACTGGTTGTCGCGACGCTGCTGACTTGTCTGTTCCTGCCGGCGCTGTATGCGGCCTGGTTCAGAGTGAAGGAGGGATGAGGTCTTTGGGCGGGTACTTGATCGCGTTCTTTTCCATTTTTTTTAACGCCGCATCGTGCAGGTCCACGCCCAACTGGTCGGACAAACGCACTAGATAGAGCAGTACATCGGCCAGTTCTTCGCCAACAGCATGCCGAGTCTCGTCGGAAAGTTCGCCCGACTGTGCTTCTGTCAACCACTGGAAATGTTCCATCAGTTCGGCGACTTCCACCATCAGCGCCATGCTGAGGTTCTTCGGCGAGTGGAATTGCTCCCAGTCACGCGCCTTGGCAAAGTCGCGCAACTTGTCACGCAGCATCAGCAGATCTGAGGACTCGTTCATGGCAGCGGGTTAAAGCAGGGCATGCTCGTTCTCTCCCTGTTCATAAACCACATGGGCACGACCGACCAGGAGCGGATCGAGCGGGCCGAGATGACTGAGATCCTTGTTCGAATAGGGCAGTTTGTGCAGCACATAGCGCATGGCGTTGAGCCGTGCGCGCTTCTTGCAATCCGATTTGATCACAGTCCACGGCGCATCGGCGGTATCGGTGTAGAAGAACATCGCTTCCTTGGCTTTGGTGTACTCGTCCCATTTGTCCAGCGAGGCGAGATCGATCGGGCTAAGTTTCCATTGCTTGAGCGGATGTACTTTGCGTTCCTTGAAACGGCGGCGCTGTTCTTTGCGGCTGACCGAGAACCAGAATTTGATGAGGTGGATGCCGCTGCGCACCAGGTTACGCTCGAATTCCGGTGTTTGGCGCATGAACTCGCTGTATTCGTCTACCGAGCAGAAGTTCATCACATGTTCGACACCCGCGCGGTTGTACCAGGAACGGTCGAGCAGAACGATCTCGCCTGCGGTGGGGAAATGCTGCACATAGCGCTGGAAATACCACTGTCCGCTTTCCACTTCGGAGGGCTTTTCCAGTGCGACGACGCGCGCACCGCGAGGATTGAGATGTTCCATGAAGCGCTTGATGGTGCCGCCCTTGCCGGCCGCATCGCGCCCCTCGAACACGATGACCACCTTCTGTCCGGTCTCCTTGACCCAAGCCTGAAGTTTCAGCAATTCGACTTGCAGCGCGTATTTCTGCATTTCGTAGTTCTTGCGCGACATCAGGTTCTTGTACGGATAGCCGCCGTCTCGCCAATCGTCCGCCAGCTCGTCGTCCGGGCCAGTTGACTGTTTGGTTCCCATGGCGGCCGGTTTTTCCGACAATGCCTTGCGCAATGCGGCAGCATCATCCGGAGAGGCTCCGGCCATGATAGCTTCGAGCGATTTCGCCAGATCACCGCTGTCATTTTTCGACATCCTGGAGACGATGTCTTTTACAGCAACGATCTTGGCGGTTTCGGCCGCTTCGCCAGCCTGCTGTACCGCGAAGTTATCGATATCAGCCCGGTTCTGTTTGGGCGACACATCACCCTGTGCGACTTTGCGCGCGCGCGACGGCGCGCGACGGGCGGAGGCGGGCTTGCCGGGAGTTTGCTTCGGAGTGCTCATCGTTTGGTCCCCTTATTTTTTGTGATGCGTTTGCGCGCCATGTTCGTTCAGCCAGCGCAGCAGATAAGTCCATTGTTCCAGTTCGCGTTCGGCCAGATAGGCGGGCAGATCGAATAATGTCTTTCCCTCGAATGCTGCATTGACATAGGCCTGCGTCTCGCGCAGATAGGCCAGCACCGGCATCTCCTGCGCGGCGAGAAACTGCTCCAGTGTCAGCGCGGCGCGGGTGCGCGGATCCATGCGCATGCCGACCACACCGACCTCCACCCGTTTTTTTTGCACGGTTTTTTCGCGGTTCAATGACTTGAGAAAATCGTAGCTGGCCTGAATGTCGAACAGCGACGGGGCGATGGGCACGACCACCAGATCGGCGATGCGCAGCGCGTGTTCCAGATTTTTGCCGTGCAGTCCGGCGGGCGAGTCGATCACCAGCCAGTCGGCGCGGCCGGCGGATTTTTGTTCCTGTAGCAGAGTAATCTCCGGCAGATCCACTGAGCGGGAGGCCAGCCACTGCGAAGCGGATTTCTGCCGATCCATATCCAGCATTGCGACACGTTTACCCTGTGTCGCGAGATAGCCGGCGATATTGGTAGACAGCGTGGTCTTGCCGCTTCCACCTTTCGGATTGGCGATCAGTATGGCTTGCATGGCATTTCCCCAAGGATATTTCCGCCCGGCAACTATAGCATCAGTTCACGTCCCGGCGGTGATGTGCACGGTAACAATTCTGTCATTAAATCTCAATATTCCTGTCACATTGCATCGTTAATATGTGTCTGCCTCGGCATCTATGTTCATGCGGGCTGATAGTTTAAGTGACAAGCCAAAAGTAATGAACCCGGCGCGGTGCAAGTCGCCCAATAACGAAACCGATTTTTAACCATAGGAGTAACAAATGCAGAAGAAACTGATCGCACTGGCTATCGCCTCAACCCTTTCCACGGCAGCGTTCGCCGACAACAGCAATGTGACCATCTACGGTAAGGCCGACGTGTCTTATGACTTCATCAATACCGGCACCACAGCAGCCGGCGTTGCAGGTGTCAGCAAGAACGCCGTATCCAGCAACGTATCCAGACTGGGCTTCAAGGGTTCCGAAGACTTGGGTGACGGTTTGTCCGCAATCTGGCAAATCGAACAGCAGATTAACATCGACACTGGTGCCAATACCTTGGCCACCCGCAACACCTTCCTCGGCCTGAAGAGCAAGAGCATGGGCACCGTGTTGATGGGCCGTCACGATACGCCGTACAAGTTGGCTACCCGCACACTGGACATCTTTGGTGACAGTATCGCCGATAACCGTGCCTTGATGGGTGGCGTAACCGCTCAGACCGTTGATTCTGCTGCCTCTGCTTTCGACGGCCGACCGACCGACGTAATCGCCTACCTGACACCGAATATGGGAGGGTTCTCCGGTGCAATCGCTTATGTCAATCTGACTGAAGCGAATGCCACAGCAGCGGCACCCAAGGCCAGCGCATTGAGCCTGTCTGGTTCCTACAAGGTCGACGCGTTCTATGGTGCGTTGGGCTACGAAGAGCACAAGCTGGATACAGTCCTTGTCGGCGGGAAAGAGTCAGCATGGAAATTGGGTCTGGGCTATGACATCGATGCGCTGGGTTTGGGCTTTGTCTACGAAAAGACCAGCGATAATCTGACGCCTGTGACTCGCGCAGATCTTAATGGGCACAACGCCTACTATTTGTCCGCCAAGTACAAGATGGGCATGAATGCGATCAAGGCCGCCTACGGTAAGTCCGGCCAGCTCGGTGCAAGGCTCAATACCGGAGCGAACCAGTTCAGCTTGGGCTACGACCACGGCCTGAGCAAGCGCACCAAGCTGTATGCGATTTACTCGCGCATCAGCAACCAGACTGCTGCGGATTACGGCTTTAGCCAGAGCACTGCCGCTGGCGCAAGCAGCCGCGCTGGCGTGGGTGCATCCCCGTCTGTCATTTCGCTGGGTATGCAGCACACCTTCTGATCGACCTGAGCCACGCTTCAGTGGCACACAAGCAAAACGGGCGCAGCAGCGCCCGTTTTGCTTTGTTACCAGCAGTCAATAATTTGGGCGACATTCCCTAGTCGCGGAAACCCAGACACCGCATTTTCTTGTGGGAGCGCGGTTTACCGCGCGATGGATACTCCCCGTTACCAATTGCCCGCTGAAGCGGCCTCCCACATCCCGCGATGTGCATCGCTCTCAGGCACTCAACCGGAAAGAGAAGAACGCCAAGTGTCGCCCAAATTTATGACTTATGAGTAATAAAAGGGGGTACTAGTTGTGCCCCCTCTTACTTGCATCCGAACAAACTGCTATAGGTTGCTGTAACCAACCGCAACACTGCTTTCTTCCGTGTCCGAGATCACACTCAGACTAGAAACTCCCGAGAAATCCATTGATAACCAAGGCCAGCAGCACCAGTCCAATGCCAATCAAGATCAATCCCAATATCTTTGAACCCAGCGCAAATCCGGTCGACGGTGCGTCCACCAGATACTGTTCCAACTCGCCGGAATCCACCAGGCGTTGATATTGTGCCGGATGATCATGGCGGAACTCTTCCAGCGACTGTGTCCCGGTAAACATCACGATATCCGGCGGCGGCAGTTTGTCGGGGCGGAAGTGGTTGTTGAAGAAATGCACCGTGAACAGGAATACCGCAGCGAGGAAGGCTTCTTCGCCATGGACCAAGGTCGCCACGTTGAAAACCCAGCCCGGCAAATAGCTTGCCGTGACATGCGGGAAAGCCAGCATCAGACCGCTCCAGCCGATCACATTGACGCCCCAGAAAACAGCCCAGTAATCGAACTTCTCGAAGTACGCCCAGCGATCAAAACGTGGCCGTGGCCCTTTGCCAAGGAACCACTTGAACATGCCCCAGCAGTCTGCGAGATCTTTCCAGTTTGGTATCAACGAATCCGGACCAAACCAACGGAATGTCTTGCTGCGCAGCAGCTTTTGCATCACATAGACGAAGTGGACGAGGAAGATGCCAACGAACAGAGCCGCCGCCACACGGTGGATCAAGCCCATCGTCTTCGGTCCCCCTAGTATGTCAGACACGATAGGCGCCCAAGAGCTGTGGGCAAATAAAGCACTAGTCCCGGTCAGAACCAGAGTCATGGTGATCAGTGCAAAAACCAGATGGGCAACACGCCAACCAACATGGAACCGCCGGAAGTGCTTTTTCTCGTCTAGCACAAGCCCCTTGGTATCAATGTGCGGAGGTGCCTTGCCGGCCTTGCGGTCTTGCCACTCGCGGTAGTACCAAAGACCGGAATGCAACCAGAAAAACGCAAATACGCCAATCAGAAGCGCAACCATACCCTTGGTTGCAATCCACATCTCGGGATACTTCTCGAAATCGCCGCCATGTGCATGTGGGCCAAAGGTAACGAAACCGGCTGTCGCCGTGCGCATGCCTGGCTTCTTGTCGGTGTGACATTTCTGGCAAGTTTCCAGCCGATATTCTGGATTCATCAACGAATCCGGATCGTCGAGCTTCCGCACGTCGTGACTGCCATGGCAATCAAAGCATTTGGCGGTATACGCATGACCGAGCGCACCGACCTGACCGTGATAGGTGGAACGATAGGTTTTCAGACTATTTTCGTGACAACTACCGCATTTCTCGGTAATCGCCAGCCTGACTTTCGACGCCGCTGTCGCCCCGATCTCGTGACTGGTATGACAATCCACGCATACCGCTGCTTTTGCATCGCCCTTTTCCAGCACCGCCTTGCCGTGCACCGAACCGGCGAATTCTTCGAGTTGGTCCGTGTGGCAGCTTTCACCACACACCTTGGGTGTCGTCAGATGCCATTCTGCGCGCTCAGGAGAACCCCGTGGCGGAACATTGAATTCATGCGTGTTGTGGCATTGGTGGCAAGTCGCGTTTGGCCGGTCTGGCTCATCCCCGTTGGGGCGCGCATGGAACGATTGCTCGTAGCCGGCAATGTTTTCCACCACCACACCCAGGCGAGGTTTTTCTGCACTCTTGCCCTCTGCCTTGGCTTTCTCCCACAAGTCGGTGTGACACGCGCTGCAACTCGGCAGCTTGTCTGTTGACTCTTTCTTGTGTGGCGCCTTGTCGTCCGTGATATAGGTATGACAGGAAACACAATCCAGTTTGGCATGCACTCCCTTGGCAAACTTGGCCGGCATCACTGGTGTCAGTTTGCGTTTGTCGCCATCCGCATTTTCGACCTCATGCATTTTCTTGCCGTCGTGGCAGGAAAGACAGGTCTGGTTATCCAGTTTGGCTGCTATCACTGGCGATGCCAGCCCGAGCCCTATGGCAAAAATTAGACCGGCGAACCGCATTAACCAGCCAAGGCGAGGAAAGGAGGGGGGGGTGTGCATTTCGTATTCCTGTACAAGAAATACCCGGAGCGCAGCTCCGGGCAGAAACAACAGCGCGGCCACCGAAGGTGACCGCGAAAGACTTAGAAGCCCAGTGAAACGCCCATCATCAGCGCGTGAGAGCCGCCTGTGAGGGCTGAGTAGGCGCCGTCTTTGTAATAGTCATAGGCATAGGAGCCGTTGAGCTTAAGCCGCTTCTTGATTTCGTAATCAAATCCGAGAATCAGTGTATGAACATCACTATTGATGATGCCATCGATACTGTTACCCGCTGCCAATTGATTGTAGACATAACCAGTTGCCGTTTGGCCCTTGGAATTCGACCACGTGTAGCCGGCATTCAAACGTAGCGGATCACTCACTTGCCAATCGCCCGCCAGAGTCAAAACGTAGGTATTGATCCTGTAGTTCGAACGATCAATTGCCGCAAAGTTTATTGCAGCAGTCGGAGCGTCGTAGCGACGCGCATCATTACGCAGGAAAAAGCTTGTGAAGTCATCCTGCATCCAAGACAGGCTAGCCGACGTGTTGACCCATTCGCTCACTGGTACATTCAGAGCAACGCCTGCAGACTGCAACGTTTTGTCCGTATCCTGCTGGACAGAAGCGCCAAGCGCACCCAGTGCCGCACTGTTGGTAAATGAGTGGTTAGCGTTCTTGGCATTCTTGTAGTTGTAATACCCGCTCGTCTGTACCCCGCTTGCCATCGTATAACTCAGCTTGGCCTTCAGATTGACGGCCTTCTCCGGTTCTGTCACTACCGCAGTATTGCCTGCCTGCACATACGAAGGTGACACCCGCAAAATCATCCCGGGCATAGGACGGGCGATCCAGTTGGCATAGATCTCGTCCGTCTGGGTCTTGTCGCGGTAAACCGACTGTAGCGGATGGATAGACACTACGCCCGCCCCCCACTGGCTCCATGTCAGGTCGCGATCCTTGTCTTCATGCTTCCACCCCACTGTTACGGTCGACTTCAATGCTGCCGGTCGGAATGTCGCGGCAAGGCCGTAGTTCAGTGTATCGAGACGATTGATGCGAACACCAAGCCCTTCTGTAACAGCAGGATTGATCAGGCCAACCACCGGGAAGTCAGAATTATTCTTGCGGTTGTTGAATTTGATGAAACCTTCCAGCCCCATCCCGCTGATTGCATTCGAGCTTGCGTTCAAATACGCCGCATTGGTTGTGATTCTTCCTTTGCTATAACCCACATTTTGCTGTTGTTGGGAAAATGAATCCTGATCCAACACCGATAGACCGTAACCTGCGGCAACGGAAGTATTTCCGAAATCTTTTGCGAAGCGGAAATTGTTGGAGATTAGCGTACTGTCTGGAACGAACTGAATCGGGCGAGCCAGAGCCCCAGCGGTGACGGTTGCTGTCGGAGCTACAGCTGTGATAGCCGCATTGAAGTCGCCAATAGCGAAGTTGGTTGCCTGGTTGTCAAATTTCTCTATGCTGCCCTCGTAATTCAAAGCAAAACCGCTCGGGGCTCCTGATAAATTCAACGTGTATCGATTCATTTTCTCGTCGACTGGCGCATTGAATCCGCGCCAGCGCTGCGGTCGCTTGATGGCATTCGCGCCATTCAGGTCCCCATTGCCCAGAACGTAGGTGGCAAATCGGTTCCCATCCCGCTTGTATCCATCGTAATTAACTGCTGCGGCAAGCGTGCTGCCAAAGAGGCGCGGCTTAAGATCAAGCCCAAGCCCATAGGTGGTACGGTCGATATTGAACTGGGTCTGCCCGGGCGAATCATTGTTGAATTGACTAACAAAACCGGTCTGCCCCCCGGCAGGGTAAAGCGGATCGACTCCACCGCTGGGGATTTGCCCCGGCGAATATTGAAAAGCGACACCTCCCGAACTGCTACGGAAGTTTGTGTAATAGCCCGTAAAGCCCAAGGTGTCAGAATTCGCTTTGACAGTATTGCGATGATTGAAGGTGCCGAAGCCTTGTCGCTCAAGTTGGAATACGTCGCGAGTGCCGTCGTTTCCTACTAAGTTGAGGTCAAAGTCCAAGTAGCTGCCATTACGCTGGTCGCCGCCCATACCTTTCTGGTAGTTATAACGCTCCAGAAATTGTGTGCTGTTGGCGCCAGGTCCTTTGAAGTAATCAAAGGTAAATAGCTTACCCGTCACCTCTCCACTAATTACAGTGGCCCCCGGTGCAGGATCAGCGGCATACGCAGTGCCAGTAAAGACGCTAGCCACCGCAATGGCTAAGACTGTTTTATGTGTCTTGACATTCATCATATTCCCCTCAGAATCTCAAATGCTGGTCGGTAGAACTGCCATGGATTGCGCTGTGACAGCTCGCGCAATCGCGCAGCACGGAACCGGAAATCCGATCCGTATTGTTTGCTGCACCGGTTTGACCATGCCGATTACCAGCTATCGAATGACACTGTAGGCACTGCATCGGCTGGGCGATGGTCTGCAATCTGCGGTTGGGAGAACCGTGTGGATCGTGACACGTGGTACACCCCTCGACCACCGGAGGGTGTTCAAACACGTGGGGCCCACGCACTGCCTGATGGCAAGACGTGCATTGCGCCGACGTAGCGCTCAACGTGGCCTGCTTCGAGGCATGCGGATCATGACAGCCGGTACAGGTAGCGCCGCCCTCTTTCACCGGATGGTGTGAGGTCATGCTGAACTTGGCCAGCACATCTTGGTGGCAGCTGGCGCACAGGGCGGTGGTCTTGCCGCCTTTTTCCTGCGCGACATTAAGCTTCAGGATTTTTGGCTTGTGATTGCCATGGCAATCACTGCACTGCACGCCGGCCTTGTTGTGCTCGGCAAAGGCAAAGTGCATGCGCTTCTTGTCCGCTTCGTGGCAGGTCAGGCACTGCTTGGATTCGGGAGCACCTGCTTTGATGCTCTGCGGCTTGTTGGCACCACTGGCATTTTCCCGTGCCTCTTCCGCCTTGGCGTGGCCATTTGCCGTCACATGGCAGCTAACGCAATTACCGTGATACGCATGATTGCCATGAGTCTTGACTTCCGTCTTGTGGCAGCCTACGCACTGTTGTGCAATCGCAGTGCCCTCGGCTGGTGCCGCGGCAAACGCCGGACCAGCAAAAGCAATACCCAGCACTAAGACTAGCGCTCCAATCAGATTTTTCATTTCCTAACTCCCTTGATTTACATTTTTTGGGTCAAGCCCCCTTTGGAGCATGACCCGGCCAGCTATCAGCGTGACAGAATCCACTCGACCAGATTCTGAATGCGTGCCTTGTCTCGCGTTTTGACGATACCGTGATCCGCCATTTCGCCTTCAATTTTGACTTGGCTCGGCTCGGTAACGTGTTTGGTGATTTCAGCGACAGCGTTGGGCTTGGATTTGTATTCGGCAGCAATTTTCTTGAAAGGCTTGCCTTTTTTTGTCTTCTCTACATCGTGACACTTCAAACACTTGCTTTTCTCAAGGAGCTCTTCGGCATCAGCTGCATCGACTGCATATGCGGGTGCGGAGAGAAAGCAGCCAATTACAACGAGAACTCCGGCTATCTCAATTTTTTTTCGTTCAATGCTCGATTTCATTTCAATTGCTCCTTGGTTCAAGTTTAAAGATATTTCCGATAGCGCAATGCGCTTAAAGCTTTGGCTGTTACGAATATTTTTTTGTGTCTGGACAAATCAGCGCCTCATGTCTCTGACTTTGCTAAA
This sequence comes from Gallionella sp., assembly GCA_034371155.1. Taxonomy (GTDB): domain Bacteria; phylum Pseudomonadota; class Gammaproteobacteria; order Burkholderiales; family Gallionellaceae; genus Gallionella. The sequence continues at coordinate 65,411 of JAXMKV010000040.1, read as the reverse complement.
CAGGCAATGGCGTGTCAATTTCCTCCGTGCCCACACGTTCATCCAACAATACGCCCACGATACTCTCGAACCACTAGGATAGAAAGAAATTATTCCTCATTCAGCCCAATACCAGACTGATTTAATATGGAATTATTGTGTGCGGTTATCCGATTCGGTCGCACAAAATAAAATCGGCGGAAATATTCCGCCGATTTTTAAATACATCTTGAGGCTGTTCGGTTACATCCCGTTGAAGAACCCTATCGAAACTAGAACGAGCAATGTCAGCCCGAACAGAATCAGCACGATGCCGAGTATCTTCGATGCAAAAGTCATCGGCATGGATGGCGCATCGACCAGGTGCTTTTCCAATTCACCCGTATCAACAAGACGTTGATATTGCGCCGGGTGATCGCGCCTGAACTCTTCCAAAGATTGCGCGCCGGTGAACATGACGATGTCAGGTGGCGGCAATTTATCCGGACGGAAGTGGTTGTTGAAGAAGTGAACCGTAAACAAGAACACGGCTGCAAGGAACGCTTCCTCCGCATGCACCACGGTCGCCACGTTGAACACCCAACCTGGCAGGTAGGTCGCTGTCACGTGCGGTATCGCCAGCATCAAGCCACTGGTACCGATAATGGTGACACCCCAGAACACAGCCCAGTAGTCGAACTTCTCGAAATAGGTCCAGCGATCGAACATCGGTTTCGGTCCTTTACCGAAGAACCACCTGAACATGCCGTAGCAATCTTTGAGGTCCTTCCAATTCGGGATCAACGAGTCGGGGCCGAACCAGCGGAAGTTCTTGTCACGCAGCAACTTCTGCATCACGTAGACGAAGTGCGTGAAGAAGATCGTGACGAACAAGCCCGCACCGATGCGGTGGATGTGATTGATCTGATGCGGCCCGCCCAACCACTGCGCCACCACTGGCGCCCAAGCCGACTCGGCGAACAACGCCATCGTGCCGGTCAACACCAAAGTCATGGTGACCAAAGCGAACAATAGATGGGCGACGCGCCAACCCCATGGGAAACGCTGGAAGAACTTCTTCTCGTCCACTGGCAGATCGCCGGCTCGGATGCAGGACACGACTTTGCCCTCTTTCTGCTCTTTCCATTCGCGGTAATACCAGAGTGCGGAATGTAGCCAGAAGAAGATGAATACACCGATCAACAAGGCGATCATGAACTTGGTCACGATCCACATCTGCGGGTATTTCGCGAAATCGTGACTATTGGCGTGGGGACTGAACGTCAAGAAACCTTCCGTGGCGGTGTTCATGCCGGGCTTCTTATCGTTATGACACTTCTGGCAAGTTTTCAGCCGTTTGTTTGGGTGTACCTTGGACTTTGGGTCATCCGTTCTGCGTACATCATGACTGCCGTGACAATCAAAACACTTGGCCGTGTATGAATAGCCGAGCGCGCTCACTTGTCCGTGATAGGTCGCCCGGTATGTCTTGAAGTTCTCTTCATGGCACCCGCCGCAGTTCTTGGTGATTTCCAGCTTGATCGGCGATGCCGCAGGGCTACCTATGGCGTGTGTCGTATGACAATCGATGCAGGCCGCCGCCTTGTGGTTGTTGTTCTGTAGCAATTCCTTGCCATGGACAGATTTTACGTACTGCCCCAGCTGTCCTTCGTGGCAACTCTCGCCGCATACCTGAGGCGTGCTGTGGTGCCACTCATCATGCTCTGCAGTGCCGCTTGGTGCCACGTTGAAAGTGTGGTCGTCATGGCAATCATGGCATGTGGCATTCGGAACATCCGGATTATCCGCATTGGGTTTGGCGTGCGACGACTGCTTATAGACTTCAATGTTGCGCATCACCACGCTCAACCCGGGCTTCTCTTCGAGATTGCCTTCACGCAATGCTGTTACCCATAAAGAGATGTGGCATTCCGCACAATCCGGTTTTTTTGCTGCCGCCGAGATCTGGTGTGGCGTTTGGCCATCCTTGATTTCTACGTGGCAAGTCACACAGTCGACGTTCGCGTGTACGCTCTTCTGAAATTTTTCAGGAGGAACAGGATGTAGCTCTCGCTGTTCTCCATTGGCATCCTTCGTGTGTTTGGCACTCTTACCGTCATGACAAGAGAGACAGGATGCATTCTTTGACGAGACTTGATCGGGCGCAGCCAGTGCAAGCGAAGTGATCGAGAACCAAGTCGCAACAAGAATAGCCAACAGACCCAAGCCTCTTGGCAAAGACGAGAACGACACAAGGGTTTTCATTTTTTCTTTCAGGCTGCTTGGAGCGTCATTCGACACATCCAGCGTGACAGACGGGCGACGTAGCACTATCTCCTACGTCCCCGTATGAATCACATCAACGCGACAGTATCCATTTAACCAGATTCTTCACCTGCGCTGGATCTGCTTCGACTTGAGGATGATCGATCATATCCCCGCCTAGCTTGACGGTGCTCGACTGTGTGAGGTGCTTGGTGATCGCCGCTTCCGCGCCTGCCTTACCTTTAAAGTCAGCCGCGATCTTCTTATATGAACGAGCCGTCTTGGTCTTGGTCACATCATGGCAATTCAAGCACCCATTCTCATTCAGCAGATTTTTTACACTCGCGTCATCCGCTGCCGCATTCGCACCTGCAGCCACGAAGGCTGAGACCAGCAAGACTGCAAATGAAAGTAAGCCCTTGGATTTCATTTTGATTCTCCTGACATTTTAAATTGCAATCCTCGCCTGTCCAGATAAGCCTTATTTTGCCACTTGCGAGGAATAGTGCTCCGCCAATCCCTCTATGGTGGCATCGAAAAGCATGGTCGAACTGATCGTGTGCATCGCCGAATTCCCGCGATCTCCATCTCGGTAGGTGGTCATCGCATTGATCAGATAAGTGCGATTCTGACCATTCAACTTGGGTGTCAACATTTCCGGGTTGGTACTGCCAAGGCTGTGGCAAAGATCACATTTCTGCACCAGCGAATTGATCGTCTCGGGGGGCGTGAAACTAGTGTGCACTGGCGGCTCTGTCGCAAAGTAGGTCGCTATCTTGTTTATCTCATCATCTTTCAGTCCGACAAGTGCCTGATGCATCACTTTGTGATCACGCACACTATCGCGATATGACTTAATCACCGTGTAGAGATATTCAACATTTTGTCCCGCCAGATTCGGGACACTCAAATCATCGCCCGAACCTGACGTCCCGTGACATTTGACACAAGAACTGATGAATTGCGCGCCCTCATGCGAATTGGCTGCCTTGCTGGAAGGCGACGTTGGCGCGTTCAGCGCGAAGTAAATGGCGACATTCTCGATATCTGCCGGACTCAGACCATCAAGCTTGGCATGCATAGAGGGCATCGTGCGCGTACCGTCATTATAGGATTTGACTGCCTTGATGATGTATTGCGGATGTTGTCCGGCCAAGCGTGGAACGCCTGCAACGGTTGTGTTCCCGTCTTTCCCGTGACAAGCAGCACAGGGCTCGCTCAAGGCTTTGCCGCGCTCGTAGTAGGAATATTCTGTATTCGTTTTGGATGGCGGATTGATTACTGGCGGCAGACTCGCGTAATAGCCGACCGCATTGCGCAACTGCTGACGAGACAAGCCTTCAGCGACCTTCATGACATTGCCGCTGCTGTCGACGCGCTTGCCATGGTCATAGCTCTGTACGGCTTTGAGCAAATAGGTTTCGATCTGCGCGGCCAAATTAGGGATGTTATCTACCACCCCCTTGCCGTCCATGCCGTGGCAAATCGCACAGCTGTTCTGGGCAACGATCTTGCCCGCCTCCATGTCCAAAGGTAATTTCGAAAGGTCTTGAGAGCCTTGTTTTTCAGAACATCCTGTCAGAATGATCAGAAGTGTTGCGAGTGAAAAGATATGTTTGTTCATGACATCCTCTGTTTGAAATTTAAGCCCGAATCACTAGTGTCCGGTTAAAAACGACCTCATGACTCTCAAGTTCCCATCTTATGCCGCATACAAAGATTTTCATAGTGTCTCCGACTTGAACGGCGAACTGTCCTTCGTTTTTATTTTGCGTTGACACTACGCCTTGCCGAGCACCAAGGGAAGGTCTCGCTCCGCTGCGGCAAGACCGGACTATGACAGAAACAGCACCAGCCGCGCTGTCAGACCGCCGCCCGGCGTGACCTCCAGATGGAATTCGCCACCGTGCAGCCGCACGGCGCGCTCGACGATGGCCAGCCCCAGCCCGGAACCGCCCACATCGCTGCGCGCGGCCTGCAAACGCACGAACGGGCGCTTGACCGCTTCGCGCTGTTCATCCGGTATGCCCGTGCCGCAGTCGGTCACGCTCAGCTCGACACCATCGGCCACCTGTCGCAGCCGCACCGTGATCTCGCCCCCGCCGTATTTGACGGCGTTGTCCAGCAAGTTGGACAACGCGCGTTTCAGCAACAACGGTCTGACGAAAAACGGCTGCAACACTTGCAGGTCGAGTGCCAGCGATTTGGACTGTGACTCAAAACGCCGGGAGACCTCTTCCACCAGCGCGGCCACATCGGTCGACACGGCGGCCTCATCCTCGTCGAGGCGAGCGTAGTCGAGGAACTGCTGGATCACCGCGTCCATCTGTTCCACGTCGGCGATCAAACCGTCGCGCAGCGCAGCATCAGCACTCATCTCGGCAGCGAGGCGCACACGGGTCAGCGGAGTGCGCAGATCGTGCGAGATGCCGGCCAGCACCAGCGTGCGCTCGCGTTCGTTGGCGGCGAGATCGGCGGACATCTGGTTGAAGGCGCGCGACACGGCGGCGATCTCGCGCACACCGTGTTCCGGCAACGGCTGCGGTGTGCCGCCCCCGCCGACCAGCTGCGCCGCGCCGGCCAGCCGCCCGAGCGGGCGCGCTACCTGGCGCGCGATGAGATAGGCGCCGACCAGACCGAGCAACAGCACGATGCCGCCCCATACCAGCAGCACCTGCGACAGCGGATGCTCGATGCGCTCTCTGGGCAAGGCCACCCAGAACTCGTCCGCACTGATGTGGAAATTGACCCACAACGCCTCTTCGCCGTTGCGCGCGCTGGCGAAGCGCGTGCCGTCTCCCAGCCGTTCGCGCACCTTTTCCATCATCAGATGCAACTCCGGCGGGTGATCCGGCATGGTTTCCAGCGTGTCGCCGCTGTCGGCCAGCTGCACGCGCAAGCCCTCTTCGTCGCGCAACTCGGCCAGCAAGGCTCCGCGCCATTCCGGCGCGGAAGACAGCACGGCGGCACGGGTGAGATTGACCGCCGAGACCACCAGCTGCGCCGTCTGCTGCGCGCGCGGCTCCTGCACGGCGTGACGGAAGATCGCCACCGATGCCGCGAGGGACAGCACGATCAGCGCCACGATCAGCAGGAAGGCGCGGACCAGCAATGTCTTCGGCACGAGACTCAAGACTTCACGCCATCCGGAACAAACACATAGCCGTGCCCCCACACCGTCTGGATGAATCGCGGCTTGCCGGAATCCGGTTCGATCAATTTGCGCAGCCGCGACACCTGCACATCGATGGCACGGTCGAAGGGATCATGGTCGCGGCCGCGCGCCAGTTCCATCAGCTTGTCGCGCGACAGCGGGTGGCGCGGATGTGTGACCAGAACCTTGAGCAACGCGAATTCGCCCGTGGTCAGCGGTACCGGCATCCCCTTGCGGCGCAGTTCCCGGGTGGCGAGATCGAGTTCGCACTCGCCGAAAGCGACGGTCTTCTCCTCGGCATCGGGCGCGCCGATCGGTTGCCCGCCCTTGCGGCGCAGCACCGCGCCGATGCGCGCCACCAGTTCGCGCGGGTTGAACGGTTTGGGCAGATAGTCATCCGCCCCCATTTCCAGTCCGACGATACGGTCGATCTCGTCACCTTTGGCGGTGAGCAGGATCACCGGCACGTTCTCGCCCGATGCGCGCAACCGGCGCAGGATGGAGAGGCCATCCTCGTTGGGCAGCATCAGGTCGAGCACCAGTAGGTGAAAACGGCCCAAGCGCAGCGCCTTGTCCATGGCTTCGCCGTCATGCACGGCGCGGGCATCGAAGCCCTGCTCGCCGAGATAACGCAGCAGCAGCTCGCGCAAACGCGCGTCGTCGTCGATGATGAGAATGCGGTGTGGGTTGTCCATGGCGGCATGATAATTCGAATGCGCCGGGCATCTGTAAGAAATTGTCACTGCCCGGCTCCGCTGAAACAAACTCTTACAATATGGGGGCTATCCAAAACATTGTGCTTACAGTTCAATCGCAACATGCATCACACGCCAACCGGCGTCGCATACCATCAGGAGAAAGCCATGAAGCTCATCATTAGAACGCTAATCGCCGCCGGCCTCGCCGCGTCCTTCAGCCTGAACGTCCTCGCCGCCGATGTCGCACCCGCCGTACCTTCGGTACAGGAACACATGCAGCGCATGGAACGCATGAAGACCATGACACCGGAGCAGCGTGCCAAAGAACGCGAGGCCATGTACAAGGAGATGCAGACACTGACTCCGGAACAACGCGCCGAACACCGCAAGGCGATGCGCGCCTACTGGGACAAGATGCCGGAGAAGGAACGCAAGGAAATGCGCAAGAAGATGCGCGAAGACATGGAGAAGATGTCACCGGAGGAACGCCGTGCCCATCGTGAAGAGCGGCGCAAGGAATGGGACAGCATGACACCGGAGCAGCGCGCGGAGCGCCGCAAAGAGATGCACGAGCACTGGGACAAGATGTCGCCGGAAGAACGCAAGAAGATGCGCAAGGAAATGAAAGAGCAACGCAAGAACATGTCGCCGGAGGAACGCGCGGAACACCGCAAGGAAATGCGCGAACGCTTCGAAAAGATGTCGCCGGAGGAGCGGCGTGAATTCAAACGCGGCATGCGCGGCGGCGACAACAAAGACGATTAGTCGCGCTAGTCACTCCCAGCAACACTCACCGTACACCGCCCGCATGCCGGGCGGTGTCGCTTTCTACCCGCAGCCGTATCGCTGCACAAAGCCGCGTCCCGCCACGAGCCCATAAAATCTCCATCTGTGCGCTATAGCACAGACCGCCTCCTAGTCCCGTGCGTATGCTCCGACCTCAATATCAGGAGGTTTTTATGAAGATACCACGCATACTCGGAGCCATACTTCTTGCCGCTCTCGTGCTGTTAAGCGGCTGCGCAAGTACGGCTTCACAGCCTTCGGCATCCTATCCGGATCGTATTTACGGCGTGATCGACGGCATTGAGGCGACCCAAGGCGGCAATGATGGCATCGGCGCAGGCGCCGTCCTCGGCGGTGTCGTGGGTGGCGTGCTAGGACATCAGGTCGGTGGCGGCACCGGTAAGGATGTTGCAACCGTGGCGGGTGTCGTGGGTGGTGCCGTAGCGGGCCACCAGATAGAAAAGGGCAGTCGGACGCAGAACACTTATCGCATCCGAGTACGGCTGGAGAACGGCGGATATCAAACTGTCACGCAACAAAACTTGGATGATCTGCGCATCGGTGACCGTGTGCGTATCGAAAACAATCGCGTTGCCCGCTACTGATCTCCCATCAGGGTATGGCTGCGCACAGCATCTTGCATAACCAACTATTCAGAAGGTAAAGAAATGAAAACATCAAAAATCGTTTTAAGCGTATTGGCCACCGCATGTTTGAATTTGAGCGGTCTCGCTGTTGCGGATGAAACCAACCGAAATGGTTATCTGCTCGACAGTCGCGGCGAACTGGTCAAGAGCGGGGCTGGCCTGTGCTGGCATACTGGCTTCTGGACACCGGCTGATGCCATTGTCGAATGCGATCCCGACTTGGTAAAGAAAGAAGTCGTCGCAGACAAAAAACCTGCACCGGCAGTCGTAGCCGCCGTGAAAGCCCCAACTCCGACCCCGGCCATAACCCTGACGACCGATGCGTTATTTGACTACGACAAAGCGAATATCCGCTCACGCGGCAAAACGCGGCTGGACACCCAGGTCGTCGACAAAATCAAGGAATATGCGCGCGTCGGCGTGATCCTCGTCACCGGACATGCTGATCGCATCGGCAAGGATGGCTACAACCAAACGCTTTCGCAACAACGGGCCGATGCGGTGAAAGACTATCTGATTGAACATGGTGTGGCCGCCGACCGTATCGAAACGGCAGCCAAGGGCTCATCCGAACCACTGGTCTCCTGCGACACAGTGCCAGGCAAGATCCATCGCAGCAACACGGCGCTGGTCGAATGCCTGCAACCCAACCGCCGTGTGGTAGTTGAAGTCAAGGTTCAGAAACCGCTGTAACCCCCCCCCGCGTATCCGCGCTCCCCATGCGGGAGCGCGGTCTATTGGAGGTTGGGGTTAAGCCCCTCCGTATGGTGTAGGTCGGGATTCATCCCGACTGCGCACTCAGAATAAGATCTATTGTCCGGATATACTCGCATTTGTAAGGGGCGAAAGCCCCAACAACACACGCTCAATCCCATCCCTACGAAGGGCTAGGGTTGTAGGTCGGACTTCAGTACGACGAATTAAATGACCTCCGATTAGGTGAGCCCCCCGGCATAGCCGGGTTTTACCTCACTGAATCACACAAAGATCAATGGTCGACCCGCTCCGCCCACAGATCGTGCTCGTCCGAATCAATGATCTTCACCTCGACGAATTCCCCCGCCTTCAGCGACTGTCCGTCCCCGATAAATACCAGCCCGTCGATCTCCGGTGCATCGGCGGAACTGCGCGCGGTCGCGCCGTCTTCATCCACCTCGTCCACCAGCACGGTGATAGTTTTGCCCACCTTGCGCGCCAGACGCTCCGCGCTGATCTCCTCCTGCATCATCATCAGCCGCGCAAGACGCTCTTCCTGCACGTCGGGCGGAATGTGGCCGGGTAGCTCATTGGCAGTCGCGCCTTCCACCGGCGAATAGGCGAACGCCCCCAGGCGGTCGATCTGCGCCTCTTCGACAAAATCCAGCAGCTCTTCGAACTCCGCCTCGGTCTCGCCGGGGAAGCCGACGATAAAGGTGCTGCGCAAGGTCAGCTCGGGACAGGTCTCGCGCCATTGTTTGATGCGCGCCAGCACGTTGTCACTGTTGCCCGGGCGTTTCATCAATTTGAGGATGCGCGGGTTGGCGTGCTGAAACGGGATGTCGAGGTAGGGCAAAATCTTGCCTTCCGCCATCAGCGGGATCACCTCGTCCACGTACGGATAGGGATAGACATAGTGCAAGCGCACCCACGCGCCGAGATCGCCCATGGCCGAGGCCAGCTCGGTCATGCGCGTTCTGAGCGGACGGCCGCCCCAGAACCCGGTGCGGTATTTCACATCCACGCCGTAAGCCGAGGTGTCCTGCGAGATCACCAGCAACTCTTTCACGCCCGACTCGACCAGTTTCTCCGCCTCCTGCATCACCTCGCCCACTGGCCGGCTGACCAGCTCGCCGCGCAGACTGGGGATGATGCAGAAGGTGCAACTGTGGTTGCAGCCCTCGGATATCTTCACATAGGCATAATGTTTGGGCGTGAGGCGAATTCCCTGCGGCGGCACCAGGTCATTGTAGGGGTCGTGCAAACGCGGCAGATGCGCGTGTACCGCCGCCATCACCTCGTCGGCGGCATGCGGGCCGGTGACGGCCAGCACCTTGGGATGCGCCTGTTGCACCACGTCGCCCTTGGCACCCAGACAGCCGGTGACGATCACCTTGCCGTTCTCCGCCAACGCCTCGCCGATAGCATCCAGCGACTCGGCCACCGCACTATCGATGAAGCCGCAGGTATTCACCACCACCAGGTCGGCATCGGCATAACTGGGCGCGATCAGATAGCCCTCGGCGCGCAGACGGGTGAGGATATGCTCGGAGTCGACCGTCGCTTTCGGGCAACCGAGCGATGCCATACCTACAGTCGGGATTTTTCCTTTGATCTTCATGCTATCGGTTCATTGCTGAATGGCTGCCGCCCACGACGGGCAGCGGGGGCGCAATTCTAACCGTTTAGCCCGAATAATCCATGCCGTCCTGATCCCGCGCAAGGCGAGAACACAAACACATCGTGTTTGTTCGCCAGCGCACGGAACGTATTCTGCGCGCGACACATGATGAGACTGGCTTTTAGGCTACGGATCACATCATGCCCATCCTTCCCGTACCGCCCCCCGTCACCGAGGACAGCGCAGAGCATTCCTCTGCCATCGATAAAGCCCTGCGCATCTCGGAAATGCGCTATCGCCGTTTATTCGAAACCGCGCAGGATGGCATCCTGCTTCTGAATGCAGAAACTGCACAGATAGAGGACGCAAACCCATTTTTGATGAAGATGCTCGGCTATACGCATGAGGAGTTGCTCGGAAAAAAGATTTGGGAGATCGGCGCGTTCAAAGACACCGTCCTGAACATGGAGGCTTTCGTCGAGTTACAGACAAAGCATTTCATCCGCTACGACGACTTGCCACTGGTCGCCAAAGACGGCACGCGTTATTCGGTTGAGTTCGTGAGCAATGCTTATGACTGCGAGGGGATTCAGGTCATTCAGTGCAATATCCGCGACAACACCAAGCGACATCTTGCCGAAATCGCGTTAAGGGCGACCACACGGGCGCTCCAGATGCTCAGCGAAAGCAATGTCGCGCTTCTCAGCTCTTCGACCGAACAAATCCTGCTGGCCGAATATTGCCGCATCGCCGTCGAAACCGGGGGCTACCTCATGGCATGGGTAGGATTGGCCGAAGACGTACCGGACAAAAGCATCAAAGTGGTTGCCCACTTTGGGCATGATGAGCGTCTTCTCGATCAGGCTGGGATCACTTGGTCCGACAGCGAGCGCGGCAACGGACCTTCAGGCCGTGCCATCCGCTCCGGACAAATACAGTTCGTGGATGATATTTCCATTGCTCCCGAGATGGCACCATGGCGGGAAGATGCCCTGCGGAACGGCTATAAATCGGTGATCTGCGTACCCTTCACACTCCCTGGCGGGATGATGGCCTGCCTGACGCTGTACAGCAGCAAGATCGATGTCTGGTCTGTTCCGGAAAGAAAGCTGCTGCAGGAAATCGCCTCCGATCTGTCGTTTGGTCTAGCTGCTATTGAAACCGCACTGGCCAAAATCCGCTACCAAGCCAGCCTGCGGGAAAGTCTGGAACAAACCATACAAGTGATTGCGTCCACCAGCGAAGAGCGGGATGCCTACACCGCAGGACATCAGCGACGGGTGGCAGAACTCTGCACCGCAATCGCGACCGAACTGGGATTGACTGCCGATCAGATTCACGGACTTAATCTTGCCGCATCGATCCACGATATCGGCAAGATCGGCGTTCCCGCCGAGATTCTCGCCAAGCCGCGGCGTTTGACTCCGATGGAATTTGGCCTGATTCAGGAGCACCCGAGCATAGGCTACAACATTCTCAAAGAAGTGAAGTTCCCCTGGCCGATAGCCCAGATCATCATGCAGCACCACGAGCGCATCGACGGCAGCGGCTATCCCCTTGGATTAAGCGGCGAGGCCTTGTTGCTCGAATCCCGGATTCTGGCGGTCGCGGATATGGTTGAAGCGATGGCCTCGCATCGTCCTTATCGGCCCGCGCTTGGAATAGATGCCGCACTCCGGGAGATCACGGCACAACGCGGCATCCGGCTGGATGCGCAAGTTGTCGATGCATGCCTGCGCCTCTTCGGTGAGCGGGGATACCAAATCGAACCGTGAAAACCCACGACAAAAAACCCATTTCACCGCGCCCCTCTACCCAGACTCGTCCCGTGCGAAATCCGGAATCATCTAACGCCATCATCCATCCGTTATGGTTCGGCTTGATTTTACTCAACCTGGCGATTGTCGGCGTTGGATCATTCGAGCTCTACAAAAGCAAACATCAGTTCGAGATTCAGGCGGCCAAGCACACACAGAATCTATCGCAGGTACTGGAAAGATCCCTCACCGCGCTACTGGATAAGATCGATCTTGCCCTGCTAGTTTGTACCGACGAGATTGAGCGGCAAGTCGCCCAAGGACGGGTAGATAGCCAACAAGTCAGCCGCCATCTCGCGCTGATGCAGCAGCGCGTCCCGGACACCTTCAATCTTCGCGTCACGGATGCCAAGGGAAATCTGCGTTACGGCTCGGATTTTTCTGTCCCGCCCGCCGTGAACTATGCCGACCGCGATTATTTCATTCAGCAGCGTAACAACCCCAACGCGGGGCTTTTTATCGCCAAGCCCCTGTTCGGAAAAACATCGAACAAATGGCTACTCACGCTGTCGCGAAGAGTCAATCATGCGGACGATTCTTTTTACGGTGTGGTCTATGGCACGATCAGCCTGGAACACTTCACCCGACTGTTCGAGGTGGTCGATGTCGGCACCTATGGCACCATCACGCTCAGGGATAGCGAAATGGGCATCATAACCAGTTCCGACGGACTGCAACTGACAGGCAACATCATCGGGAACAAACAATTTTCCGCCCCTTTCGCGGCCGCGCTGAAGAAGAATCCCAAGACAGGAACCTACATCAGCGGCAAGACCAGTATCGACCGCATCAGCCGCATGCATTCCTACCGCATGTTCGATAAATACCCGCTTGTCGTCAACACAGGATTGACGGAAGAAACTTATCTGGCGGTTTGGTACAAGCAAATATGGGAGACAGGGGCGCTGATCATGGCTTTCATGCTTTCGTCCGCCATTTTTTCGTTCCTGATCGTTCGCTTGCTGCGCCAACAACATCGCTACCAGAACGAGCTGGTGCTGAAAGCGCAGGTTGATTATCTGACCGGGATCAGCAATCGCGGCCATTTCATGCAACAGGCGGAACTGGAACGCGCACGCGCGATACGCTACGGCAGCGATTTGTCACTTTTCATGATGGACATCGATTTTTTCAAACAGGTCAATGACCGTCATGGTCACCAGACGGGAGACACCGTGCTGAAATCCTTGGCCGACACCTGCCGCGAAACATTACGCGAAGTGGATATCATCGGCAGAGTCGGCGGAGAGGAATTCGCCATCCTGCTGCCTGAAACCGGACAGAACAAAGCATTCGAGGTTGCCGAACGCTTAAGAACGGCACTTTCCCAACTCAGCGTCGCAACGGAGAGCGGCGTACCCGTCCGCTTTACCGTTTCGATCGGCATCGCCTTTCTGATGACCAAAAAAGACAATCTAGATGCACTGCTGTCGCGGGCGGACAAGGCACTCTATGAAGCCAAAGAAAGCGGCCGCAACAAGGTTTGTGTCGCAACGTAGCCCCTGCGCGCATCCAGAATAATCAATTGAACCGCAATCAGCACAGTGCGCGCGGCTTACCGGGCGATAGCGCCCCACAGAAATTCATCGCGCGGTACAACCGCGCTCCCACAACTTCAGCCGACTTGTGTGAAGTTCACCCAGGGAGCGCGGTGTGTCCGCGCGATTGCGGAGTCCTCAGCTTCACTGTCACCCGATAGCCCCGCATAGCCACTCCACTCACCCGCTTCCCAGCGTGTTACCGACTTTTTACCCACCGTTCAAAATCCGCCGCCGGTAACGGCTTGCTGAAATAATAGCCCTGCACTTCCTTGCATCCCTGTTCGCGCAGGTAAGCGAGCTGGCTGTCGGTTTCCACGCCTTCGGCGATGGTTTGCAGCCCGAGGCTGGCCGCCATATTGATCACCGCGCTGACGATGGCCTTGTCTTCCAGATCGGTACTGATGTCGCGCACGAAGGACTGGTCTATTTTGAGTTTGTACACTTTGAATTTTTTCAGGTAGCTCAGCGACGAATAGCCGGTGCCGAAATCGTCAATGGACATGCGCACGCCGCGCTCGTGCAAGTCGTTCATCACACCAATCGCCGCCTGCGGATCATGCATCGCCACGCCTTCGGTCAGCTCCAGTTCGAGATACTCGGGCGGCAACTGCGCCTCGTCGAGTATGCGTGTCACCAGCGCCGGCAAACTGGGATGGCGGAACTGCACCGCCGACAGGTTGACCGCAATGACCAGGGGGGCGAGGTGCGTCTCCAGCCAGCGCTTGGCCTGTTGCACCGCGCTGCGCAGCACCCATTCGCCTATCGGCAGGATCAGCCCGTTATCTTCGGCGACGGGAATGAATTCGGCGGGCGACACGTTGCCCAGTTCGGCATTGCGCCAACGCAGCAGGGCTTCCGCCCCGATGACGCGCCCGCTTTCCAAGTCAATCTGTGGCTGATAGTGCAACGACATTTCGTTGTTCTCCAGCGCGTGACGCAACGCGTTGCCCAGTTGCAGCATGCGCGCGGAACGGGTCTGCATCTCCGCCGTGAAGAAGCGGTAACAGTTGCGCCCTTCCTGCTTGGCGCGGTACATGGCGGCATCGGCATTGCTGGCAAGCATTTCGAAATCCTTGCCGTCGCCCGGATACAGGGCGATGCCTATCGAGGGCGTGACATTCATCTCCTTCCCGGCAATCTGGTAGGGCTGCGCAACCGCGTCCAGAAGTTTTTCGGCGATGTGGCTGACGGTTTGCACATCACCGCTGGGCAACAGCAGAATGAATTCGTCCCCACCCTGGCGCGAGATGGTGTCGCCATCCCGCATGCAGGCCTTCAGCCGCTTGGCCACCTCGACCAGCAGCGCATCCCCCGCGCTGTGCCCCAGCGTGTCGTTGATATGCTTGAAGTGATCGAGATCGAGGAACATAACCGCCAGCTGTCCGCGCCCGCGTTTGGCCAGACTGAGCAGGTAATTGAGACGCTCTTCCAGCTGCGTCTTGTTCGGCAGCGCGGTGAGCGCATCGAAATGCGCCAGATATTTGATGCGATCCTCATTGCGCTTGCGCTCGTCCAGCATGCTCATCTTGGTCAGAGCGAGGCTGACCTGATGGCTGACCGAAGCGAGAAAATCGAGATCCTGGTCATCCCAGACGCGGGGGGCCTCGATCTGATTCAGCACCAGCAGGTGATAGCCACTGTCGCGGAAAAAGAACGGATACCACAACAGGCTCTGAATATGCATCTGCTGGTGCAACACCTCGGCGGAACCGTCCCGTACGAAATGCGGATTGACATCCGCCGCATGGCTCGTCAGCCAGCGCCGGGTACGGCGCATCTCAGCAGCTCCGCCAATGAACACCTCCAGCGGATAGGATGCTTTGGTCGGAGCGATGCCGGGATGGCGCGGATTTAAATATTCGCCCAAGCCAATGGCGAGATGCTTCTCAAAATCAAGGTCGTAGATCAACGCGCGATCCGCGCCGAGCGCTTCGCCGACGATGCTCACCGTTTCGTCCAGTATCCGTTCGGAACCGTCTCCCGCAAGGATCGCTTCGGCGATGCTGTTCAGGGCACGGGTGAAACGCAACTGTCGCTGCAGGCCTTCCTCCGCGCGCTTGCGCTGGGTAATGTCGTTGATGATGGAATAGAGTACTTTCTTCCCGCCCAGGTCGATGGGCGACGAATACACCTCGACCGTGCGCACCTCGCCATTCGCCAAACGGTGCCGAAACACAAAGGCATTGCGCTGCCCGTGCAACGCTTCCTGCCGGTCCTTGAACAGCATTTCTTCCGCCTCGGTGTTGATCTGGCCGATACGCATGCCGCGCAGCTGCGCGTATCCGTAGAACCGTTCCGCCGCCGGATTGGCATCAAGAATATCGCCCGATTCAGGATCGATCAGCAACATGCTGGCGCTGTGCCGCTCGAACTGCTGACGAAAGCGCGATTCGCTTTCCTGGAGATCGTATTCGCGTTTGGCCAGCCGTGCCAGCAGACGGTTGAATCCGGCGACCAGACGCCCGATCTCGTCCGTTTTGGCAACCGGGAGCGCCGTCAGCGGAGATTTACCCTCGGTCATATCGGAGAGCTTTTCCACCGTTTCCTGCAACGGCAACAGCTGGCGGCGCAGCATCCACCAGATCAACGCCCCCGCCAGCATGGCCAGCAGAAGCGCGGCAATCTGCAGATGCAGCACCAGCCGGTTGGCCGAGGCAAAGGCTTCTTCAGTCGGCAGTACCGCGACGATGAACCAGTTCGCTACTGGTATGCGTTTTGCCGCCGTCAACTCTTCCACCCCGCGCGAATTGACCGCCAGCCCGTAGCCCTCGAAACCCTGCATATAGCGATCATGCATGGGATTGATGCCGGGCGGAGGAACGGGCTGCAGGATGCGGCTCTTGTCGGTCGCCGTCACGAACAGCTTGTGCTCGGGAGAGATCAGCAGATACCCCCCGGTCATGCCATAACGGTTCTGCGTCACATGATCGAGGAAATTGGGGCGGCTCAGATCGATCACACCGACCAGGGCGCCGATGATGCCGCCTTGCGCATCGCGTATCGGCGTGACGATCTGGAACAGCGGCGTTTTGGTGACGCGCCCGAGCAACGGTGCCCCTATCATGGATTTTCCCTGTGTCAGCGCGGCAGCAATCGCCGTGTTGCCGGAATAATTGGTGCCTACACGGGACGGGTAGGGCAGATCCGACACATCGACTATCGTGTTTCCGTCCGGCCTGACCACCACCACGCCGCCGTTGAAATGCCGTAGCAACACGACCCGCTGTTCCAGCAACTTCCGCAACGACCCCGGGTTCCCAATCATCGGCGCATCGATGGAACGGGCGGCCAGCTCCAGCACCTCGATGCGGCCCTCCAGTTCGCTGTTGATCGAGGCGGCGACATAGGTGGCGGCGGAAAATTGCTGCTCGCCGACGATGCGCGCAATATCGGCATGCATCACCCGGTAGGAATAGAACAGCAGCGAATAGACACCGACCATGCTGACGGCCAAGATGGTAAAGACGACGCGCGTCTTCAACGAATGTTGCCAGAAGTGGTAATCGACCTTCATGCCCTGCCCTTTTTGATGACCGCGCGATTATTCATTAATTCCACGCAAATACCAATGGCCTTTGCACGGAAATGGGATATCCGACAACAGATCGACTGCCGCCGACCCTAACATCCGGCGGATGTGTAATATTGCGGCTACGGTGAGCGGAATAAAATACACTGCGCCGTTGAACCCACCGACAGGAGTCCCGCCATGTGCCAGCTGCTCGGCATGAACTGTAACGTCCCCACTGACATCTGTTTTTCTTTCACCGGCTTTCACAAGCGCGGCGGCGAGACGGACGTGCATGCCGACGGCTGGGGCATCGCCTTCTTCGAGGGTAAAGGGGTGCGCGTCTTTCTCGATCCGCAGCCTTCCGCCACGTCGCAGATCGCCGAACTGGTGCGCAACTATCCGATCCGTTCGCTGAACGTCATCGCCCATATACGCAAAGCCACGCTGGGGACAGTATCGCTGGAGAACACCCATCCGTTCCAGCGCGAACTGTGGGGGCACTATTGGATCTTCGCGCACAACGGAAATCTGCCGCAGTTCCGGCCGGTGCTGGACGGCAGCTTCGTGCCGGTCGGCGAGACCGACAGCGAGCGGATTTTCTGCTGGCTGCTGCAAAGCTTGCGCCAGCGCTTTGGCGACCAGGCACCGGAACGCGCCGCCCTGCTCGATGCGCTGCACGGGTTGACCGATCCGCTGGCGGGCATGGGCATTTTCAATTATCTGTTGTCGAACGGCGATTGCCTGTTCGCGCATTGCTCGACCGAATTGAACTACCTCATCCGGCGCGCGCCTTTCAACCTTGCCCACCTGAAGGATGATGACGTGATGGTGGATTTCAGCGAGGTGACCACACCGGATGACCGCGTGGCGATCATCGCCACCCGCCCGCTCACCGACAACGAGGACTGGATCGTCATGCAGCCGGGTTCTCTGTGGATGTTCGAACAGGGCGAGGTCGCCGCGCAACGGGCCACCACGCCGAGCCCGGTCAAGTCTCTGAACGGATGAGGATGCGGGCCGGGGAAAACCCGGCCTGCGTTGCTATTTGCGCCGGAACACGTAGACGGCGGACTCCAGTTCGGGAGGAAGCACCAGACGGCTGAGCGCCTTGTCCTCCGCCAGCGAGAACGTCCCCTGCCCCGTGTAGTCCTTCCAATTCCCCGAGGCGAACTGGTGCCGGCTGCTGATGACGATATAGAGCTGCACGCTGGCGGTGTTGAATACCCGCCGTTCAAAATCATTGTTGGATGGCGGCCAGGAGCAGAGGACGACTTGCGGCGCGTATTTTTCCAGCGCCTCGGCGGCTTCCATCTTGATGACATCGGCGGGATATTGCACGGCATGCTTCCAGCCGTAGTTGTCCGTGGCAACTATATCAACCCCCTGCGCCTGCAAGAAACGCGACAGGGTGCCGTCGCCGGCGGCGATCTCCAAACAACGGCGCGATGCGATCATGCCGATCAGGGCTGCAATCAACTCGCGCGAATAAAAACAATAGATTCCCCGTGGCTGAACCAGCGGCATCAGCGCCGCCCTTTGCCACAGCAGCGGCCAAAGCAGGCGGAACCAGAACATCGCCACCGGCTTGCGCTCGAAATCCTTGGCGAACAAAAGTTTCTGGGCGACGAAGGCGTTCAGCAGATTCAAACGCCCCTTGCCGTTCGCTCCATTCGCCGCAACGGCCGAACTGCACCGGCTCACGGCGAGATGCGCTAGGCGGCTGCGCACATATTGCGTCAACGCGATCTCGGCCGATTTTTTGTCACCCGGTTTGAGTTTGGCCGCTTTGACCGACGCGGCGCTTTGCTGCGCAGCCTTGTCCAGATAGGTCTTCAGGTCTTCGGGTTTGGCCTGTTCAAAGAGGGATGCCAGATCGTTTTGCACGGCCTCCCATTCCTGCGGGTAAGCACTACCCAACGCTTCCAGATCGGGCATGCTTTGCAGCCACGTCCAAGGATTATCGGCGGGCGTTTTTTTCATTCCGGATGATCCATTTGTCTGCGGGAGCGCGATTTATCGGGCGATGGGATGATGAGGGGAGCTATCGCGCGGTGAACCGCGCTCCCACGGGGATGAGGCGAGGCGCGGAGATTGTGGGAGCTCGGTTTACCGAGCGATAGCGGCGCTGTGAATCTCATCGCGCGGTGCACCCGCAAGGAGTAGGCCGTGGCTGTAAGGGGCTGAAGCCCCAACACCACACGCTCAACCGCGCTCCCACAAAAAAGACCGTTGCTCCAACAAGCGGTTCGATCCCAATCGATTAACGGGGGCATGGCTGTTACTCGGTCACTTTGCCGCGCAGGCTCTTGATCGCACCGCGCCGCACCTTGCTGTCCACCCGTTTCCGTTGCGAGCTGCGCGTCGCCCGGGTGGGGCGGCGCACGGCGGGCAACACCGCGATGCCCTGCACCAGTTCTTTCAGGCGGCGCAGCGCCTCGCCGCGATTCATCTCCTGGCTGCGAAACTGCTGCGCCTTGATGATGACCACACCGTCCTTGGTGATGCGCTGGTCGCGCAGATCGAGCAGGCGCGCCTTGAAGTCATCCGGCAAAGAAGACCCGGCGATATCGAAACGCAGATGCACCGCGCTGGAGACCTTGTTGACGTTCTGTCCGCCCGCGCCCTGCGCACGCACAGCGGTCAGCTCGACTTCGCTGTCTGCAATACTGACGTTGTGCGAGATGTACAGCATGGATGGGCGGCGCGTACGGGATCAGGCCGATCCGTACACCACCTTGACGTTCTCTGGGTGCAGCGCCTCGCGCAGATCATGCAACAGATCGTCGTGCAGGGTGACCTGCCACGCCTCGCCCAGGCGCATGACACAGCTCGCGCCGCTGTTGCGGTAGTGGATGACGACTGGACATTTGCCCTCGCGCCAGGGCGTGAACATCTTCTTCAGTTGTTCGATGCCGACTTGGCCGTCGCAGCGCAACGCCAGTTGCTGCGCGAAGCGGGAACGCGCCGAGGCGAAGTCGAACAGCTCCTCGCCGCTGACGCGCACGTTGCCGGAATATTCGTCCAGACTGGCGCGGCCCTGCGCCACCAGCAGTTCGTCCTCCTTGATCCACGCGCGATTGCTGTCGTACACATTGTCGAACAGCGTCATTTCCACCTGCGCGCTGCCGTCGTCCAGCGTGACCACTGCCATCCGTCCGCGCCGGGTCTGCATCAGCCGCACGCCGGACACGATGCCGGCCAGCACCACCGCGACACCGCGCGGCTGTCTGCCCTGCCCGCCGTTGCCGTAACCGCCAGTCGGCGACTTGCCGACGAACGACGGTGTCAGGTCGGCCAGCCTCACCTTGATGAAGTTGGATAGTTCTTCGGTGTATTCCTGATAGGGATGGCCGCCGAGGTAGAAACCCAGACTGAGCTTCTCTTCCTGCAATTGCTTGCGCAACGTCCAGCGCACCACATCGGCGTGTTGCGCGATCAGCACGTCATCTGCCTCGTCGTCGCCGAACAGGCTGTTCTGGTTCGCGGCGCGCGCCTGCTGGTCGGCGCTGGCCAGCGCGGCATCCAGCGTCTTCATCAGACAGGCGCGATGATCGTTGATGCAATCGAACGCGCCGCCCTTGATCAGCGCCTCGACCGTGCGGCGATTGACGATGCGCTTGTCCACGCGGCGGCAGAAATCGAACAGGTCTTTGAATGCGCCCTGCCCGCGTGCCGCGATGAGGTTGTCGATGGCGGCCTTGCCCGTTCCCTTGATCGCACCGAGACCGTAGGCGACCGTCTTCTCATCCACGGGGGCGAAGCGGTAAGCGGACGTGTTCACGTCCGGCGGCAGGATACGCACGCCCTGTTGCAGCGTGTCCTGATAGAACGTGCGCACCTTGTCCGTGTTGTCCATATCCGCCGACAGGGTGGCGGCCATGAACGCCGCCGGATAGTGCGCCTTGAGGTAGGCAGTCTGATAGGCCACCAGCGCGTAAGCGGCCGAGTGCGATTTGTTGAAACCGTAGCCGGCAAACATTTCCATCAGGTCGAACAGCCGCGTCGCCAGCCCGCCGTCGATACTGCGATTGACCGCGCCGCCGACGAAAATATCGCGGTGCTTGGCCATCTCTTCCGGGTTCTTCTTGCCCATCGCGCGGCGCAGCATGTCCGCCCCGCCCAGCGTGTAACCGCCGATGATCTGCGATATCTGCATCACCTGTTCCTGATACACGATCACACCGTAGGTCGGCTTGAGCGAGATTTCCAGTTCGGGATGGAAATAATCGGCCTCGGCGCGCCCATGTTTGCGGTTGATGAAGTCCTCCACCATGCCGGATTCCAGCGGTCCCGGACGGAACAGCGCGACCAGCGCGACGATATCCTCGAAGGTATCGGGTTGCAGACGCTTGATCAGATCCTTCATGCCACGCGATTCCAGCTGGAACACGGCGGTGGTATTGCAGGCTTTCAGCAGATCGTAGGAGGCCTTGTCGTCGAGCGGAATGGCGTCTATGTTGAAGGATTTTGGATTTTGGATTTGGGATTTGGCTGCGTCGCCCCCGGTTTTACCAAATCCGAAATCCGAAATCCCAAATCCTTTAATGTACCGCACCGCCCAATCGATGATGGTCAGCGTGCGCAGGCCGAGAAAGTCGAACTTCACCAGACCGACGGCCTCGACATCGTCCTTGTCGAACTGGCTGACCACGCTGGCCTCGGAGTCGGCGCAATACAGCGGGCAGAAATCGGTGAGCTGGCCCGGCGCGATCAGCACACCGCCGGCGTGCATGCCGACGTTGCGCGTCAGGTCTTCCAGACGTTCGGCCAGCTCCAGCAACTCCGGCACGCCCTCCTCGCGTTCGGCGATGGCGTTGATCTCCGGCTCCATCTCGCGCGCCTTCTGCAGCGATACCGGCTTCACACCCTCGACCGGGATCGCCTTGGACAGGCTGTCGCACAGACCGTAGGGGAAATCCATCACGCGACCGACGTCTCGTATCACTGCCTTGGATGCCATGGTGCCGAAGGTGGCGATCTGCGACACGCACTGCGCGCCGTATTTCTTCTTCACGTAGTCGATGACCAGCTCGCGCCCGTCCTGGCAGAAGTCCACGTCGAAGTCGGGCATGGACACGCGCTCGGGATTGAGAAAACGCTCGAACAGCAACTCGTAGCGCAGCGGGTCGAGATCGGTGATGCCGAGCGCATACGCCACCAGCGAACCGGCACCGGAGCCGCGACCGGGGCCGACCGGCACGCCATTGGGGAAATCCTCCGAACGGTAGGCCTTGGCCCAGCGTATGAAATCCGCCACGATCAGGAAGTAGCCGGGGAAGCCCATCTTGATGATGGTCTCGTTCTCGAACGCCAGCCGCACGCGGTATTCCGGCAGCTTTGCGGCGCGCTCGGTCTCGTCCGGGTACAACATCTCCATGCGTTGCCGCAAGCCGAGTTCGGCTTCGCTGCGCAGAAAATCATCCAGACTTTCGCCGTTCGGCGTGGGGAAGTCGGGCAGCAGCGGCTTGCCCAGCACCAGCGCCAGATTGCAGCGGCGCGCGATCTCCACGCTGTTCTGCAAGGCTTCGGGCAGATCGGCGAACAGTTCCGCCATCTCGGCCTGTGTCTTGAAGTATTGCTGCTCGGTGAATTGTTTGGCGCGGCGTTTGTCGTTGAGCACGTAGCCCTCCGAGATGCACACGCGCGCCTCGTGCGCCTTGAAATCGGCGGCCTCGAGGAACTGCACCGGATGCGTGGCGACCACCGGCAGGGCCAGTTCGGCGGCAAGCCGTGTCGCGGCGTGGATATGGATATCCTCGTCGGCAAAACCGCAGCGCTGCACCTCGATGTAATAGCGGTTGTTGAACAGTCCCGCCCATTCCTGCGCATACTGTCTAGCCAGCGGCTCGTTGCCGTTCAGCAGCGCGCAACCGACATCGCCGAGGTGGGCGCCGGACAGCGCGATCAGTCCGCCCGTGCCCTCGTGAAACCACTCGCGCCGCAACTCGGCACGGCCACGTTGCTGGTTTTCCAGATAGGCGCGCGACAGCAGACGGCAGAGCAACAGATAGCCCTCGCGCGACTGGCACAGCAACAGCAGGCGGTGCGGACGGTCGGCATCCGCGTCGTTGCTGATGAAGACGTCGCAACCGACCACCGGCTTGATCCCCGCGCCGCGCGCCGCCTTGTAGAACTTGATGAGGCCGAACACGTTGCTCAGATCGGTCAGCGCCAGCGCCGGCATCGCATCGCTCTGCGCGGCGGCCACCGCCTCGCCCACGCGCAGCATGCCATCCGAAATGGAATATTCGCTGTGCAGGCGCAGATGGACAAAGGACGGTTGCGGCATGATGATCGCTCAAAAATCGAGGGCGGATTTTAACACTCTATGACAGGGGCCGAAGCGGCACATCGCTCGAAAACACCCCGTTCCCGATGTTAAGATGCAGCCGTTGCCGCACAACCGCCCGCTATCACATGTCCTGGTTCATCACCAACACCCTCGCCGCCTTTCTGTTGCCGCCGCTGAGCCTGCTGTTCCTGTTCGCGCTGGGCATCTTCCTGCTGCGCCGCCGCCACAGATCGGCCAAGGCGGTGATCGTCGTTTCGTTTTGCCTGCTTTGGCTCTCCTCCACACCCTATATCGCAGAAGGCGGGCTGCATCTGCTGGAAGCGCGCACTCACGCACTGGATATCCGGCAGCAGAGCGCCGATGCCATCGTGATCCTCGGCGGCGGCACCTATTTCCAGGCACCGGAATATGGCGGGCAGGACACCATCAGCGATGCCGCGCTGCTGCGTCTGCGTTACGGCGCGCGTTTGCACCGCGAAACCGGCAAGCCGATACTGGTCACCGGCGGCAAGCCGCTGGGCAATCTGCACTCCGAAGCACAACAGATGAAAGAAGCGCTGGAGCAGGATTTCCGTGTGCCGGTACGTTGGACGGAAGAGGCATCCAATAACACGTTCGAGAATGCCCACCGCTCCTTCGGCATGCTACAGGCGCAGGGCATCCGCAAAATCTATCTGGTCACACATGCCTGGCACATGCCGCGCGCCGCCGACGTGTTCCGCCGCGCCGGCTTCGATGTGGTCGAAGCCCCGATGGCTTTTTCCACGCGCTACCGCACCGATCTGCTCACCTTCCTGCCGCGCGCCGACAGCCTGCGCGACAGCAAGATATTCGTGCACGAGATCATCGGGCTGTTGTGGTATCGGATAAGATCTAACATCGCAAGTTAAAGGAGAGCATCATGAAAGCACGCGTCAAATGGGTGGAACAAGTCTCGTTTCTGGGGGAAACCGAAAGCGGCCATGCCGTGCTGATGGACGGCTCGCCTGCGGTGGGCGGGCGCAATCTGGGGCCGCGCCCGATGGAAATGCTGTTGCTGGGTGCGGGCGGCTGCACCAGCTTCGACGTGATCTCTATCCTGAAGAAAAGCCGTCAGGCCGTGTCGGACTGCTATGTGGAGCTGGAAGCCGAACGCGCCGAGACCGACCCCAAGGTGTTCACCAAGATACACATGCATTTCGTCGTGAAGGGCAAGGACATCAAGCCCGAAGTTGTCGAGAAGGCGATCAAACTGTCGGCGGAAAAGTACTGTTCGGCATCCATCATGCTGGGTGCGACCGCCGCGATGACGCACGATTTTGAGGTGGTGCAAGAGGACTGAGTCCCCAACTCGTAACTCGTAGGATGGGTTGAGCGTAGCGATACCCATCCTACAAAACTCAGCACTCAGTGCTCGATTATCAGTCCTAAATCCTGTAAGCGGTGTGCGTCAGCACCTTCGACGTCGCCTGCATCACAACCTTCACCGGCTCGGGCAGCTCTGCCCCGCCCATGCGTTTCGCCATATCCGAGTGTTTGGTCTCGTCGACATACATCTGCTGCACGATGGCGCGGCTCTTTTCGTCATGCGCCGGCAATTTTTCCAGATGGCTCTGCAAATGACCACCGACCTGATGTTCTGTCTCCGACAGAAAACCGAGATTCCATTTGTCACCCAATAATCCGGCCACCGCACCCAAGGTCAGCGAACCGGTGTACCACAGCGGATTGAGCAGGCTCAGATGCCCGCCCAGTTCATGCACGCGCCTGGATGTCCACGCCAGATGCTCTGTCTCTTCCTGCGCCGCCTGCTTCAGCTCCGCCTGCACCGCCGGATCGCGCGCGGTCAGCGCCTGTCCCTGATACAGCGCCTGCGCGCAGATCTCGCCGCTGTGGTTGATGCGCATCAGTCCGGCGGCATGCTTGCGCTCGGTCTCATCCAACGGCGCATCTGGCATGTTCGAATCGGGATGCGGACGCGCGCTGTGCGCCTGGCTGAACAGCGTGCGCAAGCCCTTGTCGAATTCGACGATCAATCGATCCAGATTCAGCATGACATCCTCCCCTGTAGGGGCGTGATTCATCACGCCCTGATTTATTGCTACACCGGAAAAATGGGCGCGATGAATCGCGCCCCTACGCAAACACCCGGGCCAATTCTACACCCGGCTCTTCCGCGCGCATGAACGCCTCACCGACCAGGAAGCTGTGCACGTCATGGTCGCGCATCAGCTTCACGTCTTCCGCGGTGAAGATGCCGCTCTCGGTGACGACGATGCGGCCCTCGCCCTTTTCGGACGCGGCGATACGCGGCAGCAGGCCCAGCGTAGTTTGCAGCGTGACGTCGAAGGTGCGAAGGTTGCGGTTATTGATGCCGATCAGCGGTGTTTCCAGCTTCAGCGCGGAATCCAGTTCGCGGGCATTGTGCACCTCGACCAGCACCGCCATGCCGAGCTGGTGCGCCAGCGCCTCGAATATCCGCATCTGGCTCAGCCTCAGCGCGGATGCGATCAACAGGATCGCATCCGCGCCCATCGCCCGTGCCTGCCATATCTGGTATTCGTCGACGATGAAGTCCTTGCGCAGCACCGGCAACTCACACGCCGCGCGCGCCTGTTGCAGATATTCCGCACTGCCCTGAAAGAACTGCTCGTCGGTCAACACCGACAAACAGGCCGCGCCGTGCTGCGCATAACTCTGCGCGATCTCGGCCGGACGGAAGTCCTCGCGGATCACGCCCTTGCTCGGGCTGGCCTTCTTGATCTCGGCAATTACCGCCGGGCGACCGGCAGCAATCTTGTCGCGTATCGCGCCGACGAAATCGCGCGTAGCCGGCATCTGCTCGACCTCGGCGCGTAACTGCGGGAACGGCTTGACGGGTTTTGCGGCGGCGACTTCCTGAGCCTTCACCGCGAGTATCTTTTTGAGGATATCGGACATGCTGTACCAGATTTTTTTCAACGGGATGCATTTTAACGTAGGGGCGCGATTTAACCAGCCACTTATTCATCGTTCGTTGATGGATTAGTGGAATGGCCATACAAAGCCATCGCGTCCTTTTTGCATTCCGGGCGCGAACCTGGGTGCGATGAATCGCGCTCCTACAACGGCACAGCCGGATGCTAAAATGCGCACCTGCATTGTAGGCCGGGCTTCAGCCCGACGTAAATTGTCGGGCTGAAGCCCGACCTACCGAGAAAGTCGCATGATGGATAAGATCAAGCAATACATGAAGACCGTTGGGCAACAGGCCCGCGCCGCTTCGCGCCTGATGGCTCAGGCCGACACCAATGCCAAGAACCGCGCGCTGGAGCACATCGCGACCGCGATCCTGCTCAACTGCGCCAAGCTGATCGCCGAGAATGCGAAGGATGTCGCCGCTGCCCGCGCAAACGGGTTGGATGCCGCGTCGGTGGACCGCCTGACGCTCACCGAAAAGACCGTGCAATCCATGGCCGAAGGCCTGCGCCAAATCGCAGCACTCCCCGACCCCATCGGCGGCATCAGCGACATGAGCTTCCGCCCTTCCGGCATACAGGTCGGCAAGATGCGCGTGCCGCTGGGCGTGATCGGCATCATCTACGAATCGCGTCCGAACGTGACTGCCGATGCCGCCGGCCTGTGCCTGAAATCCGGCAACGCGGCCATCCTGCGCGGCGGCTCCGAAGCGATCCATTCCAACCAGGCCATCGCCGCCTGCGTACACCAAGGTCTGCGCGAAGCGGGCTTGCCAGAGACTGCGGTGCAAGTCGTGAACACAACTGACCGCGCCGCCGTCGGCGAGCTCATCACCATGAAGGAATACGTCGACGTGATCGTGCCGCGCGGCGGCAAGAGCCTGATCGCGCGCATCTCGGAAGAAGCCAAGGTGCCGGTCATCAAGCATCTGGACGGCATCTGCCATGTATATATCGACGACGAAGCCGATCTCGCTAAGGCGATCCGCATCGCCGACAACGCGAAGACGCATCGCTACGGCGTGTGCAACGCGATGGAGACCTTGCTGGTGAACGCCAACGTTGCGGCTCAGGTATTGCCGGAACTCGGCAAGATCTACCTCAACAAGGGCGTGGAGCTGCGCGGCGACGATGCGGCACGCGCGCTCATCACACAGATGAATGCGGCGACCGAGGAAGACTGGCGCACCGAATATCTCGCGCCGATCTTGAGCGTGCGCATCGTGGCGAACCTTGACGAAGCCATCGCACACATCAACACCTACGGCTCGCAGCACACCGACAGCATCGTCACCGAGAACTACAGCAAGGCGATGCGCTTCCTGCGCGAAGTGGATTCTTCCAGCGTCATGGTGAACGCCTCCACTCGCTTCGCCGACGGCTTCGAGTATGGGCTGGGCGCGGAGATCGGCATCTCCACCGACAAGATCCACGCGCGCGGCCCGGTCGGACTGGAAGGGCTTACGTCGCAGAAATACATCGTATTGGGCAGCGGTCAAATCAGAGTTTAAGAGACAAATCGTAGGTCGGGCTTAAGCCCGACAGACTGTCGTCGGGTTAAAACCCGACCTACATAATCAAGGAAAAATATGAGCACTATCGAAATCAAAGTTCCGGACATCGGCGGATTCAAGGATGTCGCCATCATCGACATCTCGGTGAAAGCGGGCGACCGCGTCGAGGCCGAACAGACGCTGATCACGCTGGAGACCGACAAGGCCACGGTGGACGTGCCCTCGCCCGCAGCCGGCATCGTCAAGGAACTAAAGGTCAAGGCCGGCGACAAGGTCGGCGAAGGCTCGGTGATATTGCTGCTTGAAAGCCAGGATTTGGGAGCTGGGAATTTGGATTTAGCAAAACCGGCAGCGGCTGCACCAACCGGTGAGGCTCCTCCTGCTCCGACAAAATCCCAAATCCCAAATCCCAAATCCTCTACTAAAGGCGACATCCACGCCGAAGTCGTCGTGCTCGGCGCAGGCCCCGGCGGCTACACCGCCGCGTTCCGCGCGGCCGACCTCGGCAAGCAGGTGGTGCTGATCGAGAAACACGCCGCACTCGGCGGCGTGTGTCTGAACGTGGGCTGCATCCCGTCCAAGGCGCTGCTGCATGTGGCCAAGGTCATCAACGAAGCCGAAGAAGTCAGCCATCACGGCGTGACCTTCGGCAAGCCTAAGATCGACATCGATCAGGTGCGCGGCTGGAAGGAAAGCGTCATCACCAAGCTCACCGGCGGCCTCGCCGCGCT
The DNA here is from genome assembly GCA_034371155.1 of Gallionella sp. Classification (GTDB taxonomy): domain Bacteria; phylum Pseudomonadota; class Gammaproteobacteria; order Burkholderiales; family Gallionellaceae; genus Gallionella. Next base: position 37,244 of record JAXMKV010000040.1, on the reverse strand, counting down.
GGCGAAACAGCGCAAGGTGCAGGTGGTGCGCGGGACAGGCAAATTCACCTCGCCCAACAGCATCGAAGTCGAAACGGCGGAAGGCAAGAAAGTCGTCACCTTCGACAACGCCATCGTCGCGGCCGGTTCCAGCGTCGCGCGCATCCCCGGCTTTCCCTACGACGACGAACGCATCATCGACTCCACCGGCGCGCTGGCGCTGAAGGACGTGCCGAAGCGCATGCTGGTCATCGGCGGCGGCATCATCGGGCTGGAGATGGCGACGGTGTATGAGGCGCTGGGCGCGAAGATCTCCGTGGTCGAATTGATGGATCAATTGATGCCGGGCGCGGACAAGGACATGGTCAAGCCGCTGCATACGCGCATCGCCAAGCGTTACGAGGCCATCATGCTGAAGACCAAGGTCACCAAGATCGAGGCGACCAAGAGCGGTATGAAGGTCACCTTCGAAGGCGAGCAGGCGCCCGCCGAACCGCAGGTCTACGACAAGGTGCTGATGGCCGTTGGCCGCCGCCCGAACGGTCGCGAGATCGCCGCCGAAGCGGCAGGCCTCGTCGTCAACGAGCGCGGCTTTATCCCCGTGGACAAGCAGATGCGCACCAACGTACCGCATATCTTCGCCATCGGCGACATCGTCGGCGACCCGATGCTGGCGCACAAGGCGGTGCACGAGGGCAAGGTCGCGGCAGAAAACATCGCCGGACACAAGGCATTCTTCGAGCCGATGACCATCCCGTCGGTCGCCTACACCGATCCCGAAGTCGCGTGGATGGGTCTGACCGAAACGCAAGCGAAGGCACAGGGCATCGCCTACGAGAAGGGCGTCTTCCCCTGGGCCGCATCGGGCCGCGCGCTGTCCATCGCGCGCGAGGAAGGCAGCACCAAGGTACTGCTCGACCCGACCACGCGCCGCATCCTCGGTGCCGGCATCGTCGGAGTGAACGCCGGCGAACTGATCGCCGAAGCGGTGCTGGCGCTGGAGATGGGCGCGGACATGGAAGACATCGGCCTGACCATACACCCGCACCCGACGCTATCGGAGACGTTCAACTTCGCGGCGGAAATGGCGGAAGGCACGATCACCGACCTGATGCCGCCGCGCAGAAAATAAAGGGGCTCACATGAAACTCACCCGTCTTTCATTCGTTGCTCTCATCCTCTTCGGCACTTCCGCGCAAGCATTCGATCTGGGCAGCCTGCTCAACAAGGAACAGGCGGCCACAGCGGTAGCGCCACCCGCTCCGGCTGCCCAGCCCGCAGCGGCAAAGTCCGCCGATCTTTCGATGTTCAGCAACAAGGATCAGATCGGCAGTCTGAAGCAGGCACTGACGCAGGGCGCGGAGACCGCAGTCAGGAATCTGGCGAAAGAGAACGGCTACCTCGGCAACGACAAGGTGCGCATCCCGCTGCCGGAAAGTTTGCAGAAAGCGGACAAGTTGATGCGCCAGTTCGGCATGGGCCGCTACGCCGACGATCTCGTGACCTCGATGAACCGCGCAGCCGAAGCCGCCGTGCCGGAAGCGAAGACGCTACTGGTCGGCGCGGTGAAAAAGATGACCGTCGCGGATGCGAAGACTATCCTCACCGGCCCGAATGATGCCGCGACGCAGTACTTTCGCAAGACCACCGAAACCGCGCTCGCCGGCAAATTCAAACCCATCGTCACAAAGTCGATGCAGAAGGTGAAGCTCGCCGAGAAATACGACCAGTTCGCCGGCAAAGGTGCGCAGTTCGGCTTGGTGGACGAACGTGATGCTAAGCTCGACGATTACATCACCCGCCGCGCGCTCGACGGATTGTTCGTGATGATGGCCGAACAGGAAAAAGCCATCCGCGCCAACCCGCTGGAAGCGACCGGCAATCTCGCGAAGAAAGTCTTCACCATCCTGCGCGGGCAGTAAGCGATACCGTGAGCGAAACCGCCAGTCTGACTTCGCTCTTTATCGGCAGCTTCCTCGGCGCGACCCTGCTTCCTGGCGGCTCGGAAGCCATGCTGTACGCGATACTCAAGTCCTACCCGGAAACGTTGTGGATCTCCCTCGCCGTCGCCACCCTCGGCAACACGCTGGGCGGCATGGTCAGCTTCGGCATGGGCTGGCTGCTGCCGCAGACCCAGCAACTCAAACATGTGGAGAAAGTCCGGAAGTTCGGTACACCGGTGCTGTTGCTGGCCTGGGTTCCGCTGATTGGCGATGCCCTGTGTCTGGCGGCCGGATGGCTGCGGCTGAACCCTTGGCAGGCGGCGCTGTTCATGCTGATCGGCAAATTCGCGCGCTATGCCCTGATCGGATTTTCGCTCTGATCCGGGGCGGGCACCCAACATAATAGTTTTCAGAAGGCGCGCTCGGTGGCATCATGCTGCTCGGTGAAAACTGATCCAGACAAACTTATGAACAAGTTCAAAGTCATGCAGTTCAACATGCAGTTCGGCCAGATGTGGGATGAAGTCGATGCCGCCCGCGCTCCGATCGATCTCGACCTGACGATTGCCGAGCTACTCAGCCATGATGCCGACATCATCATGCTGCAGGAGGTGGAGAATGCGCAGCGGGGCGGCATACAGATCGAGCCGCCGCCGAATTACACCCGGATAAAAGCCGCCCTGAAGGGATACCACAGTTATTTTTCTTATCCCAAGGCCGATTCGCGCGAGCTCCCTTTCGGCATCGGTCTGGCCATTTTTTCCAAGACCCCTTTGTACGACACCTTTCGCTACGACCTGCCGTCGCCGCCCATCGAGTTCGAATTCGACGGCGAGAAAAAGACCCCGACCGACCGTTTACTCATCGGCGCAAAAACCACGCTGGACGGCCACGAACTGAATCTTTTCAACGTGCATCTGCTGGCGTATTTCATGCTCAACTCGTCAAGTGAACAGCATCCCGAACAACGCCAATTGCTGGTCGAACAATTAGGCCGTGCAAACGGCCCGGCGCTGATCTCCGGCGACTTCAACGTCAGCAACCGGGAATCGCTGGTGCGCCAGTTCGCCGAAGTCGGCTACAAGACCGTGCAGAAAAGCGAGATCACCTGGCGTCTCCGCCCCTATGTGCTCGACCACATCTTCTACAGCAAGCATCTGCAACCGGTGAGCCACGATGTGAAACCGACCATCGCTTCGGACCATCACGTCCTGCTGGCCGAATTTGAATTCACGAAGTAAAGCGATCCGGCCCGAGCCAAATCCGATTCACGACCTGCTTTATTTTCCCTGCAACATCCGCAATCCCCACGCCACACCGAAGCCGTTCACCTCTGATGCGACAATGCCCAGCCCGCCATCACAGCGGCTGGACGACAGGTCCACATGCAGCCAAGGCGTGTCGTGCTCGACGAAACGTTTCAGGAAGCGCGTCGCGAGGATGTGGTCAGCGTCGCCGGTCAACGTGCATTGCTTGATGTCGGCGACCTTGGAATCGAGTTCCGCTTCGTAATCTTCGTCCTGCGGGAAGGCGCACAGGCGTTCGCCGCTCTGCTTGCCCATAGCAACCGCGCGCTGCGCCAGTTCGTCGGTCGTGCCGAACACGCCGGAATAGCGCGCGCCCAGCGCGGTCGCCATGCTGCCGGTCAGCGTCGCGAAATCGATCATCAGGTCAGGCTTCGCACGCGACGCCAGCGTCAGCGTATCGGCCAGCACCATGCGGCCCTCGGCATCGGTGTGGATGATCTCGATACTGGTGCCGTTGAGCGCCTTGACGATGTCGTTCTGCTTGTAGGCCTTGGGGCTTATGTGGTTCTGCGCCAGCGCCAGCCAGCAGTCGATGTTCACCGCCAGCTTCTGTTCGCTCGCCGCGAGCAGGATGCCGAGCGCGACTGCGGAGCCGTTCATGTCCTCGTGCATGTTGTGCATGTAGCGCGACGGCTTGAGGTTGTGACCGCCGGTGTCGAAGCAGATGCCCTTGCCGACCAGCGCGACGGTGCGCTTGGCCTTCGGATGCTTGTACGACAGATGCACGATGGCTGCATCCTCCGGATCGCTGCCCTGCGCGACCGCGACGAACGCGCCCGCGCCCATCTTGCGCAGCTTCTTCATGTCGAACTCTTCATGCTTCCAGCCGTTGTCCTGCGCCAGCTTTTTCACGCGAATGCGATACATCCCCGGCGTCAGCTCGTTCGGCGGCAGAATGGTCAGTTCGCGGCACAACAGATTGCCTTTCGCCTGCGCCTTAAGCGCCTCAAACGCATCCCCTCCCCCTTGCAGGGGGAGGGTTAGGGAGGGGGTAGAACCTTTGCTCGACGACTTCACCCCCATCCTAATTGCCCCCTCGCTTCGCTCTCCCCCTCTGCCAGGGGGAAGGGACTGAGGGAGGCCGACCACCACAATCTTCTGCAACGCCTTACGCTCGTCCTTCTTCTTGTGCACCGGCAACAGCGCACTATTCACCCATGCGCCATACACCGCCAGTTCAGCCGCGCGTTGCGCGGTCGCGCCGGACACATGGATCGCCAGCGCCTTCGGCTGCTCGTCCAGCAGCAACTGCAACGCCTTGCGCACCAGCACCTGCTGCGCAAAAGCGTCCTTATCCGCATCCAGCATCGCCCACGCCACCAGCGTCCCGTCCGCAGCGTTCGCCGCGACCGGCGACTTCGCCAGCTCGTCCGCCTTCATATCGCGGCGCTTGAGCACGCTGGCAAGCAACGAGCCGTGCGGCGCATCTTTCGGCAAGGTCTTGTTTTTCGGCAGCAGCACCAGCAGGTGGGCGGCGGAGGGCAAGGTCTGGGAGTGGGTCAGTTGTGCTAGCATTACGGCCTCGAATTAAGTCACTTAACGCCGCGATTATACGGGCTACACCATGCGCCAATACCTCGATTTAATGCAGCACGTCCTCGACCACGGAACGACTAAATCCGACCGCACCGGTACCGGCACCACCAGCGTGTTCGGCTACCAGATGCGTTTCGACCTGTCGCAGGGCTTCCCTCTGGTCACCACCAAGAAGTGCCACCTCAAGTCCATCATCCATGAACTGCTGTGGTTTTTGCAGGGCAGCACCAACACCAAGTATCTCAAGGACAACGGCGTTTCGATCTGGGACGAATGGGCGGACGAAAGCGGCAATCTCGGGCCGGTATACGGCAAGCAGTGGCGCTCATGGGAGACCGTCGATGGCCGCACCATCGACCAGATCTCGGATGCCGTGGAGCAGATCAAGCACAACCCGGATTCCCGCCGCATCATCGTCTCGGCCTGGAATGTCGGCGAACTGAACAAAATGGCGCTCGCGCCCTGCCACGCTTTTTTCCAGTTCTATGTCGCAGATGGAAAATTGTCGTGCCAGCTTTACCAGCGCAGCGCCGACATCTTCCTCGGCGTGCCGTTCAACATCGCCAGCTACGCCCTGCTGACGATGATGATGGCCCAAGTGTGCGGATTGAAACCGGGCGATTTCGTTCACACCTTTGGCGATGCTCATCTGTATTCCAACCACATGGAACAAACCGCCCTGCAGTTGTCGCGTGAACCGCGCACTTTACCTGTCATGCTCATCAACCCCGACATAAAGGACATCTTCGGTTTCCGCTATGAGGATTTCACGATTGAAGGTTACGACCCGCACCCGGCAATCAAGGGTGTACCCATAGCAGTATGAAAAAACCAGAGATTTCCATCATCGTCGCGATGGCGAAGAACCGCACCATCGGTGTGAACAACACCCTCCCATGGCGCTGCCCGGAAGACCTCAAGCGCTTCAAGGCGCTGACCATGGGGCACCACATGATCATGGGTCGCAAGACTTTCGATTCCATCGGCAAACCTTTGCCGGGGCGCACCACGGTGGTGGTCACACGCGATACCGCACTGAGGATCGAAGGTTGTTTGATGGCGCATTCACTGACGGAAGCGATTACCCTGTGCGCGGGCGATGATGAGCCCTTCATCGTGGGCGGCGGGGACATCTACGCCCAATCGTTGGAGCTGGCGAATACGCTGTACGTCACCGAGATACAGCAGGACGTGGACGGCGACGCGCATTTTCCGGAATTCGACAACGCCGAATGGCAGGAAATCGCGCGCGAGGTGCGCACGCAAGAAACCCCGCAGCCGCTCGACTATCAATTCGTCACCTACCAACGCAAAGGTGTGCAGGCCTAGCGGACACCTGCCGCTAACGCATCAATTCCCTCGCGCGCACCAGCGCGGCATCGAGATTTGCCACCACGTTTTCCGTACCGATCTTCTGGAAGAATCCGGCCTGATGCATCAGGAAATACGGCTGGGTGTGCGGGCCGCACAGGATGAGGTGTTTGCCCTTCTTGCGCAGTTTTCCGTACAGGTGTTCCAGCGTGTGCAGCGCGCTCGCGTCCATGCTGATGACCTCGTGCATCTTCAATATCAGCACATCGGGGTCGGTGTGGCTCTGTTGCAATATGGTCTCCAGCTTGTCCGCCGCACCGAAGAACAGCGCGCCGAACACGCGGTATATCACCACGCCCTTGGGAACGCCCTTGCGCAGGATGGTCGCTTCGCTGTCGTCGATATGCGGCGATTCTTCCGCCACGCTGACGTGGGTCAGCTCGGTGATGCGTTTGATGAAGAAGAAGATGGCGATGAACATGCCGACCTCGACGGCTGCGGTGAGGCCGAACACCACCGTCAGCAGGAAGGTGGCGAGCAGCACCGCGCTATCGCTCATCGGATATTTGCGCAGGGTGCGGAAGCCTTCCCATTCGCCCATGTTGATGGCGGTGATCAGCAGCACGGCAGATAGCGTGGCGAGCGGGATATAGACCGCCAGGGGTGCCGCGACCAGGATGATGACGAGCAGTGTGAGCGCATGCACCATGCCGGAGACCGGGCTGGTCGCGCCGGCGCGCACATTGGTGGCGGTGCGCGCGATGGCACCCGTCGCCGGGATTCCGCCGAAGAACGGGGTGACGATGTTGGCGATCCCCTGCGCGACCAGTTCCTGATTGGGGTCGTGTTTGTCGTCGATCATGCCGTCCGCCACGGCGGCGGAAAGCAGCGACTCGATCGCGCCGAGCAGCGCGATGGTCATCGCCGGAGCGATCAGATGGCGCAACGAGGCGAAAGTGAATTCCGGAAAATCGAAGCTGGGCAGCCCCTGCGGAATACCGCCGAAGCGCGAGCCTATGGTCTCCACCGGCAGATTGAACAGGGCGACCACCACCGTGCCCAACAGCAGGGCGACGATGGGCGAGGGCAGCCTGCGCGCCCAACTCTTCGGGTAGAACCAGATCAGCAGCGCCGAACAGGTCGCCAGCAGCAGGGTGAGGACATCCACCGTGGAGGCGGCCTGATAAATGGCCCGCAGCTGGTGCATGAAATCGGCGGGCATCACTTCGATCTGCAAGCCGAAGAATTCCTTAACCTGACTGAGGATGATGAGCACCGCGATGCCGTTGGTAAAACCGATGATGAGCGGGCGGGGGAAGAATTTGATGAGATTGCCCATGCGCAGCAGCCCCATCGCCACCAGTATCACGCCTGCCATGATGGTGCAGATCAGCAGGTTGGCATAACCGTATTGCATGATGATGCCGTACACGATGACGATGAACGCGCCGGTCGGCCCGCCGATCTGCACACGTGAACCGCCGAGGGCGGAGATGATGAATCCGGCGATGATCGCGGTGAAGATACCCGCCTCGGGCTTGGCCCCGGAAGCGATGGCAAAGGCGATGGCCAGCGGCAGGGCGATGACACCGACGGTGATGCCGGCGGTGATGTCGGTGGTGAAGCGCGCTTTGTCGTAGCCGTGCAAGGCGTCGATGAGACGCGGGCGAAAATACTTTGAGAACTTCGGCAATGAACCACTCATACGGGCTGTGTCAGCACCTCCAACGGCAAGAACACAGCCCGGCAATCACTGAGACCCTGCGGCTCACTGCATTCTGTCCAAACAAAATCTGGCGGTGGACGTAGCCACCGCGCACATTGTCTCTGCCGTTCCCCCTGCTAACAGGGATAAACACGACGGACATTGCGATGATACCCCGCCATCCCACAAATACACCAGCCTAGAACCTATATCAGATAGGGTTTCGTGCGAAATCAAGCCATTGATGGAGGTCACGGCCATCGCCAGCAGCAGGACCGCACTGACCGCCCAGTTGCGTGCGTACCAGATGGCAAGGAACAGAGGATGGAAGTAAAAGCCTGTCAGGATCAGATGGGTCGGCGCCAGCAGGGCTACGCAGCCAGCCAGCGTGATTGCCGCAAAGCCCCGTCAGAGCCTTCGTAAGAATGTCTTTCGTTGCCATGCTTGCCTGCGATCCAGAATCAGCGCCACAGACTCAATGGTGGGTCATTAACCACGGCGCGCAGTACGTCGCTGCGCGAGACAAAACCTAACAGCCTACCGTCTTCGCCGACGACGGGAACACCATCGACGACGCCCGTCAGCATCGCGGCCGCAATCCGCCGGATATCGGTGACCGGCACAGCGGCAACGACGGGCGTCGTCATCACGTCACGCACACGGCGGCGCAGGTTCTCGATGACTTCACCGCCATCCACGTCGATAACCGTCAGCAGGTCGCGCTCGCTGACAAGACCGATCAGATTCCCTCCTGCGTCGAGCACGGGTGCCTGGCGGATATGCCGGTCATGCAAGGTGCGCCAAGCTTCAGCGGCCGTTGCATCGTCCCGCACCGTAATGGCCGGGCGACTCATCACCTGTGCCGCGTGGACAAGCGGGCCGCGCTCCAAGTTCTCCGGAAGCATGTTGCGATAGGCGCGCACCGCTTCCTGTGACGGATGAGCGACAACCGCCTCGCCCCCACGCTCATCGCCGTCTTGTGCGATCACACGCGCGGAACGTGCGTGCGCCAACCGCTGCACGCGATTCATCGCTTCCAACGTGCCGTTAAATACCTGTCCGGTAATACCGTAGACGGAAAACATGGGTTATGGCACCACCATCACGGGCAGTGAAGAAAGGTGCATGACCTTGTAGGCGACGGATCCGAGAAGCAGGCTTTCAACCACATTGAGACCACGGCTTCCGATGATGATCCCGGTAGCCTCTAACTGAATAGACCGCTCGATAATGCGTTCAGCTGGATCACCCATCACCACATGCAGCCGCCAAGGCAATCCGGCAGTATCAAGCATCGCCCGCGCCATTGCAGTGGTTTCCAGCGCACGGTGCGCGAGCTCCACCTCGGCGGCCTCTTTCGATAACCAGTGCTGCACATGGACCAGATGCAGCGCACAGGCTTTCATTGACGCGGCTTCACGGGCAGCATGGGTGACGGCGCGCAGCGCGTTGTCCGAGTTGTCCACCGCGACTAGCCAGGGATTGGTCTCTGCCGCAGACAATGGCGGCGTGCTGTCGTAGACGAGACCGACAAGACGTCCGTCGCTGTCGTGCTCCGTGCGGGCGAGTGTTGGCGTCACATGGGTAAGGTTCATGCTTCTTCTCCTGCGGCAACGGGTTGGGGTTTTAACTTTGGTTTCGTAAGTGCCAGACTGGCCACGACCGAAATGAGGATGATGCTGCCGACAATGGAAAGCGACCACTGGATTGGCATATGAAACCAAGGCATCGCCAGCATCTTGCCGCCGATGAAGACCAGCACGATGGCCAGACCATACTTCAGCAGGTGGAAGCGATCCGCCATGTCCGCCAGTAGGAAGTAAAGTGCTCGCAATCCCATGATGGCGAAGATGTTCGAGGTGAACACGATGAACGGATCGGTGGTCACCGCAAAGATGGCCGGAATGCTGTCCACCGCGAACACCACATCGCTGGCCTCAATCAGCACCAGCACGAGGAACATCGGCGTTGCCCAGAGAATGCCGTTTTGGCGAATGAAGAACTTCTCGCCATGGAATTCAGGGGTGATGCGCATATGCCCGCGCACCCAGCGCAACAACGGGTTTTTCTCCAGATCGGGCTCGGACTCGGCGAAGATCAGCATCTTGATGCCGGTGATGACGAGGAAGGCCCCGAAGACGTAGAGAATCCAGGCGAATTGCTGCACCAGCCAGACCCCGGCGAGAATCATGCCGGCACGCATGACGATGGCGCCGAGTACGCCATAGAGCAGTACGCGGCGCTGCAGTTCGGGCGGTACGGCGAAGTAGCTGAAAATCATAACGAACACAAACATGTTGTCCACCGACAAGGACTGCTCGATCAGGTAACCGGCGAGAAACTCCAGCGTCTTAGTACGCGCCACTTCGGGGCCTTGGGTGTCGTTGAGATACCACCACAGCAGGGCGGCGAAGGCCAGCGCAAGACTGACCCAGACGGCGACCCAGACGGCGGCTTCCTTGACGTGGACGCGGTGCGCCTTGCGACCGCCAAAGACGAACAGATCCAGGGCCAGCATGACGAGCACAAAAGCGATAAAGCCGGCCCACATCGAACCGGTGGCAAAGCTGACGACTGCGGTTTCATTCATGAAAGTATCCTCAAGTGCGCATCAGCGTCATAACTTGACCGGCGTCGAGTGTCGCGGCCTTTTGTTGAATTTGCGGCAGATACTGTGTCTGCAACTGCTTGGCGGGACCGAGCAAGTCCTGAAAAGTCTCGCGCAACAAGGCAGTGCTCATAGTCCTTCCGCCAGCGTAGTAGCGCCGGGCGACCTGGCCAAGAGCATAGGTGGTGGCGAATGAAAAGGCCATGCCGGTGGCCGCGCTGCCGACCTTGCCAAAGGTCTTGCCTGCGGCCTTACCGAGCAGGCCGCCCAACAATTTGCGGCCGAACTGTTCCAGATATTGCGAAGTCAGACCGACCCCGGCGGCGGCAATGAACTCCTTGATGTGGCCTTGGTCGAGCGCCACGCCGTGCGCCTTGCCAATGCCGTAGACCATCTTCACCTGTAACGGGATGATCGCCATCGAGGCCCACGACTGCGGCAACAGTTCCAGCGCTCCAGCCAGCAGTGCGTGATTGAGAATCGACTTGTCCTGCTCGGCAGCCGAAACGGTTGAGGGTAGGGGAAGCGCGGAGGTGGCTGCCGGGTTCGGCGGCACAAATTCGGTCTGGTCAACCAGCGCGTCGACCTCGCCCTCGATCAGTTCAGCCTCTGTTGTCGGCATGGCAAGCAGGCGTTTAAGTTCGTCGAGAAAACGGCGTTCGGCATCCGCCAGTCGCCCGTCTGCCTCGCAAACGCACAGCGCCATTTCGTAGGCGAACTGGCGCTGTCCGGTATCGGTCAGCATCGCTGCGACAGTGGCCAGCGGCAGACGTTTGAGCAGCACGTCCTGATACAGGCGAGCCAAGTCGGGCGCATTACGCTCTTCAGCGAGGTTCTCGGCGACGCGACGCACTTCCTCACGCTCGCGTTCATCCTTCGCACCATCGGCGAAAGCGGCATGGATGGCGATGGCTAGTATGGCTTTTTGTTCCTGAGGTGTCATGTATCTTTTCCTGAAAAGTCCGTTATGGCAGGACGGCGATGATCGTCGCCTTGACCTTGCCTTGAGGAAGCTGCACGATTTTGAAGCGAACCTGTTCGTCGCCCTTACGATAGTCATGCTCCTCGCCATCAGTCGTAGCAGACACGACATTCTGCGCATAGCCCTGCGCGGCGAAAGCTTGAACGTAGTGGTTGAGGACAGCGACGTAGTCGGCGCGCCCCTCGTAGCTCACCGTGTTCTCGCGGCCATCGCGTTGCCAGTGCGAGCGCGCCAGGCCGGAATAGCGGGCCACCGGCCCGACGTCGGTGCCCGACACATCGCGCGGCGGCGGCTCGGGCTTGAGCGCTGGCAATAGATCGCCGAGTGCCTCGCGCGCACCAGGGACAGCCTGCTCAACCTGAGATGTGATGATACGCACCGCCTCCGGCGCGCCATCGGTGAGCGATTTTCCTTGGCCCCACAGCCAACCGAACAGCGTGATGGCGGCCAAAATCAACAGGACGAACAGTGTCAGCAGACCGAGGCCGATGGCAATCCAAGTGCCACGACGGACTTGCAGAAAACGGGGGGCAAACTGCCCCGCTAGGGCGGCCAAAACAGGCTTGTTCATATCCTCTCCTCTCCTTAACTCGGCCCTGACGTCACTGCTGCCATTTCGACCCGGCACTTCATGGTGCTTCCTCTGCAGCAGGGGGCTGCCGGGACATCGACACCGCAGAAAAGTCTCGTTGACGGGCGAGACGGCGGTCGAGCGTACGGCCCATGCGTTCGGACGCGCGGTCGATGGCAACATAAAGATCAGCTTGGATATCCTCGACAATCAGAGCAGGCGCCCCTTTGCGTCGGACCTCAATCCCGCAACACTTGTCCACACCGCCGCGCGGACCATTAACATCGGACAAGCGCACGATGATGCGGGAAACGATATCCCGGCCGTGATTGAGGGCGTAAGCCAGGCGGACGGCCACATGCTGACGCAGCCCCGCAGTCAGAGTGAAGCCTCGGGCTTGAATTTGAAAGTTCATGAGAATCCTCCTGTTGGTGTGGATGGCGCGCAAATTATGCGTTCATCAATCATTCGCTTCAAACAGATAAATGAATGCGATATGATCGAAAAAAGCGAATACATATCGATACCCATGCTCAACTACAAGCACTTGCATTACTTCGTCAGCGTCGCCCGTTTCGGCGGCGTGATCCGCGCAGCGGAACGGCTGCACCTATCGCCGCAAACGCTTTCCGGGCAAATCTCCCAGCTCGAGGAACGCTTGGGCGTGGCTTTGTTCCAGCGCGTCGGACGGCGACTCGAACTGACCGAAGCCGGCAAACTGGCGCTGTCCTACGCCGAAGAAATCTTTCAGACCGGGGCCGAACTGGAGGATTTGCTGAAGAACGGTGCCGAAGAGCGCTTCATCACCTTTCGCGTCGGCATTGCCGACGTGGTGCCGAAATTCATCGCCCACCGCTTGCTGGCCCCGGTACTCTCTCTGCCCGATCCGGTACGCCTGATCTGCCATGAGGATCGCCTTGACCGCCTGCTGGCCGACCTCGCCATCCATCGTCTCGACATGGTTCTGGCCGACCGCCCCATGCCGCCCGGTACGGACATCAAGGGCTACAGCCACCCACTGGGCGAAACAGGCGTGGCCTTCATGGCCGCCCCCGCGCTGGCCGCGCGGCTGACGGGTGGATTTCCAGATTGCCTCGACGGTGCACCGTTGCTGCTGCCCGGCCGCGACAGCGCGCTCCACGGCACTCTGCCGCGCTGGCTAGAACGGCAAGGAAAGCGTGCTCATATCGTGGGTGAATTTGACGACAGCGCTTTGATGAAGGTATTCGGCGAAGCCGGCGCTGGGGTATTCCCCGCGCCGGCGGCCAGTGTGCCTGACGTAACCGCGCACTACCAGGTCGTCAGCCTGGGCGAAACGGACGAGATACGCGAACGCTTTTTCCTGATTTCAGCCGAGCGGCGGCTGACCCATCCTGCCGCGCGCGCGGTCAGCGAGCATGCGCGGGGCGGAGTGTTCGTGCCGGCGTTCAAGCCAGTCTGATTTGTCCGCATGAATCTTCCGCCTAACTTCAACATCACCATCCCGCTAGGACGGACATTTTCAACTTTATTCACTGGTTGCTGAAGCAGGGGGGGATAAACGCCGTATCGTTAATTCGGATCGTTGCTCAATGAGACTGACGATTTGCTCGATTATCTGATTTTTGGAAAAGCCATGGTCAGGTGAGTTCCGGAGTTTCTGTGCGGCCACGGGTAACTGGTGTGCCAGTTCCAGAATACGCTTGCGGGTTTGCGCCACAGATAATCCGGCGGATGACGCAAATTGCTCCCAGTGACGCATTTCCACTTCACTAAATTTGTATTTGCTGCCGAGCTTCATGGCCATTTTTGGAGTGAGGCTCGGGTATGCCGCTGTTGATAAGACATCGTAGAGCGGGGCAAGCACAGGACCTTTGCTGGTGAACAGCAAGGAGAAGTTTTTGGCATGGGCATCGTGATTGCCAAGTAGTGCGTTGAATATTACATAGTCGAGTAAGCGCAGGACGTGCGGTGCGCTGGGTCTGGTGACACGACGAAGCAACCCAAAGCACTGGGCCAGATCGGGACCACCTTCATTCTGGTATTTCATTTCTGGCACAACACCGAGCGCCTGGCAGAAATCTTCCTGATGTAAGCGGATCGAACTGCCCGATGCGTCGTGCATTCTGTCATAGCGTTCAACCAACAAGAAACGATGATCGCCAACCGCATAAACAAGCGAACGTGCAGCCTTGAACTGCATTGCTTCTGCCAGCAGCAGACAGAAATGCTCGTTGGATACGCTATCCTCGACAGCGTGTATGGCTGGCTTCAGGATGTGAGAACTGGGCGCGTTATTGCGCGGCAATCCAACTTGGCTGCCGTCAAAAACGACAGGCAATTTATCCTGAGTTCCCGCCAAGGATAGGCGCAATCCATCTTTGCCAGCCAACATAGGGCGACGCGGCAATTCATCCAAAATTGCAATGAGCTCATCATCATTCAGCCAGTCGACTTGGCTGCTCATCGCGGGAGGGGGTGGCGGGTGGCCGGGCGCCGTAAAGGTCACGGCGCCGGCACATTCGCCACCGATGTGATCGAGTAAGGCAAAGTCGTTCTGGCGGGAAATTTGAAACTGCTGCGCAATCAGGCGGCGCATTTGACCTTCCGGCAACAGTCCCGCAAAGAATGGGCGCGTTTTATGGTCGTCAAACGGGTCTGCCTGTAACGGTAGGGAGCATGACAGCGCAACTGAATTGGTGCGCGTCAACCATTCGTCGGCGTATCTGAAATTGAGCCTTCCCTCTACCAGGGACAAGGTGCCGATATGATTTTCAAACAGCCAGACCTCAAGTTCATGAGCCATGACTATTATCCTGAACCGGTAGTCCGCTTAGATTGATTTCGCCACCCAGTGCTGCGATGACGCGCAGCACATGTTCAAGACGTAGCGTGGGTTTCCCCGCCTCCAAATCCACAATGAAACGCACCCCGACTCCAGCTGCCAGAGCCAATTGAGCTTGGGTCAAACCCATCTGTTTGCGGGCGGCGAGTAAGGAGGCACCTAGTTGCTGTGTGGTGTGGATGCTAATCATGATTTTGCTTGTCAAGAGACCAAATTTCCCGTTCGGGAAATTATTGCTCAAGACTGTGAATTATGCAAACTTAATTTCCCGTTCGGGAATATCGACGTAGAGAATACGCAGACTTAAAGAAATATCCCGGAACGGGAATCTTATTGCGATGCCACTTTCAGTCACTTTGAGAATCTATCAGTGGAAAATAAATACTAGCTGTTCCAGAGCCCTGGCTCATCCAACCATTGCTGGCGACCATAGCCATACCTAAAAAGCTCCCCTTTCAGAGTGGTTACACCCTTAATCAGACATCAAGGCTCATGATGGGCTTAGCCACTTTTGAGAAATACAAAAAAACAAAGGCCCGCGTGTGGCGGGCCTTTGCGAGACATATGCACAATTCTCTGTGCGTATGACTTATCTTGGCGGAGAGGGAGGGATTCGAACCCTCGGTACGGGGTTACCGTACGCCTGATTTCGAGTCAGGTACATTCGACCACTCTGCCACCTCTCCGAAGGGGGCGAATTCTACCAGCAACTGGCAATTTGGTGCAGAATGTCGCTCATGTATCGCTCGACCCGAAGCTTACGCGCGCTTATCGCCGGTCTCGGCCTGCTGATGGTGTCATGCGGGCAGTCGCTCCCTTCCTGGCGCAACGGGGAGTTGCTGGTGATCGTGCAGGATGGCGCGCAAAGCGCGGATGCCGAGTTCGAACGCGAAATGGCCAAACTGTTCGGCGAATACCTGCATTCGACGGTCAGATTCATTCCCAGCCACCCCGCCAAGATCGACCGCGCGCTGCGCAGGCATCATGCCCATTTTGCGGCCGCGTCGCTGCGCACCGAGATCAACGTCTCATCGCTGCATTTCGGCCCGAGCTACCAGACGGTGCGCGAACAACTGATCTGCAATCGCGACCATAAACCGCCCCGCCGTCTGGCCCAGCTCGGCGCGCTTCGTCTGGCCGTTCCCGCCGGCTCCGACAAGGAATATGTGCTGAAAGAGGCGCAGGAAAGTTATCCCGCCCTCGCCTGGGAGTCGCGGCCAAACACGACAGTGGAGGAATTGCTGCGCGAGGTGGCCAACAGCGAACTGGACTGTACCGTCGCCAACGAGAATCGCTTTGCCAATGCGCGCAACCATTACTCCAATCTGGTCGCGGCGTTCGATATCGGTTCGCCCTCCAGACTGGCGTGGGCGTTCTCGCGCGACGTCAATCCCGACCTGATCCGCGAAGCGCAGGGGTTTTTCCGCAAGATCGACGCGGACGGCACGCTGAACCGGCTGCTGGAACGTTATTACGGCCACAACGGCAGGCTGCAAACACTGGATTCCGCCACATTTGTCACGCGCACAAACACTGTACTGCCGGAATACCGCGCGCTATTCGAGGAAGCCGCCGAAGTGACCGGCATCGACTGGCGCCTGCTGGCGGCGCTGGCCTATCAGGAATCGCAATGGGATCCGCTCGCCACTTCCTATACCAATGTGCGCGGCATGATGATGCTGACCGAGGACACCGCCGACCGGATGAAGGTTAAAAACCGTCTGGACCCGCGCGAAAGCATCTTCGCCGGTGCCAAATACCTGTTGTTGCTGAAGGATCAGTTGCCTGATCGCATCCCCGAGCCGGATCGCACCTGGCTCGCGCTGGCGGCCTATAACCAGGGCTACGGCCATCTTGAAGATGCGCGCGTGTTGACCACACGCATGGGCATGAATCCTGACAGCTGGGGTGATGTGAAGCGCTACATGCCACTGCTGAACCAGCCGGGATATTACGAGACGCTCAAGTACGGCTACGCGCGCGGCGGTGAAGCGGTGATTCTGGTGGAAAGCATACGCAGCTACTACGACATGCTCAAACGTCTGGAGCCCGGCGGAGACGATGCCGCACCCGATGAGACTCCAACGACATCATACCGCCTGCTGGAACCGCTGAAACGCTGGTTGCGCTAGTCGCGCGGGGAAGAACTGTCTCGCTGCGCTTCCAGCAGATTTTCGATGCGCTCAAGCCGTAGCGCGATGTCCCGCAGTTGGCGATCCGCCTGTTTTTCTTCCTGCTCCACTTTCTCGACTTCACTGCCGATAAAAAATGCCGCCAGGTTTGCGGTGAGCAGCGACAACAGCACCACGCCGAACATGATCAGCAACGCGCCGAACAAGCGCCCGGCACCGCTGTGCGGCACCACGTCGCCGTAGCCCACGGTCGCCATCGTCACCCAAGCCCACCACATGCCGTCCCACACGGTGCCGATCGAAGGATCGATGCGCGAGATCATCACGCCGGACAACACCATGGTGAAGAACGCGACCGCCAGCGTGTTGCCGAGCTGGTGACGCGCCAGCAGTTTGCGCGCAGTCTTGGACATGCGCGCCAGCAGCATGACCACCATCACCAGGCGGAAACTGCGCAGCAGGCCGATCAGCGGGGCGAACTGCCAGAAGAAGGGAAATCCGCCGACGATAATGACCACATTCATCCAGTTGCCGAACAGATAGGTGCGCTTGTCGCGCACCAAGGCGGCCAGCAACACCGTCTCGATCAGGAACGCCACCCACACCAGCCAGTCGGCGAGACGCGCCAGCCCGGGCGTGATTGCCTGTGTCTCTTCCAGATACCACTGCAACAAGATCCACAACGCCACCAGCAGCATCGGCCATTCCAGCCGCTTCGCCCACAACTGCGCGACAGGCCGCTCGTGCGATTCGACGCCGGCGATGCCTAACAGGTGGACGATCTTCATCTAGGCGGTGAGACTTTCTAGTCCGCCCATGTAGGGGCGTAAGACTTCGGGAATGCGCACGCTACCGTCTGCCTGTTGATTGTTTTGGCTACGGCCACTCGCAATTGCTCGTTTAACATTCGCTACGCTCATATTAGCCTCCACCGAAACAATCAACATGCCCGAATAAACTCTAGTCCGCCCATGTAAGGGCGCAAGACTTCGGGGATGCGCACGCTACCGTCTGCCTGTTGATTGTTTTCCAGCACGGCGACCAGTGTGCGGCCGACCGCGAGGCCGGAGCCGTTCAAAGTGTGCAGCAGTTCCGGCTTGCCCTGCGCGTTGCGGAAACGTGCCTGCATGCGCCGCGCCTGGAACGCCTCGAAGTTGGAACAGGACGATATCTCGCGATAGGTGTTCTGCGCGGGCAGCCACACTTCGATGTCATAGGTCATCGCGGCGGAGAAACCCATGTCGCCGGCGCACAGCTTCACCACGCGGTAGGGCAAGCCGAGCTTCTGCAATATGGTCTCGGCATGGCCGAGCAATTCTTCCAGCATCTCGTAGGATTTTTCCGGATGCGCCATCTGCACCAGCTCCACCTTGTCGAACTGGTGCTGGCGGATCATGCCGCGCGTGTCGCGCCCGTAGGAACCGGCCTCGCTGCGGAAACACGGCGTATGCGCAACGAACTTCAGCGGCAACTGTTCCAGCGGCGTGATCGTGTCGCGCACCATGTTGGTCACCGGCACTTCGGCGGTGGGGATCAGGTAGAAATTCTCTTCGCCGTCACCCATCTGGCGCGGTACCTTGAACAGATCTTCCTCGAACTTCGGCAACTGCCCGGTGCCTCGCATCGAATCGGCATTCACCAGATAGGGCACATAGGTCTCGGTGTAGCCGTGCTGCTCGGTGTGCGTGTCCAGCATGAACTGCGCCAGCGCGCGGTGCAGCCGCGCCAGCGGGCCTTTCAGCAGCATGAAGCGCGCGCCGGATATCTTCGCGGCGGTCTCGAAATCCAGCCCGCCCAGCCCCTCGCCTATGCTGACGTGGTCTTTCACCTCGAAGCCGAACTGTGGAATCTCGCCGACTCGGCGCATCTCGACGTTGTCCGCCTCTGATTTTCCCGGCGGCACGCTCTCGTGCGGCACGTTGGGAATGATGGAAAGGAAGGCATTCAGCTCGTCCTGCACCTCGGCCAGACGCAATTCCAGATGCTTGAGTTCCTCGCCCTGCTCCGCCACTTCGGCCATGATGACCGACACATCTTCGCCCTTGGCCTTGGCTTGTCCGATCTGCTTGGAAGCCGTATTGCGCTTGGCCTGCAACTCCTGGGTGCGGATCTGGATAGCTTTGCGCGCCTGTTCCAGCTCGGTGAAACGTGTCACGCCCAGCGTGTATCCGCGCGCCGCAAGACGGGTGGCGACCTGACTCAGATCGTTGCGTAAAGTCTGTATGTCCAACATGGTTCTTCTCGCTTCTGGCGGATCCCGCCGAAAAATCGTTACAAAAAATCTATGCCGCTTGCGCCCGGCACAGGAACGGCCCCAGCACCAGGGCATCCAGCCCGGCGGCCTGATAGGCGAGTATCGCCTCTTCCGCCGTGCGCACGATGGGTTCCTCGTGCATGTTGAAACTGGTGTTGATCACGCTCGGCACGCCGGTGATGGCGTGGTATTCACGCAGGATGTCGTAGTAGCCGGGATTGTCCTCCCGGCGGATCACCTGCGGGCGCGCGGTGTGATCGACATGCACCGCTGCGGGGATGTGCTGCCGCGCCAGTTCGGACACGTCGTAAGTGAGGGTCATGAAGCGCGCGGCGATGTGGCTGTCGTTCCAGTCGGGAAAATATTCCGCCGCGTTTTCCTGCAAAATGACCGGCGCGAACGGCATGAATTCGGTGCGCGCGAATTTCTTGTTGAGCCACTGGTTGATGCTGGCATCGTGGCAGGGTGCCATCACGGTGCGGTTGCCCAAGGCGCGCGGGCCGTATTCCATGCCGCCATCCGCGCGTGCCACCACCTTGCCGTCGGCCAGCAGCCTGCCGACCGTCTGCGCCAGATTCTCCGGCTCCTCGTAAGTGACGCCGAGTTTCTGCAAGGCGCGCAGCGCGTTGTCGCGATTGATTTCGGTGCCGAGATAGACCGGCGCGAGCTCGGGGCGCAGGCCGCCGTGCAGGCGCGCATGCACCTCGAACGCGGCACCGGCGGCCAGCCCGCCGTCGCCCATGTTGGGGTGGATGTAGATGTTCTCGACACCGGGCAGGGCGAGAATGCGCTGGTTCAACTTCACATTGGAGAACACGCCGCCCGCCAGCACCAGCTTGCCGACTTTCAGCGATGACACCTGCTCCTGCACCCACGCGCAGATCATTTTTTCGGTGTAGGCCTGCACGCCGGCGGCGACATCTTCACGAGACAGACCGTCGCAGAGTGACTTCAGCACCTCGCCGCCGGAACGCAGGGTGACACGCGCCAGCTTCGCATCGAATAAAGCGTTCCAGTCGCTCCCGTCGCTGTGTTCCAGCAGGCGCGACAGGAAAGGCTCCGGGTTGCCGAAGGCCGCCAGCCCGAGCACCTTGCCCTCGTGCCTGCCACCGATGAAGCCTAGGTATTCGGTGACCGATGAATACAGCAATCCGATGCTGTTCAGGTAAGGCAGGTGCAACACCTCCTGCAACTTGCCGTGCTCGCCCACCCAGACCGAGCCCCAGGAAAAATCGCCCGCGCCGTCCAGCGTGATGACGCCGACGCGCTCGTCGCCGAAGGGGCTGGCGTAATAGGCGGAGGCGGCATGCGCCTGATGATGCTCGACGGTCTGCATCGGCAAGTCGCCCAGCACGCCGTCCGGCTTGCGGCGCGGACGCAGAACGCGCACGTAGCGCTCGAACTGGCGCTTCCAGTAGAACTTCTTCAGCTCGGGTTCTTGCTTGGCCAGTTGCGCGACCCGCTTGAACAACCTGTCCAGCGCGGGCTTTTGATCCCAGCGCGAAAGATTGGCCAGCGCCACCACATCGACATCCTCCGCGCGGACACCCGCGATGGCCAGCACTTCGGCGATGGCGCCGGACGGATAGGCGTTGTCGCACTTGATCCGCGACATGCGTTCTTCCTCGACAGAGGCCACCAGCTTCCCGTCGATAAGAACTGCGGCGGCGGAATTGTGCTCGCGCCGATTGCCATTGATACCCAGAATAATCATTAGAAATCCCTGCGAATCCGTTCGGGCCGCATCGGTGTCTTCCGGCGCGGCGACCTGCTATTTGTCATGTTTCTTCCCGGCCGCCGCATCCAGTTCGCGCAGCTGCGCCAGCTTCTCCCCGATTTTCGCTTCCAGCCCGCGCCCGGTCGGCTCGTAAAAATTCACCGGTGGCATGCCGTCGGGGAAGTAGTTCTCACCCGCCGCATAACCACCCTCTTCGTCGTGCGCGTAGCGGTAATCCCTGCCGTAATCCAGTTGTTTCATTAACTTGGTCGGCGCATTGCGCAGATGCAGCGGAACCTCGCGCGAACCGTCCTGTTTGACGAAAGCGCGGGCGGCATTATACGCGACGTAGCCCGCATTCGACTTGGCCGCAACGGCCATATACAACACCGCCTGCGCCAGCGCCAACTCGCCTTCGGGCGAACCGAGACGTTCATAGGTTTGCGCGGCATCGTTGCACAGCTGGATGGCGCGCGGATCGGCCAAGCCGATGTCTTCCCACGCCATGCGCACGATGCGGCGCGCCAAATAACGCGGGTCGGCGCCGCCGTCCAGCATGCGCACCAGCCAGTACAGCGCGGCATCCGGGTTGGAGCCGCGCACCGATTTGTGCAGCGCGGAGATCTGGTCGTAGAACGCCTCGCCGCCCTTGTCGAAACGGCGCAGCTTCTGCGCCAGCGTGTTGTCGAGGAAAGCGGTGTCGATGTTGCTCACGCTCGCGGCCTGCGCGGCGGTCTGCAACTGTTCCAGCACATTGAGCAAACGCCGCGCATCGCCGTCGGCGTAGCCGATGATGCGCTCCCTGGCCGCTGCGTCAAAGGCGATGCCGGGCAAAGCTTCCTGCTGCGCGCGCTCGAACAATTGCCCCATCTCGGCCTCGGACAGGGATTGCAGCACATACACCTGCGCCCGCGACAACAGCGCGTTGTTCAGTTCAAATGAGGGATTCTCGGTGGTCGCGCCGATGAAGGTGACCAGCCCCTGCTCGACATAGGGCAGGAAGGCATCCTGCTGCGACTTGTTGAAACGGTGGACTTCATCCACGAACAGGATGGTGTGGCGGCCGTTCTGCTGCAGGGTCTGCTCAGCCTGCGCGATGGCATCGCGGATGTCCTTCACACCGGACAGCACCGCCGACAGCGGCACGAACTCGGCATCGAAGGCGGAGGCCATCAGCCGTGCCAGCGTGGTCTTGCCCACGCCCGGCGGCCCCCACAAAATCATCGAATGCAGTTTGCCGGACTGGAAGGCAAGACGCAGCGGTTTGCCTTCGCCCAACAGATGCGACTGGCCGATGACTTCGTCTATATGTTTGGGACGCAGGCGCTCGGCGAGCGGGGCAGCAGGTTTGGTTGGCGTAAACAAATCGCCGCTACTCATGCGCCCGCCTGTTTTGTCGCGGCAATTTGCTCGATTCTATCCACAATTTTTTCCTGTTGATCCTGTTGGTTAAAGTCAGCGTATTGTGATGCAAAACGTTTCGCTGCCGCACGATAAGCGGGCTCTTCCACGAGCATGCGAATGACCGCCAGATAATCGGGCGGGGGCGCATCGGGGTTCACCGTGATTGCCCCGCCCAGCGCCGCCACACGGGTAGCCAGCAAAAATTGTTCGAGCTGCCGGGGCAGCAGCAGCAACGGCACTCCAGCCATCAACATGCCCGCCGTCATTGCGTGCCCGGCATAGCCGATGGCCAGATCGCAATTTTTCTGCAATTTGTCCAGCCTGAACGGTTGGGCTGAAATGGTAATGCGCGGACTCTCGTATTGCTGGCGCAGCTTGCCCGCAATACCCGGCGCACAAACAAAAGCGCAACACCCCAATACCGTGAGCGCTTCCAGCACGTTGATAAAATCGCGCCCGTTCGGATCAAGATAAACGAACACCCGCAGCCCCGCATCATTGGGCCACGCCGCCGCTTGCCCCATTTTCAGGTTATAGCAAGCCCCCCAATATTTTGACGGTTCGCGTTGCGGATAATGATCCAACTCGGCAAAAGTGCATAAAAAGTTTTCTACGGTTTTAAACAACTCATAAACGGCGCTCAGCGGTTTCGCCCCACAAGTGGAAAGCACGGTATTCATTACCGTCAGCACATGCGCATCGGAACCTTCCAAGCGTTCTCGCGGCACATTCAACCAGGATCGCATATTCGGCAACGGGTTCTGGCTCGGCGGCAAATAAAAACCCGAACCCAGCGTCGTTGCCGCCAACCCCATGCTGTGCGCCGCCAGCAAAGCAGTGGGTGAATGGTCTGCCACAATCAAATCGCTGTTATGCAAGGCGAACAATGCTCGCCACCCGCCGACCAAACCTGCCAGACCTTTCGCATCGGAATAGCCGAAGCGCACGAGTATTTCCGAATAACTCAACGGCGGCTCGGCCAAACCCTTAGGCTGATACAAACAAAGCGGCGCTTGCAATACCGGAATTTCTTCGAACAGACTGCCGACGTTCTGCAATTCGCGCAACACGATCACCACGTCATGCCCGCGCTGTTTGAGCTTTCGGGCAAAAGGCAGCAGAACGGAGAGATGGCCCAAAGACGAGCCCAACTCCCAAACAAATGCGATGCGGCTCATGCGCAGCTCACCTGCCCGACAACCGATTCAACGTAACTATTGCCCTGCAATGAATGCATCTGGCTGATGGCGAAGTCGCGCATATTGCCATCCCTCCAAGTTTCGCCTGCCGCCACTGTGAGTCAGTGAGGACAAACAACGCAACGTTAAGCAATCCGCCTCGCTGGCATGGATGACACCCGTCTGCGCCTTGGACAAGCGAGGCGGAATCAAGCGTTCCTTGATGGTATCGGTGTAAATTTTTAAATTAACTGTTGCACTACATTGCTCTCGCCCCAGTTTGACTTTCAGCAATGCAGGGGAAAGTGATTTACTTGGGGTTTTAGATAGACAAGCCATTTACATCACTCGCCCAGCACATCCACCCCTTTGGGCGGCACAAATTTGAACAGCGACGGGGCGAGTGGCGGATTGCGCTTGAGATCGGTGAAGCGCAATACCGTCTTGTGTCCGAAGGCATCGTTCAGTTCCATGATGACCAGATTTGCCTGGGCGTCGAACGCCATCAGCACGCTGGAAAAGCTGCTGTCCTGCGCCTTGGGGATCGCCTGCAACCAGTCCAGCCCGTCCTGGTGACCGCTCTCCTTGAGAGTGAAGCCCCGCTCGATCTCGTTGCTGCCGGACAGCAGCGCGGCGGGACTGCTGCCCAGCGCGGCATCGAGTTTTTTCACCGTCACCTGATTCAGGTCGAGGTCGTACAGCCAGAACTTCGCACCGTCGCCGACGATGAGTTGCTCGTAGGGTTTCTGGTAGGTCCAGCGGAACTTGCCGGGACGCACGAATTGCATCACGCCGGATGCACTCTGCATGCGCTTGCCGTTCTGGTCTAGCACCACCTGGCTGAAATCCGCCTGCGCAGAACGGGTGGAGGCGATGAATTCCTTGAGTTTGGCTATGCCATCGGCATGGGCAAGCGGGGCAAGACACAACAACAAAACGGCAACGATAGATTTCATTTTTTTCTCACGTAAGGAGGGGACTGGTGATTGAGTCAATC
Organism: Gallionella sp.; assembly: GCA_034371155.1. Taxonomy (GTDB): domain Bacteria; phylum Pseudomonadota; class Gammaproteobacteria; order Burkholderiales; family Gallionellaceae; genus Gallionella. Next base: position 12,796 of record JAXMKV010000040.1, on the reverse strand, counting down.
GAAGAGCGGAGGTTCCCCTATATCCTCAATCCTGCCGGTTCGGTGCGATCACCTCGCGGTTGCCGTTGCCCTGCATGGCGCTGACGATACCCGCCGCTTCCATCTGCTCGATCAGCCGTGCGGCACGGTTGTAACCGATGCGCAGGTGACGCTGAACCAGAGAGATCGAAGCGCGGCGCGACTTGAGCACGATCTCCACTGCCTGGTCATAGAGCGGATCGGCCTCCGCATCCAGCGCGGCCCCGCCACTACCGCCGTCTTCCGCCGACTCTTCCAGCGAGTTGAGCACGCCGTCGATGTATTGCGGCTCGCCCTGCGACTTGAGATATTCGGCGACACGGTGCACCTCCTGATCCGACACGAAAGCGCCATGCACGCGCTGCGGGTAACCGCTGCCCGGCGGCAGATAGAGCATATCGCCCTGCCCCAGCAAGGCTTCCGCGCCCATCTGGTCGAGGATGGTGCGCGAGTCGATCTTGCTCGACACCTGGAACGCGACGCGTGTCGGCACGTTGGCCTTGATCAGGCCGGTGATGACATCCACCGACGGGCGCTGCGTCGCCAGCACCAGATGGATACCGGAGGCGCGCGCTTTCTGCGCCAGACGCGCGATCAGTTCCTCGATCTTCTTGCCGACCACCATCATCAGGTCGGCCAATTCGTCGATGAACACCACGATCAGCGGCAACTCTTCCAGCGCTTCCGGATTCTCCGGCGTGAGGGTGAAAGGATTGGTCAGCGGCTGCCCGGCTTTGGCCGCGTCGCGGAACTTCTGGTTATAACCGGCGATGTTGCGCACGCCGAAATGCGACATCAGCTTGTAGCGTTTATCCATCTCCTGCACGCACCAGTTCAGGCCGGATGCGGCCTGGCGCATATCGGTGACCACCGGACAGAGCAGATGCGGGATACCTTCATACACGGAAAGCTCCAGCATCTTGGGATCGACCAGCAGCAAACGCACCTGCTGCGGGGTGGACTTGTACAGTAACGAGAGGATCATGGCGTTGATCGCCACCGACTTGCCGGAGCCGGTGGTACCCGCCACCAGCACATGCGGCATCTTCGCCAGATCAGCCACCACCGGCTTGCCGGAGATGTCCTTGCCCATCGCCATGGTCAGCGCGGAGCCCATGTCGGCATAGACCTGCGAGCCGAGTATCTCGGACAGATGCACCATCTGCCGTTTCGGGTTGGGCAGCTCCAGCGCCATGAAGGTCTTGCCGGGAATGGTCTCGACCAGCCGGATGCTCACCACCGACAGCGCGCGCGCTAGGTCTTTCACCAGATTGGTGATCTGGCTGCCCTTCACACCGACGGCGGGATCGATCTCGTAACGCGTGATGACCGGGCCGGGATAGGCACCGACCACTTTGACTTCCACACCGAAATCCTTGAGCTTGCGCTCGATCAGACGCGAGGTGAATTCCAGCGTGTCGTGCGACACCACCTCGACCTGCTGGCTCGCTTCGTCCAGCAGATGCAGGGGCGGCAGGGGCGAATCCGGCATCTCGGCAAATAACGACACCTGCTTTTCTTTTTCCACCCGCGTCGATTTGGCCACTTCCATCACCGGCATCTCGATATGGATGGGCTGGTGTTCCTCGACACGTTTCTTTTCCTCGTGCACCACGAGGCTGCGCTCCTGCATCGCCTGCGCGCCGATGCGCTTGTCGCGCCGTGTCTGCACGGTCAAATACACCCAGCGATAAACGCGTTCCAGCGTGGCACCCAGCCAGTCGACGAAACGCAGCCAAGACAGGCCGCTGAACAGGCTGAAACCGGAGGCTATCAGCGCCAGCAGCAACAGGGTCGCCCCGGTAAAACCGAACAGGCGCATCAAGGCCTCGCCGAGCAGCGCCCCCAGCATGCCGCCCGGTGCCAGCGGCAAAGTGAACGACCAGGAGTACAAACGGATCGCCTCGAGCGCGCTGCTGGACAGCAACAGAACGACAAAACCAGCCAGCGAAACCCACAACGCACGCTTGCTGAACAGGCTATCGGCGCGCAGTTCGCGGTAGCCCGCCCATACGCGCTGCAACATCAGCACGACCCACCACCATGCGGAAAAACCGAACAGATAGAACAGCAGATCGGAGAGATACGCCCCCATGGCCCCGCCGGGATTGCCGGTGAGCGCATCACTGGCACTGTGCGACCAGGCCGGATCGGCGGGATCGTAACCATACAGGGCGACGGAGAAATACAGCGCGCACGCGGCCAGCAGCAGCCAGCGCGACTCGCGCAACAGCTCGAACAGCTTGCCGCCGGGCAATGTGCTGTCCGCTTCAGCCATTGCTGGTCGCACCCACCAGACCGAGCTTTTCCGCCACGCGCACCGCTTCGATACGGCTGCTGACGCGCAGCACCTGATAGGCCGAGGCGATGTGGATCTTGACGGTGCCTTCGGCGAGATTCATCTGCTCGGCGATCTGCTTGTTGGCCATTCCCGCCGCGATATAGCCCAGCACTTCCATCTGGCGTCCGGTCAATCCGTATTCGTTGGTCCGCAGGCTGCGCTTGTCGACATTGCCGTCCTTCTTCGCTGTCTGCGGGAGCGGCTGCAACATCTGCGGCGGAATATACACGCCGCCGGACAGCACCAGCGTCAGCGCGCTCAACATCACCGACGAGGAAGAGTTCTTGCACACGAACCCCATCGCACCGCTGTTCATCACCCGTTCCATGACGGCGCGATCTTCCTCGCCGGAGACCACCACCACCGGGATATGCGGATAACGCTGGTGAAAATATTTGACCGAGATCACGCCCTCGCCCCCGGGCAGATTAAGATCGAGAAGCGCCAGATCGAGTTCGGGATATTGTTCGGCGAGCTTCAGCCCGTCCGGAAAATTTCCGCTCTCCACGATCTCAACCTCCTCCGGCAGTTGCTGCAACACGTAGCGCAGGCCGTCGCGAAACAGCGCGTGATCATCCACCAGCAATATCTTCATCACCATCCCCCTTTGCTCCCGACGCAGCAAATAACGGGACGAATCATAACATCCCGACCGTTCAAGAATGACTCCCCGCCGCCAGCGGCACCACCAGCGCCATGCATGTACCCTCGCCCAGCTTCGACTCCACCTCGATGCGGTAACCGAGCAAGTGCTCCAGACGCTTGACGATCGCCAGACCCAGCCCCATGCCGTGCCTGCTGTTGTGCGGCACGTTCCCCACCTGGCTGTATTCCTCGAAGATGTGCGGCAACTGCTCCGGCGCGATACCGATGCCGCTGTCGCGCACTTGCACACGCATCCCCTGCGGAACACGCTCACACGTCACCGACACTTTACCGCGCTCGGTATAGCGGATCGCATTGGAGATCAGATTGCGCAGGATGCGCTCCAGCAACAACGGATCGCCATGCAGCACTTCGCTGCAACTCGATAGCTCGAAACGCAGCCCCTTGTCGCCCGCCAGCATGGAAAACTCCTCGTTCAAACGCGCGAGCAGGGGCTGGATAGCGAAATCCTCGAACTGCGGCTGCACCACGCCGGCATCCAGCTTGGACAGGTCGAGCAGCGCATCGAACATGGTCGCCATCACCTCCACTGAGCGCTCGATCTGTCCGATCAGCCGGGCGGATTCTTCATCGTGTGGGCGGTGTTTCAATACATCGACGAACAGGGTCAGCGCATGCATGGGCTGGCGCAGATCGTGGCTCGCCGCAGCGAAGAATTTCGACTTCATCTTGCTGCCCAGTTCGGCATGCTGTTTTTCGTCGGTCAGTTGCGCGACCAGTTCGCGGTTTTCCAGACGCTGCCACAAAGACAGCTCGAAGGTCTTCGACAAATCGCGCCCGGCATTGAGCACGAACAGCAGATAGACAGCCAGCATAGCCGCCAGAACGTAATGCGTGACATCACCCAGCCACAGGCAGGCCAGCAATACCGGCAGGATCAGCAACCCGACATAGATAATCAGCGCGGGAGGGAACACCGGGTTGATAGTCGCCGCGCCGGCAGCCAGCCCCAAGATCACGCAAATCAGCAACGCCTGATAGGCGAGATCATCGAGTGCCAGCAACATCAGTCCCGCACTGCCCCACAGCAGGCCTATCACGGACACAAACACGATAAAGCGTGTGCGCCAGCGCTTGCATTCCGACAGAGTGACGCTCTCCCTGCGGTAAGCCAGCCAGAATCCAAACTCGACCAGATGCGCGCCGTAGACCAGCCCCAGCCAGCCAAGCAGCAGTCCATGCTCCACCGCGGGCCACATCAGCACACACAGCAAGGGGGCTACCAGCATCTGGCTGGCCAGCATCAGCGGATAGTTGCGCAAACGCGCGCGGATCTGCTCGGCGCGGACGGGCAGGTTTTGTGCATCAAGATCGCTCAGAGTGTAGCGAAAGAAGCTATCGGCAAAGGCCCCCATTTATCTGTCCAGCGCCAGTAGCAGGCGGATGTCATCGGCCATCCATTCGGCACGCTGCCCGTAAGGCGCGAGCAAACGCACCCTGCCGCGCGGATCGATCAGGAACGTCCCCGCGCTGTGATCCACGTTATAACCCGAACTGGTCGGCTGCTTGCGGTACATTACCTCGAAGGCCTTGGCGGCGGCGGCGGTTGACTGCGCATCACCATACAAACCGAGGAAGGACGGATCGAAAGCCGGCACGTACAGGCTCAGCAAATCGGGTGTGTCGCGCTCGGGGTCGACCGTCACGAACAGCACCTGCACCCGCCCGGCATCCTTGCCCAGTATCTGTTTCACGTGTGCCATATCCGCCATCGTGGTGGGGCATACGTCGGGACAATGCACATAACCGAAAAACAGCGCCACCACCTTGCCGCGAAAATCGGCCAGTGTGCGTGGCTTGCCGTCATGTCCGGTCAAACGAAAATCCGCCTGCGCCAATTCCCCGCCGACCTCGGCGGCGTGAAAAGGCGACGGCAGTTTCGGCTCGCCGCAGGCCGCCAGCATACCGAGCAACAACAAAGCAAAGATGTTACGCCGCAACATGACATGCTCCCGTCCAACCGTGCACATAAAAAGTGTAAGAGACCTTGACCAGACCGTAGAGGCCGAATCCCGTCACCGCCAATCCCGCCGCCAGCCGCACACGCGGCGACTGCACCCAGCCCTTGGCCGTTTCCCAGAACAACCCGATAGCCAACAGATTCGGCAGCGTCCCCAAGCCGAATGCCGCCATGATGAGTCCGCCCTGCACCGCGCTGCCGCTCGCCAGCGCGGCGACCAGCACGCTATACACCAGACCGCACGGCAACCAGCCCCACAGCGCGCCCAAACCCAGCGCGCGCGGCACGGTGTTGACCGGCAACAGTTTCACTGTGTAAGGCTGCAAATGCTTCCATAGGCCGGCCCCCAGATTCTCGATGTGCCGCACAGCGCCCCACAGACCGGCCAGATACAGACCCAGCATCACCAGCATCAAACTAGACAGCGCGAACAGCAGATGCTGCACCGGCACCGCATCGCGCATCAGCAGACCCGCCTGACCGATTGCACCGACCAGCGCCCCCGCCAGCGCGTAACTGGCGATACGCCCGCTGCTGTAAGCCAGATGGAACGGCCAGCGCGCATGTTCCTTCGGCACTTGGGAAGTAAAGATGCCGACGATGCTGCCGCACATGCCCAGACAATGCACGCCTCCCAGCAGGCCAACCATGAACACCGCGAGAACACTGAAATCACTCATGCGTCGGACTGCGCTCCAATAGATTCAAATCGAGATACCGTGCCGCCCCGGCGGCATCCGGCTTCGCCATATACGGCACCACCCCGAGCAACGGGGCGGAGATGCGTTCGCGCAAGGCCTCGATGTTTTCCTGCAAAGCGGGCATTCCTTCATCCAGCACGTTCGCGACCCAGCCCGCGCATTCTAGCTGGTAATTGGCGATGACTTGCATGGTCAACAGGGCATGATTGAGGCAGCCCAGGCGCATCCCCACCACCACGATCACCGGGATATCGAGCGCCATCACCAGATCGGCACCGTCTTCCTTGTCATTCAACGGCACCAGCAGGCCGCCGGCACCCTCCACGATGACCTCGTCCGCCAACACCACCAATTCGTGATACGAGGTCAGGATACGCTTCAGCTCGATACGCACGCCAGAGTGCCGCGCGGCGAGGTGCGGGGCGATGGCGTGGCGAAAACAATACGGGTTCACCTGGCCGTAGGTGAGCGGCGTCAAACTCGCGGCACGCAAAGTCTTGGCATCCTCGTTGTGTTCGTCCTCGTCACAGCCCGCCGCGACCGGCTTGAAACCCGCCACACGCTTGCCCCGCGCCGAAAAGGCATGCAGCAGCGCGCAGCTGACCAGCGTCTTGCCGACGCCGGTATCGGTTCCGGCCACAAAGTAACTCATCGCTTGAAATCCGTTTTGATGATCGCGCGCCCATCCGCGATCTTTCTGGACGGCACTTTCCATGCATGACCATAGATGATCTCGAACGTCGCAGGCAGCTTGCCGTCGCGCCGGAGTCCCTCGTAGTTCTGCACGATGCGCGTCCATTTCGCTTTGCCCAGCATGCCGGGTGCGCGGCCTGCGGTGGCATTGTGCGCGCCTATGCTGCGCAAATCCTGCATCACAGCCTTCACCTCATCGTAGGTGAGCGTGATCTTTTCCATCTCCATCACCGGATCGGCGAAACCGGCCGCCACCAGCATGTCGCCGATGTCGTGCATGTCGGCGAAACGGTTGACGTGGTTGTAGCCGTCCACCCCGTTGAAAGCGATGCGCAACTCCTTCAGGGTGTCGGGCCCGAAGGTGGAGAACATCAGCAGCCCGTTGTTCTTGATGACGCGGTGCAGTTCGACAAAAGTGGCGGGCAGGTCGTTGCACCACTGCACCGCCAGATTCGACCACACCATCTCCACACTCTGCGCCGCCAAAGGCAACGCCTCGGCATCGGCACAGACGTAGCGCTGCCTGCCGCCGCCGAACAGTTTCTGCCACCATCCCGATGTGCCGTGCGCCGCGCGCAACATGCCGATGGCGATATCGAGCGCGACGATGTCCGCCTGCGGATATCGCTCACCCAACTGCCGCGTCCCCCAGCCCGTGCCACTGCCGATATCCAGCAGGCGCGAGGGCTGAAGCTTGATGATGTCGAGCTTCTCCAGCATGCGCACGCACACTTCGCGCTGCAACACGGCTGCTGCGTCGTAGGTGAGGGCCGCTCTGCTGAAGGCGCGCCTGACCTCGCGTTTGTCTATCTCGAATTCATTCATAAAAACTCTTGCCCGCAGATGAAACAGATTTCAAGATCAATATAGTTTTATATCTGCAAAATCTGCGGGCAGCCTTTCAAAAAATCATTGATTGCCTCTACAAAAACTTCCGTATGCGACAGGAACGGCGCATGCGCCGCGCCCGCGATTTCGACCACGCGCGCGTCGGGTATGGTCTCCGCCAGATACCGTGAAGCTTCGGGCGGGGTGAGCTTATCGCGTTCGCCCGCAATCACCAAGACAGACGGTTCGATTCGCGGCAACGCCGTGCGCAGATCGGTGTCGCGCAGTATCTCCAGTCCGCCGCGCAACGCCGTCAATTGCGGCTCGCCGCGGCCGAACAATTGCGTGCGCAGGGCGGCCAACAACGCGCGTTCGTTTTCGCTGCCGCGCACTTGCAAGGCCAGGAAGCGGCGCAGGGTGGCGGCATGATCCTGCTCCAGATCGGCGGAGAATTGCGCGAGCGTCTCCGCCGCCATACCGAACGGCCAATCCTCGCGCCGGGTGAAACACGGCGTGCTGGCCACCAGCACCATGCGATTGATCTTGTGCGGCTCGCGCAATGCCCATTGCTGCGCGATGATGCCGCCAAGCGACCAGCCCAGCAACGCGAGCGGCTGCCCGAACCGGGCCGCCAACTCATCAACCACTCCTTCCAGCACAAATGCCTCGGAAGAGCCGCTGGCACCATGCCCCGGCAGATCGACATTGTGCACGGTGAAATCTTCCGCCAGCCGCGCAACGGTCTCGCCCCAGATGCCGCCGTGCATACCCCAGCCATGCAGCATGACCAGCGGCTCGCCCCGCCCGCTCACCTCAACATGCAAGTTCATGCAGGGCCCCGATCAATCGTTCGACATCCGCTTCGCCATGTGCTGCGGACAGCGTGATGCGCAGCCTCGCCGTGCCCTGCGGCACGGTGGGCGGGCGGATCGCCGCCACCCAGATGCCGCGCTCGCGCAATCCTTCGCTCAATTTCAGCGCTTGCCGGTTGTCGCCGATCAGCAGCGGTTGGATGGCCGTGTCCGACGGCATCAACTGCCAGGGCAGACCGGCCAGACCGTCGCGCAATTGCGCAACGAGCCGTTTCAGATGCGCGCGCAATTCGTCGCCTTGCGCAATCAGTTTCAGGCTCTGCTGTAATGCCACGGACAATGCGGGCGGTGTCGCGGTGGTGTAAACGTAGCTGTGCGCATGATTGACCAGTGTGTCGATGACCACCTGCTCCGCCGCGACGAATGCACCGGACACACCGGCGGCCTTGCCCAGTGTTGCCATATAGATGATGCGGGAAGAGTTCAAGTTCGACTGAGCCTCAGCTACCGCTAAATCCCCCCTGCCCCCCTTTGATAAAGGGGGGTGTAAGACTGCCGCAGCTCGGGACTCCCCACTTTGCAAAAGGGGGGCTGGGGGGGATTTGAAGTGCGACAAACACCCTCGTCCCTGTTCGCCCAGCACGCCGAAGCCGTGCGCGTCATCCACATACAGCCAGGCCTCGTGCCGCTCGCACAGCGCCAGCAGCTCCGGCAACGACGCGAGGTCGCCATCCATGCTGAACACCGCGTCGGTGATGACCAGCTTGCGCCCGCTCTTGGTCTGTTCCAGCAAATGCGCGAGCTGCGTCATGTCGCCATGCCGGTAACGTTTGGTAGCGGCACGCGACAGCAGCATCGCATCGTTCAGCGACGCATGATTGAGCCTGTCGGCGAACACCGTATCGCCCTTGCCAACCAGCGCCTGCACGACACCCAGATTGGCCATGTAGCCGGTAGAAAACAACAGCGCGGCAGGCTTGCCAACGAAGGCCGCGAGTTGCTGTTCGAGTTGGTGATGAGGGTCGAAATGTCCGTTCACCAGATGCGCCGCGCCCGCACCGGCGCCCCACTGTTGCGCGCCCTGTTGCAACGCGGCGATCAGTTGCGGATGACTGGCGAGACCGAGGTAGTCGTTGCTGCAAAAAGCCAGATAGTTTTTCCCGTCCACCACGATGTGCGGCGACTGGGGTGACTCGAGCGTACGGCGGGTGCGCAACAAGCCTTGCGCTTTGCGTTCGTCGAGTTCAGCTTGTAATGGGATGAATGGCAAAATCTGTTTTCATCCGCGGATTATACTGATCAACTCCGACTCAACCGGCGCGATCCGCGGACAAGGTTCAATGTTTGTCGGCAAACGGATACATGCCCAGCTTGTCCAGCAATGCGCGGTCGCGCTCGACATCGGGATTGCCGGTGGTCAGCAACTGGTCGCCGTAGAAGATGGAGTTGGCTCCGGCGAGGAAGCACAGTGCCTGTATCGCGTCCGACATCTGCTGACGTCCGGCGGACAGGCGCACGCGTGCGGTCGGCATGGTGATGCGCGCCACCGCGATGGTGCGCACGAAATCAAGCGGATCAAGGTCTTCGCTCTGCGCCAGCGGCGTGCCTTCGACCTTGACCAGGTTGTTGATCGGCACACTCTCGGGATACGGATCCATATTCGCCAGTTGCGCGATCAGTCCGGCGCGCTGCGTGAGGTTCTCGCCCATGCCGACGATGCCGCCGCTGCATACATGCAAGCCGGCACGGCGCACGCGCTCCAGCGTGTCCAGCCTGTCCTGATAGTCGCGGGTGCTGATGATGTCGCCGTAGAACTCCGGCGTGGTGTCGAGGTTGTGGTTGTAGTAGTCAAGCCCGGCGGCGCGCAGTTGCTCGGTCTGCTCATCGTTCAGCATGCCCAGCGTGGCACAGGTTTCCATTCCCAGCGCGCGCACTTCCTTGATCATATCAACCACCGCAGCCATATCCTCCTCGGTCGGTTCGCGCCATGCCGCGCCCATACAGAAGCGATCAGCTCCCGCATCCTGCGCCGCTTTGGCGGCCTTCACCACCTCGCTCACATCGAGCATCTTCTTGTTCTCCACCCCGGCGGAATGAAAAGCCGATTGCGGGCAGTAGCCACAATCCTCGGAACAGCCGCCGGTCTTGATCGACAACAGCGTGGAGAGCTGCACCGCATTCGGGTCGAAATGCTCGCGATGCACCTGCTGGGCGCGGAACATCAGGTCGGAGAACGGCAGCTTGAACAGCACCTCGATAGCTTCGACGCTCCAGCGTTGCGCGGCATCGGTCGTTTTTGGGGCGGGCCGGAGAAATTCTACGATCTGGGTATTCATATGAGTAACTGGGTATGATTAGGCGGCGGCACATCATCCGGGAAAGGCTGACGACTTGTCAATTTTACACAGCTTTGGATTGAACATCTGCGCAGGATTGAAGCAACTCCTGCCCGCTCAGCCCTGCATGCTGTGCGGCAGCATGAGCCGCGACGGCCTGTGGTGCGCCGCGTGTGATCGTTCGTTACCTTATCTTGATGCAGCCCATTGTCCGCGCTGCGCCCTACCCTCTCCGAACGGCGAACCCTGCGGAAAATGCCTCGCCCATCCGCCCCCGTTCGACCGTACACACGCCCTGTTCGGCTACCGCTTTCCGCTCGACAAGCTGATCCAGCGCATGAAATACAGCGAACAACTGTCACTCGCGCATGCCTTTGCGCACCGCCTGGCACAACGCATCCCCCGCACGGAGTTGCCGGATTACCTCATTCCCATGCCGCTGCATCCGGCCAAACTGCGCGCGCGCGGCTATAACCAGTCGCTGCTGCTGGCCCGCCAACTCGCGCGCACGCTCAAGCTCGAACTGCTGCCGGATACCTGCCAGCGCACACGCGATACGCCACCGCAATCGACCCTCCCCTGGAAGGCGCGCGCCGGGAACGTGCGCAATGCCTTCCGCTGCGATCTCGATCTCAACGGCAAGCACATCGCGCTGGTGGATGATGTGCTCACCACCGGTGCCAGCCTCGGCGCGCTGGCCGAGGCGGTACGCCAGCGCGGTGCCGTCGAGATCAGCGCATGGGTCATCGCGCGCACCCTGCCGCATCGCCCGGCGAATCGGGCCGTCCGGTGAATACGCAAAAAACTGCGGTAAAATCGCCGCCCGCAGAGAATCTATCCGACATGAATACCACCCCCAAACCGGCCGACACGGCGCATCGGCAAACCGGCAAAGACAAGACCGCACGCAACCCGATCAAGATCGTGCCCTTGCAGGAGCGCCTGCGCAAACCGCAATGGATACGCGTCAAGTCCGGCAGCGGTGCGGGCTACAACGAAGTGAAGCGCATGCTGCGCGAACACAGCCTGCACACCGTGTGCGAAGAAGCCTCCTGCCCCAACATCGGCGAATGTTTCGGCAAAGGCACAGCCAGTTTCATGATCCTCGGCGACGTGTGCACGCGGCGCTGCCCGTTCTGCGATGTGGCGCACGGCAAACCGCTGCCGCCGGATGCCGAAGAGCCGAAGAACCTCGCCCATTCCATCGGCCTGCTCAAACTGCGTTACGCGGTCATCACTAGCGTGGATCGGGACGACCTGCGCGACGGCGGCGCACAACATTTCGCCGATTGTCTGCGCGAGATACGCGCCGCCTCGCCGACCACCAAGTTGGAAACACTCGTGCCGGATTTCCGTGGCCGCCTCGACATCGCGCTGGATGCCATGGCTGCCAGCCTGCCCGACGTGCTTAACCACAATCTGGAAACTGTGCCGCGCCTGTATTCCATGGCACGCCCCGGTGCGGACTACGCGCACTCGCTCAGGTTGTTAAAGGAATTCAAAGCCCGCTTCCCGCAGGTGACCACCAAATCCGGCCTGATGCTGGGCCTGGGCGAGACCGACGAAGAAGTGCTGCAAGTGATGCGCGACCTGCGCGCTCACGATGTCGAGATGCTCACGCTGGGCCAATATCTGCAACCTTCCGACGGCCACCTGCCGGTGCTGCGTTATGTGCCGCTGGAGACTTTCAAGATGTTCGAGGATGCCGCAAAAGAGATGGGATACTCGCATGCCGCCTGCGCCCCCATGGTACGCAGCAGTTATTTTGCCGATGAACAGGCACAACTGGCCGGCTTGTCAGTCTGAGCACGGGGAACCAATCCCATCCCCTCGTGTCTTCTACCCGCACTTATCAATTTATTTGATTTTTACCCGCAAGCAGGAGTAGATTCACTTCCACCGATTTTTTAATGAAGGAGATAGCCATGAAAGTTCGCAATATCATCGCACTGGTAGCAGTTCTGTCCATCCCGTCCATCGCACTCGCCTCGGAAGACGGCGCTGCGGTATTCAAGAAGAGCAACTGCGGCTCGTGCCACGCTGCTGAGAAGAAGTCCGTCGGCCCTTCCCTGAAGGCTATCGCCGAGAAGTACAAGGACGACAAAGGTGCGCAGGCCAAACTGGAGGCCAAGGTGCGCAGCGGCGGCAAGGATTCTTTTGGCGTGATGCCGATGCCGGCCACAGCAAAATCCGTGAGTGATGCCGACATCAAGACCATGGTGGCTTGGATACTCACCCAGAAGTAATCGCTCACCTTGGCAACACAAAAAGCCGGCGGATGCCGGCTTTTTTGTTGTCTGTGACCCGTCCTGAAATAAGTTGACACTTTTTGCGATGACGAAAGGAGTGTCAGATGAATGCAGGAGAAAGAAGGAGTCAGCGGGATTACACGCTGGCTTTTAAATTGAGCGTAGTGGAGCAAGTCGAAAAGGGCGAAATGA
>JAXMKV010000039.1:0-15910 GCA_034371155.1 Gallionella sp. | reverse complement strand
ATCCATATCTACAACCATGAGCGCCCTCATCTGGCGCTAAAATACAAAACGCCCGATGCGGTGCATCAGGCGTCTTTAACGGCTTACCTGGACGAGAGGTAAAGCGACGTTTTACTGTCAACCTAGTTTAGGACGGGACAGTCAGTGTTTGCCCGTGCTGCCGAAACCGCCGCTGCCTCTTTGGCTGTGCGGGAACTCTTCCACGATGTTGAATTTGGCCTGCATGATCGGCACGATCACCAACTGGGCCATGCGCTCCATCGGCATCAGCGTGAACGGAAACTGGCTGCGGTTCCACAGTGAGACGAATATCTGCCCCTGATAGTCCGAATCGATCAGCCCGACCAGATTGCCGAGCACGATGCCGTGTTTGTGCCCGAGACCGGAGCGCGGCAGGATCATCGCGGCATGGGATGGATTGGATAGGTGGATGGCGAGACCGCTGGGAATCAGCTCGCATTGTCCCGGCTGGATCACCATACTGCCGTCGATGCAGGCGCGCAGGTCGATGCCTGCCGATCCGGCGGTGGCGTAGCCGGGCATATTGGCGTGTAAACGCGGGTCCAGAATTTTGACATCCACTGCGACATGTTTCATTTACCTGCCTCCCTGTATCGTTGCGCGATGTGCTGAACCAGTTGTCTGGCCAGTGTCAGTTTGTCGGCGCGCGGCAGGGTGCGGCTGCCGCTGTCTTCGAACAGCACCAGTTCATTATCGTCGCTGCCGATAGCCTGTTGGACAAGATTGCCGACCAGCAACGGCAGTTTTTTGGCCTGGCGTTTCTGCTCGGCATATTCCGCGAGGTTCTCGCTTTCGGCGGCGAACCCCACACAGAACGGCGGATTGGGCAATGAAGCGATGGAAGCCAGAATGTCGGGATTCGGCACTAGCTCCAGTATGAGCGGCGCATCGTTTTTCTTGATCTTCCGGTGGTCGGTTTGGGCGACGCGGTAATCGGCCACTGCGGCTACCGCGACAAAAATATCGGCATCAGCCACATGACGGTTTACCGCGTCGAGCATTTCCTGTGCACCGGTGACCGCTATGGTTTTTACTCCGTGCGGCACGGGCAGCGCTACTGGGCCCGATACCAGTTCGACCGTAGCTCCCATTTCGCGGGCGGCGCGTGCGATTGCGTATCCCATTTTTCCGGAGCTGCGGTTGGTTATGCCGCGCACCGTATCGATGGGCTCGTAGGTGGGCCCGGCGGTGATGAGGACTTTTGTGCCGGCCAATGATTTCGGCTGAAAAAACGCCTGCATTTCCTGCGCCAGATGTTCAGCTTCAAGCATCCTTCCCATACCCTCTTCACCGCATGCCTGCATGCCATGGTCCGGTCCGAGAATGTGCACGCCATCGGCGATCAGCTGTGCCACATTGCGTTGTGTGGCGGCATGCAGCCACATTTCGCGGTTCATCGCAGGCGCGACCAGCAGCGGGCAATTGCGCGCGAGACAGAGTGTGGAAAGCAGATCGTCGGCCAGTCCGTGCGCCAGTTTGGCGATGAAGTCGGCGGAGGCGGGGGCGATCAATATGGCATCGGCAGCGCGGCTCAGGTTGATGTGCGCCATGCCGTTCGGTGTCGTGGCATCCCATTGGTCGGTGAAGACCTGTTTCCCAGTCAACCCCTGGAGGGTGGTAGCTGTGATGAAGTGGCCGGCTGCGGCGGTCATGGCAACTTGCACATCCATCCCCTGTTTGACCAGCAGACGGGCCAGCTCGGCGGACTTGTAGGCCGCGATACCGCCGGTGATACCCAGCATGACGCGCTTTATCCTGCTATCCGGCCGGGCGGTGTGTTTTTCTTGAACATGTTCCATAATGACGCGCATCTTACAAGAAATTCCGGCGGGGGAGGTGTCATGGCGATCAGCGATTGGCCCGAGTTCGAGCGACCCAGAGAAAAGCTTCTGCAAAAGGGTGCATCATCGCTGTCCGATGCCGAATTGCTGGCGATCTTCCTGCGCACCGGTGTGACGGGTAAAAGCGCGGTCGATCTGGCGCGCGAGATGATAGGCAGATTCGGCAGTCTCACCCGGCTGTTTGCGGCCAGTGAAACGGATTTTTGTTCGATCAACGGTTTGGGGCGGGCCAAATTCGTCCAATTGCAGGCCGTGCTGGAGATGTCGCGGCGAGCCTTGCAGGAGGAGCTGCAGCGCGGCGACGCGCTAGGTTCGCCGCGGGCCGTGCGCGACTATTTGCAGCTCTTGCTGGGTGGGCGGCAGCAGGAAGTCTTTCTGGTGCTGTTTCTCGACACACAGCACCGGGTGATCGCATTCGAGGAGTTGTTTCACGGTACGCTCGGACAGACCAGTGTGTATCCCCGTGAAGTGGTCAAGCGCTCGCTGGCACACAATGCGGCGGCGGTCATCTTCGCGCATAACCATCCTTCCGGTGTCGCCGAACCCAGTCAGGCGGATCGGTTGCTGACGGATGCGCTCAAACAATCCCTGGCTTTGGTGGACGTGAGTGTGCTGGATCATTTTGTCGTGACCGCCGGGGCGACCCTGTCATTTGCCGAAAAAGGCTGGATATGAATCCCCGTTGTACAGCACCGAGTGTGTTTATGTATTCACATGAGCGCGGGAATCCAGTAAAGTGCCTGTCCGTTCCTAACCAAAGAAGAGCAATAACATGAGTGCAAAAGGACAGCAGCTGCAAGACCCATTCCTCAATACCCTGCGTAAAGAGCATGTGCAGGTCGCCATCTATCTGGTGAACGGCATCAAGCTGCAGGGGCAGGTCGAATCATTCGACCAATACGTGGTTTTGCTGAAAAACACCGTGACGCAAATGGTTTACAAACATGCCATCTCCACCATCGTTCCGGCACGCGCGGTCAGTATTTCCTACGACGATGCTGCCGAGTAATGCAGCAAAAGAACGCTGGAACTGAAACCGCAATACTGGTCAGTCTCGATTTCGGCGAGCCGGATTATGCCGAGAGCCTTGAGGAGTTGCGCCTGCTGGCCGAGTCTGCCGGGGTGCGCACACTGGCTATTGTCGAAGGGAGGCGGCAGCGTCCCGATCCGGCTCTGTTCGCCGGCAGCGGCAAAGTGCAGGAGATCGCCGACATCCTTGCGGCACATGAAGAAGACGATGAAACCGAGATCGGTGTCGTTATCTTCAATCACGACCTGTCTCCCGCGCAGATGCGCAATCTCACCGCCAAGCTGAATACCCGTGTCATTGACCGCACCATGCTGATCTTGGATATCTTCGCGCAACGCGCGCAGAGCCATGAGGGTAAGGTGCAAGTCGAACTGGCGCAGCTGCGCTATCTGGCCACGCGTCTGGTTGGCATGAACATGGACATGGGGCAGCAGAAGCATTCCGTGGGCGCGCGCGGCCCCGGTGAAACCAAGCTTGAACTGGATCGCCGCAAGCTGGACAAACGCGTCCATCTGCTAAAAGAGCGGCTCGATAAACTGCGCCGCCAGCGCGTGCTGCAGCGACGCGCGCGCCAGCGCAGCGAAGTGCTGTCGGTCTCCATCGTCGGCTATACCAATGCGGGAAAGTCCACCCTGTTCAACGCGCTGGCCAAGACCAATGTGTACGCCGCAAACCAGTTGTTCGCCACGCTGGACACGACCACCAGACGCATCTTTCTCCAGACACCAGACCGGAGCGGGGTCGATGAGGATGGCGAGGGTGGCTACGAATCGTCTGCTTCACCGCGTGAGCAGGTGGTGCTGTCGGATACGGTCGGTTTTATCCGTCACTTGCCGCATTCGCTGGTTGCGGCATTCCGCAGCACGTTGGAAGAAACGATACAGGCTGATTTGCTACTGCATGTGGTGGATGTGAACAGCCCCAATCGCGACGATCAGATCGCCGAGGTAAACAAGGTGCTGGAAGAGATCGGCGCGCAGCATATTCCGCAGATTCTGGTGTTGAACAAAATCGATCTGCAGGGCGTGCCGGCCGGCATCGAGCGTGACGAATATGGTAGAATCGTCACCCTTCGTTTGAGCGCCAAAACTGGCGCGGGATTGGATGATTTGCGTACGGCCCTGATGGAAGTGCGCGATGCCGAGGCGGTGGAAGCGCCTGTGCTGGAGTGGCACCCACTTAACAACTGAGAAGGTATGGATTATGGGATTGAATGACCCGCAATGGGGTAACAAAAACAGCGGCGGACCGAATGGCGGGCCACCCGATCTGGAAGAGCTGTTGCGCAAACTGAATGCCAAAGTTGCCGGCATGATGGGTGGCAAAGGCACAAAGGGCGGCGATGGCAAGCCCGGTGGTGGCGGTGTACCCCAAGGTGTGGGCGGTATAGGTGTCGGTCTGATCGCATTGATCGCCGTGCTGATTTGGCTGGCCAGCGGATTTTACATTGTGGATGCCAGCCAGCGCGGTGTGGTGTTGCGATTCGGCAAATATGTCGAGGCGACCCAGCCGGGACCCCGCTGGCATTTGCCCTTTCCGATCGAGGCGGTCGAAGTGGTCAATCTCAGTCAAGTCAGGACGGTGGAGGTTGGCTATCGCGAGAATGTCAAGAACAAGATGCTGAAAGAATCGCTGATGCTGACCGAGGATGAGAACATCATCGACATCCAGTTCGCGGTGCAATACTTCCTGAAGGATCCCGCGGAATATCTGTTCAATAACCGTATGCCCGACGAGAATGTGCGTCAGGCGGCGGAAACTTCGATCCGTGAAGTGGTTGGCAAAAGCAAGATGGATTTTGTCCTGTATGAGGGGCGCGAGCAGGTGGCTGCTTCGGCGACGCAGTTGATGCAGGAGATACTGGATCGCTACAAGTCCGGGATATTGATCAGCAAGTTGACCATGCAGAACGCGCAACCCCCCGAGCAGGTGCAGGCTGCCTTTGACGATGCGGTGAAAGCCGGGCAGGATCGCGAACGCCAAAAGAATGAAGGTCAAGCCTACGCCAACGACGTGGTGCCGCGTGCAAAAGGTACGGCGGCGCGGCTGATTGAGGAGGCAGAGGGCTATAAGCAGAGCGTGATCGCCAATGCCGAGGGTGATGCCAGCCGCTTCAGGCAGATTTTGGTCGAATACGAGAAGGCTCCGGGTGTGACGCGGGAGCGTATGTATCTGGACATGATGCAGCAGGTGATGGGCAACATCAGCAAGGTGATGGTGGATCAGAAGAACGGCAACAGCCTGTTGTACCTGCCACTGGATAAATTGATAGAGAGCTCACGCCCGACCGGCGGAGCGGCAGCTGAGGCTGTACCCGCCGCCACTTCACAGTCGAGCGATAACACCGCGGCACAGCGCGCGAGAGATTCTTTGCTGAACCGCGACAGGGGGACACGCTAAATGAACAGGAATATGAATAACATACTGATTGCTGTTGTTGCCGTTCTGGTGATTTTGAGCATGAGCATATTTGTGGTGGATCAGCGCCAGAAAGCAATCGTGTTCCAGTTGGGTGAGATGGTCAGCACCAAGACCGAGCCGGGGCTGTATTTCAAAGTGCCATTCGTGCAGAACGTGCGCTATTTCGATTCGCGTATTTTGACGCTGGATACCGTCGAGCCGGAGCGCTTCATCACCGCCGAGAAGAAGAACGTGCTGGTGGATTCTTTCATCAAATGGCGCATCATCGACGTCAACCAGTACTACGTCAGCGTGGGCGGCGACGAGGCACGTGCCAATACCCGCTTGATGCAGACAGTCAATTCCAGCATGCGCGAGGAATTCGGCAAGCGCACCATCAGCGAAGTGGTTTCCGGCGAACGTGACAAGATCATGGCGGTGTTGCGCACCAAGGCGGATGCCGATGCGCGCAAGATTGGTATCGAGGTGATGGATGTGCGCCTGAAGCGTGTGGATTTCCCGTTGGAGATCAGCGAATCGGTGTACCGCCGCATGGATGCCGAGCGCAAGCGCGTTGCCAACGAGCTGCGCGCGACCGGTAACGCCGAGAGCGAGAAGATACGCGCCGATGCCGACAAGCAGCGCGAGGTGATTCTGGCCGAAGCTTATCGCGATGCGCAAAAGACCAAGGGCGAAGGAGATGCCAAGGCATCCGCTTTGTATGCGGCCGCATTCGGTCGCAATCCCGAGTTTTATTCTTTCTACCGCAGCCTTGAAGCTTACAAACAAAGCTTTAGCAACAAGAGCGATGTGATGGTGATGGATCCGAGTTCGGCTTTTTTCAAATACATGAAGAGTTCGGGTAAGTCAGGAAACTGACATCCGCATCGCCGTGCTGGAATACGTGTGGATGGCGTTGGGGTTGATGCTGGTCATTGAAGGCCTGATGCCTTTTTTGTTTCCTGCCTCCTGGCGTGAGGCGTTACGCAGGCTGGCGCAATTTCAGGACGGGCAAGTGCGCTTTCTCGGTTTGACGCTGATGTTGAGCGGTTTGCTGCTGATCTATTGGGTGAATTAAAGGTACCAAATGCCGAACTGGTTGTTGCCGGAATATATACAGGACATGTTGCCCGACGAAGCTTGGCGCGTCGAGGGGATGCGTGCGCAGTTCCTCGAACTGATGCGCACCAACGGCTATCAGCTGGTGGCCCCGCCGTTGCTGGAATATGCCGAATCCCTGCTGATCGACGGTGGCAGCGATACCGATCTGCGCACTTTTAAACTGGTCGACCAGTTGAGCGGTCGCACGCTGGCGCTCCGTGCCGATATCACGCCACAGGTCGCGCGTGTGGATGCGCATCTGCTCAATCGTCAGGGAATCGCGCGCCTGTGCTACGCGGGCAGCGTGTTGCATACCCAGCCGGTCGGATTGACGCGCACGCGTGAGTTGTTGCAAATCGGTGCCGAGCTGTACGGCCACAGCGGTTTGGAAAGTGATCTGGAAATACAGCAGCTGATGCTGCAAACGCTGGCGCTGTTCGGTATCGATGAGGTGCACCTGGATCTTGGTCACGTCGGCGTGTTCCGTGCGTTGGTGAGCCATGCCGGGATAGACAAGGCACTCGAAGGCGAATTGTTTGCCGCGCTACAGAGCAAGGACAGTGCCGCTTTGCGGGTGTTGACGCAATCCATGGAGGGTGGCTTGCGCGCTGCTTTGCTGGCGTTGCCGACGCTTTACGGGAATTGCGCCGACGTGTTGGCGCGAGCGCGAAGTGAGCTTCCGGCATACCCGGAAATCCGTGCGGCCCTGGACGATTTGAACGGTATCTCATTAAAGCTGCAGGCGCGGGTATCCAGTGTCGGCATAGACCTTGCCGACCTGCGCGGCTATCACTATCACAGCGGCATGGTGTTCGCCGCGTATCACGCGGGCAGCCACGATGCGATCGCGTTGGGCGGGCGCTATGACGATCTGGGAAAAAGTTTCGGGCGCGCCCGTGCCGCCACCGGATTCAGCATGGATCTGCGCCAGTTGTACAATCTGCTGCCGGCGCAGGCAGCGGTCCTTGGGATATGTGCGCCGCATCTGGATGATGCCGCATTGATCGGCAAGATCGAGCAGTTGCGCGCGGCGGGGGAATCCGTGGTGGTGGATTTGCTGGGCGACAAGGCGTTGCACGGGGAATTGCAGTGTGATCGCGAACTGGTATCGCGCAACGGTGAATGGCTGGTTGTCGCGCTTTAGAATTTTTCAGGACTGGAAGTATTGCAATGGCTAAGAACGTAGTAGTGATAGGTACACAGTGGGGTGATGAGGGCAAAGGCAAGATCGTCGACTGGTTGACCGACCACGCGCACGGCGTGGTGCGTTTCCAGGGTGGACACAACGCCGGGCACACACTGGTGATCAACGGCAAAAAAACGGTGCTGCATCTGATCCCATCCGGCATTCTGCGCGACCATGTGATGTGTTACATCGGCAACGGCGTGGTGCTGTCGCCCAAGGCGCTGCTCAAGGAGATGGATGAGCTGCAACAGGCCGGAATCGATGTCTACACTAGGCTGAAAATCTCCGAAGCCTGTCCGCTGATCCTGCCTTATCACGAGTCGATAGACAAGGCACGCGAGCTGGCCAAGGGCGATGCCAAGATTGGCACTACCGGACGCGGTATCGGTCCCGCTTACGAGGACAAGGTGGCCCGCCGTGCGATCCGCTTGCAAGACATTTTCTTCCGCGAACGTTTTGCCGCAAAATTGGGCGAGGTGCTGGATTATCACAACTTCGTGTTGAAGCATTACTTCCACGCCGATACGGTTGACTTTCAGCAGACGCTGGATGACACGCTGATGCTGGCCGAGCGCATCAAGCCGCTGGTGATGGATGTGCCGCGTGCCCTGTATGAGGCCAATCAGGCGGGAAACAGCCTGTTGTTCGAGGGGGCTCAGGGTGCCTTGCTGGATATCGATCACGGCACTTACCCGTTTGTGACCTCCAGCAACTGCATCGCCGGAGCGGCATGTGCCGGTGCCGGTGTGGGGCCGCAGATGTTGAATTATGTGCTGGGCATCACCAAGGCCTATACCACACGAGTAGGCTCCGGACCATTCCCTACCGAACTGTATGATGCGGTGGACAAGCGTGATCCGATCGGCGAAGGTTTGGCCGTGCGTGGTCACGAATTCGGCTCCACCACCGGACGTGCCCGTCGTTGCGGCTGGTTCGATGCGGCGGCGCTCAAACGCTCGATCCAGATCAATGGCGTATCCGGTCTGTGCATCACCAAGCTGGACGTGATGGACGGGATGGAAACCGTGCGTCTGGGGATCGGCTATCGTATCAATGGCGCAGACAGCGATATTTTGCCGGCTGGAGCCGACGCTCTGGCGGATTGCCAGGCGGTGTACGAAGAGATGCCGGGTTGGAGCGAAAGCACGCTCGGCATACAGCGCTACGAAGATTTGCCGCTGGCGGCGCGCAATTATCTGGAACGCATCGCGCAGGTATGTGGCGTGCCGGTGGACATGGTTTCAACCGGCCCGGATCGCGATGAGACTATCGTGCTGCGTCATCCGTTCGAGTGACACGCCAGGTTCGCTGACCTTTCATGACTGCGCCCCAACTTTCCGTCGTCATCCCCGTCTATAACGAAGAGCAGGGCCTGCAGGCCCTGTTCGACCGACTGTATCCGGCACTGGACAAGCTTGGCCTCGGTTACGAGGTCGTGTTTGTCAACGACGGCAGCCGCGACCGTTCCGCTGCCGTCCTGCGTGAACAGTTCCAGAAGCGCCCCGATGTGACACGTGTGGTGCTGTTCAACGGCAACTTCGGCCAGCACATGGCCATCATGGCCGGTTTCGAGCAGTGCCGAGGGCAACGCGTGGTGACGCTGGATGCCGATCTGCAAAACCCGCCCGAAGACACCGGACTGCTACTGGCCAAAATGGACGAAGGTCACGACTATGTCGGTTCCATCCGCCGCCAGCGCAACGATAGCTGGTGGCGCCATGTCGCCTCGCGAGCCATGAACGGCCTGCGCGAGAAGATCACCCGCATCAAGATGACCGACCAAGGCTGCATGTTTCGAGCCTACGACCGTAACATCATCGACGCGGTCAACAGTTGCAAAGAGGTGAATACCTTCATTCCCGCACTGGCCTACAGCTTCGCGCGCAATCCGGCCGAAGTGGTAGTGGGGCATGAAGAGCGTGCGGCGGGCGAATCGAAGTATTCCCTGTACAGCCTGATACGACTCAACTTCGATCTGATGACCAGTTTTTCGCTGGTGCCGCTACAGATGTTCTCCATGCTGGGGATAGCAATTTCGCTTTTCTCCGCGCTGTTCTTCGTGTTTCTGCTGATACGCCGTTTGATCATCGGCCCCGAAGCGGAAGGGCTGTTCACTCTATTCGCACTGATGTTCTTTCTGATCGGTATCGCGCTGTTCGGCATCGGTCTGCTGGGCGAATACATCGGCCGTATCTATCAGCAGG
Organism: Gallionella sp.; assembly: GCA_034371155.1. Lineage (GTDB taxonomy): Bacteria > Pseudomonadota > Gammaproteobacteria > Burkholderiales > Gallionellaceae > Gallionella. Next base: position 6,127 of record JAXMKV010000039.1, on the reverse strand, counting down.
TGCGCCACCGCCCACGCTATCTGATCGAAGCTGTGTTGGAGCAGCCGTCCGTCGAAAAACCAAAACGCACGCGCAAACCTAAAGCCCTGACAGAAGGGGTTGCGCCGACTTCGCTGTTCCCGGACGAATCGGCATGAGCTGGGCGATAGTTGTTCGCGTATCACAATGGGGATGTAGCCGTCATGCCGCACTGGGGAAGTCTCGGTGCGGTCATGACGAGCCCGATGCCATGCACTATTGCAGGGTGTAAACGATGAGTAAGGCCGTCGTCTTTGCCTACCATAACGTAGGCATCCGCTGTCTGAACGTGTTGCTGGCTCATGGCGTGGACGTTGCGCTGGTGGTCACGCATCGCGACAATCCTAAAGAGACCATCTGGTTTGACAGCGTGCAGAAGCTGGCCGAGTTGCACGGCATCACGGTGATCACGCCGGACAATCCGAACACGCCGGAAGTGATCGAGCAGATACGCGCATTGCAGCCGGACTTCTTCTTCTCGTTCTATTACCGCGAGATGCTCAAGCGCGAGTTGCTGGAGATTCCGCAACACGGCGCGCTGAACATGCACGGCTCGCTGCTGCCGAAATACCGTGGTCGCGTGCCGGTGAATTGGGCGATAATCCGCGGGGAAACGGAGACGGGTGCGACGCTGCATTACATGACAGAGAAGCCGGACAACGGCGACATCGTCGCGCAGCAGGCCGTACCCATCCTTCCGAACGATACGGCGTATGAAGTGTTCCAGAAGGTGACGGTGGCTGCGGAGGTGGCGCTGAACGGTGTATTGCCCGCATTGCTGGCAGGCACGGCCAAAGCCGAGAAACAGGATTTGAGCAAGGGAGCTTATTTCGGCGGGCGCAGGGCTGAGGATGGCGTCATCGATTGGTCGCAGTCTGCGCTGGAGATACACAACCTGGTGCGCGCGGTCGCACCGCCGTATCCGGGTGCGACGACGATGCTGATGGGTAAATCCATGCGCATTTTGCAGACGCTGGTGACCAAATGCACGGTGGCTGGCGAGAAGTCGGCTCTCTATGTAAAAGACGGCAAGGCCTATGCGATCTGCGGTAGCGGTGTGCTGCGCGTGGTGCGCTTCGAGCTGGACGGCGTCGAAACGAGCGCGGCTGAGTTCGCCGCAAGGTACGGCTCGGAAAAATTTGAATTCAATTGTTAAGGAAGTGAAATGAAAAAAGTACTGATCCTCGGCGTGAACGGTTTCATCGGTCACCATCTGTCCAACCGTATCCTCGAGACCACCGACTGGGAAGTCTACGGCATGGATATGAGCACCGACCGTATCACCGACCTGATCGGCAAGCCGCGCTTCCATTTCTTCGAAGGCGATATCACCATCAACAAGGAGTGGGTCGAGTACCACGTCAAAAAGTGCGACGTGATCCTGCCTCTGGTGGCGATCGCCACGCCGGCCACTTACGTGAAGCAGCCGCTGCGCGTATTTGAGCTGGACTTCGAAGCGAACCTGCCCATTGTGCGCGCCGCGGTGAAGTACAACAAACATCTGGTGTTCCCGTCCACTTCCGAAGTCTATGGCATGTGCCACGACGAGGAATTCGATCCGGACAATTCCGAACTGGTGTGCGGCCCGATCAACAAGCCGCGCTGGATCTATTCCAACTCCAAGCAACTGATGGACCGCGTGATCTGGGGTTACGGTATGGAAGGTCTGAACTTCACGCTGTTCCGCCCGTTCAATTGGATCGGCGCCGGTTTGGATTCGATCAATACACCGAAAGAAGGCAGTTCGCGCGTGGTGACCCAGTTCCTCGGCCACATCATTCGCGGCAACAACATCAGCCTGGTTGATGGCGGACATCAGAAACGCGCCTTCACCTACATCGACGACGGCATCGACGCGCTGATGAAGATCATCGACAATAAGGACGGCGTGGCCACCGGCAAGATATACAACATCGGCAACCCGACCAACAATTTCGCGATCCGCGACTTGGCCGACATGATGCTGAAGCTGGCGAACGAGTATCCGGAGTATGCCGAGTCCGCCAAGAAGGTGAAGATCGTCGAGACGACTTCCGACGCCTACTACGGCAAGGGCTACCAGGACGTGCAGAACCGCGTGCCGAAGATCACCAACACCTGCGAAGAGCTGGGCTGGAAGCCGACCACGACCATGGCCGACACGCTGCGCAAGATCTTCGACGCCTACCGCACCCAGATCGCCGAGGCCCGCAGCCTGGTCGATTAAAGCAGGATTTAGGAACTGGGATTTTGGAATTGGTGGAAACCGGCCAAATCCTAAATCCTAAATCCTAAATCCTAAAATGAAACAACTCGCTCTCAAGATAGACGTAGACACCTATCGCGGCACCCGCGAGGGCGTGCCGCGTCTGGTCGATGTGTTGCAACGCTACAACGCGCAGGCAACTTTCTTCTTCACGCTGGGCCCGGATCACATGGGCCGCGCGATCAAACGCGTGTTCCGTCCGGGTTACCTGTCCAAGGTGTCGCGCATGTCGGTGGTCGAGCACTATGGCATCAAGACGCTGCTGTATGGCACGCTGCTGCCCGCGCCGGACATCGGCCGCAAGTGCGCCGACATCATGCGCTCGGTGCGCGATGCGGGTTTCGAGACGGGCATCCATTGCTACGACCACATCCGCTGGCAGGATCATGTCGTGGACAAGGACGAGAAGTGGACGCGCCGCGAGTTGCAGCGTGCGGTGGATCGCTATACCGAGATATTCGGCGAGGCTCCCAAGGCCCATGCCGCAGCCGGTTGGCAGATGAACCGCCATGCACTGCGCATGATGCAGCATCTTGGTTTCGAATACTGTTCCGATGCGCGCGGGAAGCAGCCTTTCATCCCCGTTTGGCAAGCCGAGCTCGTGAATTGCCCGCAACTGCCGACCACGCTACCGACGCTGGATGAAATCATCAACCGTGACGGTGTCACGCTGGACAACATCGCACAGGACATCCTGCATCGTACTGCCGCAGCATCCGCGACGGGACATGTGTTTACCCTGCATGCCGAACTTGAGGGCGGAAAATGGATAACGGTGTTTGAACAGTTGCTTCAAGGTTGGCAGGATCAGGGATATCAGCTTGTCTCCCTGCGCGAGTACGCCCGCAGTTTCGACAAGGACGCGCTGCCCCGTCACGAGATGGCGATGCGCGAAGTGGACGGGCGTATCGGCAAGCTGGCAATCGAGTTCTCCTGAACACCGCAATCCGGCTATGCCAATCATCTTGCAATCCCGCCGATTGCTAGTATATTGGCGACAAAATTTGCGGGAGCAAACATGATAGAGATCAATGGGCTGGATCAATGGGTAGCATTTCTGACCCGTGCCGATTTGCCCGTGCTGAAGCAGACCGCGCGCGAACTGACGGCGTTGCGCGAGAATGACGACAGACTGACGGCGGGATCGGTTGCCGAGATTATCGCGCGCGACCCCATGATGTCGGTCAAACTGCTGCGATATCTGCAACAGCATAAACATCGTTCGCAACTTACCGAGCTGGTGCAGGTCGAGCAGGCTTTGCTCATGCTCGGTATCGAGCCGGTATTCAATAAAGTACCTTTCAGCCCGCAGGTGGAAGAGGTACTGAAACAAAATATCGCCGCGCTTCCCCATATGCTGCGTGTCGTGCACCGTGCACAACGCGCGGCCGAGTTTGCCAAGGACTGGGCGGTGCGGCTGCGTGACCTGCATTACGAGGAAGTGCGCGTCGCCGCATTGCTGCACGATATTGCCGAACTGTTGCTGTGGTGTTACTCGCCCAAACAGATGCTGCATATCCATACCATGCAGCACAATGACAAATCGCTGCGCAGCCGGCAGGTGCAGGAAGAGGTGCTAGGGTTTGCACTGGTCGATCTGCAACGCGCGTTGGTCGAACAGTGGGAATTGCCCAAGTTGCTGCTGACGCTGATGAATGACGCGTGCTCGAACCAGGAGCGGGTCTCGAACGTGGTGCTGGCGGTCAATCTGGCACGTCACTCGGCTAACGGCTGGGACGATGCGGCACTGCCCGACGATTACACGGCCATCGGCGAACTTTTACGCATCCCCGCCGAGGAGGTGATGTTGATGGTGTGCGAGGATGACGATGTTTTGTGCGACATTTCCAAGCCGCACTGACGATCTCCGCGTTTTTTCCGTTCGTATCGGTTCATTGGCAAAATATTTTCGCGCAGTCTGATTAAACCCTCGCTCGTGAGTAGACCATTCGGTTGTGACATTTTCTGCGCGGTAGTGGATAACTACGGCGACATCGGCGTGTGCTGGCGTTTGGCACGCCAGCTGGCGCAGGAGCGCGGCTTGCAGGTGCGTCTGTGGGTGGATGATGTGTGTAGTTTTGCCAAGCTCTGTCCCGAGGCCGACAAGTTATCAGAGGCACAGCAATGTCGTGGTGTGGAAGTGCGGCGTTGGTGTTCGCCATTTCCCGAGGTGCAGCCTGCCAAGTTGGTGATCGAAGCATTTGCCTGCCGTCTGCCGGAATCCTATGTCACGGCAATGGTGGTGCAGGAACACAAACCGGTATGGATCAATCTCGAATATCTATCCGCCGAGGACTGGGTGCATGGCTGCCACAGGCTGCCGTCGCCGCATCCGTCGCTGCCGTTGACCAAGTACTTCTTCTTTCCCGGATTCACCAAGCAGACCGGCGGGCTGCTGCTGGAGCGTGGTCTGTTGGCGCGGCGCGATAGCTTCCTCGGCAATCCCGTGCAACAACAGGCTTACTGGCAATCGCTAGGCCTGCCCATGCCGGATGCGAATACGCTGAAGGTGTCGCTGTTCGCCTACGAGAACGCCGCACTGGTCGGGTTGTTCGATGTCTGGGCGAACGGTGCGCAGCCGTTGCTGTGTCTGGTGCCGGAAGGGCGCATCCTGCCGCAGGTCGGGGAATATTTCGGCGATGCCGCACCGGGCGCGGGCAAGGGTTACCAACGCGGCAACCTGCGGGTGCAGGTCTTGCCGTTCGTCGAGCAGGAGCGCTACGACGAACTGTTATGGGCATGCGATGTCAATTTCGTTCGTGGCGAGGACTCATGTGTCCGTGCGCTGTGGGCCGGCAAACCGTTCGTGTGGCAGATATATCCGCAGCACGACGCGGTGCACTGGGGAAAGTTGCAGGCCTTCCTGAACCTGTATTGCGCATCGCTCAGTCATGTGGCGCGCGAGGCGGTACAAGGTTTGTGGCGGGAGTGGAACAGCGAAGGAGGGGCCGGTGCGGCATGGTCGGCATACGCCGCCGTTAGCGGCGAACTGGAGGCCCGAGTCCAAGGCTGGTCGCGGGAATTGGCGGAAAATAATCTGGCGTTGAATTTACTGGATTTTTATCAGGAAATCGGTAGAATGCGCGCCTTCGAAATTGAGGGGCGGTAAACATGAAAACAGCACAAGAACTTCGCGCAGGAAACGTCATCAATGTGAGTGGCGAGCCGATGGTGATCCTGAAAGCCGAATACAGCCGTTCCGGCCGAAACGGTTCGGTGGTCAAGATGAAGATGAAGAACCTGTTGACCGATGCCGCCAAAGAAACCGTGTATTCCGCCGACGACAAATTCGACCAGATCATTCTGGATCGCAAGGAATGCACCTATTCCTACTTCGCCGACCCGATGTATGTTTTCATGGACAGTGATTACAACCAGTACGAGATCGAAGCTGAGTGCATGGGCGATGCGATCAACTACATTGAAGATGGTATGGCTTGCGAAGTGGTGTTCTATAACGAGAAGGCCATCTCTGTCGAGTTGCCCAATACCATCGTGCGCGAAGTCGTTTACACCGAGCCATCGGTGCGCGGCGACACCTCCGGCAAGGTGATGAAGCCGGCCAAAATCAGCACCGGTTTCGAGTTGCCGGTTGCGGCATTCATCGAAATCGGCGACAAGATCGAGATCGACACCCGTACCAACGAGTTCAAGAAACGCGCTTAAGCTGATTTAGCTGCCAAGCAAAAGGCCAACCCGTTGGGTTGGCCTTTTTGTTTTGCTTGACCCGTCCTGAAATAAGTTGACACTTTTTGCGATGACGAAAGGAGTGTCAGATGAATGCAGGAGAAAGAAGGAGTCAGCGGGATTACACGCTGGCTTTTAAATTGAGCGTAGTGGAGCAAGTCGAAAAGGGCGAAATGA
>JAXMKV010000038.1:0-15144 GCA_034371155.1 Gallionella sp. | reverse complement strand
CCAGCATGGCGGCGTTGTAGGCGCCGGCGCTGTGTCCGGCGACATGCAGCCGACCGGGATCGGCGCCATGCGCCGCCGCGTTGTCCATCACCCAGGCAACGGCTGCGGCACAGTCATCGAGAAAGGCCGGATACACCACGTCGGGGTACAGCCGGTAATCCGGAATCACCGTGACGATGCCGCGCTCAGCCAGTGCGGCGCCGACGAACAGGTAGTCCTCGCGCCGACCTGCGTTCCAGCTGCCACCGTAGAAAAATACGACAACCGGCGCCAGGCCCGGTATATCGAGCGGACGATAGACATCAAGTTTCATGCGCGCATGCGGGCCGTAGGCGATACCGGCTTCGCGCCGATGCGCCGACGGCGCCAGCATATTCAGCAGGCCGGTGGCAGAACAACCGGCGAGCAGCGGCAGGCCGGCGAGCAGGCCAAGCAGGGAACGTCTTTTCATGTGGTGGGCGCAGTCGGTCCGATATGCCCGCCACACGCGCCGACGACCATCGGATGCGTCTGCATCACGCTCCGAAGGCGCCGCTGCGCAGCTTGAACAGCCGGTCGCGCGCCGCGGCGGCCTTCTCGAATTCGAGATTCTTGGCGTGTTCGATCATTTCCTTCTCCAGCTTCTTGATCTCGCGCGACAGATCCTTTTCGCTCATCGACTCGAAGCGGGCGTGCTCCTCGGCCACCTTCAGTTCGCGCGCGACCTCGTCCTGGTCGTACACGCCATCGATGATGTCCTTGATGCGCTTGACCACCGAGCGCGGCGTGATGCCCTGCGCGAGGTTGTGTGCGATCTGACGGGTGCGGCGGCGCTCGGTTTCGCCAATGGCGCGCTTCATCGACTCGGTCATCTGGTCGGCGTACAGGATGGCGGTGCCGTGGAGGTGGCGGGCCGCGCGGCCTATGGTCTGGATCAGGCTGCGCTCCGAGCGCAGGAAGCCTTCCTTGTCGGCATCCAGAATCGCCACCAGCGAAACCTCCGGAATATCCAGCCCCTCGCGCAGCAGGTTGATGCCGACCAGCACGTCGAATTCGCCCAGCCGCAGGTCGCGGATGATTTCCACCCGCTCCACCGTGTCGATGTCCGAATGCAGATAGCGCACGCGGATGCCGTTCTCGGCGAAGTAGTCGGTCAGATCCTCGGCCAGCCGCTTGGTGAGCACGGTGACCAGGATGCGTTCCTGCACCGCCACCCGCTTGCGGATTTCGCCCAGCAGGTCATCGACCTGCGTCGTAGCCGGGCGGATTTCTATCATCGGGTCGATCAGCCCGGTCGGCCTCACCAGCTGTTCCACCACCTGCCCCTGATTGGCCGCCTCGTAGGCGGATGGTGTGGCCGAGAACACGGTCTGCGGCATCAGCGCCTCGAATTCCTCGAACTTGAGCGGGCGGTTGTCGAGCGCCGACGGCAGGCGGAAGCCGAAATCGACCAGGTTGGTCTTGCGCGCGAGGTCACCCTTGAACATGCCGCCGATCTGCGGGATGGTCACGTGCGACTCGTCGATGAACATCAGCGCGTCCGGCGGCAGATAGTCGATCAGCGTCGGCGGCGCATCGCCCGGCTGGCGGCCGGACATGTGGCGCGAGTAGTTTTCGATGCCCTTGCAGAAACCCAGTTCGTTGAGCATTTCGAGATCGAAGCGGGTGCGCTGCTCTATCCGCTGCGCCTCGACCAGCTTGCCCTGGCTGACGAATTCCTTCGACCGCAGTTCCAGCTCGATCTTGATCGCGTCAATCGCACGCAGCACGGTGGCGCGCGGCGTCACATAGTGGCTCGACGGGTAGACGGTGAAGCGGCCGATCTTCTGCTTCACCTGACCGGTCAGCGGATCGAACAGCGACAGTTCCTCGATCTGGTCGTCAAACAGCGACACGCGCAATGCGTTTTCCGCCTGTTCGGCCGGGAAGATGTCGATCACGTCGCCGCGCACGCGGAACGTGCCGCGCGTGAAATCCACATCGTTACGCTCGTACTGCATCTCGGTCAGGCGCTTGATCACGTCGCGCTGCGGCATCTTCTCGTTATGGCGCAGGTGCAGGATCATGCCGTGGTAATCCACCGGATCGCCGATACCGTAGATCGCCGACACCGTCGCGACGATTACCGCGTCTGGCCGCTCCAGCAACGCCTTGGTCGCAGACAGCCGCATCTGCTCGATCTGCTCGTTGACGCTGGAATCCTTCTCGATGAACACATCGCGCGACGGCACATAGGCCTCGGGCTGGTAGTAGTCGTAATACGAGACGAAGTACTCGACCGCGTTCTCCGGAAAGAACTCGCGCATCTCCGAATACAGTTGCGCCGCCAGCGTCTTGTTCGGCGCCATGATGATCGCCGGCCGCCCGGTACGCGCGATCACGTTCGCCATGGTGAACGTCTTGCCGGAGCCGGTCACTCCCAGCAGCGTCTGGTAGGCCAGTCCATCCTCGATACCCTCCACCAGTTGCGCGATAGCCGTGGGCTGATCGCCCGCCGGCTCGAACGGCAGATGCAAGAAGTAAGGGCTATCTGGAAATTGTTGTAACGTCACGCCACTCACCTGTCCAGCGGGCTGACCACACCTCGCCCGCCTTTGTTCAGCACATGGGTATAAATCATCGTGGTGGAAACATCGGAATGGCCAAGCAGCTCCTGCACGGTGCGGATGTCATAACCGCCTTCCAGCAGATGCGTGGCAAACGAATGGCGCAAGGTATGCGGCGTGGCGAGCTTGACGATGCCCGATGCGGCCACCGCCCGCTTCATCGCGCGCTGCAACAATTTCTCGTCGAGATGGTGGCGACGCTCCCGCCCGCTGCGCGAATCAACCGAATAACTGCCGGAAGGAAATACGTATTGCCAAGCCCAATCAGTAGCGGCATTGGGGTATTTGCGCTCCAGCGCATCCGGTAAAAACACCTCGGCCATACCCTTCGCCAGATCATCCTCATAAAGCCTGCGGCGTTTCGCCAAATGCTCCTGCAACGGCTGGATTAACACGTCCGGCAACATCGTCACCCTGTCCTTGGCGCCCTTGCCGTCGCGAATCAAAATCTCGCGTTGCCCGAAATCAACATCCTTCACCCGCAGCCGCACACACTCCATCAAGCGCATCCCGGTGCCGTACAGCAGGCGTGCCATCAAACTGTAAGTCCCTTCCATGCGCTCCAACACCAATGACACTTCGGCTCGCGTCAACACCGACGGCAAGCGTTGCGGCTTCTTGGCGCGCACCATGGTATCCATCCAGGGCAAATCAATGCCCAACGCCTCGCGGTAAAGAAACAGCAGCGCGGAAAGCGCCTGATTCTGGGTCGAAGACGATACATTGCCCTCCGTGGCAAGATGCGTCAGAAAAGCCTCCACCTCGGCAGCACCCAAATCTTTCGGATGCCGCTTGCCATGAAAAAAGATGAAGCGCTTGATCCAGTGCACATATTGCGTTTCTGTGCGGATGCTGTAATGTTTGACCCTGATCTTGCCACGGACTTGATCAAGCAGCTTGGGAGGGGGCGGCTCAAGCGGTGTAGTTTCAGAACCCATAACAAAGCCTCCAGATTGATTATTTAATAATAAACAAAGGGCTGACTGCGATTATGCGCTGGATTATACACCTCCATCTCCCGGGATATACACCGTTATAGGTGTCTACTTTACGTTAGGTGTCAAATGAGCGCGCAACTATACCCAATTGAGCGAATCAACCGGCTAAGGGCAAGATCGCGCTTCTGGTGTCAATTGGCTATTGCTGCTTTTGTTTTCGACATAATCTGGTTTTTTTGGCTCCGACCAACCTTCTTCCCATCTCCGATTGCATTTAACCTCCTCTTAATCCAAATAGCCTTCATCTCGGCACCAGCCTTGTGTTTAATCTTTGCCATCGGCATTTCCTGGGAAAGAATAATTCACTCTGGTGTTAAACCAGATACCCTTGGGGATCGGCTGGCTGTTATAGCTTTTATTTTTTGCTGTCTTGCTATTGCGCCGTATTGCCTCAAAAAGCTATACATGGCTGTGCTTACCGGGCAAATCCCAATGAAACATTCCATCATTGAGTTAACCAATTCGCCCATCCTATTTATTGTTTTCTTCGCGCTGTGGTTAGTTTGTATGTGTGGGTCAGTTTTGGCGGTATGGTTTGCTCTTTACTTTCTTCGCCACGGTAAAATGCCACCTAACCTTACGCTCAAGCGGGACGCGCTAAAGCGCGCCCCTTAGCTTCACGTTGGGCCCTGCGGTAAATGTTCTGTTTTCTGTCTTTAGTTTTAAAGTAGCCTGAGCGCTTTAATTGTTGTTTCAAGTTTTTGATTTACCGTAGCCTGAAAGTTTTATTGAAGTTTGTTATTTCGGTAATTTGGTGCAGTGGTCACTTATCATTCACTGCTTTTTTTGTGTGCTGGGTTCGGCGCTTCGTTGAAAGTGCGCAGGTCCCAACCCGGCGCTCAAGCGGGACTCGCCCAGAAGCGGGCGAGCCCCTTAGCTTCACGTTAGGCTTAAAAAACGAGGTTCTATGTCTAAAAATATCACCGTTATCTTAGGGCACCCTGATACAAGCAGCTATTGCGGTGCTCTTGCCGCCTCTTACGTGCAAGCCGCCGAAGATGCAGGTCATAGCGTCAAGTACTTTAAGCTTGGTGAAGTTGCGTTTGATGCAACCCTGCATCATGGCTACAACAAAAGACAAGAGCTTGAGCCTGGTCTAAAAGAAATCCAAGACGCAATTACTTGGGCAAAACATCTGGTTTTTATTTACCCCATCTGGTGGGGTTCTATGCCTTCTTTGCTCAAAGGACTATTTGACCGCGTGCTATTGCCGGGGTATGCCTTTAAGTATCGTGACAATTCGCAGCTCTGGGATAGGTTGCTAGTGGGGCGCAGCGCTCATGCCATCGTCACAATGGACACGCCGCCTTGGTATTACTGGATGGTTTACAAAATGCCGGGGCACAATCAAATCAAAAAAACTATCTTGGAGTTTTGTGGCATCAAGCCTGTGAAAATTACTTCGCTTGGCCCTGTTCGATATGCATCACCAGAACAGCGTGAAAAATGGTTACAGCAGGTCAAGCAGTATGCAAAAACAGCCTAACATGGCGTTCGAGAGGGACGCGCCAAAAGCGGCGCGCCCCTCAACTTTACGTTAGAAGCCAAAGGATGAGTATGTCTATAGAGTTCATCAGCATAGTAGCTTCTGGTGTAGCAGCAGCGGCAGCTTCCGGTGCATTCCAGTCATTCTTTGAAAAGAAGGGGAAGAAACAAGAAACCCTAGAAGATCGAATTAACAAACTGACAGCTGCACTCAAAGAGTCTAGTCAGCTCGTAGCAGCGGTTGAAGAAGAAATCCAATCGCGTCAGCAGCTCGTATCTGAACTCCAAAAAGACGCCGAGAAATATCAAAAGCTTATTTCACTAAATCAGGAACAAGTTGAAGCTGTGGCTCAATTACTACAGGGTGAACTCCGCAAGGAAAACAATAAATCATTTTGGAAAGGCGTTATTGTTAATTTTGTTTTCTTCATAATGGGTGCGGGGCTGTCGTGGCATCTGTCAAAGGGCTTCTAACCCTACGCTCAAGCGGGACTGCGCAAAAGCGCGCAGCCCCTTAGCTCCACGTTATGCATCAACAAGATGATTGACCATGAAAAAACATTTGTTTTATGCATTTTTACTAGTATTTTTGGTTACCGCAACAATGACATTAATGGGTGTTGTCAAAATAATCAGCATTGACGAATTCTACTTGAGAGGACTTTTTGGATCGCTGCTACTTGAGCTAATAGGAGCCATTCTTGCCTTGTTCAAAAGAACTGATTTTTTTAGCGAAGACACGCCCAAAACACGCGAATCACCTTCAACAACCCCCTCCAATCCTTCTATTGCAGAATGTGCAATAGTTGGTAGAGAGGCATACATGCAAAAAATCGTGGAAGAAATAAAGGGGGCAAAAGAAGAGATTGTCTTTACATCTCGTACCATGGCCCAAGCAAGCCGTGACCCAGCACAAAGACTCATAAATGAAGCCTGTGTCAGTAGGGCTGATTTCGGGGAAATAAAGCATAGGGGTATTGTATGTGCAAATCCAGAGACGGCTCTTGGCGCCATCTCCTTGAAGCAAGAAGCCAAACACATTGAAATTGCGTTTAATACACATCAACTAGAGCTACATGACATGAGCTATTTCATTGTTGATAGAAAACGCGTAATACTTGGCGTTGGCAGAGAAACAACAAAAACTTCATTTCTCTTGGAGAGCAAGGCCCTGGCACATTTATTACTTAGCCACTTCGACCGTCTCTGGAATAATAGTATTCCGATGCATATCTACCTGGAGAAAGCATTTCAGGATGCATGCCTCGAAGTGGGGGAGAAAGCCGCACTGGAAATTGTAGGATTTGAAACCGGCGAAAAATTTCAAGCATGGTTAAAAACCCTCCCACTTAATAATACAAAACCCCTGCCGTACACTGATCGCCGTTATGACCCACCAAGGTGGAGACTTGATGACATTCTCAGGAGGTACTTGGCTTCAATAGTTAGCGAGTCCATTCAAAGCAATAAACTTAGCAATGATCTCGTTGAGTCACTAAAAGAATTGGTACAATACGCCGAACGAATTGATTATGATGTACATGCATATTCATTTTTATATTTGTATTATGTTGCCAATTATTACAAGACACGATATTCGTTGTCGCGCGCGGTAGAAACACATTTACAAAAATCGGAGATCAGAGTTCTGGACTTGGGCTGTGGAAGTGGCGCATCCACCCTTGCTATTGCAGACTGGTTTCAATCGACTTACAAAAACTGTCAACTATATATTGATGCAGTCGATATTAATAAACAGCAAATTGGGCTTCTTACCAGAGTTATTGACGAGACATCCATATTCACCAAATGCAAAATAACGACGTACAATCAGGATGCCACGGAATATCTCTCCAACTGCCCGCACAAATACGACTTAATTCTTGATGGTAATTTTATTTGCGAGATCAATACCGAGCGGCGATCCAATGTAATTAGCCTAGTTCATAGAAGGCTGCTCCATGACGGGGTATTGGTGTCCGTCGAAAGGAATAGCTCAGGCGTTCATGAACAATTAAAATCATCAAGGATATTCACGCTTTTATCTCAGGAGGTTATGGGGCCGCTTGATATCCCAACATCAGACTGCCTTTCCAACTCCAAGCTTGTAACCCCTAGTAAAAGAACATTTACAGTCTCATTTAGCTCATACGCAACTCATGACCATTGACCAGATTGTAGCCGACTTAATATCACTCTACAAAACCGCCTGGGAAACACATAACGATGGGTTGCTGGATATTATTTTTCTAGATGATGCCGTCTATATCGAGAAACCAACTGTCGTTTATTGTGGCATTTCAGACATAAAGCGATATTGGCGAAAAAACACAAGCACACAGTCCCGCGTTTCCTTTACACCAAAGCGCATTATCTGTAATGACAAAACCGCAGCGATTGAATGGTCTGCACGCTTTTACAGGATAGACTTAGGGGCATGGCTATCATTAGATGGCACTATGTGGATTATCTTAAAAGACGGTAGAATACATGAACTAAAGGAACATTTTTTTGTTACAAAAGAATGATTCAATATAACTCTCTTTAATCAATAATCCAGACATTTGCTATGCATAACACTGCGGTCAACAGGGACGCCCAAACAGCCGGCTTCGCCGCCTGTTTGGCCGCCCGTTACCTTCGACGTTAGGGGTGAAAGTTCCGCTAATGATTTTCACGCCATCGTTTTTTGAAAATCCACTTGCGTATATTTCCGCTTGCAATTTGCGCGGGTATGCCGCTTGCGCCTTCCCGTTATTAAGCACAAGATGCAATTCCGTTCCGCCAGCATCAAGCCTCCATTTTGTCACCGCCTCAACAAATTGCGCATCACCCCTAACCCGGCGTTCGAGCGCACAGCCAACAGCGGGGTCGTTTTCAGTGTTAATCATGGGTTCTCCGTGCGCTGTTGGCTGGTGCTCAACTTTGCGTTAGAGATCATCGGAGAACGATGTGGATCTATCTACAGACGCAGAAATTACATTGGTTTCAACAGTAGTCACGCTCCTAAGCATGGGGCTAACTGTCTGGATGGCTTGGGGCGTAAAAAACATTCGCGATCAAATCGCAATTGACATACGCCGCGTCAATCTGACCCATGCATCCCGAAGTCTCGAAAAAACACTTGTGGAAATTCGGAAACTTCAAGATAGCGCTTCCGCCAATTCTCGCGGCCGAGGCAAAGCATCGCTGATAGAGGCCGTGCAAGCCCAATTTGATACAGCACTCATGCAAATAGACATTGAGGGACCTGATTCTGATGTCCGCGGAGTTATCTCCAATGCACAAGAAAAGTTACAAAAACTGCGGGTGAGTCTTGACCCTGATGCTTGCACAACAGTTACTGCTGAGATGCAGTCGCTTGTTCAAGATGCAGTATCCAGACTTAACGGTCGATCCCTTAGACTAGAAGGAAAAGCACAATGAGCGAAACCATACAAGAGCAACTGGACAAACTACGGTATCAATTGCGTCTGTTGGCCGAGACAATTGACCATCGAGAATATCCAATTCCTGCGCTAGTCCTAGAGCTTGATTGGGATGACAAAGACCTAAATAGAGCCCACGATATTTTCGAAAAGTACGACGCAAAATTGGAAGCGTCAGAAGAAATCAATTGGGGAGCGTTCGAGATGGAGCTTCGAGACACCTTCAGCATTGGTTACCAAACCGTCAAAAGTATCGTCTTGGCTTTCTTCGACAATAGCCAATGGCAAAGCGTATGCACCGCCTATGCGAAGAAGTATGAGTGCGTAGAGTTTCACAGAATTACGCGCCCCAAAGATGATCTCTAACCCTGCGGTCCACCGGACGCTGCGCGATATAGCCGCGCAGCGCCGGTGACCTCCACGTTGGGCACAATCAAGATGACATCTCACCAGCACCTCGACCATCTCGCTACCAAACTCTTCCGCGTCTTTTCTCGTACTGAATATGCGTTGAAGGCATCGGGCTTTAACAACGGGGATGGCAAAGCGGAAGCAAATTGGCAACAATTTGCTTCCGCTATTGAAGACATTATTGCCAATCCCCAAGCGACAGAGCTAAAAGAGGCAATTGACTTCATCTTCAATGCTCCACCGAAAAAACAGATAATTGCAGGTGGTATCATTCAGTGGGCTGACGTAGAGCCAAACACAAATTCTCGTGCCGACAAGCTTCTTCAGTATGTTCGTCGCGTCCGAAACAATTTATTCCACGGGGGCAAGTTCAATGGCCACTGGTTCGCTCCAGAGCGAAGCGAGCAGCTTTTGCGCCACAGCTTGGTAATTCTCACCGCTGTTGTTGAGGCTGTTCCAATAGTTCGAGATGCCTACCATAGCTAAAATGCCCAACCTTGCGTTCGAGCGGGACTGCGCAAAAGCGCGCAGCCCCTCAACTTTACGTTAGAGGCTAAACATCTCGTGCCGCATATCCCTCTCCCTTTTCTCAGCTTCGCTGCTGACATCTTGGCCGATACCAGCCGAGGTTTGAGTGGAAACGAAGTTGTGAAAGCCTTTAACGCTTACGCTGTCGAGTACAACATCAATATACCTCATGCGGCGTATCCGTTTGAGGCCCCAAACAAGCGGACTGCGCTGCTAGAAAATCTGAAGTGTTTCCCTCCCCCTCTTCAGTTCAAAATTATTAGGGAGTTGTGTGATCACCGAACCTTCTCCCTCAAGCAATACGACGAGCTGAAATCGCTAAAGGTAAAACTAGTCTCTCAATTCGCACACCTCGCACCAAAAGACGAGTTTTCTAAGCTTAACGAGACACTCACCGAAGAAACGCGCCACTGGCTCGACAGCTTCCCTAATGCACTAGAGTTGTACTTGCAGGCAATTCACAAATACAAACACGGAATCTTTAGCAGAAACTTGCTTGATGATCTCCGACTCAGTTTGGAGCTATTGCTGAAAACCGTTTTCAAGAACGATAAGTCTCTCGAAAATCAGCTCGGCAATGTCGGCAGTTTCGTCAGTGAGGCCGGTGGTTCGAAAGAGTTCTCGAACATGTTCTCGAAGCTGATCGACTACTACGCGAAATACCAAAACACATACATCAAACACGACGACGCTGTGGTGGAGGAAGAAATCGAGTTCGTGTTTGAAATTTCGTCATCTTTTATGCGCCACATAATTCGGCTTCATGCAAAGTCACCAAGCCTCTAACATGGCGCTCAACCTCGCTCCCTTCGGTCGCTGGACGCTGCGCGATAAAGCCGCGCAGCGCCGGTTAGCTCTACGTTAGACCTCATATGAATAAAATTCCGCCTGCTCAGTTGCTCAATGAAATAGAAGATGTGCTGCGCACGATGCCTGCGCTCAACAGCTTCGGCAACGACACGCCTGAACACATTTCATGGCTAGGTCGTGCCTCAGCAGTCGTTCATGCTTGGGATTCAACAAAGGCCATCGTACTGTTCGATGGTCATGTCGCAAAAATGAACTCCCGTAGCGCAAGAGATGTAGAGGCAAGTGCAAAGCCTATGCTGACGATGCTGCATCAAGCACGTCACGATCTCCGCATGCGAACCCAAGGTCCGCTGAGTGTGAATGTCGAAACAGGTGGCGTTTTCGACTATTTCGACGAAATTCGCAAGGTCATTGAAGCTGCAAAACAGGACATATTGTTTGTCGATCCCTACCTTGACGCAGAGTTCGTGTCGCGATACCTCCCGCACATCTCAGATGGGGTACAGATCAGACTACTTGCACGCGAGCGCCTTGCGATGCTACTTCCTTCGGTCGCACTACTGCGACAACAATCAGGTAAAACAATCGACGTTCGCTCTGCTCTTGGCTTTCACGATCGTTATGTGATCGTTGACAAAATAAGTTGTTATCAATCCGGTGCCTCGTTTAAAGACGGGGCGAAGAAGTCCCCGACAACTCTTACTCAGATCACCGATGCATTTCCGGCAGTTCTCTCCACATACGAGGACTTATGGAACAATGGAACTCAGCAGTCATGAGACAGAGGTCTAACCCGGCAGTCGAGAGGGACTGCGCAAAAGCGCGCAGCCCCTCACTTTTACGTTAGGTACGGCAACAACATCATGTTAAAGATACCGCTAGTGCAAATACTTTTTGTTGTAATGGCTTTTGCATCAGGTTTCCTGCTCGCCAGATTTGCGGGCTTATGGCGCGTTCTATTTATTTCGATTGCTACGATGGCCGCAGTATTAGTTATTTGTTTCCCATCTCGAAACCCAACGTTAGCTTGGGTTGGTAGCATGGCGCTATGGGCCGTTATTCTCCTTGGCCCTGTGTATTTAGCCGGCCTCATTTTCGGCAACTTTTCACATGGCATATGGGCTGAAAATGGGTCGAAAAGCAATGCGCCAAGCATACAAAGCACATCAAGGCTGAATACCGATGAGCCAGACGAAAAGACCTAACCTGCCGTTCAACCCGGACTCCGCAAAAGCGCGGAGCCGGTTAACTTTACGTTAGGTCTCATGAATACCACTCCAATCGTTCTCGACCATTCGAACGGCATCACTCTTGATCCGAGTGATCCGCCATTCAATAACTATCAGGCGTTTGCCGCGAACTACGAGGGCTTGAAGATTCTCGCTGGCACCGTGCGTGAGTTTGAAATTCAATACGTAGCAAAAGACCCTTACGCCGCGCACGTCGTGCTGCACATGAGTAGCCAAGTTCCTGCACTTGTCCCGTGTGCGTTTAATTGGTTTGCGGTCACATTGGTTAACTACCTACGTCTAGTTGGACTAGTCCAACTTATGAGCGCAAATGGCTGGAAATCGTCTGCTTTGGCCGATCCGTCAAACCGCTCCGCTATCAAGGCGCACTGCACAAACTTCGTGAAGACGGCTGCGCCGGAAGTCCATTTATGGCGCAATAAAGTTGCCGCTCATTTTGCTGCAACTGACCCCTTCCATGACGACAATCTCGGAACGCTGGAGCAGTCAATCATGAATCCGGTCACCTACAAGTTCCCTCACTACCATGTCGGCGTTTTGCAGTGGAATACGGCCGGAGAGACATCGCAACTGCCAAGTTGGGCGCTAACGAAGGTATATGAAGACTTAAGCGCTCGCTTCTGGCCTGAGATCAGGCTAAACCCGGTACCGGGGGCTGAGACCTAACATGGCGCTCAATCTCGTTCGCTTCGCTCTCTGGACGCTGCGCGATAAAGCCGCGCAGCGCCGGTTACCTTGAACGTTAGGCGTTATAATTTGCGCCATGTCACCTACAATTTTTCGTGAGGGTAGTTTTCGGTTCTTCTTCTTTTCGCGGGAAGAGCCAAGAATGCATGTGCATGTAAGCCATCCCGACGGGGAAGCCAAGTTTTGGATGTCGCCGGAACTGGCATTGGCAACAAGCACTGGGCTTTCGCCCAAATAAATCAAGGAAGCTCAACGTCTTGTCGTTGTTCACATGGAGGAGATAACCCATGCCTGGCACATCCACTTTCCAAGCTGAAATTACCAACGTTTCAAAACACGGCTTTTGGCTGTTGCTTGCCGAAGAAGAGTTGTTTTTGCCCTTTACTGATTTCCCGTGGTTTCGGGGCGCAACAATCGAGCAGTTATGTGAGGTCGAGTGGCCTGCTGAAAACCATCTGTTTTGGCCATCGCTGGACGTTGACTTGGCCGTTGACTCCATACGCAACCCTTCCGCTTTTCCGTTGATAGCATCCGCCAGAACCTCAGGGACGGAGCCCAATTAGAACCTCAGGGACGGAGCCCAATTGAAATGACCCAACGTCAATCGTAGGACTTTTACTTTAGCCATCAGGACAGTCGATGCCTTTCACTCCTCTTCATATGGGTTCTGGGTTGGCCATCAAAGCGTTGGCTGGCCGTCGCTTCAGCGTTCTTACCTTTGGCATCGCTCAGGTCTCGATGGACATTGAGCCGCTTGTTGGTTTGGTTCGCGGCTCCAGCGTATTGCACGGTTCCAGCCATACTTATCTTGCTGCCCTGGTCATTGCTATTGTTGTTGCCGTCGTTTCTCCTCCGATCTGCCGCCCCATTCTTCGCCGCTGGAACCGGGAGTTGTCGTTTTACCGTTTGGGATGGCTGGTCGAAGCCGAGTCGTTTGCGCCCCTTCCGGTCATCGCTGGCGCCTTTGTCGGCACGATCTCTCATGTCATGCTGGACAGCATCATGCATTCCGACATTTCACCCCTCGCGCCTTGGTCGGATGCCAACGCTCTGCTTGGCCTAATCTCCATCGGGGCTCTACACCAATTCTGCATTCTCGCTGGCCTGTTTGGTGTCGTCGGATGGTTTTTCGTCGCTTGGCGCAAACAGCGCGCGGTGGTGAGCCATGAGGGCTAACCCTGATATTTCGCGTCAAATTTAATGCGTTAGCGGCAAGACGGGCCAGGCTTGATTTTCGGGATGAAATGAAAATCAAAATGGGAAAGATGATGAGTGAAAAAAACAATTCGAGCCTGACCTAGGAGGTAAGGTCTATTGAGGAAGGTCTTGATGTTCAGGATGAACCGCGCATTGCACGGGGAATGATTGAATTTCCAGACTTGGAAGCTTGGCCTAATTAGCCTATTCGCTTGCAGTATAATCCCAGCGATGCTTTTACAATCAACTCGGAGGCGCACCATGGAGAACAAAAAGTTTCGTTTGGTAACACGTAGTGATTTCGATGGATTGGTCTGTGCTGTCCTGCTCAAACATCTGGACATGATCGACGAAATCACGTTTGTGCACCCCAAAGACATGCAAGACGGCAAGATCAGCATCGGCCCGAGGGATATCACCACCAATCTGCCCTACGTCGCCGAAGCGCATCTTGTGCTGGATCACCATTCTTCGGAGACCGTGCGCAATACCGGCAAGCTGGACAATCACATCATCCACCCGGATGCCCCCTCTGCCGCGCGAGTGGTGTATGACCATTTCGGCGGCAGCAAAGCCTTCCCCGCCGAATGGAACGACATGATGGCCGCTGTTGACAAGGCTGACTCGGCGCAGTTTTCCCGCGAAGAGATTCTGCATCCGAGCGGGTGGGTGTTGCTCAATTACCTGATGGACTCGCGCACCGGGTTGGGACGCTTCAGGGACTTCCGCATCTCAAACTACGATTTGATGATGGAGCTGATCGACTACTGCCGCAAGCACAGCATAGAGCAGATCATGCAACTGCCGGACGTAAAAGAACGCTCCGACATGTATTTTGATCATGAAGAAAAGTTCAAGGCCCAGTTGCAGTCCTGCTCGAAGGTGTACAAGAATCTCGTCGTGCTCGATCTGCGCAAGGAAGAGACCATCTATGCCGGCAATCGCTTCATGATCTATGCGCTGTATCCCGAGACCAACATCTCCATCCATGTGCTGTGGGGTCTCAAGAATCAGAATACGGTCTTTGCGACCGGCAAGTCCATCCTGAATCGCAGTTCCAAAACCAATATCGGCGAACTGATGCTCGCTCATGGCGGCGGCGGACATGAGAATGCCGGCACCTGCCAGGTGTCGAACGACAAGGCGGATGAAATCCTGCACGAACTGGTTACCCGGATCAACGCAGACGGCTGAACCAGCCCACCGACTGTTGACCGAAGGGCCTGCGCGTAGCAGGCCCTTTTACATGATGAGGAGGCTTGCCATTCCCCCCGAAGTTAAATGACCTCCGGCAAAGCCGGAGGCTTATTGGGTGAGCCCCGCAAAGGGGCCAATAAAACCATGAGCCGCCCCCGGCTGCACTCACTACTTCCCCCTTTAATAAAGGGGGAGCGAGGGGGATTTGAAAACTTATAGTTACCCATCTTTCGCAAATCCCCCCTAGCCCCACTTTTTCAAAGTGGGGAACATCCGTGATTCTCTCCATACTGCATGATCGCCGCAAAGGTCACACCTTGGTGAGTCCCCCGGCATAGCCGGGGGTTTACCTCACTGAATTAACGGGTTCTGGTTCGGAAGACTTTTCGAGGGCATAGCCAAAGGATCACGGGCTAGTTGCTATCACCGTGCCCCCAAGCTCCACGCTAGGCTCACGTTCGACATAGGATGGAGATGCGCGCTAGAATTCCCATGTTGGTAATGATGCTCGGCTAGCTATTCAATCGACACAGGTTCCATAATGAAAACGATCCCCCCCGCACCCCCC
>JAXMKV010000037.1:0-3535 GCA_034371155.1 Gallionella sp. | reverse complement strand
CAGATAAGTGGCTCTCGTTAATAGATTGTCGCTCGGCTTGGCCAAAATACGCTGCTGTTGTCATCTCGGTTTTTTGTAGGGTTGGAATAGGTGCTTATTTTACTCATTTTTTGGTATCTTGGTTTGCGGAAAAGGCCTTATGACCCGTACTGACTCAAAATACCATCAAATAGGGGTTGTTCGGAGATTCCTTTTTATAGGGAGTTACAATATATCTGCTCGATAAATTAATTACGCATTGATTGCTCTTTTATATATTTTGCTTCAATAATTCAATGACCGCTTTATCAAAAATCAATTTCTAATAATGGATTGCCCCACCTCTTTTAACGATCCATCGCCGTTGAGGTACATATAAAGTGTCGTAGTCGTGATCCCAAGCCTTTTGGCTACTTCAGACGCATTCGCTTTGGGATCGGACAAAGCCGACATCGCCATCATCAAAGTTGATCTGTCCATCTTTCGGGGGCGGCCACCTTTTCGACCTCGTGCTCTTGCCGCAGCAAGTCCTGCCTGAGTGCGCTCAACAATCAATTCCCGTTCAAATTCAGCCAGCACTGCAAAAATCCCAAAGAACAACCGCCCGTTTGAGGTGGTGGTATCGATTTGGGCTCCGGCACCTGCCAATACTTTCAAGCCAACGCCACGTGTTCGTAAGTCATCCAGCGTCTTTACCAGATGTTTCAGATCGCGGCCAAGCCTATCCAATTTCCATACGACGAGTGTATTGCCAGGTTGAAGCGCTTTGAGACAGGCATTAAGTCCTGGCCTGTCGTCTTTGCGACCTGATGCCAAGTCTTCGTAAATTCGGTTCGACTCAACACCTGCGGCTATCATTGCGTCGCGCTGCGGCGTGAGCGTTTGACTACCATCGTTTTTGGATACACGGACATAACCAACAAGCATGATGAATTTCAATGTGCAAGAAAAGATAGAAGTAAGGGTACAATGTTGTATAGATTTTCTCAATGAGTTTTCTTGTAACTTTTTTGCCGTGTTTGGGCGATTTTTAGCGTACAAGATAAACGGACGTTTTTCTTGTACTCAATCACTTTTCGGTTTTTAAATTTGCAACCCAGCGATACCGCCTATCCTCGATTCAAAAGCCGACTTGCGCAATCGGAATTGGAACGTTTCTACTCGGTGACCGATGTTGAACAGGCCTATTGCGATAATGCCACCCGCTCAAGCACCACGCGCTTGGGATTTACCCTACTATTAAAAACCTATCAACGGCTGGGTTATTTTGTAACCTCCAAGCAAGTACCGAATGCCATTGCTGAACATGTCGCCTCCAGTATGGGCGAACCCTATGATCGGGAGAATTTGCGGCAGTACGATGTCTCCCAGGCCAGACGCAAACACTTGTCGGCGGTGCGGGAGTTTTTGGCGGTCAAACCCTTCGGCGACGATGGCAAGGCACTGATGCGACAAACTTTTGCCGAAGCGGCGCTGACCAAGGAAGATGTCATTGATATTATCAATATCGGTATCGAAACCTTGGTGCGTCATCGTTACGAGTTGCCAGCATTCGATACCTTGCTGCGGGAAGCTCGCGTCGAGCGGATTGCAACGAATCAGGCGCTACAGACGCAAATTCACGATGCACTTGGTGATGCTGGTCGGACTTTTCTCGACAAGCTTTTCGTCGTGGGTGATGATCCGCGCCGGGTGAGTCCTTGGAACGATATCAAGCAAGATGCCGCCAAACCGACGATAGACGGCATGCGCGATTTGCTCGAACGCTATGACCGATTGACCGAGTTGGCTTGTCACTCAGACCTGTTAAAAACCATACCGGTCATTAAAATCAAACAATGGGCACTGGAAGGCAACAGTCTCGATGCCGCCAGCATGGTGGATATGGCGGCTACCAAACGCTACGCAGTTGCCTTGGCCTTGATCCGGCAACGTCTGGCGATTGTGACCGATGATCTCTGCACTATCTTTTGCAGACAGATGAAGAAAGCGTTACACAGCGCCCAAGAAGCCCTTGAAAAATATCTGGAGGACAACCAAGAAAAGACCGATGAGATTCTGCGCCGGTTTGCGATATTGGAAACGCTCTTGAACTCCACCCAGTCGGCAGACGAGCAATTGAAAGGCGTTCGCCAAGCGGTGACGGCTCGCCCCGATTTGTGCGAATTCTCGCGCTTGCATGCAGAATACGGCGGGAAGAACGAGTTCCGTTTTGTCTGGCAGTTCTTTAAGCCACGGCGGGCGGAGATGCTACGGATTTTGAGCAAATTAAAGCTAGAATCCACTAGCCAGGACGCCAGTTTTGAGCGGTCATTGGCTTTTATATTGGAGAACAGCCATCGGCAGAGCCAGTGGCTAACGCTCAAGGGCAAAGGTAAAATACTATTAACTGAGGATGATCTGGACTGGATTCCCGAGAAATGGTGGAAGTTGGTGACGGGCGAGATCAAGCGCGAAGCAGTTCCGACCCGAATCAACCGCCGCCAGTTCGAGGCATGCGTTTGTTTGCAAATGGTTAGGGAACTGAAATCTGGCGACCTGTGCGTGATCGGCAGCGATGCCTATTCAGATCATCGGAATGAACTGGTGCCGATGGCCGAATGCGAACGGACACGCGCGGATTATGGTGAGAAAGTAGGTTTACCCGTCGAGAGCGCGGCATTTATCAAGCATATTCGCACCCTGCTGACAGAGGCGGCACAGATGGCTGATAAGACCTATCAAGACAATCCATATTTCAAGATCGTTGATGGCAGGCCGAAGCTGAGTCGGCAAGAGAAAAAAGAGACACCACCCGGATTCAAACAGTTGGATGACGCATTAAGGCGCAAACTCGATGGCATGGGCCTTTCGTTGCTGGACGTGCTTGCCGATACCCTGCAATGGATTGGTTGGGGCAAGCACTTTGGTCCGTTGAGTGGTCACCGGGGTAAGTTGCAGGAGGAAGACCGGCGCAAGATTCTGACGGTGTTCGCCTATGGCACCGGTTTGGGACCGACACAAATTGCCAAGAACATTGCCGATGTTAGTGCGCGTCAAGTGTCGTTCGTCAATCAACGCCAAGTCACCACGGAGAAACTGGAAGCCGCTATTTGTACGACGATTAATGCGTACAATCAATTTCAATTACCACGCTTTTGGGGTGACACAAAACGCGCGGCGGCAGATGGTACGCAATGGAATCTGTATGAAAATAATCTGCTGTCTGAGCGCCATATCCGTTACGGCGGATATGGTGGCATTGCTTACTACCATGTCAGCGACACCTATATCGCGCTATTCTCGCATTTCATTCCCTGTGGTGTCTGGGAAGCCGTGTATATCCTGGATGGACTGACAAAAAACAAGTCGGATATTCAGCCCGACACCTTGCACGGCGATACCCAGGCGCAAAGCGCACCGGTTTATGGCTTGGCTTTTTTGCTGGGTATCAAACTGATGCCGCGTATTCGTAACTGGAAAGATTTGAAATGGTTCCGCCCGACTGCCGACGAAGTGTATGAACACATTGATGACCTGTTTACCAAGGATACGATAGATTGGGATTTAATCGCCT
>JAXMKV010000036.1:0-39171 GCA_034371155.1 Gallionella sp. | reverse complement strand
GAGGCGTTAGGGGAGAGACGCCGGGGTCAGGCGCGCTTGATCAGGGTACCGACGCCTTCGGGGGTCAGGATTTCCAGCAGCAGGGCGTGCTCGACCCTGCCGTCGATGATGTGCGCGGTCTTGACGCCGCTGTTCACCGCGTCGACCGCGTAGCCGACCTTGGGAATCATGCCGCCGGAGATGGTGCCGTCGGCGATCCTCTCGTCCACCTGCCGCGGCGTCAGGCCGGTGAGAAGCTCGCCCGCCTTGTCCAGCACCCCGGGGGTGTTGGTGAGGAAAATGACCTTCTCCGCCTTCAGCACGCCGGCCAGCTTGCCGGCCGCGACATCGGCGTTGATGTTGTAGGCATTGCCTTCCGCGTCGGTGCCGAGCGGCGCGACCACCGGGATGAAATCGCCCGAGTCGAGCAGCTGGATGATTGTCGGGTCGATGCCGGTGATCTCGCCCACCTGGCCGATATCGAGAAACTTGCCGGACTCTTCCTGGCTCGCCACCAGCATTTTCTTGGCGTGGATGAAGTTGCCGTCCTTGCCGGTCAGCCCCACCGCCTTGCCGCCGTGCTTGTTGATCAGCGTCACGATGTCCTGGTTGACCAGACCGCCGAGCACCATTTCCACCACGTCGAGCGTTTCCTCGTCGGTGACGCGCATGCCCTGGATGAAGTCGGACTGCTTGCCGATTTTTTTCAGCAGGCTGGCGATCTGCGGACCGCCGCCATGAACCACCACCGGGTTCATCCCCACCAGCTTGAGCAACACCACATCGCGCGCGAAACTGTCCTGCAACTGCGGATCGGTCATGGCGTTTCCGCCGTATTTCACCACGATGGTCTTGTCGAAGAAACGCTGGATATAAGGCATCGCCTCGGACAGCGTGCGGGCTTTCTTGTCGGCGGCAGACGGGGTAAGAGACATTACTTTTTCCTCAAAAATTTTGCCTCGGATTGTACCTCATAAAACAAAACGGGCGGCATCAAGCCGCCCGTTTGCCGCGAAGTCTGCGCTTACTGGATAGCCAGCCGTCTGGAAGCTGTCACCGCCTTCTTTGGCAATGTGAGTTCCAACACACCATCCTGATATTTTGCCTGCGCGGCACTCTCGTCCACATCCTGCCCCAGCGTGAAAGCGCGCGACACTTTGCCGTAGTAGCGTTCGCTGCGCAGCACTTTCTCGCCCTCTTTGACCTCCATCTCGTTCTTCACCTCGGCGCTGATAGCGACCTGATTGCCCTCGATTGTGACGTGAATATCGTCCTTATTCACGCCGGGAATCTCGGCATGAATGGAATAGCCCCTGTCATCCTCCTTCACATCCATCCTGACCTGCACCTCGGGCTGACCTTCGACGCGCACAGGACGCATGAAAAAGCCGCGAAACAGATCGTCAAAGGCATCATCGACAGGGTTGTAGCGAGTTACGTTAGCCATAATGTCCTCCATATCTAGTGAACGGGGGGGCGGGTGCCCCCCTCTGTCGGCCAGATATGGGCGGAATATCCGGATTTCAAGAGCCGCCGAAATCGGTGATCAGTGGTGGTGATGCTTATGTTCGTCCGGCGCAACCTTGGCCGCGACCAGCGGTTTCACTTCAGCCTTGACCTCCACTCGGGTCTCGCGTTTGTCCGCCGTCCTGATAGTCAGCGTGAGCGGCACGCTTTCGCCCGCTTTGAGCGGCGCCTTCAAACCCAGCAGCATCAGGTGATAGCCTTGCTCGCCCAGATTGACACGCTTGCCGGCCGGCAGGGCGATCTCCTTCACTTCGCGCATCTTCATCACACCACCCTCGTGCGACATGCTGTGCAACTCGGCATTTCTGGCGGCGGGTGTGGAAAATCCGACCAGTGTCGCCGCCTGCTTGCTGGTGAGCGTCACATCCGCCATCGCGGCATTCTGTCCCGGCGCGGTCGCGCGCGACCAGGCACCCTCGGCCTGAATGTCGGCGGCATGTCCGGCCGAGCCCAACGAAAACAAGATAAACAAAGCGCCGATACGAAAGAGTGGCTTCATGGTAATTCCCGTCAGAATGATTGAGGTGGGGATTCTAACCGTCTTGGGCTGCGGAAACAAAAAAGCCAGAAGTCCCCGACGCTCCCGATGATCGCGTCGGCTTGGGAGGAGACAGCGGATATCGTTACATCTGTGTGCGGGAGCACGCAACTTCTGGCGGATGGCAGTATCGGGGAAAAATCGCCGCCTGGGAATGCGACAAGATGTCGCACCTGACTCCCGGACAGAAAAATCAGCGCGTCCCCCCAAGATGGCGCTGCAAAGCATGGATCAGGTTCTGCGCCAATTCCGCCTGCAATTCGTTGATCGGCACCGTGATGCCAAGCTGACAGGCCTGGGTGACACGCAGACCGGCGTAACCGCAGGGATTGATATTGGAGAACGGCGTCAGATCCATGTCCACATTGAGCGCAAGCCCGTGGTAACAATAGCCATGCTTGATCTTCAGCCCCAGCGAGGCGATCTTGGCATCCGCCACATACACGCCGGGCGCATCCTCGCGACCCCGTGCTGCCACACCGTATTCGCCGAGCAGGTCGATCACCGCCTGCTCCATCAAACGCACCAGTTCGCGCACGGTGATCTTCCAGCGGCGCATGTCGAGCAACAGGTAGGCAACGATCTGGCCGGGGCCGTGGTAGGTGATCTGACCGCCGCGATCAATCTTTACCACGGGGATGTCTGTCGGATTGAGCAGATGTTCCGGCTTGCCCGCCAGTCCCTGCGTATAAGTGGGCGGATGCTGCACCATCCATATCTCGTCGCGCGTCGCGGGTGTACGCTCCGCTGTGAATCGCTGCATCGCCTCCCAAGTCGGCAGATACTCGACCAGACCGAGGACATGAACAGCAGGCGGCGAAGCATGCAGGCTGTGGACAGGGGGTAGGGCGACAGATCCCGTCGCCGCCAGCCCCGGATTTTCCTTTTTCATAACACCATGACCACCATGGGGTGATCGCACAACTCCT
Source organism: Gallionella sp. (assembly GCA_034371155.1). Taxonomy (GTDB): domain Bacteria; phylum Pseudomonadota; class Gammaproteobacteria; order Burkholderiales; family Gallionellaceae; genus Gallionella. The sequence continues at coordinate 36,198 of JAXMKV010000036.1, read as the reverse complement.
GATAGACCGCGTCGAGCTGCTCGCGCGATGTCGCACGGATGGTGCAGGTCAGACTGACATAGCGTGCATTCTTGCTGGCGCGCATCTCCATGCTGGCCGCGACGAAATCCGGATCATGCTTGTTCACCACCTCCAGCACCGCCTGGGCAAAACCCGCCTGTTGCTGGCCGAATATCTTCAACGGAAAATCGCTGGGGTATTCGATCAGGCTTTGGGTTAATTCGTTTTTTGGTGCCTCGCTCATGTTCGCATCACATCCCGTTTGAAATCCTGATAGTACCGGTACAGCGCGGCAAACATCGGCCCGGGCAAACCGTCACCTACCGGTTTGCCGTCGAGCCGCGTGATCGCCAGCACTTCTTTGGTGGAAGATGTCAGCAACAGTTCATCGGCACCGAACACTTCTTCCTTCATCACCCGGCGCACCTCGCAGGGTATACCGTTGGAGGCGGCGATCTCCAGCACCACATCGTAGGTGATGCCGGGCAGCATCAGATTATCCTTGGGCGGGGCGAGCAATTTTCCGTTCTTGACCACGAAGATATTGCTGGCCGCGCCTTCGGTCATAAAACTGTCGTCGCGGATCAGGATAGTCTCGGCGCAGCCCGCCTCCACCGCCATCTGACGCAGCAACACGTTGGGCAACAGCGCGATGGATTTGATGTCGCAGCGCAACCAGCGGTTGTCCGCCGCAGTGATGCAGTGGATGCCGCTCCGCAGCAGTTCGGCGGGCGGTGTGGGCAAGGCGCTGGTCATCGCGAATACCGTGGGCGCGACCGGTGGATTGGGAAAAGCGTGATCGCGCCTGGCCGCGCCGCGCGTGATGTGCAGGTACAGATACTGGTCTTCGTTCCCGTCGCGCGCGATGAGCTCTTCGATGATGCGCGTCCATTCCGCCTCGCTGTGCGGATTGTCCAGTTTGATACCGTCCAGACTGTGCTGCAAGCGGTGCAGATGTTCGGGCAAGCGGAACGCCCTGCGCGAATACACCGGGATCACCTCGTACACGCCATCGCCGAAAATGAAACCGCGATCCAGCACGGACACTTTCGCTTCCGCAACCGGCATGAATTCCCCGTTCAGATAAATCGTCATAGCGGACTCCTTTATTCGAACAACAGGCGGATGCTATCCCATCCGCGCGAGAAAACATTCGCCAGCGGCACGGCATCAAGCGCGACCAGCGGATATTCCGCATAAGGCTTTCCCGCCAGCGTGAGTTTCAGCACCCCCAACTGCTGGCCGGAACCGACCGGCGCGAGAAGCGGCTGGCGCGTCTCCAGCGTAGCCTTGAGCAGGCCGATTTTGCCCTTCGGGATCGTCAGGAACAGATCGCGCCGAAAGCCGACTGCGACCTCCCTTTCGGTGCCTTTCCACAAACGCAGCTCGGCAACCGGCTGATCCTTTTTGTACAGATTCACCACATCAAAATACTGGAAACCGAAGTTGAGCAATTTCTGGCTCTCGGTCGCGCGCAGACTGTCCGAACTGGCCCCGAGCAACACCGAGATGAGGCGGCGCTCATCCCGCTTGGCCGAGCCGACCAGACAATATCCGGCACTTTCCGTGTGCCCGGTCTTCATGCCGTCCGCATAGGGGTCGAGCCAGAGCAAACGGTTGCGGTTGGCCTGGGTGACATTGTTGAACGTGTAATCGCGCAGGGCGAACAGCTCGTAATATTGGGGATAGTCGCGCGCCACGGCGGCGGCCAGCAAAGCCAGATCGGCGGCGGTGCTGTAATGCTGCGCACCCGGCAGCCCGACCGGGTTGGAAAACCGGGTATTGACCATTCCCAGACGCTTGGCTTCCTTGTTCATCATCTCGACAAAACCGGACTCGCTACCGGCGATGTGGCCGGCCAGCGTGACGGCGGCATCGTTGCCGGATTGCACGATCAATCCGCGCAACAACTCGTCCACGGTGACCTCCTGCTCCGCCTTGAGCAACATACGCGACTCGCCGCTGCCGCCGCCGCGCACGGCGGCAGCGGGAACGGTCAGCGCCTGATCCAGCGCAAGGGTGCCATGCTTGATCGCATCGAAAGTCAGATAGGCCGTCATCAGCTTGGTCAACGATGCCGGTTCCATGCGGACATCGCCATTCTGGTTGACCAGTATCTGGTTACTGGTCAGGTCGTACAACAAATAGGCCTTGGCTGCCAACTGGGGTGCGGCAGGCATTTGTGCCGACAACACACCGGGCGAGACGGACAACAGGCCAACAAAGAGGATAAAGAGGCGTTTCATGATCACAAAAGGTTCGACGGGAGGGAATTATAGCCTCGTCAGCCGGTACCGCCAGACTGACTAGGCCGAAATATATAGGCATTTTGGCATATTGTTCTTTGCCCGCAGACTGTCTATAACGCGACTACCGATGCATTCATTCGAAAAAACAACATGACACTTCTATCCGGCGTCAAAGATTTTCTCGGGTTCGACCACTATCGCAAGCAGGATCTGCGCGAGCGCCTGAATCTGATCGGAGTCGCGGAAACGCACATCCTGTGGAAGATTCGCCTTGGGCACCACGTTCACGGTGGCACCCAGGAGCCGCTGGAAACCGCGCTGGTCGGGCAGGATGCCATCTGCCTGCTGGGCAACTGGATCAGGGGGGGAGAATTCGAAGCGTTCCACGGGCTGCCCGCATTTCAGCAACTGCGCGATGCCCACCAGAAATTCCACGACATCGGCGAACTCATCGTATGCAAGCTGCGGGAAGGCGACTCCCAGATCGCGGCAGCGCTATTCGAGGGGGAATACACCCAGTCACTGCGCGACATCATCCATGCGCTGACCGTCATCAACAAACACCTGCAAGAGCTCTGACTCCGCCGCCCCCGACTAATAGCCCGCACCGGCGATCTGGCGCGCCTGCTGCTCCACCCCGGCGACATGCTCGCGCACCTGCTCCGCTTTAGCGGGATCGATGCCGAGTGAGCGCCAGTCATCCTCCGTCACCTCCTCCTCGGCGTGCTCGTCCACACCGAAGGGCGACAGCATCTTCTCCGCCAGGCTCACCAGAGCGACCAGCGGTTGCCCCGCCTCGGCCCCCGCTTCATCGGGCAGATGATGGTAGCGTATCACTGCGACCATCGCTTCCGGCAAATCCCAATGCCGTGCCAGTTGCGCGCCGATCTCGCCATGATGCATCCCCAGCAGGAACTGTTCCGTTTCAAGCAGTGCCCGTCCGGAGGGCACGCCGAAGCGGTCGTGCAGGGCATTACTGGCCGAGGTATCGAGATAGCCGAGCGCGATGTAGCCGATATCGTGCAACAGACCGGCAAGGAATATCTGGTCATCGGGCGGGCGGCGGTTCGCCGGCATGGCAGCGGCGATACCCCGCATGGCCAGGGCGATGGACACACTGTGCAACCAGACATCCTCGGCTTTTAATTTACCTTCCGGCAATCGGGTCAGCGCCGCCATGGTCGCGACACCGACCGCCACCGATTTCACCCGCGTCAATCCCAGCACGATGGCCGCGTCATGCACGGACAACACCTTGCGGTTGACACCGAACAACGGGCTGTTGGCCATCCCCACGATCTTGGCGGCGATCTGCGGATCCTGCTCGATCAGCGTCAGAAGTTTGGCTTCGCCTTCCTCAGTCTCCAGCGGCAGGGCCAGCAGTTTTCGCGCAATGGCCGGCATGGCCGGCAAGGACTCCAGCCGGTCAAGAGCATGTCTCAAATCATGTACTTTGGTATCGCTATTCATGCTGCCCTCCCAACACCGGTAATTGCCGGAACTAGGCTGCCTCCCCCATTTGCGCGGCCTGCACGGCGACTTCGCTGGCCATGACGGATATTTCCTCGGCCTCGGCCGGATCGATACCCAGACTCTCCCACTCCTCGTCGGTGATCTCGCCGCCGGTGTGCTCGTTGATACCAAAATCCGGCAACACCTTCTCTGCCAGACTCAGCAACCGCACCAGCGGATTGGCATCCGCAACCTCGTTGACATAAGGCGGATGGTGATAGCCGATGACCGAAATAATTTCCGGCGGCAGATGCCAGTGGCGCGCCAACTGCGAACCGATATAACAATGCGTGATCCCCAGCGTCTCCAGCTCGACATCGAGAATGGAACGCTGCGGCTGAAGACACAATTGACGGTGCAGCTCGTTGCTGCTCTCGCTGTCGAGATGGTGCAACGCCATAAAACCGATGTCATGCAGCAGACCGGCGAGGAATATCTGGTCTTCACTGGGGCGCGACCCTCTGGGCATGGACTGGGCGATACTGCGCATCACGATGGCGATGGTCACACTATGCAGCCAGGAATCCTGCGGCTTGAAGAACTTGCTTGCACCGCCCTTGGCGAAATTGGACATCGACGCGATACCGATAGCAACGGATTTAACACGGCTCAGCCCGAGCAACATAGTGGCTTCCGACACGGTACCGACACGGCGCGACACGCCCATCACCGGGGAGTTCGCCATGCTGATCAGCTTGGCGGCGATCTGCGGGTCCTGCTCGATCAGGCGCAACATCTGCATCTCGCCTTCATCGGTATCCAGTTGCAGCGCCAACAGCTTCTGCGCCGTCACCGGCATGGCGGGCAAAGTGTCCAGATTGGCAACGGCTTGTTTGAGGCGGGTTCGGGTATTTTCGTCAGTCATAGTGCGTATGGTGTCTTGCAGCAATCAGGAGCCGCGAACTATACGAGAGATTGCCCAAATTCGCGAGGGGGAATTATCCTGAAAAAGCTCAATCCCTGCGCGGCGGCGGCTTGGACAGTTTGCGTTGCAGGGTGCGCCGGTGCATGTTGAGCGCCCGCGCGGTGGCTGAAATATTGTCGTCATGTTCGCGCAACACACGCTGGATGTGGTCCCATTCGAGTTTTTCTATCTGCATCGGCTGCGCTTTCAGCGGCGCGTTACTGTCCGGCGCATGACTGAAGGCAGCGACGATCTCGTCCGCATTGGCGGGTTTGGACAGATATTGCGTCGCCCCCAGTTTGATCGCCTCCACCGCCGTGGCGATGCTGGCATAGCCGGTCAGCACCACGATGCGCGTGTTGGGATCGAGATCATGCAGCTCTCTGACCAGCGCCAACCCGGGTGCCCCGCCCATTTTCAGATCGACCACCGCATATTCCGGCGGATTGGCCTGCGCCAGCGGCAGCGCCTGCTCCACGCTGTGCGCCACGCTGACGCAAAAACCGCGCTTCTGCAATGCGCCGGCCAGCACCCGGCAAAACGTGGCATCGTCATCCACCAGCAGCAGCGAGGCCGCTTCTTCGCAATTCTGCGTCATCGCTTCGCCCCGTCCAGCGGCAGCGTCAGCTCGGTGGTCGCGCCGCCGCCTTCGCGGTTGAACAAGCGCACCGTGCCGCCCATACGCTCGACCGTGGCATTGGCGAGGAACAGCCCCAGGCCGCGGCCTTCGCTCTTGGTGGTAAAGAACGCCGAACCGGCCTTCAGCTCGGCCTCTTCTCCCAGCCCCTTGCCCTGATCGCGCACCTCCAGCGTGAAACGCCGCGCATCCCAGCGCGCCACGATCTCGACCTCGGCATCCGCCGCATCCGCCGCGTTGTTGAGCAGATTCATCAGCGCGGCGCGCAGCGTGGCATCCACGCCGATCAACGGCGCGGGCTGCACGCCGTCGCTCGCGTAGCGGTATTTCGCCGTTGGCCGAAGCAACTGCCATTCGTCCAACACCTCCGCCATCAGTTGCTCCGCCGTGCGCGGCACGGCGGCATCGCCCTCCTGCGCATTCGCCAGCATCTTGTCGAGGATGCGTTTGCAGCCGCGCACCTGCTCGTCGAGCAGCGCCAGCGAATCGCGCCATTCCGGTTGCGCTGCGGCATCGTGGCGCAGCTCACCGATCACCACCGACATAGTGGACAGCGGCGTGCCCAACTCGTGCGCCGCGCCGGCGGCCTGCGTGCCCAGCGCGACAATACGCTCGTTGCGCAGTATCTCCTCGCGCACCCGCACCAGTGCCTCGTCACGCTGACGCACCGCCCGCGCCATCTGCACCACAAAATACGCCACCACCACCGCGCTGATGACAAAGCCCAGCCACATGCCCAGCACATGCGCGTTGAAAGCGCTATCGCCATCGTGATGATGATTGTGCGGCAGCGGCACGTAATAAAACATCAGCACGCTGTAGCAAGCCGCCGTCAGCACCGCCATGCCCCAGCTGTAACGCCCCGGCAGCGTTGCGGCGGCGATCACCAGCGGCAACAGATAGAGCGACACAAAAGGATTGGTCGAGCCGCCGCCAAAATACAGCAACACGCTGAGCACCAGCACATCCAGACAAAGCTGGGCGAATAACTCGGGATTGGACACCGGCTTGCTGCTGCGCAGGCGCGCCCAAGTGGCGAGATTGATCACCGCCAGCAGCGTGATCGCCAGCAACATCGGTGTCCAGTCGAGTTCCAGCTCCAGCACTTTCCAAACCGCGAACAGCACCAGCAACTGCGCGCACACCGCCACGCCGCGCAGGGCGACAAGGCGGCGCAACTGACCGTGTCCGGGAAGAGAGGAAAGAATCGTACTACTCATGGCGTGATTCTAATCGCAGCAAGGCCATTGCGGGTGCGGCAAGATGTCGCATCTCTGCCTGCCGGGTAAATCCGCCTCCGGTATAATGCGCGCCGCATGCCAGACCACAACCGCCCCCTCGAACTGCCCGCCCCCGCCCTGGAGCTTCTTGCGCCCGCAAAATCCGCCGCCATCGGCCGCGAAGCCGTGGCCCACGGAGCCGATGCCGTGTATATCGGCGGGCCGTCGTTCGGCGCGCGCGACAAGGCGGGCAACCCCATCGAAGACATCGCCGGGCTGGTGAACTACGCACACCGCTTCCGCGCCAAGATCTACGTCACGCTCAACACCATTCTGCACGATGCCGAACTGGAAGCCGCGCGCAAGCTGGCATGGGATTGCTGGGACGCGGGCGTGGACGCGCTCATCGTGCAGGACATGGGCCTGCTCGAACTCGACCTGCCGCCCATCGACCTGCACGCCTCCACCCAGTGCGACATCCGCACACCGGACAAAGCGCGCTTCCTCGCCGATGTCGGCTTCTCACAACTGGTACTGGCGCGCGAACTCACGCTTCAGGAGATCGCCAAGGTGCGCGCCGCCGTACCCGCCGACACCGTGATCGAACACTTCATCCACGGCGCGCTGTGCGTGGCTTATTCCGGCCAGTGCAACATCAGCCATGCCCACACCGGACGCAGCGCCAATCGCGGCGACTGCTCACAGGCCTGCCGCCTGCCCTACACACTGGAAGATGGCCAAGGCCGCGTGGTCGCGTTCGAGAAGCACCTGCTATCGGTGAAAGACAACAACCAGAGCGCCAATCTGCGCGCGCTCATCGGTGCCGGCGTGCGCAGCTTCAAGATCGAAGGACGCTACAAAGACGCGGCCTATGTGAAGAACATCACCGGCCATTACCGCCGTCTGCTCGACGAGATACTGGATGAACGTCCCGATTTGCATGCCGCCTCCAGCGGCAAAACAAAACTGCTGTTTACGCCCAACCCGGACAAGACCTTCCATCGCGGCGCGACCGACTATTTCACCCAGGGCCGCAAGGCCGACATCGGTGCCTTCGACACACCCACCTTCGTCGGGCTGGAGCTGGGCAACGTGACCAAGCTCGGCGACAAATGGTTCGAAATGGAAGCCAACGAAGAGCTGGCCAACAGCGACGGCTTGAATTACCTCCACAAGCGCGAAGTGGTCGGCCTGCAGGCGAATGTGGTCGAGCGCCACGGCAACGTGTGGCGCGTGTTCCCCAACGAACCGATGCACACCCTGCCAGGATTGCACGTCGGCCTCGCCATCAGCCGCAACCGCGACCACGCCTGGGACCAGACGCTCAACAAAAAATCGGCCGAACGCAAGATAAGCGTGCGTGCCACCTTCGCCGAAACAGCCGGGGGATTCGCGCTCACCCTGCTGGATGAAGACGACATCGTCGCCACCACCCACACCGCATTCGAAAAACAGCCCGCGAAAAATCCGGCGGAAGCGGAAGTCAGCCTGAGCGAACAACTGGCACGCTTCGGCAACACGGATTTTGAATTGGAAGCCATCAAGATCGAGTGGACGCAGCCGTGGTTCGTGCCCAGTTCGCTGACCAACAAATTGCGCCGCGATGCCGTGGAACAACTCGAAGCCGCCCGTCTCGCCGCTTACACCCGGCTTCCGCGCAAAGCGGAGGTTGAGCCGCCCGCAAAATACCCGGAAGAATCCCTCTCCTTCCTTGCCAACGTCTACAACACCGCCGCGCGACGCTTCTATGAAAAGCACGGCGTAAAGCTGGTTGCCGCCGCCTATGAGTCACACAAGGAAACCGGCGAAGTCCCGCTGATGGTCACCCGCCACTGCATCCGCTACTCGCTGAGCCTGTGTCCAAAACAGGCCAAAGGCGTAATCGGCGTGCAAGGCCAGGTGCGCGCCGAACCGATGACACTGATCAACGGCAGCGAAAGACTGCGACTGGAATTCGACTGCAAGAAATGCGAGATGCATGTGATGGGCAAGATAAAGCAGCACATCCTCAAGCTAGCCCCTCTGGCCAAGCGCGCCTGAGTGCGCCTCTCCCTTATTCGTATTGCATCAGCTTTTGTGTGATGGGTATTGCTTGCGCTAACCAGCGACTTGGCTGATGTTGTTTGTCAGCCTAGTCGATTGGCTATGCAAAGCTCAACCCATCCTACGCGGGCTTTTCGCTTCGTCCCGCTCATCGCCCGCTTCCTTTTCGCTTCGGACAACAGCTTAATCTACTGTCTCAAATTCGGGGTCCACTATAGTAATCACGCTCAAGCGTATATAACACGGCATAAGGGAACACCTTGGTCAGAAATCTTCGAATATCACCTTCTATCACTCGCCCGGCTTCGGGCGAAGAAACAAGATGATCGACAGCAGATTGAACTGCCGCGATAAAACGATCACCCAAGCCGGGTTGCTGTGAATTGTAGAAAACCGCAGACTCCTGAAATTCGTACAACGCTTCAGGATGGAACTCGTAAATCATCTTCCGATGGCTGATCTAACTTGGGCAAAAACAATCTCACCCGGGATGGTTGTGACACTACCGTTACGCACATCATCAGCCCGTCGCCGGGCCACTTTTAGCCAGAGCTGTCGAATATAGCCGTCTTCTGCGGGATCGAGACTTTCTACCAAACGATCCGCCAGCAACGCACGCGCGTCCCTTGGCAGGGCCAGAGCCTCCTCGGCTATTTGCTCAACGGTGATCTGCATATTCGTCTCCTTAAAGTTGCCATGGGCAGTGTAGCAAATTTCCATAAATCCCAAGCGCAAAAAGCAAGTGAGGCCGAATATCCAGCGACTTGGCGCAAGTCTTATCGCGTCTAGTCGAATGGCTATAACCAATAACTTTGGCCGGCGTTGTTGGGCAGCCTAGTCAGATGGCTAGTTGCTTCATCAGTTGTTCTATCAGTCTCCCTTCTTCGTATTGCATCGGCTTTTGTGTAATGGATATCGGCTATACCCCAGTCCATCATTCGATTCGCCAACTCGCTCAGTGCGATCTTAGAATTTTTTCGGCAAACCAGCCTGTTTCAGCACGGCATTCGCGGTATGTCTGGATTTAATCTTACTGTCGACTGGAAAGCGAACCATCGTTATTGGACTGAACCAGATTTCATGATCACCCCTTCCTTGTCTTTCAAAACGGCAGCCAGCTTCTAACAACAATGTTTTAAGCTGTGCGGTATAACTTTCCATCAGGCGGCTTGGCGATGAGCCACTTCAAAACGGCGGGTAAACAACTCGAACGGCATCTCATCATCGTCGGGATAGCCATTGGCCTCTAGCAATTCCGGAATCAGAACATGCAATTTGGCGAGTAACGCTTCCGATGTTTCAGCCTCTGCAACCAATCCCGGAACATCGTCGCTGGTCGCGACCCAAACGTTCGCTTCCTCATCCCACTCTGCCCTGATAAATAGCGATTTCATGGCACACCTCATAATTGTCGACGGGGCAGTGTAGCAGAAAAAACAAGCGCAAAAAACAAGGGAGGCCGTAGCCTCCCCTGTTCGTATTGCATCAGCTTTTGTGTGATGGGTATCGCTTGCGCCAACCAGAGACTTCGCTGATGTTAACCAATGACTTGGTTGGCGTTGTTTGCCAACTTAGTCAGATGGCTATGCAACGCTCAACCCATCCTACGCGGGCTACGCGTACTCCGAACTGATGGATACGGAACGGTCATAAAGCGTTTCAGGGGCGATATCCAAATCACCGGGCCAGCACACGGTATCCAGAGCAACGTACGCTTGCTTAAACAAAGCGATATCCTGCAAGCGGACAAAAACACCCCGATTTAAATAAGGCCGAGCATCAAACAAACGATGATCCCCGTTATCGAACAACAGCTCCAACGAAAAATCGTCACGCGGCACAACACGAATCACAGCTTCCATTATCTTCACCTCCTAACGCAAGGGATCGATAGCAAAAGGTATTTGGCCATTAACGGCCAACTCCCAATCCGCCAACAAAGCATCCCGATGAATTTCAATCCACGCCTGCACCAACCTCACCTTGGCAAGGGGAATCTCGCCGCTCAACTGTGCCGCATCCAAAATCGAAAAAGTTGCTTCATGCCCTTGGTATTTAGCGTGAATATGCGGAAGTTTATGCCGCTCATCGTCGTAGAAATACAAACAAATCACAATCCCATAAAACATGCTGATCGTTGGCATGATCGGCTTCCCTAAAGGCAACTGCGCGAAGTGTAGCAAATTTCCACAAATCCCAAGCGCAAAAGACCAGGGAGGCCGTAGCCTCCCTTGTTCGTATTGCATCAGCTTTTGTGTGATGGGTATCGCTTGCGCTCAACCCATCCTACGCGGGCTAGACTAGCTCAAACGTGGAGTTGTCGGATGCCCTGATTTTTTATCGTCACTTGCGATAGAAGCCCACAGCAAAGCAACCAGTCCAAATATGAGTACGGCACCCATTCCCAATAAGGCAGCAATTTCAAAAGTCATGGTTATCCTCCATTGCGAGAAGCAGCGTTACAACAACTTGGCATGCAATCCACCACAAAATGCGCCCAGCAAAATGAGCGGGGAATTGATCGAGTAACCCATCACGCCAAGCCAATTCCACCGAGCGTTGAAATCCTGCGCCGACGTTGAGCAATAGCGGTTAATTTATTTTTAGAAGTATTCCGATCAATACGGAAAATTGGGCCAAGGCCAATCCGATAATCCATTTAAGCATATCGAACTTCATCTCGGTAAGCGGCATTTGCAACTCCTGCTTGGTAACCAGCTCTTTGTCATCGGATGCACCCTGATAAGCAGTCGCAATTCCCTTGGCCTTTTCTTCATCAAAACCACTTTTTTTGAGCGTTTCAACAAACTTCAATGTGTCAAACGTAACGGTACTCATGATTCGCTCCCAATTGACTAGCTGGTGCAAAGTGTAGCAAATTTTCATAAATCCCAAGCGCAAAAAACAAGGGAGACCGAAGTCTCCCTTGTTGGTCTTGCATCAGCTTTTGTTTGATGGGTATCGCTTGCGCTCAACCCATCCTACGCGGGCTAATTTAGAATGCAGCTTCCAGCATGAAGGTTGTCATCTGGTCGCCGGGGTTACCGGCAACAAGCACGTTCTTCGAACCGCCGATAGCGTAAGCAGAACCGCTGTACATCGAGTGGTTCAGGTGCAGAGCAACGTTCTGAGTCAGGTCATACACAGCAGACAGAGTGAATGCGTTGTCCTTGTCAGCTACGCCCAGAGCGCCGTTACCGGTCTCAGCATTGCGGTAAGCCGCGCCAAGGTGCAGAACGTGAGGGATCACGCTGTAGTCTGCGCCAATGGTCCATGCGGAACGGGTGTTGGTGCTGCCGCCGTAGACGTTACCGAGCGTACCGCCGACAACTGCGGTCACGACTGGAGCCTTAGCCCAAGTTGCGTACACGCCCAGATCCTTGCCGCCGACTTGGCCGAAAGCTTGGAAGTCCAAGGAAGTTGCTTTGGTGTCAACCAGATTCAGCGCGCCCGTAGCAGCAGATGCAACCAGCGGGTTCACGATGCCACCAGCAAGGTTAGAAGTGTAGGTCTGACCGCTAGTGAAGGCTGCGCCAACGTGCATCGCCCAGTCGCCCATGGTTGGGGTCGCGGCCAAACGCACGAAGGTGGAACGCAGTTGCGGCGAAGTTGCGCCACCCGCAGCAGCGAAGTCAGGAGCGAAACGGGAAATGTTGATGTACCCCATGTCGCCCTTGGCTACGAATGCCAGACCGGTCGCTGCGCCAGCGCCGTTACCCACGAATTGCATCGCGGAAATTTCGTTGCGGTGTTCCATCCAACGGATGCCACGCACCATACCGGTGCTGGATTCGTCGTAGCCGTAAGCTACGCCCAAAGCGTCGGTCATGAAGGGGATCACGGAGAACTTGGCTGCGCCCATGTCGAACACGACTGGCATCTTGAAACCAGCAACCAGACCAGCCAATGGGCCGCCAGTTGCCATGTTGCCTTCCATCATGAAGCCGATATTTTCAGCAACGCGACCGCCGAAGAACAGGCTGAATTCGTCAGGGATCTGCCACTGGCCACCGTTGGTGCCGGTACCGGAGATCGCGGTAGTGGTGGCAGCTGGGCCGTTAGTCTTCTGATAACGAGCCTTCAACAGGATCGCTGCGTTCAGGGTGTCAGGGAGAGACAGGTGCTCGCCTTCAACCTTGCCTTGCGCGCCCATCATGGTGTAACCGGCTGCCTTGAAGGCTTGGCCGAAACCATTCAGGATCGGATAGTGTTGCTGGTGGCAAGCGTTACACGCCATGCCGGTTTGACGAGCAAAAGACGGGATAGCGGATGCTTCTGGAGCAAACGCTGTCGCAGCCATTACGCCTGCGATCGAGAGAACGATTTTCTTCATTGTGTTTTCCTTTTAGATTGAAAGAAAGTTAAGTTAACCAACTTAAGTTGCTTACACAGTGGCTGAATGAGGCTTCCCTTCCCTTCCACTGGTGCCGCACTCTATCCAAGCAGGGGGTGGGGTGTCAAAAGCTTGGCGTGATTGTGTTGTTTTTTTGCAACACCTGCAAAGAGATGCCGAGTCGATCACAGCTATTGACGCGGAGTTTTCCGCCTGTCACACGGCGCAACCGGGCATCGTCACCACGAGGAAACGATTCGGCGGACTGAGAAATTAGAGGCTGCGGCGCTTGAGGCCTAATCTGGGCGAATCCACGGAGCGGCGATGCGTACCGCAGATCAGTGAGCGAAGGAGGCGCGGTTGAGCTGGAGCGGATTGCGAGTTAGGGATGCTGTTGCGACTGGTGCAGCACGTTCAGGACGATGACTTTGCACGCGGTCATCTTGTAGATCAGAGTGTAAAGATACTTCGGCAGAACCAGCTCCCGCGTACCATCAATGCTCCCCCGTTCGCCCCAGCTCCGGGTTCTGCTCCAGCCGTGTGGCGCACCGGAATATCGCATCGCCCACCTTGTCGGCGGCGGCTGGGTTGTGTTCGGCGATGTAGGCCTCGATATCGGCAACGTCGCGGACAGCATCAGCCGAAAACTCAAGTTGCTTTTTTGCGCACATCCCTCTCCTTCGCCAGCTGATCCCAGAATTCTTCCTTGCTGAAGGTCTGGCCGGCCTTCACGCTGGCGAGACTAGCACGCACTCTGCCGACCTTCCATTCCTCATAGTCCAGACGCTCTTTAACGGCCTGCGCGACCAGCGTTTGCGGCTTGAGACGGGAGGTTACAGATAGCGCCTCTAGGGGCTGGATGATGGATTTTGGCAACTCGATGGTGGCGGTCATGCTCCTTGTCTCCTCAGGACTTCCTGATGCTCGGATTGTAGCCCAAGAAAAACCAGAAGGAAATTCATGCTTGGAGTGCCTATCGCGCGCACAGATTTGGGCGCGTGACAGACTGGCGACCTAGCTCCCGCGCGCAGGTTTGGGCCGCCACGGATCCGTGACCGTAAGAGGTTATGACTAACCCTGCCGCTTGAGCGATAATGCCCGGCCTTTTCAAGAACCAGAGATCAAGCATGAACGGAACAGGACGAAACGATCCTTGCCCCTGCGGAAGCGGCAAAAAATATAAGCATTGCTGTGCCCGCCGCGAAAATCCGGCGACCGCTCAGCCGGACGAAGTCTCCGGCCTGTTACAGGCCGCGCTTGAAGCGCACAAGACCGGCCAGCAGCAACCAGCGGAATCGCTTTGCCGCCGGGTATTGCAGATCACGCCCGACCATCCCGATGCCCTGCATCTGCTGGGGCTGTTCGCCCGCCAGGCCGGCAACCACGAGCTGGCGGTGGAACTGATCTCCAGAGCAGCCGAACGCCATCCCGTCGCGCCGTTTTTCTTCAATCTGGGCAATGCCTACCAAGCGCTCGGGCGGATGGACGAAGCCGTCGCCAGCTTTAACCGGGCGCTGGCGCTCAACCCCGGCTACGTCGCGGCACTGAACAATCTGGGGATCGCGCTGCAACACCAAGGCAAGCTGGAAGAGGCCATCAACGCCTTTCGGTCCGCGCTGGCCCTGCAACCCGGTTTTGCCGAGCTGTACAGCAACCTCGGCGATGCCCTCAGGGAGAATGGCCAACTGGAGACCGCCGCCGAGTGCGCCCGGCATGCCATCTCGCTGAACCCTGCGTTCTTCAACGCGCATTTCTGCCTGGGCAAGATTCTCCACGAGCAAGGTCACTCGCCAGATGCGCTGGCCTGTTTCAAACAGGCCCTCACGCTGAACCCCGGCCATGTTGAATCTCACCTCGCGGCCTGCAGTACCTATTTCGCCGAAGGCCGCTTCACTGAAAGCCGAGAACATATCGAACGAGCCCTGCAACAGGAGCCGGACAACCCCGAGGCTTGGGCCGCACTCGCCTTTTTCAGGAAGATGACACCCGATGACGAAGCTTGGGTCACCAAGGCGCACGCCCTTCTCGCGGGAAAGCTCAAGCCCAGAGAGGCGATCCAGCTGAACTACGCTCTAGGCAAATATTACGACGACACCGCCCAATACGCGCAGGCTTTCCCGCATTACGCGGAAGCGAACCGCATGCAAACGCAAATCAACGGGGCATTCGACCGCGACAACCACCAGCATCTCGTCGATTCGATCATCGCCGCCGCGACACCCGCCGCCATGCGACGGCACAACGCCGGTGCCAGCCTGTCGGAACGTCCGGTCTTGATTGTCGGGATGCCGCGTTCGGGCACCTCGCTGATGGAACAGATACTGGCCTCCCACAGCAAAGTGCATGGCGCGGGGGAATTGCGTTTCTGGAGCCAGGCGGCGACCGATCACTTTGCCAGCGTGTCGTGCTGGAGTGACGATGCCGCGTTGCTCAGCGAACTGGCAGGCCGATACAAGGCAGAGCTGGCGCAGCACTCGCCCGATGCCTTGCGCGTCGTGGACAAAATGCCGGCCAACTTCATGAATCTCGGCTTGATCCATGCCGCCTTCCCCAATGCACGCATCATCCACATGATGCGCAATCCGCTGGACACCTGCTTGTCGATATTCTTCCAAGGCTTCTCCGGGCAGCACCCCTACGCCAACAGCCTGGAGGATCTGGCTTCTTATTACCGGACATACCGGCAGCTGATGCAGCACTGGCGGAGCGTTCTAGCGCCCGATATCTTTCTTGAAGCCCCCTATGAAGCGCTTGTCGAGGATCAGGAAAGCTGGAGTCGCCGCGTCGTGGAATTCATCGGACTGGAATGGGACGAGAACTGTCTCAATTTCCACCAGACCGAACGCAGGGTGGGCACCGCCAGCAACTGGCAGGTCCGGCAAAAGATCTACAAGACCTCAACAGAGCGCTGGCGCAATTATCAAACGTTCATCGAACCACTGCTGCCGCTGCTGGAGGACACACCGTGATCGCGTCAGTCCCTCAGCGACCGGGCACCAGATCACCCAACGTTTCCAGCAAGGGGCCCAGATGCTGCTCGTAACGTTTCCAGCGTTCTATTGATGATCGGTACATCGGTTGTCGCACTTGGGCTACGCTGGCTGTTCGCACTGATCTGTCGCTCTTATGAAAATTCAGACAATCGTCGCTCCAATCCAACCCGCAGAAATCAATCAAGCGGCGCGCCTGCCCTTCGGAATCCTGAATCAGATCCTCATACTGCACTTCCAAAAAGGCCTCTTTCGGCAACACCTCGTGCCAATGCCGCATCAATCCCACGTAATCGACATAAAATCGCGCAAGCTCCACCAAGTCATAAGAGTACTTCAGGTTCTTGTTCACAAAATTCATGGTGAAGCACGATAGACAGGTGTCAACAGGATTCCTTCTGACATGAATGATTTTGGCATTCGGCAGCATCAGATGGATCAATCCCAACACCTGAAAGTTCTGCGGCATCTTGTCGGTAATCCGTCCAGCATGCGGCGCATGACGTTTTAACTCATCCAAATACTCCCGCCCCCATGTCTTCAGCGAATCTTTGTCTAATCGCTGGAAATTAGCGGGGTAGGGAATTCCGGCGAGGGAATGTCGCGAAACTTCCAGCAGATGATACAGCTCTCCGGCACCGTGAACCTCTGGATGACTGGCGATAATCTGTTCCGTCAACGTCGTACCTGATCTTGGCATCCCCAAAACAAATATCGGAGTCCTATCCGACAGGCCGCTGCCGCTCAACCGCTTGACACTCTCTATGTTGAATGCGCGCTTTATCGCCTCGAATTCCCGCTGATTTTCATTTGCGTCATACCGGAATGTGGCTCGCTTCAAACCACATGCCACCGCAAAGTGATGAAATGCACGGTCAGCATCCCCCGTGTCGTCAAAGCACTTCCCTAGAGCAAAATTAAGCCGTATACGCCCATCAACGGAGATGCTTTTTTCATTCGATGCAATGCTATTCTCGATACTGCGCAATGCGGCAAAATCTTTGTCATCTGCTTTAATTTTTTTATGGGAGACCAGTGTCGTCCTTGAAACCACATCTTCTGGGTTGATCGACAACGCACGGCGACAGTAAATCTCGGCCTCCGCAAACTTGCCCTGTTCTGCAAGCTCACCTCCAAGGTGATTGTTGACATCGACGGAATCGGGGTTGAATTGCTGTGCAAGGCGAAGTTTCTCAAGTGCCTCATCGTGCTGCCCGCAAATTCGCAGGATGACACCCAGATTCAAAAGCGCTTCTACGTTATCCGGCTGGACTGCGATAGCCTGTTTCAGGCAACCCAGCGCCTCCGCATATCGCTCTAACCGAATCAATACTTGCCCCAGATTGTAGTAGGCATCCGAATACTCCGGATTAATGAAAATCGCCCTGCGGAAACTCACCTCGGCCTCAGCGAGCTTCTCTCGCTTTGCCTGCAAATCTCCTAGGTTATTGTAAACCTGCGCATCCTGCGGCAATAGTCTTGCCGCCCACTGCAAAGCCTCCAACGCATCCTTGCCTTGCGAAGACAGCGCCGCGCTCAGTATCTTCCAGCCGAAACCGGATTCCGGATAGCGTTTGAGCAAAAGCATAGCCTGTTGCTCCAGCTCGGCATGCCGCCCTGACTGATACAGGGCGATCAGCTGGTTCTGCTCGCCCGGGCTGGGATCTTTGGCCTGCCCCACGCCTGCGGGTGCCTGAGCGCCAAGTTGGGCGAGATTGGAGCAACACTGTTTATATTTTTTCCCGCTGCCGCAGGGACAGGGGTCGTTTCTGCCGGGTTTCACGTTTTTTATCCTTGCTATTTGGTTCGTCGGCGCAGATTTTACCGCATCAGCACTATTCTGCTTTTACAGCACTTATCCAAATACCTTATTGGCTGCCGAAAATCCGGGCTTGTTCGGTGTATCCTTGGCTGCGATATAATCCGACGCATGGATTTCCGTATGTCTCTTCACGCTCAGGCTCGTATTGTCGAGCGCAATGTTCCCGCCGATTGGTTGCAGTTGGTGTTGGCGTGCCCGCAGCAGAAGCGGGTGGGTGATTTTGGGCGCGATATCCATCAATCTGTTTTCTTGCGGGAAGGTAAACCTTGGCTATTGCGGGCAATTATCGAGGATGGCTTGGTTCTTACTGTTATGCTTACCAGCAAAGTATCCAAATATGGAGGTGCTTCATGAAGGTTGAATATGATGCGCAAGCGGATGCCATGTACATTCGGCTTGCAGCCGGCACTGTCTCGGACAGCGATGAGGTGCGTGAGGGCGTGGTGCTGGATTACGACGAAGCGGGGCGGGTATTGGGTATTGAGATACTCGATGTGAGCCGCCGCACGGACAATCCGCGTGAGATGGCATTTGAAATGCTGGCTGCGGCTTAAACAGAATCCTGTTTCAATTGAGGATGCGCCATGAAGTGCAGCAACTGCGGAGAGAAATTTCGATTATCCATTGACTCCGCGCCGGGAATATTTTTGGCTTTCTCGGGGGGCTTGGCTGTTTCCGGTTTTGTCCTGTGGGCTTTTGACGTTGGCGTGTGGCCGTATTTCTTGTTCGGCCTTGCCGGATTTATCGCGCTTCAGGCCGAGGTGAATCGCAGTGATTACTCCGCTTACCAGAATGACGGATGCAGCCGCGCAAAATGCCCAAAGTGTGAACAGTACGCGCCGGTAAAGCTGTGGTCGGTTTAATCCGGTTGAGCTATCAGGTAGGTCCGATTTGTCGGGTGACTCATCCAAGAGCTATCGCGCAATAAATTGCGCTCCCACATTTAAAGAGCGCTTGTGCGACCGATCAGCTCTTGCCCATTCCAGTTAACCACTGCCCATACAGCCGGCGCGCGACCGCGTGCAGTTGCGGCAACTCGCCGGGAGTTCTGCGGCGGATATCTCCAACTGCTTCCACCGCCGGACTTTCGCGGGCCGCAAAAACTTCTTCGGCACCGATCTCGCACCACTCCGCGATCATGTCATCGGTCATTTCGATATGGCATTGCAGCGCGAGGTGTTTTCCCATGCTCCAGGCCTGATGGGTGCAGTGTGCACTGGACAACAAAAGCGTCGCTCCCTGCGGCAAGGTGAAGGTCTCGCCATGCCAGTGGAAGGCCTGGAATCTCTCTATGCCGCCGAACCACGCACGCGCCGTGTCGTTGTCGTCCGTCACGACTTCGCCCCAGCCGATCTCCTTGACCGGATTGCGCGACACCTTGCCGCCCAGCGCCTTGGACATCAGTTGCCCGCCGAGACAATGGCCCAACAAGGGGATATCGCGCGCCACGGCATCGCGGATCAGCGTCTCGACTTGTGCGATCCACGGCAGGTCGTCGTTGACGCTCATCGGCCCGCCCATGAACACCAGCCCGGAAAATGCTTCGGCAGATCGCGGTACGGCATCGCCCGCGTCGATGCATAGCAGTTGCCAGGGAATAGAACGCTCGTCCAGGAATTCGGCGAGATAGCCGGGGCCTTCGGAGGGCGCGTGGCGAAAGATGGCGATGGGGTTCATGGCAGTGCCAAGGATTTTGGAATTGGGAATTAGGATTTAGTAGCGCGGCGCGCGAAGGAGAGGTGGTTTGTCAAATCCAAAATCCTAATTCCCAAATCCTATTCCCTCGTCTTGTCCCTCTCGATCAGCGCATAAGCAGAATGATTGTGTATCGACTCGAAGTTCTCCGACTCGACAATATAGGCATCGATGCGCTTGTCGGCGTTCAGTGCGGCGGCGACATCGCGCACCATGTCTTCGACGAACTTGGGGTTATCGTAGGCATGCTCGGTGACGAATTTTTCGTCGGGACGTTTCAGCAGGCCGAACAATTCGCAGGAGGCTTGCTCTTCGGCGATGCGGATCACATCTTCGATCCACACGAACTCGTTGGTACGCAACGTGAGGGTGACATGCGAACGCTGGTTGTGTGCGCCGCGCTCGGAGATTTTTTTGGAGCAGGGGCACAGACTGGTGACCGGCACCACGACTTTCATGGTGACGCTGGCACACCCCTCGACCACTTCTCCGATGAAGGTCACGTCGTAGTCCAGCAGACTCTGCACGCCAGACACCGGTGCGGTCTTGTTGACGAAATACGGGAAGTTCATCTCGATGTAGCCGGACTGCGCTTCCAGTCTGACGACCATCTCGCGCAGAATATTCTCGAACGATTCCACCGATATCTCGCGCTCGTGTTCGTTGAGTATCTCGACGAAACGCGACATGTGCGTGCCTTTGAAATTGTGCGGCAAGTGCACGTACATGTTGAAGGTGGCGACGGTGTGCTGCACACCGACGCTCTTGTCCTTGACCTTGATCGGGTGGCGGATGCCTTTGATGCCGACCTTGTTGATCGCCAGATGGCGTGTATCAGCGGAACTTTGCACATCGGCAATGGGAAGTTTTGGGGCGTTCATAACGGCCTTTCTAGATTCGTGACGGGGAGATTATAACAATTCCCGACAAAATTACTTGGCTAAGCGAGACTGAATGGCGGCAGCGATCCCGTCTGCATCCAGAGCGCAATCGGCCAGCATCTGCGCATGCTCGCCCTGCTCGATGAAGTTGTCCGGCAAACCGAGTTGCAGCACCGGCACGGTGATGCCGTGCTGTAGCAGACACTCCACCACGGCACTGCCCGCCCCGCCTTGCACGACGTTCTCTTCCACCGTCACCAGCAAGTCGTACTGCGCGGCCAGTTGCCGCACCAGCGTTTCATCCAGCGGTTTGATGAAGCGCATGTTCGCCACCGTCGCATCCAGCCGCTCGGCCGCCTCCAGCGCGGGGCCGAGCATCGAACCGAAGGCCAGTATCGCCACCTTGCTCCCGCTGCGCCGCAGCTCTCCCTTGCCCAGCGGCAGGATATGCATCCCGGAAGCGACCGGCACGCCGGGGCCGTGTCCGCGCGGATAACGTACCGCGCTCGGGTGATCCAGACTCAGGGCGGTGGTCAGCATCTGGCGGCACTCGTTTTCGTCGCTGGGTGCCATCACCGTCATGTTCGGGATGCAGCGCAGAAAGCTTAGATCGAAGCTGCCCGCGTGGGTCGCGCCGTCGGCACCAACCAGTCCGCCGCGATCGATCGCCAGCACCACGGGAAGATTCTGGATCGCGATGTCGTGAATCAGCTGGTCGTAAGCGCGCTGCAAAAAGGTGGAGTAGATCGCCACCACCGGTTTGTAGCCATCGCAGGCCAGTCCGGCGGCAAAAGTGAGCGCATGCTGTTCGGCGATGCCGACATCAAAATAGCGCTCCGGAAATCGCCGCGCGAATTCGACCATGCCGGAGCCTTCACACATCGCGGGCGTGATGCCGAGCAGCTTGTCGTCCTGCGCCGCCATGTCGCACAACCACTCGCCGAACACCTGGGTGTAGCTTTTCTTCGGGCTGGAAGGCTGGGCGACAATACCGTGCTGTGGATCGAACTTGGAGACACCGTGGTACAGCACGCAATCCTCTTCCGCATGGGCATAGCCCCTGCCCTTCTGCGTGACGATATGCAGGAACTGCGGGCCATCGAGCTGGCGGATGTTTTGCAGCGTGGTCACCAGCGTATCAAGGTCGTGCCCGTCGATGGGGCCGATATAGTTGAAACCGAATTCCTCGAACAGCGTGCCCGGCGTGACCATGCCCTTGAGGTGTTCTTCCGTGCGTTTGGCGAATTCCAGCACCGGCGGCATGCCCTTGAGCATCTTCTCGCTGCCGCGCCGCATCGCCGCGTAGAAACGGCCCGACATCAACTTGGCCAGATAGTTGTTCAGCGCGCCGACCGGCTGCGAGATCGACATGTCGTTGTCATTGAGGATGACCAGCAGGTTCGCGTCCATCGCCCCGGCGTTGTTGAGCGCCTCGAACGCCATGCCGCCGGTCATCGCGCCGTCGCCGATGATCGCGACCGCGCGCCGCGCGCTGCCTTGCAGTTTGGCCGCCACCGCCATCCCCAGCGCCGCGCTGATCGAGGTGCTGGAGTGGCCGGTACCGAATGTGTCGTAGGGACTTTCCTCGCGTTTTGGAAAACCGGCGATGCCGCCCGCCATGCGCAACCTGCCCATCTCCTCGCGCCGTCCGGTGAGTATCTTGTGCGCGTAGGTCTGATGGCCGACATCCCACACCAGCCTGTCATCCGGCGTGTCGAAGATGTAATGCAGGGCGATGGTCAGCTCGACCGTGCCAAGGTTGGAAGACAGATGGCCGCCGGTCTTGCTCACGGATTCGATCAGGAAGGCGCGCAGTTCCTCAGCCAATTGCGGCAATTGCTCGGGCGCCAAACGGCGCAGCTCGTCCGGCGCGTTGAGGGTGGTGAGTAGCGGGTACATCAAAACTTTCTCAGCACGATAAAATCGGCCAGTTCGCGCAGGCGTTGCGCTGCGGCACCGAATTCATCCAGCGTCTGCAAGGCCTCGCTGTGCAGATCCTGCGCCATGTCGCGCGCGCCCTGTATGCCGAGCAGGCTGACGTAGGTCGGCTTGTCGTTATCGGCATCCTTGCCGGCGGTCTTGCCCAGCGTGGCGGTATCAGCCTCGCAGTCGAGCACATCGTCCACCACCTGAAAGGCGAGGCCGATGCACTTGCCGTAATGATCGAGCCTGCCGATCTGCGCATCGTTCAGCCCGGTGCCGCAATGGGCTCCCAGCAATATCGCGGCACGGATCAGCGCGCCGGTCTTGTGGATGTGCATGAATTCGAGTTCGGAAAGATCCAGTTGTTTGCCCACGCTGTCCAAGTCGAACGCCTGACCGCCGGCCATGCCGCGCGATCCGCTGGCCAGCGCCAACAACCTGACCATCTCCAGCTGGCGCGGGGCATCGTCGCTCAGGCGGTGCTCGGCCAGCAACTGGAACGCCAGCGTCTGCAGTGCGTCGCCAACCAGCAACGCGGTGGCCTCGTCATACTGCACATGACAGGTCGGCTTGCCACGGCGCAACACATCGTCATCCATGCACGGCATGTCGTCGTGCACCAGCGAATAGGCATGGATGAGCTCGACCGAGGCCGCCGCCGCGTCCAGCCGCGCCTGGGCGGCTCCGGCCAACTCGCCCGCCGCGAAGGTCAACAGCGGGCGCACACGCTTGCCGCCATCCAGCACCGCGTAACGCATCGCTTGGTGCAGGCGCTGCGGGGCGATTTCGGGCTGCGGCAACAACTCACACAGCACGCCCTCGAAGCGCCCCTGCTGCGCCGCAACCCAACTCTGGAAGTCGGCGCGCATCAAGCCTCTCCACCCGCCGAGAAATCTTTCAGCACGCCGTCTTCCAGCACGCGCACCTGCTGCTGCGCATCTTCCAGACGGGTGCGGCAGAACGCCAGCAACTCGGCTCCGCGCTTGTAGGCCGCCAGCGAATCTTCCAGCGGCAACTTGCCCGCCTCCATATCGGCAACGATCTGCTCCAACTCGGCCATCGCCGTTTCAAAGCCCATCGTTTTTTGCGCCTTACCGGCCATAGCCATCCCCAATGCTTGCGAAAGGATGGCATTTTACCCAACGGGGTTGGGCTGAGCCAGTTTTTGTTGGGAAAGATTCAATAAACAACCGAATGACCACCGAGCGCGTGCAACACCGCTTTCAGCAACTGCCAGCAGCGCGCGACCGATTCGATCTCCACGGCCTCGCCCGGCGCATGCGCGCCGCGAATATCGGGACCAAAAGAGATCATGTCGAGATGCGGATGGCTGGCCGCCAGCAGACCGCACTCCAGCCCGGCATGGATCACTTGCAGGCCGGCGGGGGTGCCGAACTGTGCGGCATAAACCTGTCGGCACAGCGCCAGCAGCGCGGAAGAGGGATTCGGTGTCCAGCCCGGATACGCGCCATCCTTCCAGGCCTGCAAACCGTACGATGCGGCATGCGCGACCAGCCTGTCGGCCAGTGCCTCGGCGCGCGCATCCTCCAGCGCGCGCACCTTGAACGTCGCCTTGAACCCGTCACGGTCGAGCACGAGCACGCCGAGGTTGGACGAAGTGTCGGTCACGCCGGGGAACGCCTCGCTGACGCGCGCCACGCCGTTTGCGGCCACATCGAGAAAGGCAAGCAGACGGTCGCGCTCCGTATTCGCTATGGCCGTGCCGGCGGCGGGAGTGGAAGCCTCGCCCGGCTCGGGCGTATCGAAATGTTCACATGCGAACATCACGCCCGCATCCGCCCCGGCCAAGCGTTGCCGCCATGTCTCGCGGCGATGACGCACCCACTCGTCTATCGTCGCGGCGATGGTGGAGGGCAGCGCGCACAGCGCATAGGCCTCGCGCGGGATCGCGTTGCGTGCCGTGCCGCCGCTCATCTCGATCAGGCGCACATCGCTGTGCGCGGCGAGATCGCGCAGCGCTTCCGCCAGCAGCTTGATCGCATTGCCGCGCCCGAGATGGATATCGATACCGGAATGTCCGCCGCGCAACCCCGAGACATCGAAACGCACCGGCACATAGTCGGCCAAGACATGCTCACGCGCGCATTCATGGCGCACCTCCGACACGTTACCGGCCCAGCCGGCCGTTTGCGGGAGGAGGTGCGATGCGCCTGCTCCCGCACCAGAGGGCTCCGCCCCACCGGGTCTCAGGCGCACCTCCACATCCACACCGCCCGCGCAGCCCAGATAGAAATATCCCCACTCCTCGGTATCCAGATTGATCAGCGTCCTGCCCCGCAAGGTGCCGGGTGCCAGACCGCGCGCGCCATCCATCCCGGACTCCTCGTTGACGGTCAGCAACACCTCCAGCGGCGGATGCACCAGACCCGGCTGTTCCAGCGCGGCCAGCGCGAGTGCCACACCGATGCCGTTGTCCGCGCCCAGCGTCGTCTCCTCCGCGATCAGCCAGCCGTCACGTACCACCGTGCGGATGGGGTCGCGCTCAAAATCATGCGCGGTTCCGGCATTGGCCTGACACACCATGTCGAGATGCCCTTGCAGGATGACGCCGGGCAGAGCTTCGCAGCCGGGGCTGGCCGCCTTGCTCAGGATCAGATTTCCCGCGCCATCGACCGCGCTACCGATACCGCGCGCCTGCGCCCAGGCGATGAGATGTTGCCTCAGCGCCGCTTCACGCAGCGACGCGCGCGGTATCGCGCACAGCGTGGCGAAATGCGCCCATACGATGCGAGGTTCCAGGTCTTGCAGATCACGGGATGCCATGACAGATCAACCGGAAAACATGGCGGCATCCTGTGCGGAGCGGCGCAACTGTCTCAATTCCCCAAGGCACAGGTGGATGAACGCCAGCCCGACATAGACAGGCGCAAAGAAATTGAGCACAGGCACGAATTGCAGCAATCCGACCAGCGCGCCGAGCAGATAAAGCCGGGGCGTTGCGCGCTCGATCACCAGCGCGAACTCTTCCTTGCTGGCATGCTCGGCCAGCGCGTCATAACGGAACAGGCGCTGGTTCAGATAAGCCATCAGCAGGATGGGCAGCACCAGCGCCAGCGGCGAGAACAGCCACAACGGCAGGCTCACCACCCAGCCCGCGCCGTAGATGCCGACTGCGAGCAGCGCATTGGCGATGTTGCCGGTCGTGCTGCCGCCCTGCTTGCGCTCCAGTTCGGGATAATATTTTCCGGCGACATGATCGACCATCGCCGGCATCGCAAAGACCGCCGTGATCACCAGCGCGGTGACATAGATCGCCGGGAGCAGCAGCAAGACCAGAATGATGCTGATCAGATAATGCGCCACCACCGCGAACATGCCCTGCGCCATCCATTGCTCCAGCGGCGTCGCCTGCACCAGCCCGGTCAGATTAGCGATCCAGCTCCCCCAGAAGAACATGGCCGCCCCCACCCACAACAGCATCGCGACCAGTATTGGCCAGAATATCAGCGCCAGCATCTTCGGATGAAAGAGCGATTTGAGCGCATTGACGAGAGCGGCGATGACGTTGCTCATATGGAAGGCACCTTGCGAAAGAATGACGGGGAACGGTTCGCGGCATTATCGCACCACCCGGCTGTTCCCGGTATGAAGCCCCCTCATCCCGTGGCGTACCTGATGTAATGCGCCATTCAGCTTGGAACTCATACCGACGTTGAGCGCCTCATTGGCTGATCGGGTTTGAGCGTGTGTTGTCGGGGCTTCAGTCCCTTACCCCCGAGGGAACAGGAATCTCTTCGAGGAAACCACAGCCTAGTCCTTGCGAGTGCAACCCGACAAGTCGGGCTAAAGTCCGATACAAGAGCGTTGAGCATCGCCGTTAATTCAGCGAGGTAAATCCCCGGCGATGCCGGGAGACTCTCCAAGGTTTGACCTTAGCGGAAATCATGCAGGATAGAGAGCGTCGCGGACGTTCCCCACTTTGAAAAAGGGGGGCCAGGGGGGATTGGCGAAAGGATGTGCAACTCCAAGTTTTCAAATCCCCCTCAGTCCCACTTTTATAAAGGGGGAAGTAAAGAGTGCCGCCGGGGGCGGCTCATGGCTGGCCCCTTTGAGGGCCCCACCCAATAAGCCTCCGGCTTTGCCGGAGGTCATTTAACTACGGCGTACTACACTAGCGGCCCGTTGCTGAACCATTCTTGAACACTGCGACAAGCATCGCAAAACCGAAGAGTTTTCCGGCGATATTTTTCATTGCGCTCGACTCATCCCCAAATCCGCCAACTCCTCTTCGCCGAATCCCGCCGCGCGGCGCGCCTCCAGATTGAACGGCCCGCGTCGCAGCACCGCATTGTATTCGGTGAGCAGCGCGGCATAAGTGGCAGCAGGCTTCAGCCCGCGCTGCGCGCACAGATAGTTGAACCAGCGGTTGCCGATAGCGACATGGCCGATCTCGTCGCGCAGCACGATATCCAGAATGGGAGCGATCGCGCTATCACCGGCCTGCACCAGCTTCGCCTTCGTACCCGGCGTCACATCCAGACCGCGCGCCTCCATCGTGCGGGGCAGCAAAGCCATGCGCGCCAGCACATCATGCTGCGTGCGCACCGCCATATCCCACAGCCCGTTGTGCGCGGAGAAATCGCCGTAGGCAAAACCCTGCGTCTGTAAATGCCCAGCCAGCAGCGTGAAGTGCAGCGCCTCCTCGTCGGCCACTTGCAGCCAGTCGGCGTAATACTCGCGCAGCATGTTCGGAAAACGCCACAGCGCATCCAGTGCCAGATTGATCGCGTTGAACTCGATATGCACCAGCGCATGGATCATCGCGGCGCGCCCTTCCGGCGTGTTCATCGCGCGGCGCTGCACCGTGAGCGGTGAGACCAGCTCGGGCTTGGCGGGATGTCCGGGGGAAACCGGCGCGACACTCACTGCCGCATCGACATCCAAGCTAACCGCCCCTGCCGCCCAATCCCTAGCCAGACGGCGCACACCCGCCGCCTTCTGAACGGCATCGCACTCGACCAGCCAGTGCAGCGCGGCGTGTCTCAATTCGGAGGGAGGGGGTGAATCTGATGGCATCGTTTGGAGGGTGGACATGGGGACGGAGCTTCATTCATTAAAACAATTTTGGTTCCGTCCCCATTTTATTTTGATTACCGCGCGTTGTAACGAATGCGATGGCGAACAGCATACCGAGCAGCAGATCGATGAGGCCTACCGCCAGCACCGGCGCAAGCACGCGACCTTGCAGATAAAGGATCAGCGCAGGCAGGCCGAAGGCCAGTTTCTCCAGCACCGTGACGGGCATCAGCATGCGATAACGCCCCACATCGCGCGAAATCATCACGAACACGAACTGCCACACCAGCGCCAGACCGATGAAACCATAGAACTGCTCGGGGTGTGTAGTGGGCGGTACCAGCGATGCCTCGAGAAAATACTGCGGAACAAGCACGATGAAACCGTAGATCGCGGCAACAAGATAGACGCGTTTGGCGAAAATAAAAGTCGGTCCCATTTTCTGCTGAGCTTCATCCATGACTCACCTGCTCTGAAAACAATTCGACTCCGGCTGCTTCGGTTTTTAAAGCCTGACTTAAAGCGGAAACTGCGCCCCGATTGCTATTCCAGCGCCCCCTGCCAGAGCATGTTGTAACCCAATTCCTTGCTCTCGACACACAACTCGGCCAAGGCTGCAAATTTATCCTTGAATGCCTTGTCTGCGTGCGAGCGTTCATGCTCCTCGAAAGAATTCCAGTAAGTCACGATCGCAATATGCTTTTCCGCCGATCTCGAATCGCTCAACGAGCCTTCGTCCGAAACGAAACCGGAGAATTCATAAACCTGGCCGGCGATGAAGCCGCCCCTGTCGCCGCCGTAAGTGTCCTTCACCACATTGCACATCTCGGCCAGCGCCACCTCGACATCCTCGAAAGCCACACCGGGTTTGATCGTGGCCGTATTAAAAAGCATCTTCGCCCCGAAAGGGATAGTGACAGATGAAAACATGATGAACCTCCTGTTGAAGTGAAGCTGGTTAAAAGGAACCGCTCAAGCCAACTACATGCCTTGTACTCTGTACCTATGCAGACATTCATTCAACCATTTTTCAATCAGTGTCACTGCAACACTGAAGAGGTTCTTGCTCGGCTTGTTCTGAAATCGTGGCCTGTCACCGATCAAAGGGTACCGGAGTCGATTTCATTTTCAATCACACAGACTTCGCGCCAAAACAATTCGACTCCGGTACCTTTGATTTCAGTTCAACCGTGGGGTGGCTGTATAAGCCCTATTTACTTTGCTTGCCAGCGATAGTGGATTTGCGCACAACAAAAGGAGTGCCGGTTTGCTCGGCCAACTGGCGAGCCTTCTCGGATGCACGCTTCAAAGCACACAACACATCTTCCGAAGTCCAATCGCGAGGCTTGGATGATGGAGGCTGGGGCATGTGCGTCAAGCCGCCTTTTCCAATGTAGCATCAGGCATCAGCCTGTTCTGGTACAAGTCGGCGATGGGGAAGCACAAATCGTAATCTCCCCATACCAACTCGCCATATTCGATCCGATATGCCGCAAAGCGCGCTGAATCAAGATAGGCGCGAATATCGGGATGGCGCGAAAGCAACAGGAAGGGCTTGAAATCCACCGTCTGCACGGTACCGTCGTCAAATGACAGGCGCAGCGCATAATCGCTCACCTGTTCCACCGATGTGATGTTTAGCGTTGCAGGAATCATTTCAGCCTCCCTGTGATGCGTTCCGATTTTACAGGTTTGTGCAGCACGAAAAAATCGATCCATTTGTTCACGATATCGCTGGCACGATCTGTCACCAACTCCTCGAAGTTTCGCATCTCGGTATTCGCCAGTGGTGCACGCCCAGAAACGTTTGCATAGCGAATCTCAACGATCTCGCCATTTACCACGATGATCTCGGCGCGAGATTCACGATCCTGGAATTTGCCGTGAACATGAACCGGCTCATGCTCATTGGCTTAGAACATGATAATCAAACCGAAATATTCGTAGAGCTTGGGCATTGCATACCTCCTTCAACTGGAGCGACCTTGTGCCAAAACTATTGCGAAGCTGAGCCCTATTCTTCTGATTTCAATTGGGCTTCGTCCCCATCTCATCCACGCATGATGTATCACCTTGCCAATCGATTGAGCAACACCGTCTGCAAATCACGCCGACTATCTATCACCGCCATGATCAAGACCCGCTTGCTATCAACCCGGTAAACGATGCGCCAGGGCGCGCTGATCAACTCCCTGTATTGCGAGATGCCGGTATGCAACAACTCAGGCACGACGCGACCGCGATTCGGCAAGGTAATCAAAAGTTCGGCTTTGGTTTCCAGCTTTTGCAAGATTGCCAGCGCATCGCCAACACTATCCTGTGCAATGTACTCGATGATCTCCGTCAAATCCTGCTGCGCCGTATGCGACCACAGCACCTGATACGACTTTGATTCAGCCATGTCGCTTTTGCTGCTTCAGCAAAGACGAGCGCAATCCATCGAACACCTTGGCTTGCGGAGTGACGCGATTCTTCTGCACATCGGCCTCGCCCTGCACCATCAGCTTCAACATCAGAAAGGCATCCTGCTGCGCGCGGTAGGTTGCATAGTCCTGCACCACCGCACTCGCCGAACCGTTCTGCGTCAAAATGATATTGGCTCCCCCGCGCGTCTCCTGCAACAAACGGCTGGCGGAGGTTTTGAAATCGGTCAGACTGATAATTTGCTCTTGCATGATAGGTCACCGAATAAAGACTGAATACGGTCATTCTAGCGGACGAGGAAATAATGGCAAGGGAAACGTTGCCGCCAGGAAACCGTGGTCTGTCCCCTATTATTCTCTATTATTCTTTCATAAAACGATTCAGCAAGAGGTGGTCAATTTGTGCGACACGCCCTTCGCACTCGATGCGCAAATCATGGATGAGCATCCAGTTCTTCGAAGCGCCAAAATGAAACTCCATTTCATATGCCGCTTCGGCTTCGCCTTTCATGCCAGATTGCATGAAACGAATCTCCTGCTCAATATTCTTGCGAACATCTGCGGAAACGTCCGGGCGGGCGCCAAGCCCCCTCAAGCACTCAATGTCGTTGGTCTTATCGTCTGGCTGCTTTATGAGCATGGCTTATATCGCTTCAGCATGAGGTGGAAATCGTGGTCTGTCCCCGGTTATTCGTTTGGTGTGTGCCAAAGTTTTCATGCTCTTCATCTATCGCAAAATAATTGCGATGCTGACCCCTTTTATTAATCGGGGACAGACCACGTTTTATTCTTCCCCAATTCTTCATGCATCCACTCTGGATCAAGGTCTGCGCCGTTAGGCCAAGTGAGCACGCCTAATTCGACGTTCACCCGACTGAAGATTGCTTCATCCTCAACGTTAAACGGGGACAGACCACGTTTTATTCTTCCCGATCTCTTCATGTACCCACAACGGATCGAGGTCTGCACCATTCGGCCATGTGAGCGCACCAAGCTCGATACTGACTTGCTGAAATAATTGAGCATCTTTGAGTGCGGTGAAGATTCCCGCATCCACACTATTCACTAGCACAGACATATCCACAATACCACTCGCACCATCATTGCAGGTAATTGAAAGCCGGTATCCCGGTTGCACGTTGACTGCACACACACGCCAAGGCGCAGCGGCTATTACTCCAACGGAGCGATGTTCTTGGGTAACTGTTTCGATTGGCATAGGTTCCAGTCCTCCATCAACTCGGTGCGATGTTGTGCTGCCCATTCGAGTACGAGTGCCTGCGCGCGTTTCGGCAAACTGCCCTTGATGACTTCCAGTGTGCGGATATCGACCAAGGCTTCGTACTCGCCATACATGGCGTGAAAG
This sequence comes from Gallionella sp., assembly GCA_034371155.1. Taxonomy (GTDB): domain Bacteria; phylum Pseudomonadota; class Gammaproteobacteria; order Burkholderiales; family Gallionellaceae; genus Gallionella. The sequence continues at coordinate 5,163 of JAXMKV010000036.1, read as the reverse complement.
TGAGGCGGCGCATGCTCGCGCCAGAACATCTGGATGATGATCCCGAAGAACTGGCTGATGGTTGGCATGCGCTATCTCCTTGCTAGCTAGTTTACCCTTCGATACGGCCTGCGGCCTACTCAGGGCGAACGGCCTCTGTGTTGGCCTACCGACTAATCGGCTTATACCGAATCCGCTTAGGCTTCGCGCCTTCCTCACCCAAACGCTTCCGCTTGTCCGCCTCATATTCCTGATAGTTGCCATCAAAGAACGTCCACTTCGAATCGCCTTCGCAGGCGAGGATGTGGGTGGCGTTGCGGTCGAGGAACCAGCGGTCGTGGGAGATGACGGCGACGCAGCCGGCGAATTCGAGCAGGGCATCTTCGAGTGCGCGCAGGGTTTCCACGTCGAGGTCGTTGGAGGGTTCGTCGAGCAGCAGCACGTTGCCGCCCGCGATGAGGGTTTGCGCCAGATGCAAGCGGCCGCGCTCACCGCCGGAGAGTTGACCGACGAGTTTGCCTTGATCCGAGCCTTTGAAGTTGAAGCGGCCGATGTAGGCGCGCGCCGGGGTTTCGTATTTGCCCACGGTCAAAATATCGTTGCCGCCGGAGATGGCGTCGAACACGGTCTTGTCGTTCTCCAGCGAATCGCGCGCCTGATCGATGTGGGCGATCTTCACGGTCTGGCCGATCTTCACTTCGCCGCTGTCCGGCTGTTCCTTGCCGGTGATCATGCGGAACAGGGTGGATTTACCCGCGCCGTTGGGGCCGATGATGCCGACGATTGCGCCGGGCGGAATCTTGAAGCTGAGGTTGTCGATCAGCAGGCGGTCGCCATAGGCTTTGCTCACGCCGTCGAATTCGATGACTTCGTTACCCAGTCGTTCGCCGACGGGGATAAAGATTTCCTGCGTTTCGTTGCGGGCCTGGTGTTCCTGCGAATTGAGTTCTTCAAAGCGGGCGATACGCGCCTTGGATTTGGCCTGGCGCGCCTTGGGGTTCTGGCGCACCCATTCCAGTTCCTGCTTCATCGCTTTTGAATGCGCGTCGAGTTGCTTCTGCTCCTGCGCCAGACGCTCGCCCTTTTGCTCCAGCCAGCTTGAGTAATTGCCCTTCCAGGGGATGCCGTGGCCGCGGTCGAGTTCGAGGATCCATTCGGCGGCGTTGTCGAGGAAGTAGCGATCGTGGGTAACGGCGACCACGGTGCCGGGGAAGCGCACGAGGAATTGTTCCAGCCATTCCACCGATTCCGCATCAAGGTGGTTGGTGGGTTCGTCCAGCAGCAGCATGTCGGGTTTTTCCAGCAGCAGCTTGCACAGCGCCACGCGACGTTTTTCGCCGCCTGAAAGATTTTTGATAACTGCATCCCACTCCGGCAAACGCAGCGCATCGGCGGCGATCTCCATCTGGTGCGAGGCATCGCTGCCGCTTGCTGCGATGATGTTCTCCAGGCGGGCCTGCTCGGCGGCGAGCGCGTCGAAGTCGGCATCTTCTGCCGCATAGGCGGCGTACACCTCGTCGAGCTTGGCCTGCGCCTGCATCACTTCGCCCAGCGCGGATTCGACTTCCTCGCGCACGGTCTTGGCGGGATCGAGCACGGGCTCCTGCTCCAGATATCCGATCTTGATGCCGGGCAGGTGCTGCACCTCGCCGTCGTATTCGGCATCCTGCTTCGCCATGATGCGCAGCACGGTGGATTTACCCGAGCCGTTCAGACCCAGCAGGCCGATCTTGGCACCGGGGAAGAAGCTGAGGGAGATGTCTTTGATGATCTGACGTTTTGGGGGAACGATCTTGCTCACGCGGAGCATAGACATTACGTATTGGCCTTGTACCATTTTGCGGATTCTCTAAAGGGTTGCTGGAAGGGGCGTAGCTTACCGTAAAGCGGCTATCGCTTGTAGTCGCCGCGCCAAAAACAAAAGCGCGGGACTTGGCCCGCGCTTTTGCGTGATACGGGCATCCCGCCCGTGTTTCTTTTGCCCGGCTAGCGCGGTGCGGGCAGTGCCCGGCGGCCTAGGCTGCTGCCTGAGCTGCCGTCCACCTTGAAGGTCGCCACCGAAGTCGACAGGTGTTGCGCCTGTTCTTCCAGCGATTCCGCCGCTGCTGCGGCTTCTTCCACCAGTGCCGCGTTCTGCTGCGTCACCTCGTCCATCTGGGTGATGGCCAGATTTACTTGTTCGATACCGGCGCTCTGTTCGACCGAGGCTGCGGTGATCTCGCTCATGATGTCGGTCACGCGCTTGATGCTGCCGACAATCTCTTCCATGGTCTGACCGGCTTCTGCCACCAGCTTGCTTCCGCCCTGTACTTTCTCGACGGAATCTCCAATGAGGGTTTTGATTTCCTTTGCCGCTGCCGCGCTGCGTTGAGCCAAGTTGCGCACCTCACCGGCCACGACGGCGAAGCCGCGTCCCTGTTCACCTGCTCTTGCCGCTTCAACCGCCGCATTGAGCGCGAGGATGTTGGTCTGGAAGGCGATGCCGTCGATCACAGAGATGATGTCGACGATCTTGCGGCTGGATTCGTTGATAGAGTCCATGGTGGTGACGACTTGTTTGACGACGGAGCCGCCTTTGGAGGCAACGTCGGAGGCACCCAGCGCGAGTTGGTTGGCCTGCTTCGCGTTCTCGGCGTTCTGCTTCACGGTGGAGGTGAGTTCTTCCATGCTGGAGGCAGTCTCTTCCAGACTGGATGCCTGTTCTTCGGTGCGCTGTGACAGGTCGCTGTTGCCGGCGGCGATCTCTTGCGCGGCGGTATTGATGGTGTCGGTGGCGGTCTTGATGTCGCCGATGATGCTGCTGAGCTTTTCCGCCGTCGCGTTGGAGTCGTTCTTCAGCTGGCCGAAGGTGCCGCTGTAGTCGTTGGTGATGCGGTCGGTCAGGTCGCCGCGTGCCAGCGCACCCAGCATGCGCACCACTTCCTGCAAGCCGGTGTCGGAGGTCTCCATCAGCTTGTTGATGGCCTCGCCCAGTTGCTTGAAGAAACCTTCCTTGCTGTTCATATCGATGCGGTTGGTGAAGTTACCAAGTACCGCGCCTTCAACAATCTCGGCAACCTCTTTTTCTACCGCGACTTCGGCAGTCCTGTCCTTCCACTCCAGCGCGGCGCCCAGACGCGTACCGCGCTCGTTGATGACCGGGTTGGCTGCCAACGCAAAAGTGCGTCCGCCTATCCTGATCTCGGTGCGGTGTGTCGTGCTCAGGCTGGCCAACATGGACTTTTGATGTGCCGGGTTTTTGTGGAACGCGTCGATGCTGCCTCCCTGCAAATTTGCCGCCCTGAAATTCGGCAACTCTTTGCGAATATCCGATTCAGCGGTCTGCATCAGATCGACCACAGCTTTGTTCATGTAGATGATGTTGCGCTCCGTGTCGGAGATCATCACGCTGGTGGAAACATTGTCCAGACCGATCTTGATGCGCAAGTTTTCGTTAGAGACACGCAACGCATCGGCCACATCGAAACCCAGCTTGATCTGCATGGACTTGAGGGCATTGAGCAATTTCCCGACCTCATCCTGCCGCTTGACGGTGAAGATGTTGTCGTACTTGCCCTGAGATATCTGCTGCAACAATTCGATGACCTGAGAGATCGGACGTATCACGCCGGACATGAGGGTGAACAGGGCCCATAGTGCCAACAGTATGCCGCCCGCCATCAGCGCAACCGCCTGATTACGGGTGGTCTGATAGCGTAATTCGGCCGCTTCAAACTCTTCCTTGGCAACGCGGGATTGCAGTGTCTTCAGCTCGTCCGCCAATTCCAGGGCCGCACTACCCTTGGGATTCGCCACCTTGATCAGCGTGGTATTGCCTTCAGCATAGCGGGCAAGTTTGTACTGTTCCTTGGCGACCAGCAGTCCGTCCTTGACGAACTCCTTGCGCACGGCCACATACTTCTCGGCCAGCGCCTTTTCCTCGGTGGTCAGCGTGGACGCCATATAGGCTTCCCATATCTTGCTGATCTCTGCGATGTTGTTGTCCACTTCATCCAAATGTCTCGCGATCGGATGGTCGTGCAAGCGACTTTCTTCCATGCGAGGGTCATGCATGCTGGCCAGATGCAGCTGGCGGATATTCTGGTTCATCAGGTCGGAAATCTCGGCGATCTGATCCAGTGGCACGGTACGATCCAGATAGACCGAGCGCAGACCCTCGTTGCTCTTGGCCATACCAAAGAGGCCAAGCGCCCCCAACACGATCATCGCTGCCGACATTGCCCCCAGCACAGTCACCATGCGCGTCTTGATCGAGGCATTCTTGAACAGGTTGAGCTTGTCAAACAGGCCGGACTTGACCACGTTGCCGTCCTTGATACTCAGACCACCCGCCTTGCCGCTGCGGAACAGGGTATACGCCGCCGATGCGGCGTTGACCTGCTCCTGTGCCGGCTTGCTGCGCACCGACATGTAGCCGACCAACTGCCCCTTTTCGTATATCGGCGTGACATTGGCCACGACCCAGTAGAAGTCGCCGTTCTTGCAACGATTCTTGACCAAGCCGGTCCATGGGCGACCTTGCTTCAGGGCGCGCCACAGATCCGCGAAGGCTTCTGGCGGCATGTCCGGATGACGGACGATGTTGTGGTTCACCCCTATCAGTTCGGACTCTATGAAACCGCTGACCCGCAAGAAGTCTTCGTTCACATAGGTGATGGCACCTTTAAGATCAGTCTTGGAAACGATCGAATCGGTTTCTTTGACCACGTATTCGACATTCGTTACCGGTTCATTGATTTTCATTTCCAACCTCTCTTAAATTCGTCCGAATCTATCGCAAAAATTACAAATTTCCGTACTTAGAACTCGGCCCACTCGCCATCGTCCTCATCGCCCTTGGGCTGCGGCTTGGGCCTAGCGACCGCCTTGCCCGCCGCGGACTTGGCCACCGGGTGAGCCGGCTTGCGAGCCACCGGAGCCGGATGACGCGCTGGAGCCGGTGCGCGCGCCGCCACGGTACGACTGCCGCTCTCGTCCACCTTGAAGGTCGCCACCGATACCGACAGGTTCTGTGCCTGTTCTTCCAGTGATTCAGCCGCAGCAGCCGCTTCTTCCACCAGTGCCGCGTTCTGCTGCGTCACTTCGTCCATCTGGGTGATGGCGGTATTGACCTGTTCGATGCCCTGGCTCTGCTCGGAGGATGCCGCCGTGATCTCGCTCATGATGTCGGTCACGCGCTTGATG
>JAXMKV010000035.1:0-2635 GCA_034371155.1 Gallionella sp. | reverse complement strand
GGCGACGGCGACAACGGTTTTCTGGTGCCGGTCTCCCAGCCGCAGGCCCTGGCGGAGAAACTGCTGCGCCTGCTGGCTGACTCGGGGTTGCGCGAGCGGATGGGCCAAGCCGGCCGCATGACCATTCAGGAACGCAACGATTACCAAGTCGAGATGGCGAAGATGGACACGCTTTATCGGCAACTTGGAAAGAAATCGTAATGAAGCGACTAAAAATATTGGCACGTCGAATACAGGAATGGCTGGAACGTGGTCCGCTTGGCACGCGTCTTCAGGAATGGGCCTGGCGCTATCGGCATCTATACCGGCGCGGCTGGGCACAAGGCTATCTGGAGACACTCGAACATCCGCACCGCGAACAGATAGTCGAAGCTGTCGCCGCGTTTCAACCGGAAAGCGTCCTCGAAATTGGCTGCACCAGCGGCGCCAACCTCGCTCGACTGCGTGAGCGCCTGCCACAAACTCAGCTCTTCGGCTTGGACATCAACCCTGAGGCCATTCGGGTAGGCAAAATATATTTTGCCAGTGATGGTGCACTCGAATTGATGGTCGGCCACGCTGACCACTTGCCAGATTTTTCTAACCAAAGTCTGGATGTGGTTGTAAGCGATGCATTGCTCATTCTGGTTGCTCCGGATCGCATTCGTAACCCACGTTTAACAACTCCCTCTCGATTCCCATTGATTTCCGCACGTAACCCATTGATTCTTTGTTGCTTCCGTCCTGAATTCGTGGTGTAGTGCCTTATTATTTATGGGGTCGTCCCACAAACCCCTTGCCTGGCGCTATCCTATCGGCATGTTCATCCGCCGCGCCCCCACCCGCCGCAATGCCGACGGCGTCCCCTACCACACCTTCCGCCTGGTCGAGTCCCGGCGTGAAGGCGCTCGGGTAAGACAATCCACCCTCCTCAACCTCGGCAGCACCTTCGACCTCCCCGAACCCCTCTGGCCCGACTTGTGCGTCCGTCTCGCCCAGCTCCTCGGCCAGCGCGACGATCTCCTCGCGGCGAACGTTCCCGAAACAGTCGAAACCCTCGCGCAATCGCTGGCCGCCCGGCTCATCTCCAGCCGCGCGGAACCCCTGCCTGTATGCGATTTCGTCGAGGTCGATGTCTCCTCCCTGGAACTGACTCGGCCGCGTTCCGTTGGCGTCGAGCAGGTCGGGCTGCACGCTTTGGCCCAGTTGGAATTCGAACCGTTGCTGGAATCGCTGGGCATCAACGCCATCACCCGCGCCATGATCCTGGCCCAGGTGGTGGCGCGCATGGCGGCCCCCGGCTCGGAGCTGGCCACCTGGCGCTGGCTCAACGACACCAGCGCCCTGGGTGAGTTGCTCGACTTGTCCTTCACCGATCTCTCGCTGATGCGCCTCTACCGCGCGGGCGATGTCTTGCTGAAGCACCAGGACGCCATCGAAGCGGCCCTGTTCGAGCGGGTGCGCAGCTTGTTCGGGCTGGAGACGACGGTCACCCTGTACGACCTCACCAACACCTATTTCGAAGGGGCCGCCGCCCTCAACCCCAAGGCCCGCCGCGGCCATTCGAAGGAGAAGCGCACGGATTGCCCGCTCTTGACCTTGGGGCTGATCCTGGACGGCAGCGGCTTCGTACGCCGTTCCCGGGTGTTCGACGGCAACGCGGTGGAGGGGCGCACCCTGGAGACCATGCTGACCGATCTTTCCGCCCCGATCGGCGCCCTGGTGGTGATGGATCGCGGCATCGCGACGGAGGCGAACCTCGCCTGGCTGAAGGAAAAGGGCTATCGCTACCTGGTGATGAGCCGGGAGGCGCTGCGGATTGCGCCGGAAGGTGAGACGACGCTGACCACGGCGGGGGGCGATACGCTGAAGGTGATGAAGGTGCTGGACGCGGCGGCAGGCGAGGTTCGCCTGTACTGCCATTCGCCGGGGCGGGAGAAGAAGGAATTGGGCATCACGCAGCGTTTCTGCGAAGCCTTCGAGGCGGGGCTGACCAAGCTGAAGGAAGGCCTGGCCAAGCCGCGCGGAGAGAAGCGCGCGGATCGCCTGTGGGACCGGATCGGCAAGTTGAAGGAACGTTGCCACGGGGTGGGCCGGCATTACGAAATCACCCTGGACACAGACGCGGAAGGCCACAAGGCAAAGGAACTCAAGTGGGTGAAGACGCCGGTGGCGGGGACGATGCTGACCGATCCCGGGGTGTACTGCTTGCGCAGCAGCGAGGTGGATTGGGACGAAGAGAAGCTGTGGCGGACCTACACGATGCTGACCGATCTGGAGGGGGTGTTCCGCAGCTTGAAGTCGGAACTGGGCCTGCGACCGGTCTACCACCATAAGGAGGGGCGCAGTGATGCGCACTTGTTCATCACGGTGCTGGCGTACCAGGCGGTGCAGGTCATTCGGCGACAACTTGAGGCGAAGGGGATCCACGGGCGATGGACGAGTCTGCGCGAGACGCTGTCGGTACAGCGCCGGGTGACGGCGAGCTTTACGCGGAAGGATGGCCGCACGCTGCATGTACGCAAGGCAACCCGTCCGGAGGTGGCCTTGCAGTCGATCTACACGGCACTGGGGATCGATCCGCTGCCGGGAGGCACCGTGCGATCCGTCGCTTGAACGGCGGATGACGCGGTTGTAGTGCCTGACGGGGAGGGGG
>JAXMKV010000034.1:0-42071 GCA_034371155.1 Gallionella sp. | reverse complement strand
CCGTCCGATCCTGGCGATGACGGCCAATGCCTACGACGAGGATCGCCAAGCCTGTCAAAACGCGGGGATGAATGACTTCATCACCAAGCCGGTCGAGCCGGAGACACTCTTTGCCACCTTGCTGAAATGGTTGCCAGCGGGGCAAGCGACCGAACGCGCCGATGACATGATTGCCGCACCCGCCACCCCGCCCCAGCCTCTGAGCGCGCTGCCACGCCCCTTGGCTGAATTCGCCGGTCTCGACACCGCACGCGGATTGCGCGCCTTGGGTGGCAAGGCAGTCGCCTATGTGGCCTTGTTACGGCTGTTTGCCGCCAACCATCGCGACGATCCGCAATTCCTGCAAGACGCGCTTGCCGCTGGGCATGCCGAAGCCGTGAGACAACGGACACACGCCCTCAAGGGAGTGGCCGGAACGCTGGGCGCGACCGCTCTGCATGCCGCCGCGCTGGCGCTTGAGCAAGCCGTGCGCTCCAATGAGACCGCATCGATGCCTGGGCTCGTTGCGTCCCTACAGACTGAAATGCAGGCACTCGATGCGGTACTGGCGCAATTGCCCGAGGCGGTGATCGACAACGTACCGCCCGATCCCGAACGGGCGCGCGAGGTGCTCGAACAGCTGGCTTCCCTGCTGGCCAGCGACGATACCGCGGCCTCCGATTTGTTTGAGCGCACCCAGCCGCTCTTGCTGGCGACGCACGGGGCACCAGTCGCTATGGAACTGGGGCGGAAAGTGGCGGCGTTCGACTACGAAGGTGCGCTGGCGACGGTGCGAAGTCTGCTGGGGCGGACAACTGAAAGTTGAATGACCTCCGGCAAAGCCGGAGGCTACTTCGACAGGACCGGCTTATTGGGTGAACCCCTCAAAGGGGCCAATAAAATCATGGGCCGCTCTCGGCGGTGCTCACTACTTCCCCCTTTATAAAAGGGGGGAGAGTTTGCGAGGGGGTCGAGGGGGATTTGAAAACTTGGAGTTGCCCATCCTTTTGTAAATCCCCCGGCATAGCTCAGAATTGTTCTGCCGGATGACCGTTCCGGGTCGAAAATAGCCGACCCGATGGGCAACAGATTCCCATAAAGCCGATAGCTCTCCTCAGAAATTGCTCAAGGTCGAACTTATGCTTCGGACAACTCCGTGGCAGATTTTGATGGAGTGAGGTGTGATGCCAGTACCTTGTCCACGCGATTCTTGTCCATATCCATGACTTCAAAGCGGCAGCCTGCCGCCTCGAAATGGTCGGTTACCAGCGGAATACGCCCCAGCGTATACATGATGAAACCGCCCAAGGTGTTGAAGGCATTTTCTTCCTCGCCGGGTAAATCGACTTCGATTTCCAGCGCGGATTTGAGCCGTTCAATAGTCACGCTGCCATCAATCAGTAACGAGCCGTCTTCACGAACCACCACATCCTGCTCTTCTGCGATATCGGAAGAGGGCAACTCTCCAACGATGGAGGTCAGGACATCAGTAAGCGTGACCAGACCCTGCAATTCACCGTACTCATCGACGATCAGCGCGCATTGTTGGCGAGATTTGCGGAAGTTCTCCAGCAGGTGGGTGGTAGAAACACCCTCCGGCACGTACAGGGGCGGTCGCAGATACTGCTCGATCTGGAGGGGCTTGCCCGAGAGCGCATCCTTGAGAATATCCGCCGTGCGCAATATCCCGGCAATATGATCCAGCCCGTCGCGGCAAACCACCAGACGGGTGTACGGGCTTTCGGCAATGCGATTGCGGATATCCGTTTCAGGTTCGTCCAGATCCAGCAGATAGATGTCGGTTCGGTGCGTCATGATCGCGCCTATGCGTTGATCATCAAGACGCAGCACGTTGGACACGAGAGCCTGTTCGCTCTCGTGAAATATCCCGGCCTCCGATCCTTGCTCCATCAGCACATTGATTTCATCGTCGGTAACAGGCGGCTCTTCCTTTCGAGCCGCCCCCATCAGACGCAGCAATGAGCTGGAAGAGGCCGAGAGCAACCAAACCAACGGGCCTGCCAGCCGCGACAGCACGTTCATCGGTGGGGCGATCAGGGAGGCGGTCTTCTCGGGGGCCAACAAGCCGAGTTGTTTGGGCACCAGCTCACCGATAACGACGGAAAAATAGGTCAACCCAACGACGACGACCGTCAATGCGATGCCTCTGGCATAGGGTTCCAACAATGCAAAATTGGCAAGCCAAGCAGTCAACGGATCGGCAAGAGCGGTCTCGCCGATAGCGCCGCTCAGAATACCGACCGTGGTAATGCCGACTTGTATCGTGGAAAGAAAGGTCGCCGGTTCGTTGCTGAGAGCCAGTGCGGATTGCGCTCCGGGACTGTCATCATCAGCCAGTTTTTGCAGGCGGGCTTTGCGGGAAGAGACTACGGCGATTTCCGACATCGCCAGAACGCCATTGAGAAGAATGAGAAACAGAAGTAATGCTATGTCCATTGCGAAGCCGCCCATCGCCGTTATGGCGCGCGACCTGAGGATTTATGAAGCGCGCATTTTATCACTTGATGGCCGTGCGGGCCGAGTCGTCGGTTTGAGGCTTGGAAACTGCCGACCTGACCGGCAAGTTAAACGGCCTCCGGCAAAGCCGGAGGCTTATTGGGTGAGCCCCTCAAAGGGGCCAATAAAACCATGAGCCGCCCCCGGCGGCACTCACTACTTCCCCCTTTAAAAAAGGGGGAGCGAGGGGGATTTGAAAACATATAGTTACCCATCCTTCGCAAATCCCCCCTAGCCCCCCTTTTCCAAAGTGGGGAACATCCGCGACTCTCTCCATTCTGCATGATTGCCGCAAAGGTCAAACTTTGGTGAGTCCCCCGGCATAGCCGGGGGTTTACCTCACTGAATACCGCCAGCTAAGTCGCTGGTTAAATTTCGCCCCTACAGTTGTTTCGCAACCTCGGACAAAGCCGCATGCGACAAGTCGTTCAATACTAGGGTCTGCGCATCGGGCAGCTTCGGGTAGTGTTTGGTCAGCGAGCGGAAGTAGCTCGGGTCGTAGTGCAGCGTGAGCAGTTCCGCGACGAAGGCGGCGAAGTCTCCGGCGCGTATCAGTCCATTCCAGTGCGCCAGCTTCTCGCCGCTGTGGAACGGCAGCAGCGATTGCAGTTGCGCGAGCAGCGCCTTCGGGTCGTTGACGTAGTGGAGGTAGTCTTCCAGCAGGCCCGCGACGCGCACTTCCAGCGGCGTTTCCACCACCAGGCAGTCGGCTGCATGCATCGTGTCGAAGAGCGCGGCGGGCAGGGCGACGCTGCCGATCTTTTTGCTTTCCGATTCCACGTACACCGGGCGCGCCGGGTCTAAACCTTGCAGTGCCGTCAGCAGCAGGCTGTCGAACCATTTCTGCGAGGGCTGCGGATGCAGTGGGATATTACCCAGCACCGAGCCTTTATGCTGCGCCAGCCCTTCCAGATCCAGGACTTGATGTTTGTTGTTGGGATGCCCGGTCTCCGCCAATGCCGCGAGCAGACGGCTCTTGCCCGAGCCGGTGGGGCCACACACCACTTTGAAGGTGAATCGCTGCGGCAGTGTCTCCAGCTGATCCAGCACATCGCGGCGATAGGTTTTGTAGCCGCCTTCCAGCTTGTGTGCTGCCCAGCCGATTTGCGCGAGGATGATGCTCATCGCGCCGCTGCGCTGGCCGCCGCGCCAGCAGTAGACCAGCGGCTTCCATGACTTCGGCTTGTCGTGGAATACGGTTTCCAGATGATGTGCGATGTTCTTCGCGACCAGCGCGCCGCCGACCTTGCGCGCCTCAAACGGCGAGACCTGCTTGTACAGGGTGCCGACGGTGATGCGTTCCTCATCCGACAGCACCGGGCAATTTATCGCGCCGGGAATGTGGTCGTCGGCGAACTCGGCGGGCGTGCGCACGTCGATAATTTCGTCAAACTCGGCCAGCTGTGATAGGTTCGCGGTTCTGAAAAGCATTAACGTATTGAGGAGTGAATGTGTCTGAAGTGAAGTTGACCCAATTGTCGCACGGCGGTGGCTGCGGCTGCAAAATCGCGCCGGGCTTGTTGCAACAAATACTGGGCGAAGCAAAAGCGAAGCTGCCGTTCCCCGACTTGCTGGTGGGCACCGAGACCAGCGACGACGCGGCGGTGTACCGCCTGAACGATCAGCAGGCGATCATCGCCACCACCGATTTTTTCATGCCCATCGTCGATGATCCATTCGACTTTGGCCGCATCGCCGCGACCAATGCGCTATCCGATGTGTATGCGATGGGCGGCACGCCAATCATGGCGCTGGCCATCGTTGGCATGCCGATCAACAAGCTGCCGGTGGAGACCATACGTTCCATCCTGCAAGGCGGCGAGGCGGTGTGCAAAGCGGCGGGCATCCCGCTGGCGGGCGGGCATTCCATCGACTCTGTCGAGCCGATCTACGGTTTGGTCGCACTGGGTATCGTGCATCCCGACAAGCTGAAGAAGAACAGCGGTGCCAAGGCAGGCGACGTGCTGATCCTTGGCAAGGGCATCGGTGTGGGCGTGCTGGCTGCGGCGCTGAAAAAGGACATGCTGTCGCCGCAAGGCTATGCGCAGATGATCTCAGCCACTACCAAGCTCAATGCGGTGGGCAGCAAACTTTCAGCGATGGACGGCGTACACGCGCTGACCGATGTGACCGGCTTCGGCCTGCTCGGCCACCTGCTGGAAGTGTGCCGAGGCTCGGGGCTGGGCGCGGAGGTGAAGTTCGACCGTGTGCCGGTGCTAACCGAAGCCTTGCCACTGGCGCAACAGGGCATCGGCCCGGGTGCCATCGACCGCAATCTCGCGAGCTACGGCCATGAGGTGGATTTTGCGTCGCAACTTGAGACCTGGCAGCAGCGTTTGCTGGCCGATGCGCAGACCAGCGGCGGCTTGCTGGTGAGCGTCGCTCCCGAGGCGGCGGATGATGTCCTGCGCCGTTTCAAGGATGCCGGGTTCGAGCAGGCTACGATGATCGGGGTGATGCGGCAGGGCGCGGCGCGGGTGTCTGTCGGTTAGCTGAATGCCTGACTTTTCGATTTCGTTTCCGCCGCAACAGCGCGCGGAAACACGCTTTCTCACGGTATAATTCCACTCGCTATGCAGATTTTTCGCGGACTTCATTCCCCCCATATTGGCCCTGTTGCGCTCACCATCGGTAATTTCGACGGGGTGCATCTGGGGCATCAGGCCTTGTTGGCGCAACTGCGCGAGGCGGCAGAGCCGCGCGGACTGCCCACGGCGGTGGTGATATTCGAGCCGCATCCGCGCGAATTTTTCTCGCCGCAGCAAGCACCGGCGCGGCTGACCAGCCTGCGCGAGAAGCTGGAGCTGTTCCGCTCGCTGGGTGTCGACCGGGTGCATGTGTGCCGTTTTAACGCGCATTTTGCAAAAATGAGCGCAACTGATTTCATTCACGCTTTGCAAGAAAAAGCTCAGGCGAAATTTGTGCTGATCGGCGATGACTTTCGTTTTGGCAGCGGGCGCGCGGGTGATTTCGCCCTGATGGAAAAGATCGGCGAGCAGCGCGGCTTCGAGGTGCGCTCCGTGCATAGCGTGTTGCATGGCGGGGTGCGCGTTTCCAGTACCGGTATCCGCGCGTCACTGGCGGCGGGGAATATGCGCGAGGCGCATAGCCATCTGGGGAGACCCTACAGCATCAGCGGGCGCGTGGTGCATGGCGACAAGCTGGGCGGGAAGATCGGTTTCCCGACCGCAAACATCCAGCTGAAGCACAACCTGCCGCCGTTGGCCGGCATCTATGTGGTGCAGGTGCATGCCGAGGATATGGGCGTGTTGCAGGGCGTCGCGAGCTTGGGCGTGCGCCCGACAGTGAAGCAGGATGCGAAACCGGTGCTGGAAGTGCATTTGTTCGAGTTCGCGCAGAAGATATATGGACGCCACTTGCGGGTGGAGTTCCTGCACAAGCTGCGCGACGAAGAGAAGTACCCGGATGTGGAAAGTTTGACGAAACAGATCGCGCTCGATGTGGCGCATGCGAAAAAGTGGTTTGAACAACATGACTGACGACAAGAAGAAATACCCTCTGAACCTGCCCGACACCAAGTTTCCGATGCGCGGCGATCTTTCCAAGCGCGAGCCGCAGATGCTGGCGCAATGGCTGGTGCAGCAGCGCTACCAGAAGATACGCGCGGCCAAGAAGGGCAAGCCGCAATTCATCCTGCACGACGGCCCGCCGTATGCGAACGGCGACATCCACATCGGCCATGCGGTGAACAAGATCCTCAAGGACATCATCATCAAGTCCAAGACGCTGTCTGGCTTCGACGCGCCCTATGTGCCGGGCTGGGACTGCCACGGCTTGCCGATCGAGTTGCAGGTGGAAAAGAAACACGGCAAGGCGATCCCACCGTCGCAGTTCCGCGAGCTGTGCCGCGAATACGCGAAGGAGCAGATCGAGCGCCAGAAGAAGGACTTCATCCGCTTGGGCGTCTTGGGCGACTGGGATAAACCTTATTTGACGATGGACTTCCAGACCGAGGCCGACATCATCCGCGCGCTCGGCAAGATCCATGAGAACGGCTATCTGTATCAGGGTCGCAAGCCGGTGAACTGGTGCCTGGACTGCCAGTCCGCGCTGGCCGAGGCCGAGGTGGAATACGAGGACAAGGTCTCGCCGGCAATCGATGTGGGCTTCGAGGTTGAAGACAAGATCGCGCTGGGTAAGGCGTTCGGCGTGTCGCTGCCGGGCGAGGCGAAAGTCTATGCGGTGATCTGGACGACCACGCCGTGGACGCTGCCGGCCAATCAGGCGGTGAGCGTGCATCCGGAGCATGAGTACGCGCTGGTGAAGACCGAAAAAGGCTATCTGCTGCTGATCGGGGAACTGATGGAAGCCTGTCTGCAACGCTACGAACTGAGCGGCGAAACGGTCGCGCAGTGCAAGGGCGCGGCGCTGGAAAACCTGCCGTTGTTGCATCCGTTCCAGAATCGCATCGTGCCCATCATCTGCGGCGAGCATGTCACGCTGGAGGCAGGCACCGGGCTTGTGCATACCGCACCCGCGCATGGTGTGGACGACTATGTGATCGGCCAGCGCTATAACCTGCCGAACGAGAATCCGGTCGGCGACGACGGCAAGTTCATCTCGACCACTCCGGCAGTGGGCGAGACCCAGCTCGCGGGCGTGTTCGTGTGGAAGGCCAACGATATCGTGTTGCAGGCGATGGAAGCCAGCGGCCATCTGCTGCATCAGGAAAAGCTCAAGCACAGCTACCCGCATTGCTGGCGCCACAAGACGCCCATCATCTTCCGCTCGACGCCGCAGTGGTTCATCGGCATGGGGCAGGGTGAAGGCGAGACGTTGCGCGATCTGGCCAACAAGGCGGTCGAGCAGACGCAGTTCTTCCCGGCATGGGGACGCGCCCGTCTGGAGGCGATGATACGCAATCGCCCGGACTGGTGCGTGTCGCGCCAGCGCAACTGGGGTGTGCCGATGCCCTTCTTCGTACACAAGGAGACGATGCAGTTGCACCCGCGCTCGTCCGAACTGCTGGAACAGGTGGCGAAGCTGGTCGAACAGTCCGGCATCGAGGCATGGTTCAGCCTGAACTCGGCGGACTTGCTGGGCGAGGACTCGGCACATTACCGCAAGCTGTCGGACACGCTGGATGTGTGGTTCGATTCGGGCGCTACGCATTACTCGGTACTGGCGAAGCGCGAAGGGCTGCGCGCGCCGGCCGACCTGTACCTGGAAGGCTCCGACCAGCATAGAGGCTGGTTCCAGTCCAGCTTGCTGACCGGCTGCGCGATCAACGGTCGCGCGCCTTACGATGCGCTGCTGACGCACGGTTTCGTGGTGGACGGGCATGGGCACAAGATGTCCAAGTCCAAGGGTAACGTCATCGCGCCGCAAAAGATATTCGACAGCATGGGCGCGGACATCTTGCGTCTGTGGACGGCCTCGACCGACTACTCCGGCGAGCTGACGATCTCGGACGAGATACTCAAGCGCGTGGTGGAGAGCTACCGCCGCATCCGCAACACGCTGCGCTTCCTGCTAGCGAACATCGCCGACTTCGATGCGGCCAAGCATGCGTTGCCGGTCGAACAATGGCTGGAGATCGACCGTTACGCGCTGGAGTTGATGCAGCGTTTGCAGACCGACGTGCGCGCCGATTATGAACGCTACGAGTTCCATTTTGCGGTGCAGAAGTTGCAGGGATTCTGCTCGGAAGAACTGGGCGGATTCTACCTCGACATTCTGAAGGACCGGCTTTACACCGCAGGCGAGGACTCGAAGGCGCGCCGTTCCGCGCAGAACGCGCTGTACCACATTACCCAGTCGCTGACGCGGCTGATCGCGCCGATACTGAGCTTCACCGGCGAGGAGGTATGGGCGGTGTTGAACGGCAGGGACGATGTCAGCGTGTTCGAGGATGAGTGGTATCAACTGCCGACGGCTCCAGGAGAGGGATTGGGCGCGGACTGGCAAACAATCACGGCCTGGCGCGCGAAGGTCAACAAGCAATTGGAAGAGGCCCGCGCCGCCGGACTGATCGGTTCGGCGCTAGCCGCCGAGGTGGATGTGTATGCATCGGGCGAGGACTACGATGTGCTGGCGCGTCTCGGCAACGACCTGCGTCTGGTTTTCATCACCTCGCGCGCCACGGTGCACCGCGTCGCGAACGAGGCCGAGCAGCACATCGATGTTTCTGCCAGCCTGCACGAGAAATGCGAGCGTTGCTGGCACTACCGCGACGATGTCGGTAGCGATGCCGCGCATCCGACGCTGTGCGGACGCTGTGTCAGCAACCTTTTCGGCAGCGGCGAGGCCAGACAGCATGCTTGAACAAGCCGGCATGCTTAAGCGCTGGCTGGCGCTCGCCGCGCTGGTGGTCGTCCTCGACCAGATCAGCAAGCTGTGGATCGTCGATCATTTCGTTTACGGCGAGACCCTGCGCGTCCTGAGCGTGTTCGATCTGGTGCTGGCGCATAACACCGGCGCGGCCTTCAGCTTTCTGCACGACGCCGGCGGCATCCAGCGCTGGCTGTTCTCCGGCATCGCCATCGTCGCCTCGGTGTGGATCGTGTTGCTGCTGCGCAAGCATGCGACGGAAACGGTGTTCGCGCTGTCGCTGAGCCTGATCCTCGGCGGCGCGCTGGGCAATTTGATCGACCGCATCGCCTACGGTTATGTGGTCGATTTTCTGTCCTTCCATTGGGAGCAGCATTACTTTCCCGCCTTCAATGTCGCGGATTCCGCCATCACGGTCGGTGCCATCCTGATGCTTCTGGACAGCTTGCGCAGCACAACCAAGCGTACCCATCACTGACAATTTCTTTTCATTTTCATTTGGATAGCCGAGTTTCGCCAAAAGTATCTAGGCCTTCGCATTTTCCACGAAGACGGCCTTTTGTGATTCAATCGCAGGCCTTGGACGAAGATACGCAGACGGAGGGCCGGTGAACGCGGAAGAAATCCTGAAGCAAAATCTGGTGATTGAGCCGGATTTGCAGAGCTTCATCGATTTTGCACTGAAGAGCGTCGAGGAGCTCGGCGGGAGCGTGTTCGCCGCTTCGGTCGCCTTGCTCGGCGTGCTCGACAAGCTGCGTCTGGCCGGTGCCGCGTCCGGTCATCCGATGACGGTCCAGCTTTTTTTGCAGAACCAGCAATTGTTCGCCAAGTGGAGCGACGACGGGCATGGGTGGATCGCAAATTTCGTCAAACAACCTCCCGCCGAAAAAGTCGCCGAACTGCGCGAATACCTGTCTAACTCCGTGGCCCTGACCGATCCCGAGATCCTGCTGCAACGCAACAGGGAGATGATGCGCCACTTCGACGAGAGCCGGCAGCGCGCCGAGCAGGAACTGTCCGCATTGCAACACAATCTGCGCCAGCAGCAGCAGGCATTGCGCGAGACCTCTCATCTGGCTCAAACCGATGCCTTGACGGGATTGCTCAACCGTCGCGCCTATGACGAAAAGCTGCGGAGCGCGTTTTTGCACACCATGCGCCAGAAAAGTTCGCCGTTGTCGCTGGTGTTGTTCGATCTCGATCATTTCAAGGAGATCAACGACGAATTCGGCCATCAGTATGGCGATGCCTATCTCAACAAGATGGCGGTGGTGCTGCGCGAGATCATCCGTGAAGACGTGGATTACGCCTTCCGTTTCGGCGGTGACGAATTCGCGGCGGTGATATTTGCCGGACATACCGTGGCCTGTGAGAAAGCTCAGCTGGTGCTCAAGCTGATGGAGGGTAAGGTCAGCATCGGCATCACCGCGATGGACAGCCGGACACCGGACAGCCTGACGCTGGAAGGCTTTATCCGGCGTGCCGACGATGCCCTGTACGAAGCCAAGCGCAGAGGCAGAGGACAAGCCGTGGTCGAGGTTTGTGCCACCCAGTCAAAAGGGAAGTGCAAGGCCCCCTGTCCCGAGATGGCGCCATCATGCACAGCGTGATCGATAGCGCCAAAGATTGCCGACTCCTTCACAGCATTCCCACCAAAGACGAGAGCTCGCTGGTGGTGTTGCGCTCCAAGTTGTTCTCCGCGCTCAACCGTCTCCATGTTCCCGACCTGAAGCGGGAGAACGTGCTGTTGGTCGCTGCCGAGCTGGGAAGCAACAACATCAAGCATGCGGGCGGGCGCGGCCAGATACAGATATGGCAGCAACCGGGGCCGGTGCTGGATATCGTTTCGCTGGATTACGGCCCCGGTATCATCGATCTCGCGCAGGCCGAGCACGACGGTTATTCCACGGCCAATACTTTTGGCAAAGGTCTGGGTGCGATACGCCGCCTGAGCGACGAGGTCTATATCTACAGCCAGACCCGCTCAACGGACCAGATACCGAGATGGAGCGGGACGGTGTTTCTCGCGCGATTTCACATTGCGGAGAAAAAAGATAAAGGCGTGGGAAGCTGCATCGGACTTTTTTCCCGATCGCTTTCCGACACGCGCCACAACGGCGACCGTATTTATTTGCAGCAGAAGGGGGATCGTCTGCGCTGGCTGCATCTTGACGGTCTCGGACACGGCGCGGAAGCGCAGATCGCCACCGAGAACCTGGCATCGCATGTCGCTTTCAATGATGGCTTGATTGCCTCGATACTGGCGGATGTGGATGCGCAACTGTCGAGTACGCGCGGTGCCGTGGCCATTGCCTGCGAGATCAATATGGCGCGGCGCGGCCTGCAACTGCTGGGAGTGGGTGATATGCATGCCCATATTCATGGACAGGATGAAATAAAGCACATCGCTTTTGCACCGGGTATCCTGGGGCGAGAGCACAGAACCGCCGTGCCGTTCCATGCAGGTCTGGACAAAAGGTCGGTCGTGTTGACTGCCAGCGACGGCATCCGGCGCAACTGGGATACCAATAATTTTGTGGGCCTGTTCAACCAGCACCCGCAGTTGATTGCCTACACGCTAGGTAATATCATGGGGCGCATTTCCGACGACCAGTCGATCTGCGTCGCGCGAGTCGGATAGATAACAAACAAAACCGTTAAGGAGTGGGGCATGACTGCAAAAAAGGTACTCAGTGAAAAGGTGAAGGCGCTGTTCGCACTCAAAGTCAGCGGCATCGCCGCCGATCTCGAAGTGCCGGGGTTTGCCTTTTTCTGCGGCGACAACCGTTTAATGGACGTCGACGAAGTGGCCGACCTGAGCCACGAACTGGAAAGTCTGCTCGCCTCGCTGTTAAGCTCGAAAGATCCGACCGATCTGTCGTCAGCCGCATTCATGGCGACCAAGGACTTCTTCGGCAACCTGTCGCAAAAAGTGCTGATGCGCGGAGGACGAGTCGAGGACGTGGTGCGCTACACGCAGACGCTACAGTTGGCACTGATTGATGCGCTGGCCAAGAACAGCGGCATCGCCTTCGGACAATCGCGCTCCGTGCTGGTTTACTTCACCGGCATATTCAACGAATTAATCATGGCCGTGTTCGGTGCCTATCTCGAAGAGCGGGAACACACCCTGCAAGCGCAGCAGGCCGAACTCAAGGAAACCGCCACCCCCATCACCGAGATATGGGACGGCGTGCTGACACTGCCCATCATAGGCACGCTCGATTCCAGCCGCACCATGCTGGTGATGGAAGCCCTGCTCAATCGTATTTCCAAGGACCACGCGAGAACCGTCGTGATGGATCTGACCGGCGTGAAGAGCATCGACTCGCAGGTTTCCCATCACCTGATCCAGATGGTGCGCGCCGTGCAGCTGATGGGCTCGGATGCCATCATCACCGGTATTCATCCCGAGATCGCGCGCGCGCTGGTCAGCCTGAATATCGATTTCACCAACATCACCACCCGTGCCAGCATGTCAGACGGACTCAAGGAAGCATTCGTTCGCATGGGCATCACGGTCTCACACTAAATGTCGATACCCGGTTTGCATCTGACCCAGATCGGGCACGGCGATTTCCTGCTCGACCCGTCGAAAAGCCTGAACATTCGCGACCGCGACAGTCTGATCGAGCGCGTCACCGCGCACCTCTTGCAGGCGCGGGCAGCGCGTTTGTATTACGACTTGTCCGATCTCGCGCTGATCGATCCGCTCTACTACGCCTGGCTGGATGCGCTGGCGCGCGCTGCCAGAGTGGTCAATGTCACCATGATCTGTATCGGCATGCAGCCTTCAGCGGCTTTTGCGTTATCCAAATTCATGAGCGGCAAGCCGGCATTCCAAACCGCCCTTGCAATAGACGGCTGGCATAAGTAACGGTACCTGCGCCAAGGACCTCAGCCGATTCAGATCGCGTTTTACGGTAAGATTCGCCCCGTCCCATCACAATCCCGAGGATGTTCTCATGCAGGTTCTGCTTGCCAACCCGCGCGGCTTTTGCGCCGGCGTGGATCGTGCCATCACCATCGTCGAACGCGCACTGGCCCTGCACGGCGCGCCCGTCTATGTGCGCCACGAGGTGGTGCACAACAAGTTCGTGGTCGATGATCTGCGCCAGAAGGGTGCGGTATTTATCGAGGAGTTGCGCGATGTCCCCGTCGGCAGCGTGCTGGTGTTCAGCGCGCACGGCGTGCCGCAGTCCGTGCGCCAGGAGGCCGAGATTCGCGGCTTGACGGTATTCGACGCGACGTGTCCGCTGGTGACCAAAGTACATTTGCAGGTCAAGCGACTCCGCGAACAGGGCATGGAGATCGTCATGATCGGTCATGCTGGACATCCCGAGGTGGAAGGCACGATGGGGCAGGTGGCGGATGGCATGTATCTGGTCGAATCGCCGCAACAGGCCGCTACGCTGGCGGTGAAGGACGAGCGCAATCTCGCTTTCGTCACGCAGACGACATTGTCGGTTGATGATGCCAGCAGCATCATCAACGCGCTCAAAGCACATTTTCCTCACATCGTTGGTCCTAAAAAGGACGACATTTGCTATGCCACGCAAAACCGCCAGGATGCGGTCAAGCTGCTGGTCAAACAATGCGACGTGGTGATCGTGGTCGGCTCACCCAACAGTTCGAATTCCAATCGTTTGCGCGAGGTGGCCGCTAATGTCGGCATTCCCGCCTATCTGGTGGACAATGCCAGCGAGCTGCAAGCCGAGTGGCTGAAGGGCTCTGTGCGCGTGGGGATATCGGCGGGTGCGTCGGCCCCCGAGCTGCTGGTGCAGGGCGTAGTCGAACGTCTGCGCGAAATGGGTGCCGGCGAGATCAATGAGCTTCACGGCATAGAGGAGAGCGTGGTGTTTCCCATTCCCAAGGCGCTCCAGTTCTGATGTCGGTCAAACAGGAATTCATCGTCATCGGTGCGGGCGCAGTCGGACTGACCAGCGCACTTTCCTTGCTGCAAGCGGGCTACAAGGTGACGCTACTCGAACGGGGTATGCTGGGACAGGAGGCTTCCTGGGCTGGCGGCGGCATCATGTCGCCCCTATGCTCTTGGGATTACCCGGAGGCCGTCACACAATTGGCGCACCGCAGCATGGCAATGCTGGAGAAGGAGATTCCCGCATTGCGCGACAGCACTGGCATTGATCCGGAATACCGGCGTTGCGGCATGCTCCTACTGCCGCCCTGTCGGGAGGAGATGGCCGAAGCATGGTGCGCGCGACAGGGTTTTTCCGTGCAGCGGGTGGCGCTTGCCGACTATCTTCCCGGACAACACGGACAGGGCCTGTTGCTGCCCGAAGTGGCGCAAGTGCGCAACCCGCGATTGTTGCGCGCCCTGCGCCAACGCGTGGAAATGCTCGGTGGCACGATACGCGAACAGTGCGGGGTGGAGCGTTTCGAGTTGGCCGGAGATCGCGTCGCCGCATTGCACACTGCACAGGGCAGATTGAGCGCAGACAGCTATATCGTCACCGCCGGTGCCTGGAGCCGGATATTGTTGGGCGACGATGCACTTGCCCTCGATGTCCGCCCGATACGCGGACAGATATTGCTGTTCAAATTCGAAACTCCGCCTTTCCGGCAAATACTGCTCAGGGAAAGTTTGTATTTCATCCCGCGCGACGACGGCCATGTGCTGGTGGGCAGCACGCTGGAAGACGCGGGTTTCGACAAGTCGGTCACCCGTGCGGCGCACAACGACATGATGCGGCGCGTGCGCGAGATATTCCCGGACTGGCAGGCCGAGCCTATTCGGCAATGGGCCGGCTTCCGCCCTGCATCAGCCGACAATATTCCCACCATCGGTCGCCATCCCCGGCTCGCTAACCTGTATGCCAACACTGGGCATTTTCGCTACGGTGTCACCATGTCGCTCGCCAGCGCGGAGATATTGCTCAACGATATCCGGCAAACACTGCAACCATTGGATGTGAGTTTCTATCGTTGGCGGCAGCACAACTCTCCCGTATAATCGCTCCCGTTTTATGCCGAAGTAGCTCAGTTGGTAGAGCAACGCACTCGTAACGCGTAGGTCGGAAGTTCGATTCTTCTCTTCGGCACCAATTCACAAAATCCTTGTAGCTAATTGCTTACAAGGATTTTTTCGTTATAAGGCACGATGACCGAAGCCGTTTGCCCCTGGTTGTCTCGTGCCCCCTGTTGCCGATCCGATTTTGTCAGCGCGCGCAGGCATGGCACAATCGCGCCACGATGATCCACGAGATTTACCCATGCTGAGTTACCGTCACGCTTTCCACGCGGGCAATCATGCCGATGTGCTAAAGCATTTCGTCGAGATGCAGTTGCTGCGCCACTTGGCGCAAAAGGAAAAGCCGTTCTGGTACATCGACACCCATGCCGGAGCCGGATGTTATGCGCTCGACAGCGGTTATGCCACTCAGAATGCCGAGTACGAAAGCGGTATCGCGCGGCTGTGGCAGCAAGACGAGCTGCCGCCGGCGTTGGCGGAATATGTCGCGCTGGTGCAAGAGATCAACCCGGACGGGCTGTTGAAACTCTATCCCGGTTCGCCGCTGGTTGCGCTCCGGATGCTGCGCCCGCAGGATCGCATGCGGCTGTTCGAGTTACACCCGACCGATGGCGTGATATTGCAGGAGAATTTTGCCGGATACGGCGCGCAGGTATTGATGCAGACGGCAGACGGCTTCGGTGCGCTGAAAGCCTTGTTGCCGCCGCCGCCGCGCCGGGCGTTGGTGCTCATCGATCCGCCATATGAAGATAAACAGGATTACCGGCGTGTCGTGTTGGCGCTACAGGAAGGCCTGAAGCGTTTCGCCAATGGCATGTATGCCGTGTGGTACCCGCAGTTGCAGCGGGATGATGCGAGACAACTGCCGCAGCAGCTCAAACAATTGCCGGTAAAAAGCTGGCTGCATGTCGCGCTCAGCGTGCAGGCACCGGGCGAAGAGGGATTCGGCATGCACGGCAGCGGCATGTTCGTGCTCAATCCGCCGTGGACACTGCACGGTGTATTGCAAGAGGTGATGCCCCGTCTGCTTCAACTTCTGGCACAGGATGACCGCGCCGGTTTCATCCTTGAACAGGGCCCGGAATCCGATGATTGAAGAAACCTTCATGCGCGCGGCGCTGGAATTGGCCCACCAGGCCGAGGCGGCGGGAGAAGTCCCGGTCGGCGCGGTGGTGGTGAAGGGGGGCGAGATTGTCGGGCGCGGTTTCAATGCACCGATCTCGCGCCATGATCCCTCGGCCCATGCCGAGATGATGGCCCTGCGCGATGCGGCACTACGACTGGGAAACTACCGGCTGGTGGGCTGCGAACTCTACGTGACACTGGAACCCTGCCTGATGTGTGCCGGGGTTATCATGCATGCGCGTATCGCGCGGGTGGTGTATGGCGCGCGCGACACCAAGACCGGCGCGTGCGGCAGCGTGCTGGATGCATTCGCCGACGCGCGGTTGAATCATCATGCCGAGGTGACAGGCGGTGTGCTGGCGGCGGAATGCGGGACGCTGCTCAGTGATTTTTTTGCGCGCCGGCGCGCGCAGCAGAAAGCCTTATGAAGATCGTTATCCATCTCCGGGAACAGAAGCTCGCCTTGCTCGACGATGGCGGCAACGTCGTGTGCCGCTATGCGGTCTCCACTTCGGCACGCGGAGCGGGCGAGGAGAGCGGCAGCTATTGCACGCCGCGCGGAAAACATATCGTTCGCGCCAAGATAGGCGCGGGACAGCCGGAAAATGCCGTATTCTTGCGTCGTCGCCCGACCGGCGAGATATACACGCCGGCATTGGGCGCGCAATTCCCGGAGCGGGACTGGATATTGACCCGCATTCTGTGGCTGTCGGGCAGGGAACCGGGCTACAACCGTTACGGTTCTTGCGATACCCTGCGGCGTTATATTTACATACATGGCACACCGGATTCCGAACCGGTGGGCAAGGCCGCTTCGCATGGCTGCATCCGCATGCGCAATGCCGACCTGCTGGACATGTTCGAGCGGGTTCCGCTTGGAACGGAAGTCGAGATAGTCGCCTGAGGAGGTGGTCGATGGGTAATCCTTTCACGGTCAGTCTGGTCTCTTGGCACGACGGCGAGCCTTTGCTGCGCGGCGTGCGCGAGGCGGTGTTCATACGCGAGCAGAACGTGCCGGCAGAGCTGGAGTGGGACGGGTTGGACGAGACCTGCCGCCATGCTTTGGCGCTGAGCTTGCAAGGTGATGCCATCGGCTGCGGCAGG
The DNA here is from genome assembly GCA_034371155.1 of Gallionella sp. Classification (GTDB taxonomy): domain Bacteria; phylum Pseudomonadota; class Gammaproteobacteria; order Burkholderiales; family Gallionellaceae; genus Gallionella. The sequence continues at coordinate 25,063 of JAXMKV010000034.1, read as the reverse complement.
ATGCTGCCGGACGGGCACATTGGACGTATCGCGGTACTGCCGGAATGGCGGGGGCGCAAGGTTGGCACGGCGGTCATGGAAGCGTTGATCGAGGATGCGCGCACGCGCCAACTGGCGCGCGTGGAAGTCGATGCGCAAACTCAGGCGGTCCCGTTTTACATCGGGCTGGGGTTCTCCGAGCAGGGTGGGATCTTCATGGATGCGGGGCTCGCGCATGTAAAAATGACAATGTCCCTATAAGGGGTATGCCTCAAAAGTATATAGGCCTTCATGTCTATTGCCTTTTTGGCGGAGTTGTTTCACTATCGGGTCTGGGCAAACTTGTCGAAAGGCAGGGACGCAACGCCACGGGACTAATGGGTCACACACCCTATGTTAGCCGGGCTGCCGGTTCGGATTTGCGCGAACTGTCAGACAGACTTCCATTTCTGCCGTTGTTCTCACCAGTACGATCAAGTATCCGCGTCACCAGCGCGCTTCCAGTGTGTCATATCGCACTTGTGTTGCCCGGAGTTGTGTCTTTACAACTTCCAAATCCATCGGCGCTGGACCGAAAGGAGGCACACCATGAACAGGGATCAATATCTGTTGAAGCAAGCTCAGTCGCAGCAAGACGAGTTGCCGCCCAAAACAGAACAGAACGAGCTTGGCGACAGCAAGCGAAAGCTCGGCGTACCGGGCTCAGGGGAATTGAGTCGCTTGACTGGCGGGACAAAGCCGGTCGTATTCAGGCTGCTGCCAGGCGTGAGCGATCCGCAGTGAGTTGATCATGCCGCGCGATCTTCACCTTTCCACACGTATCACTCTCGGAGCCCTTGTCGTGATAGTGGCGGTCACGCTGCTGATGTTGACGTTGCAGGAATCATTCCTGCGCAAGCAGTACCATGTGGAGCGCGAAGCACAGATCGGCGAGGTGCTGCATACGGAAAAATCGCACGTCAAGCAAACGATCAACACCTTGCGACAGGACGTTCTGTTCCTCTCCAACACCCCTCCCGTTTCCGGCATCATCCGCGCTCACGAAAACAAGGGCTATGACGCACGAGACAAAAATCCCCTCGAACGCTGGGAACGCCGCCTCCAGGAAATATTCACGGCTTTTTCCCGCGCACACCCCGATTATTACCGTATCCGTTATGTAGGGGTCGCCGATGGCGGCCGCGAGTTGGTGCGCATGGACAACCGCGACGGCAAAGTCGGTGTCACGGCCCCGCATCTTTTACGCCCCTTGGCTAACGAGGCTTTTTTCCGCTCTGCACAGAAACTGCTGCCCGGACAGATCGGCTTGTCCAAATTCGAGCTTGACCGCGATAGCGGAACCTCGGCGGCAAATTTCTCATTTGGTCTGCACGCCGTCACTCCGGTCTATTCGGACAACGGAAAGCTGTTCGGCATGATGATTCTCACATTGGATGCCCGAGCCATATTGCAGTCCGCCATGCACGGCTTGCCCGGCGGAGCAAAGACGCTGATCGCCGATGAGTCTGGACATTATCTGATGCGCCAGGAAGTGAACGGCGGCACCGTTTTTTCGGAAAATGAAGCGGGACTCATTACCGCCGAGATCCCCGAATTGTCGGCGCTCTTCGATCGCGATACCGATGATTACTTCCCTCTGTCGCCGATCCGTTCGACAGTGGGCGATCAGTATGTGGCCGCCGAGCGCGTGCATTTCGATCCGCTCGACCCGGAGCGATTCCTGTTGATCGCCTATAGCATGCCGGGCAACGGGCGGGGTGGCCTGGCTACCTCGTGGCAGACCTTGCTGGTGGCTCTGTTCGGAATGCTGGCGGTCGGCGGCATTCTGTCAGCCATGCTGAAGCGCGCTTTTGCGCCGCTGGAATCGCTGGCGCAACGGGCATCCGAAATGGCCGCAGGTAACTGCGCACTGCATATGCCGCCGGCCAGCGGCGAGATCGGCCATTTGAGCTCGGCACTCAATGTCATGCTGGACCAGTTGTCATTGCGCGAGAACCAGATATTGCGCACCAACGAGGCACTCGAGCAGCGGGTGGAAGAACGGACGCGTGAGCTGTCCGGCAGCAACGAGCGCTTGCAGTTAGAGATGGAGTCGCGCGAGCGGGTGGAGAATATCCTGCGCGGGCAAAATCAATTCAAGCAAGCTCTGATCGAATCTCTGCCCGGCGTCTTCTATATGCTCGGCTCAGACGGGCGCTTCCTGATGTGGAACAAAAATCTCGAAGGGGTGCTGCACTGCAACGCCGCCGAGTTGGCGCATCACGATCCGCTGGATTTCTTCGAAGGCGAGGATCGCATCCTGATAGAGCGCAGTATTCGCAAGGTGTTCGAAAGCGGCGAAACTTCTGTGGATGCGGTGCTGGTAGCACAAGACGGGACGCGAACTCCGTATCATTTCACCGGACGGCGCATCGAACGCGACGGCGTGCCGGTGTTGGTCGGATTGGGCATGGACATCTCTGATCGCCAGCGCATCCTGCGCGAAACAGAAGCCCTGCTGCGGCGCAACCAAGCCTTGATGAGCAGCTCCATGGAAGGTATCCATGTGATGGACATGCAAGGCAATGTGGTCGATGCCAACGCGTCATTCTGCAGTATGCTGGGATACACGCGCGACGAAGTGTTGCGGCTCAATGTCGCCGATTGGGATGCGCAGTGGTCCGAAGAGGAATTGCGCGAACGTTTCCGCGCGCTGTTGGGCAACAGCGCCATGTTTGAGACGGTTCACAAGCGCAAGGACGGCAGTCTGGTCCAGGTCGAGATATGCACCACCGGGGTGGAACTGGATGGCGCCGGATACCTGTTTGCCGCCAGCCGGGACATCACCGAGCGCAAGCGTGCCGAAGAGGTGATGCAACGTTACCGGCAAGTCATTGAGACGACGGCCGACGGTTTCTGGCTCACCGATATGCAAGGCAGACTGCTGGATGCCAACGAGGCCTACGCCAAAATGTCGGGCTATACGGTCGGCGAACTGACACGGCTACATATCCGCGATCTGGAGGCCAAAGAGCATTCGGAGGAAACCCGCGCGCATATTGAAAAACTGATGGCCGAGGGTTATGACCGCTTCGAGACGCGCCACCGCCACAAGGACGGGCACGAGATCGATATTGAGGTGTCTACTACCTATATGGCGGAGCAGCAACAACTCTTCGTGTTCAGCCGCGACATCAGCGAACGCAAGCAGGCGGCGGCGGTGCTGGAGCGTTACAAACTGGTGATCGATGCCGCGATGGACGGTTTCTGGGTGACCGATCTGAAGGGGATTCTGCTCGAAGTGAACGAATCCTACGCGCGTATGACGGGCTACGAAGCCGAAGAACTGGTTGGCATGCACATCAGCCAGCTCGAGGCGCTGGAGCAGGCCGAAGATGTCCGCGAACACATCCAAAAGATCATGGCGCAGGGCTACGACCAGTTCGAGACGCGCCACCGCAGGAAGGACGGCAGCGAGATCGACATCGAGATATCGGTGAATTATCTGGCGAGCAGGCAGCAATTGTTCGTGTTCTGCCGCGACATCAGCGAACGCAAGCAGACCAGCGAAGCTTTGCGCATTGCGGCTGTCGCGTTCGAAACGCACGAGGCGATCCTTATCACGGATGCCAAAGCAAACATCCTGCGAGTCAATCAGGCATTCACCGATATCACCGGCTATACCCTCGACGAAGTGCTGGGACGCAACCCGAGCTTCATGAGTTCGGGGCGGCATGACAAGCAGTTCTATGTATCCATGTGGCAGCAGTTGCTGAATACCGGCTCGTGGGCCGGGGAAATATGGGACAAACGCAAGAGCGGCCAGGTCTACCCGAAATGGATGACCATCTCCGCCGTCAAGAATGAACGGCGCGAGACCACGCAGTATGTCGCCATCTTCAGCGACATCACCGCGCGCAAACAGGCGGAAGACGAGATACGCAACCTGGCATTCTACGATTCGCTGACCAAGCTGCCCAACCGTCGCCTGTTCCTCGACCGCTTCCGCGCGTCGCTGCCGGCCTCGGTTCGCCACAACACATTCGGCGCGCTCCTGTTCATCGATCTGGATCGCTTCAAGATACTCAACGATACGCTGGGGCATGAATACGGCGACCTGATGCTGATCGAAGTTGCCGCGCGTATCAAATCCTGCGTGCGCGAAGTGGACACGGCGGCGCGTCTGGGCGGCGACGAATTCGTCGTGCTGGTGGAAGAAGTCGGTGCGGAAAGCGAAGAGGCGAAATGCAAAGCATTACTGGTCGCGGAAAAGATACGCGAGGCGCTGGCCCAGCCTTATGCGCTCAAGGAACATGAGCACCAGAGCTCTCCCAGTATCGGCATCACGCTGTATCGCGGCAATGAAATAGCGGTGGAAGAGCTGTTGAAACAGGCGGATACGGCGATGTACCAGGCCAAGAAAGACGGGCGGAACGCCGTGCGTATCTATACAGCCTAGGCGTTTCTAAAAGCGCCCGCTGTCCTGGTCGTGTCCGTGTCGCTTATACAGCACGGTCATGATGCCGGAGAGCAGTAGGCCGAATACCAGGATGATCGCGTAAATATGGAATTCCATTTTCTGCATCATCGCGAACATTCCCAGCATGGCGAAGATACTCAGGTTCTCATTGAAGTTCTGCACCGCGATGGAGCGTCCCGCGCCCATCAGCAGGTGGCCGCGATGTTGTAGCAGCGCGTTCATCGGCACAACGAAATAGCCGGCCATCGCGCCGATCACAATCAGCAGTATCACCGCCAGCATGCTGTTGGTCACCGGGATCATCAGCATCACGACGATACCCATCGCGATACCCACCGGCAGCACTTTTACCGAATGCTCCAGCTGGATGTACTTTGCCGCCAGCACCGAACCGATGGCGATGCCGATGGCGACCCAAGCGGTGAGCTGGGCCGCCTGGCTGATGTCGTAATTCAAGGCGACCGCCGCCCAAGCCAGCACCACCAGACGCAGCGTCGCACCCGCACCCCAGAATAGTGTGGTGACCGCCAGCGAGACCTGACCCAGCGGGTCTTTCCACAGCAGGCGGAAGCAGTGCCAGAAGTCCTTGGTCAGCGAGATCGGATTGCGGCTGAACGGCTTGTGGTCGATAGGCACATGCGGGATGTACAGGTTGAACACGGCGGCGGCGATGTAGATCAGCACGATCACCAGGATCGCCAGTTCCGCGATACTGTCTATCATCGGCAGATCGAGCGTCTGCAGGATCGGCAGCGAGATAGCGGGACTAATGAGGACACCGCCGACGATGGCACCGAGCACGATTGCGGCGACGGTCAGTCCTTCTATCCAGCTGTTGGCCTTGACCAGCAGATGCGGCGGCAGATATTCGGTGAGAATGCCGTATTTGGCTGGCGAGTAGGCCGCCGCACCCAGCCCGACCAAACCGTAGGCCAGCAACGGATGGACACCGATCAGCATCGCGATGCAGCCCGTCAGCTTGATCAGGTTGCTGATGAACATCACGCGCCCCTTGGGCAGCGAATCGGCGAACGCGCCGACGAAGGGAGCCAGCACGATATAGGAGAAGATGAAGCCCTGCTGCAATACCGGCGTATGCCAACTCGGCGAGCTCAAATCCATAAGCAATGCGATGGCCGCGAATAGCAGCGCATTGTCAGCTAGAGCGGACAGGAACTGCGCCGCGAGGATAATATAAAAACCGGGATTCATTCAGCGGGTCGATTTTTTCTGAGGGCGTTTTATATCACGAAAGGATTGCCCCTGCTATCATTCACGCCTGTTCAAGACACTTGCCAGTATTTCGCATTCATGCCTCGTCCGATAGAAGCACAGATCAACCTCAGCGCGCTGGAGAACAATCTCGGTGTGGCACGTCGTGCCACGGATGCACGCATCATGGCCGTGATCAAGGCCGAAGGTTACGGGCATGGTTTGCTGCGCGTGGCCGAGGCCTTATCGGCGGCGGAGGGGTTTGCCCTGCTGGACATCCGCGATGCGGTGCGCTTGCGCGAAGCGGGCTATCGCCAGACCATTCTGCTGCTGGAAGGCGCTTTTGATGCGGAAGATATGGCGCTGGCCGCCGGCTACGATCTAAGCTGCGTAATCCATAGCGACTGGCAGCTTGCCTTGCTGGATGCCTACCCGAAACGCGGCGCGCTGGATGTCTGGCTCAAGGTCAACAGCGGCATGAACCGGCTCGGTTTCCCGCCGCAACGGGTAGCGCAGACAATGGAGCTGCTGCGCCGACACCGGGCGGTGCGCGACATCGTGCTGATGACACATTTCGCCAATGCCGACGAGGCGCAAGGGATTGCGGAACCACTGGCCTTGTTCAACCAGGTCGCGGCACCGTATCGCGTGGCGCGTTCGCTGGCGAACTCCGCGACCTTGCTGCGCTACCCGGAGGCGCACGGCGATTGGGTGCGCTCCGGTATCATGCTCTACGGAGCCTCGCCCTTTGCCGAACTGAGCGCGCAGAAACTCGGCCTGCAACCGGTGATGACGCTGGCCAGCCGCATCATCGCAATGCAGGAGCTGCGCGCCGGTGACGAAGTGGGGTACGGCGCGCTGTTTCGCGCCGAACAGGATATGCGGATCGGTATTGTGGCCTGCGGCTACGCCGACGGTTATCCACGCCATGCGCCCACGGGGACGCCGGTGCTGGTGGACGGACAGCGCACGCGCACGCTGGGCCGGGTATCCATGGATATGCTGTGCGTCGATCTGGGCAGTGTGCCGCAAGCGGATGTTGGCAGTCGTGTGGTGTTATGGGGAGAGGGGATGCCGGTCGAGGAAGTGGCGCGCGCCGCCGGAACCGTCAGTTACGAATTGATGTGTGCATTGACCGCGCGCGTGCCGGTCAGAGGATGAGGGTAAAACCATGAGTAGCGATGTGCAAACGAACAGCAAATCCGAGATGACCGACCTGGTGTCGGTAGGCGTGGTGATCGGCGATGTCCTGCAATTGCAGGAGATATCCGAAGCCGGCCACCGCTACGCAGTGGACATGATCGGCTTCGCCGACAAACAGAGCGTGCTGGTCTCGCATCCCATGCTCAACGACCTGCCGGTCAGCATAGCGGAAGGAGATCGTTTTCTGGTGCGCGGATTTTCCGGGCGCAAGACTTACGAATTCGAGGCGGCCGTCATCGCGCTGGCGAAAACGCCGTTTTCGCATCTGCATCTAACATTTCCGGCACAGGTCAGCGTCATCCACATGCGCAATGCCCTGCGCATCAGGCCGAATCTGGGCTGTTTCGTCCAGGACCCGGCCAATCCTCTCAAAATGCCCGCGACTATAGAAGACATCAGCACGTCCGGCGCGCGCATACAGTCGCGCACCGCATTGGGCAAAGTCGGCGACCGGCTGGTGCTGAATTTCCGACTGCCGGTGGCTGGCGAAGAGCAGTCCTTCGTGATGCCCGCCATTGTGCGCAACGTGAGCGAAGTCGACAAAGTCATGATGCACGGACTGGAATTTGAGCAATCGGAAGGCAAGGCGCGTATGGCATTGCAGCACTTCATCTACCGGACGATGGCGGAGAGATAAACATGCTGGGTATCATCGGCGGTAGCGGCGTTTATAACATCGAAGGGCTGGAAAACACGCGCTGGGTCAAGGCGGAATCGTCGTTCGGCGCGCCGTCCGACGAGGTGCTGATCGGCGAACTGAACGGCCAGTCCATCGCTTTCCTGCCGCGCCACGGGCGCGGGCATAAACTGTCGCCGACCGACATCAACTTCCGCGCCAACATCGACGCATTGAAGCGACTAGGCGTGACCGACATCGTCTCGGTCAGCGCGGTCGGTTCGTTGCGCGAGGAACTCAAACCCGGCATGTTCGTCATCGTCGACCAGTTCATCGACCGTACCTTTGCGCGCGAGAAAAGCTTCTTCGGCAACGGTCTGGTCGCGCATGTTTCGATGGCCCATCCGGTTTGCAAACGCCTCGGCGACCATCTCGAAGCGGCGGCACGCAAGATGGACATCGCATTCGTGCGCGGCGGCACCTATCTGGCGATGGAAGGCCCGCAGTTCTCCAGCCTCGCCGAATCCGAACTCTACCGCTCGTGGCAATGCGACGTGATCGGCATGACCAACATGCCCGAAGCCAAGCTCGCGCGCGAGGCCGAGATCTGCTATGCCACCGTCGCGATGGTCACCGACTACGACTGCTGGCATCCCGACCACGACCACGTCACCGTCGAAGCCATCGTCAAAGTGCTGCTGGAAAACGCCGACCGCGCGCGCGGCCTGGTCAAGAGCGTCGCGCCGAGAGTGCAGGGCGACGCGGCTGCGTGCGATTGCGGCTGCCGCCACGCGTTGCAACACGCGATCCTCACCGCCCCCGAGGCGCGCGATCCGACGCTGGTCGCAAAACTGTCCGCAGTCGCCGGGCGCATGTTGAAGCCTTAACCCGTAGGGCGGGCTTTGCCCGCCGGAATTGCAATCATGTCGGGCGGAGCCCGACCTACAACTTCCCTGGAGTTTATATGCCTATCAAATCCCGTATCCGTACCGTCCCGCACTATCCCAAGCAGGGCATCATGTTCCGCGACATCACCACGCTGCTGAAAGACCCCATCGGCCTGCGCGCCACGGTGCAGGAGATCGCCCATCGCTACAAGGACATGAAAATAGACAAGATCGCCGGCATCGAATCGCGCGGCTTCATCGTCGGCACACCGGTCGCCTATGTGCTGGAAAAAGGCTTCGTGCCCATCCGCAAGAAAGGCAAACTGCCCGCCGAGACCATAGGCCGCGATTACGAACTCGAATACGGCACCGACCGCATCGAGATCCATACTGACGCCATCCAGAAGGGCGACCGCGTGTTGCTGGTGGACGACCTGATCGCCACCGGCGGCACCGCCGAGGCCGCCGTCAAACTCATCGAAGACATGGGCGGCATCGTGGTGGAATGTTGCTTCGTCATCGACTTGCCGGACATCGGCGGCCGCGCGAGGCTGGAGAAGATGGGGCAGAAGGTGTTTGCGCTGTGCGAGTTCGAGGGCGACTGATGAAACCTGTAAAAATCTACTGCGCGATCCGATAGCGGCGTTGCGCGGTGCTCGGAATCCTCATGTACTACAAGTACATTCCGGTTCCTGCGCTCCGTGCGCCTTGCTCTCGAACCGCTCGCTACGATTTTTATCAGGCTTCATAGGATTGCCTTATAGGATGTGATGAGCAATCTTTGACTGGAGACGAAATTGATAACTGCCATATTGTCATTCTTGGGAGTCGTGATTGGGGCACTACTTCAATATTTCTTTACAAGACATATTGAGGTGCAACGTCACCGCAGGGATTTGCGTTCAAAATCCTATATGGATTATCTGAAGTGCGTTTCAGAACAAGCCCAGTTTCGCCTGAAGGAGGACACAAAAGAGCGGCAGGAATTATTTGCTCGGACTGGAGATGCTAAAGCGCGAATATGTTTGTATGGCTCGAAGAAAGTAATAGAAGCGTTCTCGAGATTTGAAGAATTAGGCGCAGGTATGATTACAAGTGAACAACGACAATCATTTACTGACATGGTATCCATAATGCGTACTGATTCAGGAAGTGAGTTAGGCGTTAACTCAGTAGATCTGCAAAATGTTTTATTTAGACCAGAAAAATGGAAAACGTAGGATGGGTTGAGCGCAGCGATACCCATCAATGAAAGAGATTTATGAAAGTTGACGGCAAATCCTACCGCACGATCTGGCACACCGCCGACGGTGCAGTCGAGATCATCGATCAGACCAAACTTCCGCACGAATTCGTCACGGTGCGGCTGGAGACCATGCGCGATGCTGAGCGGGCGATTAAGGACATGTGGGTGCGCGGTGCGCCCTTGATCGGCGTGACGGCGGCTTACGGCGTGGCGTTGTCGATGCGGCATCACGCATCGGATGCGGCGCTGGAGGCGAGTTGCGGCGTGCTGTTGGCGGCGCGACCGACGGCGGTGAATTTGCGCTGGGGCGTGGAGCGGATGCGCGCATTCCTGTTGCCGCTGCCGGAATCCGAGCGGGCGGGAGCGGCTTGGCAGGAGGCGGCGCGCATCGCCGACGAGGATGTGGAGATCAATGCATCCATCGGCAGGCACGGCGCGGAGCTGATACGCGATATGCACGAGAAGAAGCAGCGCGAGGGCCGTAGCGGTGTGGTCAACATCCTAACCCATTGCAACGCGGGTTGGCTGGCGACGGTGGATTGGGGCACGGCGCTCGCACCCATCTATGCTGCGTTCGACGCGGGCGTGCCGCTGCATGTGTGGGTGGACGAGACGCGGCCGCGCAACCAGGGCGCGAGCCTGACCGCATGGGAACTGGGGCAGCACGGCGTGCCGCACACGGTGATCGTGGACAACGCGGGCGGGCATCTGATGCAGCACGGGCTGGTGGACATGGCCATCGTCGGCACCGACCGCGTGACCGCGACCGGCGATGTCTGTAACAAGATCGGTACTTACCTGAAGGCCTTGGCCGCGCACGACAATGGCGTGCCGTTCTACATCGGCCTGCCGACGCCGACCATCGACTGGACGCTGCAGGACGGCGTGAAGGAGATCCCCATCGAGGAGCGCGCGCAGGAGGAGGTGACGCATATCGCCGGCCTGTGCGACGACGGGCGGGTGCGTACGGTGCAGGTCACGCCGGCGGGATCGCGCGCGGCGAACTACGGTTTCGACGTGACGCCCGCGCGGCTGGTGACGGGGCTGATCACCGAGCGCGGCGTGGTCGCGGCGAACGCCGAGGCGATGTCCGTCTTGCGCTAACGCAGTTCAGTACAGCTAGCGATGGGTATCGCTTTGCTCAACCCATCCCACGCGAGCTTCTCCGCCTCTCAGTGTCCCGCTCGCCCAACCTGTGGGAGCGCGGTTGTACCGCGCGATAGGTTTCTGTAAGGCGCTATCGCTCGGTATAACCGAGCTCCCACAAAACTACCGCAGTGCTTTCCGTAGGTCCGGCTTCAGCCCGACATGTCGGGTTGAAACCCGACCTACCAATAAAGCGCGTACCGTTGGTATAAGTTCCAAACAGAATGGCGCACTACACTAGCTTGTTGCGATTAACCTATTGGGTTATATTGCGCCATGGAGAAGAAACGTCCCCATTACTTACTGGATGCGATTCGGCAGATCGTTGTAGTCCGCCGGGTCAACGCATTCACGGCTACAGCCTTGGTGGGTGCCGCGCAACTTGGCCTGTCGCCGGACGAAGCGGTGGAGGTCGTATTGGGGATGAAGCCCAATGCGTTTTACAAAAGTATGACTACCCATGCCGACCATACGATCTGGCAAGATGTTTACCACGTCGCCCTCAAGTCCAGACGGGTGGCGTATGTCAAAGTGACACTGCGCGAGAATGGGATCGTCGTGATCCAGTTCAAGGAGAAATGAAATGAAACACCCCTGCCTCAATTGCGAAACCGCTGAAATGGTGCGCGCGAAGAAAGATGCCGTGATCGAATATCGCGGCCAGCAAGCTAAAGTAAAAGCTGTGGATGGCTGGCATTGCCCCGAGTGCGGCGAGATAGAGTTCGCAGGCAAGGAAGGCGAACGCTATGCCGCCGCGCTGGAAAAACTGCGCGGCAAGGTGGATGCGGCAGAAGCAGAAGAGCTCGCGCGCATCCGTAAAAAACTCGGCCTCTCCCAGCGCAAGGCCGCCGAGCTCACCGGCGGTGGGGTAAACGCCTTTTCGCGCTACGAGAACGGCAAGGCCAAACCTGTTCCGGCGGTCATCAACCTATTTCGGCTGCTCGACAAGCATCCGGAGTTGATTGAGGAGATTGCGGGGTGATGACTTGGTAGGTTGGGTGGAGCGGAAGCGATACCAAACAGGTTACGTAAATTGCGATGGGTATCGCATTGCTCAAACCATCCTACGCGTGCTGCCCCCGTTGCTGCTTGAATGAAAAACAGGTTCACGGAGATGGAGAGAGCGATGCCGTACGACTATCCAGCAAAGTCCTTGGACATCCAAGCACGATTGATGATGCTTGGCTTCCAACCGAATAATTTGATGCTAATGGGCGCCTTTATCACAGTCTACGGCATGTTCGAGACCACGCTTGAACGCGCACTATGGGCCTTGAGCGAGAGGAGCATTGAAGGTGTTCGTCCTTTCACGGAGACGATGAACACCGAAGCTCAGTTCAGAATGCTGGGTGAAGGTAGCTCCAAGCTGAGCGAAAAATGCAATGCCATCCTAAAGGTCGCTGCACATGCGGCAGAGGACTTGAACGAGTACCGTAATAGCCTCGTTCATGGCTACATTCTGTCCTTCGGTCCCGATAGCGCACCAAGCTTCATGAAAAATCCACGTTGGCACGGTGCGACCGGCAGGAAGAAGGCAGTGGGTGACGCCTACATCGATGAGCCATTCCAAGACTTGGTCCTCATCGCGGCCTGGAACCTGTTTACGCTTGTCAGCAAAGTTGAGAAGGTTTTCACAGCCCCAGATGCTCAGCTAGCCATCGAAACCATGAAAGACGATGTTGATCGGGCAAAAAGCTACGCGGGGGAAGCCCGTCACCTGCGTTCTCTCATGAATCATGAGAAGTATTGACTAGGCCTGATGCGAATGGCTAAAACAGGTTAATTACCGACAGCTCCGTTTTTAAAAAACAAGCCCGCATCTGCGGGCTTGTCCATTTGTCGCAATGTGAGCCGAATTACTTTCCCACCAGTTCCTTCAACACGAACGGCAGAATCCCGCCGTTCTTGTAGTAATCCACCTCGATCGGCGTATCGATGCGCAGCAGCAGGGCGACGTTTTGCTTGCTGCCATCCTTGCGGGTGATGGTCAGCGTCACGTCCTGTTGCGGCTTGAGGTTGTCGTTGATGCCGATCAGGTCGAAGGTTTCATCGCCAGTCAGATTCAGCGAACCCAGCGAGTCGCTGCCCTTGAACTGCAAGGGCAGCACGCCCATGCCCACCAGGTTGCTGCGGTGGATGCGTTCATAGCTCTTGGCGATCACGGCCTTCACGCCCAGCAGTTGCGTGCCCTTGGCGGCCCAGTCGCGGCTGGAGCCGGTGCCGTATTCTTCACCGGCGAAGATCACGGTCGGTGTGTGGTCGGCGATGTGTTTCATCGCAGCGTCGTAGATGGCCATCTGTTCGCCCTTGTACAGGGTGTAGCCGCCTTCGATGCGGCTGCCGTCGGCATTGGGCGGCAGCATGAGGTTCTTCACGCGCACGTTGGCGAAGGTGCCGCGCATCATCACTTCGTGGTTGCCGCGGCGCGAGCCGTAGCTGTTGAAGTCTTTGACTTCCACCTTGTGCGCTTGCAGATACTTACCTGCCGGCGTGGTGGGCTTGAAGCTGCCTGCCGGGCTGATGTGGTCGGTGGTGACGGAATCGCCGAACAGCGCGAGCGCCTTCGCGCCCCTGATGTCGCCGATTGAAGCGCTGTCGCCGACCTTGGGTGTGGCGGCATCGAAGAACGGCGGACGCGCGATGTAGGTGGAGTCGTCCCACTGGTACAGATCGCCGGTGGGGGCCTGGATGGCATTCCACAGCGGCAGATCCTTGGTCAGATCGCTGTACAGTTTCTGGTACACCGCCGGGTCGGCGGCGAATTTCATCACGGTCTGTATCTCGGCGCTGTTGGGCCAGATGTCTTTCAGATACACAGGCTGGCCGTCTTTACCAACGCCCAGCGGCTCGGTATCGAGGTTGATGTTCATCTTGCCCGCGATGGCGTAGGCGACCACCAGCGGAGGCGAAGCGAGGAAGTTCGCCTTCAGGTTCGGGTGGATGCGCGCCTCGAAGTTACGGTTGCCCGAGAGCACGGCGGCGCAGATCAGGTTGTTGTCGGTGATGGTCTTGTCGATGTCTTCGCGCAGCGGGCCGGCGTTGCCGATGCAGGTGGTGCAGCCGTAGGCGGCGAGACCGAAACCCAGCGTGGTCAAGGGTTCCAGCAGACCGGCATTGGTCAGATATTCAGTCACCACACGCGAACCGGGTGCCAGCGTGGTCTTGATGTGCGGCGCAACTTTCAAGCCTTTCGCTACTGCCTTCTTCGCCAGCAGGCCTGCGGCCAGCAGCACGCCGGGGTTGGAGGTGTTGGTGCAGCTGGTGATCGCGGCGATCAGCACATCGGCATTGCCGATCTCCAAACCATCTTTGCCCGTAGCGTAACGCTTGTTCAGCTTGTCGGCGGGCTGGTTGAAACCATTCTCGGCGACGGGCTTGCTGAACAGAGTATTGAAGGTGTCTTTCATCGCGGGTAGCGCGATGCGGTCTTGCGGACGCTTCGGTCCGGCCAGCGAGGGCACGATGCTGTCGAGGTCCAGTTCCACCACGCTGCTGTAGTCGATGCTGCCTGCTTTGGGGATGCCGAACAGACCCTGCGCTTTGAAGTAGGACTCGAAGGCATCCACTTCGTCGGCGGTGCGCCCGGTGTTCTTCATGAACTGCACGGTCACGTCGTCGACGGGGAAGAAGCCCATGGTTGCGCCGTATTCGGGGGCCATGTTTGCGATGGTCGCGCGGTCGGGCAGGGTGAGAGCGGAGGTGCCTTCGCCGAAGAATTCGACGAACTTGCCGACGACTTTGTGTTTGCGCATCAGTTCGGTGACGGTGAGCACCAGATCGGTGGCAGTCACGCCTTCGCGCAACTTCCCTTTCAGGTGTACGCCGACCACGTCCGGTGTCAGGAAGTACACGGGCTGACCCAGCATGCCTGCTTCCGCCTCGATGCCGCCCACGCCCCAGCCGACCACGCCGATGCCATTGATCATGGTGGTGTGGCTGTCGGTGCCGACCAGTGTGTCGGGATAGGTGATGCCGTCCTTCTGGATCACGCCGCGTGCCAGATATTCCAGGTTGACCTGGTGCACGATGCCGATGCCGGGCGGCACAACCTTGAAGGTGTCGAACGCCTGCATGCCCCATTTCATGAAGCGGTAGCGCTCGGTGTTGCGCTCGAACTCCATCTCCATGTTGATCTTGAGCGCGTTCGGGTTGTTGTAGCTGTCGATCTGCACCGAGTGGTCGACCACCAGGTTCACCGGCACCAGCGGCTCGATGACCTTGGGGTCTTTGCCCGCCTTGGCGGCGGCATCGCGCATG
Source organism: Gallionella sp. (assembly GCA_034371155.1). Classification (GTDB taxonomy): domain Bacteria; phylum Pseudomonadota; class Gammaproteobacteria; order Burkholderiales; family Gallionellaceae; genus Gallionella. Next base: position 10,058 of record JAXMKV010000034.1, on the reverse strand, counting down.
GCGGCGAGGTCGGCCAGTAGCGGCACGCCGGTGAAGTCTTGCAGCACGATGCGCGCGACGACGAAGGGTATCTCTTCGGTGCGCGCCGAGTTCGGCTTCCAGTTCGCCAGTTCGCGCACATGCTGTTCGGTCACCTTCTTGCCATCGCAGTTGCGCAGCACCGATTCCAGCACGATGCGGATGGAAACCGGCAGACGCGAGATGTTGCCGACTCCAGCGGTTTGCAATGCAGGCAACGAGTAGAACGTGGCCTGCTTGCCGGAGGCGAGTTTGAAGGTTTGGCGTGAATCGAACAGGTTGTGGGACATGGCAGATTCCAAAATTAATGGGACAAAAGCAAAGGGGGTGATTATATGATTTTGTCAGCCGTCCCGGCATTGCGATTTGCATGCACCTCCCATCGCGAACATGCGCTCAATGACCTTGAAAAAATGAGGTCTTTGACTGTCGTTCCCCCATCAAATCCAAGCCATACCGGCATTTATTTCGGTTAGCATTACGGCTGTGAAGAATAATGGGTGGTTCGTTTCTCACAGATTGTCTGTATCTGGCATCAGAGGATGCCGCAGGCAGAAGATTTTGATGGAGGAGCCGAATGAATTCCTTTGCCGGATATTCATGGCAAGGGAACGGGGGAGAGCAGGATGCGCAAGACGGAATTGATGCACTATCTGCCGCAGGTGGACGAGGCGGCGATCACGGCGCGGCTGGCCGCATGGCAGGCGCAATATCCGCGTATGGGGATATGCGCCTTACTGGCCGAGAAAAGCAAACAAGATCTGGCGCTGCTGCAAGCGGCGTGCGCGCGCTGCAACGTGCCGCTGGTCGGTGGAATATTTCCCGAGCTATTGCGCGACGGCGAGTTCCTCGGCTGCGGGGTATGGTTGCTGTGTTTCAGGGAGATGCCGTATACCGCGCTGCACGAGAATCTGCCGACCGATGTGACCGGCGTGGAGCGCGTGACGGATCAGATCGCCGCGTCCCTGCGCGACCGGATCGGTGCGGAACAAGATGTCACGCTGTTCATGCTGTTCGATGCCATGGTACCCAACATCGGCACCTTGCTGGATGCCCTTTATCTGCAACTTGCCAACCGTGTCCATTACGCCGGCGCCAACGCCGGCAGCGAGACTTTTCAACCCATGCCGTGTCTGTTCGACAATGAGCGTGTGATCCAGAACGGCGTGTTGCTGATGCTGATCGAATCCCATCGCGGTGCCATTCTCGAGCATGGCTACAGCGCGCCGGAACGCACGGTGTATGCCACATCCACGGCGGGCAACCGCATTGCACAGATCGACTGGCGACCCGCCTTCGAGGTTTACCAAGAGTTAGTGCGCGCGCAATACGACGTGGAGATCACGGCGGAGAACTTTTACCGGCATTCGGTGCATTTTCCGTTCGGTATCGTGCGCGCCAATCACCACGTTCTGGTGCGCATTCCCGTGGCGCTGGGCGATGACGGTTCGCTGTTCTGCGTTGGCGAGGTGCCGCCCAATTCGGTGCTGACCCTGCTGGAGCGTCCGGTGGTGGACACTCAGCATACTTTGCAGGTGCTGACCGACGGCATGCTGGCGCTCAACGGCGATCTCTCCGACGCGGAGTTGCTGCTGTTCTACTGCGCCGGACGGCGCATGCATCTCGGGGTGGAGGGCGCAACCGGAGAATTGTGCGGGCTGATGCACCGTATGGGTGAACAGCAGATCGCTGGCGCTCTATCGCTGGGAGAGATCGGCGGTTCGACGGCATGGGGTTACCCCCTGTTCCACAATGCCACATTGGTGGCTATGTGTTGGCACAGGGAATAAGGCGTGAATCATGGCATATTGCCCATCCTCTATGACTTGGCGGTCGTCATCGGCGGCGAGGTCAGTCTCAAGCCGCTGCTGACCCACACGCTGCAACGTCTGCTGTATTACACATCGTTTCCCGCCGGATTCGTGTGCTTGGATCTGCCTGCTTCCGCACCACCGGGAAGCCGTGTGACGGTGCGCATCGACGCGGTGGTCGGCGATTTTGACCTGATCGGACGGGTCGGTTCGGAGGTGATATTGCCGGCCGATATCCTGTATGGCCTAGCGGCGCGCGAAGAAGAAAAATCGGCACTGCTGGCCGAGCTGCCCCGCACAGGCCAACCCTATCAGTCCTATCTCAGGCTTCCGATAGACGGAGCCGGGGTGATCGTGTTGCTGGCTCCCCAGATACCGGAAACCGAACTTCCCCTGACGCAGATGTTCCAGCCAGTGATGGCGCACCTGTCCAAGGCCATTCTGCTGTGCCGCAGCTACGATGCTTACACCACCGGGCTGATCCGCCAGCGCGACCAAGCCGAGGAGCAGGTTCGCCATATGGCGTTCTACGATTCGCTGACCGGATTGCCGAACCGCCGCCTGCTGACGGACAAGCTGCAAGCCGTGATGTCCGAGTGCACCGCGAACGGTCAGCACGGCGCGCTGATCTTTCTCGATCTGGACCAGTTCAAGACATTGAACGATACCAAGGGACACGATGTCGGTGATCTGTTGTTGCTTGAGGTCTCCCAGCGTTTGCGTAGCGGTGTGGCCGATAGCGATGTCGTCGGTAGACTGGGCGGCGACGAATTCGTGGTTGTACTGAGAGAGCTGGGCGCGGGCATGGATGCCGCCGTGACTCAGGCCGCCATCGCAGCCGAAGGTTTGCGCCATAGTCTGAGCCAGCCTTGCCAGCTCGGCCAATATCTCTACCACACCACGCCGAGCATGGGCATCGTGATGATCAGCGGGGAAAACGACCCGGTAGATGATCTGCTCAAGTATGCGGATACCGCCATGTATCAGGCCAAGACGGCGGGGCGCAACACCATCAGCTTCTACGATCCCGATGCACAAAAAGCAATCGAGGCCCGTGCCAGTATCGAAGACGATCTGCGCTCGGCGCTGGGAAAGCAGCAATTGTCGCTGTATTACCAGATACAGGTGGACGATCTGGGGCGAGTGCTCGGTGCCGAAGTGTTGCTGCGCTGGCAACATCCGGAACGCGGCATGGTCTCGCCCGGCGAGTTCATTCCGCTGGCGGAGGAGAGCGGATTGATCGTGCCGATCGGACTTTGGGTGCTGCAAACCGCCTGCGCGCAACTGCGAACCTGGCAGGCCAACCCGCTGGCGCGCGAGTTGGTGCTGGCCGTCAATGTCAGCGCCAAACAGTTCCGCCAGCCGGATTTCGTCGCCCAAGTTCAGCGCGTCCTGCTGGAGAGCGGTGCCAAACCGTCGCACCTCAAGCTGGAGCTGACCGAGAGCATCGTGCTGGAGAACGTCGAGCAGACCATCACCAGAATGCGCGAACTGAAGATGCTGGGTCTCTCCTTTTCCATGGATGATTTCGGCACGGGCTACTCTTCGCTGCAATATCTCAAGCGTCTGCCGCTGGATCAGATCAAGATCGACCAGTCTTTCGTGCGCGACATCGCCAGCGACCTCAACGATGCGGCCATTGTGCAGACCATCATCGCTATGGGCGAGGCGCTGGGGCTGGATGTGATCGCCGAAGGCGTGGAGACCGAATCGCAGCGGGACTTCCTCGACAAACGCGGTTGCCATGCGTTTCAAGGCTATTTGTTCGGCAGGCCGCTTCCGCTGGACCAGTTCGAGGCGCAACTGCGCCTGAAACACGAGGCGCTGCGATGAAACTCCTGCACCGTCTTGTCTTGTGTGTATTGTTATCCTGCCTGTCTCTATCCGCTTGGGCATCGGTGGCTGGTCGCGAGATCCATATCGGCGTGTTGTCTTTCCGCCCGATCGAACAAACCCGCGCGCAGTGGCAACCCACGGCGGATTTTCTAAACGCCAGCATCCCCGATTACCGGTTCATCATTGAGCCGCTATATCTCGAGGAACTGGACCTGGCCGTAAACAGCGGGCGCTTCGAGTTCGTGCTGACCAATCCGGAACACTACGTCACCATCCGCGAAGATCACGGGCTGTCGGCCATCGCCACGCTGATGTCTATGGCTGAAGATCGCCCGGTCAGCAGTTTTGGCGGTGTCATCTTCGTGCGAGTCAACCGCCCGGATATCAAAGCGCTGGGCGATTTGCGCAACAAAGTGATCGCCTCTCCGGCGGAGCACTCGTTCGGCGGTTATCTGATGCAACGCTGGATGCTGTTCAAGAACGGTATCGACATCGACCAGCTCGGCAAGGTCTATTTCACCGGCATGCCGCAGGATAGAGTCGTCACGGAGGTGCTGGAGGGCAGGGCGGATGCCGGCTTTGTCCGCACCGGGGTGCTGGAAAGTCTGGTGCGGGAAGGAAAATTGCGCCTGGATCAGGTGCGCGTTATCAACCCGCAGCCCGCATCACGCTTTCCGCAACAGCTTTCCACCGAGCTGTACCCGGAATGGGCGTTTGCCGCCCCGGATCACTTGCCCGAGGGATTGAGCAAGGCGGTCATGCTGGCACTGCTGAACATCCGGCCGGAAGACGAGGCCGCCCGTATGGGCAAGTATTACGGCTTCAGTCCGGCGGGAAATTACGCGTCGGTCGAGGCCGTTCTATTACGGCTGCGGGTACATCCGGGTGCGGCCAATGAATTTGATTGGCGCGATGTGTCGAAAAAATATGCACTGCCTATCCTTGGCGGTGTTTTCCTGCTGCTGCTCGGTGTGCTGGCAGTGACTATCCATCTGTGGCTGGTCAACCGCCGCCTTCAGCGCACCTATGAGGAACGCGACCATCTGGCGGCCGAGTTGTCGAAGTCCAACGCCACGCTGGAACATAAGGTCGAACAACGCACCCTTGAACTAAAAAGCAGTGAGGCGCGTTTCCACCAGTTGTTTGAAGACCATGCTTCACCGATGTTACTGGTGAATCCGGCGAGCGGCGAGATCGTCGATGCCAATACCGCGGCGGGCGAATTCTACGGCTATCAGAACGGCCAGATGTGCGGCATGAACATAGACCGCATCAACATGCTGCCGCCGGAGCAGATCGCTGCCGAACGGGACAAAGCGTTAAGCGAAGGACAAAGCCACTTTGTTTTCCCCCACCGCATCGCCGATGGCAGCATCCGGGTGGTCGAAGTACATGCCTCACCGATCGAGATCGAGGGGCGGACGCTGTTGTTCTCCATCATCCACGACATCACCGAACGCCATGCTGCCGAGAACAAGTTGCGCCTGCGCGATGCGGCATTGAACGCGGCGGCCAACGCCATCATCATCACTGACGTGGACGGTGTCATCCTGTGGGCCAACCAAGCCTTCACCGATCTGACCGGTTACAGCGAGGGGGAGACGATAGGCAGCAAACCCAAGGAGTTACTGAAGAGCGGGATGCAGGATACCGCCTACTACGAAAGACTCTGGAAGACCGTGATGAGCGGCCATGTCTGGCACGGCGAACTGGTGAACCGGCGCAAGGACGGTTCGCTGTACGACGAGGAGATGACTATCACGCCGATACGCGACGAGAGCGGCAGGATTGCCTATTTCGTCTCGGTCAAACAGGATATCTCGGTGCGCAAGGAGGTGGAGGCACAGATGCACGATCTCGCTTTCTACGATCCGCTCACGCATCTGCCCAATCGCCGTCTGCTGCTCGACCGTTTGGGCAAGGCACTGGCAACCAGTTCGCGCAACAACCGCCACGGCGCGCTGATGTTCCTCGATTTGGACCATTTCAAGAAGTTGAATGATGTGCACGGTCACGACATCGGCGATCTATTGTTGATCGAGGTGGCGCACCGCATCACCGGCAGCATCCGCGAGCAGGACAGCGCCGCGCGTCTGGGCGGCGACGAGTTCGTTGTGATGCTGGAAGACCTGAGTGAGCACGCCGAGGAGGCGGCCCGCCAAGCCGAAGTGGTCGCGGAAAAGGTGCGCGCCGCGCTGGCGGCTCCCTATCTGCTGACCCCCGTGCTGGAATCGGGCAGCGGCGAAGCCATCGAACATCGCTGCACCTCCAGCATCGGAGTCACGGTGTTCCACAACCACGAAGACAGCCTGGAGGATCTGCTCAAATGGACCGACATGGCGATGTATCAGGCCAAAACGGCGGGGCGCAACGTGATCCGCTTCTTCGATCCGGCCATGCAGTCGGCGGTCGAGACGCGCGCGCTGCTGGAAGAGGATCTGCGTCTCGCGCTGGAACTGGGACAGTTCAATTTGTACTATCAGGTGCAGGTGAGCAGTGCCCGCAAGCCCATCGGCGGCGAGGTGTTGCTGCGCTGGAATCATCCGCGACGGGGCCTGGTGTCGCCCATGGATTTCATCCCGCTGGCCGAAGAGAACGGGCTTATCCTGCCGATAGGACTGTGGGTACTGGATACCGCGTGCGCCCAGATCAAGGCTTGGCAGGACAGGCCGTCGTTGCGCGGTCTGGTGCTGGCCGTGAACGTCAGCGCGCGCCAGTTTCGCCAGCCGGATTTCGTCGGTCAAGTGCTGGAGGCGGTGCGCCGCCATGCCATCAACCCGCTGTTGCTTAAACTGGAACTGACCGAGAACTTGGTGCTGGAAGACATCGAGGGTGCAATCAGCAAGATGCATGCACTGAAGGACTCCGGTGTCAGGCTTTCGCTGGACGATTTTGGCACCGGCTATTCTTCCCTGTCTTATCTGAAGCGACTGCCTATCGACCAGCTCAAGGTGGACCAGTCTTTTGTGCGCGACATCACTACCGACAAGGGGGATGCCGTGATGGTCAGAACCATCGTCGATCTGGGAATGAATTTCGAAGTCGATGTCTTGGCCGAGGGTGTGGAGACTGAGGAGCAGTTCAAGCTGCTGCAACGCTATGGCTGCGCCAACTTCCAGGGCTACCTGTTCAGCCGGCCCGTTCCGCTCGAACAGTTCGAGGCACTCTTGTCCCGCCAAACCTGAGTTACCGGCTGCCGCTTGAAATGTGCGCCGACCGCCCCCATCTGCCGATCAGCTTTTTCACTAAGCGTTATTCATCAACGATATTTTGGAGACAACATGAACGAGACTGCAACGGCCAACCGTGAAACCCTGGGCTTCCAGACCGAGGTCAAACAACTGCTGCAACTGATGATCCATTCGCTGTATTCCAACCGCGAGATATTCCTGCGCGAACTGGTTTCCAATGCGTCCGATGCCTGCGACAAACTGCGCTTCGAGGGGCTGCACAACGCGGCACTGTTCGAGAGCGATTCGGAGTTGAACATCCGTGTCTCATACGACAAGGCTGCGCGCACGCTGACCATCGCCGACAACGGCATCGGCATGAGCCGCGACGATGTCATCAACAACCTCGGCACCATCGCCAAATCCGGCACGCGCGAGTTCTTCTCGCGGCTGTCCGGCGACCAGCAGAAGGATGCCAACCTCATCGGCCAGTTCGGCGTGGGTTTCTATTCCGCCTTCATCGTGGCGGACAAGGTGACGGTGCTGACGCGTCGCGCGGGCGAAAAAGCCGACCAGGGCGTGCGCTGGGAATCCGACGGCGGCGGCGAGTTCTCCATCGAGATGCTGGAAAAGGCGACGCGCGGTACCGAGATCACCCTGCATCTGCGCGAAGATCAGGACGACCTGCTCGACGGCCTGCGCCTGCGCGGCATCATCCGCAAGTATTCCAACCACATCGTGCAGCCCATCGTGATGTTCAAGGAAGAGTGGAAGGACGGCAAACAGGAGAGCTCCTCCGAAGAGGAAACGGTGAACCAGGCCTCCGCCCTGTGGGCAAAATCCAAGAACGAGATCACCGACGAGCAGTACAAGGAATTCTACAAGCACGTCGGACACGACTTCGACGACCCGCTGGCATGGAGCCATGCCCGCGTGGAAGGGCGGCAGGAATATACCCAGCTGCTCTACGTCCCCAAGCGCGCGCCCTTCGACATGTTCGACCGCAATGCGCGCCACGGCATCAAGCTGTACGTGCGTCGCGTGTTCATCATGGATGACGCCGAACAACTGATGCCGCTGTACCTGCGCTTCGTGCGCGGGGTGGTCGATTCCGCCGATCTGCCGCTGAACGTCTCGCGCGAGATATTGCAGGAATCGAAAGACATCGACGCGATCCGCAAAGGATGCACGGGCAAGGTGCTGGGCCTGCTGGCCGATATGGCCGCGAACGAGCAGAAAAAATACCAACAGTTCTGGGGCGAATTCGGCAAGGTGCTGAAAGAGGGCATCGGCGAGGATTTTGCCAACAAGGACAAGATCGCCGGCCTGTTGCGCTTCGCTTCCACCCAGGCCGACACGCCTGAAGAGACCGTATCGCTGGCCGATTACATCGTGCGCATGAAAGAAGGCCAGGAAAAGATCTACTACGTCACCGCCGACAGCTTCAACGCCGCGAAGAACAGCCCGCATCTGGAAGTGTTCCGCAAAAAGGGCATCGAAGTGCTGTTGCTCTCCGACCGCGTGGACGAGTGGGCGATGAGCTATCTCACCGAGTTCGACGGCAAGCCGCTGGCCTCCGTCGCCAAGGGTGGCCTGGATCTGGGCAAGCTGGAGGACGAGGCCGAGAAAGAGGCACAGCAGAAGGAAGCCGGCGAGTTCAAGGAACTGACCGACAAAATCAAGGCCAGCCTGAGCGAACGCGTCAAGGAAGTGCGCGTCACCCACAGACTCACCGATTCGCCCGCCTGTCTGGTGGCCGACGAGCACGACATCGGCGGCAACCTCGCGCGTCTGCTCAAGGCCGCCGGCCAGAACGCACCGGTGTCGCAGCCCATTCTGGAGATCAACCCCAGACACCCACTGGTGCTGCGCCTCCGGAGCGAAGAGCAGAAGTTCGATGACTGGACCTCGGTGCTTTTCGATCAGGCCATGCTGGCCGAGGGCGGACAACTCGACGACCCAGCGACCTTCGTCAAACGCATCAACCAACTGATCGTTGAACTGGGCAAATAACCAGTGTGCAGCAGCTTGTCGAGCTTGGCTTGGTGGAAAAAGACGACGATCAGTCGTTTAATTGTCCCTTTTGACGATGTGCGCGTCGAGGCAGATGCTTCTCTGATGGCGGCTGCGTAATGTTGCTAATGGGTGGCCCATCAACCTGCTTGAGCGGCTTCCCAAGCGGCACGTACACGCTGCATTAAACTTGGATGAAGCACACCGAGCTTTGGTGTTTGGCCGTTTGGTGCACCGGGTGGCACCCTGAACCATTCGCTGCTGTATGGTAGTTCAACGGTGTTATGGAAACTGAATTTTGTTGAGTAGCTTAAGCCTGCAAGCTGGTACGCTGCCGTCTCGTGATCGGCAATAATAAATTCACCCGAGCGGAGTTGGTCAGTTTTCTGACTGGTGCCATAGGCCACCAATGCAATGAAATGAGGCGATTGGTCGTCAAATACCTTGACGATTAAAGCTGGTCGAGGCTTCGGCCCCGGCTTGATTCCCTTATTTTCCGGGAAGTGACACCATACGATTTCGCCTGCTTCTGGAGCCGTCCACCAATGCATCCCCATGTCTCAGAACAAACTCGACTTGACCGATTTTGCGCGACCTTGGGGGATCGCTTTGCGAATTGCGGCCAACTGCATCGGCGTCAGTTCGCCGTCGTCGGCTTCATAGGCCGGCAACACCTCCTTCGCCAACTTGCGCAACGCATAGTGAATCACTTGTGTTTCCCCTGTGAAACCGAGGTATTCAGCCAATTTCTCAACAGTTGAACGGCTGATGCCGTTCTGCGTGTCGCTTGGACGGAAACGGAGTAATAGTTGATCTGGTTTCGATGTGGTCGTCATGATGTTTTCCAAAAGGGGATGGTAGATATATTTAATATATCTTTCTTCGCTACCACTGTCAATTTGCCGGAAATAATAGTGGGCCCCGAATTTGATGACAATGTGCGATTTACCGTAGGTCGGGCTTCAGCCCGACATGTCGGGTTACACCCGCAAGGAGTGGGCCGTGGTTGTAAGGGCCTGAAGCCCCAACAACACACGCTCAAACCCGACCTACCCGATATGGAAGGGCTGTCTTCAATTATGGAAAGCCCAATAGGCCGAAATATCTAGGCATTTCGGCCTATTGTTTAATACCCGCTATGTGGCTAAGGTCGCATCCCTGAAGTCATCGCTTTCGGCAGACCATACTAAAAATCGGCTGTCGTTTCTCG
>JAXMKV010000033.1:0-2250 GCA_034371155.1 Gallionella sp. | reverse complement strand
CACATGGCGTTTTCAAAGTGGCGCGCGAAACGGGCGGCATCGTACAGCGGCGAGACCAATACTTGCGTCCTGAGATTGCCGCGCAGTTCGGCCAGGCGGTTCAAGTCTGCCGCAAAGGCAACGGCCTTGGCAAGGTAGTCTGGCTCGTCTTGGGCGATCCAGTTAGCCAAGCCAACATTGTGCGCGACGGTCTCGCCGACATGCGAGAGAAAACGGTCTCCGCGCTTGGTCAGCACCGGCACGCCCATCCACAGGGCTTCGGCACTGGTGGTACCTCCAGGGTAAGGGAAAGGGTCGAGCGCAATGTCCACACGCTGGTAGGCGGCAAGCAACCCGGCGCGGGGAGAATACCCTTCAAACATCAGCCGCTCGCTGCCGATGCCATGCGAGGCAAAACGCGCCAAGGTTTGCTCGCTCAGGCCTTCTTCGCCGAGTTGTCGTGTCTTCAGGAACAGGCGCGAACCGGGAACGGCGTGCATCACTTGCGCCCACAGGGCAACCACGGCGTCCCCTATCTTGGTGAGGTTGTTGAAACAGCAAAAGGTGATGTAGCCGTTGGTGAGCGCGGGCAGCGGGCTGACTTCAACCGCTACATCGGGCGCGGTGAAGCACAAATACGTTTCGGGCAAGCGCCAGATTTTTTCGACGAAATGACTTTCTTCCTCCGGCGGGGTGATGTGGGGGTCCCCGATCAGATAGTCGATTTCTTTTACCCCTGTAGTGGCAAAGTAGCCCAACCAGGTGGCCTGTACCGGCGCGGGTTTGCGGCAGAACACCGGCAGGCGGTTGTGCGTGGTGTAACCGGAAAGATCCAGCAGGATGTGGATACCGTCGTTGTGTATCTGTTGTGCGGCCTGCGGATCGTTCTTACCATACAGCGGCGTCCACGCCGAGAGGCGCGGGAGCATGCGCTGGGTCAGCGCATCGGTGTGGGCGTGAGTGGGATAGGCGACGAACTCGATCCGGCTTGGGTCATAGTGTTCGAGCAAGCCTTGCAGGAAATAACCCACGGGATGCGCGCGCAGATCGCCGGAGACCAGACCGATACGCAGACGTTGCGGCTGCATATCGCATCGCCAGTCTGAATAGGCGTGTCCCGCTTTACGCCGGATCATCTCGCCATATCGGGCCGCTTCGGCAACCGCAATGGCCGGTGAAACACTCGAGGTGTAGTTGGAGATAAAGAACAGGTTTCCGTAGGCCTGATCCAGTCCCGGCTGAAGTGCCAAAGCGCGCTGATAGCACCCTGCCGCCTCGACAAGCCGACCCTGCGCCTGCAAGGCATTGCCAAGGTTGTAATGTGCCACGGCGTAATCGGGTTTGAGTTCGATGGCTTTTTGCAGACAGGCGACTCCTTCGGAATAGCGATCCACATTCTTGAGCGTATTGCCGAGATTGCTGTAAACCTCGGGCTGATGGGGGTTGATGGTCAGCGCCTTTTGGAAACAGGTGATCGCCTCGGCATATTTTCCCTGTTCCTTATACACATTCCCTAAATTGCTATAAGGCGCGACCAGGCTCGGCAAGAGAGTGATCGATTGCTGAAAGCAGGCGATTGCTTCGGCATGCTTGCCCATATTGCTGAATACATTCCCTAGGTCGTTATAGGCCACAGCCGAGTTCGGGTTGAGCGCCAACGCTTTCTGGAAGCAAGCCCCGGCTTCTTCCAGCTTGCCCGCATCGCTCAACAAATTGCCCAATGCACAATGAAGACCATCCGAATCCGGCTGCAGTGAGATGGCTTTCTGGTAGGCAACCTGGGCTTCGTTGTATCTCCCCAGCAGCCGCAAGGCATTACCCATATTCTGGTATGGCTGGGCAACTTTCGGGTTCAGCGCAACGGATTTTTGTAGGCTGACAAGAGCTTCCTCATGTTTGCCCAATTCATTTAGCAAACCACCCATCGAGTTATGATAGTTGGGCTCACGCGGATTAGACTTGATGGCCTTGGCTATCATTTGCGCGGCAATTTCCTTTTGCCCCCATTGGCTAAAGATCAGCCCGGACAAGTGCAAGGCATCGGCGTAGTTGGGCTGCACCGCCAGTATCTGCTGGTAGATTGCTTCCGCTTCGGACCAGCGTCCCGCATTGTGGTGTTGCACCGCGATTTGCATTGCCTGCGGAATGGCGGAACGGTTGAAGGCCGGTTGAGCCGCTTGCGCCGATTCGTTGAGGGCGCAGCACTTTTTGTATTTCTTTCCGCTGCCGCACGGGCAGTCGTCATTTCGGCCGGGTTTGTTTGTCATGATG
>JAXMKV010000032.1:0-118440 GCA_034371155.1 Gallionella sp. | reverse complement strand
CTTGGCTTCGCCGCCAAACTTCTTCGACAAAACCATGGTGATCGCCGCCGTCAGCGTGGTCTTGCCATGGTCAACGTGACCAATCGTGCCCACGTTTACGTGCGGCTTCGTACGTTCAAATTTGCTCTTTGCCATGATTATTCTTCCTTATCAATGTCAAACGTTAATCACAAAAAACTTGGTGCCCATGGCGAGAATCGGACTCGCGACCTCTCCCTTACCAAGGGAGTGCTCTACCACTGAGCCACATGGGCCTACTAAAACTGGAGCGGGTGAACGGGATCGAACCGTCGTCGTAAGTTTGGAAAACTTCTGCTCTACCATTGAGCTACACCCGCATACTTCCCGCAAGCAACCTAAGCCGATTGCAACGACCCAGTCATAAAAACACAAAACAAAAACATGGTGGAGGGGGAAGGATTCGAACCTTCGAAGGCTGAGCCGTCAGATTTACAGTCTGATCCCTTTGACCGCTCGGGAACCCCTCCAAAAGAACGCAGGATTATCCAGATAATGCGTGGCATTGTCAAAGAGATTATGCGTTTTTTTAGACAATCAGGCATGCATTTCGCTTTAATGGCCCATTTCCGAACCATTGAAGCGCCCAAAACCAAGTGTTTTTAGCCTTTTCTAAACAGAGCGGACTGTGCATGCGCCTGCAAGCCCTCACCGAAGGCCAGCTCGGAAGCGATCGCACCAAGCTTCTGCGCCCCCAATGCAGAGACCTGAATCAAACTGCTGCGCTTCTGAAAATCGTACACACCCAGCGGCGAAGAAAATCGCGCCGTCCCCGAGGTGGGTAGCACATGATTCGGTCCGGCGCAATAGTCACCCAGCGACTCCGAGGTATAGCGCCCCATGAAGATGGCTCCAGCATGCCTCAATTTTGGCAGCCAGGCCTGCGGCTCTTCAATCGACAGCTCCAAGTGCTCCGGTGCGATACGATTGCTGATTGCGCACGCCTCTTCCATATCAGCGACATGAATCAGCGCACCGCGGCTTTCAAGTGCGGTTCTGATGATTTCCTTGCGCGGCATCTGCTCCAGCAGGCGATCTGCACTTTGTGCAACGCGCTCAATGAACGCCGCATCGGGTGACAGTAGGATCGCTTGGGCCAGTTCATCGTGTTCGGCCTGCGAGAACAAATCCATCGCGATCCAGTCCGGATCAGTGAGTCCATCGCAGATCACCAGAATCTCCGACGGTCCGGCAATCATGTCGATACCGCAGGCGCCGAACACACGACGTTTGGCGGATGCAACGTAAGCATTGCCCGGACCCACTATCTTGTCCACCTTGGGAATGGTCGCCGTGCCATAGGCCAGCGCTGCCACCGCCTGAGCACCGCCGATACAGAACACGCGATCCACACCGGACAGATAGGCCGCCGCCAGTACCAATTGATTTTTCACACCATCCGGAGTCGGCACCACCATGATGAGCTCATCGACACCCGCCACCTTGGCGGGCAACGCATTCATCAGCACCGACGATGGGTAGGCTGCCTTGCCGCCCGGCACGTACAAACCGACACGATCCAACGGTGTCACCTGCTGCCCCAGCACCGTACCATCGGCATCGGTGTAACTCCACGAGACCTGCACTTGTTTCTGATGGTAGGCGGTCACACGCTGCGCGGCCTGCTCCAGTGCGGCACGTTGCGCTGCCGGCAACGCATCAAAGGCGGCACGCAATTCATCCGGGGCCAACTCCATCGCCGCAGCGTCCAGCAATGGCAGCCGGTCAAATTTTCGCGTGTATTCCAGCACTGCGTCATCCCCGCGCTGGCGCACATCGGCAAGAATCGCCGCCACTGTTGCCTCGAGCTTTTCATCTGCGGAGGCCTCGAAGGCGAGCAAATTATCGAGTTCGGTGGCGAAATCAGGGGCGTTTGATGAAAGTCGTTTGATTTTCATTTGATTCGCTTCTTTAAAAATTGATTGGGGTTTTCACTTGGTTGCCAAGGCGAACACATCCAGCATCGGCTGTATCGTTTTGCGCTTCAATTTAAGGGCGGCCTGATTGACCACCAAGCGGGAGGAAATGTCGGCAATGTGTTCCACGGCCCTCAGATTATTGGCCTTCAGCGTTCCGCCGCTGCTCACCAGATCGACGATGGCATCCGACAGCCCGACCAATGGCGCCAACTCCATCGATCCGTACAATTTGATCAGATCGACATGCACCCCTTTGGCAGCGAAATGTTCGCGCGCAGTCTGCACGTATTTGGTGGCCACGCGCAGGCGCGCACCCTGCTGAACCGCCGACTCATAGTCGAAGTCGTCACGTACCGCGACCATCATGCGGCACTTGGCGATATTCAGATCAAGCGGCTGATACAGGCCGGCCCCTCCGTGCTCATTGAGCACATCCTTGCCTGCCACACCCATGTCGGCCGCGCCATACTGCACATAAGTCGGCACATCGGAAGCGCGCACGATGATGAGACGAACATCTGCGCGATTGGTCGGCAGAATCAACTTGCGCGAAGTTTCCGGATCCTCAAGCGCAGTGATACCTGCCGCTTGCAGCAATGGCAGCGTCTCTTCAAAAATCCGCCCTTTGGATAATGCTATCGTAATCATGGTTCACTCCTGACAGATGCGCGGCTGAGATTATTTCACCCGTCGGATTTGCGCTCCCAGCGCCGACAGTTTTGCCTCGATATGCTCGTAGCCACGATCCAAATGATAGATGCGATCCACCACGGTCTCGCCCTGCGCCACCAAACCGGCGATCACCAGACACGCCGAAGCACGCAAATCGGTCGCCATAATAGTCGCGCCCTCGAGTAGTTCACAGCCTTTGATAACGGCGGTATTGCCTTCAACCTCGATCTGCGCGCCAAGACGGCGCAACTCCTGCACATGCATGAAGCGATTTTCGAAAATAGTCTCGACCACCATCGCACTGCCCTCTGCGATGCAGTTCATCGCCATGAACTGCGCCTGCATGTCGGTCGGAAACGCCGGATAGGGGGAGGTGCGCACATTCACCGCCTTGGGGCGTCGCCTCATTTGCAACCTTATGGTGTCACTACCCGCCTGGATATCGGCTCCCGCTTCTTGTAGTTTTTCCAGTACGTTGTCGAGAATGTCGGCACGCGCGTCGCGCAAGAGTATGTCGCCACCCGCCGCCGCCGCCGCGACCAGAAAGGTTCCGCTCTCAATACGATCCGGCATGATGCGATGCGCGCCGCCGTGCAACTTTGTCACACCGGTGATGGTGATAGTATCGCCGCCGTCTCCGACGATTTGCGCCCCCATTGCACGCAAGCAATTGGCCAGATCGACCACTTCCGGTTCACGGGCCGCGTTTTCCAACACCGTCACGCCATCTGCCAAAGCAGCGGCCATCATCAAGTTCTCGGTACCGGTGACGCTGACCAGATCGAAACAGATGCGCGCACCCTTGAGGCGTTTTGCCTGCGCATGGATATAGCCATGCTCGATGTGGATCTCCGCCCCCATCGCCTGCAATCCCTTGATATGCAGATCGACCGGACGCGAACCGATGGCACAACCGCCAGGCAGCGACACGCGCGCCTCGCCAAAACGCGCCACCAGCGGCCCCAGCACCAGAATCGCGGCACGCATGGTCTTTACCATGTCATAGGGCGCCTCAAGCTTATCGATATTCGCCGCACACAGCGCGACATCCCCCCCGCTCACCGAGATTGCCACGCCCATCTGCTCCAGCAGATCGCGCATCGTGGCAACATCGTTCAGATCGGGCACGTTGCCGAGTTGCAACGTATCGCCGGTCAACAAACTGGCACACAAAATCGGCAAAGCCGCATTTTTGGCACCGGAAATCCGCACCTCACCGTTTAGACGGTTACCACCCTGAATGGCTAGTTTCTGCATAAAGTTCAGTCGTTAGTCGTTAGTCGTTAGTCGTTAGTCGGCATCGCCGCAACGACTAACGGCTAGCTACTATGCCTTCCCACTCCTTCGGCGTATAGGTTTTCATCGAGAGCGCATGGATTTCCTCGCGCATGCGATCTCCCAAGGTTTGGAAAACCGCCTGATGGCGCTGCACCCGGCTTTTGCCATTGAACACATCACTCACCACCACAGCCTCGAAATGGCTGCCGTCGCCGGCCACACTGAGATGTTCTGTCACCATGCCTTGAGCGATGCTCGCTCGGATGCTTTCCGGAGTAACCATGTTTTTGAGGGAAGTTAGTTGATATCGATGCGCAAAAGGTTGCGCATGATACTAAAGAGTCGCCGCGGCATACAGCCCCAGCGTGATTGTCACCTAAGCAACTTGCTGCGGCAGCATATTGTCTACCCCGTACAGGCGAGCCAAGCTGAGCAGATCTTCCGGCAGCCCAGTCACCGTCACCGTGCGCTGACTACGCTGGGCAGCCCGCAGCCAACCCAACAACATGCTGACCGCCGCCGAGTCGACGTTCTCGACCTGGGAAAAGTCCACCACCAGATCCTCGCTGCTGAAGTGCTGCACTCCGGCATCGAACAAGGCGGGAACGGTCTCTATGGTCAAGTGACCGCGAACCACCATACGACCACCGTCACGCGAGATCACTTGCTCCCCGGCTTCTGCGAAGCGGTATTCCTATCCGACAGTGTTTTGATCAGTCCGTCGATACCACCCTGCTGTATCTGAGTATCAAAAGTACCACGGTAACTCATCACCATACTGACCCCGTCGATTAGGACATCGAACGCCTTCCATCCATTGGGAGTCTTAGCCATTTTGTAATCGACCAGAACCGGTCGCCCACCCGACTTCACGATAGCAGTTTTGACTGTCGCATTGGCCGCGTCAGCCGCCATCTTGAACGGCTTCACCTCGACCGTCTGGTCACGATACACGGTGAACGCAGTGGTATAAGTGCGCACCAGCATATTGCGAAACTCCCTTACCAGCGCCTGCTTCTGCACCACCGTCACTTTTTTGTCGTTCCAGTTTTTGCCGACCGCGAGTTGTGTCATGCGCTCAAAATCAAAATGGGGCAATATCTTGGCATCAACCAGTTCAAGCACCTTCTTATGATTTCCGGCCTGAATATCCTTGTCCTGTTTGATGATGGAAATGACATCCTGAACCGTTGTTTTGATCAATTCATCAGGCGGCACAACATCCGCCTGCGCAGAGGTCGCCATAAGGAACACAGCGGAAATAATACTGAAAAATGCTTTCATCTAAATATACCCTTTCGATTAGTTCGCTGACTCTTGAGCCTTGCTGAACAAAAATTTCCCGATCAAATCTTCCAGAACCACGGCCGACTGGGTCATCGTCATCTCATCGCCACTTTTCAGCATCTCCTCCTCGCCGCCGACTTCCAAGCCGATGTATTGTTCACCCAGCAGACCGGAAGTCAGAATCTTGGCCGAAGTATCTTTGGAAAAGTGATACCGACTATCCAGACTCATCAGCACCTTGGCTTCATATCGATCCATATCCAGCGTTATATCCGTCACCCGCCCCACCAAGACACCAGCGCTCTTTATGGAAGCTTTGGGTTTCAGACCGCCGATATTCGAGAAATAAGCATGCACCTGATAGGACTCCGACACATTATAGGTGCCCAGGTTCCCGACCTTCATCGCCAACATCACCAGTGCGGCGATACCGCCCACCACAAATATGCCCACCCACAAGTCCAGTGTTGTGCGTTCCATAGTTCAATTCCCTCTAAACATGATTGCGGTCAAAATAAAATCCAGCATCAGGATGGCCAGTGACGACGTCACCACCGTGCGTGTCGTCGCGCCGGAAACCCCTTCGGCGGTGGGCGGCGCGTCATAGCCTTCGTACAGCGCGATCACTGTCACCACGGTGCCGAATACAAAACTCTTGAGCACCCCGTTCATGATGTCTTCGCGAAAATCCACTGCGGCCTGCATCTGCGACCAGAAAGACCCTTCGTCCACACCGATCTGCACCACACCGACAAAATAGCCGCCAAACACCCCGACCGCGCTGAACATCGCCGCCAGAAACGGCATGGAAATCACACCGGCCCAGAAACGCGGCGCCACGATACGCGCAATCGGATTGACCGCCATCATTTCCATCGCCGATATCTGCTCGGTCGCTTTCATCAGCCCGATCTCTGCCGTCATCGCCGAACCGGCGCGGCTGGCAAACAACAGTGCGGCCACCACCGGCCCCAACTCTCGCACCAAACCGAGCGCCACCATCACCCCGAGCGCCGATTCCGATCCGTAACGCTTGAGCGTCTCGTACCCCTGCAAACCCAGCACCATACCGACGAACAGGCCGGCCACGATGATGATGATCAGCGACATCACCCCGGTAGAGAACAACTCCTTGATGATCAGATGAAAACGCCTGAAGCTATTGCCGGAATACATCAGGATGAGCACAAAAAAACGGGTCGCCATCCCGATGCGCCACACCGCATTGATTGCCCGATGGCCGATCTCCCTGATCGCTCTTGCAGCTGGCATAGTCAGCCTTTCAAACTCAAGTCTTGGCGGTAATCACCGCCGGGATAATGGAACGGCACCGGACCGTCCATCTCACCATGCACGAACTGGTGCACGAAATCCCTGTCCGAGGCGCGAATCTGATCCGGCGTGCCTTCTGCCACGATCACCCCGTCCGCCATGAAATACACGTAGTCCACGATCTTCAACGATTCCTGCACATCGTGTGTCACCACCACCGAAGTCGCCCCCAGCGCATCGTTCAAACGGCGTATCAGATCGCCCACTACGGTCAGGGAAATCGGGTCAAGGCCGGCAAACGGTTCGTCGTACATGATCAGCATCGGATCCAGTGCAACGGTACGGGCCAGCGCAACGCGCCGCGCCATGCCGCCGGACAGTTCGGACGGCATCAGATTGTGCGTGCCGCGCAGCCCGACGGCATGCAGCTTCATCATCACCAGATCGTGGATCAGCTCTTCCGGCAGATCGGTGTGTTCGCGCATCTGGAACGCCACATTGTCGTAAACCGACATATCCGTGAACAACGCCCCGAATTGGAACAGCATCCCCATTTTTCGGCGCATCGCATACAGCTCGTCCTGATTCTGCTCGTGAACCACCTGTCCGTTGAATTTGACACAACCGGAAGTAGGCTTGAGCGCGCCGCCGATATGACGCAACAGCGTCGTCTTGCCGCAACCGCTCAGCCCCATGATGGCGACCAACTTGCCCTTGGGCAGGGTCATATTGATCCCCTGCAGGATCGGACGCTTATCGTAGGCGAAATTTAGGTCGCAAATCTCGACCAATGCGGAAGAAGACAAAATCGGCATTCCATAAATTTGGGAGCCGCATTCTACCACCGCGCACACCAATCTCAACCTCGGCCATCCGAGCTGTTGCATATCCGTCAAACGATCTTGCAGCCAATTGTTTTTACAGCGTTTCAGGGAATACGAAAACTACGACACAACAACGATGATGTTCGCGCCCTCACGTTTGACCTGCCCGACACGGGCTACCTGACCGTCCCCGAACGAAGATGATTGATATCGAAATCGACTACGACGTACTGCCGGAGACTTTGGGTTGGCGCTGCAACAATTGCAGATACTCCTCGCGCTCGGCCTCACTCAAACTAGCCAAACCACCCTGCGCCAATTTGGCCTGCAGCACCTGAAACTGCTGCTGGCGTTGCCGTTCGGTGACTTTTCCCATCAATCCGTCGAACTCCGCCGCCACATCAAAACCTTCGCCCCAGTGCAACATATCGGCCTCGGCTGCGAATAGCGTCCTCTCGTGCGCGGTTCCCTGGAACATCTGCGTCAGCGCCGGCCCGCTCGGGCTGAAATCCTCCTCGCGCAACACGGCCAGCAGCGCGGCGACCGCCTCGGCCTCGCTGCCCTCACCTTGCCAGTCCTCGCTGACCTGTGCCGCCAGCGCGGGTTGAGCAATCAGACATTGCAGCAACAGACGGTGCGACGAAGGCAGCATGCGCCGCGATTTCTGCGGCGCGGCGCGCGGAGCGCGGGCGACCGGATTGATCTCATACAGCGCCTCCAGCTCGGCCTGGCTCACACCCGCCAAGGCGGAGACCTCCTTGCGCAACAGCAATGCCGTGGCGGGGGCGACGATGGCGGTCAGCAACGGTTTAGCACGCTGCAACAACTGGTTGCGCGCCTCCTGGGTGCGCAGATCCAGCCCCTCGCTGATTTCGCGCAGCAGATAGCCGGACAGCGGCATGGCCTCCTGCACGCGCTGCTCGAATACCTCCCTGCCGAACTCGCGAATGAAACTGTCCGGATCATGCTCGACCGGCAGGAACAGAAAGCTGATGCGCTTGCCGTCCTGCAAATGCGGCAGCGCGTTCTCCAGCGCACGCCATGCCGCTTTTTGGCCGGCCTTGTCGCCGTCGAAACAAAATACGATGTGCTCGGTCAGGCGCAATAGTTTCTGTACGTGGTGGGGCGTGGTTGCGGTTCCCAGAGTGGCCACGGCGTATTCCACCCCGTGTTGCGCCAATGCCACCACATCCATATAACCCTCGACCACCAGCACCTGCTGGCCGCCACGGATGGCTTTCTGTGCCTGAAACAGGCCGTAAAGTTCGCGGCCTTTTTCGAACAGCGGCGTTTCCGGCGAATTGAGATATTTGGGTTCACCCTTGTCCAGCACGCGCCCGCCGAAGCCGATGATCTGTCCGCGCACGTTGATGATGGGAAACATGATGCGGTCGCGGAAACGGTCGTAACGCTTGCCCTCTTCGCCGTTGATGACCAGGCCGGTTTCGGCCAACGTCGCATCCTGATAGTTGGCAAATGCCGCCGCGAGATTCTGCCAGCCGTCCGGCGCATAGCCGAGACCAAATTTTGCGGCGATCTCCCCGCTCAGCCCGCGCCGCTTGAGGTAATCGATGGCAGACGGCGATTGCTTGAGCTGTTCGCGGTAGTAGCGCGTCGCGGTCTGCATCACCTCATACAGATCAGGCGCGATCTTTTGGTGCAACTCGCCGGAGGGGGAGCGTTCATGCGGCACCTCCAGGCCAACGCTGTGCGCCAGCTCCTCGATCGCCTCGACATATCCCAAGCCGACATGCTCCATGACGAAGCCGATCGCCGTGCCGTGCGCGCCACAGCCGAAGCAATGGTAGAACTGCTTGCTCTGGCTGACGGTAAATGAGGGGGATTTTTCGTTGTGGAACGGACAGCAGGCGACGTAGTTCGCACCGGCCTTTTTCAGCGGCACATGGCGCTCGACCACATCCACGATGTCGAGGCGGTTGAGCAGATCCTGGATGAAACTTTTTGGAATCAAGTCAGCACCCTTTTATTTCGCCCGACCATGATCGCGGGGAACGTTCAAACGGGTTGATGGAACCGCTATAAACCCAAACTCCGTCGCGATACTGCGTTGCTCATAAAAAATTACTCCTAACATATCAGACATATGCGTCGTCGCAATTTTTTACTCGCGTCTTGTCTCGCTTAGGATTTTGAATTTATAGAGGCCCCCCTTGAGATTATTTGGCGAGTTGCGCCTTGATGAGAGCGGAAACCTTACCCATGTCGGCGCGGCCGGCCAACTTGGCCTTGAGCATCCCCATCACCTTGCCCATATCCTGCGGGCCTGCGGCACCCGACGCGGTCACCGCCTCGGCTACCGCAGCACTGATTTCGGCTTCGCTGAGCTGCTGCGGCATATAGGTTTGCAGCACACTCATTTCAAACTTTTCGACATCCGCCAAATCCTGGCGACCAGCCGCTTCGTATTGACTGATGGAGTCGCGCCGCTGCTTCTGCATCTTTTCGATGATAGCGACCACATCCGCATCCGACAGTTCGATACGTTCATCCACTTCGCGCTGCTTCATCGCCGCGAGCAAAAGACGAATAGCCCCGAGGCGCGCCGTTTCCTTGGCGCGCATCGCGGCTTTCATGTCATCGCTGATTTGCTGCTTGAGACTCATACCGAGTCCGCCGCCACCCGTGGTGGGCAGCTTAGTACATCTTGGGAGGGAGAGTCTGGCTACGCAGACGCTTGTAGTGACGCTTCACGGCAGCAGCCAGCTTGCGCTTGCGCTCGGCGGTAGGCTTCTCGTAAAACTCGCGGGCGCGCAGGTCTGGCAGCAGGCCGGTCTTTTCTACAGCGCGTTTGAAGCGACGCATTGCGACTTCAAACGGCTCATTCTCTTTTACACGTACGGTTGTCATGAATAAACTACCTTCTACCAAAAAATTGAGGGCGCGATTCTAGCAAAATAGACGGTGCTTTCACAACCGATATTTTCCAGTGCCGTTTTTTCCGCCCCGTTGGCCATTGTCGTCATGCCGCCAGACGGGCCAGCAGCTTCCCGTGTATCCCGCCGAATCCACCGTTGCTCATCACCAGAATGTGGTCGCCGGAAGCGGCGGCAGCGGCAATCGCATCCACCAACCCGTCGAGGTCGTCCATGACCACGGCCTTGTGACCCAGTGAGGCCAGCGATGCCGAGGCATCCCAGCCAAGGTTGGCCCCGTAGCAGAACACCAGGTCGGTGTCCTTCAAGCTGCCGGGCAGCGCATCCTTCATCACACCGAGCTTCATGGTATTCGAGCGCGGCTCCAGCACCGCGAGGATGCGTGCCGCGCCCACCTTGCGGCGCAGCCCGGCGACAGTGGTGTCTATCGCGGTCGGGTGATGCGCGAAGTCGTCGTAGACGGTGATGCCGTTGACCTCGCCGCGCACCTCCATGCGGCGCTTCACGTTCTTGAATTCGCTCAATGCGGCCAGCCCCTGCGCGACCGGCACGCCGGCATGGCGCGCGGCGGCCAGCGCGGCCAGCGCGTTCATGCGGTTGTGTTCGCCCATCAAGTCCCATTGCAGACTGCCTTGCGCCTTGCCGTTGAACGACACCTGTTCGTTGGCATCGATATTCCAGCCGTCGTCCGAACCGAACTTCTCCACCGGTGTCCAGCAGCCGCGCTGGATCACGCGTGCCAGCGATTCCTCCCGCCCGTTGCTCACCACCAGCCCATTGCCCGGCACGGTGCGCACCAGATGATGGAACTGCGTCTCGATGGCGGCGAGATCGGGAAAGATGTCGGCGTGGTCGAACTCCAGATTGTTCAAGATCGCGGTGCGCGGACGGTAGTGCACAAACTTGGAACGCTTGTCGAAGAAGGCGGTGTCGTACTCATCCGCCTCGATGACAAAGAATGCAGAGTCGGTGATGCGCGCCGAAATGCCGAAGTTCTGCGGCACGCCGCCGATCAGAAAACCCGGGTTCAGCCCCGCGTATTCCAGTATCCACGCCAGCATCGATGTGGTGGTGGTCTTGCCGTGCGTACCCGCCACGCCCAGCACCCACTTGTCGCGCAACAGCGTGTCGGCCAGCCATTGCGGGCCGGAGGCGTAGGGCAGGTTGCGGTTGAGTATCTCCTCCATCAACGGATTGCCGCGCGACACCACGTTGCCGATGACGAACACATCCGGCTTGAGGTCTAGCTGTTCTACACCGAAGCCTTCGATCAGCTCGATGCCCTGCGCTTCGAGTTGCGTGCTCATCGGCGGATAAACGTTGGCATCGCAGCCGGTGACCCGGTAACCCGATTGTTTGGCGATGGCGGCGATGCCGCCCATGAAGGTGCCGCAGATGCCGAGGATGTGAATGTGTTTCGGTTGGCTCATTATCAATTTCACCGCAAGCTGATCGTGGGATCGATTCATCGCGCGATGAATCGCTCCCACCATGTCAAGATTGTTACGTTCTAAAAATAAAATACACCGCGCCCATCAAGCACAGCCCCGCATACAGAAAATCCATCTTCAGCGGCTGGTTCATATACAGCACCGCGAACGGCACGAAGATCGACAGCGTGATGACTTCCTGCAATATCTTCAGTTGCCCGAGATCCATCACGGTATAGCCGATACGGTTCGCCGGCACCTGGATCAGGTATTCGAATAGCGCGATACCCCAACTGACCAGCGCTGCGATGTACCAGGGCGACGCGGAAAGGTTTTTCAGGTGACCGTACCATGCGAAGGTCATGAACAGATTGGATACCGCCAGCATCAGCGCCGTGATCAGCAGCGGGTTCGAGATCAGGTTCATCGCAAGAAAAACCGAGGCAAGATCACTGGATACCCAGCAGCTCCACGTCGAACACCAGCGTCGCATTCGGCGGAATCACCCCGCCCGCGCCGCGTGCGCCGTAACCCATGCTGGCGGGGATGGTCAGCGTGCGTTGGCCGCCGATCTTCATACCCTGCACACCCACATCCCAGCCCTTGATCACATGGCCTCCGCCGAGCGGGAATTCGAACGGCATGCCGCGGTCGCGCGAGCTGTCGAATTTTTTGCCCTTGTTATCGGGTGCGCTCTCGTCGTACAGCCAGCCGGTGTAATGCACCGACACGAATTGCCCCGCAGCGGCCTCGGCGCCTTCGCCCGTTTTGACATCATTCTTGATCAGTTCGCTCACGTTGCTTTGCTCCATAGTTGGTTTGGATGGTGCGGCCTGCTCGGAGCAGGCCGTGGTTGAAAAAATGCCGGCGGTCAACAGCAGCGCCAGCGGTAACAAGGTGACACGTTTCATATCCTGTCCTTCAGTTCAGTTGGTTGATTCACGATAAAACCAGACGAGAAAGGCGGCATCCCGCCCCTTCGCCGCCCACAGCTGCATCACTTTTTCGACTGCTTCATCATTGGGCAGATCGAACGCCGGCAATACCGCCCACTCGCCGCCCTTGTCGGTCGATTGATCGACGATGTGTGCGCCGCTTCCCAGCAAGGCCAGCATCTCCTGGCGGACGAAGACGACAAGCTCGTTTTCCGCCAGATCGAACATCTGCCCGTCGGAAATGATCTCGCCCAGCGACACCGCCTCCAGCCCCGCCATATCCAGCGTCTGCTGAATGACTTCCTGCCGGGTTCGGCCATTAAAGTCGACTTCTTTTGCCATAACTATCCGGTGATTAAATTGGCACCCTGTCCTCAAGGCGCACGATGATTTGCGCGGCAGGCAATCGGCCCGCCGCGCACGACTCAGTTGATTTCCAGCAGCTCGACTTCGAACAACAGCGTCGCATTCGGCGGGATCACGCCGCCCGCACCGCGCTGGCCGTACCCCATCTCCGGCGGTATCACCAGCGTGCGCTGTCCGCCCACCTTCATGCCCTGCACGCCCGCATCCCAGCCCTTGATGACGCGACCCATGCCGAGCGGAAAATCGAACGGCTCACCGCGATCACGTGAACTGTCAAACTTCGCACCCTTGAGGTTTTCCGCATTCTTGTCGAACAGCCAGCCGGTGTAATGCACGGTCACGTATTGCCCGGCCTGTGCCTCGTCGCCTTCGCCGATCTCGACATCGGTGATATCGGTTTTGATGACCTTGAGCAACTGCACGTCGAACACCAGCGTCGCATTCGGCGGAATGTCATCACCCGCGCCGTGTTCGCCATAACCCATCTCAGACGGGATGATGAGCGTGCGCTGTCCGCCTTCCTTCATGCCCTGCACGCCCTCATCCCAGCCCTGGATCACATGCCCAGCGCCGAGCGGGAAATCGAACGGGTCGTTGCGGTCGAGCGAGCTGTCGAATTTCGCGCCCTTGTTGTCCGGTGCGCTCTCGTCGAAGAGCCAGCCGGTGTAATGCACGATCACGGTTTGTCCGGCTTGCGCTTCCGCGCCTTCGCCTAGTTGGGTGTCAGTTTTGATGAGTTCAGTCATATTTCTCTTTCAGATTGATTGTTCAAGTTTTCGTTAAGTGCGTCTTGATCCACGCCGGGCTGCGGCGGCAATCGAGTACTGCATAAATCCATACTTCCTGATCGTTCACCCGGTAATAGATTGCGAACGGGAACCGCTTGGAAAGCGCGCGGTGATATTGCCCGAAAAACACTGCGTGGATTCCGGCGTAAATCTGCAAGGAATCAATATCGGAGTACAGCGTATCGAGGAAATAAATTCCCAGACCAGCTTGCTGCTTCTCGTAAAAGAGGTATCCCTCGATTAAGTCTTGAGAGGCAGCATCGAGGATGCGGAGCTTCATTTCAGCGAATCGCGGATTCGGGTTTTCTCGGCCTCCCAATCGCGGAATACCGCACTGCCCTCGGCCACAGCCCGCTCGCGTTCCGCCAACACCTCGCCATGCCACGCCGGAGAGGGCACCTCTTCCGCATGACGGCACAAGTCGTCCCACAGATATTCCATCGTGCGGAGCTTATCGGCGGTGCTGAGTTGATCCAGTTGTGCGGTGATGTTCATGGCTATCCTTTCAAAATCGAGTCTGAGCCTTATTGTTGTTCGGCTTAACTCATGTTCGTGAAATAACTGAAATCAAAGTAGTGCTTCTTATCCTTTACCAACTCGTTCCCATACGCACAATCTTCCCCCATAGGGATACCACTCAATTGTCTTCCATTTGCATATTTAAGCTCAACGACAGATCCAAATCGAACGGAATAGGAATTCTTGTCGAACGGGATTGCCATCCAAAAAGCTTCTGCATCCAGTTCCGCCTCCACTGCTGCGACATGTGTCTGTTTCAAGTTGTATCTGTTGTTTAACGTGCCGTTCTTCTGGAATTTATTTCTGGCTTTAACACTTATTGCGTATCTTTTACCATCCCTCTCTGCAAGCAGATCAGCAAAGGGATAATTCCGTTTTTTCGTATCGTTAAGATGCGTAATTCTTTCAAAGCCTTTATCAACAAGCGTTTTAAGTGCCACTAACTCGCCCAGCTCTCCTAAAGCTATTTTCCTCAGGGCTTCTTTTTTGTTGTTCACTTCCCTTTCATTCATAAAGAACCCCCTCCCATCATTTACGAGGCTAGTAACTCAATACCGGCGCCAGCCACCGCTCCGCCTCTTCCACCGTCCAGCCCTTGCGCTTGGCGTAATCCGCGACCTGATCCTTGTCCACCTTGCCGGTCGCGAAGTATTTCGCTTCCGGGTGCGAGAAGTAGAAGCCGCTGACAGCAGCGGTGGGCAGCATGGCGTAGCTCTCGGTGAGGGTGATGCCTGTGTTCTTCGGCGCTTGCAGCAACTCGAACAGCGGCCCTTTCTCGCTGTGCTCGGGGCAGGCGGGGTAGCCGGGGGCGGGGCGGATGCCGCGATATTTTTCGGCGATGATGTCTTCGTTGCTCAAGCCTTCATCCGATGCGTAGCCCCAGAACTCGCGGCGCACGCGCAGGTGCAGGTGTTCGGCGAAGGCTTCGGCGAGACGGTCGGCCAGTGCTTGCAGCATAATGGCGCTGTAGTCGTCGTTGGCTTTCTCGAACTCCTTCATCTTCTTCTCAATGCCAAGGCCAGTGGTGACGGCAAAGCCGCCGATGTAGTCCTTCACGCCGCTCGCCTTGGGTGCGATGTAATCGGCCAGACAGTAGTTGGGAATGTCGGCGGGCTTCTTGGTTTGCTGGCGCAGGTTGTGCCAGGTCATCTGCACCTTGTTGCGCTTGTCGTCGGCGTATATCTCGATGTCGTCGCTGTTCACCGCGTTGGCAGGGAACAGGCCGAACACGGCATTGGCGGTGAGCCATTTCTCTTTGACGAGCTTCTTCAACATGGCTTGTGCATCGGCGAACAGCTTGGTCGCTTCCTCGCCCACCACTTTGTCATCGAGTATCTTGGGGTAACGTCCGGCCAACTCCCATGCTTGGAAGAACGGTGTCCAATCGATGAAGTCCACCAAAATTTCTAGCGGGTAGTTTTCGAGTTTTTGAACACCGAGCAGCTTGGGCTTTGGAGGGACGTAAATCCCCCTCAATCCCCCTTTTCCAAAGGGGGAGGCTGGAGTGGCGGATTCTTTGGATGGGGCTGCTGCATCACTCCCCTTTATTGAAAGGGGGGCAGGGGGGATTTGATTTGCCCAGTCCGTCTTGACCCCATGTTTGCGCGCTTCTTCCAGCGAGACGTACACCGCCTTGCCTTTCTTGCCTTCGTGCTGATCGCGTGCCGCCTGATAGTCGGACTTGAGGTCGGCGATATAGTTCTCGCGCGTGGTGTTGCTCAACAGGTTGCTGCACACGCCCACTGCGCGCGAAGCATCGGTAACGTACACCACAGTGCCGCTCGGATAGTTGGGTTCGATCTTCACGGCGGTATGCACACGCGAAGTGGTCGCGCCGCCGATGAGCAGCGGAATCTTGAAGCCCTGGCGTTCCATCTCTTTCGCCACATGCGCCATTTCTTCCAGCGACGGGGTGATGAGGCCGGAGAGGCCGATGATGTCGGCCTTGTGTTCTCGTGCGGCATCCAAAATCTGCTGGCACGGCATCATCACGCCCATGTTGATGACCTCGAAGTTGTTGCACTGCAACACCACGGTGACGATGTTCTTGCCGATGTCGTGCACGTCTCCCTTCACGGTCGCCATGACGATCTTGCCCTTGGTGCTGGTATCGCCAGAGCGCAGTTTCTCCGCTTCGATGTAGGGGATGAGGTGGGCCACGGCCTGCTTCATCACGCGCGCCGATTTGACCACCTGCGGCAAAAACATCTTGCCCGCGCCGAACAGGTCGCCGACCACGTTCATGCCGGTCATCAGCGGGCCTTCAATGACCTCAACCGGGAACTTGGCTTGCAGGCGCGCTTCTTCGGTGTCTTCCACAATAAAGGTGGTGATGCCGCGCACCAGCGCGTGGGTCAGGCGCTCTTGCACCGTGCCTTTGCGCCATTCCAAATCTTCGACTTGTTCCTTGCCGCCGCCCTTGACGTTCTCCGCCAGCTTGACCAGTTTCTCGCCTGCGTCGGGATGACGATTGAGCACCACATCCTCTACCGCATCACGCAGGTCTTTCGGAATCTCTTCATACACGCCGAGCTGTCCGGCGTTGACGATGCCCATGTTCATGCCCGCCTTGATGGCGTGGTACAGGAACACTGTGTGGATAGCTTCGCGCACCGGCTCGTTGCCACGGAAGGAGAACGACACGTTGGACACGCCGCCGCTCACCTTGGCGTAGGGCAGGTTCTTTCTGATCCACGCGGTGGCATTGATGAAATCCACCGCGTAGTTGTTGTGCTCTTCGATGCCCGTAGCAATGGCGAAGATGTTCGGGTCGAAGATGATGTCTTCGGGCGGGAAGCCGACCTTGTTCACCAAAATATCGTAGCTGCGTTTGCAGATGTCGATCTTGCGTTTATAGGTGTCGGCCTGCCCTGCCTCGTCGAACGCCATCACCACGGCCGCCGCGCCGTAACGGCGCACGAGAGTCGCGTATTTGATGAAGTTCTCTTCGCCTTCCTTGAGCGAAATGGAATTGACGATGGGCTTGCCCTGCACGCACTTCAAGCCCGCCTCGATGATGTCCCACTTGGACGAGTCGATCATCAGCGGCACGCGCGAGATATCCGGTTCGGAAGCGATCAGATTGAGGAATTTCACCATCGCGGCTTCGCCGTCCAGCATCGCCTCGTCCATGTTGATATCCACCACTTGCGCGCCGGTCTCCACCTGCTGCTTGGCGATCTCCAGCGCCTCGTCGTATTGGCCTTCGAGGATCAGACGCTTGAACTTGGCCGAGCCGGTGACGTTGGCGCGTTCGCCGACATTGACGAACAAGGAATCGTCACCGATGTTGAACGGCTCCAGCCCGGACAAACGGCAGCGCTTGTCGAGGCCGGGCAGTTTGCGCGGCGGCACGTCTTGCAGCGCTTCCGCGATCGCTTTGATGTGCGCGGGCGAGGTGCCGCAGCAGCCGCCGGCGATGTTGAGGAAGCCGCTGGTAGCGAACTCCTTCACCAGCCGCGCCGTCTTTTCCGGCAGCTCGTCATAGCCGGTTTCCGACAGGGGATTGGGCAAACCCGCGTTGGGGTGCGCGCTGACATAACATTGCGCGACGCGCGACATCTCTTCCACATAGGGGCGCATCAGTTCCGCACCCAGCGCACAGTTCAGTCCGATAGACAGCGGTCTGGCATGCGACAGCGAGTTCCAGAACGCCTCGGTGGTCTGGCCGGACAGCGTGCGGCCGGAAGCGTCGGTGATAGTCCCGGAGATCATGATGGGAACACGCACCTCGTACTGCTCGAAGTGCCGTTCGATGGCGAACAGGGCAGCCTTGGCGTTCAAAGTATCAAAGATGGTTTCCACCATCAGCACATCCGCGCCGCCGTCCAGCAGACCGCGCACGGCCTCGGCATAGCTCTCGACCAACTCGTCGAACGTGACGTTGCGCGCGCCGGGATCATTCACGTCCGGAGAGATGGAGGCGGTGCGTCCGGTCGGCCCCAACACGCCGGCAACGAAACGCGGCTTGTCCGGCGTGGAGAATTCGTTGCACAAACCGCGCGCCAGCTTCGCGCCGGTCACGTTCAGCTCGTACACCAGATGTTCCATGCCATAGTCGACCATGGAGACCGAGTTGGAATTAAAGGTGCAGGTCTCGAGGATATCCGCGCCCGCCTCCAGATATTCGCGATGTATGCCGCCGATGACATGCGGCTGGGTCAACAGCAGCAGGTCGTTGTTTCCCTTCAGGTCATGCTGGTGGTCGGAAAAATTCCGGCGCGGCCCGTTGTAGTCGCCGTACAGCACCGCACCGCGATAATGCTCCTCGGTGAGTTTGTAGCGCTGGATCATGGTACCCATGGCGCCGTCGAGAATGAGGATGCGCCGGGCCAATAATTTTTCTATGGGGAGTTGCGCTATGCGGTGTGGCTGTTTGTTCATGATTTTATTTTCAGTATGTGCGGGAGTTTCAGTAACCCTGAAACAGGAAATCCAGCGCGGTCGTCACTTCAGCCTGCTGGCTCGCCAGCGAGGCGACGGGGGACTTTAAAAACTTGGCGGGTACCGCCGCCAACTTGGGCGTTTCCATAAAGCAGGCCAGCCCGTCAATCTCAAATACCGGCGCCAGATTCCCGGGAAGCGCCACATTGTCGAAACGATCCACCCTGCGCAGCGGTACGACGACACGGCTGTCCAGTGCGCTCAACAGATCGCCCTGGACATCCAGCAGATAGGGTACGTCGGATTCATCCGACTGCCCCGGATTGGGATAGATATCGAAGCGCGGCATGGTCAGAAGGTACGGTACTGTTCGAGCGGCAGACCTTCCGCCTCGATGCGCTTGTTGTAGGCGGCGATGAAATCGGCATTCTCCGCCAGCCATTGGCGTTGCTTCGCCTCGCGCACCAGACTCGCCAAGTAGTCCTCCACCGTTTGCGACAGGTTGATGTGCAACTCCTTGGCCTGCCGTAGCAGATCTGAATTGATACTGAGATTGGTTGCCTTCTTGGGCGCGCTGGTGTCGAAATGGATGGTGGACATAGCTTCCTCCATGAATGATGCGCAGATTATATGCGCATTCAAAAAGCCCATCAATGTCACCTCCCCCGTCCCCCTCAAAAAATCCTGCGGGTGCAGTACACTAAACGCGCATCAAAAGGGGAAGTTTTTTACCGCGATAAACCCACGAGGAGAGATCATGCCGCAAACCAAGATTCTGCTGGATGAAGCCGATATCCCGACACACTGGTACAACGTCGTCGCCGACATGCCTAACCCGCCTACCCCGCCGCTGGGGCCGGACGGCAAACCGATAGGCCCGGAGGCATTGACCGCCATCTTCCCCATGAACATCATCGAGCAGGAAGTCTCCGGCGAACGCTGGATACCCATCCCCGAGCCGGTGCGTGAGGCACTGCGTATCTACCGCCCCTCGCCGATGTTCCGCGCCCACCGCTTGGAAGCCGCACTGGGCACCCCGGCGAAGATCTATTACAAATACGAAGGTGTCTCGCCCGCCGGTTCGCACAAGGTCAACACCGCCATCCCGCAGGCCTATTACAACCAGCAGGCCGGCATCAAGCGCATCACCACCGAGACCGGCGCGGGCCAATGGGGATCGTCCATCGCGCTGGCCGGACAGATGTTCGGCATCGAAGTGCGCATCTACATGGTGCGCGTGAGCTACGACCAGAAACCGTTCCGCCGCTCGATGATGCAGACCTGGGGCGGGCAAGTGTTCGCCAGCCCCAGCATGGAGACGCAGACCGGGCGCAACGCGCTGGCCGCCGACCCGAACAATCCGGGTTCGCTCGGCCTGGCGATCTCCGAAGCGGTGGAAGAAGCCGCCTCGCGCGCTGACACCAACTACGCGCTCGGCTCCGTGCTCAACCATGTGCTGCTGCACCAAACCATCATCGGGCTGGAAGCCAAGAAGCAATTCGAGAAGGTGGGCGACTACCCGGACATGGTGTTCGCGCCCTGCGGCGGCGGCTCCAACTTCGGCGGCGTAGCCTTCCCCTTCCTCGCCGACAAGGCGGCGGGCAAGAACGTGCGCCTGATGGCGGTCGAACCGACCTCATGCCCGACGCTGACCAAGGGAACCTATGCCTACGACTTCGGCGACACCGCCGGACTGACGCCGCTGATGAAGATGTACACACTGGGACACGACTTCATGCCGCCCAGCATCCATGCGGGGGGATTGCGTTACCACGGCGATTCGCCGCTGGTGTCGCAGCTCTATCACGAAGGATTGATCGAAGCCGTCGCCGTGCCGCAACTGGCAACGTTCGAGGCTGGCGTGCTGTTTGCACGCGCCGAAGGCATCATCCCCGCACCCGAATCCAACCACGCCATCCGTGCCTGCATCGACGAGGCGCTGCGCTGCAAGGAAACCGGAGAAGCCAAGACGCTGTTCTTCAACCTCTCCGGTCACGGCCATTTCGACATGGCGGCGTATGACAAGTATTTCGCCGGCCAATTGGACGACCACAGTTACCCGGAAGAACTGTTGCAGGCTTCGCTGGCGAACTTGCCCAAGGTGAGCTGAAGCATCAGGCGGGGCAGCTGGGCGGCTGTCCCGCCACCATCTGAGTCAAGAAGGGAGAGGAGAGAAAGGGGCTAGGCTCAAATATCGATCAATAACTGCTCTTCCGCGCCATTCGAATCTGCCAAGCGCTTTGGCGGACGGCCGCGCGGCTTGGCTTCACGTCGCTGCCCTGTGGCGCGTTCAATACTGTCGAGAAAGCGGGAGTTCCCCAGCGGCTGTCCCTGACCCAGTGCCGTGCGGATATCGCGGATCGCATCGGCATCGAGTTCCGAACGGAGCAAAGCCCGATACGTCTCCAACCTGTCTGCCTCACTCCGCCCAAGGCTGAGATAAACATCATGCGGTGTCAGCAACGAATCGGCTTGCCCGAGCCCATTCGCGCGGTAGCTGCTCCAGCGGTAATGCGCCGAATCATTCACCATATTGGCACGCACCGGATTGAGCTCGATATATCGCTGGCACAGCAACAGATAATCATCAGCCTGCACCAGCGACGACTTGTAGCGACTGTCCCACAACGTGCCGGTACGATGGTAAGTCTTGTTGATGTATTGCACATACCGCCTGCCCAGCGAAATCACCAACCGCGAAACGGCCTCCGGTTCCGGCGGTGTCAGCAGCAAATGCACATGGCTGGTCATCTGCACGAAGCGTGAAGCAGGCAGCCCGTTGACTTGAGCGCCTCCCCAAGCCAGTGACGATAAGCGTGATAATCTTCGTCGGCGAAAAAACACGCATCGCGGTTATGCCCACGCTGAACAATGTGCAAGGGCAGATTGGCAAGCTGGATGCGGGGGCGGCGAGGCATGGCTGGAAGTTTAGCAAATCAATGTGAGCCTGGCCCCTTTAGTCCACAAACCCATTTATGGCCAATGTCATTTGCGTCATCTCTGTCACCCCAAAATTGAGCTGCTCTACGACAGCTCAACCCTGGATTTGTTTCGGGACTTGTTCAGTGTTTCCTTAGTGAGGACTTTTAAAAGTGGCAGATATTTTTTTGAAATGATCGCGAATCCTGTCATCCTGCATTTCTTGTACTTTGTAGGCTAGCGAGATATGGGTCGCACCATTTTGCGGCTCACTACTGATCGTCATATTGGTGTCGTAAATCGCGACATGTATTTCGTTGAACGGGATACGCCGCCACTGCCCCGCGTCGTAGCGATAAGGCACATATTCTGGGAAGGGCTTGTCATACTGTCTGAACTCCGCTTCGCCATACGGTATGCCAACGACATAGAGCTTGCCCTGATACACGTTGAGGACTTGCGGCATCAGGTTTTCATGCCAAGTGATTTCCTTGTCGCTAAATTCTGGTAATTTGAAAGTGAGCGTAAAGTCGCGCGGCATCCGGTCGCGGTCATATATCCATCTCTGCTTTACCGTAATCACCCTCCCGTCCAACAGCTTCACTTCTTCCGTCCACATGATGGTGTTGTCGCTGCAACCACCAACGAGGGGAACAGCCGCCAGCATCAAACCCAATGTCATGCGTCTGAATAATTGTGTGAGGTTTTTCATGCTGCACTCCTTGGATGTTTGATATTGAGGTTTGGCGTGATCGAAGATAAAAGGGGCCAGGCTCAAATTGTTTTTTGCACGCACCATCATTTCCTATTCCCAATTCCGTCTTCATGTCATACCTATTTAGACCGAGAAGAATTCGAGCCCAACCCCTGTTCTCTTTTTTCCCGAGAAACGACAGCCGATTTTTAGTATGGCCTGTCGAAAGCGATGATTTATGGGAAGCGACCTTAGCCACATAGCGGGTATTAAACAATAGGCCGAAATACCTAGATATTTCGGCCTAGTGATCTTTCCATCATTCGTGACAATGTGCGATTTACGGTCGGGCTGAAACCCGCCCAATGCGGCGTTTACCGTTTCTATAAGTTCCAATCGGGATGGCGCACGGCACTAGCGGTCGCAATGTCAGAACGCGGTTGCACGAGAAGGAGGCGCGCAGAATTCCGAAAACGCTCTCGGAAAGCAAGAGTTCAGGCAAGTGATGTTTACGTTTAGCTCACTAGAGCTTTACAATTAATCTTCCATAGCCTTACAATTAATCGCACACAACCTTACGTTTATTTGGGAATCATGATCGACGATTCTATGCTCACCCTGCTGAAGCTGGTATCCGATGATGGGAAGAACGTCGCTACCAGACTTGCTGCGGCACATGATTTTTCGCGGCAGGCGGCCAGCGCCAGGTTGCGTGTCGCCGTGGCAAAAGGTCTGATCGCAAAAACCGGGGTGGGCCGGGGGGTCGAATACACTCTGGTCGAAACGAGCCGGATCAGCGAGGAATATGATCGCGCAGGTCTTTCCGAAGACCATGTCTGGCGGTCACTGCTGGCTCCTGTTGTCCGCGATCTGCCGGAGAATGTACGTGATATCTGGCGGTACGGATTTACTGAGATGGTGAACAACGCCATCGACCATTCCGGCTCCGACAAGATCAAGGTATGGTGCGCGCGCAACGCGCTTTACACTCAAGTCTGGGTGTCGGACGAAGGGGAAGGCATTTTCAACAAGATCCAAAAAGCGCTCCAACTCTATGATCCGCGCGAAGCCATCCTTGAACTGGCCAAGGGCAAGTTCACCACGGACCCAGAACACCACTCCGGCGAGGGCATTTTTTTCTCCAGCAAGGTGTTCGACCTTTTCGATATCCGCTCCGGTAGCTTGCACTTCATGCATGACGATGGCCGCGACGACCTGCTGATCGAACGCCCCAAGAACGCCCCCGGAACACTCGTGGTCATGCGACTGCTGAACGACAGCAAACGCACGACAAAAGAGATTTTCGACAAGTTTGCCGCGCCCGAGGAATACACGTTCGCCAAGACCATCGTGCCGGTGAAACTCGGCCAGTACGAGGGTGAAAAGCTCGTCTCCAGATCGCAGGCCAAGAGGTTGATCTTCAGATTCGAAAAGTTCAGAACGGTAATTCTGGACTTTACTGGAGTCGAGGAGATCGGCCAGGCATTCTCGGATGAAGTCTTCCGCGTCTTCCAAAATGCACACCCGGACACCAGACTGGTTCCCGTGAATATGACCGCTGCCGTGAAGGAGATGGTCGCACGCGCGAAAGCGGGTTAGCGGACTTCATCACAGAGAGAAAATCAGGCGCATGCCTGGCTGCCACAGGACTCGAAGCAGCCATTCCGGGTGTGTGGACACAATCTCCCAAGCCGAACCTCGGATGAGGTCCCGGTTACTGCGCTTTATCCATCCTGCGGTATTGCACCGCTTCAGCGATGTGTGCGGTCTGGATGGCATCGCTCGCGGCCAGGTCGGCGATGGTGCGTGCCACTTTCAGGATGCGGTGATAGGCGCGGGCCGACAGGTCGAGCCGGGTGATCGCCTGCCGCAACAATGCCTCGCCTTGCGCATCCACCGCGCACAACACGTCGATCTCGGCGACGCCGAGCTGGGCGTTGGGTTTCCCCTGGCGCGCGAGCTGGCGCTGACGTGCGGCTTCCACTCTGGCCTGGATGGTTGCGCTATTTTCGCCATCGGATTGTTTGAGCAGCGCTTCATGCGGCACGGCAGGCACTTCGATCTGGATATCGATGCGGTCGAGCAGCGGACCGGATATCTTGCCGCGATAGCGCGACACTTGATCGGGTGTGCAGCGGCACTTGCCGTTGTAGTGACCGAGGTAACCGCAGGGGCAGGGATTCATCGCGGCAACCAGCTGGAACTGTGCCTTGAAATCGGCACGCCGTGCCGCGCGCGAGATGGTGATGCGCCCGCTCTCCAGTGGTTCGCGCAGCACTTCCAGCACGCTGCGGTCGAATTCGGGCAACTCATCCAGGAACAGCACGCCGTGCATCGCGACCGAGATCTCGCCGGGGCGCGGATTGCTGCCGCCTGTTAAAAGGAACGCATTTTGCGACTGAACGGCCATTTGAGGGTGTAAAATGCGACTGTGACCTCATTTGTAAAAATTGAGCGTACCCAAAACGGCGTTCGGCGAATCCCGATCAATGTCAGGAGTCTCACCGGCACAGTTAACGGGCAAGAGTTCGAGTCCTCACTTGAACGCGATCTGCTGTTGCTTGCACATTGGGACAATGAAGTAGAGTGGTATCAAAGTCAACCAGTCAAAATTGAATATTTAGACCCTCAAGGCAAGTCTCGAAGTTACATCCCGGATCTTCTAATTTCATACAAAACACCCACGCAACACGACGAACCACCCGTAGTTCGAAAACCACTTCTATGCGAAGTGAAGTACCGGGAAGATTTTATCGAGCAGTGGAAAGTTCTGAAGCCGAAGTTTCGTGCGGCTAGAGCATATGCCAGGGCTAATGGATATGAATTCAGAGTGTTCACTGAGCGCGAAATTCGTACTGAATATCTCAAGAACGTTCAGTTCCTCTGGGGCTATCGTACCGCCACTTTCCATCAGCATCATCTTGAAAAGCTGGTTGATATATTGGCAACGATGATGGAATCGACTCCGGCAATGCTGCTGGAGGCATGCTACTCAAACAAAACGTTGCGGGGTGAGGCGCAGTGGACCCTTTGGTGCATGATTGCTCGCGGTTGGATACAGTGCGACCTGCACAAGCCGTTGACTATGCAAACTCGGATATGGATTGAGCCATGACCAAGCTTTCAGTTATGCGCATTATTCCTGGGATGACTATTCGTCATAATGGCGTGCCGTATCTGGTTGTGGATCTGGCCAATGCGACCCACGTCCTGGCCAAGAGCGAAAAAGGCAAGCTGCTGCAGCTTGCTGCTTCAGAGTTGGTTCCAGTGATTGAGCGAATCCTGTCTCCTTTGCCAGACCTGGGAGTTATCGAGACCAGCAAATGGGATCGGGCCATCGAGACATATAACGTGATCGAGCCATTGGTGTCCATGGGCTCTTTGCGTAACCGGGCCGCAGTTCAGAAAGTTGCAGAATCACATGGCAAGCATATTTCTACGGTTTATCGCTGGATCGATGCCTACGAATCTACGGGCTTGGTTTCTTCATTGATCAGGAAGTCGCGAAAGGATGTGGGAGAAAAGCGGCTAGATGAGCGAGTGGAAAAAGTCATCGCAGAGACAATCGAAAACTTCTACCTTACCAAACAGGTTCGAACGCCAGCCAAGACTGCGGCGGAAGTTCGGAAGATATGTATTCAAAACGGCCTCCCGGCGCCTGATGCAACAACTGTACGGAATCGAATAGGCGAAATTAGCGAGGAATACCGCTTACGCAGGCGAAGAGGATCAAAAGCGGCAAATGAGCGTTTTCAGCCTCTGCGTGGAAAATTCCCCGGGGCAGATTTCCCTCTTGCAGTTGTGCAGATCGATCACACACCAGTTGATGTGATTGTTGTTGATGACATACATCGCAAGCCTACGAAGCGCCCATATCTGACAATAGCTACCGACATTTACAGCAAGATGTGTGTCGGATTTTATTTGTCGCTAGATCCGCCGGGCGGTTTGGCCACAGGACTGTGCATGTCGAGAGCCATTCTTAGCAAGGAGACGTATCTCAGTAGGCTCGGCGTGGATGATCTGTCGTGGCCATGCTGGGGCGTTATGCATAAGGTGCATACGGATAACGCGAAAGAGTTTCGGGGAACGCTGTTGGGTATGGCCACCCAGCAATACGGCATTATTGCAGAGAGGCGTCCGAAAGGGAGGCCGCAATATGGCGGTGGGGTTGAGCGAGCGTTCAGAACCTACATGCACGAGGTTCATAACGAACTTCCAGGCACAACCTTTTCCAATATTCAGGAAAAGCAGGATTATGATTCCGAAGGCCAGGCCGTGATGACCTTGGATGCGCTAGAGAAATGGCTCACCCTTTACATCCTGGGCGTCTACCACCAAAATCCACATGCTGGGAATGATGGGATACCTCCCATAGTTCAATGGGAACGAGGGATATTTGGCACGGAGAGTTCCAAGGGAACGGGTATACCAATGCATGTTCCCGATGAGGAGCGATTGAGGATCGATTTCTTGCCCTTCATCATGAGAACGGTCCAGGAATACGGAATCAGGCTGATGGGCATTGGTTACTGGACTGATGCACTACGACGATACATTCATTCAATGGATCGGGACGCAAGGAAGCTAAAACAAGAGTTTGTGTGCCGCTATGATCCCCGTGATCTCAGCAAAATCTGGATGTATGAACCAGAGTCGGAGAGATACATCGAGATTCCATATCGGGATCTGTCGCGCCCACCGATCAGTCTGTGGGAGCTCAAAGGTGCAAAGCGACAACTGCGTCAAGAGTCCCTGTCTGTCACCAACGAGGAATTGATATTCAAGACAGTCGATCGTATGCGTGCACTTGTTGCAGAGGAGTCAGCGAAGACTAAGTCAGCCAGAGTTAAAGCGCAGAAGCAAAAACAATGGGAGTCGGCGCCAAAGATATCACTGAATAGTGATGAGGCTAAAATCCAGAAAAAAGTCCCAAAATCGGAGCCGGCACCAGAACAGGAAGAGTTCGCGCCATTTAGTGGAATTCGGGAGTCCTAATGACTGCAAAACCAAGAGAGCTCTCTGAGAAAGCATCGGCACTTTTGACGGCTCCCACCGAGGATCGACTGGCTCACATCGATAAACCGGTGTTCATGCCCTATAAGCATGCCGAGGCAATTCTTGCAGAGATGGAGGATTTGCTTGTCCATCCGAAAACAAACCGAATGCCGAACATGTTGATGGTGGGGCGCTCGGACAACGGCAAAACGGAAATTCTTAAGGAGTTCTTAAAGCGCCACCCAGCCGAAGATCGACGGGAGTTGGATACGATCTATGCGCCGGTTGTGTATATCCAATCGCCACCTGGGCCGACAGAGCATATATTCCTGAACAAGTTCTTGATGATGCTTGGTGCCGTGGCTCATCCCAACGATTCGGCAGATAGAAAGCTGATGCAGTTGATGGAGATCATTCCTCGCATCCAGACCAAGATCCTGTTGATCGACGAGCTGAATGCCCTGCTGGCAGGAAGCGTGACTAAGCAGCGTTTCTTTCTGAATATGCTGAAGTACATCAGCAATGAACTCCAGATTAGCATTGTTGCAGCAGGTACAGCCGAAGCCGAATACGCAGTTCGTAGTGACGCTCAGATTAAAAGCCGGTTTCCGGCTCGAATTCTCCCTCGCTGGAAGGAAGATACGGATTTCAGGAAGCTGTTATATAACTTCGAGTATGTTTTGCCGCTTAAGCAGGAGTCTGTAATTTACAAGGGCGAAGTATCGAGCAAGTTGTATGGATTAAGTGAAGGGGTCATCGGTGAGGTGGCGAAAATCCTGCGCAGCGCTGCAAAGCATGCAATCAAATCCGGCGAGGAGCGCATCACCATGGAGGTCATTGCTGAATGTCCATATGTGACTCGCAAAGGGGACGACAATATTGACGCCGTCTGATCCACTGTATGGATTAAGTGGTACGTTGTGGCCTATACACCTGAAGCCACAACCCGATGAGTTGTTGAGTTCCTGGATTGTCAGGCTGTCACATGCACATGGGTATAAGACGCAAACCATGTGCAGCATTCTGTTCGGCAGAAATAGCGCCATTTGGAATAGAGATATTGATCGCTTGGCGCCGCAGGAAGTTGCTGAAGTCCTTATCAGGGTCACTGGAGTGACAGTTGATCAATTTGAAGGGACGACACTTCGAGGTTACGAAGGGATATTGTTTGAGCAACATAATCCGAACGGGATGAACCGATGGATTGTGCCCTTGGGGATATTCCACCGCAGTCGCAAACGTCCAGGACTGATGTTCTGCCCACTATGTTTGCGGGAGGATGCGGCTCCCTACTTCAGGCGACGTTGGCGATTGGCGCTCTCGGTTGTCTGCACAAAGCACGAATGCAACCTGCATGATGTGTGCCCAAAATGCGCCTCCCCTGTAGAGCCTCACCGTGTTGATATGCAAAGCAGGACTTGCCTTACACACACGGGGTTGAGCGTGAATTGCTGGAAATGTGGGTTCGACTTTCGTGATGGTGCGGACGCGTCCGTTCCAGATAAGTCGTTAGTTCGAATCCAACAGTTATTGGATGGTACGGTGGACCGAGGTTATGTGGATTGGGCTGGCAATTCATCCATGCATTCACTCGTATTCTTTGAAGGCCTTCGTGCATTGATTGTCGGCGTGTCCTCACGGCAAACACAAGATCGCCTGACTGGCCCCCTGAAATTGGTTGACTGGCCGCGGACCGGCCTTGAGATGGCATCGCTACCAATGAGATATCGGCTGTTCCAATTGCTCGCCACAGTATTGGAGGATTGGCCTAAGAATTTCATCGGCCTGGTGCACGACCATCAGTTGCGCTATAGCGACCTGAAAGGCGATAGCGAACAACGAGCATTCTGGTATGAAGATGTTATCCGCCGAGACGCGGCAAGAGGATATGCACCAATCGGCCAAGAAGAGGCTGATGCAATCGCGGACGCTGTGGAACTGAGGTATGGGCGTTACTTGGGAACGAAGGCACGAGAGTTATCTGGTCGCGATATTGACGCGCATGTTGCCGATCAAAGATTGCATCCGGTTTCTGATGATGTGTATGAAGATTTACTGACAAGCATAGATCATCAAATTGCTGGGGCGCTCGATAAAATGGAGCGGGCATGTCTGATTCGGGACAAGATAATGTTTGCAACAGCGCGGATATTGGGCTTGAATGAAGCGGCTATAGCGAATCTAACTTTAGTGCAGTTGCAAGCCCTTGCTCCCAACATCGCCCCGTTAGACTTCTCAGATGTTGCGAGATCTGCAGATCAAGTAAGGGCATGGGTGGAGTGGTATTGGAATAGCATGCGCCCTCAACTTAATCCGAGACCTGATAGTTGCCATGTATTCACTTCAATTAGAACGAGGCGAGGATATCGACATAGCGCAATTGGCGCTCGATTTAATAAGGTTGTTGATGTGGCAATGCTGCGAGCCACTATCCCAAGTTTTAACAGCTTGATACTGAAAAATATTCATGCCTCACACAAGCCTTTGAGCTGACATCATGTGAATTTACGGAAACATCTTTGCTAGCGCTAGCAATGCGACTTCAAATTTCTTTCGTTGGGCTCCAGAGTTAATCCATCCGCGCTCGATTTCAACAAGCACACATGGGGGTATTTGAGCCCCGATAGGCCTGTATGTATTGGGATCCAAATCAAGAGAGTTGCAAACAAGTTGCAGATTTGTGGAAATCGTTTTGAATTGCCCAGATATAAACCTTGATATTTGCCCTTTGTTTACTCCAGTCATATTAGCCAGGTCGTCCATAGTATAGCCTTTGCTTATGCGAGCTATGTCTACGGCTGCAGCTAATGCAGCGATCTCTTCTTGTTGCAATCTCAATCCCATGTTGCATAATATACACAACTTATGACATAAGTCGCAATTGGATGGGATCAACGGGGAGCGCAGTAGTGGTACAGATGGTTAATTATTGGGTTGCCGGGGAGGAATTTCAGCGAGTGATTCCTGCCCCAGAAGATG
Source organism: Gallionella sp. (assembly GCA_034371155.1). Lineage (GTDB taxonomy): Bacteria > Pseudomonadota > Gammaproteobacteria > Burkholderiales > Gallionellaceae > Gallionella. The sequence continues at coordinate 88,265 of JAXMKV010000032.1, read as the reverse complement.
AGCTGCTAGCGGGTGTCCGCTGGGGGCAGCATTGGGATGCATTTACACCGGCATATTGGCTGGCACAGTATTGGATGAAAGGATTGGACCGCGTTGAGCGCTCGCCCCATCACGCGAAAGGAGATATTGTCCAAGAGCTTGTATTTTGCATGCTGGGGGGCTTTGGAATATCCGCTGAACTTGCAACAGCCACATTTCATGCATGTAATGAGGCTGGACTTATTGAGAGTCGGGAAACATCAGTTGACGCATGGCAGAGGCAATTAAAGGAGCCGATCCTTGTAAGCGGGAAGATGGTGCATTATCGATACCCTAATCAAAAGGCCAGGTTTTTGGCGGAGTCTATGCAGCACCTGTCAGGTTGCGATCTTGATTATCAAAATGGGCGCTGTTTGCGCAATGATCTTCTGCGGATAAAGGGGGTCGGTTACAAAACTGCGGGATGGGTTGCGAGGAATTTCTTAGATACCGATGATGTGGCCATCTTAGATATTCATCTAATACGCGCCGGGATATTGAGTGGGATATTTCATCCTGCTCAGAAGGTAGAGCGTGAGTATTTGGGTATGGAGGAGCGCTATTTGCAGTTTTGTCGAGCGCTGGGGGTAAGGCCCGCCGTTATGGATTGTTTGATTTGGGATCAAATGCGCGAATATGGGAAACTAGCACTAGACAGCTTGGCCTATAAGCTTGGCACACCGTCGATTAGTCAGCGGAAAACGAATAAAGTCGGGCAGCTATTGCTGGAACTCAGACACTAACGAATAAATCCAAGTGCGGTCATTATTTCAGAATGCTTATTGCATCCCTTGCAATTTCCACAAGCAAGATTGGATATATGGCATGAGTGTGCCCAAGCAAGAATTTCCATAGGAATTCTAGACTGCTGTATTAGATCTAGAGTTGTCATATCTATAGCTGGCGCAGAAAGTTTCAGCTCCCCCTCTTGGCTTTGAAGGAGATTGTTAAGGGCAGCAATAAATTCCTTCCTGCCATCAGCGTGCCGAAGATCGGTGCAAACACTGCCAATCAGAATTCTTTGCGCGTCGTATTGAATTGCGCGCATCGCAGCTATTGTAACTAGAAGCTGGTTTCGGAACGGCCAGAATTCAGAGTTTTGTGAATGTCGACAGGGCTGGCTAAGTGACATATCGCCACAGCCAAGCTGTGAAATTGGAAGACGCAAACATTCATGATGTAGGTTGAGCACACCACAGATTGCCTGGGCGGCATGAATTTCAGCAGTAGCGGCTTGCTGACCATAATCAATCGTTAGACAGAGAGTGGGGCGAAGCCATGTGGCAAGGGCTGAAGAGTCAATCCCACCTGACAACAACAGTATGTCAGACATCGCCCATCAACTGCCAGCAGGCGTAATAGATGCCTGTTGAAAAATCATCGACTACGAAACAGCCAGACCCCAAAAGCATTGTCAGATCACTTTCTTTGGCCGACTCTGCAATCGCTATGACTGGAATTCCCTTGGCTTTGGCGTAGCCAACCTCAAAGATTGTGCCAGGATCCAAATCATTGAGAAGAGCTAAAACAACACCAGAGCGATCTAGTTCGTATAAATCTTGCCGCACAACTTCGTCCGAGGAGCCCATCCCAACATCATGCACAGGAGAAAATACCTTAAACCCCATATCAATTAATGCAGATCTAGCTTCATCGACGCCCCAGCGCTGGGCAGTTGAGAAAAAGGGGCCGGCAAGATATATCTGTGTCTCAGGTACTAATTTTGCGCTATTCCTCGTGCGCGTATTAAGCGCATCTTCCGCATCTTCCCAGCAGGCGTTAATTGTAGATTCATCTAAAGAATCACAGCTAGTTTCTACATATGAGGCGACAACACGGGAAGCGAACCAAGCCGAAAGAAGAGGTGGCTTGTTTTGATATAGCCAAGCAAATGCAAAAGCGGCAGAGAAGACATCACCAGATCCCACTTTATAGACGCGCTTAGTTGGGAATGAGCTTATCCAATTTCTGTTGTCGCGCGTTGCTACAAGTGCTCCTTGGGGGCCGCACTTTATAACGACTGCGCTTACATTGGGGCGCTCTAAGAGGTTAGATGCAATATCATCCGGATCCTGTTTATCTGTAAGTGCCACCCCCTCAGAGTAGGAAACTACCAAGGCCAATTCTTCGGCGGTAGAGCCATTATGTTCGAATGGTTTGGATCTAAAACCATCTTGGGAATCATAAACTACTCGTTTTGCGCGTACAGGAATTCTTCCCTCAATCATGCCAAAAACGAGTGCGGTATCTGCTATAACTGCCTCTCCATTGAAACTGCAAGAGGATGGAATGCGAGAAATATGAGGGCTGGCGAGCGGGTGCGAATACTGGAACTTTACATCGGTAGATTTATCACGGGCATCTAATTGAATATTTAAATTATTGGCGATCTCCACAAAGTGGGGCTTTAAACTTGGCCCCAATGCTGAATGCAAGCGCACATTTACATCAAAGCTCGCTAATATTGCAGCTGCTCGCATACCACTACCGCGATAAACCGAGCGCGGCGGGAAAGAACACTCTTCCCAATATGCGCCCCCGACAATTTCAATTATGGCGGGTTTCATTGGATGTGCACATCCACAATGCATTGTCCGCTACGCAATTCAACTACCGTGGCAACAAACTTGAATCCATTCCTGATGCAATTTACTAAAGAGGCCATTTGGCTACCAGTAATCGTCCCGGCTTCGGAACCATTATGAGTGGCTACAACGGCGTGAGGTGGTGACGGCTGAACAATCAACAGGAGCTCATTACCAATTTGCAGGGTACGAATAACATTGGCTTGAGGTGAATTCAGCACAGCTCGGAATGAGAGTGTTCTACATGGGTTATTTGGTGGAGTTGGGTTCCAATCCCTTGAACCAGAGCCTGCCATTTTAAACTTCTCCCTGAGTTGTCAATGTGAGCTATTTATACAAACCTCTGCTGAGAATGCCATTCTGAATAGACTAAATCAATAGGCCGAAATATCTATATATTTCGGCCTATTGATTTGATGTTTAATGGGCACCCGTTTTTTATGATTGATTTCCCAGCTTCAGGCTGGAATGTAATTTAATCGCAAAACAGCATTTCGTGATTGACGGGCGCGAAATGAATCGGAATACTTAAACCGCAATTGTGATTGATACAAGGTGCCCACATTGGCCGGAAGCCAGTAACGAAGGAGACAACAAATGCCCACAATTCAGCCGATGGATTTTGATAAAGACATGAAAAACCACCCCGAGATTTCTCAATTACTTCGAGTCATCATGACGGCTGATCCACTGGCCGTCGCAGAAGGAACAAATTACGTCATCATCGGCGGCCCTGACGATCAATTCAAGTTCACGAAGTCGGGCGGAGGCTATACCGTCGAAAAAACAAAGTGAGTTTATTGTGCATGGCTAAACACCACATAAACACAGGCCGTTGACTAATATTGCATCCATGTGCAATATTGCCATATCGTGCAATATTGCACATGGATGCAATATCGGATTGTGAGGGGGTATGGGGAATAATGAGCGAAGTGTCGTACTAACTGCCACATGTGTTCGTACTTTAAGAACAATTCAGCTTAATCAACACGAAACCTTAACGCTTTGGCATCTTGTTGCCTCCATGCCGCCAGCCGGGAATGTTGTAAGTAATGCGGAACTAGGTCGAGAACTTGAGATTGATATTGCGCACATCACACGCGCAATGAAACGTCTCCGCGAGATGGGTTTTGTAATGCGAGGAGCAAAAGTCGGCGTGTCCTACCACTACAAGCTCAACCCCGCCTTCTTCAGGATTCTATCCTGATGGAACAACCGCTCTCTTTCGCCGAGATTGTCCAGCCGATACTTGCAGAAGAACGACGGCTGGAGCTATTGCCAAGGGACATTGCGCTTCTGGCGACGATCAAGGACGAAATTGAGCGAAGTCCTGACGGTCTTCTGACTATTCCATATTCGGCCATCCAGGGCTTGAGTGGACGTATTGATCTGCTCGACGTGAAAGACCCCCAAAAAGCTGAGCGGCGCATGAGCGAGAGTATGACCAGGCTTCTGAACGCAGGCTGTCTGACGAAGGCGGAGATTGCGCGCCTGCGCATTTCCGCCGATGCGGAATACCAGCTCACGTCTCTGGGCGAGTCCGTCGCGGAGTGGCATGTTGCCCAGTCACGCTTCTCTGGCGAACCGCTGACGGCCATTTTCAAGGCATTCATCAACCAACTTACACGAATCGTCGAAGACGCTGAGAAGTCGGTCACCCCTGACGATTGGCACCGGAATGTAATTCCCCTAATGCAGCACGCCCTACGGGACATGCTCGTCAGCATACATCGGCACCAGAATGCTCTGGATCGGCGTCATGCAGAAATGCGCGCGTTTATTCCGACACTTCTTACGGCCAACAGCGAGGATTCAATCGGTCAGTGCGAAGAGCAGCTTGCTCAAGTCATCAAGACCATTGAAGACCTTCAGGATGCCGTTCTTAGTTCTACCAGTATGGCATTTTCTCTGATAGACAGGATCGCGGACTTGGCCAAACCCCATGCGCCTAATGGTTTTGAACCTGTTTATGATGATCTGGTTCGCCGCCTGCAATCAACCGGAGCATGGATAACCCAGCGGGCTATCGACTGGATGGATCACCATAGCGTTGTCCATACCTTCCTGAGAACGATTATCCGTGTGGATCGCCAGAGGCGCGTTACAGACGCGCTAAAACGCTCCATTGCCGAAGCGCCCAGTTGGTCGCTGGAGGTTGCCGATGAACCCCACTTCTGCCGGATGAGAGACGATATTGAGAAGGCTGACCACTCCAAGCCGCCCCCTCGTGCAGCCAAGAAACGAGGGGAGCGCACGTTTGAAAAAATACCTCCCGATGCCATCCCTGAACTTCTGATCCGTTACCTTAATGACGATCTGGACAAGGGCGAAGCGCGCGCCTCCAGTCTTTTCGCGGCTGTTCTCCCGTCGATGTCAAATCAGCTACGGGTCGCAGCCTATTTTCCATGGTTGATTGGACAGATGGTTCAGGCAGGCAAGCTCGATTCTGGTGCAAGGGATTGGCAACGCATTACTCCCCTCATCGAGATTGAGGAACTAAGGGTAACGAAAAAATGAACTACATAGATAAGCAATTTGTTGATATTGACCTAATACTGCGGCGAGGGGGGCATATCAACAGGTCCAATCTCGACGTTTACGACTGGCTCTGCAACAACTACGACGACCTCAAGCGCTTCTATGCCAACTATGGGGCGACCCTAATGCAGCACCCGGATGGTTTCTTTTTCCTGACAGTATCCGGAGCAAAGCTGCGCTCTCGGCTGTTGCCGAAGCCGTGCGTCCATCTAGGTGTGTTCATTGCTCTCAAGGCCCGAGACCCGGAAATCACCAGGTCTTCGGGTTGGATGCAAACGGCTCAACTTCTCCACGACATCGAGACTACTGTCTCCAAGGATGTTCTACAACAGACCTACGCGCCGGGGCGAAAGGAAAACGTAGTGGATGATCGGATTACGCAGGCGATTGGAAGCGGCCTGAAGGTGCTGGCTGATCTTTGCTTCATAGAAGTCAGAGGCGACAGGTTTAGGCCGCTTGAAGCCATTAACCGATTTGCCGAGCTCGCCCGGCATGACAATGCACCGGATGAGAATGCACGGATCAAAATGACGATTGAGAGAGGCGTCGTGTTCCACGAAGCCACCCCAGACGAAGAATATCCCGAGGACGACAATAATGATGCCGACGAAACCCAGAATTGACCGGATCGCCTATATTGGCTGGCGGGGCATTGAAGGGTGTGAAGTTCTTGACCTGGATAGCAACAACCCGCTGACAGGTTTGGTGGGCCCCACTGGTGCGGGCAAGAGTACCTTGACCATGTGCTTGGGCTACGCCATGTTGCCTGACAGGAAGGCACTCGACATCCGCCCGATTTCTGAAGTAAAGGACGCGCGAAAGGTCGGTATGGATATGCTGGCTGAAAGTATAGACCCACGCTATGGCTATGCCTATGTAGTTCTCGACCTCACCACTAGGGCTGGAGAGCGCCTGCTTGCAGGCATCTACGTCGAATCTGTTGATGGCAACGCCGAATTTACTCGTTGGCTAATCCGCGATCCAAAAGACATGGCTTTGAATGCCATCATGGCTCAAGAGGATGGCGACGATGAGATATTCCCTTCGTTTCCAGAATTCAAACGCCATTGCGCCGCTCGTGGCCTGGATGTCTCCGTTCGGAGAACGGTTGGAGAATATTGTCAGGCGCTATACGAGGCAGGCATTCTCCCCTCCGGCATGTCCATGGGGCAAGACAGGAGCCTTTACGCCAGCCTGATCGAAACTACATTTAAAGGAGGGGTCTCAAACCAAGTGGTCTCTCGTCTGAAAGATTACCTTCTGCCTGAAGCCACCCAGGTTTCAGATATTGTCACGGGTCTTCAGACTTGCACCAACGAAGTCATTATGACCAAGAACGAGATTGCATCTGCGGAAAAAGAACTCTCCCTGCTTCAGTCCACCTATGGCGTTGGCAAAGAGATTGTCCTGCAATCTCTCCGCTGGATGATGGAATCTACCGGCGCTATTCAAGAAAGCCTGCGAAAAGACAAGGCCGAGATGGTAAACATGAATGTCTCTCATCAACGGTTATCGGAAGACATTCCGCACATCGAAACAGAAATACAGCAAGCCGAAAGCACCAAGGAATCCGTACTTAAAACCGCCTTGTTAGAACTACGTGAGGCAGGCGATAAGGTTACAGGGCTTACCGGTACGCTTGATGCGTTGAGGGCTTCCGTTGCCACAGCAAAGGCAAACAAGAACACTTTTGACTTAGGAAAAAAGCAATGGAAGTCCATTGCTGATACGCACACCAACCAGTCTGTCGAATGGGTCGGGAATTGGCTGGAATCTTGCAGAAAAGCCAAGGAACAAGAGGCTTTCGAGATTGCATCCACGATGAATATTCGCCAGACGGAAAGCAATCGACTCAACAGCGGTTTGGCATCCATCCTCTCGGAAAAGCTGGCTGAAAAAACTGGTGGGCAGACCCTGGAGGACGCATTCAGCGCAGTCTCTGAAAAAGAAGCATTGGCCATTGAGCTATCTCTTGGCGGATTGACGGATGGTGTTATCGGGATTGAGCTGGAAGATTTGGTTAAGCTGGAAGCTTCTGATGATCTTCCCGACACTTTTTGGCTTGGCCAAGATGCGCCGGAACCCGGTAAGCTTCGAGAAGTTGGTGCATGGTATGTGGATTTCATCGCCGGGGGGTACGTGGCCACCAAGAAGGCGCGGACGCCTGTTTTTGGGAGCGCCGCCCGCGCCGCGCGCCATAAGGCGATCCTGCTAGAAATTGACGAACTGCGAAAGAAACATGGAGATTTGACTCTGGAGGCCCAGAAGCTGGATGGTAAAAAACTCTCGCTGGCAAAGTATGAGAAGGAGATTGCCTTTTATCTTACCCAGCGTGACAACGATATGGTGTTGGCCGAGGCAGTGACTGAGGCGGAGGGGATGTTACGGGTTCGTGAGGGTGAGATTGGCGAAGCTAATAAAGTGCGCGGCGAGGTAGAAAGCAAAATCCACAAAATTGAGAAACCCTATGAAGCGCAGTTAAAAGCGCTCCAGTTCGATCTTGGTAACAAGAAAGATAAACTTGTCGAAATAGGTGAAGGACTCCAGAAACTGGGCGAGAAGATTGCCGCAGACGAAAAGACGCTTGCTGCTATGCAAGCAGAGGAAACTTCTGCGACCTCCATTCTTGAGAACGATTCAGAACAGATGTTCGCGGCAGCCAGGAGCATGGAACATTTTGACGAGGCAAGGCTGCTTGTTGAGCAAACTAAACGGATTTCTGCTCTTAGCGTGGCACTTCATGACGAGGTGCCAGACCGCCTGTCCATTCTTCAAGACATTGACGCAAGCAACAGGCTATCCACCCTGAGTCTCTGGCCGATCCTTATGGGGATTGTCCGGGAGCGGGTCAGTATTAACCGCGCCGAAGTGGACGGCGAAGACATGATTCAGGCGATGAAGGAACATCGCGCCGCCCTCAATAGTGAGCTCATGGGGCACGAAAACGAAGTCAGGATCAAGGCGCGTAATCTGTATCAGACCATCAGTTCTCAGGCATCTATGCAGAAAAGAAAAATAGACAAACTGAGTAAGCTTGGCGAAAGCATCACGTTCGGCAATGTAACTGGAATAAGAATCGTGCTGTCTCCGCGAAGCGACATGCTTTCCGTACTTGAGGGGTTTGCGGGACAGCTCTTCTCGGAAAAAAAGCCGGTGGATGCGGCCCTGAAGGAATGGTTCGATGCGGCATCAGGCAAGGAAGAAGGAATATCCATGGCCGGGGAGGAATTGCTGGACTACCGCAATTACGTTGACCTCTCCATCGAAGCCTGCCGAAAGGGTTCCGGAAAGGGCTCCGGGTGGGCGCCTGCCGCATCCCTGTCCGGCGGGGAATCCATCGGATCAGGATTGGCAATCGCCTTGATGTTGACCCGATCTATCGCTGCGAAGGGTGAAATCAAGGTTGACCAGATATTCCCCTTGTTCGCGGTCGATGAGGCCCATCGTCTTGACGGCCCTGGCCATGCCGTTGTCGTCGATTTTGCCAAGCGCGAAGGCTTCCAAGTAATCGTCGCAGCTCCAGAATTGACACCAAGCTACAGTTGCATTCTTTATGCACTCAACCGTGTCTTCGATCCCCATGAGCGCCTGATAATTCGCGGCATCAAAGTCGCGGCATGAGCGACGCCTTGGAAATAGCATCGCTTGGAAGGCTGGTAGAAACCGGCCTGATCAAGCTGGTTGGCCGTAACGACCAGTTGCTTCGTCGTTTCGAAACAGCTAGGTGGATTGAGCCGACCGGACGCAAGAATGAGTGGCGAGTGCGAAGCAGCTCCATAGCGAGCCTTGAAGCACGCCTCAATGAACTCACCCCCTCTTGGCGTGAGGATTTCCAGTTCCTGCTCTCAATCGAGCGCGACCCCTACGATCCCAGTGCGATTGAAGCTCTCCCAGCACTCAAAAGACAAAAGACCGTTACGGGTATGCTTAATCGCCGCAATTGGAATGCGGCTGCTGGACTCGGCCCTAAGCACGAGCCACAGATCGCACCCACAGCAACTCTCACAAGGGATTGGGTGCTGCGCTTTCGCCCCAACAATGGATTGCGCGGTGTGTTTGACGATAAGGAGGTGGACTTCCACGAAATGGCGGAGGGGCTAACGGAATGCGTTGTGCCAGAACGAATGTGGCTCCGCTTCAAAGAACTCAGCGGCAAGCTACCCAAGCTTGCGGTGACGTGCGAAAACTTGGGGGCTTACGTCGATCTCCCCTTACCGGAAACGGTGATGGCTATCTACTCGCCAGGCGCGGATATTGATGCGGCTGCGGCGCTCATTAAGCGTCTTCCAGAAGTCCAATGGATTCATTTCGGGGACATTGACCCAGATGGACTGGAGATCGGTGAGAGCTTGGCCAAGGAAATCGGCAGAAAGTTGAATCTGTATATTCCCTCGTTCGCGGAAGAATACCTGCCAGGACGGCCCGTAAAGAGGCCGTGGCACAAAAGCCCCGATTCCTCTCTCTTCAAAGAGCTGAGAAGAACCCAGAAACGGATATTCCAGGAAGTTTTCATGCTAGACCCACGGCTGGGCCAAGAAATAGACGCTATGCTTTCTGTTATTCCAGAACACCTGCATAGTTTCAATCCTCGGCAGGCGTCGAGTGTAGGCTTGATCAGTGGAAGGCAAACACTTAGCGGAGGTATCTTGGAGATACCTCTTAATTTAGGTGACTAGCCCAAACTGTTTAAGGATCTTAAGGTCGCGTTTAACGGCCTCTGACATATCCTTTTTGATCGTAGAAATGGACGAGCGTGTCATCCCATCAATAGTCACTACCACATGAACGTGGCCATTTCTTCTTGATGTTTCTAGGGACGAATGAACTTGCGAAGAGCAAGTTGTATCGGCTTGGATTGATTTTACGTTAGGCATTTTGGCAATTCTCCTTTAATAAAACAAGGCTATATTCCAACTGTATCCGTAAAACAAATTGATCTAGTATCCACTTGTAGATGAGTTTCTTGCTTCTTTTGAAATATGGTTTATTAGCAGACACTGCCAATACCAAAGGATAGCATTTTATTTGCTTTTGGAATATGGGATAACAAATCAAAGAACCCACTTCATCTTCTGGATCCGAGTGAGACATTACATACTCCCGACCGCCTGACTTATTTGCAGCTTCTTTAATGTTTTCAACTATAAATATCTTTTTGTTGCGTAAACATGTGGATACGGAGCTGTCATGATGCTGCAATACTGAAATTTCAGTATTGGGTGGCAGATTGCTAGGTGCATAAGTGTACCAAGCTATAGGCTTCCCTCTGTTATCGGCCTGAATTATTCGAACTTTAAATTCAATGTCCTCGGTTATGGCTTCAAGAAAGCCGTGAAGAGCATAAGCAATATGAGCAATTTGTTGATCCGGTTTTGTAATGGCTTTGAAAATAGCTTCCGGAGTAGATGAGTTCGATAGTAAACCATTGCTTTCAGTTTCAAATCGATCTGCTTTGAATTGAACAATTTTCTCTAGTGCCTCCTTTAAGTGAAGGAGCCCTTCATATGTAAGAGAATCTCCATTAGTTGTAACCTTCTCAAGAAGAAGATGGAGATTAGAAATGACATATGAAATTACTAAAGAAAGCAGCAATACAAGGACAACGTGCGAATCAAAAAAATTAGTAACCGGTATTGGAAGAATTTCTTTTGTGGCGCTTCGAAATAACTCAACAGAGTAATAGGTAACAGCCAATGATGGGCCTACAAGAAAAACGAGAGGCAGAATGCCAAATTGAAAAAGCGGGCGATCTATGAGCTCTTTTAGTCGAACAACTTTTGGGATTAGTTTAGAAGTCTTCATATTTTCGTTTGGAATATTTCTAGAAATTTATCGATGATAAGTTCTAGCGCAATATAAATTGCTGTGACTGATTCTACTATGATTAATATCTGAAGCTCAGATCAGTTGAATAGTGAAATAGATTCAAAAGAATAAAAGCGATTGAAGACAATAGCCAGTTCATGACGTCGATATCCATCCGCTGCCTGACCCCAGATAATCGCCCTTGGCGGATAGACTGGTTCGGCGAGCTATCTTTTCCTGGCGGGACAAATCGTCGCAGTCAGCCTTGTGTTCGCGTTGCTATCTCGCCAGTTCTTTGTGATCCATCTGACCAGCATAATTTACTTTCCGCTACATCAACTGATAGCTATGCTCAGAAGCAAATATGGCTACCGATCGGCATGCTTCCTTATGTTCAAATTGGCGATATATGGCAAAGCAAAAGGCACTCGCATACACCGGATTATCAGCGAGAGACATTTAGAAGTGTCTCGATTACACGAGAGACTACAAACTTCATTAAAGCCGGACTGCCGATCAACAACGAGTATGTCTTGCCACTTGCGGAGCACCCTTGGCACAGACATCAAACGCAGAGCTACTGCATCATCGTAAAGTTGGCCAATGAGAAACGAATCGTAATTCCCTGCATGGAAATGATTCGGTTTTACTTTGGATCGTCATCCACTCTGCTTCACCGCTTGTTCTCATCGCAGATTAGCCATGAGCCATTGTGGAAGTCGAAGCACCATACGCTTGAATCTGGCCATCTCCATTTGAAGCTGGCAGATGGCGTGTCCGGGGCTTCGGCATCAGACATCGGTCGCATCGCTCTTAATCAGGAAGCACGTCATGCAGCTCGCCTGATCTTTGATACTTGCCTACTCGCATTGCTCCCTGGCGAACCTGTTTATCCCTATACGGGATTTCCGTTCATTGGGCATACCAATCTGACTGCTACGGGAAAGTGGCTGTCCTTCGGAGATAAGGAAGATTCTACATTTGTGGTTTACCGCTTGGAGTCTTGCTCACACCCATTCCCATTCACCTCATTGACCTATGAGGTTTCGGATAGCAGTAAGGTGAGACGGCGGGAAAAGAAGGTTTCGGATGCCCCAATTGATGAACAGAATGCGGTTGTAGCCAACACAAGTGGCGGTAAGCAGACCTTATCGGAAGATGATCCGGGCAGGTCGAAATCGAGCAAAGAACATTGGGTAAAAAAGAAAGCAAAGTTCCCGGATCTGTTGTTCAAGCCTGTTATCCGTGAACGATACGATACTGTCGACGCTCCTGAGATGTTGCTTAAAAAGATGCCGGAGGATGAGAAAGTGAGCGTTGGAACGAGCCATGGCAATAGCAAGGTTAGATCAGTAGATGTCGTCTCGTACACCAGCACCGATATTTCCGCGTATGAGGGCAAATTGCCGGAGTTCGTGCGGGAGGGAATAAAGACGGTGACGCACGATGCGGGACTGGATGAGAGCAAAGTATCGACAAGCTTAATCACTCCGCCCGGGTATTCAAGTCCCGTGATTTCGTTGCCTCTTCTGATTGATGAAGAGGGTGAAATTGATCCAATCTCCTTTTGCCAAGGCAACTACGGAGAACAACGCGTGCGACGGGGATGTTTTGTGACTGTTAATGAGGGCGAAGTAATTCACCGCCGAGCCTTAATCGTAGAGGGTGAGCTTGCAGGGGCGTCCCCAAATATTTTAGAAGTCCGCGAGTACGACCCAAGAAGGGCAATTGAAATGTTACTTTGGCAAAGGGATCATATATTCTCACGGTATCGGCTGACGCCCAACGTCACCGTCACGTCCACGTCGTAGGCAATGTCGCTATAGCGGTCAGCTCTCTGGCGTTGTAACGAAAAGTGCGCACAAGTGCGCACTTGTGTTGCTTTGTGCGGCTTTAGGTGGTATAAAATGACAAACCCCATTGGGAGCGACCGTGGCCGTGCCAACAAAGATATCTGTTCTAGTCCCTGACGATGAAGCACGTCGGTTTGAAGCGTTTTGCAGTGAGCGGGGGCACAAGAAATCAACGCTGATCGTTCGCTTGATTAAAGAGCATCTGGATAGAGAGCAGTACCCATTTCAGGGTTCTCTGCTTACCTCGGTTCCAACCAAGTCGCAGGGTCCGATTGGTGGGCAACGGACATGACCCAGGATAAACAATTGAACAATACAAACGCCAACGCTCTTTCCTGCATCGATTTATTCGCAGGTTGCGGAGGGCTTTCGCTCGGTTTGCGGGAGTCCGGATGGAAGGGGATATTTGCGATTGAGCGAGACCCGATGGCGTTTGAAACGCTGTCGCAGAACTTCCTATCGCCAGCCGCCCCTTACGCTAGCTTTTCAGCTTGGCCTGACTGGTTGCCCAAGACCAATCATGACATTGTTGCGTTATTGAGCGATAAGTCGAATCGAGAGCGTCTCCAGTCACTGAGGGGGAGCGTAACCCTTATGGCCGGTGGCCCACCTTGTCAAGGATTCAGTGTCGGGGGGCGTCGCGACGGGGCAGATGAACGCAACAGCCTAGTGTTTCAAATGCTAGATATGGTCGATCTTGTTCGCCCCAAGATTGTCTTAATAGAAAATGTTGAAGGGATCGCTCGTCGATTTGTGGCTAGACCTGGAGAGGATAGTTTGTCAATTGCAGACGTGGTAATTGAGCGACTGGCGGCTCTCGGCTATGTCGGCACCTTTCATGTACTGAACGCGAATAATTTTGGTGTGCCGCAGGGTAGAAAGCGTGTCGTCGTTATTGGCGTTTCAAACTGCAATTGGGATTCGCACACCTTGAAGGATAATTTTGTAGCAGCGCTTCGAGAATCCGCATCTGACGTCAGGAAGCACTGGGGGTTACATCCTAGCAAAGATACAACTGCCGAAGAGGCTATTCATGACCTGCATGGCGGTGAGCATCTACCTTGCCCAGACTCCACCAAGTTTAGTTCAGCAAAATATTCTAGCGCCAAGTCTGCGTATGCCAAGGCAATGAGACGAGGAAAGAAAGCGGGATTAGTTCCGAACTCTCATCGATTTTCGAATCATGGAGAGAGAATCCAAGCACTTTACAATCTTGCACACGCTACGCAACCGCCGGGACGTTTATCGAAAGCATTTCTTCTTGAGAATGAAACGAAAAAAGACAAGAAGGTGCTAATTGACCCCAAGACAGTCGTGTCGACGATTACTACGCACCCAGACGAGTTCATTCACCATATCGAACCACGCAACATTACGGTGAGAGAAATGGCGAGATTTCAGTCGTTCCCCGATGACTTTCATTTCTTCGGTCGATATACGATTAACGGCCCAAGACGAAAGCACGATGTTGCTAGGTGCTCACAGGTTGGGAACGCCGTTCCGCCACTGATGGCACAAGGAATTGGTCTTGCGGTTAAAAAGCTCCTATCCGCTTTAGAAATGGAGAAGGTTGTTCGCAAAACCGGAACGAGAAAACCGAAGAGTGTCATAGCCCCTGCAGAGGCTGTCGCCCCTTATTTAAAAAAACTGATCCCCGAAGGGGCCTCTGGCCCCTTCGGTTCTTCCAGGGATAAACATGGCACTAATCGACCTACTTCGCTCAAATGACAAGACGGCCTGTGACGGATACAAATCTGCGGCACTCGCAGAACTTGCCACCCTATTTCCTGATGGAGAATGGGGAGTCGATGCCGACTTCAACTATTACACCGATGCAAATATCAGTAACCTCTGGAGCAACGAATTACGCCGAGGCATTAAGAACAAGCTAGAAGCTGCCTCGTTAGGTGAGGTGGAATACAAAGCTTGGCTTGGGGATGTTCATTTTCTAAATATTGGAATATATCGAAAAAGTCTTTTCGATCGTTACCGCAGCAATGCAGGGTGGCGCATCATTTTAATGTCGATCCCGCGAGCTGGAGCAATCGTAGTGGGACTTGCATCGCATTATCAGAATGCGCAAAACCACAACAAACTCGGAGATGTTTCCAATTTACTCTTCGACATCGCTTCCGATGCATTGCAAAGTGATGGGCAGGCCTCAATGTACGGCCGCAAGATATCCAGTGCGGATTGGGATCAAAATGGGCTAATCCCTTCTCCAATTGGAACAGTTGCGAGCATCAATATCGCACCAGATGTTCTTTACTTGAAAGATATCCGAACGACAACGCTGAAGAAAATTCTTGCCTCGTTCATTGCCGTGAAGACGCTCCCATCTTCCGCATCGGAAGCGGATCTGCAAGGTGAACTAACTCAGCTTGCGGCGACAGCGAAATATCTATCGACCAAAGTCTACCCATTTGGAGGGCTTGAAGAATTTGAAGCACTTCGTGCACTGGCTTTGCAAGACCTCGCCGCTGCGGGCACCCGTCTCTTATTGAGGAAGAAAAGTTCCACTCGCTCAGTGGTTCGTGTGTACTACGGGCCTCCAGGCACCGGAAAGACGTTGTCGGCTGTGCGTGAGGCCGTCAAACTGGTTGAGCCGGGATTTGATGATAAAGGTAACCTGACCGTTTCTTTCGAGAAATTTAACGATTACCGGGATCAGTGCGCGTTTATTACATTCCACCCTTCTCTGCAATACGAGGATCTGGTGGAGTCGATTCGCCCAGTAGTCAGTGCCGAAGAGCAAGATTCCGAAGCACCTGACGACGGTGAAAATTCTTCACCAAGTAGTCATGGGCAGCTTCGATATCGTATTCACGAAGGACTAATGCTTCGGATGATTCGCAAGGCTCTACGGAATCCTGGGAAGGAGTTTGTCATCGTCATCGATGAAATTAATCGCGGCGATGTCAGCAGGATTCTTGGCCCGTTAATCTCGACTTTGGAAGCCGATAAGAGAGTTGGCGCAGAATTTCCGATTGGGATTGAGTTGCAATATCCACGCGCGGAGGAACTTGAGTCACGATTATTTATGCCTTCCAATCTTCATCTGATTGGGACAATGAATTCTTCAGACAGAAATATTGCGCTAGTAGATCATGCTTTGCGTAGAAGATTTGACTTTATCGAGGTCCCTCCCGAGCCGAATCTTTTGCGCAGCACAAACGATGCAGTTTCAATTAACTGCGCACAACTTCTTGAACGAATAAATGACCGAATTGAACACTTAATCGATTCGGATCATTGCATTGGGCATGGATATTTTGTGGGATGTGATACCAATGCGAAAGTGATCGAGCGATTGGCCACCAAAGTTATTCCGCTGCTGCGGGAGTATTTTTATGGGAACGAGGGGCTAATGCTTCTGGTCTTAGGCGACTCACCAAGTCAGGCTGTAAATTTCTTCGATGTCATCCCTCCCGAAACTCAGTTTTCCAAAATATTCGGAGTAGATGCGGATACGGCATCAAGCTTTGGTTATCGCCCCCACTCGGCACCTCGAAGCCTCCAGATCGATACTCGCTTCTGGAATTCCGCGCGACTTATTCCTGGCCCAAACGACGAAAACTTTGCAGTGAAATGCATTTTAAAAGTTTATCAACAGGGATCGATAGCATCTAACACCACAGTAGGAAATGAGGGCGTTACGAATGAAACGTCTTCTACAGTGTGAGGAGTGGTCAAGGCTGCGGGTTGGCCGAGGCCTTGAGCTTGAAACGTTCGATGAACTAACCACAATTCTTTCTGCTTGGAAGCGGAATACAGGGGTTGATCCGTCTGGCTACTTTGATATTCGGTCGGATGCACTGATGCCAAAATTTTGGTCTGGGACGCTGGATACTCCGAAATTTACGCTGGAAGTTTCCCCTATAGGCTCCACGGCGTTAGGCGATGTCATGCGCGCGCGATTGGACTCGAGCATTTCTGCGATGCTTGCCACCGCGACGTCGTCGCAGTCGATGAGCACAGGAATCGCGTCCTTGAGTAGTGATGGTGGCCGGTACGACGCGTTATTGGGTGTGTTCTGTGACGATTTACATTTAGCCAGACGACGGCAAGTGCTTCGTCGATATGTCTCCGTTCGAGAAAGTGTGCCTTCACCGAAGGGTCGCATTGCATTCCCGAGCCAGTGCTATGAAAGCATCCGCAGACCAGGGCGATTTTCTTCAGAATGGGTTGCTCTTACAGAGGACATCCCTGAAAACAAAATATTTAAAGAAGTCCTCCTTCGATATAGGCCTAGGTGCTCTGCAAATATTCGAGGAAAAATAGATTTTTGCTTGGCAGAGCTGGATCCCGTTGTTTCCACTGCTGATTACAGGCTAGAGTGGGCCCGAGTTCGTACAGATAGACTACCAGGCATCTACCTTTCACTGCTCAAGCAAAGCAGATCATTACTTGATGGTGAAGGTGTTGGTGTTTTTTCCGGGAAAACGCTTGCGACAGCAGAGATTGTTTTTACATCACGCCTGTTCGAGCAATTTGTTGCAAAGGAACTGGCTTGGATATCTCCATCAGTGGGATTACGGGTAAAGCCACAGGAACGGGGGATATTCCTTTGCGCCAGAGGTGACGGTGGACATTCATTTGAGATCATTCCCGACATTCGACTTACAGATGCAGTAGGAACCACAAAATTTATTCTCGACACCAAATGGAAGTGCCTTAATCACGACATGAAGAATCTTGGCATTTCTAGAGAAGATATTTATCAGGTTCTTGTGTATGCGGCAAAACATGAATGCTCCGATGTAATTCTTCTCTATCCCGACGCTAGTCCCGTCACCGGTGAAATAGGTTATTACGAGAAGTTCATCACGCGTCTTGCAGGGCGCGATTACGGCATACACGTAGCCAAGCTTCCGTTACTTGCGCCGAATCTTCTCGCGTCAAGAGCGTATTTAAAGGAACTGCTTGGAGTTTCGTTGCATCAAGGCATGGCGCTACGAAAAGAGAAGATTGCCGTCTAAAAATAATTCACTATTGAAAACGCGGGACGCACAAAGCCAATTTTGCGCGGCCTAAAGCAAGGAAAAATATGGCGCGCTACTCAGAACACAACACCAGCAAGATCTACGAAGCGGCACAGACCTTCCGTGACAATTGCCTGCTCCGCGACGGCTCGCTCGTTTTTGACGGCGCTGCACTTTGGCAAACCGATCTGCTGGAGCGCATCCACAAGGCTTTTGTGGCTACGCCCGACGAGGGTGTCGATCCTTTATCGACAAGTTCAGGGATCAAGTCAAACCAGCTGGGCAGGAAGTAGTCCGCCTTGCTGGCGAACTGCTCTGCGTGTACTTCTTGCTACTGATTAATGACGCATAACGCCTCAATCAGCCGACGCGTTAGCGGTCGGTTGGATTGAATTGTTATGAATTTCTTGCCCACTGACTTGCTCTTGCTGTGGAAAATTAACCACATACATTGGGAGGGGGCGACCATTGTCCGCATATGCATAATAGTACGGGCGGGCGCGAATGTCTCATACTGGCACACGCGAGTAAGAGTTCTGGGGGCTGCCCGCGTTGGCCGAGAACCAGCCAGGCCGCCTAATCGGCCATTGCAGACCTTGGATCTGTGACTAGAATCGGGGCTCAATACGCCAGCAACCTGCAGTCCCACTAGAGTTCATGTTGAACGGCCGCCAGCAGGCAAGTGCGAAGCCCTGACCTACGTGGCTATGTCAAACCAAATGGTCCGGTAACTGACGGTCATGTAAGAAGTAGTCATTCTTGTAGTCACTATCCATTGGCGAGATTCGGTGCATGAATCCATTGCTTTGAGCATCAGAAACGTCTATGAGTTTTCTGAGCAATGAGAGAGTCTGACGTTGGACAGGGTTGAGATATTTCTTAATCTCAATCAGTTTCTCAACAGAATGCTCCTCCAAGAAATTGAAGTGACTACCCAGCAATCCACAGATGCCATCCGACAATTGAGTCTCTATGCAATCTAGCGAGTCCACGAAGGAATATTCTACGAACTTTCCCTTGTATTCAACCTGAGTGTTCCCCAGCGCCTCCCGAACTTCGGTTTCGTTGTCAAAAGTATGAGAACTTGTTGGGTAGATGTACAAGGGTCGTTGAAATAGCATGTCGAAGCTCTTTATGAGCACGTCATCTTCGTTGTCTACGATGAAGGGTAACTCTGGAAGGTTTGCCGCTTTGCGAACCATGTATATAACCAGTTTGCTGATGTCAGATTGTGGCTTCTCGGAAACCGATTCAAGAAGACAAGAAAATTCCGTCATGAACGCAGAGCCTGCATTTCGCTGGACATTTGGAAACCGATATTTCTTTAGAATTAGCACCAACCGATCTAAGTCTGCATTGGCAAGGTTGAATAGCTCGCTCTTGATGTGCATGACATACGACATGTACTGACGAAGCTCGGGGTCGTCCCAGAGCGAATCCACGATGTCCACCAGTGACCAATAGAGGATATTGAAGTTGGTGTAGTGGATGAACACCCCATTGGCAATCAGCCACTCCAAAAGCGTCTTTATCTTCTTAGAGTTCAGCACGCCGAGATAGCTACCCGTGGCAAGCTGATTGAACTTGATTTCCTTAGCGGACTTCTGGATGTGCAGCGACGTGACCAACTCATCAAGCCCGATTAACGACTCGGACTTTTTGTGGACAATTCCACCTAAGACAAAGTTCTTGGGCTGCTCGTTGAAACCATCATCCCTGATCCAGAACTTGCGGATGTTGTTGGTTTCGTCGTAGAAGAAAGCATATTCTTCGTCTAGTCCGTAGAGGGGTTGCCCCGCAAAGATGTTTAAGAGCATGGCTGCTCTAAGTTCCTCCGCATTCAGAATGATGGGATTTGGCTGCTCTTCGCTCACTATAAACCTCCGGCAATCTTGTGGATATCATCTACAGGTCGCACCTAGTAGTAGGCAGGCATCCAGATTCTAGCAGTGCCACTTGCAAGAGACCGCAGGAACCTCCAGATTGAAGATAGTGAAACAGCCACCCGAAGGTGGCTGTTGTTGTGCTGTTGTTACGATTCGGCGGACTTGTCAGACTTGTCGTCGGTCTGCGAAAAAACCAACCATGCCCATATTGCGCCAGCACCGATACTGAGTGGCACCATGACTTGCCATATGTCGACCGGCAGGTATTTTCCCTCGGTTGACCACGCCATTAGTGCCACAAACAGCGGCCATACCATCAATTTTCCGCTGACATCGATTGTTGTCTTTCCCATGGCATCACGCCAGCGTTGCCCAAAGTTGCTTTGCATACATCATCCTTTCTCATTGCAGTCGGTAGCATCTGGCACTGCAAAAGAATCCCCGCTGATCGCCCTCCACCCAATGCGCAGGCTCAGAGCATCCCAGAGCGCGTGATGCCTCACGCTGCCACGTTCCCGAGTCCAGAATGCCTCGATGGCCTCATACATCGCAAAATCATCGGTCTCGATCCATGCACATTTCCTGACCAAATTCTCCGGCCAGCCATGGCGATCGAACAGATCTTCCACGAATGGCCAGTCAA
Organism: Gallionella sp.; assembly: GCA_034371155.1. Taxonomy (GTDB): domain Bacteria; phylum Pseudomonadota; class Gammaproteobacteria; order Burkholderiales; family Gallionellaceae; genus Gallionella. Next base: position 67,952 of record JAXMKV010000032.1, on the reverse strand, counting down.
AGCTGGGCGCGTCCGAATATAGCTGCACCGGCTGTTGGAATGCCTCGATCCACGCCTTCAGTTGGTTTGCCGCCTCAGCTTCGGTCATTCGAGCATCGCCGCCGGTCAGTTCCGGCAGCACGGCTTCCAGCACGAAATCACTGCAGATCTCGGGCGTCCAGGTGTCGGTCAATTCAGCATAGAACGTATCAGTGCCCTCCGCGGCCTTCTCGGCCGCCAGCCCGATCGAGATCAGCGCTGGGGTGTGCTCGATGCCGAGCAGATCGGTGAACTCGGTATCGAAGAAGATTTTCATGATGCACCTCTATGCATCACTACTTTCTGAATGACAGTCGGTAGAGTGCCCTGATATGCCATAGATAGTGGCCCGGTCGAGTCAGTACGAGGTAGGCTGCGGTGAGCGGCGCAAAGTAGCCATAGCAGGTGCCAACGGCGGCATGCTTGAGTCCAGCCAGAAAGTCATTCATCGGAGTCCTCTCCATAATTGTTAAGTGGACCGCGCATTGGCGATGGCTTGCGTAAAAACACCCCATTCCCGTAGATATCGACGAGGCGCTTAAAGAATGCCAGTTCCTCAGCATCCATATTCTCTGGCTCCACCCACTTGTCTTTTGCTTGGTACAACGCAAAAGCCTCCTCCTCGGTCATCGTCTTGTCCTGACGATCCCAGGTGAGTAAGAGCAACTGCTCGTAGTCGTTTGCGTCGATTCTATTCACGATTCAAGTTACCCCGCCAAAAAGCCGCTGATACCCCGTCCTGAAAGCGCGAGCATCGTGTAACGCATGATGTCGCGTTGCATCCGGATTCTCTTCAAAATAGTCATAGTCATCGACGAGCATCGATGCGCAATGCGTTGCCAAGTTCTTGGGCCAGCCGTCGCGCAGCAGGTGGGTGATCAGTGGCCAGTCGAGCTGTGGCGCATCGCTGATGATGAGTACAGGCTGCCCAAAGCTCTCGATCCATGTGCGCAGCCAGCCTGCCGCCTCGGCTTCGGTCATGGCGACATCACCACCCTCGAGCAGGGGCAGAACCGTATCCAGGACGAATGTGCTGCAATCTTTTTCGCGCCAGGTGTCAGTCAGCTCTACATAGAGTTCTTCGCCGGCATCGGTCACAAACCCCGCGCTAATCAGCTTGCTGTTCTGAAAATCGGTGAACTCAGCATCGAGAAATATCTTCATATCCGAACCTCTATCAATCGCCCCGGCTGCCAGTCCGTATCGTCGCCATTACCGAACCTTAGCGCACGTGATTAACGCGGTCATTGTACTGATCTTAGATGTGCCAGTCCAATCGCAAAATCACACTAATAGTATTAAAAACAATGTATTGTGCATACGGCTTGTATCAATTTAATCTGGTGGAAGCATGGTCAATAGCCTCCTATGTTCACCATAGGGCAGACGAAAGTGTCTGGTAATTAGGGGGGGGAGGTGATCCAAACGGCTTGAAATGTGTCCGGACACGCTCAAGGCTGACCGGGTCGAAATTCGTGGCTTTGGTAGTTTCGGCTATCGACCGCATCGCCAAAGACGCAATCCCAGAAGTGGAGACATGGTTGCGGTGCCGGCAAAATATGCCCCTCACTTCAAGCCAAGCAAAGAGCTACGGGAGGGAGTTGATAAGGGTGACTCCAATATCTTGAACGATCACTCGACAGTGCGATTCTGAACTACAGCTGTTCGGCCAAGGACTAAACCGCTTCGCGGTAATAGCGCTCCGAGCTCAATGTGGCCCCTCTGGATCGTCCGAGATGGCGGCAGCTATCTGGTCAATACCGGACGGTCAACGTAAAAGGAGGGGCTGCGCGCTTTTGCGCAGTCCCTCTCGACTGCTGGGTTAGCCGCGTTCAACGTCGACATATGCTGTCAATCTTGCTGCATAGGTCTTGGTAGGCAGCAAGGTCGATATGCAATGCCCTCGCCACTTCTTTAGCAGGAGTTGTGAAGTCGGATGTGGTCAAACATTCGGCCTTGTGGGCATTGAAATACATCTGCGCTCCCATCAGGTCTCGAATTGCCCCCTCGCCAACTTTAGCAGGAGGGGAAATCTTTTTTAGCTGAACCACTGTCAAAAATCTCTCTCCAAAAAGTGAGCCTGGTGTCCACACAAGAAGATCTGCTCCGTGATCTCTCGTCGCGCCAGTCAATTGAGCCTCAAGTCCAGCAGCACGATACAAAGCATAGATCAATTCTTCAAACCGTCTGGGCGAAATGTGATGGATGTAATCTGCATTTCTTGCGAGTTGAGCAAGTGCGGCAGAATCGCTAAGTGTAATGAGGAAGCTTTCCCTGCGTTCAGGTGACAAAAACGTAGACTGTGAAAGTTCATCCTGCCAAGAGCGCAGCATGCTGCGAATTTTGGATGCGGTATCAGATCCAAATTTATCAATGTCCGCTGGGGCTGCACTTTGGTTTGGGCTAACTCTGTGAATTGCGTTAAAGATCGCCGTGTTAATAATGCTTGATGCCAAGTAAAAAGCATCACCTACTGTTGTCTGGTCGCCTGTCAATGACATGAGGCTTTCGTTGGAGAATTCAAAAGTCGCATCACAACTCTCTTTGACTAGCGATAATGCTTTTGAACTGATTTCAGCTCTGCGTCCTTCATAGGAAAAAGGTGTTGTGACGGCAGCAAAAACAGTCGCCCCCATACGCTTGGCAATCGAAGCCATCACCGGCATTGCGCCACTACCAGTTCCACCACCGAGGCCACCAACGAGTGCGATTACGCTCCTACCCGCGAACAATTGCGCGAGGTCTTGCGATGATTCCTCTGCCGCTAGCTTTCCTATGGCTGGTTTTGTGCCAGACCCCAACCCTTTCGTTATGCCCATGCCGATAGGAAGTTTCAATGACACACTTGATCTAGCCAGACTTTGCGCATCTGTATTGACGATAGCAATATCAAATGAAACTTGCATATGCCCCGAAATGAGATTTTCAATGATGTTGTTTCCAGCACCACCAACACCTATGAGCAATGGAATGGCTTGATCCATATGTGCAGCACCTTGGTACAACATGGCTAACAGTTATTGTAGAGACCCATGGGGCCGGACATTTTTTAATCTAGAGACAGACTCTTTTTGCACTTACCCTTATGATTCTTTAGTGCTTATGCATGGCTACGTCTTTTTATTATTAATAAGGAGACGCAGACTCCAAAGCGCATTGAACCACACAGCCTTGCCTAAATACATAGGCCGAAATATCTAGATACTACGGCCTAGTCTTGATGAATGAGGTTGTCCGGAAAGATGTGAAAACCAGCCATTAGCCACGTCTGTTGCGGATGACAGCTATGACCGAGAGTCTGACCGGGCTCTCTTCCATCATTCAACTACAACGCAACCGACAAGTTTCCTTGGCGGTTGCATAGAGGATTACTTTTTCACGCCGTTTACCGTGGCCTTTAATGTAGCGCCTGCTTTGAAAGCAGGAACCTTTGATGCCTTGATCTTCAGTTCTGCGCCTGTTGCTGGATTACGACCAGTGCGCGCAGCACGCTTGCGAACCTCAAATGTGCCAAAGCCAACTAGGGCAACGCTGTCGCCTTTCTTCAGTGTGGCGGTGATGATGTCAATCAGAGCTGCGATATTACGATCTGCGTCGGCCTTGGTGTTTCCAGTCTTTGCTGCCAGTGCATCGATTAGCTCTTTACGATTCATGTCTTCGTCTCCAATGGTTAAACTGCTGCGTTGATTGTTGAACATTATTGCGTTACCCGCAAGGGCTAAAAATATCTAGGCCTTTGCATATAAATTCCATCTGAGCATAGATAACTAGGCCTAAATGCCTATGTATTTTGGCCTATAGGAATGGGGGGAAGCCTAATGTATATTTCGACCACCTTCAGATGCTGGTCAGGATACATGATCATATTTCTCGACATTTACGGCGTACTCTGCTCACCTATTTTCATAGATGATTGTTCTGGTTATTGTCAGATCGAGCGCTTCGAAGCAGTCATGCGAGATTACCCAGATTGGGAGATTGTGATTTCTTCAGGCATGCGTGAGAAGAAAAGCCTGAGCGACTTGAAGGAGTTGTTCTCTGCTGACATCGCGGCGAGGATAGTTGGCGTCACGCCAGCTATAGGATTGTCCATAAAGCATTGCGGGCAGCACGAAATTGAGCGATATCTTTACAGCATAGGTAAAGCATCCGCCCCATGGGTAGCCCTTGATGATATGGCCTCTCAGTTTGAGGATGGATTAGATAATCTAGTGCTGTGCAACATGTCCGCCGGGCTGGATGAAAATGCTGCTCTGCGATTGCGAGAGAAGCTCACATTGCGGACGAATATCGCAAAGTTTTTTTGACTAATCACCGTATGGAAGTACCTCGCGCACTGGCAAATTAAAGAGCGAACAATGGCCTTTCGATGGGCTACAGTCATAGCAGATTGCCCATGAGTTAATTGCTTTATTGCAGCATAGAGGTAAGAGTTTAAGCGGAAGGCGGGCTTAAACCCGCTTTCCGCCCCCTCCTTACTTAGCTGGAGGATTGTTGCCGCGACCTCCACCAGAACGGCCTCCTGTTTTGCTTGGTGCGTTTTCAAGTCGTGCGTACATGATGTTTCTCCTAGTGATGCCCCGGAATTTAAGCGTGCGCGGGCCCGGGACGTACCTCGCGTACGATTGGTGAATTGATTATTTGAAAAATGGCGGCGCGTACCGCTCGTGAAGTATCGTGCTAAGGTGGCACTATCATTCCTCGGCTACGCAGGGTTCAAATGCTCGGCGAGGTTCGTCGGCGATAAATGATTGCTCGTTTGGATCATCAAGCATGTTCTGGATTTCATCGCACAATTGTTTGACGTCTTTTATTCGCCATGGAACGGGCGAGAACTCGTTATCTCCGACTTCTTCAACAAGCCTAATGCGATACTTCACTCCAAAATAGCATTCTAGGAGTGGCCTTTTTCTGGCCTTGTGTTCATCCAAGGTGATGGTCACTTGGCCGCAATGGCCTATGCTCCAGCACATCTGCGGATGTTCCGCGAGGAATGGGGCCAGTGACCGCTTCAGATCACCTGCTAACCAACTCAGCACTAGGTTGTGGGTCAAATTTTCGCACTGGAATCTTTCAAAAGTACGATCAGGTATTTCGCTGAGGTTTCCAGATATAACAATCCTTCCAGTTGGGCGTATGGGGCTCTCACCATATTCGGTCACGAGCAACCTGAGGCGACGGACATCGCCAGTGGGTGATTGCCTGCCATCAAAATCTGATACAAAATTTGCAGTGTCGTAGGCCCATTCTTTTAAAGATCTCTCGAGTAAGAAGCGCTCCCGCCAGGTGGCTCGTGACCAACTAATTCCCTTCCCATTCGATGGGTCGCACCGCACGAAGTCGATCCGGATCACGTTTGTCGGATGACTGCTTCTCCGGATTTCCAGCCGGAACCATGGCTCATCACGAAACATGCGAATGGAACCGTCGCTTCCATATGAATCTGGGGGGGCTTCTACTATATCCCTGACGCACCAAGCTACTCCTGAGGTTCCGCGTACGAGCTCGGTGCGGTGGATTCCTGGACCGTTCGCGATGAATAGCCAGTGTCCGCGTACATTTGCGGGCTTCAATAGCTCCGATTCCGGCAGGCCTGTAATCTCGGTGAGTACCGCGAGTTCTGAAGGGTTGCGCCCCAGTTGTGCAGCCTCAATCCGATCGGCTATGTCCTCTGCAAGCAAGCTGATCGATTCATCGTTCAGTTCTGACGTGCCGGCGCTCTGCTCAAGAGCTCTGATGAGCACTTCGTTCGTTCCGGTCGAAAATTGCTCGCGGAGAAGCGACGTTATTCTTGCAAGGTAGTCAGAGGGTTTCGGAGTGCCTTTGCCCTGAAGCACTTCGATTGTGACTTCGAAGATGTCGGCGAGAGCGTCTGCGCGCCGCCTACTCGTATTCCCTGTGCGCTCGATACGTTGGTAGCAGCTCAGAAGGGTTGCATCATTGGAGGGATGTTTCATACCAAGCTTCGCCTGGATATCTTTGGCGACATCCAATAGAGTCTTGCCCGCTTCTGTTCGAAGATCCCGCAACCGCTGCGGATCAATAATGAATGTCGGTCTTCCCATATTTCCCCCGTCTCAACTTGAGAGCATGATGCCGAAACATGTAAATGCTGTATATAGGCATAAACACAGCATTTATGCATTCAATGAAAGAGATGGGCGCTTTGTGGAAAAAGTGGAATCCCTGCCGAGATGACTAGGCCTAATTATCTATGCATTTCGGCCTATATACTTATCATCGCCTCAATGACATTATCTTGGCTGAACTCCTAAGGTGAGACCATAAATTGAGCGCAACCTTGTTGACTGCTTGTCTGGTCATCGGCATAGCTGATGGCGACACCCTGACTGCGCGCTGCGATAACCAGCCGCCAATAAAGGTCCGCCTTGCCGAAATAGACGCGCCTGAGAAGAACCAGCCATTCGGGCAACATTCCAAGCAATCTTTGTCCCAGATGTGTTTTAAGACATCGGCAGATATACTTGTTCAAACTACTGACCGGTACAAACGACTGGTCGCTCGTGTCACCTGCAATGGCGTAGACGCGAATGCCGAACAAGTTCGCCAGGGAATGGCTTGGGTTTACGACAAGTATGTGATCGATCAGTCGCTTTATGCCGCCCAAGACGAAGCGAGGCAGGCCCATCGAGGGCTTTGGGTCGACGTCTCGCCGATGCCTCCATGGGAGTGGCGGAGATCACAAAGGCGATAACTTGTTGGCATAGTTGCGAATACTCTCTTGTGCTGTCGGCTGGCAAATGCTCGAATTTTTTAAGGCAAAAAATTGAACAAGGACGACCAAATATATTGCGACGTCTCCAAGGATCTTCACCGTAGCCAATCTTGCGCTCATGCTCAAGATGACTACGATTCAAGAGGCTCGGGCTATGCTAGGTAAACTCATAATCTGGCTAGCTGTTGGTGGATGTTTTTATATGGCCTTTGACAGTTATCAGCGACAGCACCAGTCCGGTGGGCAGGTCAGTTTAGGGCTGACGGTTCCTTTTGGTCTGGCATGCGAATCATTACCCCCTAACGGGAAGGTATCTGTTCTTGATCCATCTATTGCTAGAAGATCGGACGCAATATATTCCGGATTTAAGTTTGTCAGTGATCTGCCTAAGCCAGTCGTTGTGCTTATTTCTGATACGGAGCTGAATTCTTCATATCAGCTAGTAGCTATTCATCCTAAACAGTCTGCACAGGTACAGCTGCCCGTTGGAAGTTATGGCATGACCATTCTCTCTGGAGATACTTGGTGCAACCCTAAAAAGGGATTCGTTAATGGCACCAGAACTTCCATAAATCCATTTGTTGAAGTAAAGGCTGGGGCAACAGGGAGCATGCTGATGCGTCCGAACGGGGCTGCTTACAATTTAGCACTAAGCTACCAAACCTTGACTGATCAGCTGGCAGAAAAAATGCCTAAGGAAGTATTGGGCTCCGGCTTCATGGAGTTAAGAAGGGGGCAGAATGGCAATTATTCTGTAATGGGCAAAGTTAACTCAACGCAGATTGAGTTTATGGTGGATACAGGCGCTTCATTAACCTCAATAAGCCAATTAACCGCACAGCAGGCAGGCATCTATCAATGCGATCAGCGCCAATTTTATACTGCGAATGGTGAAGTATGGGGTTGTGTTGGGGTCGCTAGGCAGCTCGTGTTTGGCAATTTCACCATTAAAAACGTTGAGGTTGCCATCATGCCCAGATTGAGATCATCTGCCTTGCTCGGCATGAATGTGCTCAGTATGGTTCGAATTGAGCAGCAGGGCAATGTCATGCGCATCTCTGCGCAATAACCCTTACTCCCAGATTTTCCCCCCACTAAAACCCCGGTACGATTCAAACCGATGTTTTCTATTCTTTAAATTGGCGGCTGCCCAAATTTCACAATAATATATTTTATCTTCAATAAGATAGGGTGGTGGCCATTATATTTTGTCGCAAATATCACCCACTCAGTCGCATTTATTGTTAATCAGTCGCAAATAGCATTAACTTTTACACCGCCTCCCACCAGTGCGACGGCACTCGCGGTATGGTGCGGGGCGCGATAGGGCCGGGTCTTCCAGCGCCCTACCTCGAACGCGCCGCCCAGCGACTGCATGGCCGCGCTCTCCAGCGCCTCTTTCTGCGTCATCTGCGGCAGGATGCCGGGGAAGCGTGCAGCCAGCATGCTTTTGCCGGTGCCGGGCGGGCCGCTCATCAGCACGCTGTGCCCGCCTGCGGCGGCGATCTCCAGCGCGCGCTTGGAAGCGGCCTGGCCTTTTACTTCGCACATGTCGGGATAGTGCGGCGCGATGCTCGCGGTCTGCGGGACGAAACGCGCCAGCGGCTCGCGCTCCGCCAGATGGGCGGCGACTTGCAACAGGGAACGGGCGGGATACACCGCCGCGTCTTCCACCAGCGCGGCTTCGGCGGCATTCGCTTCGGGCAGGATGAAGGCACGCCCGCTGTCGGCGGCGCGGTAGGTCATCGCCAGCGCGCCGCGTATCGGGCGCAGCTCGCCGGTCAGCGCAAGCTCGCCGGCGAATTCGTATTCGGCCAGTCTGCCAGTGGGTATCTGCCCCGAGGCGGCGAGGATGCCGAGCGCGATGGGCAGATCGAAACGCCCGCTCTCCTTGGGCAGGTCGGCGGGCGCGAGGTTGACGGTGATGCGGCGGGCGGGAAAATCAAACTGACAATTCTGCAAGGCGGCGCGCACGCGATCCTTGCTCTCTTTCACCTCGGCCTCGGGCAGGCCGACGATGTTGAACTGCGGCAAGCCGTTGGCGAGATGTACCTCGACAATGACCTGCGCGGCCTCCATGCCGGAGAGGGCGCGGCTGTGAAGAACGGCTAATGACATGGAATCCCTTTAACACCCCAAGTTGTCAAAATCCTGCCCATCCTGTTCATCCATGCGAATAAAGTGGTTGGTCGGACTTCAGCCCGACAACGGGTTCCCGGAGGATGCGCTGTCGGGCTGAAGCCCGACCTACGAAAATCTCTATCAAACATCGATAGACAGGACACGCCCCTGTCAGGGTTCGGAAGGCTGCGCCTTACTTGCGCTGCGCTTCCAGTTCCGCGACGCGCGCTTCCAGCAAGGAGAGTTGTTCGCGTGCGCGCGCCAGCACCTGTGCCTGCACATCGAATTCCTCGCGGGTCACCAGATCCAGCTTGGCGAAACCCTGCGCCAACAGCGCGCGGGCGTTCTTTTCAAAATCCTTGGCGGGACTATTGGCCACCGCCTCGTTCAACTTCGCCGACATGTCTTCAAAGAATTTCTGGTTCAACACGATCTGTCTCCCTTGGTCAAATTTCGACGAAGTTTAGCAATTTACCCGCTTGCATGCCGCACCTAATGTGTGCAGCATGCACCAAGCACGCACCAAGACCATGCGGCGAGTGCTTTTCGAGAAACAAAACCATTTTCAACCCCATGTAACAAAAGAGTAATTTAATGTGGCACGTAATCTGCTTTAGATTGGGTGCGGATACTTTTGTCCCGTTTTCAACCTTAGAAAGGATTCATGATGAAAAGCAAACTGTTGAGCTCTGTGATTTTGGCTGCTCTGGCAATTCCCGGCGTGGCTATGGCAGAAGAGACCTCTCCGCACACCTTCAGCGCAAACGTCGGCCTCTTCTCCGACTACATCTTCCGTGGCACCTCGCAAACCGGCGCGGGCCCGGCACTGCAAGGCGGAATCGACTACACGCATGCTAGTGGCTTCTATGCCGGCGTGTGGGGCTCCAACATCAGTTGGCTGAGCGATGCTGGTGTTGCCACTTCTGCCAGCCTCGAACTGGACACTTACTTCGGATATCGCGGCAGCTTTGCTGAAGATGTCACCTTCGACATCGGTTTCCTGCGATACAACTACCCCGGCACTTACGCTGTGGGGGCAATCAAGGCGGATACCGACGAGATATACGGTTCGGTTGGCTACAAATGGGTTAGCGCAAAGTACTCCTACAGCTTGGGTGACACCTTCGGCTGGGCCAACGCAAGCGGCAGCGACTATCTGGAAGTCAATGCCAGCTACCCTATCGGCGACACTGGTTTCACCGTCGGCGCGCATCTGGGTAAGCAAACTTTCAACGGCGCTGCTGCTGACGCAATGGCCTTGGCCGGCACACCGCTCGATTACACCGACTACAAGCTGAGCGTTACCAAAGACCTGAACGGATACTTGCTGGGACTGGCCTACACCGACACCAACGCCAACCGGACTGCCTATAGCAATCCTCAAGGCAAGTATTTGGGTCGCAGCACGGCAATCCTGTCGGTCACCCACGCGTTCTAATTGAAATCCGGGCGTGAGGGAATCACGCCCCCCACGAATAGGAGATTGCTATGAAAATGGTCACTGCCATCATCAAGCCGTTCAAGCTCGACGAAGTGCGTGAAGCATTGTCCGCCATCGGCGTGCAGGGCATCACCGTCACGGAAGTCAAAGGCTTCGGACGTCAAAAGGGTCACACCGAACTGTATCGCGGTGCGGAATATGTCGTGGACTTCCTGCCCAAGGTCAAGCTGGAAGCTGCCGTTGAATCCAGCTTGCTGGATCAGGTGCTGGAAGCCATCGAGAAAGCCGCGCAAACCGGCAAGATCGGCGACGGCAAGATATTCGTATCCGACCTCGAACAAGTGATCCGCATCCGTACCGGCGAGTCCGGTCCGGAAGCGTTATAAGGAGAACACCATGAAAAAACTGTTCGTACTCTTTGCAGTGCTGGCGAGTTTGTCCGGTATGTCCATGGCTGCTTATGCCGAAGAAGCGGCTGCCGTAGTCGAAGCGATCTCCGCCGTAGCGGAAGCCGCAGCCCCCGCAGCAGAAGTTGCCGCACCTGTCGAGGCTGCACCGGCGGAAGCGGCCCCCGCTCCTGTTCCAGACAAGGGCGACACCACCTGGATGATGCTGTCCACACTGCTGGTGATCCTGATGATCGTTCCGGGTCTGTCTCTGTTCTACGGTGGCCTGGTGCGCGCCAAGAACATGCTGTCGGTACTTTCCCAAGTGTTCGCCATCTTCGCGCTGGTGTCCATCCTGTGGGTGATCTACGGTTACTCGCTGGCGTTCGGTGATGGCGGTTCGATGAACTGGCTGATCGGCGACATGAGCAAACTGTTCCTGGCCGGCATGACCGGTGACAGCACTGCTGCCACCTTCACCGACGGCGTGGTAATCCCCGAGTTCACCTTCGTGGCCTTCCAACTGACCTTCGCGGCGATCACCACCGCGCTGATCGTGGGCGGTTTCGCCGAGCGTATCAAGTTCTCTTCGCTGCTGGTGTTCTCCGCACTGTGGTTCACCTTCTCCTACCTGCCGATCGCGCACATGGTTTGGGCAACCGGCGGTTACCTGTTCGAAAAGGGTGACCTCGACTTTGCCGGCGGTACTGTGGTGCACATCAACGCCGGTATCGCGGCACTGGTGGGTGCGATCGTGATCGGCAAGCGTATCGGTTACGGTAAAGAGCCGATGGCTCCGCACAACCTGCCGATGACCATGATCGGTGCATCCCTGCTGTGGGTGGGCTGGTTCGGCTTCAACGCCGGTTCCAACCTGGAAGCCACCGGCGGCGCAGCACTGGCCTTGCTCAACACCATCGTGGCAACAGGCGCGGCTGCACTGTCCTGGATGTACGCTGAATGGACCTTGCGCGGCAAGCCCTCCATGCTGGGTATCGCATCGGGCGCTATCGCGGGTCTGGTTGTAATCACTCCCGCTGCCGGTCTTGTCGGCCCCATGGGTGCCATCATCCTCGGCCTGATCGTCGGTCCGATCTGCCTGTGGGCGGTGTCCGGTCTGAAGAAGTCGCTGGGTTATGACGACTCGCTCGATGTGTTCGGCATCCACGCTGTCGGCGGCATCGTCGGCGCCATCGGCACCGGCATCTTCGTATCGCCGGCACTGGGCGGCGTGGGCGTGGACGGCTATGCCATGGGCAGCCAAGTCATGACCCAAGCCACCGGCGTACTGGTCACCGTACTCTGGTCCGGCATCGTCAGCTTCATCCTGTTCAAGCTGGTTGATCTGGTGATGGGACTGCGCGTCAAGGAAGAAGACGAACGCGAAGGTCTGGATACCACGACCCACGGCGAACGCGCTTACAACCTGTAAGCACGACCCTCTCCTCCCGAGAGCTTCAATGCTCTCTTTCACAGGGCACCGCAAGGTGCCCTTTTTTATGCCGTTGGCATATTCGCGCCGCCATAGGCTTCAACTTCGGTTATCGACAAGCCGCCGGTTCAGGGCAGCTTGCCTGCCGATACCATGCGGTTGAGCAACACATGGTTTGATATCCAGACCACGATATCGTCGAATTCACCGTTGGCCGACGATGCGGATGTCGGGGTATGGCTGACGAACACACGGTCATTGTTGGCGCTGTTTGGATTGGGATTAGCCGCCTCGTCGGCACCGACTCCGCCGTAACCGCCGTTCTTTCCGGTCGAATACACGACGACGGGCACACCGGGAGCCGAGGTCAAAGCGCTGCCGGAAGCACACCCAGATGCCGTGAGACCGGTCGATGTGCCGCATACCAGCAAATTCGGATTGAGTGCCGACAATCCGGTATGGGCGATGCCGTTGGACGTGGTGTAGACGTTACTCACGGTCGAACTGCTCCAGGCCGTCACGGCATAGCGTATGGGATTCCCCCATGCATCGGTGACCAGCCCCCGGCTATCCACGGAGGTGATACCCAGCACCGCAGCAGGAACGTAGCCGTTGTAAAAATTCGTACAGTTCCCCCCGCCCTTCGGACTTTCGTCGCCATTGCTCGCGAGCGAAGCCGGGCAGGGAAATCTTCCGTGGGCAATCGCAAATCCGACCAGCGCCTGCTGTATCTCGGCAAGCTGCCTTTGCGTCTCGCCGGTTTGACGATGCTCCATCTGGCTGGAGATGGTCGGCACCAGTCCGCCCAGCAACAATCCGAGGATCGCCAGCACCACGGCGATCTCGATCAGCGTGAATCCCTGTTGTGCGCAACCGCGGGAGATAAAACGGCGGACGCTCATGGGCAGTGCTCCCCGCCGTCGAGACAGCGCACAACATCGTTGATGCTCCGATAGTTTGCCTCACTGGTGCGATAGGTTTTGTAAGGCTTGCCGGCATCGCTCATGGGCAGCAGGTTGTCCGCTTCCAGATAACTGCCTGGCTCGCTGGCGATACGATCGGTCCCCGATCCTTTTCCCGAGGCGATGATCGCCGCGCGAAAAGCACCCGAACCGGACAGCATATGCCCGTCCACTTCGAGGCTCAAACACGCCGTGCAACTGGCCGCGCTCCCGGGCTCGTAACCTTCGGCGACGTGGAAGAACATGTGTTCTTTCCAATGCTCCCAATGAACGGATGAAAAGAGTTCGCAACTTGCCGGCCACGCCTGCGCCATACCGGAAGCCTGGGCAAACTGTTCGGGCAGCGCCTCGACAAAGTCCTGCACGGCGGCCGCAAGCGACTGTTGCACGGCGACAATCGCGGCATTGCTCGAGGAAGTCACCAGACTCATCGTGGCGCTGCTCGCGGCCTCTTTCAGCCGTCCGGCGGGAAGGTGTAGCGGCTCACCGGCATAGTCGTTGGCCAGTTTTTCTGCGGCGGTTTTGGCAATAGTGGCTTGGCTTTTCATGAGCGCAAGATTCGCCGCTGTTTTTGCCCGTGAAAAATTCGCCAGTGCCGTCCACAGTGCGGCGAATCCGGATTGCAGCTCGGTGATCGCAGCCGGGCTGGATTCCATCTGCACGCCCGGACGCGCCGGTAGCCGACCGAAACGCGCGGCATATTCGCCCAGAATGAATGGCGTGTACGCCGTGGGACGTGTCAGCGGTACCGCCCAGGGATATCTCCCGCCCGAACCCGCGGCATAGTCATCAAGACACTTTTTGGCCTCGCCAACAATGCGCTTTTGTATCGCTTCCCATATCTCCTGTCGGGTGATGTAGGCGAAGCTGTCGTTCACTGCCGCAATCACGCTGCCATGAGCATCGCGATGCTCATGGGGCAGGATGAAACTTCCCGCAGAGATATCGGCATTGTTGAGCGCATGCACGGTGTCATGGTCGAGATAGGCTGCGGGCGTGTAATTCCCGCCGCAAACTGGTGCCGCAGTACCGTGCCGATCCTGCGAGGGAATATGGTCCGGCAGCGCCCGCCCCGGCGCGATGATCACCGCCACGATTTCATCCGGCGATATCTCGCCACCCTCTGCGGCATGAAGTTTCAGCTTGCCGGTGTTGTCCCAATTCATCGGCACGCTGCTTTTCGGATTGTTCTTGTAGCTGCCGGATACCGCATACCACAGACACTCTCCCTCGCTGTCACGCAGGGTGGGCAATTGCAATGTTCTCCACGGCAGTCTGCCCATGGTGTTTTTGTCGGTGCCACCGCAGGTCTCCGACGAGCCTTCCGGGTTGCCTCCCGCATCACCGTTCATGTCGGGACACGGCAGATAACCGTGCGCTTCCCCCGGATGTGTGTCGCCATAGGTCACCGCGTAACCGATCAGTGCCTCCTTGGCCTGAGCCAGCACCAGCGAGGTGTGTTCCTGCCTGGCGTTGTTGATGGCCACGCGGTTCAACGATCCGGCCATGACCGCCGCGATCCCCGTGACCAGGATCACCAGCATTATGACCAATGCCATTCCGTGCTGCCGTATACCGACATGCTGGCCCATGGACTGTCACTCCTCCGCGGGATATCTCGTTCCCGCAGGCAATCGCTGTCCCACTTTCACCTCGACCGGGCGCCCTTGTCCGGGTAACGCGACCCGCTCGCTGTCCGCCGGACGCGCGGTAGCCGCTTCGATATTCTGTGCCTGCCCATTGATCCAGACCGTGCGCCCGCCGCCGTGCTTTTGCACGATGCCGTTTATCGAGAATGGGCGATGTCTCTCGGCGGGAACCGCATGCTGCGGCTCCGCACGATCAAAACGGGCGCGTTCTTCAGGCGTGAAAAATAGCCGCCCGAGCGGCTCCGCGCCGGCGGAGCTCGTGCCGCACCACAGGATCAACAATACGGTTGTCATGGCGTTCATGAAGCGGCTCTCCTATGTCTCAGAGTGATCCACCCTCCCGCGCACTCTGCCCGGAGATTGACAGGGGGAGCAGCCCCGCCGCGCTGTACGGTGCAGTGCTCCAGTTGATACCACCCTTCACTCTGCTCGCGCAACGCGGAAAAGAAATCCACCAGCTGCGCCTCATGCAGGAGATCGAAATTCAGTTTCATTTCGCTGCTGCGAATATCGAAGCGCTGGCTGCCGACCTGCCCCTGTGCCGGATAGTCGGTTTGCGGGGCGATGCTGTAGCGGAAGTCTGCAACCCGGTTCTGCCGACGCAATCGTTCCATGTTTTCCATCCAGACCAGGCGCGATTCTTCTCCGATGATGCCGGACTCGACCAGACGACCATAATCTCTGGCATAGGCAGCCAGATTGTCCTTGTCATCGCGCGCATTGCCCAGCAGCGTCTGCGCGTCATCGAAGCGTAACTGCGCTTCGGCCCGCGCACGCCGCGCGTTTTCCGCATATTGGTCGCTGGTGTAAAAAACAAGCGCGCTGAAAATGACGGAAGCGGCCAAACCCGCCAACGTCCGGCGCAGCATATATAAATCGGCACGGGCGAATCTCATGCGTCATTCCCCCGCCGAAGCTGAAGAGTGAAGCCGAGCCCGGTGTCGGTGGCGGACTCGCGTCGGTCGCTGATGCTGCCCGCAGGACTGATATCCAGCGGTTGTTCGATCACGCTGACTTGGTAACCCCGCGCAAGCAGGGCATGGCGGAACCGGTCCAGATATTCCAGCGCGGCGCGGTAATCGCTCGCGAAGTCGTCGAGACTCCCTTTGAGAATCATGATCTGCGCACCGGCATCACCCGCGTCGGCACTCCATGAGAGTTCAACCAAGCCTATCCGGGGAAACTGTCCCATCACGTGACTGAGCGGTTGCAAGATCACCTGTGGAAGAGGGGAATTACGGTGCAGTTTGCGCATGAGCGACACACCCTCTTTCATGTCGGATGGCGGCGCGAGGGTGGGCGGAAAAGTCCGCACGATACCCCGCGTCTCTGCCAGCAAGCGCCCCGTGTCCTGCCGGAGGGAATACGCCGCCGCTTTATCTTTCCAACCCTCGATGAATCCCGGCAAACTCCACATCAGCACGCCGGACAGCAACATCCACGCTGTCATTCTGAGCACCTGACCGATCCGCATCAGGGTGAAATACCGCCTGTGTTCCGCATTGGCATAGCTGTCCTGCGGCGGATTTTCAGACAAATGGTGCAAGAACAAAGGAGTTGCGTCAGAGCCGGAAATCTCGTGATCGATTTTAAGGTGACTGCCGACGGAGGCAAGATCGACATAGTCGTAACGCATATCGGCACTGCGCGGCAGCCTCAATTGCAATTCGATCAGGTCGTGGGCGCTGCCCAGCAGACGGACATCCAGCACTTGCCCGGCAGGCAACAGGCTCAAACTCTTGAGGTACTGGTAAGTGCGCGCCAACTCGGCGGTCACGGCATCCTGAAAAGTCATTCCGGCGGGGATCGTGGTCAATCTGGAAATATGCAGTCGATGATCGCTGAAATAAGTCTGCCGCAACCCTGCATCCTTCTCCCAAGAGATCAGCAACAAATGCCTGGCAGGATGATCCTTCACCAGCGGCGCGCTGATCTGGGGAACGGAATAGATACCGGCCACTGGCATGCGACGCGCCAGCATCGTTTCCAACCATGGCGAGATGAGCGCGGGATTGGTCAGCGCCGACAACAGTACCTGATCGTCACGGCGTCCGGTCTTCTGCCGTTGCAGCAGGATGGCCAGCCGGAACGGGGTGGCACGATAGAACTGTTCGAATTTTCGCGCATAAAGGGCGGCGCGGTTGCGCCCGAAGAGATGCGGGAGGATTTCTTGGCGGAAGTCCTCTTCGACCAGATCGGCGAGCAGATAAGCGGGACACTCGATGCCGTTCAGAAAGCCGGCAAACTGCTCGACCCCCTCGGGCGAATGGGGGAATGTCCGGCGTGAAGCGACCTTGCCCCGGATCATGTGCTGCGCCAGCAAGCGTTCCGCGCTCAAAAACAAGAGCAGCGCGGCCCCCATCAGAAGCGCACCTTGCCGATGATGTCGTAGATCGGCCCGAGCACGGACAGCATCACCCACCCCAACAGCAGGCCGAGCAACAATGTCATGACCGGCTCGACCATGATCTGCATCCTTTTGATCGACTCTTTGACATCGCGGTCGTAGAAATAGCCGACGTTGAGCAATGCCGCATCCAGCTCTCCCGTACTCTCGCCGATCTTGATCATGCGTATCACCAGAGGCGGGAACATGCCGCTGCGCTGAAAACTCTGCGTCAGATTTCTGCCTGCGGCAATCTCCAGCGAGATGTCCTCCAGGCTCTTGGACAGCACGCGGTTGTTGACCAACTCGCGCAAATTGGCGATGCAGTCGAGAACGCTCACGCCGGAGCTGTACATCATGGCGAAGGTATTGGCAAAACGCGCGAGGGTGATCTTGCGCAGGACGGGGCCGGTCACCCACATTTTCAGTTTGATATCGTCAAACCTGAACTGCATCTCCGGGCTGGACGATATCAGCAGTCTGGCGGCGAACACCAAAGCCAGTGGTGACAGGATGATGAGATACCAGTAATCGACGAATACGGACGACACGGCAAGCAGCATGCGCGTCTGAAAGGGAATGTCCTGCCCCATTTCCCTGATGAATCCGAGCAATTGCGGCACCAGGTAGATCATCAGAAAAAAAGTGATCGCCAGCACGGTGATGCCGACAAAGATCGGATAGACCATGATGTTTCTGGTATGCGCGGCCATTTCATCCTGCCACTTCAGCGACTCTGTGATGTGTTCGAACACTTCCGTCAAGCGTCCGCTCTCCTCACCCGCGCGGACAAGGCTGACGAATATCCTGTCGAACACTTCGGGGTGCTGCAACATCGCTTGGGACATTTTTTTACCGCCTTCGATCGACTCCACCAGATCGGCGACAGCTTCGCGAAACCGCACGTCATCCAAAGAATCACGCAAGTCCGCGAGGCTTTCCAGCAAAGGCACGCCGGCACGGCCAAGCTGCGCAAGATTGAAGAAGAACGTGATCAGTTCCGGACGCTTGACCCTGCGCCGAGCCACGGCGCGCGTGCCGGCATCCGCCCTGCCGTCGATCAAATCCAGTCCTCCGCGCTTGAGGCGCTGTTCCAGATCGACCAGATTGGCCGCCTCCTGCCAGCCTTTTCTCGGCTTGCCGCGTTCGTCGATGGCGCGATAGGAATACAGAGGCATACCGTTCCCCTAAGCCAGACGATCACTCAGATCGACAACACGGCTGACTTCCGACAGAGAAGTGACGCCTTCCACGACACGGCGGATACCATCCGTTGCCAACGGACGGTATCCCTTTGACATGGCCGTCTCGCGAATCTGGCGCGTACTGGCACGACACGCGATCAACTCATCAAGATCGTAATCCATCTTGAGCAGCTCCATGATGGCCATCCTTCCCTTGTACCCCTGATGGCCGCACAACTCGCATCCGGCAGCGCGGTAGAGCGTGATATCTTCACGGTCGGACAACCCCAACAGTTTGCGTTCACTCTCGCCGGGCTGATACGGGCATTTGCACTCTTTGCACAGTACGCGGATCAGGCGTTGCGCCACGATGCCGATGATGTTGCCGGCCATGATGTCGGGCAGGATGCCGATGTCCAGCAGACGCGGGATCGCCCCGATGGCGGAATTGGTATGCAGCGTCGAATACACCTGGTGTCCGGTCATCGCGGCACGGAATGCCATCTCCGCCGTGGGATGGTCGCGTATCTCACCGACCAGGATGATGTCCGGATCCTGGCGCATCATGGAACGGATACCGTTGGCGAAATCCAGCTTTGCCGCTTCGTTCACCGAAGTCTGGCGTATCTGGGCAAGCGGATATTCCACCGGGTCTTCCAGGGTCATGATGTTGACCGACTCGGTATTCATGTGGCTCAGCACGGAATACAGCGTGGTGGTCTTGCCGCTTCCGGTAGGCCCCGTGACCAGCACGATGCCTTCCGGCTTTGCGATGATCGTTTTGAGCAAACTTAACGCACTCTCATCGAGACCGATCTGATCGAGCGGCACGATGCCTTTCTGGCGATCAAGAACCCGCAGCACCATATTCTCCCCATGCGAGGTGGGATGGGAAGCGACGCGAAAATCGACGGGACGCCCGGATAAACGCAGCGATATCCTCCCGTCCTGCGGGGCCCGCGTCTCGGCGATGTTCATGCCGCTCATCACTTTCAGCCGCACCGACATCGCCGGCCAGAAGCTCTTGTGCAGACTGCGCATCTGGCGCAGCACGCCGTCGATACGGTAGCGAATACGCAGGAAGCTGCTTTCCGGTTCGAAGTGAACATCGGACACCCCGCGTTGCACGGCCTCGCTCAACAACGCGTCGATCAAACGCACGACCGGCTGGCTGAATTCGTCCGAACCGGCTTGCAGCCCCTGCAACTCAATCTCGCCGGGCTCGATCTCGTGCAGGATTCCGTCGATCGACAACTCAAAGCCGTAGTATTGATCGATGGCGCGCAAGATATCGGACTCTCCGGCAACCTGCGTGACGAGGCGGTACTCGCCCTTTAACAGGGCACGCACCTGGTCGAGCGCGATGATATTGTCAGGGTCCGCGATTGCCAGCGTCAGTGCCGGCCCGTCCGGGTCAACCGAGAGCGGCAGCAGCTGGTAACGGCGCGCCACATCTTTGGGGATCAGCGCGAGTGCGACGGGGTCGGCGATCACCGCAGAAAGATCGACGCATTCCTGCCCGATATTTTCAGACAGGACATCACGGATCGCGGCTTCCGAAACGAATCCCAGCCGCACCAGCAAACGCCCCATAGGCTGGTGGGTCTTGGCCTGCTCCTGTCCGGCGATGCGCAGCTGATCCTCGCTGATCACCCCCTTTTCCACCAGCACCAGCCCCAGAGGTCGTTGAAGAATTTGGCTGTCCGTCATGGTGATCGCCCGTCGCTAGTGCAGCAAATCCGCGATGCGCTGCAAAATATGGGCATGATCCAGTCCGGCGCTTCGGGATGAATCAAGTTGCAGCGCGCGTTGGTAATGCTGCGCCGCCAACTCGTCCTGTCCAAGATGATCGAGACTGACTGCCAGGTTGTGGGCAAACTCGGCACCGTCGGGTTGCAACGCATACGCATTGAAGTAGGCGTTCTGCGCCTCGCTCCAGCGGGCTTGCCCGGCATACAGATTGCCAATCGCAAAATGCAGTGCTGCTGAATCACCCTGTTCTTGCAACAGATTTTTCAGGCGACTCTCACTGGCACCATCATCGGCACGCAACGACGACAATCCGGCATGTGCGGCGGCATTGCGGGGATCGATATCCAGTACCCGGAAATAGTACTTTTCGGCGCTCACAATATCGTCACGCTGGTGGGCCAGCATCGCCAGACCCAAAAGAACGTCTGCATTCCGCCCGTCTTCTTGATGCGCAAGCAAATACAACCGTCGCGCTTCTTCCGCCTCTCCGCCGCGATAAGCGCGGTAAGCATCCTGTAGCAGCCCGTCCATTGAGCCGACCTTCCTCCTTTCGATCCTGACCGGGGCCTCGTCCGATTCGGCTGCGGCTTCTTCATCCGCCAATATCACCGGTTCCGTCCGCGCAACATCACCCTCTTCCACCGAGAACACCTCCGCCGGTGAGATTTCTTGCGGAAGACTCGCCTCTGCAGGCCTTGCTGGAGCGGAAATAGCGCCAATCTGCGCGATTTCCCGCGCGCTAACGTCTGCCTCTCTATCGTCGCCAAAAAACACGACGGCAGCGGTGAGCGACGGCAACAGGAATCCAACAGTCATCACGGCAGCGCGTCTGCGCGCATGCGCAGACAGGCCTGCCGCTGAACCCTTCGCGCGGAACAACTGCCGTGCCACACCGCGTTGCGTCACCTCGGCGCATGACAGCGCCGGGCCGGGCGACTCACGCTGTTGCCGGGACTTCCTGCGAGCATCCAGAAGCAGGTTCATGCGCGCCTCCTACGGGGTAAACGGTTCTTTGAAGAAATCACGATCCGGCAGCATGTCGCTGTACCGGCTGAAATCGCCACTGAGGCTCGCGTCCTTGATGACTTGGGGCCGCAGAAATATGACCAGCTCCGTTTTGGCGGAAACATCATTGCGCTGCTTGAACAGTTCGCCGGCTCCGGGAAGTTTCGACAATCCCGGAATCGCATCCGTCATTCTGTTCACTTCATCCTGCATCAGTCCGCCCATGACCGCGATCTGGTTGTCGTCAATCTTCATGATGGATTCCATCTCGCGCGTCTGGGTCTGCGGTATCCTGCTGACCACACCGGCCCGGGCCAGATCCGGGTTGGGATCGTTCACGAATCCGATGACCCGCGAAATGGACGGTTTCAGATTGAGCAGTACGACATCGCTGTCGCTGATCTGGGGCGTGACGCTCATGGTAAAGCCGACCGGAATGGTTTTCGGTTCGGTGTTGTAGGTGGTGGTCGATCCGGTCTGATTGGTCACGATATTTGTGCCCACGGTGAAATACACCAGATTGTCGACCACCTTGATGAGGGCCGTCTGGTTGTTCAACACGCTGAGCTTGGGACTGGACAGGACTTTTACGTCTCCGAACGATTGCAGCAGCGAAACCTGGCTGGCGATGCTGGCGGGAGTCGGATTGGTGATGATGCCGAAAATGCCGTTCCCCACACCGGTCGGCAGACCGGCGCTGCTCTGTACCAGTTTGAACTGTTTTCCGCCCGCCTTGGTCAGCGCGGACCAGTTGATTCCCTGCTGGTAATTGTCGCTGAGATTCACCTCGACGATGGTCGCTTCTATCATCACCTGACGTCTGGCGTTATTCATTATCCGGTCGACGAACTCCTGGATCTTTTCGTGCTGGCGCGAAGTCGCCCGCACCGTGATAAGGCTGTTCTCCGGGTTGGAGATAACGGACGCGGCGAGTAGCGTCTGATAGTTCCGGTAATCATTCTCAACACTGTGTTTTTCCGCCGCATCGCCGCCGGCCTGCGCGACCGGGCGCGACTGCGCTGTCACGTCCGAGGGAACCGGGGAGGACGGTGTCCTGTCGGCTCCCCGCCGCCCCGCGATGATTTCCTTGTCGGTTTCGCGCAAGATATCTCTGATGTTCTGTTCCAGCGTGACCCAAAAATGATTCCTGGAAATATTCTTGATGCTGATCAGTGAATTATTGGTCGTTCCCGCCGCGACCGTGGCGGCACCAGTCGAGGCGACCTGCGCGCTGGTGACGATGCTGCTTTCCGCATCGCGTGTCATGTTCACGTAATCGATTTTATAATGCTTCAGGAATGGCGCATCCGCCATGACGAGCAGGTTGCCGTTGTCCAATTCGTAACGCATATCGATCTGCTTCGAAATGCGCGCCAGGATTTGCGGCAATGTCTGGTTAAGCGCGTTCAGCGTGACGTTTCCGCGTATGCCCGGGTGAATGTCCAGATTGATCTTTGCATCCCGTGCCAGCGCAAACAATATCTCACGCGCCGGCAAATCGGTGACGACGACGCTATATGTCTCCGTGTCGACCACGGGTTTCGGCGGCGGCAACGGCGGTGGCCGTTTGATCGTTTCGGGTATGACTGACACAGCGGGCTGACTATCCTGCTGCTGGATATGCTTATCCGACGGCTTGACAGGGTTGGTTCCGCAGCCGGCCTGAATCGCAGCGAGCGCGCAGAGGTAGATGACGTTGCATAGGCGCATCCTGTAGCCTCCTTACTTTCCGCCCCGAACCCTGCTTAAAGCGCAACGGTTTTTGCGGAACCCCTCGGTTGAGGGTGTCGTTTCAATAAAACATTTCAGTAGACATAGATAGACGTGGCAAAAGACTCCTGGTAACGCGACGGCAGATCCTTGACCGCCGCGCGGGCCGATTCAACCGACGGGTACGCGCCATACAGCACGCGCATGCCGTCCTGCCCTGCCGTCCGGATGGGCAGCAGGTAGATGTCCGAAAGCTTGCCCAACTCGGCCGCCCGCCGCAAAAAACTCTCGATGCGCTCCGGCTGATTTTTTTCGTTATAAAATAATTGGATACTGGCAACAGCGCCCCCCCCTGCGCGCATCCGCTTGCTGGCAAGCATGCGTTGCTCGTATAGCCTCAAGTCGGACGGTGGCGGATTTGTTTGCGCGGATGCGACTGGCTCTACGGCTGGCTGCGGAGCGACGCTGGCAACCTGCATCGGCTGCATGACCGGGGCAGGCGGGGTGATCGGCGCGGGAGTGGGCGCAACCACGGTTACCTGCACTGGCGTTCCCCCAACCTCCGGAAGCACCTGAGAAGTATCGGTCGGCATAACCGGCTCCGGCATCGAGTCGTTCTTCGCAACCGGCATGATCAGGGTCGTCCACACAAATACACCGGTCAGCACTGCGGCCGAAACGGCGCCGCCACCGATCAGCCATTTCTTGTCCGGCAGACGGCGCACGATACCGATCTCGCTGTCGCGCATGGCCGCTTCGACATGGCGCGGCTCGATACTGTGGCTGTCATCCACAAAAGCTGCCAGCAAAGATTTGTCGGCCAGGATATTGACCCGGCGCATCAAACCTTGCGAGGCGGCCGAAATCAGTTTGATGGCCTGCGGGGAGAAGATGTTCGGCCCGTGATAACCGGCTGCACGCATGCGGAACATCAGGTAATTCTCCAGTATGTTGCGCGACAACGGCTGCACGTGAAAGTGATGAACGATGCGATCCTTGAGCTGGCGCATATTGGGCTGCTCCAGCTTGGCATTCAGTTCCGGTTGCCCAAACAGAATAATCTGCAACAGCTTGGTATCACCAATCTGCAGGTTATAGAGCAGGCGCAACTCCTCAAGGGTTTCCAGCGGCATGGCGTGCGCTTCATCCACCAACACGACCACGCGTTTACCCGCATGCACTTTCTCCTCCAGCTTGCTCTGGATACTGTGCATGATGATGCCGACCCGCTCATTTTGCACGTTGAGCCCCAGCGCATCGGCAATCGCGTACAGCATCTCTTCGCGCGTCAAACTAGGATTGGCCAGATAAACAGGTTCGATGTACTTCGGCAAACGCTCCAGCAGCATGCGACAGATCATGGTTTTTCCGCTGCCGACTTCACCGCTGACTTTGATGATGCCCTCCGCCTCGTTCAGCGAATAAATCAGCGCATCCAGCATTTCCCCGCGATGAGCGCCGGAAAAGAAGAATTCCGTGATGGGTGTGATTCTAAATGGCGGCTCGCTGAGACCGAAATGTTCCAGGTACATGACGTCCTAATATCTCGAGTTTTACTGCGGGCACCGTGTGCCTGCACAAGGCGGGGGAATTCCGTCGTTGCCCGCAGCATAATGGCAAGTTTGAATAAGCTCAACCAAAAAAAATGCCTAGATATTTATGGGGATAGACTCCCGTGCAAAATAAATCGGCTGCCACCCGCACGACCCACCTTTGTACATCATGCAAGAAAATTACCCCGATTCTGGTATAATCCAGCGCTTTTCCACGCCACCATGCAACGGGGAATCACAGATTATGGCAACACCTAAAGACAAGAAAAAGCAGGAAAAAAAGTCGGCGAACCAGATCGTGCCACCTATCATCGACCAGCAACAGGATATCGAAGCTCGCCGCACGCGCCTAAAAGCCCTGATCTTACTGGGCAAGGAACGCGGCTACCTGACTTACGCCGAGATCAATGACCATCTGCCCGACATGCTTGAAGTCGAGCAGATCGAAGGCGTGGTCAGCATGATCAACGATATGGGCATCACCGTGTGCGATGTCGCGCCCGATGCCGAGACGCTGATCATGAATGAAGCCGCACCGCCAGTGGCTGACGAGGATGCGGTCGCGGAAGCGGAAGCGGCCCTCTCCACAGTGGACTCCGAATTCGGCCGCACTACCGACCCGGTGCGCATGTACATGCGTGAGATGGGCACGGTGGAGTTGCTTACCCGCGAAAAAGAGATCGAAATCGCCAAGCGTATCGAAGACGGTCTGAAGCACATGATCCTAGCGATTTCTGCCTGCCCGGCTACCATCGCCGAAATTTTGGCCTTGGCCGAAAAGGTGGAAAAAGATCAGTTACGCATCGATGAATTGATCGACGGCTTTGTGGATAGTCAGGATGAATCCGTTATCGAAGAAGACAGCGAGACGGAAGAAGAGGAATCGGAGGACGACGAACCCGAAGAGACCTCCGAAGAAGAAGACGAGGAAGCCACTGCTGCTGCTGCTGCCGCCAATCTGGCGCAACTGAAAGCCGAGGCACTGGAACATTTCGCCATCATCGCCGACATGTTCACAAAAATGGGCAAAGCGTACGAAAAGTACGGCTACCGCAGCAAGCAGTACGACAAATGCCAGACCGTCATCTCCGAAGAACTGATGAATTTCCGATTCTCGGCCAAGCAGGTGGACGCGCTATGCGACACCATGCGCGGACTGGTGGAAGAAGTACGCCGGAGCGAGCGTACCATTCAGGACCTATGCGTAATCAAGAGCAAGATGCCGCGCCCCCACTTCATCAAAGCCTTCCCAGGCAATGAGGACAACTTAGGCTGGGTAGCACTGGAACTGAAATCGAAGAAACCCTATTGCGAAACATTATTGCGCCATCAGCACGCCATCGTCGAACAGCAGCAACATTTGCTCGACCTGCAACAGCGCGTAGGCATCCCGATCAAGGATCTGAAAGAGATCAACAAACAGATGACCAACGGCGAAGCCAAGGCACGCCGCGCCAAACGCGACATGATCGAGGCCAACCTGCGCCTGGTAATCTCCATCGCCAAGAAATACACCAACCGCGGCCTGCAATTCCTCGATCTGATCCAGGAAGGCAACATCGGCCTGATGAAGGCTGTGGACAAGTTTGAATACCGCCGCGGTTACAAATTTTCTACCTATGCGACATGGTGGATCCGTCAGGCCATTACCCGCTCCATCGCCGATCAGGCACGTACCATCCGTATCCCGGTACACATGATCGAGACCATCAACAAGATGAACCGCATCTCGCGCCAGATCATGCAGGAAACAGGACTCGAGCCGGATGTCGCCACACTGGCCATCAAGATGGAAATGCCGGAAGACAAGATCCACAAGATACTGAAGATCGCCAAAGAACCCATCTCCATGGAAACGCCGGTGGGCGACGATGACGACTCGCATCTGGGAGACTTTATCGAGGACCAAAACACCACCGTACCACTCGATGCAGCCGTCTACGAAAGCCTGCGCGGCGCGACTCAGGACATTCTGGACAGCCTCACGCAACGCGAAGCCAAAGTGCTGCGTATGCGCTTCGGCATCGAGATGAACACGGACCACACACTGGAGGAAGTCGGCAAGCAATTCGACGTCACCCGCGAGCGCATCCGCCAGATCGAAGCAAAAGCACTACGCAAGCTGCGCCACCCTTCACGCTCAGAAAAACTGAAGAGTTTCCTCGACAGTGAAGGTTGATTGTTCACGGGCCCTTAGCTCAGTTGGTTAGAGCAGAGGACTCATAATCCTTTGGTCGTTGGTTCAAGTCCAACAGGGCCCACCAAATAAACAAAGGCTTACAGAAATGTAAGCCTTTTGTTTTTGGGTCATGGGTTAGTAGACCGTTTATTGGTAAGCATATAGGCTCACAATGCATCTTGACGCACTCGGGAAGCTTTGGGAAAAACTGGGAAAATTTTGGGACTTAGTGAAACGCTGTACCATTTCGTCGCATTCCATAAGCCATTGAAATTATTTGGTGCGAAAGACAGGAATCGAACCTGCACGCCTTGCGGCGCTGGAACCTAAATCCAGTGCGTCTACCAATTCCGCCACTTTCGCCCTTGAAGGGGCGCGCATTATAACCGAGCCTCCTTCATCCGACAGTGCTTTCCGCCCCCGGCTATCCTGTCAGGCCGATTTTGTGCCGCGCATGAAGACGGCGTATTCGGCGGCAGGTAGCGGTTTGCTGAAGAAGAATCCCTGCATCATGTCGCATCCCTGTCCGCGCAAGATATCGAGTTGCTGGCCGTTTTCCACACCTTCGGCGACCACGGTGACGTTGAGTCCGTGCGCCAGCAGGATGATCGAATTGGCGATAGTACGGTCATCCTGATCGAAGGCCAGATCGTGCACGAAGGACTTGTCGATCTTGAGTTTTTTCAACGGGAAGCGCTTCAAATAAGCCAGGCTCGAATAGCCCGTGCCAAAATCATCCACCGACAACCCCACGCCCAGCGCGCTCAATTCGCTCATCACCCGCACGGTGTGTTCGACATCAGCCATGACGACGCGCTCGGTCAGTTCCAGCTCCAGATAGCGCGCTTCCAACCCCGCGTCACTGAGCGCGCCGGTCACCACCTGAACGAAATCCGCTTGTTTCAACTGCACGGCGGATATGTTCACCGAGACCGGCACACAAGGCAGACCCGCTGCTAGCCAGACCTTGGTTTGCGCACAGGCCTCGCGCAACACCCATTGGCCGATCTGGACAATCAGGCCGTTTTCCTCGGCGATCGGTATAAAATCATCCGGCATGACAGTGCCGAGCTGCGGGTCGTTCCAGCGGATCAGTGCCTCGACACCGACCACCTGTCCCCGTACCCGGTCGAACTGCGGCTGGTAGCTCAGGGAGAAACCCTTGTTCTCCAGCGCATGGCGCAAACGGCTCTCCAACTCCATCCGCTCGTGCGCGGCCACGTTCATCTCCGGGGTAAAGAACTGGAACCCGGCTTTCCCCTCGGCCTTGACCCGATACAGCGCGGTATCCGCATGCTTGGACAACGTTTCGAAATCGCCCCCATCGCGCGGGTACATGCTGATTCCGATACTCGGCGTCGCCACCACCTCATGTCCCGACAACATGTGCGGCCGCGTCAGGCAATCCACTATCTTTTCTGCCACGCTGCCCGCCCCCTCGCTGTCGGTATCCGGCAACAGCACGACAAATTCATCGCCGCCCTGGCGCGACACGGTATCCACCTCGCGCACGCATTCGTTCAAACGCAGCGCCACATCCTGCAACAGCAGATCGCCGACATGATGCCCGAGCGAGTCGTTGATGCGCTTGAAGTTATCGAGGTCGATGAACAGGATGGCGAAAGCCCTTTCATCGCGCCGAACCTGGGCGAACAGGCGATCCACCCGATCCTGCAACAGACTGCGGTTGGGCAGGCCGGTCAGCTGGTCATAGAACGCCATTTGCCGGATGCGCTCCTGCGCCAGCTTGTATTCGGTGATGTCGCTGGTCACGCCGATGTAATGGGTCACCTTGTCCGTCTCGTCGCGCAGCGCGCTGATGGTCAGCCGCCCCGCGTAGGTACCGCCGTCCTTGCGACGGTTCCACACCTCGCCGCTCCAGTAGCCGTTTTGCAACACACAGCGCCACATCTCAAGGTAGAACTCTTTGCCCTGCCGTCCTGAATTCAGGATGCGCGGATTTTTGCCCAGCACTTCGTCCGAATCGTAGCCGGTGATATCGGAAAAAGCGGGATTGATCGAAATGATATTTCCAGCCGGATCGGTGATGGCGATGGAATCATGGCTGCTCGCGAATATCTTGGCGGTCAGGCGCATCTGTTCTTCCGCAGTCTTGCGGTCGGTGATGTCGCGCGCAAATCCGGTGGTGCCCAGCACGTTGCCGCGTTCGTCGAGAATAGGGGTCCTGAATATCCCGAACCACCTTTCCTGCCCGTTCTCGACGATTCTCTCCTCAATGTGCAGCGGTTCACGCTGTGCCATGACCAGATTGTCCGCCTCGCAATAGTTTTCGGCCAACTCGCGAGGCAGCACCTCACGGCTCGTCTTGCCCACGACATCCTCCGGATCCTCTATGCCGCAGGCCTTGGCAAATTGCCCGTTCACGGCCAGATAGCGTCCGCCCGCGTCTTTCAGCCACACACGGTAGGGAGAGTTGTCCATCATGGCGCGCAGCGTGGCCTCGTTCGCGCGGCGCGCCTGCTCCAGAGAGGACAGCTCGCCGATGTTTTTCTTCATCGGGCGGAACACCAGATAGTAGAACACCGGAAACACCAACAGCACCAGCATCGCCGAGTCCACGATATGGAGGAGCGACTCCGGCATGGGCGGCAACCAACTGGCGATCACGGCCATCACCAGCATTTCCGTGGC
Source organism: Gallionella sp. (assembly GCA_034371155.1). Classification (GTDB taxonomy): domain Bacteria; phylum Pseudomonadota; class Gammaproteobacteria; order Burkholderiales; family Gallionellaceae; genus Gallionella. The sequence goes on along the minus strand of JAXMKV010000032.1, from coordinate 38,786 downwards.
AAATATCGTGACGGCGAGAACAAGCAACAGACGGAACGGTGAAGGATGCTGCACTGTTATTTTTTGTGCAGAGAGCTTATTGAACATTATGAACCCCAAGCATGTTGTTATTTTTCCCGGAGAGCTTATGCCCCCTTCGGGTATCGGACGACAATCATCCCGCGCCATGATGCGCTTTCCTGCAAGAACTGAGGCCTATTCAAACGTCGCAGCCGATGCCTCCTGTCATCGACTCCGCAGCCACCCGCACAACGATACGCCCGCGTGAGGTACCGCGCAACATCCCCGCCAGCACCTCCGGCAACTGTGCAAATGGAACCGCGCGCGCCACCGCCTCCAACTGGCGCGGCCGCAAATCGACCGCCAGACGTTGCCAGATCATTTTACGCAGCGGCATCGCCGTCGCGGCAGAATCCACCCCGAGCAGCTTGACCCCGCGCAAAATGAAGGGGAACACCGTGGCGTGCCACGCCGTTCCGCCCGCGTTGCCAAAGCTGGCGATAGCGCCGTTCTGCTGCATGGTACGCGTCAGCCACGCCAGCGTATCGCCGCCCACCGAATCCAGCGCCCCCGCCCATTGCGCCTTCTCCAGCGGGCGCGTGCCGTTCAGGTCGATATCGGCGCGCGACAGTATCTCGCTCGCGCCCAAGCTGCTCAAATAACCGTGTTCGGCATCCTTGCCCGTCAGCGCCACCACGCGATAGCCCTTCTGCGCCAGCATCTGGATGGCCAGGCTGGACACGCCGCCGGTCGCCCCCGTGACGATGACCTTGCCGCTTTCGGGTGTCAGCTCGTTCTGCTCCAGCCGGTGTATCGCCAACGCGGCGGTGAAACCCGCCGTCCCCAGCGCCATCGACTCGAACAGCGACATACCCTGCGGCAGCGGCACCACCCAATCGGCCGGCACCCGCACATACTCGGAGAAACCGCCATCGTGCGCCACGCCCATGTCATAACCGGTGACCAGCACCGCATCGCCGGCCTTGAAGCGCGCATCGGACGAACTTTCCACCACACCCGCCGCATCCACCCCGCCCACACAGGGGAAGCGGCGGATCACCTTGCCCGTCCCGCTCGCCGCCAGCGCGTCCTTGTAGTTCACACCGGAATAGTGTGTGCGAATCAACACCTCGCCGGGATCAAGATCGTCCAGTGTGAGGTCGACGAAACGCGCGGTAGTCGCACCGCTCTCCTCGTCTATGCGGAAGGCGCGAAAAGTCATGGCTCGTCAAATATCCAGCAACACCCGCCCCGGATACTCCAGCGCTTCTTTGACCGTCACGAGAAACTGCACCGCTTCGCGCCCGTCGATGATGCGGTGGTCGTAGGACAGGGCCAAATAATTCATCGGGCGGATGACCACCTGGCCGTTCTCGGCGACTGGCCTGTCCTTGGTGGCATGGATACCGAGGATGGCGCTCTGCGGCGGGTTGATGATGGGGGTGGAGAGCATGGATCCGAACACGCCGCCGTTGGTGATGGAGAAGGTGCCGCCGGTCAGCTCTTCCATGCTCAGCTTGCCGTCCTTGGCACGCGCGGCGAAATCGGCGATGCGTTTCTCGATGTCGGCCAGTGAGAGTTGATCGGCATCGCGGATGATAGGCACCACCAGACCGCGCTCGCTGCCGATGGCGACACCGATGTCAAAGTAGCCGTGATAGACGATGTCATTGCCGTCCACCGAGGCATTGACGATAGGGAATTTCTGCAAGGCCTGCACCACAGCCTTGACGAAAAACGAGGAGAAACCCAGCTTCACACCGTGCTTCTTCTCGAACGCCTCCTTGTATTTGTTGCGCAGCTCGATCACCGGCTGCATGTTCACTTCGTTGAAAGTGGTCAGGATGGCGGCTTGCTGTTGCGATTGCAGCAGACGCTCGGCGATACGCTGGCGGATGCGCGTCATCGGCACACGCTGCTCGGTACGCGTACCTACTGCCGCTGCAACCGGCAAAGGTTCGGCAGGGGCGACTTGCCGAACCGCGCTCAACACATCCTCTTTGGTCACCAGACCGTGCTTGCCGCTGCCCTGCAACTGGCTGGCATCGACATCATGCTGGTGCGCCAGTTTGCGCGCCGAAGGGGAAGCCGCCGCTTGCACCGCAGCGGCCGAAACCGGAGCCGCTTGCGCCACGGCATCGGTGTCGATCTGCGCGATCAACTCGCCGCTGGTCACCTTGTCGCCGTCGCCCCGGATGATCTTGGCCAGCACGCCGCTCTTGGATGCCGGCAATTCCAGCACCACCTTGTCGGTCTCGATGTCGATCAGATTCTCTCCCTCGACCACCGCCTCGCCGACTTTTTTATGCCAGGTCAGCAGCGTCGCTTCGGCAACGGATTCGGAGAGTTGCGGGACTTTGACTTCAATGATCATGGCGTTGTGCTCCTGGTTTGTTCTTTACATCAAGGTCGGGACGGAAAGCGGCATCGATCACCGCCTTCTGCTGCTCGTTATGCACGGCAAGGTAGCCCGCCGCCGGTGATGCGGATGAGGCGCGCAACGCGTAGCCCAGCTTCATGCCCGGTCGCAGATGGCGCAGCAGGTAATGCTGGATGCGATGCCATGCACCCTGGTTGCCCGGCTCTTCCTGGCACCACACCATTTCCTTCGCGTTCGGATAGGCCGCGATCTGCGCGACGAAATCATCGTGCGGGAACGGATACAGTTGCTCGATGCGGATGATCGCCATCTCGCCAAGGTCGCGCTCGCGCCGCGCTTTCAACAGATCGTAATAAACCTTGCCGCTACAGGCGATGATGCGCGTCACGTGCGGCGCGTCCAGCGCGTCCGTCTCGCCGATCACCGGAAGGAAGCCACCCGTCGTCAGTGCGTCCAGATTCGATGCCGCCTCCTTGCTGCGCAGCATGCTTTTGGGGGTGAACACGATGAGCGGACGGCGCATCGGACGCAGCATCTGGCGGCGCAACAGGTGGAATATCTGCGCCGCATTGGATGGCACACAGACTTGGATGTTGTAGTCGGCGCACAACTGAAGATAGCGTTCGATGCGCCCCGACGAATGCTCCGGCCCCTGCCCTTCGTAGCCGTGCGGCAGCAGCATCACCAGTCCGCACCGCCGGCCCCATTTGGCTTCGCCCGAGGCGATGAACTGGTCGATCACCACTTGTGCGCCGTTGGCAAAATCACCGAACTGCCCCTCCCACAACACCAGCGAGTTCGGTTCTGCCGTGGCGTAGCCGTATTCAAAAGCCAGCACGGCCTCTTCCGACAGGATGGAATCGATGACGATAAAATCGGCCTGATCCGGCGAGATGTTCTGCAACGGTATGTGATAACCCTGGTCGAACTGCACGCGGTTCTGGTCGTGCAGCACCGCATGGCGGTGAAAGAAGGTGCCGCGCCCGCAATCCTCGCCGGACAGTCGCACCGGATAACCTTCACTCACCAGACTGGCATAAGCCAGGTTTTCCGCCATGCCCCAATCCAGCGGCAGCTCGCCTTTTCCCATCGCTGTGCGGTCGGCGATGATCTTTTCCACGCGCGAATGCAACTTGAAATTTTCCGGCACAGCAACCAGACGCTCGGCCAGTTTTCGCAAGCGCGCCATATCCACTGCGGTATCGACCGGCATATTCCACTGGACTTCGCCCTTGAAGGGTGTCCAGTCCATCGCGCGTTTGCGCTTGAAATCGGTCAGCACTGGCTGGACCGGATTGCGCCCCTCGTCCATCGCCTGCCGATAGGCGGCGACCATCTGTTCCGCGCCGTCGGCGGCAAGAACGCCCTGCTGCTGCAAACGTTCTGCGTACAGCGCGCGCGTGCCCGGATGCTGGTTGATATAGCGATACATAAACGGTTGGGTGACCAGCGGTTCGTCCTGCTCGTTGTGCCCCAGTTTGCGGAAGCACACCATGTCGATCACCACGTCCTTGCCGAAGTGCATGCGAAAATCCAGCGCGATCTCGGTCACTTTCAGCACCGCTTCCGGGTCATCGGCATTCACGTGGAAGATCGGCGCCTCGACCATCTTCGCCACATCGGTGCAATACAGCGATGAGCGGGTGTCGCGCGCATCCGAGGTGGTGAAGCCGATCTGGTTGTTGATGACAACATGCACCGTACCGCCGGTGCGATAGCCCCGCGTCTGCGACAGATTGAATGTCTCCATGTTCACACCCTGCCCGGCGAAAGCAGCATCGCCGTGCAGCAGGATGGGCAGCACTTGCATACCCTTGTGGTCGCCGCGCCGGTGCTGGCGCGCCCGCACGGAGCCTTCCACCACCGGATTGACAATCTCCAGATGGGACGGGTTGAACGACAATGTGACGTGCATGGGGCCACCGGGCGTGGCGATGTCGGAGGAAAATCCCTGGTGATATTTCACATCGCCCGAGGTCAGATGTTCGTGATGTATGCCTTCGAATTCGGCGAACAGCATCTTGGGCAATTTGCCCAACGTGTTGACCAGCACGTTGAGTCGTCCCCGGTGCGCCATGCCGATCACCGATTCCTTGATGCCCTGCTCGCCGGCGCGTTGCAGCAAGTGGTCGAGCAGCGGAATCAGGGTATCGCCGCCTTCAAGCGAGAAGCGTTTCTGCCCGACGTATTTGGTGTGCAGGTAGCGCTCCAGCGTCTCTGCTGCGGTCAGCCGCTCCAGCACGCGCAACTGTGTGGCGGCGGGATAGGTGATCTCGCCTTCCGCCCCCTCCAGCCGCGCCTGTATCCAGCGCTTTTGCGGCACGCTGCTGATGTACATGTACTCTGCCCCAACGCTGCTGCAATAGATGCGGCGCAGGCGCTGCAAAATCTCGCGCAGCGTCATGCGCGTGCCGCCCACCAGCGAACCGGTAAAGAATGTGGCATCCATATCCGCTTCGCCCAGATCGTAGTAGGCGGAATTCAGTTCGACGACGTCCGGCTTGGCGTGGCGTTCGAGCGGATCAAGATTGGCAATACGCACCCCGAGAAAGCGGTGCGCATTGATGAGCTGCAGGACGGCGGATTGCTTGCGTATAAAGTCCGGCGCACCCACCGCCGCATTCCTGTGCTGCGGAAATTGCGCGAAACTGCGCTGGATCGGGCTGTGCGCGACATCACCGGGCTGCCCCGGCAAACCATCAAAATAATTGCGCCAGGCGGACGGAACCGAACCGGGATCGGCGAGGTAATCCTCGTACAGACTTTCGACGAACAGGTTATTGCCGCCGAACAGCAGCGAGTTGTCCCATTGCGACTGCATCGAACCGGAGCGTTGCTCAGCCATGACTCACCCGCGCCGTTCAGCGTTTGTCGACCGGCACGAAATCACGCTTGACCGCGCCGCGATACAGCTGGCGCGGACGCCCGATCTTCTGTTCGTCATCGCCGACCATCTCGTTCCACTGCGACACCCAGCCTATGGTGCGCGCCAGCGCGAAGATCACGGTGAACATGTTGGTCGGGATGCCGATCGCGCGCAGCACGATGCCGGAGTAGAAGTCGACGTTCGGGTACAGTTTGCGCTCGATGAAATAAGGGTCGCTCAAGGCCACTCGCTCCAGCTCCATCGCCAGCTCGAACAGCCGGTTGTTCTCCAATTTCAGCTCCTTGAGAACCTCGTAACAGGTCTGGCGCATCACGGCGGCACGCGGGTCCATGTTCTTGTACACGCGGTGGCCGAAACCCATCAGCCGATACTTCTTGTCCTTCACACCCTGCACATATTCCGCCACGCGCGACACGTCGCCGATCTCTTCCAGCATCTTCAGCGCGGCCTCGTTCGCGCCGCCGTGCGCGGGACCCCACAGGGCCGCGATACCCGAGGCGATGCAGGCGAACGGGTTCGCCCCGCTTGATCCGGCCAGACGCACGGTGGAGGTCGAGGCGTTCTGCTCGTGGTCGGCATGCAGAATGAAGATGCGCTCCAGTGCGCGCACCAGCAGCGGGTTGGGCACGAAATCATCGGCGGGTGTGCCGAACAGCATGTACATGAAATTCTCGACGTAGCTGAACTTGTTCTTCGGATACATGAACGGCGCGCCGATATGGTATTTGTGCGACATCGCGGCAATGGTCGGCACCTTGGCCAGCAGTCGGTGGGCGGATATCTTGCGATGTTCCGGATTATTGATGTCCAGCGAGTCGTGATAGAACGCCGACAGCGCCCCGACCACGCCCACCATCACCGCCATCGGATGCGCATCGCGGCGGAAGCCGTTGAAGAAGCGCGCCAGCTGGTCATGCACCATGGTGTGATGGGTGATGATGCCGCTGAACTCGCCCTTTTGCGCGACGCTCGGCAGCTCGCCGTTCAGCAGCAGATAGCACACCTCGAGAAAGTCTGACTTCTCCGCCAGTTGTTCGATCGGATAGCCACGGTAGTACAGCAACCCTTCATCACCGTCGATGAAAGTGATCGCCGAAGTGCAACTGGCAGTGGCGAAGAACGCCGGATCGTAGGTGAACACACCGAGCTTGCCCAGTGTGCGCATATCCACCACATCCGGCCCCAGCGTACCGGAAAGTATCGGCAATTCAATGCTGCGCCCGTCGTCCAGCGTGAGTGTTGCAATGCGATTCTTGTTCATAGCTTCTCCTGTTTCCTTGAAACGACAACCCTTCAGGCCACCTTTATGGATTTCAGCAGGTATTGCTGCGATGTCTGCTGCGGTTCTTTTTTTCCTGTAATCATATCCCAGAGCACCGTATCGGGCATGTCCAATAACTCGTCGAACACCGCCTGTTGCGCGGCATCCAGTCCGGCGTAGCTCGAATCCACAAAACGCCCCAGCACGATATCCAGTTCCAGCAGTCCGCGCCGGCAACGCCAGCGCATGCGCGCCATAGAAACAGGATCGAGGGTTGCGGACCGAGGATCATGCAGCTCCCCTTCCATTCCTGCCGCACTTTCCGCTCCACGCTCCTCGCTCCTCATACCATCCTCTTCACCATCATCTCCTTGATCCGGCCAATAGCCTCGGTCGGGTTCAGCTCTTTGGGGCAGACATCGGTGCAATTCATGATGGTATGGCAACGGAACAGGCGATACGGATCTTCCAGATCGTCGAGGCGTTCGCTGGTCGCCTGGTCGCGGCTGTCGGCGAGAAAACGGTAGGCTTGCAGCAGACCGGCCGGACCGACGAACTTGTCCGGGTTCCACCAGAAAGAAGGACAGGCGGTCGAGCAGCATCCGCACAGGATGCACTCGTACAAGCCGTCCAGATGCTTGCGCTGCGCGGGCGACTGCAAACGCTCGGTCTCCGGCGGCGGCTCGTTGTTGATGAGATAAGGCGTGATCGAATGATATTGTTTGAAGAACTGCGTCATATCCACGATCAGGTCGCGGATCACCGGCAAACCCGGCAGCGGACGCAGCGTGACCGGCTCGCTCAAATCGGCCAGCGGTGTAATGCAGGCCAGTCCGTTGCGTCCGTTGATATTCATCGCGTCCGAGCCGCACACGCCCTCGCGGCAGGATTTGCGCAATGACAGGCTATCGTCCTGTTGTTTCAACAACAGCAACGCGTCCAGCAACATCATCTCGCCCGCCGCGATATCCAGCTCGTAATCCTGCATGCGCGGCACCGTGTCGGTGTCCGGGTTGTAGCGGTAGATTTTGAATTTCATCTGAATAAAACCTTAAAAACATTTTCCCGCAGATTGCGCAGATTCACGCAGATTAAGTGCACGAACCATTCGTTTGTATTCGAGGCTGCGGCTTCCAAAGTTCAGCAACAAACCCTTTTCTTTACGACTGGCGTTCAAATAGTTGAGCAACTGAGATTCTTCACGAGCAGTCATGCACTCAATTGCTTTCAACTCGACAATAATCGATTCGTAACACAGGAAGTCGGCCCGATAACAAGTCGCCAACAACGTTCCACGATAACGAATCGGCAACTCAACTTCTCTGACAAATGGAATTCCGACATGCTTGAACTCCACCGCCAACGCATCTTGATACACCGCCTCCAGAAACCCGTTTCCAAGCTCGCTGTGCACCGCCATTGCCGCACCGATTATCGAATATGTCTGCTCGTCCCGTTCCATGCTTTGGTTCTTAATCTGCGTCAATCTGTGTAATCTGCGGGCAAAAGATTTTAGTAAACCCGTGCCTTAAGCGGGAACGATTCCACCGTCAGCGGTTTCAGGCGCACCGGTTTGTAATCCAGCCGGTTCCCCTCGCGAAAATACAGGCTGTGCCGGAGCCAGTTTTTGTCGTCGCGTTGCGGGAAATCATCGCGCGCGTGCGCGCCACGACTCTCCTCGCGCGCCGCCGCCGCGTGCATGGTGGCCTGCGCCACCTCGATCAGATTATCCAGTTCCAGCGCCTCGATGCGCGCGGTGTTGAACACCCGGCTCTTGTCGCGGATGGCGGTATTCGCCACGCGTTCGGCGACCTGTTTGATCTGCGTGACCCCTTCGGCCAGCAGATCGGGAAAACGGAACACGCCGCAATGCTTCTGCATGGTCTTACGCATCGCGTCGCCCACCTCGCCGACAGGCTCTCCGTCTTGCCGGCTTTCCAGACGCGCCAGGCGCGCCAGCGGGCGCTCGGCGGCATCGTCCGGCAGCGGCTTGGGATGCGGATGGCTGCGCAGGTCTTCGATGACCTGCCTGCCCGCCTCGCGCCCAAACACCAGCAGGTCGAGCAGCGAGTTGCAACCGAGACGGTTCGCGCCGTGCACCGACACGCAGGCGCATTCGCCCACCGCATACAGGCCGTGCACCACTTCGTCAGAGCCGCCCTTGTACGGCGCGACCACCTGCCCGTGATAATTGGTCGGAATACCGCCCATCATGTAATGCGCGGTGGGCACCACGGGAATCGGCGCTTTGGCCGGATCGACATGGGCGAATTTGAGGGCGATGTCGCGTATACCTGGCAGGCGATGGCGGATGATCTCGTCGCCGATGTGATCCACCTTGAGCAGCACATGGTCGCCGTGCGGGCCGCAACCGCGCCCCTGCTTGATCTCGGTGGCGATGGCGCGCGACACCACGTCGCGGCTGGCCAGATCTTTTGCGGTCGGAGCGTAACGCGGCATAAAGCGCTCGCCGTCCTTGTTGACCAGATAGCCGCCCTCGCCGCGCACACCCTCCGAGATCAGCACACCCGCGCCATACACGCCGGTGGGATGAAACTGGTAGAACTCCATGTCTTCCAGCGGGATACCGGCGCGCGCTGCCATGCCCAGACCGTCGCCGGTATTGATGTAGGCATTGGTGCTGGAAGCGAAGATGCGCCCCGCCCCGCCGGTCGCCAGCAAAGTCGCGCGCGCCTGAAAGATCATCGTCTCGCCGGTCTCGATCTCCAGCGCAGTCACGCCGAGAATGTCTCCGTCCTCATCGCGGATCAGATCCAGCGCCATCCACTCGATGAAAAAATGCGTGTTGGCTTTGACGTTCTGCTGGTACAGCGTGTGCAGCAAGGCATGGCCGGTGCGGTCGGCGGCGGCGCAGGCTCGCTCCACCGGCGCTTTGCCGTATTCCTGCATATGCCCGCCGAACGGGCGCTGGTAAATCTTGCCGCTGTCGAGCCGGTCGAACGGCATGCCGTAGTGCTCCAACTCGTACACCACCTCGGGCGCGGCGCGGCACATGAACTCGATGGCATCCTGATCGCCGAGATAGTCCGAACCCTTCACCGTGTCGTACATGTGCCAAAGCCAGTTATCCTCTTTGACGTTGCCCAGCGACGCGGCGATACCGCCCTGCGCCGCAACGGTGTGCGAGCGCGTGGGAAATACCTTGGACAGCACGGCCACTTTCAGCCCGGCCTCCGCCAATTGCAACGCCGCACGCATGCCGGAACCGCCCGCGCCGACCACCACCACATCGAAAGTCCGCTTTGCAATCGCCATCACATACCCCAAAGAATCTGCACCGACCAGATGGCATATAGCGCCAACACCAGAATCACCGCGATGTAGATCGTCAAACGCAACCCCGCGACACTCACATAATCCATCACGATGTCGCGCACCCCGACCCAGGCATGATAGAAAACGCTGAGCAGGAACAACAGAGTGAACGTGCGCATCAGCGAGCTGGAAAACAACGCCGTCCAATTGTCGTAATCAATATGCGGCTGCCACAACAGATAATAAACCAGTGCCACGCTGTACACGACCATGATCCCGGCCGTGACGCGCTGCATCAGCCAATCGCGCAGACCGTAATGTGCCCCGACCACCACGCGGGTCACCATGATTTCACTCCGATCAGCACGGTCAGAGACAGACTCACCGCCAGCACCCACATGCTGCTGCTGCGCGCCTGCGCCAGGCTGGAGAACAGATGAAAATCCATCAGCAGAAACCGCACACCCGCGCACAGATGATGCAGCCCCGCCCACAACAAGACCAGCAGCGCCAGTTTGGAAACGGGCAGTTGCAGCAACCCGACCAAGCCCGTGTAAGTCTCGATGGAACGCAGGCTGGCCTGCAACACCCACAGCAGCAGGGGCAACGCCAGGAACAGCAGTAATCCGCTGACGCGGTGGAGGATGGAAACAAAGCCGGGGAGCGGCAGCCTGATCTGGTGCAGCGCCAGGTGTTTTGGGCGTTTTACGGTCATCATTACAAACCCGAAGCGTGGAGGCTCGTTTATACCCGATGCGCAAGCGTTATGCCACTGGCGCGACAAAAGACCGAAACCGACTGCGCATCGTCACTCATCGCATCGATTGATCGATTTCAAAGCATATGTGCGCCAGCAAACGGATAGCCAACGATATTGCGTGCATCATAGGCATGATGTGGTGCGCTCGTCATTTGGAAGGTCGCGCCCTCTTGATTAATCGAATATTTCAATCCCCTCCCTACAAAAAGGAATTCTGTCATGCGTAATATTCTTATCACTACTGTCGCAATCACGTTGTCCCTCTCCGGCTGCGCCAATATGTCTGAAACCGAGAAAGGCACCGCCACCGGTGCCGCAGTGGGGGCCGGTGTCGGCGCGCTGATCGGCAGCAGCACAGGCGGCGGCAGCGGGCAGCGCACTGCAACGGGTGCGGTACTGGGGGGAATCGCCGGAGCGGTGGCCGGAAATATCTGGTCGAACAAAATGGAAGCCCAAAAACGCAGCATGGAGCAAGCCACTCAGGGCACCGGCGTCCAGGTCAGCCAGACGGCGGATAATCGCCTGAAACTGGACATCCCCAGCGACATCTCATTCGACACCAATCGGTCAGACATCAAGCCTGACTTCCGCCGGATTCTGGATAAATTCGCCGAGGGACTGGTTGACAATAGCGCCACCCAGGTCTCCATCATCGGGCACACCGACAATACCGGCAGCGACGCGATCAACAACCCGCTTTCCGTCGAACGCGCGGCAAGTACCCGCAACTATCTGACCGCGAGAAGTGTCGCTTACGGACGCGTCAGCGTGGACGGACGTGGATCACATGAGCCCGTCGCGTCGAACACGACAGAAGCCGGTCGCGCACAAAACCGCCGGGTGGAGATTTTTGTGGCCGAACCGCAGCGCTGAGCAAAGTTCTGCTAGTGCGAGGTGCTTTGCTGCATCCTCTCACGGAAGTTATGAACCGCAGCCTGTAGCGCACCCAAACTGCGTTTGAACACCGCCTGAAACGCTTCCGGCGGTGAACAAAAAATCTCGACCGCAGCCCAAGTGTCGTCGCGGACGGGATAGACTTTGGCGACTTTCGTTTGCGTGCTCGCGTAGAGGGCAGCCTGTGCCGCCTTTTCCCGTTCATCCTCGCTCTCTATCGGCCAGAACCACGGATAGACCAGACGGAAGAACTCGCTGTCCCCCTCATCAATGATGATCAGATAGTTTTTGCCCTCGAACTTGAAGCTGATATCTCCGTCGTCATCCAGCTTCGGCGTGAAGCCCTCTTCCGCCAGATAGCTCCTGTACATTTCCGCTTTCTCTTGTTTGGTCATTTACGGCCCCCTTGTGTGGTTGTTGCCGGGGCACCTTCGGGTGCGCCAAGCGGCAAGGTGCGGGATCGCACACCGGATTAGACGGCGAGGCGGATGAAACGTCAGGATATTCAGCATCCATCACAACGGGTGAGAGTAAACGACACAAGGTACTAGGCAATGAAGTTCGGCAAGTAATACCCCAATGGGGTTGGGCACAAGCGGCGACACTCGGGCATAATGTCTCGAATAAAGCGCACGGATCAACACATTTCAATCGACTGAACCCGCTCTGACCCTATGAATCTTGACCCGCGTACCCTGCTGTTTTCGCTGATCCTGACCAACGGACTGATGATGATCAGTCTGTTCGTCGCCCTCAGCAGCAAGCGACGCGAGGGTGTAGGGTTGTGGGCGGTGGCGATGTTGCTGGAGACGCTGACCTGGACACTGATCGCGGCACGCGGGGCCATCCCCGATATGTTCTCTCTGGTGGTCGCCAACGGCTTGAAGGCTGGTTCTCATGCGCTAATCCTGGCGGCGTTCTGTGAATTCCAGCGGCGCGAGTTGCCGCGCTGGCAGTATTTCGTGCCGATCGGGCTGGCGATACTGATGGCCGTATTGTTGGCAGACGATATCCGCGGGCGCTTCATCTGGGGCAGCCTGATCTTTGGTATCCAGATGGCGCTGATCCTGTATGTTTTGCTGTCCGATCCGGAGACGCGCAGCGGGCGGGCGTGGCGCTTGCTGCTCGGCGGCATCATCGCGACCATGCTGATACTGGTGCTGCGCGCTATTGTCGCGCTGTTGGGTTACGGCGACTTCGCGCAGCCGCAGAATGCCATTGCGCCGCATCCGGTGCAGATCATTTCCTTCATTGTCATCATGTCCACCACGCTGATCGGCTCGGTCGGTTTCCTGCTGATGGTCAAGGAGCGCGCAGATCGGGAGATCATGAAGTTGGCGCTGACCGATAGCCTCACCGGTGTCCCCAACCGGCGCGCGCTGATGGAGCAGGCCGAGCGCGCGCTGGCGCGCCGCAACGGCTCGTCACTGGCCTTGCTGATGATAGACGTGGACCATTTCAAGCGCATCAACGATACGCACGGGCATCCGGCGGGGGACGAGGTGCTGCGGCAAGTTTCGCAGCGGCTGCTGGAAAGATTGCGCGGCGGCGACGTGCTGGGGCGCTACGGCGGCGAGGAATTCTGCGTGGTCGCCCCCGACACCGATGCCGAGGGGGCGCGAATGTTGTCCGAATCGCTGCGCGAGACCGTTGCCGCCACGCCATTGGCATGCGAATTCGGGGATGTCTCCATTACGGTCAGCATCGGGATATCGTGTTGCCCGACAGGCCAGCAGTGTGAACTGAAAGAGATGCTGGCCAAGGCCGATGCCGCGCTCTACAGCGCCAAGAAGGGCGGGCGAAATCAGGTCGTCATCGGTTAGTGTGGTGTTCGCGGCCTGGCGCTAATGTGGGCCGCAATGCCGGCAGCAAGTATCGTCAGGCGTGCGCCGACTGCGCTAGTCGGCATCAGGCGCAGGTTTCTTTCGCCATCTCCAGTTCCAGCCAGCCTTCTTCCAGCTCCGCTACTTTCGCCTGTAGCCGCGCGTGCTCGGCATTCAGATTCTCGACTTTGGCGCGGTCGGGGTTGGTGTAGGTTTCGGGATCGGCGAGCTGTTCGTTGATGGCGGCGAGTTCGGTCTGGGCCTTGTTTAACTCGGTCTCAAGCTTGTTCTGTTTCGATTGCAGTGCTTTGCGGTTGGGCTTGGGCGCGTTCTGCGTTTTCGGTTTCTCTTGCGCAGCCTGCGCCACAGTCTCGCGCGGGCGGCGCGTCTCGATCCAGCTCTTGTAGTCTTCCAGATCGCCGTCGAACAGTTTCGCTTCACCGTCGGCCACCAGCCACAGTTCGTCGGCCACGGCGCGGATGAGGCTGCGGTCGTGCGATACCAGCACCACGGCACCGGTGTATTCCTCCAGCGCGATGGTGAGCGCGTCGCGCATGTCGAGGTCGAGGTGGTTGGTGGGTTCGTCGAGCAGCAGCAGGTGCGGCTTTTGCCAGGCCAGCAGCGCCAATGCGAGGCGGCTTTTCTCTCCGCCGGAGAAAGTGGCGACCGGACGGTCTTCGCTGTCGCCAGCCAGACCGAAACGGCCAAGGAAGCTGCGCAGTGTGAGCGTGGTCTCCTTGGGCGCGACGCGCTCCATGTGTTGCAGCGGCGTGGCGGCGCTGTCCAGATTCTCCAGTTGGTGCTGGGCGAAGTAGCCGATGCGGATGTCGGGGGTGAATTCGAGTTTGCCGGTGGTGGGTTGCAGTTCGCCCACCAATAATTTGATCAGCGTGGATTTGCCCGCGCCGTTGGGGCCGAGCAGGGCGATACGCGCACCGGCACGCAGCACCAGTTCGATGTTGCTGAACAGTGTCTTGTCGCCGTAGGCGAAGCCCATCTTCTCGGCGCGCAGCAATAAGTCCGGGCTGCGCTCGGGCGCTTCGATCTCGAGTTCGAAATGGCCGTCGGTGATGTGCACGGCGGCGATACGTTCGATACGCTCCAGCGCCTTGATGCGGCTCTGTGCCTGTTTGGCTTTGGTGGCCTGGGCGCGGAAGCGGCGCACGAAGTCTTCCATGTGCGCGATCTTCTCCTGCTGGCGTTCAAAGGCCTGGTTCTGCTGGGCGATGCGTTCGGCGCGGGTGCGCTCGAAGTCGTCGTAGTCGCCGGTGTAGCGGTCGATGGTGCAGTCGTGCACATGCGCGATGCGGTTGACGCAGGCGTTGAGGAATTCGCGGTCGTGCGAGACCAGCAGGATGCTGCCGGGATAGCGCGCCAGATATTGCTCGAGCCAGAGGATGGCTTCGAGGTCGAGGTGGTTGGTGGGTTCGTCGAGCAGCAGCAGGTCGGCGCGGTGCATCAGCGCGCGTGCCAAGTTCAAACGCATGCGCCAGCCGCCGGAGAAACTTTCGACTTTGCGCTCCAGCGTGTCGTTGGCGAAACCCAGCCCGTTGAGCAGTTGCGCGGCGCGCGCCTTGGCACCGTAGCCGTCGATGGCTTCGTAACGGTGCTGCGCATCGAACCAGGCGGCATCGTGGTTCTCTTTCGCCAGCGTCTTTTCCAGCACGCGCAGCTCCACGTCGCCGTCGAGCACGAATTCCAGCGCGGGCAGGTCGGAGTTGGCGATCTCCTGTTCGACGAAGGCGAGGGTCTTGCCGGATTGCAGGGAGACTTCGCCGCCGTCGGGCTTGATTTCGCCCCGTATCAGGCGGAACAGCGTGGATTTGCCACAACCGTTCTTGCCGACGAGCCCGATGCGCTGGTCGGCGAAGGCTTGGAGATTCACGTTCTGGAGTAGCGGGGTGCCGCCTTGCAGGTAAGTCAGATTCTGGATATTGAGCATGGGCGCGATGATAGCAGAGGCTCGCTCCGGCCCGCGTCCGGAGGCATAATCCGCCCCTTCGTTTCTCGACCACCGCGCATGACACAGACACGCACCATCACATTGCACACGCTGGCACCCGAAAAGCCGGAACATGGCGCGCGCTGCAACGGTTGCGGGGTCTGTTGTGCGGCGGAGCCCTGCCCGGTGGCCTATGTCTTCCTGTGGCAGTTCAGCGGGCATTGCCGCGCGCTCTTGTGGCAGGATGAGGCGGCCCGGTATGTATGCGGCATGGTCGTTCACCCGGATCGCTATGTGCGCCTGCTGCCCGCGAGGTTGCGACAGCGGGCCAGTGACTGGTTGGCTACGCGGATCGCGGCCGGTGCGGGGTGCGACTCGACCATAGAATTCGACGATGCACACGAGGGGCGGTAAGCTGTCTCCCCGATTCGATAATCCGATGGAGATGTCTTTTCCCACGCCATGCTGAACCCGCATCAGACCCGTCAACTTGTCCGCCTGCGCTGGACGGCTTTCGTCATCGTCGGGCTGGCCTATTCCTTGTCGTTCTTCCACCGCTTTGCACCGGCCGCGATCTCCGGCGATCTGCAGCAGGCATTCAGTGCCAGCGGCGCGGCATTGGGCGGTTTGGCGGCAACCTATTTCTACGTGTACATGGTGATGCAGATCCCCACCGGCATCCTGGTCGATACGCTGGGGCCGCGCCGCGTGGTAGCGATGGGCGGGCTGGTCGCGAGTGTCGGTTCGATACTGTTCGGTGTGGCGGATACGCTGGCGGCGGCATCGGTCGGCCGCCTGCTGGTCGGCTTGGGGGTGTCGGTCACTTTTATCGCGCTGCTCAAGTTGAATGCCGCGTGGTTCCATGACCGGCATTTCGCCAGCATGACGGGCGCCACCATCCTGCTCGGCAATGCAGGTTCTCTGCTGGCCGCCGCACCGCTGGCTTGGGCGCTGGGATTCGTTTCCTGGCGTACGATTTTCGTGGCGGTCGGCGTGTTCTCCCTGCTGTTGGCGGTGCTGGCCTGGTGGCTGGTGCGCAATGGACCGAATGAAGCCTGCCTGCCCAGTTTGCGCGAACTGGATGGCAAGGCGGCGCATCCGCCGCACGACGGACATTGGTATGACGGCCTGCTGGTGGTGTTGAAGAACCGCGCGACTTGGCCGGGATTGTGGGTGAACATGGGGCTGGCCGGGTCGCTGTTCGCCTTTGCCGGGTTGTGGGCGGTGCCTTTCCTGCGCGATGTGTACGGCATGGATCGTGCCGCCGCGACGGATCACACCACCCTGTTGCTGGCGGGATTTGCCCTAGGCGCGTTTTTTATCGGCACCCTGTCCGACCGTCTCGGACGGCGCAAACCGGTGATGATCATCGGGGCGCTTATCTATTGCCTGTGCTGGCTGCCGATGTTATTTGCGCTACCGATGAGCGGTGCGGCGAGTCACACACTGTTCTTCGTGATGGGGCTGAGTGCGCCCAGTTTTACCCTGAGCTGGGCATGCGCGAAAGAGGTGAATCCGCATGCGCTGTCGGGCATGGCGACCAGCGTGGTGAACGTTGGCGCCTTCCTCGGCACGGCCATCATGCAGCCCCTGGTCGGCTGGGTGATCGATCTGTCGCATGCCGGAAACGCCGGCTTGCCGCTTGGGGCGGGCGATTATCGCAACGGTCTGGCCATTCTGACGGGATTCTCTCTGGTCGGTCTTGTCGCCACCCTGTTCATCCGCGAGACCTATTGTCGATACGCGAGCAGGGATTGATGGCAGCTTTAAATTCCGCGAAAAGGATGTTTTTGTGATTGACTTGCGTGTGGCAAAGTGGGAGTGTTGCACCTATGGAAAAGAATGCTGAAGTCATCGAGTTGGTCAAAGGCGTGGGCGGATTGGTCACGCTGCCAAATGTATTTATCCGCATCAATCAGCTGATCGACGACCCCGACAGCAGCGTCAACGATATTGCGCAGGCGATCAGCCAGGATCCCTCTTTCACCGTGCGCCTGCTGCGTGTCGCCAACAGTCCGTTCTACGGCTTCTCCTCCAGCATCGATACGGTTGCCAAGGCCGCCGCCGTCATCGGCACCAGCCAGATACGCAATCTGGCCTTGTCTATGTCGGTGGCGAGCAGTTTTGCCGGATTGCCGAATCATCTGGTGTCGATGGATAACTTCTGGCGGCACAGTCTGTATTGCGCGCTGGCAGCGCGTATCCTGGCGCGCCAAGCAGGCAGAGTCGATCCCGAGGCAATGTTTACGGCGGGTCTGCTGCACGATATCGGCGAGTTAGTGATTTTCAACCGTCGCCCCGACCAAGCCAAAGATGCGCTGTTACTGGTGTTGGACAGTATGGACGAGCTGCCGGTGCATCTTGCCGAGCAACAGACTATGGGGTTCGACCATGCGCAGGTGGGCGGCGAACTGGTGCAGCAGTGGAGTCTGCCGCCGCTATTGCGGGAGTGCATCGCGTACCACCATGACATTGCGCGGGCGCAGCAATATCCGCGCGAGGTCGCGCTGATCCATCTGGCCAACAAGCTCGCGCTGATGGCCGAAGTCGACACGCTGGATGTCGGTGATGTCGCACCCTGCGACCCGCAGGCCTGGGCTATCGCCGGGCTGGATGAGTCGGTGATCGAGCAGGTGGTGCGCGAGGTTCAAGAGGAAGTTATCGAAGCCGAAAAACTGTTCGTCGGCAACTGATTCAACTATTTTTATTATGGCTACCCCACCTATCCCGCGCCCTCCCCTTGTCCTGCCCGGTTTCGAGCATGTCCGCAGAAACTGGAACGCCACCTACGGGGCGTATGCCGCGCGCCTGTTGCCCGGCGAGTATTACGTCACCATTAACGACGAGGGGATCTACACCACGCTGGGTTCCTGCATCTCGGCATGCATCCGCGACCGGGTGAACGGTGTAGGCGGTATGAACCACTTCATGTTGCCGGCTTCAGATGATCCGAACGGCTGGAAATCAACCAGCCTGAGTGCTTCCACCCGCTACGGCAATTTCGCCATGGAACATCTGATCAACGTAATCATGAAGAACGGCGGGCAGCGCCAGAACTTGGAAGTGAAGCTGTTCGGCGGCGGGCGCATCCTGCAGAACATGACGGATGTCGGCCTGCGCAATATCAACTTCGTGCGCGACTACTTGCAGACCGAGGGGCTCAGGGTGGTAGCCGAGGATGTCGGCGAGATATTTCCACGCATGGTGGTGTATTTCCCGTCAACCGGAAAAGTGAAGGTCAAGCGTCTGCGCTCACTGCACAACAACACCATCGTGGACGAAGAAATCCGTTACATCACCACGGTCGAGAGCAAACCGGTCGGCGGCGACATCGAGCTGTTCTAGTTCGGCTTTTCATTCTTGCCCGTGATTCTACATATGCGAAACCGACAAGTGCCGCATCATCGGTCCGCGCTTTAGCTGATAGCCGCCATCCCCGTTGCAAAGCCCATCGTTTTTGCCACTTATCGACCGTAGCCATCCTCCGCTTGCGAAAGCGATGGCATTTTTCCAAACGGGGTTAAGTTGAGCCAGTTTTGGATGAGCTATTCCTGCAACATTGCCGTAACGCCGCATCCTGATAATTCAGTTAGGTAAACCACCAGCTATGCTGGGGGACTCACCAAGGTTTGACTTTTTTGGCAATCATGCAGTATGGAGAGAGTCGCGGATGTTCCCCACTTTGAAAAAGGGGAAAGTAGTGAGTGCCGCCGGGGGCGGCTCATGGTTTTGTTGGCCCCTTTGAGGGGCTCACCCAATAAGCCTCCGGCTTTGCCGGAGGTCATTTAACTGCATGTTTACCCTAGGAGTGATCACATGGAAAGTCCCTACAAAGGGAAGACTGGACTGCGACGTTTATTGAATGCATTGGGCTATTCTATCGCCGGTTTTCGCGCCGCGTACAAACACGAAGATGCGTTTCGCCAGGAAGTACTGCTGGCCGCCGTGCTCATCCCGCTGGCGCTCTGGATGCCCGTCAGCATGACCTCCAAGGCGCTGATGATTGCCAGTGTGCTGCTGGTGATCATCGTCGAATTGCTCAATTCCGCAATCGAAGCCACTGTGGATCGCATCTCGCTGGACAACCATGATCTCGCCAAACGCGCCAAGGACATCGGCAGCGCTGCGGTGCTGGTCAGCCTCGCCAATGTCGTGGTGATATGGGGATTTATGCTCTGGCAATGAAGCACTGGCGACACCCGTTACGTCCGGAATAGCCGTAAAACTCCAAAAAAAATCGGCATCTGGAAAGATGCCGAAAAGGAGGAGAGCACCGACTCGAAGTACGTCGAGCCAACTCTGCTACTGTGACACGGCAATATTTCAATCTCATTAAAACCCGTCCGCACGGATCGGAACACGGCTGACCCGCCGGAGTAAAACCCCTTTATTGCTTGTGATTCGGGATATGCGAGACAGACAAGTGCCGCATCATCGGCCTGCGTTTTACCTGATGACCGCTCATGCGCTTCAACACACCGCTCAGGAAACGCACCGTCTCCACGATGTACGGGCCCTTGTTGAGCATCACGCATTCGGCGCGGATCGACAAGGCCGCATCGGACACTTCGGCACGCGAGGGCATGCCGCTCTTGGCCATGCTTTCCAGCACCTGGGTCGCCCAGATCACCGGAACATGCGCGGCCTCGCACAGCCAGAGTATCTCTTCCTGCACCTCGGCCAGCCGCTCGAATCCGATCTCGACGGCCAGATCACCGCGCGCCACCATGATGCCGACCGGCGGACGGCACAGACTGGTCAGCAATATCGTTGGCAGATTTTCAAACGCTTGGCGTGTCTCGATCTTGAGCACCGTACCGAGGCCGCTCGCGCCTATTTCATGCAATTGGTGGTGCAGCGCCAGCACGTCCTCGGGGCCTCGCACGAATGACAGGCCGACAATGTCGATATGCGGGGCAAGCACACGCAGATTTTCCGCATCCGTTTCGGTCAGCGCCGGAATAGCCAGATCGGTCTCCGGCAGGTTGATGCCTTTTTCCGCGCGCAACTTGCTGCCCTGCGGCGCGGCATGGATGATCTTCAACACGATGACCTTGCCGTCATTGGACTGTATAGTCGCGCCGATCTTGCCATCGTCCAGCCACACGGGCTGCCCCGGCTTGGCGGCATCAAACACGGCATCCAGAGTACAGGGAATGAAAGCGGCGGCCAGCAAATGTCCCGCATCGTCATGTTTTGCCGGGCTGCCCGGTTGTTTGTCACGGGTGAGCATCAGCTCATCGCCGACTTTTAGCAAAATAGGCTCGAACACTTCCGGCAGCGAAGAGATTTTTCCCTGCACTTTCAGATTGTCGTTGCGGTAAAGTCGGCAGCCCGCACCGTCAAGGATAAAGCCGTGCTGGTGGCAATGCGCCAGCCAGGAGGAGCCGAATTTTTCCTTGACGATCAGACAGCGCGTCGATCCGCGCGAATCATCGACCTCAATGTAGTCACCGGAACGCACGGCGGAAAGCAGGATGTCATCCATCGGCAACACCGCCTCGACCGGCATCGCGGATTCTTCCTGGCGACTGGCGGAAGTCAGCCATACTTTGGCGGGAGACGACACGCGCCCCCAGGCATCGCGTTTGACTTTGAACTCGGCCAACCTCCCGGCTGAACGAATATCCCCGGTGCGCAGCTTCGGCCCGGCAAGATCGGCGTATACCTTGCAGGTGCGCCCCAGTTCGCGCTCGGCAGCGTGCAGATGGCGAATCATCGCCAGCCATTCGTCCGGGCCATCATGGGCGCAATTGATGCGCATGATATCCATCCCCGCCGCCAACAAATCGCGCACCAGACACGCATCGCTGGCCGCCTCGGAAGGCATGGTCACCATCACACGTGTGGCGTGTTTTTCGGAACCCGCACCCAACAGCGCGACCGCATGCTCGTTAAGACGTTTCTCACCGCCCGCGATATCAATCGCGGAAGCCGCATCATGTTTGACACGATCCATTCCCGCGAGCGCATGCAGCGCATCCAGCACCACATTGATACTGCTCATGGTATGCGCCTCGACGCGCCCGAGCCGGCTCAAGCCCAGCGCCGCAAGATCCTGTTGCAGCGTGCGGATATCGGTCTGCCGCAACGCAAGATAGTGCAGCAGATTCCTGGCGCTGGACTGGTAATGAGGCGCGATACAGGCGATCTGTGCATGGTGTGCCGCCTCCATGGCAAGCGCGTCGTCCCGCAATTTTTTCAATGCGGGGATCAAATTTTTTGTGATGTGATGTCCTGGAGAGCGCATGGTATAGGCACGTGTAAGTTGGCCCGTTAAAGTTTACGGTGCCAATACTACAGCGACGTTACTTGCTCGTCTGCGGGTTAATTGACTAAATCGCACGGATGCACCCGCAAGGGATAGCCGTGGCCGCCTCGAAGAGGTTCTTGCCCCCATCGGGGGTAAGAGGCTGAAGCCCCAAACAGCACACGCTCAGCCGCGCTCCCAGGATCAGCGGAGGGGTTGTGGGAGCAAGCTCGGTTTATCCGAGCGATTACTGCGCGTTAATCAATCCTTCAAAAAAACATCATTAAATCGTCACATGGCCGCCGCAGGATGCGCGACATGAATACATCAAACCAAACCACTCGCACCCCACTGCACATCGCACTGGTCACTGAAACTTACCTGCCTGAGGTGAATGGAGTCGCCATCACGCTGGGTCGCATGGTAGAGGGACTGCTCAAGCGCGGCCACCACGTCAACCTGATCCGCCCACGGCAGAGCAGACAAGATGTAGCGGCGCACGGTGAGTTCTATCGTGAAACGCTCGCCAAGGGCATGCCGATTCCCGGTTACCCCGAGCTCAAAGCCGGGCTGCCGGCCGGCGGCATGTTGCAACGCCAGTGGCAAGCACAACGGCCCGATATCGTGCACATCGCCACCGAGGGGCCGCTGGGCTGGTCGGCCTGTTCTGCGGCGCGCAAGCTGGGGATCCCGGTCAGCACGGACTTTCACACCAACTTCCACAGTTACACACAACACTACGGCATCGGCTTATTGCGTACGCCCATCGCCGCTTACCTGCGTCACTTCCACAACAAGACCGCCTGCACTCTGGTACCCACCGCGTCACTGCAACAGGAACTCACCCGGCAGGGTTACAACAACGTGCAGGTGGTCTCACGCGGCGTGGATTCCGAGCTGTTCCACCCGGAAAAACGCAGCGATGAACTGCGCGCCTCGTGGGGCGCGAGCGACGACACGCCGGTCGTGATGCTGGTAAGCCGTATTGCACCTGAGAAGAATCTTCATCTCGTCATCCATACCTTCGAGATGATGCGAGCGGTCAATCCCAAGGCGATACTGGTGATGGTCGGTGACGGCCCCGCGCGCGCGACACTCCAAAAGGAATATCCGGATGTCATTTTCACCGGGATGAAAACGGGGGAAGCGTTGGCCGCACACTACGCTTCGGGCGATGTGTTCCTTTACTCCAGTCTGACCGAGACCTACGGCAACGTCACGGTAGAGGCGATGGCCAGCGGCTTGGCCACCGTCGCCTACGACTATGCCGCCGCAAGTCAGCACATCCGCCATGAAGTGAACGGATTGCTGGCCGCGTTCAATGACGAGAATGATTTTGCGGCGCAGGCCTCCGGGTTGATAACCAACGCGGCGCGCATCGAGCGACTACGGATCGCCGCACGCGCCTCGGTGGAATCGCTGACCTGGGATCACATCATGGGACAAATGGAAAAGGTGCTGGTCGACCTCGTACGCACACAGGGAGAAAACCATGTCCAAACCGAGCTTGCCGCTGCAACAGATTAGCCGCTGGGACGTCCAGTTGTGCGTGCTCTGCAACCGTCAGAGCCGCTTTCTGTCGATACGCAACCTGTTCCGCCTCATCAGCCGGCTTGGCGACGGTGTGTTCTGGTATGTGCTGATGTCGGCTCTTCTGCTGCGCTATCAGGCCGAAGCACTGCCTGCCGTACTACACATGCTCGCAGTAGGACTAGTCGCCACCGTCCTGTACAAGATCATCAAGGGCAAGACCCTGAGACCGCGCCCGTTCAACGTCTATCCCGCCATCGTCTGTGTCGGCAAGACACTAGATCAGTTCAGTTTTCCCTCCGGACACACCCTGCATGCCGTGGCATTCAGCGTCATTTCCGTCGCCTATTTCCCCGCTCTGTTCTGGCTGGTATGGCCGTTCGCCGCGCTGGTCGCGATGTCGCGTCCAATCTTGGGATTGCACTATCCCAGCGATGTGCTGGCGGGCGCATTGCTCGGCGGCACCCTCGCCATTTCCTCGCTGTATCTGTGACCTCGATACGCCGGAATAGCCTCACAAATAAGGAATGACATGAGTATCAGTACCGGGATATACAAACAAACTGGACGCATCGACTTCATCAACAAATTTGACTTCCATAGCCACCGGGACTTCAAGCAGGCCTATATGGACATGCTGAAGAATCCGGCGGTTCATGAAATCGAGATTGGCATGCAGCACCTGATCGTACTGGACAGTGCTGCACTGGGGATGCTGATGCTGCTGCGCGAACGGGCCGCAGAGGCAAACAAATCGGTCGTATTGGCCAACCCAACCGGCTATGTCTTCAAACTGCTGGAAGTGGCGAATTTCGACAAACTGTTTCAACTGAAAAATGCACGCTGAAACGATCACTCCCTTAATCGCTTCAAATGATGAAAATCAACTCGTCCTCGAAATCCCCATTCACAGGATCGCATCCGTAGCCCGCAAACGATCCGCCATTTTACGCATCACATGCAGCGCAAAATTCGGAGTTTGTTGAACGAGAAAATTGAAGCGATCTCGTGAGATGGGCAAAAAAGTACACTCGCTCGTCGCCAGAACGGTCGCCGAACGCGGTGCAGCATCTATCATCGCCATCTCACCCAGAAGCGTCCCCGGTCCCGCACTCTCCATCACTCTGTCGTGAACAATAATATCGGCAGTTCCGGTCATCAAGATATACATCAGATCGCCCGATTCGCCTTCCTTGAACAGAGTCTGTCCCGCAGGCAGTAATTGCCGACCAGTTGCATGATGAAACAATTCGGCTAGGTTCATGCTTCAATTTCCTTGTAGGTTTTAAAGGTGGCGTGATTCTAGCCGCAAATATGCAAATATATATTTCAGATCTGTTACATAACGGCATAAGCGGAACATTGCCATGACGTTCACGTCATCGGTAATGACATGGTTTGGTCATCTTCATCGTTTAGACTGCTCGCCATGTACGGCCAAGATTGGCGTTATCACGTCAAAATAAGGAGTTGTTATGCACTCAAAGTATCGTATTGCAGCATTGGTCGGTAGCGCGTTGACCCTCGTGGCGCTGAACACCCAAGCTGCCGGCCTAGGCCCCAGCAGCTCTCAAGCACCTTATATGAACGCCATCGCGCCCGGCATCGAGTTCATCTCTGTCCTGACCTCGGGCGACACTATCGGTGGCTACACCATGGCAGGCATACCCGATGGCTTGGGCGCTTACGATAACGCTGACGGCACTTTCACTGTTCTGATGAACCACGAGATCTATGCCGCTCCCATTATCGGTCCGCTCGGTATCGCCCGTGCGCATGGCGGCAAGGGCGCTTTCGTTTCGGCATGGGTGATCGACAAACGCACGCTGAAAGTCATCTCCGGCAGCGACCTGATGAAGCATGTCTATCGGCAGGATGCATCAGGCACTTGGGCCTCGGTGCCGAGCTCAGGTGCATGGGGACAAACCCGTGCGTTCGCCCGCTTTTGCTCGGCAGATTTGGCCGACCGCAGCGCCTTCTACAACAGCACCACACGCAAGGGTACGCCGCATCGCATCTATCTGAACGGCGAAGAAGGCGCACCGACCTACCAGCGTGGACTCGCTCATGTGGCAACCGGCCCGAACAAAGGCAGTTCCTACGTATTGCCCTGGACCGCCGATGCCAACGGCTCATGGGAGAATCTGCTGGCCAACCCGCACTCCGGCGACACCACCGTCGTGATCGGCAATTCGGACGGCGGCAGCAATGGCGTTTACGTCTACGTCGGCCAGAAGCGCGATAAAGGAAATGACGTCGAAAAGGCCGGGCTGATCGGCGGTGCGCTCTACCGCATCGCAATCAAGGGCAATCTTCCGGAGACCCGCGCAGCCGATGCCGGCCTCGGTCTCAGCCTCAACACCCAGGGCAACTATGCAGGCAAATTTACCCTGATTGCCGGTGCGGATTCGGAGGGTGTCGCCAGCACCAGGTTCCTGCGTCCGGAAGACGGCGCATGGGACAAAAGGAACCCCAACCGCTACTACTTCGTCACCACCGACCGGATGGATGCCGCCAAAGACGGCAACCTGAATGGGGACATCGCGGCGGGACAGGTCGGACGCTCGCGTCTCTGGGCGCTCGACTTCGTGGACTCCGCCAAACCCGAACTGGGCGGTGTCATCGAAATGCTGCTGGATGGCACCAGCGCCAAGGGCGATTACCAGATGCTGGATAACCTGACCGTCAACGAAGACGGCAGCATCATTTTGCAGGAAGATGTCGGCGACAACCGGCACAACGGCAAAATCTGGCAGTTCAATCCCGTCAGTGGCTCCATGGTCAAGCTGGCCGGTTTCGACAAGAGACTGTTCGGCGACATCGACGCGGATGCAACCCTCACCAAGAACGAAGAATCATCGGGCGTGATCGACATCACTGGCATTCTGGGACGCAAGGACGGCAAGGCGTACAGCCTGCTCACCGCCCAAAGCCATGCCCTCAGCGACGACCCGAAAACCGTGCGAGGCGGCCAATTGCTGCTGATGGTGCGCTCCCTGCCCACTCCCCTCAATTCGAAGCAACGATAATTCATGAACGCCCCCCAGAACAATTTGCAGTTGGCTCCCACTTCCGGTTTCGCAGGTCACGAATGGCAACAGAACATTGATGTTCGCGATTTCATACAACACAATTACACCCCCTATGAAGGGGATGGCAGTTTCCTCGCTCCGGCCACGCCTCGTACCAAGCAACTATGGAATGAGCTTTCGGTCTTGCTGAAAGAAGAGCGGCTCAAAACCGTGCTGGATGTCTCGACCGAGACAGGAGCATCCATCGTCGCCCACCGGCCCGGCTACATCAACCGGGAGCTCGAACTGATCGTGGGCTTGCAAACCGACGCGCCGCTCAAGCGCGCCATCGTTCCCAACGGCGGATTGCGCATGGTGGAAGCCGGGCTGGAAGCTTATGGATTCAAGCTGGATCCGAAAGTAAAAGAAGCGTACCGCCTGTACCGCAAGGATCACAATCAGGGCGTATTCGATGTTTACAGCCCCGACATTCTCGCCTGCCGCAAATCCGGCATCATCACCGGCCTGCCCGATGCCTATGGACGCGGTCGCATCGTGGGCGACTATCGCCGCGTCGCGCTTTACGGCATCAACGCACTGGTCAGGGACAAGCAGCGCGAGAAGTCCGAACTGGATAATGTCGCGTTCGACGAAGAAGTGCTGCGCACGCGCGAGGAGTTGTCCGAACAAATCCGGGCGCTCGAAGAACTCAGGAAAATGGCCGCCGGTTACGGCTTCGATATCGGTAGCCCCGCAACCAATGCGCGCGAGGCGGTACAGTGGACTTATTTCGGCTATCTGGCCGCCATCAAGGAACAGAATGGCGCGGCCATGTCGATAGGCCGGATTTCCACGTTCCTGGACATTTACATCGAGCGCGACATCGCCGCAGGCCGTTTGAGCGAATCGGAGGCGCAGGAGTTGATGGACGATCTGGTCATCAAGCTGCGCATCGTGCGCTTTCTGCGCACCCCGGAGTACGACCTGCTGTTTTCCGGCGATCCCGCCTGGGTGACGGAAGCCATAGGCGGCATGGGCGAAGACGGTCGCACCTTGGTCACCAGAAACAGCTTCCGCTTCCTGCATACGCTGTACAACTTGGGCGCGGCGCCCGAGCCCAATCTGACGGTGTTGTGGTCCACCTCCTTGCCGCAGGGTTTCAAGGATTTCTGTTCCAAGGCCTCCATTGAAACCAGCGCCATCCAGTATGAGTCGGACGATTTGATGCGCGTACATTGGGGCGACGACTACGCGATTGCCTGCTGCGTCTCCGCGATGCGCATCGGCAAGCAGATGCAATTCTTCGGCGCGCGCTGCAATCTGCCCAAGACCCTGCTGTATGCGATCAACGGCGGCATAGACGAAAAATCCGCCGTCACCGTCGCACCGGGGTTCGAGCCCATCGCTGCCGAATATCTGGACTACGACGAGGTGATCGCCAGCTTTGACCGGATGACGGACTGGCTGGTCACGACCTACGTCAAGGCATTGAACGCCATCCATTTCATGCATGACAAATACCATTACGAACGCATCGAAATGGCGCTGCATGATCGCGACGTTTTGCGCACCATGGCATGCGGCATCGCCGGGCTGTCGGTGGTCGCGGATTCGCTGTCCGCGATCAAATACGCCAGGGTCAAAGTGCTCCGCAACGAACAGGGGCTCGCCACCGACTTCGAAATCGACGGCGAATACCCGGCCTACGGCAACAACGACAACCGCGCAGACGAAATCGCCGTATGGCTGGTCGAGACGTTCATGGAAAAAATCCGCCGTCACAAGACCTATCGCAACAGCGTGCCTACCCAATCGGTGCTGACGATCACCTCCAATGTGGTGTACGGCAAGAAGACCGGCAACACGCCGGACGGCAGGCGCGCCGGCGAGCCCTTCGCCCCCGGCGCAAACGCGATGAATGGACGGGATACGCGCGGCTTCGTAGCTTCCGGCGCGTCCGTCGCGAAACTGCCCTATGCGGCGGCGCTGGACGGCATTTCCTGGACGGCGACCTGCACACCCGATGCGCTGGGACACACCTTGCCTGACCGCATAAACAACCTGACCAACTGCCTCGACAGCTTCTGCTCCGCAGACGGATTCCACGTCAATGTAAACGTGCTGAGCCGTGAAATGCTGCTCGATGCGATGGAGCATCCCGAAAAGTATCCGCAACTGACCCTGCGCGTTTCCGGCTATGCGGTCAACTTCATCAAACTCACCCGGGAACAGCAACTCGATGTGATCAATCGCACCTTTCATCTGCATTGTTGAATGACGGCTCTAATGGATTATCGAGTTCCTGTGTGACGAATATAAAAATGCCCAATCACAACAACATTACCCCTGCCTGCGTCGACGAAAATGGCAAGCTATCAGGCTTCGTACACTCCTTCGACACCGGCGGCGCAGTCGATGGCCCCGGCATGCGCTTCGTGCTTTTCGTCTCCGGTTGCCAGTTCCGCTGCCTGTATTGCCACAACCCTGACACAACGAAAATGCACAATGGCAAACTCATGCCGGTCGATGACATCCTCGCTGAAATCGGAAAGTACGCCGGCTTCCTGCGCGCGGCAGGCGGCCTGACGATTTCCGGCGGTGAGCCGCTGATGCAGGCCCATTTCATCGGCGAAATTCTCTACCGCGCAAAGCACGACTTGCATCTGCACACCGCCCTCGATACGCAGGGCTATATGGCCGGACAACTGGAAGACGAATGGTTCGATAATGTCGATCTGGTTTTGCTCGACATCAAGCATATAGTCCCAGAAAAATACCTGGCACTGACTTCGCACCCGTTACAGCCGACGCTGGATTTTGCCCGGCGGCTATCTGCCAAGGGCAAGAAAATGTGGATTCGTTACGTCCTCGTGCCAGGCTACACCGATGACTACGACGACGTGGAAAAACTGGCCGATTTCGTCGCCACGCTAGACGGGATCGAACGCGTGGAAGTGCTGCCATTCCATAAAATGGGCGAACACAAATGGGATGAACTGGGTTACCCCTATCGATTGAAAGCGGTTTCACCACCATCCCCCGAACTGCTGGGGCGCGTCATCGGGCAGTTTCTCAGGCGGGGGATTCTTGCTTGCTAGATGAGATTTGGGATTTTGGAGCTGGGTCAGGCCTGAGTCACCGCTCCAATCGCACTGTTTGCGCAACAATGTTAGCCAGCATCATGCCCCGCATTTCCTTCGATGAAATACGCCACAAACTGCGTGCGCAATTTATCAGATGCCTATCAATGCTCTTCGATGTATACGGCACGTCCCGGCGAGGATCAATCTCTAAAGGGGGAGATGCAGAACTATTCAGCGCGATGAGTCCTTCGATCTCTATCGCGCCGGAGCTAGACTGCATCGTTGGTGGCCAATTGACGAAGACGAACTGTCCACGTTCGAGAGTGGAATCGAATTCGGTGCAGTTGAACGACACCATAATGCAGGCCTGATCATGACAAAGAGTGGCCCGATAGTTGAAGCCACCCTTGTCATCCGGCAAGCACCGGATATTTTCAAGAAAGAATACCAATGGAATTAAGTTTTCGATTTTTTTGGCATTGCTCACATCTTTATTCCACATGGTCATAAACTCTTGTCGCGTAATTTCATAATTCATCGGAAATTCTAATAGCTGGCGAATGCATTCTGCTGTAATCCTGCGAATTTCCCAACTGCCGTATTGCACGAAGACTCGGCGGAATCATCGGGCTTAGTTGTCGATGCGCAGCTGATATTGACGCCAAGATGCGTGAGCTTTAACCTCTGGAGCACCCGCGTGGAAATATTGAGCAGCGATATGGATTTGTTGGCGGCAGTGGCGCGCTCGTTCAACAGAATCAGCATATCCAGCGTGAATGTATCGAGATGCTCCACCGCGCTCAACTCGACCTCGATTTCGCGCACTGCAGAATTTTCAAGCAACGTCGTGCAGGATTTGATAAACCCGTGATACATCGTAAAGTCAAACTTATCTGGCATCGCTATGCGTGCTGCCGCAACCGGAATGTTTACATTCATGTTCATGATCTTAGCCACTTGTCTAATCGTTTCAGGATTCCCAGACTAAGTGACTGACATGACGATTATGTTAATTAGAGAAAATTTTTCCGATCTCGGCCTGCGCATGCAACCGGAGGAAAATGACCGATCGCACGGCGGCATTACGCTAAATGGTATCTGTGAAACGATTTTTACCCGGTATACAAACCCACACTGGGCGACTCATAAACAGAGCGCGCACGATTTCGACATGCCTGTCCGTGAGCCTTCATCCATCGATCAGAGATATTCACCAGTCCCTGCGCCTTCAACCTATCGTTCGTCTTTCCCGATTTCAGGCTACCGCATAGTCCATGCTCTATGCATTTTCGCATGGCACCGGTTGACCGTAATCTGATTCGTGCGTGCATTCTCTGAGCAACACAGTGAGTGCCTCGGCTGAGATTGGCCGACTGAAGAAGAAGCCCTGCACATAGTCGCAATCGAAGTCACGCAATTGGTCCAACTGATCGTCAGTTTCCACGCCTTCGGCAATCACCTTCAGGCGCAAGGCGTGCGCCATTGCCACGATGGCACGCACGATTTCGATATTTTCCGTGTTCACGTCCGGGCCGCTGACAAATGACTTGTCTATTTTCAAGATATCCAGCGGAAAACTTTTCAGGTAACTCAGCGACGAATAACCGGTACCAAAATCATCCACAGACAAGCGAACACCGAATGCCTTCAATTCTTGTAGCAACTGAAGCGTATTGCCACTCTTATTCAGCAACATGCTTTCGGTCAGTTCCAGTTCCAGATGATCCGGCTGTATGCCGCTGGATGAAATCGCCTGTATGACGGTCTGCTTCAGGTCGCCATGCTGAAACTGCACCGCCGACAGATTGACCGCCATGCGCAGCATCGGCAACCCTGACTCGCACCAGGCAACCTGCTGACGACAGGCCGTTTGTAAAACCCATGCCCCTATCGGTTCGATCAGGCCGGTCTGCTCGGCGATCGGAATAAATTGATCAGGGGGAATCATGCCGCGAACCGGATGCTTCCAACGCAGCAGGGCTTCCACGCCAACGATAGCGTTATCCGACAACCTTATCTGCGGCTGGTAATACACCATCAACTCTTGTCGTTCCATGGCATGCCGCAAATCATTTTCCAATGCCAGCTTATGCATGGCGCGGGAATTCATGTCAGGGCTAAAAAACAGAAAACTGCCGCAGCCGTTTTCCTTGGCCAGATGCAGCGCCGAATCCGCATTGCGCAACATGCTATCGACGGAATCGCCATCGTTCGGATAAACAGCGATGCCGATCCCGGCGGAAGAAAACACCTCGTGCTCGCCGACTTTGATCGGCAGCGCCAGTGCGGCATATATTTTCCTGCACAGCACAACGACATCCTGACTGGAGCGGCTGTTGTGCGCGAGAATTAAAAACTCGTCTCCACTAAAACGTGCCACCGTATCAGCCTCAAAGCACACCTCCTGCAATCGGCGGCCAACTTCTTTCAGCAACTGGTCGCCTGCCGCGTGGCCCAGGGATTGATTGATTTCGTTGAAACGATCCAATCCGAGATGGAGCAGGGCAAAGCGTTCGATACCATTGCGTTCGGCCAACATGAAGACCTGTTGCAGGCGGTCACGAAACAGACTGCGGTTGGGCAATCCAGTCAACATATCATGCTGCGCGATGAAAGCGGCATGCACCTCCACACTGCGCAACACGGAAATATCCAGCGCAGTGCAAGCCACATCCAAAAGCGCTCCCTGTGCATCGAGAATAGGCTCAATGGTGATGTCGTAACAATACGGGCGATTCGCACGCTGTATCGTAACCTCCCCGCGCTGGATGGTGCGTTCCAGCATCGCGGTCCGTTTCAGGGCGACAAGATCAGCGGCAGCCTCATCGCCGAACAGTTCGGCGTCCGTCTTGTCCAGCATCTCCTCCGACGAAAGGCCGCAAAATGTGTTCAACACCCAGGTGTAACGCAAGCCGTCGTCCTGACTGAATATCGACAGCGGCGTATGGGTCATCACCCGGCGCAGATGTTCCGTGCTATTCCACAGTGCCTGTTGCACGCGTTTGGATTCGGTGAAATCGGCTATCAGCAACATCGCCCCGCTGATCATTCCGTGCGCATCATGCAATGGCGTTGCGGAAATATGCAGGCAAATATCGACGTCGCCCACCTTTTCGAGCAGCTCATATTCGGTGTAGCGGGTTCCGCTCAACACTCGATCTATCAAATTGTGAAAACGCGAATCTTCCAGCCCCAAATGCCGCACCAGATTTTGTCCGCGCAAAGACATCTCGCCATGCTCGAATATTCTTTCCGCTGCCTTGCTCCACAGGGTGACACAGCCACTGTTATCCAGTGTAACGATTCCCAATGGGGCCGCATTGATCAAGGTATGCAGACGCTCGGTGGTTTTTTTCAGGTTTTCCCTGACGTGGCTATGGTCTGGGCGCTGCCTGAAAACAACCAACTGCATCGTTTCCTTTTTCCAGCGTATCGGGATGGCCTGCATATCCACCGAAACAAGCCTGTCGCCACCGGCTGCAATCTCAATTTCTGATATTTCGGCAGAGAATGGATTGAAGGCAAATTTTTCCCCCTCCATGTCCGCTGCTTTCTTGCGATGAAACAACCGGCTCGCCGCCTTGTTGGCGTAGCGGATGATACCGGCCTGGTCGACGACCAACATGCCGTCAAGATTCTGCTCCATCAATTCCGCATACAAATCGCGCTGCTCTCTGTCCTTTTCCTTGTGATGCAATACGGTCAGCAAATCACTGAAGAATTTCTTTTGTTTACCCATTGGAGCCGCCTTCCTGCATTTCAATGACCACCAATGAAATGTCGTCGTGAGGCTCGATGCCGTCGAGGAACTCCAGCACATCGGCCCGGATGCCATTCAATAATGCACCGCTCCCGCTGCTCCGGCAGACTGCATCCATCAACCGCGGTTCGCCATACATTTCCCCCTGTGCGTTATGCGCTTCGATGAGACCGTCGCTGCATATCACGAGAGAGGAAATCCCGCTCAGATCCTGCACGATAGTCTGGGCAAACAATTCTTCCGGCGGAAGAATGCCAAGCGGCAGGTTGCTGGAAGACACCTGCCCCTTCAATTCGCCTATGCTGCCGAACAGCAGCAACGCAGGCACACCGCCATTCCAGATTTCCGCCTCCGTATGATCCTTGTTAATACTGATCAGCGTTGCCGCGCAAAACATCCCGGTCGGCAACAATTCGTACAACTTGCGATTGATCTCCGTCACGATCTCGCGCAGGCTCAAGCCCTTGTGCGACATCGCAAAAAATGCGTCGGATGCAGGCAACGCACCGACTGCGGCGGAAAGACCATGCCCGGTAAAATCCGCGACAAAGGCATGCAGACGCCCGTCCGGTGTTCTTTCGTAGAGGAACAGATCGCCGGAGAAACGACCTGCCGCCAGACTCCAGAACTCCAAATATTCGACTTGCTCGCGCTGCCGTTTGGTAATTGCCTCAAACATGTGGCGCGACAGTCTAATTTCCTGCTCGATGTGCGTATGGCTGTGCAATAAATGATGATGGATTGCCTGTTGCCGCTGCAACAAAATAAGTTTGGCCCGCATGGCATCGCTATCAAACGGAGGCAGCATGAAATCGTCCGCACCGGATTCGAGCAGCTCTTTCCATGCCGCATGGTCGCCAACTTTCAGCAAAAGCAGTACGGGAATATTCGCAGTCTGGCCTTCCAATTTGAGTTTGCGACAGGTTTTATAGCCGGACTTTTTTGGCAATCCGGCTGCATCGATAATAACCAGATCGGGCATTCTGTCTTTGGCCTGCACAACCACATCCTCAGTAGTGGACGAACTGATAGACAACACCGGATCGGACAACTTCGCCAGCATTGCCGCCATTGTGGCGGCTTCGTTTTCTACTATCAAAATATTCACGGCATTGCTCCTTAAGATAAAACCACTTCCGGATACTGCCTCTGGTTGATATACAGGCTATTGCCATGCACTTTTTTTGCCATCTTTTTTGACTCGGTCGCAACCACGGCGACTTCCTTGTGCGAGCGGAATGTGCCGGGCACGACAACAACGGCTCCTAT
This sequence comes from Gallionella sp., assembly GCA_034371155.1. GTDB lineage: Bacteria > Pseudomonadota > Gammaproteobacteria > Burkholderiales > Gallionellaceae > Gallionella. The sequence continues at coordinate 4,660 of JAXMKV010000032.1, read as the reverse complement.
CGACAACGACACCAGCGTGTGGAATTCTTTTTCTCCGCGCCGGTTCTCCGCGACATAGCCGCCGCGCTCCAGATCAGCCGGGCTGAAGAACGCCTGAGCTTCATTGGCAAAGCGATTCAGCATACTGTTGCAACGGTCATTCCAGTTGTTGCTGCGAAACAAAGCGATGAAGTCATCTCCCCCGATGTGACCGACAAAATCCAGCTCTGCATCGCTCAATTCGACGATGATCTTGGCCGTCATCTGGATCACAGCATCGCCCATACTGAAGCCGTACACATCGTTGAACGGCTTGAAGTTGTCCAAGTCGAAGTAGGCCAGACAGAACGATTCTTGGCTGCGCAGCAAAGCGTCAACTTCTTCGTCGATACGCGCATTTCCCGGCAGACCGGTCAAGGGATTGGCGTAACGCGCCGATTGGATCTGCATTTCGGTGATTTCATGAATCAGGTTCTGGCTGGTGCCGACGCCCAGATATTGCCCGTTGTCGGTAAAAATGAATCCCATGGAAATATGCCGCTGATTTTCAGCCAGCAATCTGCTCAACTCCTGTATGGAAATATTCTTGTCCACAACCAGCGGCTCGGGATCCATGAAGGTGGTGCAGGGTTTTTTTCCGTACAACTCGCGCTGATACGGCCTTGCATAACGATTGATGAACACTCCGCGATTGATCAGCCCGATCGGCACGCCATTGTTGACCACGCACACCACGCTGATCTGCGGATTTTTCTCGAACAGGATAAAAACCTCTTCGTTGCAGTCATCCAGTTGAAAGCATTGCACGCGCTCAAGCAGCGCGTGCTCTATGCAGCTTTGCTCCGCGCCGTGCTTGGCATTGTTCGGTTTAAGTGCATCCAGCACATCCCGCGAAACGCTGCGCAACGGATTTTTGCTTGCCCGCGAGATAAAATCTCCCATACCAAAGGGAATACCGATCTCATTCAGCAGCAGCATTTCGCTACGCGTGTCGACACCGGAGGCAATCAGGCGGCAAGAGGTATTGCGCATGCGCTTGTGCAACGACTTGATAAGATTAAATTTGACCGGCTCCTTGTCGACATCCTCAACCAGGTAGCGATCCAGCAATACATATTCCGGCAACAACGCCTTTTTCTCTCCGCTCTTGTCGAGCACGGCAGATATTTCGTCTACCGCAACCGCGAAGCCGCGTTCGTTATAGCGTGCCAGCAGTTTTTGCATCAGGCCGCTGTTATCCTCGAGATGCGAGACCAAACCACTAAAGAAAAGCACGACCCTGGAGGGTTCAACGCCCGATTGCTGGATCAACTTGTCGATTTTCACATCCTTGAGTTTGTCGGCAAAGCTGTAGATGCTTATATCCAGACGCAAAAACAGAATTCCGGGCAGCTTGCTTTCGACGAAATTGCGCAACACCGTTTCCAGACAATGATTCTCCAGATCGATCAGATACCCGTCTTCCCAGGCGGATTTGTAGAGTCTTTCCGGCGAGCACAACAGATCGCCGGATGGCCCTCGAATGCAACCTACATATCCGAATATCTTGCCCGACTCCAGCCGAACCATGGGCTGATAAATAGCCGAAAGCGCCCCCCTCTCGATCACCTCGGTAACCGTAAATGCCGTATCGAACTCATCTTTTTCCATTTTTCATCGAAGCCTCGTTATCAGCGGAAGTGATTCCCGCGATACAGCATAGGTAAGCTTCATTGCAACACGGTTACGGCATTCTGATTCCTCTGAAATCGCTGCATCCGTTCTTATTTATGAAACAAAGCGGGGCTAGGATTAGCCCGCTGACCGAACTTGCTTTTCAAAAGATGCAGATAAGTCGCTGCCACTCGACTTATCCGGCTTGCGTCGCAGGTTTGCGTCGATTTAAAATTTTTTGAATTTAATCATCTACAACAGGCAGAGCATTCATGAACCTCATCAACAAACTTGCGCTCATATCCAATAGTCTCGACATCACCGCCTTCCAGCGAGATGAGTCCACCGGAAATATTTCCATCGAAAGCGAACTGACGGATCATTTGACCAATGCGGTCGGCAAGGATTATCTGGCGGCCACTGATCGCGACTGGTTCTATACCGCAGCCTATGTGGTGAGAAACCGGCTGATCAACCGTCGTATCGAAACCAAGCGCAATTACCAGAGCCACGATGCAAAGCGCATCTACTATTTCTCCATGGAGTTCTTGATGGGGCGCACGCTGATGAATAGCCTGCACAACCTGGGGTGCGAGCAGGATTACCGCACCGCACTCAACAAACTGGGCATCAATCTCGACGAGGTAAAAGAGATGGAACACGATGCCGCGCTGGGAAATGGCGGATTGGGCCGGCTTGCGGCCTGTTTTTTAGACTCCCTGGCCACACTGAATCTGCCCGGACATGGTTTTGGCATTCGCTATGAATATGGCATGTTTTCACAGCGCATCGAAAACGGACAGCAGATCGAACAACCCGACAACTGGTTGCGCTTTGGCAATCCCTGGGAGTTTCCGCGCCCGGAAGTTCTATACCACGTCAAATTTAACGGCAAGGTCGTCACGCACGAAGACGAACACGGTATAAAGAAACATCATTGGGTAGATTCTGAAGATGTATTGGCCATGGCCTACGACTCGCCGGTTCCTGGGTACAACACCCGAACCGTCAACAACATGCGCCTGTGGTCGGCCCATGCCACACGCGATTTCGATTTACGCTACTTCAACGAGGGCAATTACATCAAGGCGGTAGAGAACAAAAACGCGTCGGAAAATATTTCCAAGGTGCTGTACCCCGACGACTCCACCGCAGTCGGCCACGAGTTGCGCCTGAAACAGCAATACTTTCTGGTTTGCGCTTCGTTGCAGGACATCCTCTCGCACTACCAGAGGTTCCACCCGAATATGCATGAGTTTGCCGACAAGACCGCCATCCAGTTGAACGACACCCATCCGTCCATCGCCATCGCCGAGCTGATGCGCGTTCTGGTGGACGTACACCACATGGATTGGGAAAAGGCGTGGGACATCACTACCCGTACCTTCGCTTACACCAACCACACCCTGATGCCGGAGGCGCTGGAAACCTGGCCGGTCTCCCTGCTGGAGCGCATCCTGCCGCGTCATTTGCAGATCATTTACGAAATCAATTTCCGCTTCCTGAAAGATGTCATGCACCGCCATCCGGGTGACACCGACATATTGCGCCGCATGTCCATCATCGACGAGAGCGGAGATAAGCGCATCCGCATGGCACATCTGGCCATCGTCGGCAGCCACAAGGTGAACGGCGTGGCGCAGATACACACCGAACTGATGAAGCAGACCATCTTCGCCGATTTTGACCGCTTCTATCCCGGCAAGATCATCAACATGACCAACGGCATCACGCCGCGCCGCTGGCTGAGCCAGGCCAATCCGCTCTTGTCGGCACTCATCACCTCACGAATCGGCGATGGCTGGATCAAGGACCTGAGCCAGTTGAAGCGCCTGATCCCGCTGGCCGAAGATGCCACCTTCCGCATGGAGCTCTCCGACATCAAACGCACCAACAAGGAACGCTTCGCCGCGATGCTTCAGCAACGGCATGGCATCGCCATCAACGCCGACTCGCTGTTCGATGTACAGATCAAGCGCATCCACGAGTACAAGCGCCAGTTGCTCAACATCCTCCATGTGGTGACGCTGTACAACCGTATCCGCAAGGGAGAAGACACCGTGCCGCGCACCGTGATCTTCGCCGGCAAGGCCGCGCCCGGCTACGCCATGGCCAAGCTCATCATCAAACTCATCAACGATATCGCCGACGTCGTCAACAACGACCCCGTCGCCGCCAACCGATTGCAAGTGGTGTTCATCCCCAACTACGGCGTAACCACGGCGGAGAACATCATTCCCGCCGCAGACCTGTCCGAGCAGATATCCACCGCCGGAACCGAGGCATCCGGCACCGGCAACATGAAACTTGCGCTAAACGGCGCACTCACCATCGGCACGCTGGACGGCGCCAACGTCGAAATCATGCAGGAAGTCGGTGCCGAAAACATTTTCATCTTCGGCCTCAATGCCAAGGAAGTCGAACAAACCAGAGCAAACGGCTACCGCCCGCTTGATTACTACCATGCGAACAACGAACTGCGCGAAGTGATCGACATGATCGCCTCGGGCTTCTTCTCCCAGGAAGAGCCAAGCAGATTCAGGCCAATAGTCGATGCGCTTCTCGCGCACGGGGATCATTACCTGCTGCTGGCCGACTATGCGTCCTACATCTCATGCCAAAAGGAAGTGGACGCGGCTTACAGAGATAGGGATACATGGACAAAGAAAGCGATCCTCAACATCGCCAACATGGGTAAATTTTCCAGCGACCGAACCGTCATGCAGTACGCCGAGAAGATTTGGGGCGCCAGTCCATTCGCCCCCTCGCCGCAAAAGTAAGCATCCGGTATGAAAGCGGTTTAACCAGTCCCTCACTCATCGCTTTTTGATGGGTGAGGGCCGCATTCCCTGTGGGAGCGAGGTTTAACCAGCCACTTACCCATCGTTTTTTGATGGGTTATGTGGAATGGCTATGCAAGGCTTACCACACGATGGTTTTCCCATCGCTTCAATCGCTCGGTATAACCGAGCTCCCACAACAATACTCCGCTTCATCACGCACAGATCAATAAACCCGCACCCCCAGT